>NZ_JAMQPV010000001.1:0-1200000 GCF_026151395.1 Leptospira limi
TCATGACAGTCACCAAACGACTACCAAACGGAACTATTTCCACCTCTTCCCAACCAAGCCGAACATACAGATTAACAGCAGTATCCGAAAACAAATATAGTTCAGAAAATCCTTTTTCCTTTGCCAAAAATTCTAACTGCTTACAAAGTAATGCCCCATACCCTTTATGACGCATCTTAGGAATTGTATACACCAAACCTAACCAATGTTTATGAATTTTAAACTTTGGCTGAAGGTCTAAAAGACCTACATGATTATAAATGCCTCCCGTTGCAATTGGAACGGAATCGATTGTCATAACAACTTGTAACTGTGTTTCATCACCCAACACGGAATTTATTTTAGCTAAAGATTTTTCTAAAGGTATTTTCCACTCTTCAAGATACCAGTTAGTTATGACTGAAATTAATTCACTATCATGAGGCGATAGGATTCGGAACTCAACTTGACTCAAAATATTGATTACACTCCTAATAAAGCATCACCGTTTAATCCAATAGACGAATCAATCAATTCAAAAAGGTGCAGAATTCGCCTAGATATAATTTTAATAGCGAAGATGGAATTGCATATAACTATACCCTTCCATTGCCGACTGACCGTGGTTAGCAAATGCTGGATTGATTGGCAAATAACCAATTTCGATTGTTTCCTGGTCCAATCCCAAATAGTAAAAGGTAGCAGCAGATACCAACATAAGACCCATTAAAATCACCATTGGACCAGCTACCAATTTTCTATCCTTTCGGTTTTCAGTTGGTAACGTACCAGCAATCAGTTTTAAATTTCTACCTTTTGATTCTGCATTTTCGATCACTTGATTTTGAGTGTAATACCAAAAAAAGAATTCATTTGGATTGTTTTGGTAAAACGATGTGATTGCAAGCCCATTCGTTAAAGTTATTTGAGAACGTGCTCCCGAATATGCTTGCCTAGATGCATAGTTCAAATATGCATAACTTGCATAAAATAATAACGCACCATATAGGGAGTATGTCGTAAAATCTTTATAGGTGTGATCTAAAAATACATTTTGTTTATTTTTATAATAAACTTCAGACTGACCTTCTCGCATTTGCACATCCAAAGAAGTCTCTTCGTCTTCTTTTGCATCAATAAACCGAAAAGCATCAATATAACCTTCTTTTGATAATCGAAGTCGATTCATTCCTGTTGGGATGGAGATTCGTTGAATCGGTGTTTTTCCCAAATACTGAATCCCTAAGTAAACATCTGATTCTACATTTGAAGTGATTGAAATAAAAGAACTACTCAACTTGATCGAAAGTTTGGCCTCGATTTCGAATTTTTTCCCTTTTTCAAGGATGACTTCAGACTTATAAGGATGAAATCCTTCTTTAAATATAAATAACGATCGCCTTCCGATCGGAAACTTTTTTTCCGCTAGTGGAGTTTTACCTAAATAAATTCCATCCAAATAAACAAGAGCACCCTCTTCTCCATTTGTAGTTAAATTAAATGAAGTTGTCTCTTTTCCTTGTAATTTCTCCTTTATGGATTCACCCAGTGGGCCCATTTCCTGGTATGCTCGAATTACGGAAGTTTGGTGTTCAAAAGGAATTGTTTTTCCTTCATAATCATCGAACAAATAAACTTTCGTACGTAAAGAATTCTCAACCACTTCGTATGATCCAAACAAAAGGTAATCACAACCATATTTGGATGCAGTTCCATATACCTCATCAACTCGCAATGGCTTTTTATCCCACATCTGTTTGATCGTAATCTTTATATACCGAGGATCTTTTTCTGGAGAAACTTGTTTTTTCCCGATTCTTACATCTTCTAAATCTTTTTCGTCGTTAATCTCTTTCTTTTTTCTTTTTGCATTCGGAGATTCTGCATCAATTTTTTCCTGCAAAGTTGAAACAGGATTTTCACCAAAAGAATGATAAATTACATTCTTTCTAGGATATTCTACATAAGTATATTCTAAATTTCTAAGATAGGAAAGCAATACAGAAGGTATCCCTTTCATTAGATATTCCTTTGTAACATCCTCCTTAATTGCAACAAATGGGAAAATACAAAGATTTCTACTTGATTCAAAAGTAACTCCACCTTTGTAAGATTGGCTGGGAAAATTATAATAATCATCAATGGAAAATAAAGGAAGAGTATTCCCAAGTAGTCCCAAAATTAGCAATGCAGCAGAAATTTTATGTTTCATGTTTTTGATTGCGGGACCCCAATGAATAAACCAAAGTTAAAATAGCGATGATGGGAAGCAAAACGGAAAAAGGAGACTTATCGAAATAATCTTTTGAAAATGAGATTTGTTCCCCTAATCCAGGCCCCGTGTCCCCTACCGAAGTTTGGATTCCCAAATAAGAAAATAATGCCGTCGTCATTACAACAGTCGGTAAGCCAGAAAAAAATAAAAACCGAAACATACTCCGAAGTGCAGGAAGATAATGTAGAACTATCAGATGATAAGGTTTGGCACCAAAACAAAGCGAAGCCGCTATGTAAGGACTTGTTTGAATCTCTCTGATTTTAGCAGTTAATGATTCGTAAACCACTGCCCAATCAGATACTAAAATTGCGATCATAATCGAAATTGGATTATTGGGAAGGATACTGATCACAATGAGTGCAGACAATAAGGAAGGAATGGCAAGTGAAACAGAAACAAAACCCGATAGAAAAAAATCAGATCGTTTTGGAAAAACTAAAGTTAACGTTGAGACTATAAAAGAAAACAAAATAGTAAGTAATCTTGCTGGAACAACGATGAGTATAGTCGACATCGATCCATAACAAAACAAAGCTAAATTATTTCTTCCCAATCGATCTGTTCCCAACATAAATCCATCTGAAAAAATTGGTAAGTTATTATTGGTTAGATCAACATAAGAAGGAACTGGTAATATTAAAATCCCAAAAACAATAGTTCCAAAAAACAAAATACGAATTGTATTAAGGAGCATTTCGATACTCCCCAGAGAAATAATTTTGTAAATGGTATCCAAGTCGATTTAAACTATAAAATAAAATCCCTGAATACATAAGTAAAGTTGATAACAAATAAGTATCCATGGATTTTATCGAGTAATATAAAGATTTTCCAATTCCCGGAAAAAAGAAAATTTCTTCAACCACCATGGCGCCAGATAACAAAGAACCAAAATCCAATACCAAAAGTATGAATGAAACTGGTAATACTTTTAAAAATATTTCAACCCTTACGATGTAACTCCAAGGATAAGATCGAGTCAAAAGTAATTGAACGTATTTAGATTTAGATTCTTTTATGACTTCTGGCAAAAGGTACAGTGACAATCTAGCAAAAATTCGAGAACCTAATGTAATACCTGGTAAGACAATGAAGTAAGTGTTCCCTATCTCATATCCGCCTGGAGGAAACCACTCAAGTTTATAGAAAAATACGATTAACAAAAGTATAGCGACAATAAAGACCGGAGTTGACAATATAAAATTAGAGATTGTTTCAACAAATACATACAATCGATCAGAACGAAAATAAACTATAAGCAAAGCCATTCCAAACGCAAATGTAGCGCCAAATAAAATACTAAAAATTGCTAAATGAATCGTTGCAAAAAAACGATTTGAGATATGTCCATAAACAGATTCACCATTTTGTGTTTTGCCACCAGCTTCCAATAATAATCGTTTCCAAAATTCTAGATAAGAAGTTAAAATATTTTTTTCAGAAGTTTCGACATTGGAAATTCCAGAATCTGCATACAAATAGGATTTATCTTTTGTATGAAATTCTGATACAAAACTACTAATCATTGACAATAGTAGCAGGAAATAAAGAAAACGGAAAACTTCCGACTTCACAGAGTTAACTTTTGGAAAGGAATGCCTTTTGGATTTCTTCGAAGTTTTTGGCTTTAATCAGTTTCTCCCTTTCCTCTGGGATGTTTAGAGTTTTTGCAATTAAAGCTAATGTCTTAATGTGATCCTGAAATTTGTTTTTAGGAACTATTAACATGATAAAAATTTGTACAAGGCCATGGTCCAAAGCATCAAAATCGATTCCACTAGGTGCAATTGCCATTGCACATTTTAATTCATTTACGTAATGTACGGAACAATGAGGAATCGCTACACCACTTCCGATGCCAGTTGACATTGATTTTTCTCGATTCATCAAGGAAGCAACAGTTTCGTCTTCATGAACTGCGTCTAACGTTTGTGTGGCGACCATATGCGAAATCATTTTTCGAATTGCATCTTCTTTCGTTGATGCTTTAAAGTCGAAAATGATATTTTTAGGATCCAGAATCTCCAGAAGTTGATTCATTTGGTATTACTTACTCCCACATTTCCAAACTCGACTTATTTTCCAAGAAAAACCCTTACAAATAGAGACTCTATCAGAAAAAAAACGACCACTACCCATATACCACTTATACCCAATTTTCCTACAAAAAAAGCAATCGGGAGTAAAATAAGGAAACTGACAATTGTCACATAAAAAGAACCGTAAAAATTCCTTCCAGGTGCTAATTGAATGAAAAAGGCCAAAGAAGCATAGGACAAGTTCCAAGAATAACCAGTTAACCCAACACCAATTCCCCAAACAAAAAATAAAAGGAACCAAGCAAGAAAGAAACTTAAAAGTATAGTGCGGCGAAACGAAACCCATGCAACACTTACTAGTAAAAATATACCTAAACTTTCTGCGATTGATAGGAAGAATTTTGAATTTGAGGAACTATCAGAAATCCAAGGTAAAGATATGGGTAGTAAACTTGTCTCAATAGGCAAACCAACACTAGATGCCAAATTATATTCTGATCTAAGTTGATACCCCATAAGAGAAAATGAGGAATCAAATATATACAAAAACAAAATGACAAAAATGGAAATTGGCAACCGTAAGGAATAATGTTGTATGAAGAAAAAGTGAGCCACAAAAGCAAATACCATAGATACTGATAATAAAACTGGGTTTAGCCATGCAGTAGGAATAATCAGTAAGATGATCAATAATTGCGAAATCAGACCGATCCAATATGGAGTTTGTTTATTGCGTATGCATACACCTAAATAAAGGAAAGTGAGAATCGAAGCCAAAACAATTGGGAGGATTGGTAACGGCGTTACAAAAGCCAAAGAGTACCCTAAAAAAATAATGAGTGTTAAAAAATAAAATAGATCAGCAAAAATTTCTGATGATTTAATCCCCCAACTATTTTCAGAAAGTATATAAAGGTTTTTTAACATCATAAATTTTGTTTAAACAACCTCTTCGATTCGTTTTCGAATATCAATCCCTGCTGGGCAGTATACTGTACAAATTCCACAACTAACACACTTTTCTTTATCGAATTCTTCGATTTTTCCTTTAATCAATTGGAAGGGATTTGCCTGAGTTGGGCAATATTGGTTACATTCCAAACAATCGATACAACTGAACTCTTTCCTAACTGCTGGGAGTTTTTCGTACAATGTAATTGCATAATGTTCATAGATATTAAAATAACCTAAGGAATTCACATCCATCGGCTGAATTGCTTCGAAAACCGTATCAAAAGAAGCAATCTTATAACGTTTGTCCAAATTCGCAGGGATAAAAGCCAAGGATTGACCATTTGTCAAAAAAAATTGTCTAGGTTCTAAATCCATTCGGCCTTTACGGTCCACTAAAAAGACAGCTAAGTGTCGTTTGGTGAATGGTTCACCGAAATACAATTTACGCAATATGTGATAAATTGTCTCTGCACCCAAATATAAAATCTCATTTGATTGAAGAGATTTTTTTGCCTTTTTGACATCCCATTGGAATTGTTTATGCAAAAAATATTCAGGGATACCAATAGGATGTGCAAACTTTAATGTAGGGATCTCAAAAAAGTTTTTAACTTCTACTTTGGGAAAAGTAGTTTTTAGTAATTCAATGAAACTGGAATAAGCTTCTTTCATTGAAGTTAAAATCATTTCTTCGAAATCTAAATGTTGGTATCTTGAGAAGGGAGATAAGACAATTTGAAAGGAAGGATTGGATTTAAATTTTAAGAAATAATCCTTCAGTGGCATTTCATCGATATCAAGAGATGCCAAGGCACCTTCATCAAATGCATTTATGAGTGATGAAAAATCATAACTCTTAAATTGATAAATTGAACTGGTTGACCAAGAACCATCTTGTTTGATTTGGAAAAATTTTTGATCAGCAGTTAACGTTGCGACTCCATTTACAGGTGCAAGTACCTTAGTACCGTTATGCGAGAGCATAACTTGCCCGTGAGTCACTCGAGTAGGATAGGAATCAGTAATTTCGCTGCCCGCAGGAACGGGGATCAGGAATTGACCCTGAATCGTCCGTTCTCTTTTATTTTCAGTTTTATGAAATTTACGAGCGAAGGCGCGAGGTAACCTGGGAAACAACACGCCAGTAATGATTTAGACGGCTTTCACCATGTAGATTTCGTCTTTGATTGGGAGCTCTTTTTTCAAGTTTTTGATGTAAGGTAAAATTTCTCCCATTTCTTCGTAGTATTCACAATTTGTTTGCATACGACGAGCGACGGTAAAGTATTTATAAAGTTTTTCTTCACCGGAACGTTTTGACCATTTCTTCTTGTTACATTTTACTCGAAGAATGTATTTATCTTGCTCCGATTCGTATTGGCGAACCACAACACAATGCAAACAGTTCGCGCAGTAGACTTTTTCACTCATGGATGACCCCTGGACCTAGGTTGAATTTACAGCTTTTTGGAAGGAAAGGTTTCGTCAAGTAAGTACCATCGCTCTTCCTTAAGCGACGGCACGAAGTTCTTTTTCTGCTTTGGTGGCTGGCTTGAATTTCCAGAACGACTCTGCCACAGAAAGATAGGAGACATAGAAAAATCCGATAGAATAGAGAACCATAAAACCGATCATATATGGTTTTCCGACCATGAAGGATAAATAAATGCAAAATACACAATAAGCACCCATAAAAAATTCGAGGAAAGCTCGGTAATCAACAGGAACCACATATTTGATTTTGTCCTGTAAACTATCCCCTTCTTTTTCAATTCGGAGCTTTGGTGTGCGTTTGAATCCCGATTGGACACCAAAAACAGCTTCTACCCAGGCATAAGTGTTCATCACAGCAATACCAGTTCCGATCATCACAAGGATGGGAAGGTAAACCAATTTAGATTTCCAGTTTTTGTGAATTTCTCTTTGGGAATACGCGTAAAAAATAACAGGTCCCATGGAGCCAACGGAAAGAACCGCCGCCGATCCAAATAGAATTTCCATAGGGAGGTCATCCATTTTAAATCCTGCCCAATATTCCATCAGAAGGAGAGGGGCTGTGAGAAGGATGTTGATGATCATCAGTGGATGAACTGAATAATTGATTAAGTGAGTGATCGCCTCACCTTTGATTTTCCAAGATTCTTTGGACTTCCAAATGCGAGGGATGAGTTTGACTGCCGTTTGGATGGAGCCTTTGCACCAACGGAATTGTTGTGCCTTGTATGCATTCATTGTTGCAGGGATTTCTGCCTTACAAACTACATCTTTGATATAACGGAATTTCCAACCTTTGAGTTCAGCGCGGTAAGATAGGTCAAAGTCTTCTGTGAGGGTATCATGTTCCCATCCACCAGCATCTTCAATGCAAGAACGTCTCCAAATCCCAGCTGTCCCGTTAAAGTTCATCCAAAGGCTTGAACCATTTCGTGCCACTTGTTCAATCATAAAGTGACCATCGATTCCAAAACTTTGGGCTTTGGTTAAAATATTATAAGTTTCGTTGATATGGCCCCAACGTGTTTGGACCATTCCGATCGATTCATCATCAAAATATCCCATCGTACGGAGTAAAAAATCGGGATCTGGAGTAAAATCAGCATCAAAGATTGCGATATAATCCCCTTTTGCCTTTGCCATACCTTCATCCAATGCACCAGCCTTGTGGCCTTTACGATTCGTTCTATGAACGTGTTCGATCCAAATTCCTTTTTTCTTGTACTGAGAAACGAGAGTCGCAACCTTCTCAATAGTTTCATCAGTGGAATCATCTAAAACTTGGATTTGGAGTTTTTTAGCAGGGTATTGTAAATTGCAAGCGGACTCAATCAAACGATCGACCACATAAAATTCATTAAAAATAGGAAGTTGGACCGTAACTGTTGGTAGGTTTTTGTCCTTCAAAGACAGGATTTTTGATTCATCCTCTGCGCAGTTTTGTTTGTATCTGCTATACAAAAACACCATGAGGTAGGTGTGTAACCCGAAGTAGAACAGAACTAAAATATCGAAACCGTAAAGAACCAAAAAGGATATAGATAAAAACGTGAGCATAGTTATAGTCAAAATCGGCAAATAGGGGGTTTTGGTCAAACATTTTGTGCACCGCCAAATAAAAATAGAATTTCTTTCGTTTGCGATCAAGGCCCATACCACAACATTGGTTGCAATTCTATGGATTCTCAATGGAAACGATTCTGGGAAACCGGCCTCTTCCCCTCTCTCGAATTTAGCCTTAGCCTCTCGATAGGTTATGTTTTGTCTCTGTTCTTTTATGTTGCTGGGTCAGAATTATCTTTAATTGATAGGACAGACACTGCTTATCCCATCTTACAAGCGCTCATTGCTATTTTTTTTGCAGCTGGTTTTATCTATAGGAAATACAAACAAAACTTTCCATTTGCTTTCAGTTTGGCACTACTCACACTTGCAATCGGTCAAGTGATTTGGCTTTTATTGGGGAACACTTCCGAATTCTTAATCGACTATATCTTTTCATTCGAATTAGTTTTGATAGGTGGAATCTTATCTGCTTTTTCAGTCGGTATATATGGCGGATCCTTACGTGACTTCAGGTTTTTGAGTTTTTCTTTAGGAGTAACAGTATTTACCTTTTACTCCCTTTTTGAACCTAACCAAAACTATTCGATAAAAATACTGTTAGCCATCTTGTATATACTTTTGTCGTTTTATTTTTTTAGTACTTTATTCCAACAAAATCCAATCTCTAGTAAGTTCTATAAAATTAGATCAAAAATTGGGAAACACCCTTTATTTTCGCCTTTTTATCGATCAAGTTTATCCTTACTCATCGCCTATTGTATTCTCCATTTATATTTCCAACCTGGACCCAAAATACCATTAATACTTTCTATATCATTCTCCGTGACCTTCGGAAGAGTATTATCACTATTAGGTGGCTTAAAAAAAGAGACAAAAGCAGTATTCTTAATAGGTAGAGTTGCATTATTGTTTGCTTTTTTCTTCTTTATTTACCAAACTTATTGGAGTTCATTTTACATTGCCCTTTGTATCATTGGAGGTACAATTGTTGGCTTTTTTAAACCTAATAAAACACCTTACAAAGAATATATGATGATTGGTATGGAAACAGGAATATACTTGGGACTTTCTTTCCTTTTATATTTTTGGAATTTACCAATGGGCATTCGCACATTTACTGCACTTTTATTTGTTCCCGTTTTGGTTTATCCTTACTTATTGCAAAAACACATTGTTAGATTGCCTCGCCTTTTAATGTTAGCTGGCGCAATTCTGATTGTGATCTTCTTTTTTTCTCCACCTACGATCCGAACAAATTCTCCATTTTCAAAAAAAGAGAACTTTGATCCGATCCCATTTGCCATCACAAATCTAAATTTTAATGAAGAAGAATATATTTTTTACAAATCTGTTTTACCTTTTCCTTCTAATCCTTTTTTGCCAAAAAGATCAGAAATCAAAGATAAAATCGTTGTATTAGGTTTGAGTTCCAACCAATCACAAATTATATCTTATATCGAAAGACTAAGTGAAGAAAATCATCCATTTTTAATCATTACGACTAGAAACAAAACCAATCAATTTCATCATATCAATGCACTGTCATTACTAAGTAGAAAATCATACTGGAATTTTGACATATACTATCCGAATTATATGATTCAAAAAATTACATTTGCACCAACACTTCCTAATGATTGGAAATTAAAGTATTTTCATGAAAAACTTGATAATGCTTCTTTCCAAGAAGTAGTGAACCATTTGGATTCTGTTTTAAAATATTCTTCAGGTGATTTAAGAAAAGACGCATTGGAAATCAAACATTTATATTATGAATCATTTGCTGCATATGCAAAATTTTATCATAATATTGGCCAAAATAAATTAAGTTTAGATGCGATTGCATATGCCAGGAAATTTGAATCACCGAAACCAGATTTGCTTAGAATAGCATTTAATAGTTTAAAATTCACTACACCTGAAGCAGAATACATTCCAATTCTCGAAGATTTGAGTATTGATTCAGAGTTCCAAGAGTTTGCTTGGAATTCTCTCATTCCTATGTTTGAATCTTTAGGAGATTGGAATAATGCTTTAAAAACAATGGGATTTTTAGAAAAGTATTACAGAATAAATAATCAAATTGAACAAGCAAATGAACTTGAACTAGCTAGAGTTAGGTTATACATCAACCAAGAGAACTGGAAAGAAGTAGAACCTATTATTTCTGCACGTTTAAGAGAAAATCCCAATTCTGTGATTTGGGAACGATTGAAAAATGAAGTAATCGAAAAAAAAGACTCATTTAGACGTATCAGTATACGACCAGATGCAAAAGAGGCAAGAATCCAATGATCCATTCTACATTACTCGGTATCCTAGCAGCAATTTTATCCGTTTTTGTTGCGATCTTAATTGAAGGTGCATCATTACGATCATTTTTCCATATCCCTGCCATGTTTCTTATCGTTGGTGGAACGTTAGGTGCTACCTTTGCATCTTTTTCGATTTCACAAATTTCAAAAGCCATTCGAGATACTCGATTTGCATTGCAAAAACGAAAAGAAACAGATTTAAAACTTTTATTCTTTCGATTTTGGGAAAAAGCAAGGAAAGATGGATTACTTTCTCTCGAAGAAGAATCCAAAAAATTGGATAACCCATTTTTACAAAAAGGAATTCAATTAATAGTAGATGGCTCTGATCCAAGAACGATTGAAGAAATCCTTTGGGAAGCACATGAAGAAAAAGAGAAAGAAGATTTAAAGTCTGCAAGAGTATATGAAACAGCCGCTGGTTTTTCTCCTACGATTGGAATCATTGGAACTGTACTTGGACTCGTAACGGTTTTAGAAAATTTGGATGGTGGAACGAAGGTACTCGGCCAAGGGATTGCAACTGCATTTATTGCAACATTTTATGGTATTTCCTTTGCGAATTTAATTTTGTTACCTATTTCCAACCAATTAAAAGTAGTTGCAAAACGAGAAAGTAACGAACGTCAGGCGATTATGAGAGGAATTTTATCCTTACAATCTGGTGAAAATCGCAGAATTTTAGCAGAACGAATCGATCCTTTTGTCAACCAATCATGAGATAAGTTTATTTCGAGATTGGTAAGATACAAAATAATTGGTGGATCTTTTGGTCCCGAAAGTCTGATGGTATCGATTCCAATGTACGATTCATACAGAGATACCCTCTTTCCTTCCATTCTTCTTCTTCAACTTCCATTTTAAACTTACGAAAATTAGTTGAGAACCAGATTTCACCTTGATCGGTTAGAAATTTTGTTAACAATAATAAAAGTATATTTCTATGTTTCGTCTGCACATCCCATTCTTCGTACATTTTTTTACTATTTGAGAA
Source organism: Leptospira limi (assembly GCF_026151395.1). NCBI lineage: Bacteria > Pseudomonadati > Spirochaetota > Leptospiria > Leptospirales > Leptospiraceae > Leptospira > Leptospira limi. The sequence goes on from NZ_JAMQPV010000001.1 coordinate 11,620, forward strand.
AGTTGGTGGATCGAGAAAAATTAAATCATATCTTTCTCGGTTAGGGTTTTTTGCTTCACCTTCTAACCATTGCAATATGTCGGCATTGATAATCTGATGATTTTGGCCAGTAAAGCCATTTCGTTGTAAATTTTGATTCGCCCATTCACAATATGTTTTTGAAAGATCGATACTTTTTGTCTTAATTGCACCACCTGACGCGGCGTATACGGAAAAAGCACCAGTATATGAAAATAAATTAAGAACAGATTTATTTTGTGATTTTTCTTTTAACCATTTACGTGTAATTCGATGGTCAAGAAATAACCCTGTATCTAAATAATCAGAAAGATTGATGCGGAATTCTAAGTTATCTTCCCTTACCCAATGATCGTTCCGTTCAATTGCTATTTTTTCGTATTGATCTGTGCCTTTTTGTTTCCTTCGACTTTTTAAAAAAAGAGTATCATCTGATATTTGAAATACATTTTTCACAATTCCGGCAATTTGTGCAAATCGTTCTTCGTGATCTGCTTCTGCTTGGAATCGTAACGAACTTTTATCATACAACACAAATCCATTTGGATATCGATCCAAAATACACGCAACTTGGGGTATGTCTTCGGAATAGATCCGATAACATTCTATATTTTCGCGTTTCGCCCATTTTTCGCGCTCTTTTTTTAATTTGCGCAAGCGATTTTCAAACATTATGAGGGCACCTAATCCTCGTTCCGTCATAGTTAGTTCCTTATTTGGTGGGCTTTTTGGGTAGACTTCCCCGCCCTACTAGAGACTGGGTGGGGTTATCCACCCGCCACCCAATACGCTCCATATAACATACCTACCGAAAAAGTCCTCTTTAATTCAATTTCTAAGATTTTTTTTTCAAAGAGGTTCATGTTTTTGATTGGTGATAGTTTCGTAATCAAAAATCATGTCGGCTATATGTCCTCAAAAGATACAACTTTTGTTTATTGTGATGGAAGTTCCCGTGGAAATCCTGGTCCAGCTGCGATAGGAGTTTCCTTTCAAGATAATGATGGAAATGAATTTTTGTCCCTATCTGAAAAAATTGGAAATGCTACTAACAATATCGCAGAATGGAATGCCTTATTTCGAGGTATGGAAGAAGCAATCAAACAAAATATCAAAAAAATAAAGTTTAGATTGGATTCAGAACTTGTCGTAAAACAGATGAAAGGTGAATACAAAGTCAAAAACAAAGATCTTTTAATATTCAAAAATAAATGCGAAGAGCTCAGAAATTCATTTGATAGTTTTGAAATTCAATATATACCGCGCGAACAAAATGCACGTGCTGACCAACTTGCAAATCTTGCGCAAGACAACAAAGGATGAAAACTTTCATTCAACAATTTGTCCTACTACTACTTTCCTTTTGGATGGCATTAGGATGTAAACCTTCCTATACAAAACAATTGGATAAAATCTTAGAAGAGGGAACTATCTATCAGTCTGCGATATTTTGTGAACAAAATAAAGTCCATCTAAAGGAAAGAGAGTTAGAATGTATCGAGGTTACAAAAAAGGCGAAAGAGGAAATTGATTCCATCATCAATCGTCGATTAGACTTAGGAATTGCACCGGTTATCATTGAGAAATCCAAAGGGAAAGAAATCGAGGAATTTTTAAAAGTACATACACAAATGGGGATCCGTTATTGGGAAATCTGGAAGTCGAGTGTGATTTTAGAATAGACAATCTCTGCCATATTGCGATAACCATTTTATATGGCTGGCGATCCTTCTCAAATTCTCAAAAAAATTGGACTCAAGGTTACGAAAAATAGAGAACAAGTTTTATCGATTTTACAAGGATCCCAAAGACCACTCAACCACCAAGAAATCATGGAAAAACTTCCGAAAGAAGAATCTTGGGATCGAGTTACGATCTATCGTGCACTTTCTGATTTAGAAGAAAAAAATCTACTAAACTCCCTACATTCAGCTGATCGTGTAACTTACTTTGAATTGAAATCGGATGGGAATCATGTTGTATCTCTTGCACATGGCCATTTGATCTGTAATGTTTGCGGAAAAATTGAGTGTATCGACGATCCCTGGAATGGCATGCCTTCCTCAAAACAACTAAAAGGTTTTACGACAGAATCAGTTGAAATTGTTTTTCGAGGCAAATGTCGAAATTGCCAGTAAACCTTTCTTCTTACATTCCTACCTTTCATAAAAATCATTTAGAGCTCATCGACTCTACCTTAAAAAATTCAGGATTTGAATGTTATTTGGTAGGAGGTTCTGTTCGTGATTTGGTAATGAAAAAAATTCCAAAAGAATATGACCTCACTACAAATGCAGAACCAAAACAAGTTAAAAAGTTATTCAGAACTGTTATAGATACGGGCATCGAACACGGTACAGTAACAATTGTGATTGATAAGGTAAACTATGAAGTAACAACGTATAGAATCGATAAAGATTATACTGATGGTAGAAGGCCTGGTCATGTTGAATTTGGGACAACATTACATGAAGATTTAAAAAGAAGAGATTTTACAATGAATGCCTTAGCATTCGATCTTCAATCTGAAGAGTTAATAGATGATCATTCAGGCTTAGTTGATATAGAAAATCAAACAATACGAACTATAGGTAATCCTATCCAAAGATTTTCAGAAGATGGATTAAGACCAATTAGAGCCCTTCGTTTTGCAAGCACTCTTAACTTTACAATTGAAGAAGAAACTAAAAAAGCAATCCATCTAACAAAACACATTACTCAAAAAATTTCATTGGAACGATTCCAAGACGAAATATTAAAATCATTTGTAGGTGAAAATCCTGCTAAAATGATTCAATTGTTAGCAGAAGAAAATATTTTCCAGATTTTTCTTCCAACTATACCAAAAGACCTAAAACCTAACGATACGATCCTTAATATGCTCAACCAAATTCCAAATGATTTGATTGGGTTCCAACTTGCCTTTGCTTTTTATTCGATTTTACCCAGCTTAACACTCAAAGAATTGGAAACACATTTACGTACTCTCAAGTTTTCAGGACAAAACATAAAAGATACAATTTTGTTTTTTGATTTGTTGTTAAAATGGAATCAAATTGAGAATACAAGTTCTCTCTCTTCATATTCGATTAAAAAAGAATATTTAGCGCTCGTTAAACGACATTTTTTAAATCGATATGAATTGAATCGTAACTTTTTTGAAAAATTAAAACCTCTTTTTGGTGATCATATCGAAACGATGATCACGATTTGGAATGAAAATCCGCCCTTATTACTTTCCGATTTGGCTATGAACGGCAACCATTTGAGTGAAAATTTCCCAAACTTACCAAAAACTAAATTTGGAGAGGTGTTGAACCAACTTTTGGACATTGTTTTGCAAACGCCTAAAGAAAATGAATATCTAAGACTTATCAATCATACTGCTGATTTTATAAACAAATTGTCCAAATAATTCCAACAGAACAAGAATACCTCCGGACGTTTTGTTCTCTTTTTAATCAAAATTTGCCTTTTTTTCCTGATTTTCTCCCCTAAAATCAAAACCCCCCATTTTTTATTCCAATTCTAACCCAACCAATTGCCAACCTGGTACACAACTTGCACATCAAGTTCACATAGGAGAAATGGCAAATGAGAAATAAATACACTCTATTAGCGACGATCGTTGCTACCTTATTTTCCCAGGCTTCCCTTTTTGCTCAGACAAAAAAGGATAAAGATAAGCCTTGGTATGAGTTGGTAAATTTTTCTGGGTATGTGGATGTATACTATAACTATACTTCAAATAACCGGCAAGGGGCAACCCAAGATACTGCAGGAACATTTCACACTTACAACAAACAATTTGCTGTAAACGCTGTGAAACTGTCTATGGAAAAGTTAGCGGATAAGGAAAGCCCATGGGGATTTCGATTGGATATGCAAAATGGACAGAACAACATGTACCAAGAGCGTCCATACCAAACAACTAACTCTCTCCATAACATGCAATTGTTACAACAAGCTTATGTTTCAGCTTACTTCCCAGTCTTAAAAGGATTAACCGTTGATGCTGGTAAGATGGCGACTCACATCGGACTAGAGTTACTAGATTCGAAAGACAACATCGCTTACACCATTGGTTACGTGTTCTTTAACACAATCCCCTTTATCCATACTGGTGCGAGAGCAAACCTTCAAGTTAACGATCGTTTGTCAACCGGTTTTTACCTCTACAACAGTGCACAGGGAACTGGTTACACTGGAAATGGACAACAATTCGGTTACGTAGGAGTAACTCCTTACGGTGATGCGGCTGGTGGTTCAAGTCTAACAAGCACTCAACAACATGCTTATGCTGATGGTCCAAACCCAACTAGAGCGATTGGAACACAAGTTAAATATGATGTTGTTCCTGATAAATTCCAAGTTGTTTGGAACACATTGCAAGCTAACGACAACATCAAAGGAAGACAAGATAACAATCTTTATTACTTAGAACAAGTTACAGGAACTTCTTTTCCAAAACAATCTGCTTTCAAAACAGACCATTGGATGATCCAAAACTTGATTTTGATCTACAAGCCAACTGATAGATTGACAACAATCTTTGACTATACTTACGGTGAAAGAACTGGTCAAACTAACACAGCAGCTTTTGGATATGAGCCAGGCGGAATCACGAAAAAGAAGTTAGACGACAACTTGAGCGCTGGTCTTGTTCCAGATTTACCTGCGAACCTGACTGCACTTGGTATTAACCAAGACACAAATCTTTCTCGTGAAAACAAAATCAAAAGAATTTACCAAACATACCAAGTGCAAGCGAAGTATCAATTCACTGACTTCTTTGCTTTAGGTTTCCGTTTTGAGTATTTGGATGACAAACGATACGGTGGATCTCTTGTAGTAAACCCTCCATTGTTTGCTGTGACTCCTACAAACCGTTACGATCTTAAATTCCAAGATGCTATCGGTGCAAGAGCTACAAGTAACTATGGACAAATCAAAACTCTAACGTTCACTCCAACTTTTGATCTCACAGAGAACCTTCAAGTAAAAGTGGATTTAAGAAGAGATTGGGGTCCTGGCCAACAATTCGTAGATACATCTGGAAGACCAGCGTCACACCAAAACGGTATCATCGTTGGTATGGTAGCAAAATTCTAAGGAGATGAAAATGAATCAGAATAAAAAAACTTTGAAATCAAGTTTAATTGGAATCTCTTTGGCTCTTCTCTTAGCAACCAGCTTCGTTGGTTGCACAGAGTCAGGTGCTAAAAAGAAAGAAGATCCGAACATCCTACTTTACTTGGCTAATAATCCTAATAGCTTAAATCAAGTGCAAAGTATCTGTTTGGGAACTTATACAGCAGCGAACTCTTGTGTAGGAGGAACTGAATTCTTTAACCCTGGAATCGGATGTTCTCTAGTAAAATTGGAAGGAAAAACGACTGATGACTTGAATGCATTGAAAGAATGTGTCCTTAAAAAAGTCAATGATACAGTACAACCTTGCAACTTACCTCAGTTCAAATATGCTCTTGCACAACAAGCCCTTGCTGGTGCTTTTTCTGCATGTAACGCTTCGTATACGACAGCTGCCGGAACAACGGTAGATTTGACAGGATACCTAGTTTACAAATAACTCACTGACAGTCAGGAGATAACACTCCTGACTATTTCCTTCTCTCTTATCATTTCCTTTACTTGACGACCAGAAGAAAAATGAAGCGATACCCATTACGGTTTTTTATGTTCAACTCTCTCTACAAAGGACCTTCTAAAGATGACCGTGATTTCTTTATCGGGCAAAGACTCACCATCAAATTTACAAATAGGTCTTTTATAAATCCAATACTCTCTGTCTCCTCCCCTTTTGATTTCATCAGGTACACCAATGAACTCTTTTACAAAAATTCCATTTTTACCAGGAAGGGTATCCTTGATTTCCTTACGTAATTTGAGACCAGCCAGTTGTTCTTGTGTCAACTTTGCAAGATCTTCCTCACGTTTTTCTTCATCTGTTTGGATGTCTTTAACAGAGTTCGACATAAATTCTTTGCACTTTTGTTCATCTTGGAACGTTTTCATACAATTTTCAAAAAGGTTTTCTTGGTTTTTTACCTGTACAGTTTTTGCACACTGCAAAGAGACAAGTAGGATGGGAATGACTAGGGATTGTTTCATAAATCCTCCGTAGATCTTCTAAGAAATGAAAAGAGTAAAATTTTGGAAATCATTTATCCTTTTGAAATAAATTGTTATAAAAAATCGTCTGAACCATTAAAATGAGATTATCACTAATGAGATTTCTGTCAAAAATTTCTATCCAAAGTCGACTATTACTATTCCCTCTTCCTCTCATTGTTTCATTACTATTTATTTTATTTTTATTAGTCCAATCACAAAACGAAACCCTAGAATTTTCTAGAAAAGAACAACTTGGGTTGGTAATCATCCAACCTATTTCTGCAACATACCGAGAGGGTTTACGTAGATTAAAAATTGGGCAAGAGTCTACCAAGGAATTAATTCCTCTTCTTCAAGAGATCAAAAAACAAATCTTAGAAACTGAGATCATTAACATAAATGCAGATGAAGTAACTAATCTTGATAAATATACAAAAATGAATTCATTTGATCAGACTACCACACTCCAATTTCTAAATGAAACACAGGAACTATTATTAAAAGTTGGAGACCTATCAAATTTAATCTTAGATCCAGAAGTAGATTCCTATTACCAAATGGAAATCGTATTGTTCCGCGTACCATCCTTGTACCAAAACATTTCTTTGTTAAAGGAAATGATCCGAAATGAATACTTAGGTTCAAATGCAAAATCGAAAAGCTTTTCAGATGAAAGCCTTACAAAAGCCATCTTAACTATCAATGGAATTGAAGTAACTTGCAGAGAAATTAGTAAATCGTATAAAAAATCATATGACGCTACCCTAAAATACAAAAACGAATTGGAAGAAGTGAAAAAGAATGCAGAGATTTCTTGTTCCGAATACATAGGTAAACTTAAAAAAACTCTTTTACAAAATCAAATCAAGCCACCATCAGCTGAAATACTATTTACAACTATCCACGAAGGTACCACTATCGCAGCCAACATCCAGGAAAAATCAAATATCCTTCTCGGACAAATGATAAGCGACCGCGTGCAATTACTCACCTGGAAACGAAATTTTAACATCATTTTGGTATTCATTTCCTTACTGATATCTAGTGTTTTCGTATATTTTATCTTCAAAAGTGTCAATGATCCCTTAAAACAAGTACTTGTAAAAATAGACGAACTCTCAAGTGGTGAGGCTGATCTAACGAATAAATTACCAGACTTTGGGAACAATGAAATTGGGAAAATTACTTATTCTATCAATTTATTTTTAGAAAATTTAAACCAGATCATGAACCAATTGAAAATGTCAGTTAGTGAATCTGAAAAAGTATCATCAAAATTAAAACAAGATGCAATTTCTGTTTCTGATAACGCAACATCGCTTGCTTCTGTATCTGAAGAATCTGCAGCCTCGTTGGAAGAGTTGACCACATCTTTTGAAATTATGTTCGAATTCATCACGAATGAAACAAAGAATATAGTAAAAATTACAGAAGAAATGACAACGATCAAAAGCTCTATAGCAAATATCGAAAGGGCTCTATTGCAATTAACGGAACTTTCGGATCAATCAACGTCTCTTGCAAATTCGGGGAATAAATCGATACAAAATACCGATATAACAATGACTGAAATCCGATCTGTGACGAAGGAAATCACTGGGATCATTGATTTGATAACAGAAATTTCCGAAAGAACCAACTTACTTGCATTAAATGCAAGTATTGAAGCAGCGCGCGCTGGTGATGCTGGAATGGGTTTTGCAGTAGTAGCAGAAGAGATTTCAAAACTTGCAGACAAAACACAATCTTCAGTGAAAAGTATAAAAAAGTTAATCGATAAAAGTCATCTCGTTGTCAATGAAGGTTCCAGCCATGTTATGGAAGCTGTGAATGCACTGAGTGAGATTGTGGGTCAATCAAAACGGATGAATAATGCTGTTAATCATTTAAAAGAAGAAATGACAACTCAATCCAAAAGTTTACTGAGCGTTACAAGCGAACTCAATGGATTGGAAGAGATGGCGCGAACGATCGAATTCTCAAGTAGAGAACAGAAAAAAGCATCGGAGGATATGGTTAATACGGTGAATACATTATCCGGAAATGCCCAAGAACTTGCCAATAATTCAGAAGATTTAAACCAAGTGAGCCAAAAAATTGGAGACATTGCATCTAACATTGCCGTAATTACAAATACTTTTCGTACCCATTAATAAAGGTATTTTTTAATTATACCACCTAACGGATACAGGATTTTTTCAATTCTGAAATTTGTTTGCTAAAAAATTGTATGGATTCCCTTTTTGGTCATCATGGGATCCACTGTAACCAAAAAAGTCAATACTAAAGTAAACTTCTTAATTCAATTTTATATAATACTAACGTTCGTTTGTATTTTGAATTGTCAGAATTTCAAAGTTTACAATAATGAAAACAATCAATTTCAGTATTTGATCTCGATACAATTTTTTAATGATATCGCATTTGCTTCCGAACTCCAACAAAGAGCCAAAATTCAAATTGGTTCCCTTCCTAATTCTCCACCAGGTTCAGAAGATGACACAGAAGCAAAAATCAAATTGGGGAATAAACTATTTCGTGATATTAATTTGTCTGCCAATCAAATCCAAGCATGTGTTACCTGCCATCCCATTGATGGTAGATCTGCTGGTATGGATCGTCAAACAACTCCAAGAGGTACCTTTGGCCAACAGGGGAAACGGAATACACCAACAATTTTTAATGTTGGGTTTAATTCTGTACTATTTTGGGATGGAAGGAGAAATTCACTCTATGACCAAGCAATTGACCCATTTATCAATCCATTAGAAATGTCATTGTCATCGGAATCTGAACTGATACAAAAAATCCAGAATGATCCCTCTTATAGTCATTATTTTGTGAGTGCCTACCCAGAAAACCCAAACATCAATATACACAATGTTAGATTATCATTATCCGCCTTTGAAAGGAGTTTAGTTTCTAAATCAAAATTTGATGATTTTGTTATGGGTAACTTACTGATCTTCAATCGACAGGAACTGGAGGGACTGAATATTTTTTTAGAAGTTGGATGCACTAATTGCCATTCAGGATACCTGTTAGGCGGTAACAATCTCTCTAAGCTTCAATCCGCCATCTTATACAATCCAAATGATTTTGGTAGGTTTGAAGTAACAGATGATTCAAACGATCGATATTTATTTAAAATTCCAAGCTTAAGAAATGTTACTTTAACTCAACCATATTTTCATGATGGAAGTGTAACATCGCTTAAAGAGACAATTGAAAGGATGAATGAGTACAATTTGAACAGGCGATTGGCAAGTTCAGAAATGGATTTGCTGATTGTATTCTTAAAAACTCTGTCTGATAAAACTAAATCTAATTAAATCTATTGACGCAAAATAATGCACAGACAAATGTGACAATACCTTCAGGGAGGAAACAGGTGAGAATCCTGTGCTGACCCGCAACTGTAATACAGAAAATAGATAATACCTTTTTCTGTTGAGCCAGATCTTCCCCGCAATGTTTTCTCGTGGATTGGGAACTTTGCACACTTATACTCTTTATTTTCAATAGAGAGCATAAAGGGGCCCCGAAGGAAAATTCGGGGCACCCGTATGGAAAACAAAACTATTCGATTATTATCTTTAGATTTGGTATACACATGGATACACTCATGTTGTATCGACTTTCCGTTTCGCGTTCCCCTAAATTTCAAAAAAGATTTAGGAGAATCTAAATGAAAACTTTAATCAAACTAACACTCGTGATGTTATTTGCACTAGTGATTTCAGCATGTGCAGATACTGGCAAAGTAGACAAATCAGTTGCGGACAATAATCTAGCATTAGGTTTATTAAAAACCGTTGAGTCATCGTCAAGAGAAGCTGGGCAAATTGAAATTAGAGGAACATATTTGCAAGCAAGTTGTTCTGCTGGTTCTTGCAATACACCGGGCTCCAATACGGTTACAATCCAATCCAATTTTGGAACTACAACTGGATATTTATATGTAGATTATGTAAATGGCGCCGGAACGTCAACTTACAGAGTTAATGCAGAAATTGTAGAATTTAGCAATACCGATCGAGTTTTGTATTACAAACCTAAAAATAGCGCAAATATTTCTGCACTCATATGGACGATTACAGATGCGAAAGAAATTTTAATTTGTGATGTATTTAATGGCAAACCAACGTTAGCTGAAACTAAAACAGACCTTAATTCAAGAAAAGCATCAGGAACAGTTTATACTTCGAATCCAAAGTCTGCTGGATGTAATGGTTCCTTTGCCTTCAATTTTCTAACGAGAACTTTTTAAGAAACAAAATTTTGCCTTCATTATTATATCGAATGAAGGCATATAGGAGAACCAACTTGGGAAACTACCAATTAAAATCAGTCCTATTAATATTCATACTTACCTTTCCTTTTTTACAATGTAAAGAAGAGGAAAATAAAAATGATATTCTATTATCGTTACTCGCAATTCCAAAGGTAAATAATTCTTCTGGAATTCCATGTCCACCAACGTCTCTACCGACTGACGTCCCAATTGCAAATACAGTTGTCTCCGCCAATTCAACTGTGAGTGGATTTAACAATCCGACGAAAGCGATCAATGGCATCTGTGGTGGCGGAGAGTTTTCTGGATCCCTAGATGTATATGCCTTAAATTTAACGGGGCCAGGTGCTAGTTTGATTTTATCTTGGGCAGGAAAAACAGTTAAGAATGTAATTGGTATTGATTTTATCGTCTATGAAAATCCATTCAGAGTTTCAGAATCTAGCAATCGTTATGCTTTTGATCCAATGGTAGTACAGGTTTCTTTTAATGGAACCGAATACTGTGGATTTGATCTAAGCGGTTATAATCCGAGTGTATCTGATAGTAATAAAATATCATCTTGGCCTGGTTTTGCGGGACTTCGACCAGTGATTTACAATATGGCCACGAAACCCTTTACTTTAAATGAATTATTTACTCCAACAGGGAACGGATTTTTGTTAGGTGGTGGAGATGGCTTCAATTTAGATGATCTAATTGTTGGCGGACCAGGTGCCAACTGTGATTCATCTGCTCGATCAATGATTCAAACCAATGGATTTAAATATATAAAAATGATTTCCGCATCAGGTGTGACGAACCCAAACACAGGGAATGGATACACCTATCCACATTCGTATGACAATGGATCTGATATAGATGGTGTTGTTGCAAAATATATAGAATAAGGGTATTTTCAATTGGTAACCTCAAGTAATCTAATTAGAAAGTAATTAGATTACTTGAGTTTTTTTTAGAGATAACAAGAGATAATTTGAATAGGATGGAATACTTCCCAATCAATAATCCTAACGCTTGTTACGGCGGCTAGACCTTCTCTCCGAACCTCCACCAGAACTAGTGGTTGAAGACACTTGTGGTTTTGTTTTATTGGATTTTAACTCGTTGCCGAACATGTCCACTTCTGCTCTTTGTTCTTGCCCAATTTTTTTGTACTCTTTTGGCGAAGAATCATCTTGTTTTTTATCCGAATCAGTTACTTCAATTTTTAGTAAAAAAGAAACTACTTCGTTTTTAAGATTTTCAACCAGTTGATCAAACATCTTAAAACCTTGCAGTTTGTATTCGATGAGTGGATTTTTTTCACCATATCCAACAGTCCAAATCCCTTCTTTTAAATGGTCCATTGCATATAAGTGTTCTTTCCATCTATGATCTAAAATATCTAGGAAAACATTCCTTTCAATCGATCTCCAAATATCATCTCCAATAGAAGAAACTTTATATTCGTAAAGTTCTTTTACTAATTTAGATACAACTTCAAATACTTTTAATTGTGGATTAGATTCTTTTTTGAAATCTTTTACTTCTATGGTATGCTCGATGCCTAAACTTTGTAACCACTCATTGAGAGACCCTATTTCCCAAGCATCAACATTATTACCTTCACAATATAGAATTACTTGGTTTTCCACGACTTCGTCAAAAAAATCAACGATGGTTTTGGACATATTTCCTTTGTCCAATAATTCGTTACGAATCCCATAGATATATATTCTTTGGCGGTTCATAACATCATCATACTCTAACAAATGTTTCCTGATATCAAAGTTGTGGCCTTCGACTCGTTTTTGTGCCCTTGCAATTGCATTGGAGACCATACTGTGTTCCAATTCTTGACCTTCAGGCATTTTTAAAGTGTCCATGATACGTGCGATACGATCAGAACCAAAAATTCTCATCAAATCATCTTGTAACGATAAATAAAATCTTGAGGATCCTGGATCACCTTGTCGACCTGACCTTCCACGAAGTTGGTTATCAATCCTTCTTGATTCATGTCGTTCAGAACCAATGATATGAAGACCACCTGCTCCAATGACAAAATCATGGTCTACTTTCCATTTTTTTGCATCTGTTAAAATTTTGAGACATTCTTTTTTGATTGTTTCATTTCGAACGTCCGCAATTTTTCCTTCTGCTTCATCAAACTTTTGTTTAATGAGACATTCACGAAAACTATAGATTACTTCTAATTCATTTTTGTTTTTGATTCCTAATGAATCGCATTTATCATCTAATTTTTCTAAATCATCTTTGTATTTAGGAGCACCACCAAGAACAATATCTGTTCCCCGACCTGCCATATTCGTAGCAATTGTGATGGCTCCTGGTTTACCAGCGTTGGCTACAATTTCTGATTCTCTTTCGTGTTGTTTTGCATTTAAAACGTTGTGTTGGATTCCATGTGAGAATAATAGTTTAGATAAAACTTCCGATTTTTCAATTGAAATTGTTCCAACTAACACCGGCTGTTTCCTCGAAACTTTTTCTTGGATATCTTTTACGACTGCATCAAACTTTTCTCGTTCCGTTTTGTATACACGATCAGGTAAATCTTGACGTTGGATTTTTAAATTAGATGGAATTACAATGACATCTAGGTTATAGATTTTTTTAAATTCCTCGGCTTCCGTATCAGCTGTTCCTGTCATACCAGCTAGTTTTTTATAAATGCGGAAATAATTTTGGAAGGTAATGGATGCTAATGTTTGTGATTCACGTGCAATGGGAACACCTTCTTTAGCTTCCAATGACTGATGCAAACCATCCGAGTAACGTCTTCCTTTCATAAGACGGCCTGTAAACTCATCAACAATGATCACTTCACCATCTTGCACTACATAATCTTTGTCTTTAAAAAAGATTTTATGTGCTTTTAGAGCCTGTTGTACGTGGTGTACAAGCTCAATATTCTCAGCGTGGTATAGGTTTTCCACTTCCAATAAGTTTTCCACATGATGAACACCAGCTTCTGACAAAATTACATTTTTTGCCTTTTCATCAATCTCGAAGTCTTCTCCTTCGATTAACTTAGGAATGATTTTATTTACCTTCAGGTATTTGTCAGTGGATTCTTCTGCTGGACCTGAAATTATGAGCGGGGTTCTTGCTTCATCAATTAGGATAGAGTCAACCTCATCCACAATGGCAAAGTTATGTTGTCTTTGGACACGGTGTTCTTTGTAACTCACCATATTATCACGCAAATAATCAAAACCAAATTCGTTGTTAGTTCCGTAAGTTATATCGGAATTATAGGCCACTTTACGTTCTTCGTGATCCATATCATGTTGAATGACACCAACAGACACTTTTAAAAATTCAAAAACAGGACGCATCCAATTCGCATCCCTCTTCGCCAAATAGTCGTTAACGGTAACTACATGTACTCCTTCACCAGAAAGTGAATTGAGATAAATGGGAAGTGTAGATGTCAATGTCTTACCTTCACCAGTTTTCATTTCAGAAATATTGCCCCAATGTAAAGAAATTCCACCCATCATCTGAACATCGAAATGGCGCATACCTAATGTACGATACGCAACTTCTCTTACAGTCGCAAATGCTTCTGGTAAAATATCATCAAGAGTTTCCCCGTTTGCCAATCTTTCTTTAAACTTAAGTGTTTGAGAGGAAAGTGTTTCATCGTCCATCGCTTTGATTGAAACTTCAAATGAATTGATTGCTTCTACGATTGGATTGAGCCTTTTTAAATCTCTTTCGTATTTGCTACCGAATAGTATAGTTAAGATTTTTTGAAACATGTATTGTCCGTTATAAATTTATAATATTGCTAAATATGATTTTGGCATTTTCTTCCATGATTTTCTGTTTAGAATCGATGTTAGAAAAATCTCCATTGCCCTTAGAGATAAACTCCCTATGGACATTTTGCCAAACTTGTAACATTCCCAACGTTGGTTCTAAATGAGTTTGGAAAGCGAAAACTTTGTTTTTGTATGAAAACATTTGGTTTGCGTAAAACTCACTGGCAAGTAAATGATCGGCACCAACAGGAATATCAAAAATATCTTCGTGCAAATGGAATGCCATGATAGATTCTTTTTGAATTCCAGAAAAGATAGGATGTTCTGGTTTTAAAATTTGAAGTTCGGAAAAACCTGTTTCCGGACCCTTTGTTCCAGGCCTCACATTTGCACCTAATGCCCGTGCTATGATTTGAGACCCCAAACAAACTCCAATTAATTTTTTATTGGGTAAAGAGATTACATTTTCAACAATTTCGTAATATGGTTTAAAAAATTCCTGTTTATCAGGATCGGCAACTGACTGCGGACCACCTAACATGACTATCAAATCAAAATTCAAATGAATCTCTGGCATCAAATGGACACGAGAATCATAAGCATTATGGTAACTGATACGATATCCTTTTCCTCGTAAAAGTGGTTCTAAAATTCCAGGACCTTCACAATCAATGAATCTGATAATCACTGCTCTCATATAGATTCCATTCCGAATTGGTAACGAAAGAAATTGAATTTAGGATCTTTCTCTATCGTTTCTTTTGTTGTAAGCTCCGAGATTGAACCTAAGAAGTTATAATACAATCTCAATGGTTTTGTTTCGAAAAGCAATGTTTCGGGTGTTCCTGTCACAAGGCCACCTTCTTTTACTCGAAAAGGTTTCTTCATAAAGATGATAGGAATTTGGATATTACGATTTTTGATTTCAACCTTCATTCTTTCTTTTGCCAATTGGTACACTTGACCAAACGGAAGTTCGTCGGTGACATCAGGAACAATTTGGTATGGATCAACGACCATATAAATTGCTTTTGTAGGAAATTTGTTTTGGATTTCGGCGTATAATAAATTCAATGCGGGAATTTCTTTCCAACATGGCACACAGTCTGGAGAATACACATTCATTGCAATTTGGTCTTTTGCCAAGTTTGCAAAGGTGATTTCTTCCCCATCTGCGGTGACACCAACAAACGAAGTTTCTCCGTAGTAGGAGGATTTCGCAGGTGCGCAAGTAATGAGACATAAACTAATCAATAAACTGAGGGGGGTCTTCATAAATCCCATATTTTGGACGGTCCATCCCCATGGTTTGGACTAGGAGAACGTCTGTAAAGTCCGTTTTCGAACTTTCCCTTGACATATGACCCGCATGCCCCACTCTGGTCTAACGTTCCACTCTCTTCCCCAGGAATTTATAAAAAATGAGCCAATCACAGAAAGAAGACTTCGATATCGTATCCTTAATAGAACTTTGCCGGGAAAAAAAATACGAAACATGTGTGGCCGGTTTCAGTGCGATCGACAAAATCGAAAAAATCACTCTTCCTAAAAAATTAAAAAATCGTAAACTCACTGTCCAAGCACTTTATGCACTCACAAACGACTTAGTGCAATGGAAATACCTTTCTTCCGAAGAAAAAGCACTCCTCCAAGCAGAAAAAGACAAACTTGCAGGTGTCACATCCACTGCGGGAACATCATTTGCTCCTCATGCAGAAGAAGACATCGAAGAAGATTTTATCCCTGAAGAAGAAGCTAAAAAACCAGAATTTGAAGATGGTTATGAAGATGAATTTGGTGATGATACTGAAGAGGAAGAAGAGGATGATGACGACGATGATTTCGACGACGACTCTGATGACGAAGAGGATTCAGATGAGGAAGAAGAGGATTAGAGGTTAGCCCCATTCCTCTACATCCCCTCTTTCAAAACAACCTTCTCTACAACTTCCAAACCCCCGATCAATTTTATTTACACTCAAAAGTCTCCCCTGAAAAGGAGGCTTTACGATTCTTAAACCAAATCCAATCAGATTCCATTCCCATCATTCTGGGATTAGGTGCCTTACATTCTGTTCGTTCCCTTGTTTTATCACCTATGGGCCAACCAGTTGTCATTGTTTGGGAACCACTGCCTGAGGTATTTGAACTTCCCGCATTCCAAACAGAAATGTTAAAACTTTCGGGAAAAGCCAAAGAGAATGGTTTCACTTTGGTTCTTGTCACTGGCGTTACTCCAAATTGGAACGAAATCAAAGAAAAACTATCTGTCTCTACTCGCGAAAAAGTACCAACCAATGTGAAATGGACTTTGTATGTGACACCGAGTTATGAGCGTTATTTCCCAAATTTGATCGAAGATTGCCGGAAAAACTTTCTTTCCCAGTTTCAATCGCAAAACACAAATCAAAATACAATCCAACACTTTCGTAAAGTATGGACTCATAATTATTTAAAAAACAAAGTGACCATCGAGGAAACAAAAGCATCCATCCATTGGTTTCAATCCTTTCGCGGAACTAACTGCAATGTATTATTTTTAGGAGCCAGCCCAGGTCTAGAACGGAACATAGAATCGATCAAAAAACACCGTCATACCTTCACATTATTTGCTAGTGATACATCAATTGGTTACCTTTTAAAACATTCCATTCTTCCCGATTATATTCTTTCCTTTGATTCTGGAAGAGGCACTTTGTATCATTTTTTAGTTGATTTGCCGACCTCAATACCCATTATCACTTGGTTAGGTGGTTCTCCCTATATATTTGAACTACCGAATCCAAAAATTTTAGTCAATACAGGCCATCCTTTGGACCAAATTGTATCTTTTTATTTTGAAAATGAAAAGGGTTTCCATTGGCCACATATACAAAACCCAAGTTTAAATTTACTAGGTATGATGATATCCATCACAAAGGGAATATTGAATCGGAATTTAGTTTTAAGTGGTGTGAGTTTTGTATCAGAATTTGGGAAGTCACATTGTGGTGGCACCGGATACGAACGATACTATTTACCTCAGTTGCATAGAAAACAAAGTATGGAATCTTTCACCAAACGTCTGTATTCTGGTGTTAGAAAAGGAAAAAATCAAAAGGTGTGGGATGAATTGTTATCTGCAAAAACATCAGAGAACATTCAAAATTATTCAGAGTTAACAGCATTCAATACAAACAAACCATTCGAACAAACGGTAGAACTCAATTCATTTCAGGGTTTTCCCCCAAGGATTTCCGATTTGGCTAAGTGGGCAAACCAAGACCAATCTGGTATCATCCATTCCAAAACTCTCAATGTTTGGTTGCGGTTTTCACTAGGTTAAGCTCCGAATAGAATCGGTATTTCTTGTAAATTCCATTCAGCGCGTTCACGATTCGCAGGGATCCTATCAAATCCTTTTGTTTTTTTGGCTTTTCCCTTAGGTCTTTTCTCTAAGTCTTCTAAGATTTTTTCCAACCGTTCTTCCATCATCAAATGTAAATTCATTTGGTCTAACATATCCATTGTGTTTTCCTCCACTGATGAATACAGATTACCAGATGGGGGGGACAAAATAGAAACCGCTTTGGAAAAAAATATCTATTGCCTCCAAAGGAATTTAATTTATAAGAGTGTAACGGGAAAAATCATTTGTGAATTTTAAAGATATCATTTCTCAATTAGAAACTTCCAAAGAATCCAGAATTAATTTTTATTTTGTGACTGAAGAACAAAATCAGGAGATATACGCATTACTTGTCCATGTAATGGGGTATATGGACAAATTATATTTAGTGGAAGTCATTTTCACAGTCCTTAAAGAACTCCTAATGAACGCCAATAAGGCAAATGCAAAACGTGATTACTTTAGTCGTGAAAAATTAGACATCCAAAATTCCACTGATTATGCAAAAGGGATGTCAAGGTTCCAAGAAAACATCATCATGAAGTGGAACGAACAATTAGAGCGGTTAGATGGTGGAAATTATTACATAAGTTTACTCATGAAAGTGGAAGGAAAATCCATTCACTTCGCCGTTGAAAATAACGCACCCATCACAAAAGAAGAATTATCAAGGATCAATCGTCGCATTGAAGTCGCTAAAAATTACAATGATTTATCCGATGCATTCACTGATGTTTCCGATAGTACCGAATCAGCAGGTTTAGGATTAGTACTGATCCAATTACTTTTAAAAAATTCTGGAATCGGTTCTGATAAATTTAAAATATTTACAAACGAAAAAATAACACGCGCTACACTCAGCGTTCCTGATGTTACAACTCCAGTCGAAATCCAAACAGACCTAAAAACTAAGTTATTAAATGAAATAGATGGCCTTCCTCCTCTACCACATTCATTGACCAAAATCATCCAACTCTGCAACAATCCCGATTCAGACCTTCATATGATTTCACAAGAAATTGAAAGAAATCCTGCATTGTCTGCTGATTTACTCAAACTTTCCAATTCTGCTTTTTTTGCGAATCGCAGCCAAGTGAGTTCCATTTTACAAGCAGTGAAAGTAGTTGGATTAAAAAACCTCCGTAACCTTCTTTATGTTTCTGGTGTTCGAAAGATTATGGATGGCCAGTACGGCAAAATGATGGATGTGTGGGAACACTCCAGCCGTTGCAGTTATTATGCACGTTATCTAGCAACAGAAAACAATCATACCAATAAAATTGCGGATATCATTGCCGTATGTGCACTGTTACACGATATAGGAAAATTTTTATTGTTATCTGTTGATAGAGGGTTTTTCAAAAAAATTGAAACCTACCAAAGAGGTGCTGATTCCGGAAACTCAACTCTTCTAGAAGAGATGGCAATTGGACTTAGCCATCCACAACTTGGTGCATTACTTGCTGAAAAGTGGGAATTTCCACAAGACTTACGTGTTGCGATTGAATACCACCACAAACCATTTTTAGCTCCACCAGAACTACGAGATCTGGTCGAAGTGATCTACATGGCCAATATGATGGCAGATTTCCATGAACAGAAAAAAGGGTTTTATGCCATTGACAAAAACTTGTTAGCTAAGTTTAATTTAGACAACATCGATGTTTTTTCAGCAGCGGTGAATAAGGTAGAGGTATTGTACAAAAAAACGAATGAGTGAGGTGGTACGGTTTCAGTCAGTTTCGTTTGTTAGAAATGATAAAACCATTTTACAGGATGTCAACTTTTCACTCTCGCAAGGAGAGTCCTTGGCAATCGTTGGGCGTAATGGAGCCGGAAAAACAACACTCATCAATTTACTATTTGGTTACCTATGGCCTACATCAGGGAATGTTTCAACTTTTGGTGAAACATATGGTGACACACCCATGGCTCCCTTACAAAGTAAAATGGGCATTGTCCAACCAGGACACCAGGAAACTTTACTACAAAGACTCACTGCATTTGAAATGGTGCTAACAGGTGTAATTGGAACTTTAGGTTTGTACAAAGAACCAACATCGGAACAATCAAAATCTGCATCCTTATTATTAAAATCAATTGGTTTAGAGAATAAAGCCCACCAACAGTACCAAACACTCTCTTCTGGTGAAAAAATGAAGATTCTCTTGTTACGTGCGTTTGGTGAAGGAAAAGAATTACTGATATTGGATGAACCTACTGCTGCTCTTGATGTGACAGCGAGAGTAGATTTTGGCCGATCGTTATATTCATTAAAACAAAACAATCCGAAACTCACAAGAATTCTGATCACACATCGAATCGAAGAAATCCCAGAAGATTTTCATAAAATTCTTTTGTTAAAAGAAGGACAGGTTTTGGCTTTTGGAGAAAAACAATCCGTTTTTACGGATGCAAATCTTTCAAAGTTGTATGATTTAAATCTCGCTGTAAGCGAAAAAAAAGGACAGTATCAACTTACTGTCCTTTCATAATGTTACACTCTATTTGCTAATGATAAGACGATAAATCGCTCTCTATTGATACATCGATCTTTCAATGAAATTGGTTGCTTTACAACTTCCAACCCCAACATCAGTGACAGATTTGTCTTGTGCAATACAGAATAGTTTCCACCAACGATTGGAATAGTTTGGTGCGATTGAATAATTTCTCACTTCACCAACACTTCCCTTGAAGATTCTAACCGTTGCGCCAGAGATTCCCATACTTGCTTCACCTGACCAGTTATAAACGCTGTAATAACGATTTGGTTGGTTCCATATAGAACCTTGCACTGTAATGGTTTCTGGACCATATCCAGTTGTGATATCATAGTCCAAACTTCCATTCCCTGCACCTAACGGAGTTTTATTGTTCCATACGATGCGGTCGTTGGCTTGGTTTCCATATTGCATGTGTGAATCCAAATCTCTTGGTTTTGCACCCCAAGAGAGGACAACTCTCATCTCGTTATCACCAAGGATTGGTGTGACTAAAATGTTTTGGTTAGCTGGGGTTTCCGATCCAGCGGAAACAACGGTTCTGTAAGTTGTGGAATAGTTTTCTTGGATAGAAGTACAATCACCACGTTTTCCAGCACCTGATACTTCGAGAGTATAGTTTCCTGGAGGAACTGATGGAATGGCATAGGACCCATCCGTCGAGGTTTTGACAGCTGGAATTGTCACTCCATTGGCATCAATCGCATAAGGGCCCGACTTCACATTCACACCTGGACGGATACGTGCTGTTAGGTTACAAACTCCCGTATTGTAAAGGGCAGATAAAGCTCGACCAGAAACTGTTCCACTCGTTTGGCTTCCAGGAACAAAGGTAATGATATCAAAGTTAGTTGTTACATCCGCTTGGATGTCTACAATCCCTTCTACGGTTTGGTATCCAGCCGATACAAATCGAACTTTCCAACGACCCGCATTGATATTAAAAATTGTGTATTGGCTTGAATTTGAGAAAATTGTAGAGCCAGTTGCGATGGATGCTGGTTGGACACCTGCAGATGGACGTAATGTTCCTCCATTTGGATCTACAATTTCCAAAGAATAAGTTCCAAGGAAAGCAAATCCACCAGGAGTTCGCACTGATCCAGAAAGGTTTCCGCGTCCGTCATTTGTAATCACTGGAGTGTTCACAACAACAGTTCCGCCACCTGTTCCTACTTCGACTGGGAAGTATGTGGTGATTCCATTTTTTTCGACTCGTAAATGGTAAGAACCTGGGGAAAGGAAAGGAAAACTATAACTACCGTTTGCTTGGGAAGAAACAGATCCAACTGTTTGGTCATTACCAGCAGTTCTTGTGGAAGAGACCGAACAATTCGGAGCATCAAACCCACCAGAGCAGTCTCTTTTCACATCTGGAGTGAAATTTCCACCAACTAACCGACCCAATGTGATCGTTGCCCCACTGACAACGGAAGTTGAAACCGCATCGGTAACAACACCAGTGACTGTTGCACGTGGGCTATGGAGGACAACACCATTCAATTGGTAAACAACAGGATTGGAAGCGTATAAATTGGTTGCAACTGATGAAGTGTCAACACGAAGGCTATTAGAGGACAAGTAACTAGACTGATACGATGGAGCCACTCGGTCCACAACAATGATTTGGTAAGAACTTTGTCGGAAATTGTAATCGGTTCCATCAATGATGTCGACAGAAGCTGTATTATCATTCGCACGTGCAACACTCGGAGTCGTTGCGAGTGTCGTTGCGGATCCAGTTCCCAATTGGTAAAGCGCATAGGTTACTTTTCCTGCATCATCATTTGTGAAAGGAGCTGGTAATACTTGTGGTAATGTCACAACATAAGAACTACCACCAAAACTAAATTGGCCAGAGTTTGTTGTTGTGATGTGAACAAGTGATGCACCTGCATCATTCGTATTTCCTAACATCACAACATACAATCCAGATTGAGTTGTATGGAGTGAGTTTGCGTTAGGTGCAGCATCCCGAACCGAAATGGACCCGGCAATCTGCGATCGAGTAGCGATTGAAGTCATCGAAATCGTTCCTGCATTGTACGTTGCGCCATTTAGGCTCACTTGTAATGGATTCGAAGAACAAGGAGTCGGATGATTGCCACAATAGTTTTCAAATCCTGGTGCAGAAATATAATATGCCCAAAGTCCACTCGCACCTAGGAAGGACACTTCTTTGGAAGTTGGATTTACTTCATAAACCTTGTTTGCATATGTTTGGTAAGTCCATGGACCATTCCCTTGCACATTTGCCAAACAAGAAGCTGTTGGATTGATAGCACAGGAACAAATAGAACCCGTTGGATTCAATGCACAATTTGTCCCTGCAACGGCACTTAAGGATTCAAGAATCCAAAGTTTGATTGCATTCCCTAAAATTGCATCATCTTTCAAATAGACAATATTAGATGGTGCTTGGTTGGCAGATGGTCGAACGTTGATCACAGCGCCAGCAACATGGTCATTATTTGCATCTTTTACATACCCAACCACTAAGGATGGTTTTGCAACAATGAGAATTGGATCATTTATAGTTACAGATTTTGTACCACCATTAGGAGCTGCTGTGAAAAGAAAGGATTGGGTGACTGTGTAAAAAGAAGGGTTAGAAACTTCTAAATAATAGACTCCATTTGTTAATTCAAATCCTTCGATGGAGAAATTTCCATTTCCTGTGATTTGAACTGTTTGTAAAATCGCACCTTGCTCATTTTTTAGTTTGATGGTAAAAACGGAAGTTTGGTCATTCGACAATGCTCCGTTACGAATCAGTCCAGAAAGTAAAAGATCACTTTCTGTTGCCGCCATCCAAGGTAAATTGGTAACTCCTAAATCAATGACAGCCACTGTATTTGGATTGGTACCAGGAAAGGTAAAATGTACACTTTCTTGTGTAGTTGCATAAGGTTGGCCAGAAACTACAACAGAATCTCCAACATAAACAATCGTATAATTTCCGTTAGGGAGGGGACTTATCGAAATCACATATTGCCCATTGGCATTTGTAATCCCCGTCCCAACTGTGTTTCCATTGGAGTCAAGGATATTCACCACAATCCCTGCTACAGGTCCAGATGGAACTGTTACCCCACCACCAGAAAATCCAGGGCTTGTGACAACACCTGTGAACTGTGCTGGTCCTTGGGCATAATACATTCTTTCTGCAAGTAAATTGCCTACATTCACTAAGGTAAATGGAGTTTGTGTTGGGTTATACACATATGAAAAGTCTTGGTAGGTATAATTTAAACCATAACCAGTGTTAATGAGAACGCGATAATTGTTATTAGGAAGATCAGCTAAGTCAAATTGGAAACTTCCATTTGCTTCTGCAAATTTTGCGGCAACAAGTGTGCTTACATCCCCATTCGCTACTTCGATGCGGACAGAAATTAAAGTGAGATCAACACAATTTGGAATGGCAGGTGCTCCAGGATTACCACAGATCACATTGGCAGGAACTCCTGCCACCACTGGAACAATCGAACCAATGACTCGTGCTGGTCCATGGTTTGGAACTTCTTGTTCGGAACCATTACTCGGAACTTCATCCGGATCTGTGACGATGATGGAACCACCAGAAGGAGGGAGGGGAACACCGTTGGAATCGGGAGGGAGATCAGTTTGTCCACTGTTATCAGAAACGGCACCGCCGGTACCTAACAACAACCAGAATGGCATGGATTTTTTCTTACGAGAACAACCCACGGAGACAACAGAAATGAGTACGAGAATGGTGAACAACCCTCGAACGCGCATAGACTTACCCTCTAATCAAATTCGCTTTGTGGCGTTTTGCCACTTCCTTTCAAATGACTTCGGGAAATTCCTAAGAGCTCCCAAAGTGTACCATTTGTAGTCTGTTTTCGTACAGAAAGCAAACCTTTTTTAGGGGTATCGGATAAAAATTTCCATTTTCATCGCTTTTGAGCCAAAAATAGACAGGAAAATGAATTTCGATTGCCCATTCCTTTCCGCCACAAAGCCTACTCCTAGCGAAATATGTGGGATTTTTGGCTTTCGGTAGGCGGTTGGAAATTACTCATGATCCCATTCACTTATGGGTTTGTGGGTTGGGTGACCAATTGGTTGGCACTCAAAATGACTTTTTACCCAATCCAATTCATTGGAATTCCTCCCTATTTGGGGTGGCAAGGGATCATACCCAGAAAAGCACATAAAATGGCCAGTAAGTCTGTAGATGTGATCACAGAACGCCTTCTCAACATCAAAGAAGTTTTCCTTAAAGTAGATCCGAAAAAAGCAGAGGTTGTTTTTTTACCAGCGCTAGACTCAAGCATTCGTTATACGATAAAAGAATTTTCGGATAGTTTAGATCCAAAACTTTGGGAAATCATTCCTGACATTGTCAAAGAAGAAATATATCATAAAGTACGAAGAGAAAGTGGGATTACCATTCGAAAGGTAATCAAGAAACTCCAAGCAGACATTGATTCCTTATTTGATGTAAAAGCATTGGTATTAAAAAAACTTTCTGGTAATAACGTAGGTTTGGTGGTAGAACTTTTCCAAGAAGTTGGTGCCCCCGAGTTTCGATTCATTGAACGATCTGGTTTTTATTTTGGTTTTTTACTTGGCCTTGTCCAAATGGTATTTATGATTTTTTTTCCTATGGCATGGACTCTTCCCATCCAAGGAGTGATAGTTGGTTACCTAACAAATTACTTAGCACTTGAAATGATTTTTAGGCCACTATTACCAAAAAAATTTTTGGGGCTTTGGACTTACCAGGGATTGTTTCTAAAACGACAAAATGAAGTATCTAGGTTGTATGCAAAACTTGTAAGTCAAAAAATCCTTACACCTAAAAATATACTATCGGAACTTATTTTTGGAAAAGCTTCCAAGGAAATCATCGAAATCATTCGCAAAGAAGTGAGTAGCCATGTGGATACAGTTACGTTTCTTGCAAAACCTGCTCTGTATGCGACTGGTAAAATCAATGAATTTGATTCTGCAAAAGAAAGGATCGCTGTGGCGATGGCGGATAATGCGATCGAAAATGCTTTCCATTTAGAATCGTACTTAGGTGAATCTTTGCAGATTGAAACAATGATGGGAGATCGAATGTCAGCTCTTCCCCCAAAAGAATTTGAATCCATCTTACGTTCGGCATTCCAAGAAGACGAAATGTTACTGATACTAGTGGGAGCAGCTCTTGGTGCTCTTGTTGGATGGTTTCAAATGGTATTTATTATATGACTAAAACAATTCTTATCACTGGTGGAAGTGGAGTCCTTGGCAAAGCTTTGATACAAAAGTTAATCCTTGATTACAAAATCATAGCGATTGGAACCAACTACGCCAATTTTCCTGAATCCATACGGCATCATAAACATTTTAAGTTCTATGAAAGAAATTTAGCAACGATCAATGATCCAAAAGATTTTAATCTTTCAGAATCGATTGATCTCATCCTCCATTTAGCGGCTGTTGTATCGGGAGCAAAGGTAGACGAAGTTACTTATTACCAGATTAATGTGAATGCTACAAAACACCTTGTCTCTTATGCAGTTCAAAATAAAATCCCACACTTTGGATTTGTGAGTAGTATTTCTGTGTATGGATCCAAAGAGATCAATTTAAATCTGCAGAGTGAAAGACATGGAACCACTATTTATGCAAAAACAAAAGCTTTGGCCGAAGATTTTGTTTTCCAAAGTGGTGAGAACTATTCCGTACTGAGACTGGCAAGTATTTATGGAAAAGGTACCAAAAGTTTTGTCTCCAAACTCAAATCCTTGATGAAAAAAGGAGTGTATCCGAAAATCCCACCCGTACGTAAAAAATCAATTTTACACATTGAGGATGCAACTGAGGCAATTTATCTTTGGACCAAACAATGTTTAGCTGGGAAAAAACCAGAGAAAGTTTATGTGTTTTCCCATCCTGAATTTGTGACGATCCAAGGTGTGATCCAAACTTTCCAAGAATTAGGGATCACAAAAAAACGATTATTACCCATTCCTGTTTCGGGTGTTTGGTCCAAACTGGTGGAACTTGTCTTTCGTTTGATGAGTTGGATCCGAAAAAAACCTTACCACGGTTCTCCCCTACAACCACTTCTCGAATCTGTGGCAATTTATGATGAGAGTTCCTGGGAAAAGATTGGAACTTTTCCAAAATCAGATTTACGAAAAGGGTTACTTGACTATCAATAATGGTAGGAGACTTAGCCGATATATTCAGTATGAAAAAGCGACTTTGCCTAGTATTTATATTATGTCTTACTATCACGGGATTGGAAGCTGCCACTTGGGTTGAAGACTCACTCGGATTTGCATTTGAATACCCGAGAGGTTGGGCAAAGTCTGTATTACGATATACGGACACGGTTCGGATCCAAATTGCGAAAGCAAATCGAGAAGCCATTTTGCAAATTGATGTGGCTCGCAGAACAAAAGATTATGACATCGATCGCTTTATTGAAGAAACGGTTGATACGTTTTTAACAAAATACCCTGATCTAAAACTAGTTCGAGAAAAGGTTTTGGAAAATGAAATTGCTGGGTTTGATGAATCAACATTTGTTGTTTTGCATTATACAGAAAATAAACAAACAATCTCAAACCGTTTTTTATTCCACCGAAAAGGTGGAATGTATTATGTAATCCAGGCCAAAACCACTCGTGTTTTGTTTTCTAAATATGCCAAAGATTTAGATATGGTGATGAAAAGTTTTCGAAGGGAACCTCGGTCAAAGAATCGATGGCGTAACGATAGTTTGGCGTATCTCGACCCTGTCAAAGATGAAAGACTCATCCAGTATATTTCTATCACAATCCGTCCAATTGAAACTTTTCCACATGAACAAGGTATCTCTCAAAAACAGGATGATGGTTGGTTATTTTCAGTTGAAGGAAACCATAAACCAAATGGTACAGAATTTGAATCGAGACCAAAACCAAGTGACCAAAACTACACCCCAGCCGATGTCAAACCAGACACTCCCACTTCTGATGATCCAGTGGTCATCCCGGACGGTTCTGGAATCTAATCTAATGACTAACAATCATCCATTTTCGAGCTAAATTTGAGAATGGATGTTTTTTTCCCTTGACCGATTTTCGCTCACAATATTTATCGTATATTTACGATATACTATGGCGTTGAACAAAAAAACAGAATTCCCGACTCCCATCCAGAGTTTTGCCTCCTTTGCCAGACTCTTCTCACATCCAGCAAGGATTGCGATTTTAGAAGTATTGGCCAAACGCCAAACTTGCGTTTGTGGAGAGATAGTTGATGAACTTCCACTCGCTCAATCAACTGTTTCGCAACACCTTAAAGAATTAAAGGAAGGTGGACTAGTAAAAGGGGAAGTTGAAGGTACAAGTTCCTGTTATTGTATCAACTGGGAAAACTTCAATCAAATGTCAGACGCATTTATTTTATCACTCAATACGATCAAAGAATTCCAAAAGGAAAATGGGAGCTGTTGTTAAAATGAAAAATATTTTAATCTTATGTACTGGTAATAGTTGTAGAAGCCAAATCGCTGAAGGATGGATGCGATTTTATGCAAAAGAGAAAGCCAATGTGTACAGTGCAGGTATCGAAACTCATGGAGTGAATCCAAAAGCGATCTCTACCATGAAGGAAGTTGGAATTGATATTTCCAATCATACCTCAAACCATATCAACGAATACAAAGACATTACCTTTGATTATTTGATCACTGTATGTGATCACGCCAAAGAAAACTGTCCTTATTTCCCGAGTGATGCAAAACGATTCCACCACAACTTCAGTGATCCATCTAAAAAGATAGGAACTGAATCCGAAATCAAAGAAGCCTTCGCACAAACTAGAGAAGAAATTCGAAAGTATTGCGAAAATTTTGTAAACGAAGAATTAAACTAACGAGGAATATATGAACCAATCAATGACATGGCTTAAATTCAAAAAGAATTTGGATTTGTATCCTGAACAACAACTTACATTTTTATACCAAAACCAAGAAAGAATCTATCCAAATTACCATATCACTGAATTTAAACTAGCCACGATCGAATCAGTGGATTGTGGAGGGAACTATGATACTTGGAAAGAAATCATATTACAAGTATTGGAGCCAAACGAAAAAATCGAAACTAGTTCAATGGAACTCAAAAAGATAAATTCAATTTTTACAAAAGTTTCTAAACAAATATCGATTCCAGATGATGCAATCCTGAGAATTGAATTTGGAAATTCCAAATCTGCAATGAGGCAATATTTTGTTTCCAATTTACAGATTGTTGGTACTGAGCTTGTTATGGAATTGGTTGATGGAAAAACAGAATGTAAGGCATCCGAAAGTTGTGGTGTCAAAAGAGATTCCAACTTACCTATTCTTAATGAAGAATTTGTGAGTGAAAAACCAATGTCAAAAAACTCATGTTGCAATAAAAAACCATCTGATGTCAGTTTAGAAAAAGTTGGTTGTTGCTAAATGAAACATTTATCCTTTTTAGACCGATTTTTGACTGTTTGGATTTTTGGAGCGATGCTCTTGGGTGTTCTCATTGGAAATTATTTTCCAAACTTTGTTGGTTTCATTTCTTCTTTAAATAGTGGTACGACAAATCTCCCGATTGCTATTGGCCTTATCCTCATGATGGTTCCACCACTTGCTAAAGTGAAATACAGAGAAATGGGAAAGGTTTTTCGAGATGGAAGGTTACTTTTTCTTTCACTTCTTCTCAATTGGATTATTGGTCCAATTCTCATGTTCATTCTAGCGATTCTCTTTTTACAAAATGAACCTGAATATAGAACAGGATTGATTCTCATTGGTTTGGCAAGGTGTATTGCTATGGTGATCGTTTGGAATGATTTAGCAAATGGAGATAGAGAATATGGAGCTGCACTAGTTGCTTTGAATAGCATTTTCCAAGTGTTCTTTTATAGTTTTTATGCCTATTTATTCATTACCATCTTACCTCCTTACTTCGGTATCACGTCATCGAATGTCTCAATTGAAATTTCCGAGATAGCAAAAACAGTAGGAATTTATTTAGGAATTCCTTTTCTAATTGGATTTTTATTACGTTTTGGATTTGAATCATTGAACAAAAAGGAATTCTATGAAACAAAATTCCTTCCTAAAATTTCGCCAATCACCTTAATTGCACTTTTGTTTACGATCATTGTGATGTTTAGTTTAAAAGGTGAAATGATTTTAGAACTAACGGAAGATGTAATACAAGTTTCCATACCATTACTCTTTTATTTTATCATCATGTTTTTCTTAAGTTTATGGATGGGATACAAACTAGGTGTTGATTATTCAAAAAATGCAGCAGTCAGTTTTACAGCTACTGGAAACAATTTTGAACTCGCGATCGCAGTTTCAATTGGAGTATTTGGGATTAGTAGCGGAGCAGCCTTCGTTGGAGTCATTGGTCCCCTGATTGAAGTTCCAACTTTAATTCTACTTGTAAAAGTGGCGCTTGCTTTTCGGGACCGATTCTATCCAAAAATGTAAGTTAGCTCCGATTAAGACGAAGCTAATTTTTGATCTAACCAATGCCTGTATCGTTTTGTCAATTTGGACAAACGGATTTGGTCCATCATTAATCGAAACCAGGGAGTAAGGTTTACATTTGGCATTTTTCCTATCGCCAGTCGTTGGAGTTGGTAACGCACCATTGCCATTGTTGCAAGACCGGTAAGTGTTTTAGATTTCCATTTGGGAATGGGCAATTTTAAAATGGATTCTTGATTTTCCTTCCATTCCATTGGTAAATTTGGATTTAAAGCCAAGGCAGTGGCAATCCCAACGAGAGACACGCCTGATTCTAAGACAGACTCCGCAATTTGTTTTCTAACAATTCCACCAGTCACCATTATGGGAACAGATACTACTTTTGTCACTTCTCGTGCAAAATCCAAAAAGTACGCTTCTCTTGCTAAGGTGGAACCATCTTTTGAAATACCTTGCATGGCAGGAGCTTCATAATTCCCACCAGAAATTTCAATAAAATCAACACCTAACTTTTGTATCATATTGATGACAGTCGTTGCATCTTCAAATTGAAATCCACCTTTCTGGAAATCACTAGAATTGATTTTTACAGATACTATAAAATTCGGTTTTACACTCTTACGAACAGATTGAATCACTTCTATTAAAAATTTTGCTCTATTTTCGAGACTTCCCCCCCAAATATCTGTTCGCTGATTTACCAAAGGTGAAAGGAATTGGCTAATCAAATACCCATGGGCTGCATGAATTTGTACGCCATCAAAACCAACTTCTTCCGCGAGTTTTGCAGTCAGTGCAAACCTTTGGATAGTTTCAAGAATTTCCGATTCATCCATTGCTTTCGGTTTGCCCAAAAGTTTTGAAAGATTTCCAATATTTACCGCAAGCGCAGAGGGAGCCCAAACGTTTCCACCTAACTTCGCTAATATTTGCCGACCAGGGTGGTTAATTTGCATAATGATTTTTCCACCCGAAGATTTTGCTTTGTTCGCCCAGGTTTTAAATCCTTCTAACTTACTCCCAGCCTCAAGGACCACCCCACCAGGCCCTGTCATAGACCTATGATCTACCATTACATTTCCAGTAATGATTGTCCCTACTCCTCCCTTTGCCCATGCTTCATATAAATTCCAAAGTGCAGAATCTGGTTCTAAATTTTCATTGGATAAATTTTCTTCCATAGCGGCTTTCACCAATCGATTCGGAAGTATGATTCCATTTGGTAATGTGAGGGTTGTAAATATTGGGGAGTTTGAATTCATCTTTTCCCTTAGACAAGAAGAAGTGATAACTAACTTAAGAAAAATTTAGGGAAGAAACGTGGGAGGTAGAGAATGAACCTTAAGGTTATTGGTTCTTTTTTCCTTGTCGTTTGTTCTCATACATCCTCTCATCTGCCTTTGCAATTAAGGATTCCAGTTCAGCTCCATCTTCTGGGTAATGAGCAACACCAACACTTGCTTTGATTTGAAGGGTTTGGGACTCAAATAAAACTTCCCCTTCTACGATTTTCATAATATTGGATAAAAACGATAAAACTGATTCTTTTGGATCTGGACTCATTAAAATTAATCCGAATTCATCACCACCTAACCTTGCCAATACATCTTGGTCTTGGATCAAGTTAGATAAACGTTTTGCAAATTGTGCGATATAAAAATCACCAGCTGCATGTCCAAATGTATCATTCACTTGTTTTAAACCATCCAAATCAAACATCGCAACAGTCAGTGAAATTGGATTGGATTGTAAACGAGTGATTCCTCTCCTTAAATAGTCATAAAATGCAGAACGATTATAAATTCCAGTTAATGTATCATGGCTTGCTAAGTAGGCCATGGATTGTAATCTTTTTTCTCGTTCTGCCCAGCGGTATGCATTTCTGAGTACAGCTGCCATGGTTCCCGATAACATATTAAGCGTATGAAGATCGTTTTCATGAAAGTATGCAGCTTTTGAACTGAATACTTTTAATACACCTAACACTTCCAAATCGAAGTATAATGGAACTACAATCATGGATCGTAAGCCCACAACACGACAAGCTTCACGATTCACTCGGTTGTCTTCTTCTGAATCGACACAGTATAAAATTTCTTTTGATTGTAAACTGAGTCCAGAAAAACTTCCTGAAACATTTAGTCTTAATCCAATTTGATTGGAAGCAGAACCACTCGCAGCACGGTATACTAAATCATCGCCCTCAACTAATTCGAATACTGCTCCTTCAGCTGAAACAAGTTCCTTGGATCGTAGTGTGATCAGATCTAATAGAAGTGGAATGTCTGGATTAGCGGCAGTAAGCTCTGTTTGGATCTTTAGTATTTTTTCTAAGGTTGACTCTGAAGGAGATGAGGCCATATCGTTTCAGAGTTACCTTATAGAAAGGATCAATATTGATCTAGCTTAATTTTCGAATTCCTTCACCAATACAATAATTTGCAATCGCAAGTAACACATGAAAGATATCAACGTTCAGGAAAGGTCCTGATGACCCCTTCGTACCAATCACTAATCCTGCTAATATAAACAAAACTGCTCCCACGATGCCCATCGTAGCTGCTTGGTTGTGCTTCGGAAAACGTATGATGGAACTGACAAGTACGATGACCATTGCAATTCCACCGACGACTGTCGAATAAATTGGCAGAGGAGCCAAGTAAGCAAAGACCAAATACAAAACAAAAAAGACAGCAATGAATAGGAAAAAAGTTTTTTCCGAAATGGAACGAAAGGAAAAATGAAAAAATGCAAGCCCGATGAGTGGAACACCGAGACAACCAGAGAGGCCTACAAAAAAACGATAGATTGGATCGAGTGTATTGATGCCTAAAAAGTGAATGGAACCAAGTCCTGCGGAGATACCTATGATCGCAAACCCATACAATGCGGAACGAGATGGGATTGATGATTTACCAAAAAAACGATACGCTACACTGAGCGAAACTAAGGACAAAAACAAATCTGATAAAAATGTGGAAAGAACCATGGTGACAGAATTAGAACCAAATTCAGAAGAGTGGCAAGTGAAAATCCTTATGTTTTAGAATTAAATTCTGGAGGAATCACTTCTTGGGACTTTCTTACGATCTCCCCAATGACATCGTCTAGCTCATTAGCAGAATCTATTAAATAACCTAAACTTTTATCCTCTTCCTCTTTTGTCAAACTTCCAGTCCGAATGAGTTGGGTTAAACCCATAATCCTTGCCAACGGGCTTCTAACAACATGTGACTGTGTCCATGCAATTGATTTTAGTTTTTTGTTTTGAGTTTTGATCGCTTCTAGTTGTGTTTCTTTTTCGGTCACATCATGAAAATTGTCAACGATCCCACCTATCGATTCATCAGATAACATATTAGTAAGTGTTGATTCCACATACCTCCAAGATCCATCTTTGTGTTTGGCACGAAAGGTTTCACTTGCCAAAGAACCTCCAAGAGGTAATGCTAATACATCAAATAATCTTTTTTTAAGTCTTGGCGAATCATCTGGATGAACAACATCAAACAAATTGAGACTTAACGCTTCTTTTTCTGTATAACCCATTACTTTTGTGATTGATGGAGAAACATATTTCCCTTGGCCTCTCGGATTGAGAATCATGATGACATCTGCTCCATTTTCTACTAAAACACGGAACCTTTTTTCATTTAAGATCAGTTCCTTACTCTTACGCATTAAACTGGAGATATCTTTAGAAAAACAAGCAAGGCCAGTTATTTTTTCGTCTACATTTCGTATGGGATTAAATGAAACTTCTCTATGTTCTTCTTCATGAGTGATTGGACTTATGAAATTTTCAAAAGAAGTGAAGGATTCACCAGAGAGTCCTCTTTCATAGTATTCTTTCCATTTATAATAAAATTCTTCGCCAGCAGTTTTTACTAAAACAGAATCACCTTCCTTAGCGGGGTATTGTTGTAAAAAACTGAGGACATCTAAAAAAGATTGGTTTGCAGCCACCAAACAAAAGTTTGTATCAATAGACCAAATGAGATCCGATGTTCCATTGATGAGTGCTTCTTGGTTTCGTTTGATACGAATTAATTTTTCTTCATTGATCACTTTTTCAGAGATATCACGAGTTAAACTTAATACGGATGTAATTTCACCTTTTTGGTTTGTTAGAGGAACTGCGGTACTTTCCATCCAACGATGTGTTCCTTTCATACCAATGATCCGAAAACGAGCACTTGATTTGATTCCTTTTAACGCATTTTCATGAAGACTTCGGTAGAATCTAAGGTCAGATGGTTCAATTAATGCTTCTACTTTTTTTCCGATCGCATCCTCTGGAATTTCTGCTTCAATCATATTGAGCCCAGCAGGGTTCATTTCAATGAGGATTCCATCAGGGGAAACAACCTTTACACATTCTGGTTCAGATTGTAAGATAGAACTGAGTCGTAATTCTTGTTGTTTGAGTTGTATGTAGGATTCAGTTCGGTCAGTAATGTCCTGGAATATTCCCACAATTTGAATGGGCTTACCCGAATCATCACGAACTAGTTCTGCTTGGCTGTGAATGGTTCGAACTGTGCCATTTTTTGTTACAAGGCGACACTCTAAATTATATGGAATCCCTTTTTTAAAAACATCTTCCATATGTTGTTTTGCTTTTTCTCGATCGTCGGGATGGACATAGTTGTAACCTAACTCAAGTGAGATGGGCATTTCCACTGGATCCATTTCTAAAATAACAAAAATACCTTCAGACCAATGTATGGTTTGAGTGATAAAATCAAATTCCCAATGACCCAGTTTCCCTAATGTTTCCATTTGGCGAAGGATACGAAGGTAATGATCTTCTTTTCGCGATTTTCCAGGGAATGGTTCTTTTGGGATACTAGTCACTTTGATTACCGGTCCAAATGGGACTTAGAGTTTCTAATATAAGAAGTCTTAAGTCAGCCACTTTTTTACAGATTACCGAATCAGAAATAGAATTTAGGAAAAAAAGTTCATAAGAATGGTTATCCTGCCAGGGATCTGGAGGGTTTAGTCCTTGGTGAGTGGTAACGAACTAAGGACGGGAGCGTGAGCGCACCCTGTAAGAGCCCGCCCGGGCAGCCAGAATCTTAAAGAATTGTTTGGGAAATTTTTTTTTCAAAACAAATGGCCGTTGGATCAGTGGTCCATTTTCCAAAGGCAGGGATTTCATAAAAACCATAGTTTTTATATAACGCAATTGCTTCTGGTTGCGGAGAACCTGCACGTAAAATCATGGAAGTATAGCCATCTTTTGCAGATTGTTTTTCCAACTCTACTAACAAAGATGATGCGACTTTCAATTTACGAAAACTGGGAAATACAAAAACGGAATCCAATTCACATTGTGTATCACTAAACTTGGTATAGGCGACAGATCCCATTACCGCATTTGTTCCCAACTCTTCCGCTAAAAGGAATCTACCTCTGGGTGGTAAAAAATCAGAGAATACCATTGGATTTGGTGCCTGGAAGCCATATCGATTTTGGATTTCTAACCAAAGTTGGTCCATACAAGATTGGGATTTTGAATCATGTGTGACTATCCATCGGAAGTTCATATTTGGTTTCTTCATTGCCAAAAGATGAACTTTTAAAAATAGAAATTTGCAAATTCAATTTTTCGCTAGAGGAATTCGGCGGGTGGTGTAAGAGGGAGTCATTGGGTGGCGGGTGGACACACCCCACCCAATCAGGGCGGGGATACCTACATCCAACCTGTACCACCCCAAAAAAAAAGCCCCCATCACTGGAGGCTCCCTTTCAACAGAATTTCGGTTTGAAACTCTTAGTCTTTTTTCGAAGCTGCTTCTTTGATTACGTAAGCTGCAATTTCGTTCTTTTGGATTTGAGTTGTTCCTTCGAAGATCGTGAGGATTTTTGAATCTCTCATTAATTTCTCAACAGGATACTCTTTTGTGTATCCGTATCCACCAAAAATTTGAACTGCATCAGTTGCACACTGAACAGCACACTCAGATGCGTATGCTTTTGCAATTGCAGAGTATTTTGGAAGGTTAGGGTCATTTGCGTCAGAAAGACGAGCTGCTTTGTAAGTGATTTCTCTTGCAGTTTCAACTTTGATAGACATATCAGCTAACATGTGTTGTACTGCCTGGAAAGTTCCGATTTTCACACCGAACTGCTCTCTTTCACGAGCATAACGTGCTGCGTGGTCAAGTGCTGCTTGCGCCACACCCACACCCATTACTGCTACAAATGGACGAGAAGCATTCAATGTTTGGAGTGCGTAAACGAAACCGAGGTTTTCTTTTCCTACTAATTGTTCTTCGCTCACTTCACAATCTTCAAAAATAACTTGGTGTGTAGAAGATGCACGGATTCCGAGTTTATCTTCTTTTTTACCGACTGTAAGACCTTTTGTATTACGTGGCACGTAGAAACAAGAAACTCCACGTGTTCCACGGTTTTTATCAGTATAAGCAAATACAGTAAAAGCTTGGGCATCAGATGCACCAGTGATCCATTGTTTTGCACCGTTGATGACCCATTTGTCACCTTTTTTCTCGGCACGAGTGGTCATTCCTGGAACGTCAGATCCAGCACCTGGTTCTGATAAACAGAAAGAAACTCCGAACTTACCTTCAGCGATGTCTGGAAGCCATTTGAGTTTTTGTTCGTGAGTAGCACCTTTTAGGATAGGAAGGATACCAAGACCAGTGTAAGCAAACCCTAGAGCGATTCCAAGGCATCCACGAGACAATTCCTCGATGGCTAAACACTGCTCAATGGCTCCAAGTCCCCATCCACCGTATTCTTCTGGAATCACCAGACCGTTGATTCCAAGTTCGGAACGCATTTTATTGATGAGTTCAGTTGGGTGTTGGTTTTTTTCATCCCAGTGCAAGGCTACTTCATGCGGGATTTCTTTTTTGACGAAGTTACGAACTAAATCTCTGATTTCAAGTTGTTGCTCTGTGAATTGGCTATACATTCCGGGATGTTCCTTCTAAGAATGGGGTATTTACTACCTTTTTTCGTACGACCCTTCCTGTGCCAAGGGTTTTTCTCTCTTTACAAGAAAGCAAATACACTGTAAAATTTTCCATTTGTATGGCTAAATCGTGTTCTTTATTCCACAACCTGAGACAGATCACTTCTGTTCTCCTTATCACAATAACCTTTGCGATTGTTTCTTGCGCAGGACGACCCAATTACCAACCGAAAGCAAACTTAAGTTATGCGAACTTTGAGGTATACTTCCAAGAAAAGTTAAACGAAAGTAAACGCAAAAACCATAGACCTGGAAACGAAGAACGTTATATCAGTTTTGGGAAAAAAACTCCTCTCGCATTTTTATACATCCATGGATTTGGTGCGTCTCGTGCAGAAGGTGAGGAGGTAATGGAAAAATTGGCAAAAAAGTATAAGGCCAACACTTACTTACTCAGGCTACCAGGTCATGGAACAAATAAAGAAGACCAAAGAGACCAAAATTTTAATAACTACTTGGATGCATCACGTGAAGCATTGTATATGATGCAATCACAAGGAGACAAAGTAATTGTGTTTGGAAGTTCTATGGGAGGACTACTTGCGACATGGCTTGCATCCGAATACCCTGAAGAAGTGGATGGACTTGTACTTGCCAATCCCTTTTATGCACCTGTGGATGGAAGTTTGAATATTCTTAATTATCCAGGTGGACTTAGTTTCATCCATTTACTCAAAGGAAAAGTAAGAGCTTCATCACATAACAATCCAAAAGTGCTTCCTGAAAGAAACAACTATTGGTATCCGGAACAATACTTTGCTGCACTTGTGGGAGTAAATGATCTCAAAAACTATGCAGCAGTTCCAGATGTATATCGAAAGGTGACTTCTCCCGCTTTATTATTATATTATTACAAAAATGAAAAAGAACAAGATCCAACAGCAAGTGTTCCCAAAATGTTGGAAGGTTATGCCAACTTTGGCTTAGATAAAACACCAAATCCACTCAATAAAAAAGTCGCAGTCGAAAACGGAATGCATGTCCTTATGTCTAAATGGGTGATCACTGATAAAGTGTTTATCGAATCACAAATAGATGTTTGGTTAAAAGAATTACTGAAAACTAAATAAGTTAAATAACTTTTTTTGATGTAGATCGCGAAACAAGATTTGAAGGAGTTTCCCATGAACCAGAGTAAAGAAAAAATTGCACTTGTGACAGGTGCCAACAGAGGGATTGGGAAACAAGTTTCCATTGATTTGGCAAAACAAGGAATTTATGTTCTCATTGCTTCCAGAAATGTTTCTGATGCAGAAGATACTTTAAAACAAGTAAAATCCTTTGGCAAAGGAGAGATCATCTCTCTCGATGTTTCCAAAGAACAGAGTATCAATGAAGTTCACGATATCATTACCGGAAGTTTTGGTCGTCTGGATATTTTAGTTAACAATGCAGGGATCTTTACAGACCCAGGTTCCTTTTTTGAAACCACTTCGGAAGACTTACACCGCACCTTAATGGTAAATCTATTTGGTCCATTTCGGCTGATCCAAGTTTTTTTACCGATGATGGTCCAAAACAATTACGGTCGTATAGTCAATGTTAGCTCTGGGATGGGACAACTTTCTGATATGGGTGGTGGTTATCCAGCGTATAGAATTTCCAAAACGGCCATCAATGCTTTGACAAACCTTTCCAGTACAGAAGGTGTTGGAAAAAATATCAAAATCAATTCCGTTTGCCCTGGTTGGGTGAAAACCGATATGGGTGGGACAAATGCAACTAGGCCAGTGGAAAAAGGTGCTGAAACCATAGTATGGGCAGCGACCCTACCCGATGGTGGACCCACAGGGAAATTCTTTCGTGATAAAAAAGAGATCCCTTGGTAAAATCAAACCAAGGGATTCCCAATGC
Organism: Leptospira limi; assembly: GCF_026151395.1. Taxonomy (NCBI): domain Bacteria; kingdom Pseudomonadati; phylum Spirochaetota; class Leptospiria; order Leptospirales; family Leptospiraceae; genus Leptospira; species Leptospira limi. The sequence goes on from NZ_JAMQPV010000001.1 coordinate 50,085, forward strand.
CTTGGTTTTTAGTAATAAAAGTTTTTCCCTACGTAATTGTTGCGAGGTATTTGTCCAACTCCAAATAACATTCTGCCATCCCATCTGCGGCACCCGATTCCACCATCATTTTACAAATGTCAGGTGAAGCGTATCGACAGACATGTGTCATCAGAGTTCGTTTTCCTTCTGTTGTGAATGTGCGTGATTCGAAAGTGGCATTTGGATCTTCCGGAGCATTTGCATCAAATGTTGCCATATCCATAATGTAATTTTCTGTGTTGGCGAGGGTTTCTGGAACAACAACTTCGCGAAAGGTTCCATACACACCTGATTTATTTCCTTTCTCATCTGCATAAAGATAAAGGTATTTCCCACCAACTCTTAGGTCTTGTTCACAAGTATCGAGGACCATACCTTCTGGTCCAATGAGCCATTTTTTCATTAACTCAGGTTTGGTGTGACACTCAAATACCAATTCCCTAGGTGCATCGAAATACCTTTGGAAAACAACCTCATTGTCACCTTTCCGAATCATCTTCACTTCATTTTGTTTTGAATTCATTTTTTCTTCACCCCTTTTGGTTGTATTCTTTGTAATTCGTCTAATAACCCGTCGAGTGCCTGGTACCGTGTTTCCCACATTTGTCGGTATTTCTCCATCCAATCCACAGCTTCTTTGAGAGGGGCAGTTTGTAACCTACGTGGCCTTTCCTGAGCCCTTCTTGTTGTTGTAATGAGTCCAGCTTCTTCTAATATCTTAAGGTGTTTCGAAATGGCTGGTTGGCTCATTTGAAACGGCTTCGTAAGTTCCATCACCGTTAGGTCTTTTTTTGCCAGATGCATCAAAATGGCCCTTCTTGTGGGGTCAGCCAGTGCGGAAAATGTTGCGTCCAGAGTTTGCATATCTAATTAGTTATATAAATATTTGGTTATATATTACTTAAATGTCAAACTCCTTTTTAAAGAGAAAATGAAAAAATTGACGATCTTAAAATATTTGTTTCGATTCAGTGACTCAGAAATTTTGTTTTTCGAATCAAATGGGTTTAAGCTACTTCTTTACCTCTTGCCACTTCCAAAATGGCAAACCAATCCACTCGCGTTAATGGATAAGAAAAACATGCTGCTGCAGATTTGATACGTTCCAAATCATTGGTTCCTAAAATGGGGACAAGTCCTGCAGGGTGATTCAAAAACCATGAATATACAATTTGGTCGATACTTGCACCTAATCGTTTTGCAATTTCCTGTATTTTGTTTGAGGTTTTGATTTCCGTTTCCGTTTGCGGTGAGAATACCTTTCCACCAGCGGTAGGAGACCATACCATAGGATGGATGCCAGATTCAATCATTTGGTCAAAGGTTCCATCAAACATAGGTTCAGTGTAAAATAGATGAAACTCCACCTGGTTTGTGAAAAGAGGACGTTTGCATTTTGATTGGACCATTTGGAATTGTGTAGGAGTAAAATTAGAAACTCCAAAATGTTTGACCTTACCTTCTAGAACCAGAGAATCAAAAACTTCTGCCATTTCAGTTGGATCCATAAGTGGGTCGGGTCTGTGAATGAGCACCACATCCAAAGAATCAACTTGCAGCTTCCGCAAAGATCGTTCCACCGAATATCGTATATGTTCTTTCGATGTATTATAATGTTTGGTTGGATATTTGGCACCTGGAACTTGTATCCCACATTTTGTAATGATTTTGATTTTATTCTTTAAGTCTGGGTGTTTCTTTAATACTTTTCCAAAACGTTCTTCATTTTCAAAATCTCCATAAATATCTGCATGGTCGAATGTATCGATCCCAAGTTCCAAACATAAATTGATTTTTTCATAAATTCGATCTTCACCAAACCCATGCTTGTCTTCATGTAACCTCCAAATCCCATATACCAAACGAGAAATGGATAAATTATGTTTGGGAAAATTAATTTGCGGAACCATTATTTTCTTTCTCCTGTTGTCAGAGGTGTGACAGGAATACCCTTGGGTTTCCTTCCTTGTGCTTCTGCAAAATTCACTGTTTTTAATTTTGGTAACACTTTGTTCGCGAATAGTTTTGATTCCTCAATGAGCGGATAACCGGAAAAAATAAATGCGCGAATTCCCATCTGGATGTACCTTTGGATTTTTTCATACACCTGTTCAGGTGTTCCGACAATCGCAGAACCACAACCAGATCGTGCAAGTCCTATCCCTGACCAAATCATAGGTTCGATGAACAAATCAGAATCTGCAGACTTACGTAATTCATCTTGACGTAAAACACCTGCGGAATTTGAATCAAGTGCTCTATGTTTGATATCATTAGCTCTTTCAATATCAATTTTTGATAACAAACGTTTTGCGGCGTCTTTTGCTTCCTTTTCAGTGTCTCTGACAATCAAATGGATCCGTAGACCAAAATCAATTTTGCGCCCGAAACTATCTGCACGCTCACTTAAGTCTTTCATCGTTTCAGCGAGTTTCTCTTCCGTTTCAGGCCACATCAAAAACACATCACAAAACTCAGCACATAATGCTCGTGCATCTTCTGAAATCCCACCAAAGTAAAGTAAGGGACCACCATTTGTTTGGTATGACTTCACTGGATCTGCCGTTAAATCCAATTGGTAATGTTTTCCCTGAAAGTTGATGTGATCCCGTGTCCAACCTTGTTGTAAGATTTGGATCACTTCCTTTGAGATTTCATATCTCGTTTTGGAATCACGGACTGTTCCAGGTAAATCAGAAGAGATGATATTGATGTTGAGCCTTCCTTTTAGCATATGATCCAAAGTGGAGAGGGTTCTTGCAAGCATGGGAGGATGGATTTCTCCACACCGAATCGCCGTTAGGAGAGAAATTTGTTTTGTAAACTGAGATGCTGCAGCAGCAAATGTTAAAGTATCTTGTCCTGTTTGGTAAGAAGAAGGTAATAGAATATTTTGATACCCCAACTCATCTGCTATGCGGATGATGTCGGCACAATGTTCGAAACTCGAACGTAAGTTCCCATCTGGAACTCCTAAAAATTCATAATCTCCATTGCATAGGTCACAAAACCAGGCAACTTCCACAGACGTGTCTTCGGATCGAATGGCGGGTGCTTTGGGAATCGGATTCATTGTTGCCAATAGAAACCGAGATACCAAGAAACGACAAGAGGGATTTCAAAAAATCTATCGCTTGCTTTATTTTTAGAAAAAATCGATTCTGGCGGTTCCATTCCTGACAATGATCACAACAATTGATATCCTTTTCTTTGGGTTTACCTTCCTACTTGTGCTTGGGATAGGAATGGTTGCAGGTAGAAAAGAATCCTCATCAAAGGACTATTTCCTTGGAGGAAGAAGCCTTCCCTGGTGGGGAATTGCGGGTTCTCTCTTTGGCACGAATATTTCGGCAAACCATTTGGTAGGAATGCTAGGCATCGGTTTTTCAGTGGGGTTTGCACAAAGTCATTATGAATTCGGATCCATTCCAGCAATTGTACTTTTGGCATTTGTATTTTTACCTCTATTCCGAAGAAAAAAGTTTTTTACTCTCTCCCAATTTTTACAGGAAAAGTTTGGAAAAGAAACAGCAAAAATATACTCCGCTATCTCGCTGATTCTCATTACCATCCAACTGACTGGAGCCTTGTACATCGGAGCACGTAGTTTTTTACCATTTTTGCAAAACCTTGGTATGTCGGTTACTTACACGGAACTTGTCATTTGGATTGCATTTACTTCTACCATCTACACTTGGTTTGGTGGATTAAAATCAGTAGTATACACAGATGTGATCCAAACCTTTTTAATTTTAGCATCGGGTCTTGTACTCGCCTATCTTTCGATTACAAGACCCGAAGTTGGTGGGTTACTTGAGCTTTTTACAAAAGAAGAAAGTAGAATGGACGGACTGAGTAAAATGAATTTGTACTTACCTCCAAACCACCCTACTCTTCCTTGGACGGGAGCGCTGAGTGGGTTATTTTTATTACATACATTTTATTGGAATACAAATCAATATGTCGTACAAAGAACATTAGGAGGAAAATCGCTAAGGGAAGCACGTTATGGGATTTTAGTCGGTGGACTATTAAAACTCACCGTCCCTTTTTTTTCGATCTTAACCGGGATTGCTGCGTATCAAATTTGGTCTTCCCTTGGGGAAACGACAAATATAGCTCCTGATGAAGCTTTTTCCAAATTAGTTGTATTAGTTGTTCCTGTTGGTTACGGACTCATTGGAGTCATCCTGGCGGGATTATTAGGAGCAATCTTTTCAAGTATTGATTCCATGTTACATTCAGCGGCTACATTATTCACCATTGATTTTTACAAACCACTCTTTGAAAAAAAAGGAGAATCACTTTCTGATGAAAGACAAATGAAATCGGGTAGAATGTTTCTTTTATTATTTTCTTTTTTGGTAACAGTGTTTGCAATCGTTCTCATTGATCCCAATTCTAAGAAAAATTTCTTTATTGAGTTATCCAATCAAAGTTCTCACTTCACACCAGCTCTACTGGTTGTTTTTTTACTTGGAATTTTTAATGTTAAAATCAACACCAAAGCAATCTGCGGGACAATCCTTCTCACTCCTTTCCTTTCCCTATTAAGCCCCTATCTATATACAAACTATGCACCTGATTTCATTAAACTCACATTTGGCGAAGAATTAAATTTTTTACACCGAGTCTTTCTGATCTTTCACTTTGCCTTTTTTGTCTTAGCATTGGCCGCATTCCTCCAATACAAAAAGAATCCAAAGGACAATTCACTCCAAGGACTGATTCAATTCAATCCATTCAACCAAAACCCACAAAAACAAAATCAACATTTCTTTTTGATTAGTCTTTCCGTCTTTTCCATCCTATTTTTTCTCATTATTTTTTTTCGTGTCCAATTCGCTAATTCAAAATTCCTGATCGCGGTATTGGGATTTTTACTATTTATCCTCTCTTCTTTGATACTTACCTATCGCAAAAAATCAAAGAAACAAACCCTTATTTCTGTATTTCGCAAACGAGATGAATGGTTGTATGGAATTTTATTAGGTTTCACATTCTTCTTTTATTTATGGTTTTAGAAAAAATAATCTAACAGCTGCAAGTAAAATACATTAGTATTTGAAAAATAGCATTCAAAGATGTGCCCATCTACTTTAGTTTGAGCATCTGGATAGACTGGAACATAATTTACGATTGACTACATTCCAAAACAAAACGGTTCTTTGCCCTTCTTGTAACCACCCGATCCCTGCCAAAAAATATGGAAGATTCCATTGTAACGTCGTCCAAACCAATTTTTTCTTTGATCGAAAAGGTAAAAAATTCCTTCCATAACTGCAAAAAATTGGGAACACCACCTAGATTTCTTGTTCTATTATTTTTTTTACATCGACAATTACTTAGTGTTTCAGTAAAATTCTCCCTTACCATTCATGGAGACTAAAGAATGAAACGAATCGCAACTTTGTTACTCTTATCGATTTTAAGCTTACAACCAATTTTATCGGAAGACAAACCTGTTCCACCAGGTCCACCTAAGGAAGGATATTACATCATCACTTATAAAAACTACTCCGTAAATTTAGAAATACAAGTGAATGGATATGATGTTCGGAGTGGTTTATCGAACGAGGATTCATCAGGACAAGCTGATATCAACTATTGGATCTTACCTAGCGATAATAAAATTAGAATCCGATTCACAGAACGAAAACAAAATAAAAAACAAACTTCAGGATTACCAAGTGAAGCTGAAGTAAAACTCATCATTGGTCAGAAAGGCCAATTCCCTGATGAAGGTGTTTTACTTGAAAAAGTTGAACACAACCAATCAAATCCAAAACAAATGGGCTTATGGATTGAAATTCCGTTTCAAACCCCATTCTCCCCACCTAGTGAGCTGTGGAAACAAGCAGAAACTTTAAGTCTATCAAAAGAATTGGAGGATTCCGCTATCTCTTTTTTAAAAGAATTCACCCAAGTACTCAATACAAAAGATGCAAAAAAGATTTTGTCTGCGACTTCCTTTCGAGCAAAAGATACATCCGAAGTTAGATACTACCCTTATAATGAAGCTGATGAATTAAAATCAATTCAAGGAATGACTAAATCAATCGGGTCCTCATGGAAACTCAATCCATCAGAAACTCAATTTAAATTACTTTGTAACAATCAAATTCTTGAAATCACAAACAAAAAAGGAGACCCGATTATCACTTCCAAAAAAGGTGCAGCGATTCCCGTTTATTTGAGTCGGATTGCAGGGAAATGGGTCATTGTTCGTTAGTATCTTATTTCCATTGATGATAAATTACATGAAATAAGAACCTATCTAAAAAGTACTACCAAGGGGAGAAATGTATTTCTCCCTCAGCTTAAGATTAGTTTGATTCCCGAACTGATTTTTTCTTCTCCGAAATTGCATAGATTTTTTTTGGAGAGCTAATTCCTTTCAATTTATGTTCGCCAAGCTCTTCCCACCTAACCGGAATTTGTTTGGCCAAGTTTTCGGAGGCAAGAACTGCTTTTCCTAACTCACCACACATACCTGCGATCCGACTCGTCAAATTAACAGCTTCTCCAATCACAGTAAAATCCAAACGATCCATAGATCCGATATTTCCATACAAGATTTCACCAGAATGCAAACCGACACCATGATGGATTGAAATTTTACCCTCTTTTTCTCTTTCTTGGTTTAATTGCTTTAACAATTCACCTAACTTACGAATTGCGAGTAACACTTTTTTGCCTACAACCAATTTGTTTTTCTCATTGTAGGGAAATACTGCAAGGACACCATCCCCTAACAACTTTAACACTTCTCCCCCAAATCTTTCAATTTGAGGAATCGCTACACCAAAATAATCATTTAATAACTTGATAACTTCTTCAGGTGGAAGGGTTTCACTTATGCCAGAATAATTTCGAATATCTGAAAACCAAATTACTGATTGGATATTCTCTAACTCACCTAAATAAATTTTGCCAGAGTATACTGTTGAACCAGTTCTTTTCCCCAAATAAATACTGAGTAAGGATTCTGTGAGTTCTGATTGGATAAAAGTCCACCACTTCAACGCAATTAGGTTTAAAGATTTTGTTAAAAAATCTACTTCTGTTTCATTAAATCCATTTGGTTTTTTCGTTAATAAACTTAAAAAAGCATAACTATTTCCTTTTTGGATGACAGGTACTGCCAAATACCCAGTTCCACCTAAAGGTGCTAATTCTTCCAAAATAGGATAAGGATAATCGCCTTTTTTACTAGGATCAAACTGATAATAATATGTTTTTTTGGAAGTTAAAACATAATGTATAGGACTTGCTGTAAATTGTGAAGACTGTATAGAACCTAATCTAAATTTGGTGACTCGAATGGAAGAATCTGGAAATTCGTAAAGTGAACTTGAATGGAATAACGAATTTACCTGAACATCAAATAGTTCTTTTTGGGAATTTGGTGCCCAAAGATATGCCATCGTCTCGACTTGGGGGTGTAAAGTTTTTGTTCCCATATTCCCTCTCATAATATCAAAACCTAAAGATTGTAAGTATTGAATATAAGAATGGAATAAAACAGCCGGAGAATCAATTTTAGGAAGTTCTACCAAATACCAATCCATAAAACTATCGAGTAAAGACTTGGATTCGTTTGTCATGGAATGTTTATTGGATAAGGAAAAAGAAAGAAGGCAAGAAAATAAAGAAATTCACCCCGCCAAATGACAGGGTGAATCGTATTGTTTATTTGAGTTTAGCATCCAAACGTTTTTGTACAGCTTCCATGAATTGAAAAGTATCCAATTCTGTTTTCTTTGCTGCTGTTGAAAGGGAAAGTAGATCTTTTGTCATTTCTCCGCCTTCAATTGTTTCGATGATTGCCTCTTCTAATTTGTGAGCAAAATTCACTACATCTGGAGTTCCATCGAGTTCTCCACGTTTTGCAAGGGCACCTGTCCAAGCAAAAATAGATGCTACTGAGTTTGTAGAAGTAGTTTCCCCTTTTTGATACTTACGGTAGTGACGTGTCACAGTTCCGTGAGCTGCTTCGTATTCGTATTTTCCATCTGGGGACACAAGAACGGAAGTCATAAGTCCAAGAGATCCAAAACCAGAAGCAACCATATCACTCATCACGTCACCATCATAGTTCATGAGAGCCCAAAGTTGACCACCTTCGTTTTTCATGATTTGTGCAACCGCATCATCAATGAGGTAATAGCTGTAAGTGATACCTGCAGCTTTCATTGCAGATTCTTGTTCTTTTGCCATCGTATCAAAGATATCACGGAAACGAGCATGGTATTTTTTTGAAATGGTATCTTTTGTTGCAAACCAGATGCTGATTTTTTCAGATAATGCATATGTGAAACATGCTTTTGCAAAAGACTTAATAGACTCATCCAAGTTGTGCATCGCAAGAGCAACACCTGCACCTTTAAATTCATTTACGAGTAGTCTTTGTTTTTCTTTTCCAGATGCATCTGTATAAACGAGTTCTACTTTTCCTGGACCATCTACAAGAATCTCTACGTCACGATAGATATCACCGTATGCATGGCGACCAATCGCAATTGGTTTTTTCCAAGAATTAACTGCCGCTGGAATGTTTTTGATAATGATTGGTTTACGAAATACAGTTCCATCTAAAATTGCACGGATTGTTCCGTTAGGTGATTTCCACTCTTGTTTTAAATTGTATTCTTTTACCCGGTCAGCATTTGGAGTGATTGTCGCACACTTCACACCAACACCGTGTTTTTTGATCGCATTAGCAGAATCAACAGTTACTTGGTCATCCGTTTTATCACGATATTCTACACCGAGATCATAATACTCTAATGTAATATCTAAGTAAGGGTGAATGAAACGATCTTTGATTTCTTTCCAGATGATTCTTGTCATTTCATCGCCGTCTAACTCGACTAACGGTGTTTTTACTTTAATTTTTCCCATTGATTTCTCCTAAACTCATACTATTTTAACTTTAAAATTATAAAACTTAATTGGGACTTCCCATATAACGATTCCAAATATAATGACAGAACTCTGTCGAATTATTGATCGCTCCTGAAATGGTATGGATTCCAGTGAAGGATGTATATCTTTTTCTATAAGCGTCCGATTCCGAAACAAGAGAAAGTTTCGCTTCTAATTGGAGTAAAACTTCTTTCCAGGTTTCACAATGTTCGGCTACAAAAGGATCATTTGCTTTGATTTTTAATTGGTTGGCTTCTGAAATGTGAATTTCCCAAAAATGAGCCGGAAATGCAGGAGGAGTATAACGATCGCGAATGGTTTCCAAATCTTTTTCGATTTCCTGGTCTTTGAAACTATGGAAAAAGAAAAAACCACTGAGTTTGAGTGAGATAGGCAAATAAAACCGAAACGTTTTGTCATAGGATACCATTTGGTTTAACACCCAAAGGGTTGATTTCCCGGTTTTCCCTTTTTCTTGGAAGGATTTGGCATCCATTTTAGCCAATTCATCAAAACAGTATTGGGCGAACCGAAGTTTCTCTTTCCAGAATATTTCTAAGATCTCCGTGACCATGTCTGTTTCGTTCATCTTGGATAGGGGAAAGTATTTTTCAAGTGAGAATCCTTTTTTAAGAACCAAGTCACTCTCTCGTTTACCTCCCTTTGGTATGAATGACAATGATTTATCCTGGCATGAATTGGTTTCGAAAAAAGAAGAGTTTTTACACATCCTAAGGATTCTAAACCATTATTACGAAATGAGAGGGGAAACCAAGTCCAAACAATTTGGATTTAGGCGCCTTCTTGCCGATTCTGATCCAAACTCTGTCCAAATCTTTTTTGCGAAGATTGGCCAGTTCGAATACCAGGTAGCTTGCCGCATTTTACCCAATGAGGAAACGGAAACTTGGATCCATGTAGATGGTATTGCCGAGGAAAGAGAGCGTTTACGACAAATTGGAAATACAGAACACCCTGTGTTCTCTTTAGTGTGTTTGGGTGATCTCTTTTCGATCTCCGTTCCAACTCTTTTGTCCATTTAAAGGAAATCCCCAAGAAAAACCTTGCTTCTTTTTTCAGGTCCTATTAGTCTTTGTCGGTGCGATGGAAGAGTAACATTGGTAATCTCCTCTTGGTTGTTTTGGTATTTGTGAGTTTAACCCAAAACATTTCTGCTGAAGATTTTAAAACACAACACTACCCTGAAGAAGGTTACCTGCAAGGTTGGAATTTTACCTTTCGGAATGAAAAGTACAATCTGTTTGCAACCTTTCTTGTGAGTAATTTTGGTCCAGGTTCCCTCAACAATGGAATCTCATTACTGTTAAAAACCAAAGAACAACCTGTATTTTATTCCACTCGCGAATTTGATGCAGAAGAGTATGAATTTAAAAAAGGACAGTTTTACCAACGAAGTGGTGAAAACTGGATGGAATATAAAAACGGAGTGTATTCGTTTTATATGAACTACGGTGATTGGGAAATCAAATTGGATTACAAACCACGTAGAGGCAATGTCCCCATTTCCAAAGGTAAATTCCCTTTAATAGAGAAAGGAAAATTCGTTCAAGCAGACATCCCTTTTTCCTACTCCAGTGTCACAGGAACCATTCGATACAAAGATGTCACAGAAGAAGTAAAAGGTGTTGGAGGGCTAGAACATATCCTTACCAATGAAGCAGTTTATCAGTTTTCCAAAAAATGGGAACTGGTTCGTTCCCAAACAAAAGACAATTATCGAATTTTTACAGGTGGTTTTATTGGAAATTCTAATTTCCCAGGTGAATTTTTCCGTAGAGTTGCTGTTCTCAATCCTTCAGGAAATTTAATCTTAGAAGGAACAGTTGAGAGGGTAGAAGTTTTAGAATGGGAAAAAGAACCTACTTCCGGTTATACGATTCCAAAATCGGAAATTTTATACTTCCAAAATGAAACTTGTAGATTGAATGTAAAACGAACTCGTCCCATTGCAACAATGAGTGCCTTGGAAAATATTTCTTCTTTTTTACGATTTTTCATCCAATTGTTTTTTGCAAAACCCTACCAAATCCATTGGTATGCAGAACTTAAATTAGAATGCCCTGAATATTCAGGGGAAGCAAAAGGTTACCATTCCAATTATTTAATTAACGAATAATCAATGGTACCGATTCTTATAAAATAAACTTTTGGCCTTCATGTGCTATGTGTACTTGCATACCACCTGGTTTTAGTAAACGTGCTTCGTCTAAGATGATCCTTGCCACTTCATGGTCAGTATGGTCAGGTTCATGGTGGGTTAAAACCACTGATCGAATTTCCATCATTTCTGCGAATTCAACAGCCTTACTAACAGCTGTATGCCCCCAGCCTATTTTTTTCTCTGCTTCGGAAGTGCTATACTGTGCATCAATGATGATAAGATCTGCGCCAGCAATTTGGGGTTTCATCTTTAATAGATGTTCTCTGTCTTCTTCACGGTATTCAACATCCGTACAAAATAAAAATATCTTGTTACCTTCTCTAATCCTGTAACCCGTACACGAACCTGGGTGACGAAGTCCAAAAGGAATGATTTTTAGACCACCTAACATATAAGATTCAAATTCTTTCCATAAATGAAAATGTTTTTTAGAAGCCATTTGTTGGAAGGTAACTGGAAAGTTTTCAGGGTGTTGTTGTCTTTCCAAACGTTCTTCTAAATTGGGAATACAAGAATAAAAATGTATGTTCACTGAGGGTGAATACCCTGGTTTGAAAAATGGCCATCCTTGGATATGATCCCAATGTGTGTGTGAGACAAGGATATGAATGTCCATCTCTTTTCCACTAAAGGCTTCAGATGCCAGCTGGTTTCCGAGTACTCGTAACCCTGTTCCCATATCCAAAATCACTCTTTCTCCACCATCACCTTCGATAAAAACACAAGTTGTATTGCCACCTAAGTCTTGTGAGAGAGGGATCGGTAGATGGTTTAAAAACTCCTCTTCGGAAAAACCGTTTGGGTCTTTTTTCCACTCTTCTTTTGCTAAATGCAGAATCTTTAAGGTTTTTTCTCGTTGTTCCTGTTTTGAAATCGGAGTGGGAAGACTACCTCGCACACCAAAAAGAGTTATTTTCATCTAGTTCCTTTTAAAAATCCTGACATTAAATCATCGGAAGAAAAGCAATTGTTAGTTAATCCAGAAATCCAAGAAAAACTTTGGAAGTTTACCATTAGATCTTCCTACAAGTCTGACTATCTCCTGCAACCTAACGAACGCGGGAAAAAAATCGACCTAAAAAATTCTTTCCCTGCTCACACCAAAAACTTTGTTTTGGAGTTAGGTTCTGGTTGGGGTGAAGTTGCCATTGAATTGGCAAAAAATGACCAACAAACAGGTTACCTACTCATGGAAAAAAAGGTAAACCGCATCATCCACACCGAAAAACAAAGAAAAACGTTAGGTTTGGAAAATATTCGTTATATGACCGTTAACTTCCAATGGTTTTTCGATGAACTCCTTGAGAAAGAAATTTTTGACAAAATCATTATCAATTTTCCCGATCCATGGCCAAAAAAAAAGCATCATAAAAATAGACTGATGCAACCTCATATGATACAACAAATATCTAGTTTGTTAAAACCAGGTGGTGAACTTTTATTTGCGACAGACTATGGTCCCTATGCGAGAAAAACCATCTCCCTATTTCGAAAATTTCCTGAGTTTTTATGGAAGGACAAAGAATACGAATTTGAGAGGCCTGGATTTCCCATTTCATTTTTTGAGACGGAAAAACGAAATGAAGGGAAACGGATTTATTACTTAAAACGAACCAAACCTTTGTGATTCGTTTTATAGCATTCCATCCGTCTTTATCGATTTAAGTGTCAGAAAATTGATTTGAGTCGTTTAACCACACACTCTAATCTACAGTCACCGTACTGATTCGCAAACCGTCACGATCACCTTTCCAAGGAACAGGTGTTTTTTCCTTTCCTTTGATGATGACCAATTCCTTCGATCTTCCTTCAACTACCAAACCATCCATAGGGTAATAAAAATCACCTTCGATTTGGTATGAATCTTTCCATTTTGAACCACCTTTCCAAAGATAAGTGGTATTCTCTGTATTCACTAGGAGTGAGTCGGGATTTTTTAAAACAGATCTTACCGATTCTGTTTTGCCGATGGCATATAATTTTGCTTTTTCAGTGCCTTCGTAGATTTGGCCACCGAGTTGAACCAAACAAGATTCCTCAAGACAACCTAAGAAGTTGGCAGACTCTTTTGTGTCTTTTTTGGCGATAGGAAGTGATACTTTAGATTCCTTTTCGTTTGGTACAGATGGATCAAAAACTTGTACTAGAAAGTCTTTTTTAGTATCACGAATCACAAATAGTTTTCCTTCCCCATTAAGAGAGAATCCAACAAAATCATTTCCATTCCATTCTTCTTGTATTTCTAAATTTGGATTGGTACGAACCAGTTTTCGATTGGGAGATTTATCTTTTTCCAGTAAGAGAAAAAATCCATTATTGTCAGCTGACCCTTGTTTTACTTTCCAACCAGCTAATACCTGTTTTTTGAAAGACATCTTTCCTGATTCAGGATAAATTTTTGTAGCAGTATCATTGGAAATTCCCACAAGTTCTTTACCCGCCACAAGCAACTGGAATGGAGTAGAAGTGTATTGTTTCCAAACTAGTTCCTTGGTGATACGGTCATAACCTACAATCGCAGTACCATAATTTACGATAATACGATTTGGGTATACAATCGGAGTCGAAACTGGTGTTCCCGATAAATTGAGATCTGTTACATGGAGTGGTTCATCATCTAAAGCATCCGAAGGAAGTAACCTTGCGTATTTTGTTTCACCATATTCACGTAAGATTTTCTCTTTCACTGCATTTCGTTTAGACTTAGTTTTCTCTGATGGAGATTGTTTTTGTTTTGCATCCAAGATACGGAATTGGGCAAACATTGCTTCTGCAGATGGTTCTTCTTTTAAAACACGATCAATGGTTTTTTCAGCTTCATCCAATTTGTTTTCTTTGAAGTAAATGTACGCCAATTGGATTTCACCATCCATAAAATCAGGATCTGATTTACGAATGGATTCAAGGATTGATTTTGCTTCGTTTGTTAGGTCTTCATTGAAATAAGCAATTGCTAAGTTATAAGAAGAAAGTCCAAATTCAGAATCTTTGGCTCTTGCCTTTTCAAATTCATGTTTGGCAGCATCCATTTGGTTCAATTTATAATACGCAAGACCTTTTGCGACATTACTTGGCGCAAAATTTGGATTAACTAGGATTGCTTTGTCAAATTCACCAATCGCTGCTTCATAATTTTTACGCTTCATGGTAACAAGGCCTAACATGTAATAGGCGTAATAAGAATCTGGTTTTTCTTTTAAAATGTCATAGAAACCATCTTCGGCACGTTTGAGTTCGCCCTTTTTATAGTAGAAAGAATAAATCCCTTCTTTGAAAGAGATGGCATTTTCTTTATTGGATTTTACAGCATTTTCTAAAATGGAGAGGCCTTTTTCCTCCTCCCCTTTTTCTATATAACACTCTGCGATTTTAACAAGGAGAGAAGCCTTTGGCACCCGGTCGTATGCCTTTTGGTAAGGAGTTACTGCTTCAATGAATTTTTTACGATTAAAAAGTGTATTACCTTCTTTGACTAATGGTAATATCTCCGCAAAACGAGAGTTCTCCGAAACAGTTTTTTCAGTTTCAATGAGTTCAGGAATGTCCTTTGTGTATTTTTTGGATTTTTGAATGAACTCGTTTGCTTTTGTATAATTCTCTTTTGTATTTTCCTCGACAGCTCGTTTGTAGTACAAACTTCCCAATCGATAATCCACTGCTTCATTTCCAGGAAACTTTTTCTTAAGTCCCATATAGATGGACTCAGCTTCATCCCACTTACTTGCATCCTCTGCAATCCTTCCCAGTGTGATGGCACTAAATGGATCTGTTGCGGAAAGAGTTTCCAATTTTTTAATGTATTCTTTTTCTTTTTTGGACTCACCCGTTTTTGCATACACACGAGCAAGACCTTGTAAAGCACCTGGGTTGGCATTGTCCAAACGGTAAGCTTCTAAATAAGAACCTTCTGCTTTTTTGTATTCACTAAACGCAAAGTAACCACGTCCAAAGGCATTTTGAACGGCTGGGTTTTCAGGATTTACACCCATTGCTTTGCCATATTCATCAAACGCTTGTTTGCGTTTTCCTTGGCGTAAAAAAGTATCTCCACTTGCTATGAATTTTTGTGATTCTGCTAAGACTTTCGCTTTTCGAATGTCTTCTTTTTTTGCTTTTGGATGTGTTTCCGCTTTTTTTAAAACATCTAATGCTTCATCAAAACGACCAGAATCAATCAAAACATAGGCCAAATTCATTTTTGGTTCAATAAAGTTTGGATCCCAAGCGGATGCATCCTGGAAACTAAGTGTTGCTTTTTTTACTTCACCCCATTTCCACTCACATATCCCTTGTTTGTTGCGAATCTCAGCGTTTTTAGGAACTTTTTGTAAGGCTTGTCTGGAAGTTTTTAAACAATCTGAATAATTGTGTGTTTGAATGAGAACGTTACAAAGACCAACGTACGCATTAGCATTTGTATCAGAGAGGGAGATAGATTTTTTAAAACTCTCTTCACTCTCTTTTAATTTTCCATTTAATAATTGTGCGTTCCCTAAAAAGGACCATACCGAAGCATTTTGAGGCTGTAATTCCGAAGCTTTTTTGAATTCGTTAGTTGCTTCTGTATAATTTTTTTTGTTTAAAAAATCATTTCCTCTTTGGATGAGAGAAGCAATTTTAGTGGAAAGTTTTGCGTCTTTTGCAGACTTAAGTTCTGGATTTAATTTTTCAGCTTTTGCAAAATAACTCTCAGCTTCATCATATCGTTTTAGTTCTAAACAAACATCACCTAATTGATTGAGTAATTCAATCGGATATGGGAAATCTTTTTTATCTTCTAATGACTTTAAAGTGACCAAACTTTCTTGGTAACGACCTAAGTTTTTTAATAAAAGTCCGGTTTTGTATGTGTAAATGGATTCTTCTGGTTTTAGTTTATTGAGAGTTTGGTACGTATTGAGTGCAGCTTCATTTTCACCTAAAGTGGACTGAACTGTTCCCAGTCCGATAAGGATTTTCTCATTTTGAGGGTCTAAATTATTCCCTTTTTCATACGCAGATTTGGCATTTTCATATTCACCTAACTGGTAATAGGATGCACCAAGTAATGCATATCCTTCCACAAGTTCAAAAGTTTGGATCGAAGATTTTGCTTTTTCTAAGGCAACATCAATGTTTCCTTTTTGGAATTCATTACTTCCATCAGCGATAAGAGTTCTAGCTTCTTCGATTTTTTGTCGATCCGTTGCATTTGATTTTTCGACAACAGAATCTTTTACAGTGACAGACTGGAAATCACGAGAACGACAGCCAATAAACGTGATGAGTAAAACGGATACAACAATCAATTGTTTCATTTTTGGAACCTTTGTTCAAACTTAACCATGTCTGGGTACTGGATTTTTAATCCTCTGAGTGGGACTCCCACCAAAGGGGCATTATGTGGAGTGAGAACACCTAAATTCCAAAATGATTCAAAATTCCAAGGAAATTCCTCAACCATTTTGTTACCCAAATACAAACGTATCATTTTTTTCTCAATATCAGTTGTGAACTTTATGCTACGGCCTTTGAGTTCATCTTCCTTATTCCATCGATATGAGGAACGAACTGGTGCTTCTGATTCAGATTGTGAGAACTTCACGATATGAAAATCAGTTTGGTCTACATACACTAAAATCGAATTTTGAGAATGGTCATGGATTGAAAGCCCAAGCGCACCATTGTATTCTTTTTTTAAATCTAGTATGAGTTCAACTTCAAGGTAATCAGGAATGAGGTCTTCGGAAAAAACTCCATACCAACCCTTCGGTAACTCTTTGTTTTTTGCAAATGTCAATTTGCCTGGAAATGTTGCAGAGAAGTTAGGTGAAGGTGTTGACAGGTTCCAAAATTCTTCAGATTCCCAACCCACTCCATCTTCCAAAGAAATTGGTAAAGCAATTGATGTAATTTGTTTTGGTCGAATTTTGATTCCTGCCTTTGCATATTCAAAATGGGAGTCGGTAGTGGTACGAATGAATTGGACCGGATAACTTCCGTAAGGAACTCCCGATTCAGCGTATTGTGTTTTACCTTTTTTTTGGCCATCAATGACAACATCAAGCCCAGGAGGGAAACTAGAAACAACGACAGTTCCTTGGGAAATATCATCATTCCATTCTTGGAATACTCTTGTTGTTTTCCCAGCTCGTACTAATATATTCCGTTTTACTTGGTCTTTACCAGGTTTTGCAAATGAAAGTATATGTTTACCGTTGATCAGTGTGTAATTGAGTAAAGGTGCTTTTCCCACTTCGACTCCATCCAGATAAATGGTTGTGCCGGGAGATGTGGAGAAAACAGAAACTTTCCCTTGCAAGGAAGCTGTAAAATAATTTCGTAATTCATCAACAGAAGGAGAAGAAACCTCTAGAAAATAAGCAGGGACAAACTCGGTTAAAGGGAGGAGGTGTTTTTTTCCATGAAAGACATCGAAGGATTTTGTTGATTTGGCTTTTGGTTCTTTTTCTTCTTGGTAAACAAAAACCGCCTTACCGAAGTTTTGCGAAAGAACAGGGTCTTTGTATTGGACGTCCACTGTCATTCGATCCACTGATTTGGAAAGGCTCAGTTCCAGAATGATATCGATATCATTCGATTCGAAAAACTTGGTATCTTGTTTGATCGGGGCTTTTTGGTATACACCCAATTTGGAATGAGGGAAAAGGATTTTTTCTTCTAATAGAGCTAAGTCAGATGGAGAAAACCCCTCTGGAATTTGTTTCCAGAGGAGAGTGAAACTTGGGGTTGATTTATTTACCAGTCGTTCTCTGTAATCTCTACCCGAAGGAAGGGGTTCAGACTCTCCAAGATCTGGAGTGACAAACTTAGGTTTTGTAAAACTTCGATTGAGTGTTTCGATCTTTGTGACCGAAGAACAATAACCGACTAAAAAACAAAGGACCGGTAAATAAACATATCTCATTTCGTCTTATCAAAACTCTCTTTAGGAGCTAATTTTAGTGAATCTTTTTGCACATCTTTTTTAATGTATTTAGAATCTTCAATTGATTTTGCAGTAGTGATCACTTCATCTGACTTTGATTTGGTGATTTCACGAGTTTTTGCTGCTTTTTCTAATTCTTCGACAGAAGAACCTAGATTCATCTTTTGAAGTTCTTCATTGTTTGATTTGAGTTCATTTGCAAGAGACTCAAACTGTAACATTTTTGTGTTTTCAAACACTAACATTTCTTTCATTTCACCTAAGGATTGTTTGTCCATTGGTTTGATCATTTTATCAGAAAGTTTTGTGTCAGAAGCCACTTCAGCTGACTTTTGTTTGTCGACTACGATTTCATTATCAGAGTTTGATTTACGGATCGCAACCGCACCATCAAGAACCGTATACTTTACAACACAGTTTGAGGATCCGCATGCTACGTTTCCACCTTTAGCAGAAGGATTTTCTACATTGGTAAGGAAGATCGTTCCACGAACACCCGCGATAGAAGTTGGAGTCACAACACTGAAAGACTCTGTTTTTCTTTCTTTACGAAGAACAGTTACTAGTTTTCCGTATTGCATGTTTACTTCTGTTTCACGTGTTCCATCGTTTGCAGCAAATGCTTGGCTTACGCTAAGGGAAGTATTTTTGTTTAGTTTGAGAACACCGTCTTCACCTACCAAAAGTTCAACAGATCCATTTTCACCTGTAACAATTGTGTCTTGTGAAGTCAATGTATCACCTAAGCTTGGTTTGATTTGCCCATTTTCTCTTAATACGACTACATCACCTTTTACAAAGGCAATGATCACATTACTAGCTGGTTGGTTTTTATCTGTAACGTTTGTTACAGTCTCTTTTGAGTCTTTTTGGCAAGCTACGGCAAACATGGCAAAAATCGCCACAAATCCCAAAACCGACAATTTTTGTATGATTGTACGTTTCATATTCCTTCCTCCGGAAATAACATTCTTAAAATAGATAACAACTGAAGCCTTGGCAACTCTTTTCCCTAATATCTTTTTGTGACAGCTTTTGACCAATGGTCCCTGCGGGTCACACGGTAGGGGTTCTCCAAACTTTCGATCATGGATTCGAGGCTCTTTTTTCGGGTTTCGTCCATGGTTTCATTCATGTATTTACGCATTGGACACTCAGAACCCAGTTCACAGCAATAAATTTCCTGACAACTTTCCTTAACTTTGCGTAATTCAGGAAAACTCTCCCAAAGTTCGTTTGGAGTGAGGTGTAAAATCCCCCATTCTTTGACGCCTGGGGAGTCGATGAGGACGGTATTACCCTCCAAAAAGAGAGCAAAGGAATTGGTGGTGGTGTGTTTTCCTTTTTTTGTAGAACCACTTACCAAATTGGTTCGTTGGACGGTTTTTTGGTGGAGGTGGTTCATGAGCGTGGATTTGCCCACACCTGAGTTTCCACAGAGGAACGTACGTTTGCCTTTAATTTTTTCCCATAGAGGTAGGATCGATTCTTCCGAAAGTAGGGATACACTCATGACATCATAACCTAACTCTCTATAGTAGGTTTCTCTATCTGTAATCTCTTCTTCAGAAACAAGATCCTTTTTTGTAAAAATGATCAGAGGTGGAATTTCTGTATGGTAGGAAGCTGCAAGAAGCCTGTCAATAAACCCTGGTTTTGTTTCTGGGTCTTTACAAGAAGCAAGGATGGCCAATTGGTCTAAGTTGGCACATAACACATGACTGTCGCCTTTATCACTTTTGCGAGTGAGGTAGTTTTTACGTTCCAATCGTTCTGAGATGACCCACTCTTCCCCCGACGATTTTTCAGCAAGGATCATGTCACCCACCACGAAGGGATGGCGTTCGTTTGAATTTTTGAGGCGAAGTTTTCCTTTGAGTACAGCTAGGGCATAAGAAGTGGCCTCTGAATAAATTTCATAATAGGCACCAAAGATACGAGCGATTGTAAATAGTTCTTTACCCAAGTGGATTCAACACCAAAATATTCTAGTTCGTACATTGTATACAATCGACATGCAAATACAAGTTTTCTTTCGTTCTTCCATCATTCTCTTATCCACTTTTGGTTGGTTTGCCTGTGCTTACGGATTAGGCATTTTACAAGCGGCTACATTTTTGGTATTTGGATGTTTTGGGTTGGGGTTACTTACTGTATCCCTCTTCCTCTTTCCCCTTGTTAAAAACGAAAGACCAACAGAACAAAAACCGAAAAAACGAGATGAGTTGGTGCAAAATCTTTTTGCCCTCGAAAAATTCAAAGAAGAACTGATCTCTTTTAATGACCCAGACCAAATCAGTGAAACCATTAGCCAATTTTTAGCTTCTAAAATTCCTGCAGAGTTTGTGCAAGTGTATACATGGGATGAAAAGGAAGGCCAATTTAGACCAAGGCCTTTCCTAACATCCAAAGACCACCAACATTCTGACTTACCATCCATTCCGGTCTTCAATCCATTTTTGCTTTGGTTATCAGAACGAGAAGGGATTCATATCAAAGAAAACTTTATGCAATTTGTTTCCCCAAGCCATGAAAAAATCGCGAAAGAAGCATTACATTTTTTTAAAGACACCCATTCGGAGTTGGTAGCAACCCTTTCGATTAAGTCAAGTTTGGTGGGTTTTATATTACTTGGAAAACATAAAGAAGGGAAAATTTACGATTTAGAAGAAATTGAAATCATTTTAGATATCCTTTCGGTTTCACTCATGTCCCTTTCCAATTCAATGATTTACCAACAGTTGCTAAACTTAACTGAAACCTTGGAAGCAAAGGTAAGAGAAAGAACAAAGGAGTTAGAAGAAACACAAGCTCATCTTGTCCAATCGGAAAAAATGGCATCTCTTGGGGTGATGGTAGCAGGAATTGCTCATGAAATCAACACACCAGCTGCCGTCATCAATGGTGCAGCAGACAATTTGGATGCCAATTTAGTTTTCGTCTTATCCCACTTAGGTGACATCACCCACCTCATCCAAAATCCTGATTTTCGTTCTTTGTATTTGGATATCTTATTCAGTTTTGTCAAAGAAGATCCTAGTTCCAAAATTGATCCAAAAGACAAATTCAAACTCAAAAAAGAAACCAAACTCAAATTCATCCAAGATGGAATGCCGGAAAACGATGCTACTGATCTTGCAACCTTTCTCATCGATCACCACCTCATGCATATGCAAGAAGAATTATTACGTATTTGGAAATCAGGTGGAAAAGAAACTTTTGAGATGTTAAAGAATACATTAAGCCTACAACGTAATATCAAAAATATCAAATATGCAATTCGTAATATTGTGAGGATCGTGAAGGCTTTAAAATACTATTCCCATCTAGGCCAAAATTCATACGAAGTATCAGACATACATGAAGGACTTGAAAACACACTTGTGATCATGCAAAACCAAATCAAACATGGTGTGGAAATTGAACGAAATTACGGAACCATTCCTCCTGTTCGGTGTAATTTGGATGAGCTCAACCAAGTATGGACAAATCTCATCACCAATGCCATCCATGCGATGAAAAAAACAGAACACCCAAAACTCATTATTTCTTCCAGAAGGATTGGAGAAGAATATGTGATGGTTAGTTTTGAAGACAATGGATCAGGGATCCCCACTGAAATTAAAGACAAAATTTGGGATCCATTTTTTACAACAAAAGACCAAGGCGAAGGAACAGGTCTTGGGCTTGGGATTGTGAAAGGAATCATCGAAAAACACAAAGGTAGGATTGAAGTGGAATCGTCCCCCGGTAGAACATTATTTATGGTCTACTTACCGTTAGTGGGTCCAGGTGATGTGCCAAATCTCCCTAAAGAAATCTTTAGGGAGGTGAGAGGGTAAGTTATTACGAAAAAAGAGGACGACTTAAGAGTTTTTCCCAATTTTCCTTTGTGGTTTCAAAGTTCTTTTTGGAAAGTCCTGCTTCGGTTTCATTCGCGGTTTGTTTTGCTTTGGACCATTTTTGGTATTCTGTGATGGCCGTTTCTCTGAGATGAGCCAATTGTTCTGACCAAGTTTTTAACTTTTCTTCACCAAGATTCGCATACTGGTGTAAAGTTTCCTTTTCTTTGATAAACATCGTTTTTTGTAAGATCTTTTCTTCAGAAACTTTTTTCAAATTGTAAGTGAGTCCAAAAAAAGAAAGGAATTTGATCATCCATTTGGATGGATCATAATCATACCAACGGATTCCATTGCGGTAGTCCATTTGGAATTCGTGGTGGAAGTTGTGGTATCCTTCACCAAACGTAAAAAAGGCGATAATCCAATTGTCACGGGCTGTTTGTTCTTTGGAAAATGTTCTTTCTCCCCAAACATGGCAAGCACTATTGATAAAGAAGGTAAATTGGTGAACCACAAACAAACGTAAAAACCCAGCGACAAAAAATCCTTCTAAAAAGGATCCCCATAACATGGTGATAAGACCTGGCAGGATAAAACACATAAAGATTGAAATCGAATAAAAATGTTTGTGTTGCCAAACCAGAAGTGGATCGTTCATCAAATCTTGAATCCCTTGTCCTACATACTTTCGTTTGCGAAATAACCAACCAATATGAGCATACCAAAAACCTTTTTTAATGGAGTATGGGTCTTTGTCAGTATCCACAAATTTATGATGGATACGATGGTCTTCACTCCACTCTAAAGCCGTAGATTGAAACGCGGCCGCTCCAAATAATAATAACAAAAGTTTTATGGGAGATTTGGCTTCGTAGGCTTTGTGAGAAAAAAGTCTGTGGTAACCGACTGTAATCCCCATACCTGTTGCAAAAAAATAAAACAAAAAGAGTGCCCAAGTTCCTAAATGAATGGATTCATAAAGATACACATAGAGGGTTCCGAAAATACCAACGAGTGGTGATGTGAGTAAAAAAATCGTGGTCACCCAATCGATTGGGTTTTTGACTTTGATTTCAGCTTGTGTCGTCATAGAAAATTCCTGTTCCATGGAGTAGGAGCCCAGAATCCGATTCCGGTTGCAAAAAAATGAGTACAGAACGTTACAAACCTGGAATTTTAGAACAATGGGGGCGCCGAGTTCTCATTTCCTTGCGTACTCTTACGAAAGAACAGAAGTCCGAGGGAGAGAAAGGTTTTTCGAATGTTTCGAAACGGCTCCTCTTTTGGGGGAGTTTTTGGTCCTTTTGGATTGGATTTTTTCCTTCCATACTCTTTGTGTACCTTTCTGTATATTTACCTCCTATTTCTTTCGAATCCTTCTCCAAGGTTTCGTATGAAGGTCTCTTTTGGTTTGTATCTTTACTCACCATCGTGACCGTGATTGAGTTTTACCTCTTGTTTCGATTGGGGTTTTATCTTTCTTACCAGATGGCAAAAGCAGCTGATGTGGAACTTGCAGACGAACCCGAACTCATCACACCGATTCCTGGGATGATGGCACGACTTGTTTTGGAAATCCCTGACCCAAGGATCCGTTTGTATGGAATTGATCCTTATAAACATTTAAACGAGAGGGCCTTGTTCTTTCGTACATTACTCTACAAAAGTAAGGTATTCCTTTCCAATATCTTCGCAAAACTGATGTTAAAAGTAATATTGGGTAGGACAAGTTTACGGTTTCTCATTGAATACATCTCAGGTCCCATCACAGGGATTTGGGATGCTGTCACCACCTACATGATTCTTTTTGAACTCCGAAAACGGATCATCACACGAAAATTAGCAGATTCCATTTTACTCCAAATCAAAGCAAAAAACCGAAATCCAAAACTCATTGAATCGGTGTTACGTTCTGTGGCCCTTTCCATCGTCTATACCAAAACCTTCCATCCCAATTTTGAATACCTACTTTTTGGGTTACTTGGGCTTTTGCCCAAAAGAGCAAATTTACAAAACCTG
Organism: Leptospira limi; assembly: GCF_026151395.1. Lineage (NCBI taxonomy): Bacteria > Pseudomonadati > Spirochaetota > Leptospiria > Leptospirales > Leptospiraceae > Leptospira > Leptospira limi. Next base: position 74,008 of record NZ_JAMQPV010000001.1, read on the forward strand.
GATGATTGGGAACATTTTGTTTTGTCGTTACAAGGTCTTACAACAGAAGAGAAAAAATGGCCAGTATCTGTCTTTGCCATATGTGCTTCCTTTGATGGAAAATTAAATGCAGAAGAATTAAATGCCTTTGTCGGCCTCAGTGAACACTCACCTTCTTGGATTTTGGAACGTGTGCGTTTTTTAAGTGCGACCATCCAAAAAGGAGAACTAACAGAATCTTTTCTTTGGATGGAAAAAATCCTTCCAAAAGAATGAAAGACCTAAGAGACTCATGTTTTAGTCTAATAGAAACATAGGAGAAAATATGGCTCAAGTAACACTCAAAGGAAATCCTGTACCTCTCGAAGGATCCATCCCAAAACCAGGAGACAAAGCTCCCGATTTTAAAGTCGCCAAACAAGATTTAAGTGATATATCCTTAAAAGATTTAGCAGGAAAGGTAAAAATCCTCGTAGCAGTACCGAGCCTTGATACTCCTGTTTGTGCTATCGAAACTAAAAAGTTCAATGAAAAAGTTGCAAAAGAAAATGGAATCACAACTCTCATTATTTCTGGTGACCTTCCATTTGCGATGAAACGTTTTTGTTCCACAGAAGGCATTGATTCAGACAACCTGATCACTGGTTCTCAGTTTAAGGATTTTTCGTTTTCCAAAAACTACGGAACCCATATCTCTGGTGGTCCACTTGCTGGTCTTTCTGCTAGAGCCGTATTCGTTGTGGATAAAAACGATGTCGTTCGGTATACGGAACTTGTTCCTGAAATCGGAAGTGAACCAAATTATGACACCGTTCTTGCAGAAGCTAAGAAACTGGTTTAATTAAAGAATGGATCTGGCAGGGAAGTTTCCACTTTTCTGCCAATCCTTTGATTGTCGTAACCAAATCCTCATCAAAACTAAAAAACACCACTTTCCATTCCTCACCTGCATTCAAAATACATTGTAAGGTATATTCCAAAGCGGCATTTCGCCGAACATTGTCCATATGACGAAACGGTTCGTCTAACAATAAATAGGGGAGATTGTATTGAGTTCCTATCCGGAATGCATATTCCAAACGTAATACATAGGATATTTGTTCACGAGTTCCTGTAGACAATTGGCCAAATCCCATTTTACCTTCGTTTGCCTCTGTTTCTACTTGGATTTCATCTGAAAATCCATCCCATTTGATTTGTTTTGTAGGAAGAGATCCTTTGATGGCATCCATTCTATGTTGTAAAGAACGAACAAGAGAAGACATTTTGTCCGTACTCTCCGCTTCCATTTCTGAAAAGAGTTCAATGAGCACTTCGAAGGCTTGGTAATTCTTTTCGAGTTCTGCTTTTTTCTTTTCTTTTGTCTCAAGAGTTTTTTTAGAACTCTCCCATTCCTTTTGGGCAGGAACCATTTGGGATTCCAATACTGCTTTTCCAGTCTCTAATTTTTTTTCTAACTCTACAATCCTTTGTTCCAAATGGCGAATGGTTTCTGATCGTTCTTGGATGACCGACTCTAACCTTTGTTTGTTTGTGCGATCTTCGAGTTCAAACCCTTTTCCAATTCCTTTTTTCTCCCAGTCAGCAATTTTATCTTTGAGTTTGAGTTTGAGAGTTTCGGTATCAGTGGTTCCCCATTTTTTTCCTTCTAAACGAAGGTTGTCTTCTAAGGTTTTGATTTTGTCCTGTTTGAGGCGTGTTTCCACCAAACGTTCGCTCAGTTCCGACAAAGACTTCACTCCCAAGGATTGGTAGAGTTTGGTTAGAGAAGTTTCCAATTCCTCTAATTCCAGTTTTTCTTTTTTGGAATGGTTTTGTAAGGAATCTATGTCGGACTCAAGTTTTGTGATCTGTTCCTTGAGTGATTGTTGTTCTAACTTTTGTTTTGTGTATTCCCGATCATATCTTTGGAAAGCCATTTGCAGGGAATCTAAGTGTAAAGAATCTGGTTTCCATTCGCCTAGTGTTTTTGTTTCCATCTCAATGGCAATTCGCCTCACCATTTCGTTCCATTTGGATTCGTCTTTTTCCAAACGGGTATCTTTCATCTTTGTTCCAAAAAACAAAGTGAGTCCTAAAAAGAGAATAAGTGGTAGATACATCCCAAAACCGTAGTCAGTGAATAAAACAGCAATCAGAGAAATGAGGACTCCTACTAAGGAACCAAACGCCAAATTCCTGTTTGTTGGATTCCAAGTGACAACGGAAACAACAGGAAAATCTTGTTGGAATTTGTTCACCGATTGTTTCCAAGTTTCAAAGGATGGGTAATAAGATTCAAGTGATTGGAATTTGGTTTCGGATAGGGTTTTGGAAGTTTTTATGGATTCGATTTTCGATTCCAAAGATCCGATTTGTTCTTTTAGTAAGGAAATTTTTTGTTTTTTGGAGCGAATGGATTCTTCAAGTTCTTTTGCTTTTTTTTCCGCATCCACTTGGATTCCAGCCACCTCTCCTTTGTTAGTTGATATAAACATTTCCCATTGTAGGATTTGTTGGTACACGCGGTCTGCTTCCGAGTGGAGTTCTTTTTCTTTTAACTCTTCGAATTGTTTTTGGAGATTTGTTCGTTCGATTGTCAATGCTTCTACTTCGGATTTTTTGGATTGTCGTTCCAATTCCCAAGTAGGTAGTTCGGCAAATTGATTTGCGATTTGGGTTAGAGTTCGCTCACTCAGATCAAACTTTTGTTTGGCGGATTCTAATTCAGAAAGTGTAGCCATCCAGTCTTTGGCAACTTTTCGTACACCAGTTTTTGCCACTTGTTGTTCAGCCATTTCCTTTAAGTGAGTTGGATTATAACCACTATCAAAGATGGATTGTTCAATGACTTGGATGAGTTCTTTTTCGGATCCCACATCCATATTCCCTTCTCGGATCACAAGGGAGTTTAAGTATAAATTTTGAGAGAGTGATTGTTTGGACACACCCAAATCGGATTTTCGATTGGCCTGGTATCTGGCATTGAGGATGGTTCCATACTTTGTACTACCTACCACTTTGACAAGGGCTGATACAAACGCGTCTAAGATGGTAGTTTTTCCTGATTCATTGGGACCTGTAAACACGGTGATCCGTTCGATGGGAAATTCTTTTGAGGAAAAAATTCCGAAGTTTTCTAATTTCAGTTTCACTTTACTTTTCCTCCATCTAAAATAAAACGAATGCCTGTTACGCGAGTATGTCTCCACAAACTCGGATCCATTTGGCTTTTTCGTTCATTCATTTTATCTAAAAATTGTTTGATGAACTCGTTTTCTGAAATGTGTTGGATGACAACAATTTGAGATTCATCGGGATCAAATTCACAAATTCTAAATTTTGATTTCCATTCCTGAAGGATGGTTTCTTGGAATTTTTGTTTTCCTTCCATCGAATCCACATACCCAACAAACCGAAAACAAATCCAATCATTGGGATTTGTATTTTGTAAGTATTCTTCTGGGCTAAACTCTGGATTTCCATCTGTATCCAGACTCACAATGATTTCGCGGTATTCTCCAGCTGATAACCAAGGGACAAATTCTGTATGAAGTTTTCCTTGTTTGACTTCGAGTAAAATTCCACCTCTTGGTCCCACTTCCCCTTTTCTCCAAACGCGAGATGAACCCGCATAACCAACATTACAGTTTCCGACATTGCCAAATCGATGTTTATGCAAATGGCCAATTGCCAAATAATCCAATTCTAAGGTTTGTAGTAAATTGGGGTCTAAGTAGGATCCACCTTCTTCCTCTTCTTCTTGTAGGCCGGTGAAACTCATACCTGATACTGTCCCATGGGCAAGACCAATGCGTATTTGTGTTTTTTTTCTTGGAGGGGGGTTGAGTAAAATTTCGGAATAGTTTTCTTGGTGGGGGATGGCTACAAACTCGATTCCATTTTCTTCGAATAATGTAAAAGGGAGTTGGTCGAGTACAATGACTTTTTTGGACCAATCATAGGCGGAATATGTGTTTTGGTTTCCCTTTTTTTCTAAGACCTCATGGTTACCTGGTAAAAAATAAACAAGTCCAGAATAAGTTGAGACAACTTTTAAAAACCCAGACCGTAAGGTTTCCAGGTCTGGAAATGTATTAAAAACATCCCCACAAAAAAGTACTCGTTCACAAGCTTTTGTTTCTGCTGTTTCAAAAATTTCTTTGAGGACTGCGAGAGAATACGATTCTTCTTCTTTTGAGGCTGAGGAAAGGTGGAGGTCTGATACTTGTAAGTACTTCATATACATTTGTTTCAGGGAGAGTATACCTCCCCCCTAGGACAAAGTACAGAAGTTCGATTAAAAAAGCAAGACCCGTTAAATGACTCTGTCTTTTTTGAATCCTGAAATCGTGTCTTTGGAAAATCCCAACTGGGTGAGAATTTCCTCTGTGTGTTCCCCATGTTCTGGTGGATCATTCCGGTACACAAACGGAGTTTCTGAAAAATGAAAGGGAGAACCAAATTGTAAAATAGGTCCATACTTTGGATGATTCCTCTCGAGTACCATCCCTCTTTCTTTCATATGAGGGTCCTGTGAAACTTCTTTCATATTCAAAATAGGAGACAAACAAGCATCTGTATTATCAAAAATAGGTTGTAAGTCAGCATAAGTTTTGGATTTAAAATAATCGGTTAACTTTTGTTTAATGACAGGAATATTTTCCTCGGTCATTGGATACTCTTTTGTTAACGTATCCAAACCAGCCGCACGTAAAAAAGTTTGGAAAAACATATCTTCCAAAGCACCAAGTGCTACATACCTACCTTCTTTGGTTTCATACACATTATAGTTTGGTAATTTACCAGAAAGGATATCGTTTCCAGCTTCTGGAGATTCACCTGATGCGGACAAAATCCCACCATACAAAGAGATGAATTGAACCGATGCATCCGTCATCGAGATATCAATCCTTTGGCCTATGCCTGTTTTTTCTCGGTAGTAGAGGGCAGCAAGGATGGCAGATAATGCAGTGAGTGTCCCGCCACCCACATCAGCCATTTGGAAACCCGCTGGTCTTGGAGGATTTCCTGTTTGGTCAAGGACACCTGAGATCGCTAAGTAGTTGAGATCATGCCCAGCAAAGTCTACGTACTTACCACTTGTGCCGTAACCAGAAATGCCACAGTAAATTAGCCGTGGGAATTTTTCTTTTAAGACATCATAACCAATTCCCATCTTATCCATACCATCTGGTCGAAACCCTTCTAAGAGGATGTCCGCATCTTCTAATAATTTGAATAAAATCTCTTTTGCTTGTTCTCGTTTTAAATTAAGCGTGATCGCCTTTTTATTTCGATTGAGCATCATAAAGAGTGCAGGGTATCCTGTTTTCCCTTTGAACATGGCACGTGATCCATCATAGGCACGAGGGTTTTCAATTTTGATCACTTCTGCTCCCATATCCGCAAGGTGTTGCGAACAGAGTGGTCCTGGAAGGAGTAATGATAAATCGACTACCTTCACTCCAGCGAGTGGTCCTTTTGCATTTGGGTTTGAATTTTGTTTCATTTGGTTTTATTGCATTTCCTAGAAATTTTTTTCTGATTTCGGGCTTTTTTCTCGTAGAATAGAGAGGGAGAACCCTAAATGGGATTCAGAAGAGGACAATTCGGTTTCGTGTTCAAACAAAGGTTCTCGCATGCCTACCTCTTCCTCCTATTTTTCCTTTTCTCCTGCCAATCGGTAACTTCTGTTAATCTCCAGATGTTGTTCGGTTCCTTTTTTGTTTCAGCGTCCGGACAAGGTTCTGTAATTTATGAAGCCCCGAATTTTTTATTCACGAGTGAAAATGGAAAACAAGCAGAATTCGTACTTCGTTTGAACATTGAACCGAACAGTTCAGTGAGAATTGGCCCCATTACAATCTCTGATCCAACCGAAGGTGTTTTATTATCAGATACTTTTATCGATTTTAATGAAGACAATTGGGACTCACCGCATACAGTTCGTTTGGCGGGAGTTGACGATCTTTTGTCAGATGGGAACCAAAATTACCGAGTACAATTAGGAAGTATCTTAACCTCCGACATTCGTTTTTCCACCCAAGCACTGCCCGTCCTACTCGTTGTGAACACTGACAATGAATCTTCAGGTGTGGCCGCAAGTCCTGTCTTTGGCCTACTCACATCAGAAACTGGCGAAACTGGCCGTATTTCTTATGTTTTGCAAACAAGGCCGATGCAAGATGTTTACATTCGTAATTTTATTTCCAATGATACAACGGAAGCTACTGTTGAATCTGTTGAACTTGTATTTACACCTAATAACTGGGATGTGCCCCAATCGGTAACTGTCACGGGTGTTGACGACTTTAGTGTGGATGATAGTACGTTTCAGATTTCGGCTGACCCAACCATTTCCTTTGACCCAGCTTACATGGGTAAACCTGTCCCCCTCATCACGGGAACCAATGTGGATGATGATATCGCTGGATTTACAGTTGTAAACTTGTCAGGTCTCACAACAACGGAAGCAGGAGGTGCTGTCACCTTCGGAGTGGTATTAAATACACTTCCCACCCATGCAGTCACCATTCCCTCCATTGTTGCTACACCCGGGACGGAAGGCACCGCAAGTCCTAGTTCCCTTACCTTTGCTCCATCGGAATGGTTCACTCCCAAAATCATTACTGTCACTGGTGTTGATGAATTCATAGTGGATGGTTCACGAACAGTCTCCATCGTTTCCAGCGCGGCAACATCAACCGACACAGATTACAATGGTTTGGCGGGACCGGTGTTTCCTTCGGTAACAAATACCGACAATGATGTTCCAGGATTTGTTCTCACTTCACCAGGAGGATTGACGATTTCAGAAAATGGTGGGATTTTAAATTTTGCCATTCGCCTTTCCTCACAACCTCCTCCTGGATTCACAGTTACACTAACAGGCATTAACGAAAACAATACCATAACCAATGTAAATACAAATACATTGGTGTTTACAAATGCGAATTGGAACATTGACCAAACGGTCCAAATCACTACCAATAATAATTCTATCGATGAAGATACAAGGACAGTGACTTTACAATTTGGATCTGTCGATACAGGTGGAACAGCAGATCCTGTGTATAACAGCATCACTCCCCCGGCACAAGTGAGTATTTCTGTCACTGACGATGATACTGCGGGTATCACAGTCACTCCAGTTGGTGGGCTTGTGGTACATGAAAATGGAACTCCCTTTACCGAAACGTTTACAGTCGTATTAAATTCACAACCCACACAAACGGTAAATCTCTCTTCCATCACTTCTAGTAACACTTCAGAAATCACGGTCTCACCATCTTCCTTATCCTTTACCACCGCCAATTGGAATACACCACAAACTGTCACCATTACTTCTGTGTTAGATGGTGTAGATGATGGGGATCAAAATGTAAACATCAACTTTAGTAATGCGAGTTCTACAGATCCCAAATACAATTCGATGGCCATTCCAGCCGTTACAGCCATCAATACAGATAGTAATGAGCCTCTGGTTCGCATCCAAAATCTATCGGCATCTTCCATCACAGAAAACGGAACATCCACCATCACATTTGAAATTCGATTGTCTTTAAAACCCAATTCCAATGTGACCATTGGACCTATCATGTCTTCCGATGGAACGGAAGCTGTATTACTCAATAGTACATCGGGCGTGGCGGCTTCTCGCACATTAACCTTTACACCCACCAATTCGCAAGCCGCTAGTTATACGGGGAATACAAGTCAAAGTGGATGGGATGTACCACAAACCATTACCATTCGATCGGTCAGTGACTCGTTTGATGATGGAGATATACCCGTTACCATTCAGATCCCTCAAGCAAATGGATCGTATTTTACGGGGCTTTATCCAACAGGTGCAGTTCCTGGTTATACTGATACAAACGGAAATTTGGTGGTGACCATCACAGACAATGATACAAAGGGATTTACTTTTTCTGCAACTACACTAAATCTCACGGAAGGAGATCCAGATGCCACATTTACTGTACGACTCAATGCAGCTCCTTGTGATACACCTAGTAATTTGGCAAACTGTACAAGTGGATCTGTTACCATTCCCATTACAGCCGAAACCTTTTCCTTACCTGATTCCACGCAGTATACAGTTTCACCATCAAGTTTAACGTTTACACATTTAAATTATGCATCACCCCAAACGGTCACGATTTCAGTTGTGAATGATGCCATCAATGAATCCAATACCAGGACCCATACACTCACGTTAGGTGCCATATCTGGATCTGGAACCGATTATGAAGGAATGAATCCAAATGATGTTACCATCAATATCACAGACAATGATAACCCTTCTCCAAAAATTCTTTTTACCTTAGATACAGGCCAACCATACTTCACTACCGAGTCTGGATTTTCTACCTTTTATAGTTTACGACTTGGGAGCCGACCCATTCCAGGAAATTCAGTGACTGTCACCTTAACCTCTTCCGATAACACAGAAGGAATGATCAGTGACAGCGGAACTCCCGTTAGCTCCAAACAATATGTTTTTACCGATGCCAATTGGAGTACATCCGTTCCCGTTGAAATTTTGGGAGTCTCAGATGCCTTAAGTGATGGAAATGTAAATTATTCAATCACAGTTTCAGGAACCGAAACTGGATCCTTTCCTTCCTGGTATGACAGTTTTTTATCAAGTATGGGAACTACGGCAAGTCTTGTGAATTATAGTGTTTCGGAAAATCCAGTGACAGTCATCACACCGCAAGTCATGGTGCGTGCTGAAAATGCTGCCTCCTTTTCTATATATATTTTACTCAGCCAAGCACCAACAGATGATGTGACCATTCCCGTTTCTCTTTCTTCCAGTTTTCCTTGTACTTTGTTTACAGGACCCACTGTTTCTCAATTTTCTGTTTCCACGAACCTCGTGACCATCACAAGTGCCAATTGGAATTCCATTGGTGCCCATAATACGATTACAATCACACCCTTTGATGATTCAGTAGATGATGGAAACGTATCTTGTCCCATCATCATAGGTGTACTTTCTTCCAGTGATGGATTTTACAATACTGTAAATCCTTATCCATCCGCAAACTACCCCGAACTTACGTTAAACGACAATGACACAGCAGGTGTCACCACTTCTGGATTTTCCCCAGCGTCAGTCATCACTTCCCAATCTGGGGCCGGTTCTCAGTTTTACATCCATCTAAATTCACAACCCACAGCCGATGTTACCATCAACTTCTCAACAGCACCTGGTGGACTTGTCCAATTTCCAACGGCACCACTTACCTTCACACCTTCCAATTTTGGAACGGGACAACTGGTCACAATCCTTGGGTTAGACACGGCAGATGTTTTGGATGTGAATTATAACATCACTCCTCAACTCACTTCGAGTGAATCAGGAACTGGGTTTTCGCCTTCCACCATTTATAGCGCACTTACACCTTCATCCATTCCAGGTGTACATTTGTACAATCTATATGATATCATTCCATGCACAGACCCAAATCCAATGGTGGCCTGCGGAACCTCTCCCAATGCCCAAGGAGGACTTGTCACATCACCTAACTTAATCACTACGGAAGCCGGTGGCCAATCTCGTTTCCAAGTGCGTTTGCGAGCAAGGCCCACATCGAATGTCACGATCGGTGTATCCAGTTCGAATGTTGCTGAAGGGACAACGTCTGTACCAAATTTGACCTTTACTTCCAGTGATTGGAATACCTTTCAAAATGTTGTGATCACAGGTGTAGATGATGCGCTTGTCGATGGGAATGTATTGTATTCGATTTTATTTGGATCATTAACGGGAGGTGGGTCTGGATTCAATGCTGAGTCCTTCCCAAACCTATCTGTCACAAACCAGGACAATGACTAAGTAGATTCTCTTCGATCCAAACAGAATCAAGAGGGCGTATTGATGATTCTCTAAGGACTATTGGACATAGCCTTGTTTTTTTAAGATATCCAAAGCATCCGTTCCTAACTCTTGTTTACTTTCGTAGGATTTTTTTTGCCCACCTTCTTTCCAAAAATGGACCTTGGTTTCAGGATGAATGATGGGACGAATGGATTGTGATTCGTATAACAGATCACAGTCTTTGGAACAAGCAGACATGGACACTCCAAAATACCCAACATGAATGTCCGATTTCGGGACTTGTTTTTTTCCGAACCAAACTTGGAACTCAGGAAAACTCACATCAGGATACACTTCAAAACTGATTTGAAAAGGTTGTGAATCTTTGGTGTGGATGTTAACCAGTTTTCCTTTCTCTTCTACAACCACAGTGTTTGGGAATTTTGCCAACCGCAGGATTCCACTTTGAACCTTGATTTGGATCTCTGTATCTTTTTCCAATGGGTTTGGTCGAATCCAAAGGTGGTACAAAGGGAGTTTTGGTTCCATGGATCGAATTTGTTTCCAAAACCTTTGGATTTTTTTTTCTAATTTTGCATCTAACTTAAGTTCACCGATATTTTCCATTTGGTTGATACGAATGGGACTAATTTGGTTCGGATCTTTTGTTGTATCGAAATACAAATAAAATTCATTCCCCACTGAACCTTGCCAAAATTTCCCCAATTCATGGAACCTGTAAGACCTTTGTAATAAAAATTCCTTTCCTTCCCCATACCCTTGTGTAAACCGAGTTTCCCCATAATAGGTTCGTTTGGTGGTCTCTGTCCCTTCGATGATCGGACGAAGTGACAAACCATGGATGGAATTGGGAATGGGAAGTTCCGCATAATCCAGGATTGTCGGGTACAAATCAATGGACCTTGTCATCTCCTTCACTGTTTTTTGTTTTACGGTATGAGGGAGTTTGATGAGCAGTGGGACATGGATATTCTCTAAAAATAAATCTTGTCCATGGCCATAATAGGTATTGGTTCCAGTAAAGGGAGAGATAGCGTGCGAAGCATGCATCACTTCCCCGTGATCGGCCGTGATGAGAATCAGTGAGTTGTCCCAAAGGTTTTTAGTTTTGAGATCGGCAAACACCTTACCCAACTCTTCATCCACAAAGGCAACTTCTCCCAAATAGTTTAACTTCCGTTCGTCGAGCGATTCACTTGTTTTGATACGATTGGTAAATCCCAAAGGAGGTGTATAGGGTTTGTGAGGGTCATTGTAATTTAAAAATAAAAAGAAAGGTTTTTCTTGGGTGGAAACTTCTTCCAATACTTCCATTGTTTTTTTGGTTATTTTTTTTGTGTCTTCACTGTAGTTCGAAAAATCATATAAAGAATCAAACCCAACTTCCACACCTAACCCAAATTTATCGGTCAAAAAAGGATTATTCCCAACCATCACCGTATTGTATTGGAATTCTTTTAAAAGCTTGGGCAAAGGTTTTTTCTCGGAACGATAAAAGGCTTCCACTTCGGATTTGGTGGTTGGGTAATCCCAAAAATTCACAGGATTGGCTGATGCATATTTCCCAGTAAAAAAAACTAAGGTGGAAGGTCTCGTCCAAGCAGCATTTACAAGATGAAAATCAAATTGGATTCCTTCTTTTGCAAACAAATCTAAGTTAGGTGTAACATTATATTGCCCAATAATATCACCCCGAAGGCTATCAATCACAATCCAAATGACATTTGGTTTGGAATCTGCGTGTTTACCACCTTCCTCAACCAGAAGGTTTTTTTCTGGTCTGGCAGATTCTTTTTGACAGACACAAAGGAGGGAAAGTAGGAGAAATAAAAAAAGTTTTAAGAGAAAGGAAGGAAAAAACGAATCAAAAGAAGTACGAATGAATTTTGAGCTCAAGAGTTAACGTCAAACATCTGCAAGGCGGTTAGCCATACACCCACTAAAATAAAAGAAATCCCGAGCCACTGTGTAAAATTCAATCGTTCTTTAAAAAAAACAGAAGAAGCAATGAGAACAATGATAAATCCACTGGAAGTAAACACAGGATACGCCAAGGATAACTTCAATCCCTTACCCAAAACATAACGATAACCTAACAACGCCAATCCGAAGCTTGCAAGTCCAGCGATAAAATAAGGATTAAATACAGTAAACACAAGATTCCAAAACCCTTCTCCAGGTGTGACTTGTTTGTCTTGCATAGAAGATGTTTTGATTAAAATATTCGCCAATGCATTGAAGAATACAGCTATACAGAAGAAGAGGATGACTTGGAATTGCATGGGATAGAGACAAAATCCGATGCAAATCAGCAAGGGTCAAATAGAAAAATGAAACTTAAATCCTTTCGATACAAAAATTGGGATACTGCGTATTTCGATTCAGAAACACCAGGCCCCACCCTAGTTTTTTGTCATGCCAATGGCTATAGTGCAGGTTGTTACCAAACTTATTTTGAAAAATTAAAAAAACACTACCGTGTGATTGCACCCGACTTCATTGGCCATGGTCGTTCTGCCTTCACACTGGACTTCCATAATTGGAATGTATTCCGCGACCAAATCCTTTCCCTCCTCGACCATGGATCGGTAAAAGAAACAACAATCATCGGCCACTCCCTTGGCGGAGCCTCCTCACTACTCGCAGCAAAAAAAGAACCCGAACGATTTACAAAAGTAATAGCAATGGATCCCGTCATCCTTGGTTGGAAACTCATTTTACTTTCTAAATTTTTAGAAAATCCACTTGCCAAAGGTGCCAAAAAAAGAAGGACACATTTTAAATCCATAGAGCTTGTTAGGCGGTCATTTCGAAAGTTCCCAGCCTTTGCCAAATTTGATCCTTCCATCTTCGAAGATTATCTCAATTCTTGTTTTGTACCAACGGGCAACGAAGACGAAGTCAAACTCTGTTGTGACCCAAGAGTCGAAGCCAAAATTTTTGGCCACGCCCATTTCCATGTCTTCAAAAACTTCTATGGCATCAAAACGGAAAACCACATCGCCATACCCGAAACATACGAAGTCTGTAGCCCTAAATATGCAAACCTACTCACAAAAGTACACCCCAAGTCGGATGTGACCATCTTCCCAGGTTTCACCCATTTTTTTCCCTTCGAACGCCCAGAAGAAACATGGAATTGGATGAAACGATGTTTGGATATGAAAGAAGATTAAGATACATATCTTGAAGATGGAAGAGCAGGGCGCCTCACAATCCTTTGGTGGAGATTCATTTGATGGAAAATGTGACCGCGCTTTTCGCTCCAATCTTTTTGCTTACGCAAAAAGGATTTCCGCTGCAATCGCTGGCGGGGGGGGGGGGAACTTTGTTTCTTTATTATTTTATGTATTCGAAACTAAATCTGATTTTTGATCAGCTTGATTCGTTCTCGGAATGGTTTTAAATGGACTTGGACTGTATTCCAAATGATTTCAACATCAATTTCGAAATAACCATGCGCGATAAAATCTCGTAATCCAGCAATTTGTCTCCATTCAACGTCTGGATTTTCGAATTTAGTCGAATCAGGAATTTTTTTGACAACTTCACCTATGATTTCCAAATTCCTTTCTACGGCCCTCTTTCGAAGTACATCATTTTGGTATTGATTTAAATCGGTAACATCATTGACAAATTCAAATATTTCATCGATCGCTTTGAGGATATCCTCTATCAAAACAATGATGTCACGCGGCATATACTGCTTCTTTTAGAATTTGATCCTTAATCCGAACTTTCAGCGAATCTTTAATCACCAAATCTATCTTTCTTTGAAAACTATCTTCTAAGAAGATTTTCAAATCCATATAATTTCTAAAGGTTTTTTGTTCTGGTAAAAATTCGACCAGGATATCTATGTCACTATTTTCATTGGATTCGTTTCGAACAAATGATCCAAAAAGCCCAATTTGAGCCACTCCAAAGCGACTCAATATCGCCTTTTCGTCCTTCAACTTAGTGAGAATTTGGTTCTTTGATAAGGGAAACATTTGTAAGCTCTTGTCTAATTTTTTGATTGAAAGTCAACGTTTGTCAAGCCATCTTCCGACAAACATCTGACCCCTGTATTTTCCGCTGAAATGGTTTGCCTGATCGTCCAATCACCATCCAATTTTTTCTTGCTAACCACCAAACAGTGATCCAATTTGGGATTTATGAAAAACGGCAAACAAAATGGATCTAACGGTATTCCTTGGTATTCCTTGTTTTTGCTAGTGCTTTTCTAAGCGCTTGCAACACTTCGAAAGACAATAACGACGACACAACCTTATTCGCCCTCCTCCTTGCACAATCCGCTTCTGCTCCTTGTTCAACCAGATGTCACATATTTTTATCCAGTTCATTAAGAAGTGGTAGAATCGGAATTGGAGGCATCACAGGTGCTGATGCAGTTTGTAATGCAGATTCAAATCGAATACAAGGCAAAACATACAAAGCAATGATAACTGTTCCTGGTGTAAGAGAAGCGATTGGAAATCCTACTGGATCAATGACTTATACTGATTGGGTTTTAAAAGCAAACACTTTCTACTATAACAGTACCGACGCATCCAATACAACTGGTTCAACGACTACTTCGAATAAAATCTTCCGTGATTCCAATACAACAATGCAAATAAATTTTGCACTCGGCGCAAATGGAACTCGCTTCTGGACAGGTATGACAATTACTGGTGGAAATATAGCAAATAGTAGTGATAACTGCACGAATTGGACAATTACAAATGCAGGAGTAAATGGAGTAACAGGAGTTGTTGGTGCAAGCACAACGACATTAGTCGATACGACAACAGATACCTGTAATCTCACCAAAAGTATTGTTTGTGTAGAGCAGTAGATTCTTGCTAAATTTGTAAAAAGTAATTTTTTATAATAAAGGATGAACGACACCAGAATTTGATTCCTATGAATTCGTTTCAAATTCTGGTAATTTAAAGATTATTTTTTATACACGCATTGTAAATTTCTTCAGAATCCTACTTAACCGAATTCAATTTAAACTTTATTTCAGGCGCTCCTCCGATTCAAACGACTTTACATTCCGATTGGTTCTCAAAAACTTTTTCCACTACCCTTTATCGAATTGTCACACTATTCAGAATGGAAACTGCATGATTGGTAATTTCACTCCAATCTCTCTCTGAAAAATTTGGAGTGTAGATCATATTGATCGTGATACGATATGTTTTTTGGTATTTTTTATGGTAATAAAAGGCGATTACCTTGCTTCCAATGATTTCACCTGGGCCATAAAGGATCTCCATCGGCTCTGTTGTGTAGCGAAGATACTGTTTCCAATGAGGCAGCGAAGTAGGAGCCAATCGAAAGTCTTTTTGTTTTGACTCGGAAACAATTTCATCAAAAGATTTCATTGAATCATCAATGATAGATACATCGATCAGTAGAGAAAAACATTCGGAAACTTCTTTGCAATCAGCCTTGAAAAAGGTGATTGGATATTTGAATTGTTCCTGCACTGAATCAGATCTCTCCGTCATTTTCGGAACATAGATGACAAGAGATTCCACTTGTTCTTGCCTGATTGGATAAAAACGAATCCCACGGTAACTTTTGATTAAATTAGGTTTCTCCGCCTCTAGTAAAATTAGCGGAAAGATTACAATCAGTAAGTAGATCTTTTTCACGATGCTATTCTAAATCGATTATGGTTTTTCATAACCAACTGGATCGTAAATGGATGCTTCAATCTTTCGTTTGTGTTTTGCTTCATAGGCAGAGACAAACTTCTCCATTTGGCTCTCAGGAACTTTTTTCCAACGCATTAAGATGACATCTTTGAGAGAGGGAAGGTTTAACATACAATCCGTACTTTTTTTTGTTAGAAAATCAATATCATCCATTCGAAGGAAAGTAAGATTTTTTGCATTTTGAGAAAATTGGCACATGCCTTCATCCGTAATTTTCGCTCCTTCCCAAACGATAAAAGTATCCAAATTTTGTATTTGCGAAACACATGCGAGTTCTGAATCTGTCAAAGGAATATAATTAAAATCAATTCTTATCTTTGGAGCCTTCAAACCTTTCGCAATCTCACAAATCTGAAGGTTGTTCAGTTTGACATTGTCTATTAGAATTGTATGTAAGTTCGAATTTTTACATGCCTGAATTTCTTCCTGACTAAATTCAGGCAATACACCTGACTCAATCGACAAGTATTTCAATTTTTTAATTGAACAAACTTTTAGTAAGTCTCCAGGCAAGTATTGCCCCTTCCCGTTCATTTTTATAGCGGGAATTTTAACTTTATTTTTTGCATCTATTGTTTCCAAATAAAAACGATATGACCGAGAGGATAACTCATGAATCAGCTCTTCATCTGACATTTTTGCAATCTTGTCTGAAGTTGTAGAGCAAGTCATGAGAAAACAGACGAAGAATAAGGATAGAGTCCTTTGCAATAGATAATTCACTTTTATTTCCCTTTTATTCGGAATGTCCGTGGGATAAACTACAACTGACAGATCGTAAAGTCTATCCTAAAATCAGGAAGCGATGGCTTTTTAAAGAATTCAGCGAATCAAATCAACATTCGTTGCTTCAATATTCATTTGGAGCATTGCAATTGCCATCGAGACGATACATTCCCCGATCATTGTTTCCCCCCATCTCAATACCTTCTCTCCTCAACTGTAATAAAATCTATCTTTCTTAATACCGGCCCACAATACAATAAACTGATGGTGGAAAAGATCATATTCGGTTCCAAAAGATGCCGAAACGATATCGATTTCCCTCTGGTCTCACCTGTAGTGAGTTTGATTTCTTGGATGCTTTTCTTCGTCATCTGAATGGAAGGGCAAACCACTTGGTCTTCCCTTAAAAATTCACATGTGTTCGAGGTGTAAGGGACCGTTGGATTTTTTGGATCATAGGGTTCTCTAAATTGAAAGCCATGATAAATTGTTAGATCACTTGCCTTACAGCGAAAGAAGGAAACATCACCGTATCTGAGTTTTGTGATTGCATAATACTCTCCTAGTTTTAGAGGGATCGCTAGGGAAGGATCTGACGGCCGGAGATTCGCAATCTTTTTGATATGATCTTGTGTTGAACAATTGTATTCCTCATGGCATTCCTTTGGATCTTGGAATACCTTTGTCTCTACCACTACATAACCATCTCGGATGGAATTATGCCATCGAAAGTATCCATAATTTTCGTCAGTCAACACATCTGCTTCCCACGTTTTGGGATCGGAAGTCGAACATTGGAACAGAAGAAGGGTTAAGAACGATAGGGAAATGAAGAGGTATTTTTTCACTTGGTTTTGGTTACTTTCTATAGTTAAGTTTCGAAACTAAATCTGATTTTTGATCAGCTTTAAATATTCTCAAACTATATTCGCAAGGTTAGGACAAGTTCCTAGGTAAGAATTTATTTATGATACAGATTTACAAACTCATCAAAAACTTCTTTTCCATTACTAGATTCATTCAAACACCATTCTTTCACTTTTTGTAAATCAAATCTTTGATTCTTCGCGACGAGTAAAGCTTGGTCTAAACATTCACGTGCGTTAAAATGTAGGTAAGAAGCAAGTCTATCTTTAATACAATCAGTAGGTGACAAAATCTTTAGAATTTTACCATGAAATTCTTTTTCATCTGGAACAATTTTATAATCATCTCCAATCGATACTGGTGCAGAAACGAATTCAATGTATAAATGTTTGCACTTTGGATGAACAAAATGGCGATTTACTTTTTTAAAACCTATGCTTTCCATTATAGTTTGAATTTCAGATGATTTTGATAATAGTGGTTCAACCAAATCTAAATCACCGGAACGATATGCTCCTATTGAATAGATAGCAACAACTGCACCTCCAACTAAAACCGATTGGATCCCTTGATTTGCAAGATGCCATCCAACAAATTTCCAAAGCTCTTCCTCAGTAACTTCTAACCAATTAGGTTCTTCCATAAACTGGTTTTCCCTTTTCCCGAGGTCTTCTTCTTGTGGAGAATATTTTTTCCTTTTCTTCCATTGTTAAAGAATGATAAAATATCTCTAGAATTGCCTTTATTGGTTTAACGAAAGGGGATTTTTGATTAAAGGAAAAAACCCTGGTTCTTCCTACATTTTTAGCAACAATGATACCGGTTTTTTCGAATCTTTCCAATTGCATTCGGATAGGTGTAGAAGCTACGCCATAGTCTTTCGCAATTGCGGCCGTATGAATTTCATTGTAATGAAATAGGTGCAACAATACTCTCGATGCAGTTTTATTTCCAAATATTCCATCAAGGATCATTGCTAATTTGTATCAATCTATCAATGATTATCAACTAAAAAATAGTCCATATAAGCTAAAAACTAGTCCATAGAGAGAGATATCATATCGGGATTAGTGAAATAGCACAACTTTAAACTCCAAAGGAATTTTGGAACTGGACGTAGCTTACGAATCCTCTTCCCATTACCCCTACAACCAAGCAAGCACCTGCACTCCTGGTGAATAATGGCATAGGTTTGGATTCCCAAAATTGACTAACCCATCGTAAGCCGCATAACGAAGATTTAATTTCATAAATTCCACTTGGAATAATTCCCAAGGTTTGTGGTGCACATCCATTGCTGTTTCCTCTGGGTTTTTCCCTCTGAACAATGAATACCGCTCCGTAAGCCAAAGTTCTTTTGGAGAGGGAAAGTCGATTCTGTCTTTCTTTAAAAATTCAATTCCAATCTCACAACGTTTCCCACGCAATGTGTAAGAATCGTTTGTCCGAATGATCGGAGAATGTTGGTATGGTAGTCCCGAAGCCAACCTCGCAAAGATTGTTGGTAGGATTTTTTCTGCTTCAATACTGAGAAAATACACACCGGGTTTGCCATCACGTGTCACATAGGTACGTAGATTCACTTCATGAAATGTGGAAAGGAATTGAATAGGGAAGGTAAACCTTGGACGTACTCGATCCATGGTAAAGGCTACCACCGATACCCAATGTTCGCCATCAAACTGATCCAATTGCAAATGCCGAGGAACAAGTTCTCGTAACCGTTTCCCATTCACTTGGTAATGCAAAAAAATAACTTCGTTCCATTCTTGGTACCAAAACCAGGAAGGGTTAGGAATGGGCCATGGCCTGTGGCCAACTGTATGTAAGATCGTCTGGATAGGTTCTTTCATATAGAATTCACAAGTGGGTGGATTCTAATTCCCTTACACACTCTCTTAAATATTAATCGCCTCACCAAGTACTGCTGCAGCACTTTCCATAATCCCTTCAGAGAGAGTCGGGTGAGCATGGATGGTATTGGCAAGTTCCCTCACAGTAATTTCCATATTGGCACCTAGTGTCAGTTCTGCGATGAGTTCAGTTGCTCCAGGCCCAATGATATGTGCTCCTAAAATTTCACCATGTTTGGCATCGGACACAATTTTTACCATTCCCGTTGTATCCCCTTGGGCTTGGGCACGTCCACTCGCTGAAAATGGAAATTTACCTACCTTAATGTCGTGGCCCATCGCTTTTGCTTTGTCTTCACTAAGACCAACACTCGCCACTTCTGGATGGCAGTACGTACAACCTGGTATGTATGCATAATTCAAACGTTGGATTTGGATGTGATGAGGATTTCCCATACGAATGGAGATGTCCTCTGCCGCACGAATCCCTTCCGCACTTGCCACATGGGCAAGCGAAGGTGTCGGAATACAATCACCGATCGCATAAATATGATCTATGGTGGATCTATAGTTTCCTACATATTCCACAAACCCATTTTTTAATTTCACTCCAATCGCATCTAGGCCAATGGTCATTGTATTTGGTGTGATCCCCACTCCCACAATCACCTTATCAAAGTTTAATTTTTCTTTTTTAGCTGAATTTCTGTCAAGTAACGTGAGTTCAACGCCTTTTTCAGAAACAGTTGCTGTCTCCACACCATAACTCAAATACTGTTCAATCCCTCGTTTTTTAAAACTACGTTCGAGTATCCCAGAGAGTTCTTTGTCCTCATTCGGAAGTAGGTGGTCTTGGTATTCGATGATGGTGACTTTAGATCCCATACTTGCATAAAAATCAGCAAATTCAACACCAATCGCACCTGCACCGATGATGGCTAAATTGGGAATGACCTTTGGTTCCACCATGGCTTCTCTTGCAGATAACACTCGTTTGCCGTCAAAAGGTAAAAAAGGTAGGGATTTGTTTTTGGCACCTACTGCCAATATAAAATAATCTGCGGTAAGGGATGAAGTTTCACCCGTGTTGGATTTCACCTCTATGGTTTTTGCATTTGTAAAACTTGCTTCACCATTTACTACGGTGACCTTGTTTTTTTTCATGAGGAACTCAACACCTTTTGCCATTTGGTCTGCCACTGACCGTGAACGTTTGATGATGGCCTCAAAATCGGCTTTGATATTGTCTGCCGAAATTCCAAATTTAGATGCTTCCCTTAAATGTTCTAAAACATGTGCACTTTCTAACAATGCTTTGGTGGGAATACAACCCCAATTCAAACAAACTCCACCGAGTTTGTCGCGTTCGACAACACATGTTTGTAAACCGAGTTGGGCAGCGCGAATGGCAGCGACATAACCACCTGGCCCTCCTCCAATCACGATCACTTGGAAATGGTTTGAATTGGACATACGTTCTCCCGATAGAATGAGATACCGTACTAAAAAAAGAAAGTCAAGACCTCTTTTTGGCGACGATGAGCATCCTTGCGCCTGTTTTGATGTACTTTTCTCCGTCGTAATTGCTATACACGTTTAAGATATCAAATTTGTTTTCGTCTAAGAAATTCCTGACTTGTGGGAAATGAAACACTCGCATGGTATGTTTGTCTTTTAAATCCTTTTGGTTTAAATTATAAACATAATTCACTTCTACGATGGCAATGTCATCTGCCCTTGTTAACCGAAATCCGCGGTTCCTTCTTATGGATGTTGTCCCTTGTCTTACATTGCTTACAGTGGTGATGGGTTTGCGTTTGATGCGGTGGATGGGATCTGCATTCCAAATTTCCAAAACAAGTAACCCAGCTTGTTTTAAGTTTTTATAACAATTTCGTAGGAAATTTTGTACCAAATCATCATTGACTAAATAATTAAATGTTCCATACAAACAAATCACTCCATCAACAGGTTGTTTGGCGACGTAGTTTTCCATTTTTCCAAGTTCAAAACTACAATGTGGAAATCTTGCTTTTGCAATCTCGAGCATCCGGGGAGATCCGTCGACACCATGTGGTTTGAAACCCATCCCTTGTAATTCTTTGATGTGTTCCCCTGTCCCACACCCAATGTCGAGGACGGAATAAATTTTATGTCGCTTGAATGTTTCTCTTAAGAAAAGGATTTCTTCCGAAAACTTTCGGCCAGGTTCTTCGATGGTAAAATAGTATTCTGCTAATTCGGAATAGAGTTTCATTTGCCCCTAGCGGAAAAGGAAAATCAGTTTAGCGAATCCCCATTTTACCCGTTATATTGAGTAACGGCTAAGGTACCATGAAACGATATACAATTCCTATTATTTTTTTTGCCATTGGTGTGACCCTACAAACCCTATTTTACTTTTCCTGGGTGAGTTTCACTCTTCTCACAGTTTCATGCCTTCTCCTCACTCTCTTTTTGTACAGTTTGGATTTACAGTCCTTAACCAATTCTCCAGAAACTAGTGCATCAAGCAAAGATGTCTTATCCAATACAAAGGTAAGTCCACTGAACGAATCAAAGGAAACTTTTGCTTCGGAAGGAGTTTTTGATACACAAGTTACACAAACGCAGGAAGCCTCCAATGATGTAACAGAAGAACCAAAACCAAAAGAAATCTTATGGAAAGTGGATCCTATTTTTTTTGCGAGAGAATCGGTTCGATTGGAAGAACGAAATCTTTTTTGTGATACGGTAAAGGAATTTCCGTTTCCCTTCACAAGTACTAAACTCTCTTCCATCCAATATGTATACTTTGATGGAAAAGAATTTAAGGAATGTTACTGGCAGAAGTCAGAAATGTTAGTCGAAACAGATGATAATCCTGTTGAATGGAATGAATGGGAAGAAAACCAAATTAGAGAATCTCTACCTGTGATTTCCAAAAACAAACGTAAGTTATATGTTCCATTAACCATCAACGCGAATTTATTTGGATTTTTATGTTTTACTTCCAAAGAAAGTTGGTCAAACGAAGACATCCAAGTGTTTTGGGAAGAAACAACCAATTTGTCTGAAAAAATACTGGCAAAACGTGAATACGCAAAAGTCACCAAACACCCGTTCACAAAACTATATACGGTTTCCCATTTTTACCAAATGGCAAAAGCTTCCTTTGAGGCTTCTGAAAAAAAGACCTTGGTTTTATTGAAGTTCATTGATACCAATTTCCAATCGGAACTTGCCATCGGACTTAACCATATGGGAATCATACAATCTGTACTCGGCCTTGGACTTTTCCAATTGGAAGAAGACTTATATGCAGCTCTCATTCCCAACGAACGCCTAGAATCTTTTTCTTCTTTTTTCCAACAATTCATTGAGGAACTAGACCAATTGGGTTACCCTTCCGAAGTGGCACTAGGTTATTCCAATCCACTCATTCCTGATTTACGGTTTGATGCTTGGATCAAAAAAGCATATAGTTCTTTAGAAGAGAGTATCCTCTACCACGCTGCTTAAATGGATCCACTCATCGATGAAAAATTCATTTTAACGGTTTCACAAGTATTACCGGACCATTTTTACAAAACCTTACTCGTGTTTGCTGAAAGAGAAGCATATGGTCCTTCCAAAAACGAAGGGCTATGTTTTGAAAATTGTACCCTTGTCGAATTTGTGGGTGATATCAATGGAAAACTCTATTTAGCACTCGATGGTTATACTAAACTCAAACTTTTACCAAAAATAGCCAAAGCCTTCCAAATTGATCCAACTTCCAGAGCCCACTCTGCATCCATCATGATGGAATTTGCCAATCAAATTGCAGGTAAATTGATTACAGAAATGCGTCTTGGTCGTTACGAAATTGATATCTTGCCACCAGAAAATTTAAATCACAAACTAGTTCCGATTTCACTGGAACACTTTCGCCAATACATTCTCATCTTTAACTTAAAAGACCGACGTGGGGATGAATACATGGGAAGATTGTATCTGATTTTATTGTTGGAAAAATTCCCCACTCCCCAAAACTAAAGTCGAATGAAACCCTATGTTTTGGCTCTCCCTCTAATTTTGAGTTATGCCGGACTAAAACAAAAAAAATCTCTCGAACGAAAAGAATTCACTTTATCCGAAACGGGACGTCGTAGTTTTCTTTTTTATCCGAAATACACTGATCCAACATCCTTACCTGGTGTCTACATCCAACATGGAATGAGTGCCATGGGTATTGATGACCAAAGGATCATCGACTTAGCAGAAAACATCGCAAGCACAGGGCATAGTGTCATATTACCAGAACTTCCGGAAGTCAAAGGATTAAAAATCGAAGAAACTACCATCTCCAATATTCAAAATTTGATGTTAGAGATTCATTCAAACAAACAATTGTTTAACGGTAATGACTTAGGGTATTTATCTGCTAGTTTTTCTGCGGGAATGGGAATCATTGCTGCTTCCAGATCCAATACTCGTGATAAAATCAAATCGAGTATGCTCATAGGTGGGTATTGTAACTTTTTGGAAGCAGTCCCTTTTGTATTTTCTCATTACGAAGTAGATCCGTACGCTGTGTATGTTATTTTATATAATATGCTCCACCGTTTCGAACGAGAACTCGCAGAAGAACTCGAGTCCGTGTATTATGAAGCTGCCCTAGACAATGGACTCAAACGAACAGGGCAAAATGCCAAGTCCGAATTGTATTTAAACAAATCTTCGAAACTTGCGAAAGAATTTTTTGACCAAGTCCACAACGATCGAACCTTTCGGATCAGTTTGGCCCAACGGGTTTTGGACACAGTTCCCGAAAAAATGCCAGAAAACCTTTCTCCTTTTTACCAATTGGAAATGTTAAGTGGCCCAGTTTCCCTTCTGCATGGAAAAACAGACCCCGTCATCTCGGCCGAAGAATCGGAAAAACTGGCC
Organism: Leptospira limi; assembly: GCF_026151395.1. Taxonomy (NCBI): domain Bacteria; kingdom Pseudomonadati; phylum Spirochaetota; class Leptospiria; order Leptospirales; family Leptospiraceae; genus Leptospira; species Leptospira limi. The sequence goes on from NZ_JAMQPV010000001.1 coordinate 97,887, forward strand.
CTCCTCCTCAAAGGGAAAGGGATCCCTTATGTCCACAGGACTTCCACTGCCCTTACCCACGGAGACAGTCTCCCTCTCCATTCCCAAATTTTTGGGGTCCCTGCTCTCTTACAAACTTTTGGAAGTTTTCTGCATTGGTTAGACCAATAGCACTACAGAAATTGTCGATTCTCCTAAAAAACCTGCCGATACTATAGTCAGAATGGACGTAAAAAATGCACCGGACTTCAATCCGGAACGAGGACTCAAGATCCAAATCTCCGAGGATCGTTTGACAGCCACTCTCTTAGTCAAACCAGTTTGGCTGTTAGGTGGCTCTATGAGCAATATACTCATTTATGAAGCACTAGATAACGCGTCCATTCATAGAGACCGCATTTTGATGAAAGATGTGGACCTAGCTGCCCTCGAAATTGATAAAATTTTAAAGGATCCAACCAAGGTAAAAGAGGATTTTACGTTTGTTGTTGGGAAAGGGATTCCCGCCAAACAAGGGGAAAGTGGTTGGATTAAGTTTTATTTTCCAAGAGCCCAACGAGTTGTTTTAAAAGAAGATGGTTCGGCTGATTTTCGTAATATCAATAAATATGTTCACGTAAAAGAAGGGGAAAAACTTGCTACCTTATTTGAAGGGGTGGCGGGAGAACAAGGAACAGACGTCCTTGGAAATCCAATTTACCCGAATCCTATTGACAGACCAAGGCTCACCTTGGGTAAAAATGTTTTGCCTAAAACCATTGATGACCCTGAAAAACCAGGTAGACAACTCAAAGAATACTTTGCCACGTTAAGTGGTGTGGTATTTTCAACAGACACTTCTCTTACCGTATCTCCTGAGTTAAATATTGAAAGTAATATTGGATTAGGAACAGGGAATATCAATTTTGAAGGTACCATCCGTGTCAAAGGAACCATTGAAGAAGGTGCGATTGTCAACTGCCAAGGTTCCCTTTATTTAGATGGAAACGTTGAATCTTCTGATGTGGTTGTTGGTGAAGATTTAGAAGTCAAAGGTGGAGTGAAAGCAAAAGGTAAGGGAGTGATCCGCATCAAAGGTGATCTTCGTGCAAAGTTTGTTGAAAATGCTAACCTTGAAATTGATGGCGATTGTATCATCGAAAACTTTATTTTAGGAAGTAGAATCCTTTGTTTGGGGAATATCATCTTAACTGGGGAATCCTCTTCTATCATTGGAAGTGATTTAATTTCCTACCAAGGAATCACCGTTTCCTCACTCGGTTCCTCAGCACAAATGGACACAGTTGTAGAAGTTGGATTCCATTATAAAAATGACCGACTTCTTACAGAAGGGAGTTCTCGCCTTTCCGATATGGAAAAGGAACTGGAAGCACTTGTACCTGAAATCCAAAAGATCAAAGAAGTGGTACAACGTTCTCGTGGAAAAATTGATGATGCCAGAAAAGAAAAGTTCAAAGAAATCTTTGATGCCTATCAGAAAAAAAACAAAACCGTTGAGTTACTCAAATCAAAAATTGAAGAACTAAAAGGTGCTCGTTACAACCAAGACAATGTAAAAGTGGTAGTACGAAACACTGCTCACCCTGGAGCTGTCATCAAATACAGAAGGCAAGTGGAAAAAATCACCAAAGCACAATCAGCTTTTGTAATGAACTTTTTTCCAAACCAAGACAAAGCAATGCTCACAGCCTTTAAAGGCAAATGATAAGTCGGCTAACCTGAATTAGTCGCACTGTTATCAATTTAACTTTAGTCCCAATTTTTTCAATTTTGGGAAAATCACATAATGGCAATACGGATTTTGTGGGTTTAATGTAAAATAATTTTGGTGGTAATCTTCTGCTTTGTAAAAAGTGGGAGCAGGTGAAATTTCAGTGACAATGGGATCAGGGAACATATAAGCATGTTTTCTTTTGGATTCGACTGCAAGTTCCTTTTGTTTTTCATTCAAATAGAAAATAACTGATCTATATTGTGTTCCTACATCGTTCCCTTGCCGGTTGAGTGTGGTTGGGTCATGTGACGCCCAAAAAATCTCCAATATTTTTGAATAGGATATCACTTCTGGGTTAAATTCAATTTGGATCACTTCGGCATGGCCAGTGGTTCCAGTGCAAATTTCCTTATAACTTGGGTTTGGTGATTGACCACCTGCATAACCAGATTCTACGGAAATCACACCTTGGATGCGTAAGTACACTGCTTCCGTACACCAAAAACACCCACCACCTAAAATCGCTTTTTCCGTCATACATTCTTTAGACGAATGAGAATCTCTCCAGGTACAAAACATCCTAATTCTGTAATAAAGTTTTTGATAAATTTAGCCTTTGTGATGTCAAACGACGGATTGAGAGCTCTTGCACCTACGGGTGAGGTTTTCCCTTCCAGAAATAAATACTTTCCCTCTGGAGTTTTCAAAAAATCAAACTGAGTTACTTCTGATTCCTTTCGCATTTCAATCGGAATTTCCTCCCCCGTTTTTAAATTGAGATCAAAACTTTCCTTTGTTGCACAAACATAAAACGGAACATTATGTTCGTGGGCAACAATTGCTAAATTGTACGTACCAATTTTATTCGCCGTATCTCCATTGGCCGCAACACGATCACAACCAACAAGGACTGCGTCAATTTTCCTGTGGTTCATGAGCCATCCAGACATTCCATCTGTGATGATATAACATTCGATCCCTTCTTCCATCATTTCAAAAGCAGTGAGCCTTGAACCTTGTAAAAATGGCCTTGTTTCATCAGCATAAACAACAACCTTTTTTCCTAAGTCACGAAGACTTCGGATGACACCAAGTGCTGTTCCATGACCTGCTGTTGCCAACGCACCTGTATTACAATGAGTGATGATATGAAACTCTTCCTGGTTTTTGGGAAATAAATTTGCTCCATTTTTTCCCAAGGTTTGGTTGGCGTTTAGATCTTCCACCATCATCTCAAGTGCATACGATTCCCAAATTGTTTGGATGGATTCCCAAAGAGTTTCCCCTTCCACTCGTTTTTTTGCTTCTTGTAAAGCAAAACTTAAGTTCACTGCTGTTGGCCTAGACTCAAACACTTGTTTGATGAGAGATTCAATTTCTTGAGAATTTACTTTACCTGATTTTTTTTTGGCACCAAGTGTAAGGCCAAAAATACCAGTGATGGCAATGGCTGGTGCTCCCCTAACAGCCATTTCACGAATTGCCATAATTGTTTCTTCAACTGACTTTATTTCTAAAAATTCTTTTTTGCCTGGCAAGGCCCTTTGGTCAAGTAAGGAGAGATAAGTGGATTTCCACTGGATGGGTAAAAATTCCGGTTGGGGCATCTTTCCATTTTTTTTGTGCGATGCAGGAAAAAAATGAAAAAACGGGTTGACGGATCTCTGTGCAGCGCACAAAAAGGAATAGTGCATTGCACAACTGAGAACCGAAAAAAGGGGAAATGAAAATGGAACAACAAGTAAAAGACGGATTAAACTTTATCTTAGGCGCAGTAAACACTGCAAAAGTAGAAGCAGAAAAAGCTTTCTCTAGCATTAATGCAGAATTTCAAAACTTAGCAGCGAAAGGTGCTCAAGACCAAAGCGAAATTTCTGTAAACCTTAGAAAATACGTTCAAGAAGGTCTTTCTCAAGTAGAAACCATCGTTGGAAAAGCTAACACTGTTGTTGCGGAAGCAAAAGCAAAAGTAGCAACTGTTACTTCAAAAGCATAATCCAAATCACTTATCAAAAAACCCGGATACTTCACCTCTATTCGGGTTTTTCTTTTCCCACTCTTCCTTCCAACGTATCCAATCCATTCCTAGTTCCGACTCGAAATACAAACAAACAGACTCTAAGGTCAAAAAAGCATCGTAATTGATTTCAAAGGATGTGAAATTTTTTTGAATGGATGTAGCCAATCGTAATCGAAACAATTCTACAAGTTCCAATCGAAAGGTTTGAAACATTTCTTCTACATTCTTATTTGAATGGGCAAAAAATTTCTCAACTGCATAAGTAAAGATATGATCTGCGGATAAAAAAGAATATTCAATTGAATCTTTCGCAATTTCGACAAACAATACTTCCCACAATTCAGCGAGTGCATTTTCCTTCGTTTTACAGTCATATGCTTGGCAAATGGATGTTCCATAAAATGAAAAATTTTGGCTTTTGGGATCTCCTGTAAATATAGGGTGGATCATACAACCTATTCTTTGTTTGGTGTCGTCTACATAACCCAAAAATGGACAATTATATGTCATTTCATCTTTTTTAGGTAGATTTGACTCTTTGGTTTCTCTTTCTTTTCGGTAGATGGGAAATGTATGCCTGATATCAAAATTGACAGTGTTATGAAATTCAGTTGTTCGTTCTAAGAGTAAATTTTTGAATTCTTTGGTTGTAAGTTTTAAATTAAAAAGTCCACAACAGGCACCACAGGAAACATTCCCTCGTTCTGGATGGCATAAACTCAATTCTGTTTTGCTCCGATTACAAACGGAATGAGACCATTGAATACAAGTTCCAATTCACCAGTTTCCTTTTTCTCTTTGAAATAGGTTTGAAATGGGATTACCATTTTTCTGCTTTCGTGTAACAACACTAAGTTTCCTTTGTGATGTGACAATTGTTCTAAAAGTTTTTCACGAGATCCGTGGGAAGTCGGATACAAATAAGATGGTTTGATCCCTTTAAAATAAAAATGTGGGTTATTGTTCTCCGAAACGAGTAAGATACTGATTCGTTCTAGTTCCGCAAATTCCAATAACATATTCTCTAAAAAAAACTGAAGAATGATTTGGTAAGATTCTAATTCTTCCGCATTGATATCACTCTCTTCCCAAACTTCCAACCATCCTAAGATTTTAAAAATGGTTTCCTTTTGTTCGTGTAAAACGGGAAGAGCAGAATCAAATATACTCGTAATTTTTAACTTTTGAAAATCCCATACACAACTATAAACAAGTTCCCACCATTTACGAATTGTAACAGCATCATCCAAATTATTAGGAATGGATTTGTTCATTGCATGAGAAGCATGATCACTAAATACAATCATCCCTACCACTTGGCTTATCGATTCAAACAATCGAATCAAATTGAGGAGATTTGTTTTATCAACCGTTTTGTTTTTGTTCAAATGATTACACTTAGAATAAGAAGCGGCAATTGGAGTTGGATAAAACTCAAGTACAGCAGTTGGATTTAAAATTTTTGCAGAATGAAAATTCCTTCTTTCTTTCACAAACATTGCAAAATCAGGATTCCCATATAAAGAATAATTAGCCCAAGTTAAATCATTCGCATGGTAATTACGTCTTGCAAATTCTTTCGATAAGAATAAGGACTCTCCAACAGATTTATCTGAAAATAGATATGTATAAAATCTTACAGTAAAATCGATTGTCCTTTCATTATCTAAAATTTCCCAATTTGTTCCTACAAATGTTTTGATTCCTGCAGTCAAAAAAGCTCCTGCATATTGGTTTAAAATGTTTGTATTTAATTTTTTACCTGCAGATTTTGCCGACATACAAGAGTTAGAGAATACTAAATCAGTATCAATACCTGTTGATTTAATTTCACGTGCCTTGAGAACTTTTCCATCCGACAATAACCAACCATTTTCAAGAGAGTCATCGGAAAAATGTAAGTGGCCTGAATAATGGATGATATGTTTGTCTTTGATAAGAGAAAGTAACTTGAGTTTGGTGACCTGTTTTCCACCTATGAATTCTAATTCGAGGAGATGGTTTGGTACTTTTTGGCTGAGAACTGAAAATAATACTTCTCCTTCCTTTTGGGCATGTGGCAAATCTTCTGTTGGATCTGCAATGATGAGCATTTTGATTTTACGATTTTCTTTATGAGTGGAACGATGTAGACCACCACGAATCGTTTTTCCAATGCGAAATTTGTCAGAGAGAAAACTCGTTCCATCATGTAATAATTCCCAAGGAACAAGAGCTAGTGTTGGATCGATATTAAAGTGGATGCTATGTTTGTTTGTGTTTTTTAATTTTTCGATGATAGAGGTTGGGAAAAACTGTTGAAAAAAAGTTTCCCCGAGTACTTTCAAATCTTGTAAGATATCAACATTTAAAATTTGGTTGGGTTTGGACAATACGGATTGGGAAACATGGACAAGACGTTCCACTTCTCCCAAATACTCTAAAATCAAATCATCGTCTAACGTAGATTGGATGTGGGATTCTTCTACTGGAAGATTATCCTCTAAAACATTGAAGATATTGACATTACCAACACGATCTATGATGAGGGAGAGCATTCTCCCATGAAGCTAACCAAGGAGAATGGACAAGTCAAACGATTTTGAAAGATTAGGTCCCACAAACTCTATGGTGTAACTACCAGGGGTTAACCCTGAAAAACTGGCACTGCCATCCAGATTGATTTTGTTCGATAAAATGAACCTTCCATCCCTGCGAAGGTTTACTTGTTGGAACCCAGAACTTCCTTCTGCTTTGACGGAAAGGTAAACTTCTGTCTCATTTTCTTTTACAATCTGGTAATAGAACTTTTGGTTTTCTTTTGTGGTTTCTTCAAATATAACGGAATTTGTATTTTCTGAACGTACATCAGCGGATGCTGAGCGCATCATCGGTGCCAGTTCCATTGTCTCTCGGATTTGGAACGACTCAATGAGGCTGTCGATCACTCGAATCCCCGATTGTGTTAGGCGGACAATCAAATTGTCTTTTGATTCAGGACTAGATAAACGAGTTCGTGTGTATTCTTTTAAGTATTCAGGGAATGGAATTTGGGCTCGGTGAACAGTGTTTTCAGCTTTTTGCAGGAGAAAGGTCTCTGCTAACGCATCTTCCTTCCATACCTCTTTTCTCAATTCTGCAAAAAAGGATTCCTCACAGTACCAGTATGCGTCCCAAAGGTCTGGGTGATCTTGCAACTCAGCCTCACTAGGAAACGAACCCTTTAGGAATAATTCCCGAGCAATTTCCAATGATTCTGCGTTAAAGTCCTGATTTTCCATGTGGCCCCTCCACGGTATATTGTATGACGAAGGAAATCACGACTCTCCCGTTACAGAATGCATTTTTTTTTGTATTTTTTCGAGTACACGGAGCAGGGTGACACTTACCCCACCTTCGGAAATCCCTAAGATTCGAGCAATTTCCCGGTAAGGAGTTCGAACGAGGAAGTGACCTTTTTGTTTCTTTTCGATCAGTTTTTTACGTTGTTCGTACTTTTTCGCAAGGGCATGATCCAATCGTTCTTTATAATATTGTGCTTCTACAGAATCACCCTGGGCCTTTTGTTTTTTCTGCTCTTTTAAATCTAGAATATTCAAATACAAAGAAGTGATTTTGTCTTCCATCTTGAGGTTTTCCTCCTCTCGGTTGGATAACTCTTCTCGTAGCGACAAAATTTCAGAACGAATCTCTTCCTCAGGTCGGCTCGTTTTTTGAGCAATGTAGAATATTTCTTCAGGGTCTAGGTGAAGGTAGTACACAAAAGACAATTTGAATACGATTCGATTTTCCATTTTAATTGTGGAAAGTACGGATTGGAATTGGTCTGAGACATCAAGGGCATGAGCAAGGGCATCGGCACGTTTATCGGGTTCGTCTTCGATAGTGCTGTATTCCTTTCCTTCCTTATTGACCTTGGAAACTGTCTGGGTTTTCACCTCACGTTTGGTGCGTTGCCAATCGATGAGTAAGTTTCGGAGTACGGAAAAAAACCAAGTCTTAAAACTCGATTTCCCAACAAAACTTTTAAACCGTTTTCCAGTTTTGAGACGCTCAAAGGCATAAATATAATAGTCGGAAGCATCATCTTCCGTTAGATGGAAGACACGGATGGGAAAATTATAGATATCTTGGGAATAATGATCAAAAAACTTTTGTAGGGATTTTTCGTTGCCAGTCCCACATTCTTTGACAAGTTCCAAAATTTCTTCGGTGGAATAAGAAGTCTGTTCCATAAACTACTTTCCTAAAAAGGAACCCACCCCAAGACTTCTAATAACATGAAACGTATTGTTGTGATTTTGACTCTTCTGGCAAGTTTTATTTTCGCTGAGGGACAGAAGTCCGAAGGGAAACTTAATTTTGTTTGGCCAATCCAAGGTTTGGAACTCTCCTCCCTAATCACGAGTACTTTTGGTGAATCGAGAAAAGACCACTTTCATAATGGTTTAGACATTTCCTCAGTTTTACAACCCGTTCGTTCCATGGGAGATGGATTCATTTTATACTCTCGTTATGCGGAAGATAATCCTTTTGAGGATGAAAGAGGTTCGGGAAATATTGTTTGGATTGCACATAAAAATGGTTATGTGAGCGGTTATTACCACTTAGGTGGAACAAGGAACGAACTAGTCAAAAATCACAAACCAGTGAAAGCGGGTGATACAATTGGAATCTCTGGCAACACAGGTCACTCAACAGGCGGACATTTACACTTTGTTCTAGGAAAAGACTATGGAAAGACATTACTCGACCCACTCTCCTATTTACCTCCTGTCGAAGACAATATGCCTCCTCAAATCGCCAATTTGTTCATCCATGTAGGAGAAAATTATACCAATCTAAATGATGGTGACAATATCAATGTATCCAAAGCATTTCCACTTACAGTGAGTATCATTGATGGTGGGATCAAAAATAGCCAACGAAGAGGTATCAAAGAAGTGAAATACTTATTCAATGGTGAAACATACAAAGTGGCAAATTTTGAATCCCTTCAGTTTGATGGTTCCAAATGGAAAACAAAAGATGGCCATAGTTTTGATGATTTATTCTTTAAGGACCGTTATTTGGTAGGAGTTTTGAATCTCAAAGCCGGCGAAAATACAATCAAAGTGCAAACAAAAGATTTTTCTGGTCATGAAGGAGAAAGAAACTTCAGTATCAACATCACAAGGATAAGTGGAGGGAATTAACCCTCCAGCAAACTCCTATTCAAACACCCACGAATACCAATCACTCGTACAGAGCATGGATTTGATTTTTATACTTTTCTGTGATCACATGGCGTTTGAGTGATAACTTAGCAGTAAGTTCATCACCTACTTCGAATGGTTTTGGGATCACAATCACACCAACCACTCGTTCAAACGATTTAAATCCAGTTTGAGAATTAATCTTTGATTTTATCTCTGATTCCATTTTTTGGATCACATCTTTATCTTTCCAAAATTCTTTTCCTAGCGTTGTTTCAAATCGATTTAGATTGGGATAAACAAGTGCACTTAAAAATTTTTGGTCCTGTCCAACAACCATACATTGGTCAATCCATTCAGACTCTAAAATTTTGGATTCAATGGGTACTGGCTCCACATTTTCGCCACCGAGCAATACAATTGTTTCTTTGGAACGACCTACAATACGTAAATTATGATTTGAAGTAAATATACCTAAGTCACCAGTATTCAACCAACCTGCAACGAGAACCTTGTTTGTCGCTTCAGGGTTTTTATAGTAACCTGCCATAACCTGTTTCCCTTTAACGTGAATTTCCCCTTTTCTTCCATAAACAAATTTTCCAATCTCGGTATCTAGGAAAACTTCACCTGTATGTAAGTCGACAAGTCGTAAGTCTGTATGTGGAAATATTTTTCCAACTGAACCTGGAATGATTTCCTCAAAGGTTCGCATTGCAAGGACTGGTGCGGTTTCTGTCATTCCATAACCTTCCAAAACTGGAATGCCAATCATATTGAAGAATTCATCTACATGAAATGGTAATGCGCCTCCTCCCGATACGGAACCTCTGAGTTCTCCTCCAGTTGCGTTTCGAATTTTGGATAAAACTAAAAAGTCAAAAATAAAATATGGAAAACACACGATAAAAAAACGAATCAAATGGTAAACAAAGCGTATGATTTGTTTCCATACCACCATTGGATGGATATCGAGTACATTCCCAGTAATGACTTGTCTTGAGTGAAAAAATCGTTTCGCAAAAAACATCGAAAGTTGAAACATCTTTTGTTTGACTAACGAAGATTTATTTAAAGTACCTAAGATTCCACCATAAATACTTTCCCATAACCTTGGTGCAGAAGCCATAAAGTTGGGTTTTACAAATTTTAAATCTTCTTTGAGTGTACGAACACTGCTATAATAAGTACAAGCTCCATACGATAAACTAAAGATTTCAAATATCCTTTCGAAAATATGCCAAATGGGTAATATCGAAAGTGTTTTATCACCTTTTTTCAAACTCAACGGTAAGTTCTTAAGTTGAAATAAGATATTTCCATGAGTTAACATCACTCCCTTAGGAGTTCCGGTTGTTCCTGATGTATAAATCATTGTAAACAAATCAGATTCTTTGATCGTATTCTCTAAAAATATTTGATCAGAAGGGTCTTCCTTTCTTTTTTGAATTCCTATTGTCACTAATTCTTGTAAGGTTTTGATTTTAATTTTTCTGGATTTGAGTTCTTTGTTTTGTTTTGGTGGATAAAATAAAATGATTTCTTTTAGAAATTCTAAATCTTTTTCCAACCTGATCACTTTCTCAAATACAGTTTCATTTTCTACGAAAAGTATTTTGGATTCAGAGTGATTGAGAATGTATAATATATCTTGGTCGGTAACATCCGAAGCACGTGGTACGTCGATTGCGCCAAGGAGAGTTGTTGCAATACTCGCCTGGATCCATTCATAAGAATTGTCAGCAAAAATAGCGACTTTGTCTCTTTCTGACAAAGTTTCACTCAGTCCTAATGCCAAATGTTTTGCTTCATTTAACAATTCCATATAGGTTTTGAATTGGTAAACACCTGGACCCAATCTGGTTCCAAACGCTTTTTTATGCCCAAATCGTTTTGGGAGATCTAAATAAAAATCGATCATGGTTCGCATCAATATTCCTCTTTTGGATACAAGAGTAATCGATGGAAAAAGATTCGTCGTCCTCTAGAATTCTTTGAGACTTATGGTTCGGAAAGTTTTGATTGTTTTCGGAAATCTGTTGGGGTGACTCCCACTTTTTCTAAGAAAACCCGATTGAAAGTGGATTTGGAATTAAAACCGACTGCATCGGCAATGGACAAAATGGTTCGTTCATTTGGTTCCAACAAATAACGTTTTGCTTCTTCAATCCGGTATTGATTGATATAATTGTAAAAACCAAAACCATATCGTTTATGAAAGTATTCAGACAATTGTCCTGACTTCACTCCAACTAACTCAGCCAATTTAGATAAACTTAGGTCCTCATCACAGAATACTTTTTCCAACATCAATTCGAATAGTTTTTGATCGATTACTTCAAGCGGGACAGAAACCAACTTCGATTTCTCGTATTTATTTTTTTGAATGGTATCGCGAACATCAGAAACAAATGGTTCCCATAATTCACGAGTGAAAAAATAAAAATACATAAGGATGGGTAAAAGGTAAGCACTCAATTTTCGAAAAAGTGAAATTTGAAAACTAAAACCAATACTTCCTACAAGTAAATCAATCCATATCAAAAGTATAAATACTAACGAATAAATTGCACGTTTCGTAAAAAATACCGACAAACGAACATTGGGAATCCATTCACGGATTAAAAAAATTCCAACAGAAATCAAAATGGAGAGTTTGATTCCAAAATTAAGGCCCGTCAGTATACTCCCATATTCAGTAGTAGTAATTGTATTTAATATATTTATTTTTTCTACATCTGATTCCAGGTAATATGGAATCAGGAATACAATAGAAAGAAAGGAAGGAAAAAACGAAAACCAATGTAGGTTGATTTTTTTCTCTAAAAACAAATTTTCCAAATAGTGATATAAAAACGAAGCAGATAAAAATACAAAGGGGATATGGATAAAAACTATAGAAGGAAGTTGGTAATAAAATCCTGTGAACATAAAGGCTCCAGTTAACAACCATAAGCCTGTAGAAAACAAGATAAAGGACCAAAGCAGATCAGATTTTTTTCGATTTTTGATGATGTTAGACAATGCCCAAATGAGGCAAAAGATGGCACCAGATCCCATCCACAAAAACTCTAATAATAAAACGAGGGAAATAGATTCTGTTCCCACAGAAATTACCCGTAAACTCTCACTTCTTCTCCAACGGTATAACGCACAGCACCTTTTCCTAATATATCTGTTAACATCTTCATCAGGTCCGTTGTGATTTCAATGGAAAAATGATCATGAGCACGAATGACTTTTTTTTCATCACCGTTTCCAATCAAATGAAAAAATACAGAAGAGGCCCCTCTATGAACAGAAAGTATATCTTGGAGTTTTAAAATCACATCTCGATTTTTTTCTTCTTTCATATTGATTGTTAAATGAAGAGTTTTTTCCATTTTTTTCTCAATCGTAACGGAATTGAGCTCTTCTAGTTTATTAACAATGATTTGACCCTTTAACTCTGATTCATCGGCATCAATTCGTTCTAATATTCCTTTGATAAATACTGTGTTGTCTTCAGTGAAAAGATGTTTGAATTCTGCGTAAGTTTTTGGAAATGCTACACACTCAATTTCACCAGTTTGGTCTTCCAACATAAAGTTAACAAATTCTTCTTTTTTCTTTGTAAGTTTAACAACTTTTTTGGATAATACACCAGCAATTTCCACTTTAGATTTCGGTCGAACTTCCTCTAAATTTTCAATGGAAGTTGGGTTTAGGCTTTTGAGTTGTTCTGTGAATTTATCAAGTGGATGGCCGGACAAATACAAACCCGTTGTTTCTTTTTCACGACGAAGGAGTTCATCCCCATTCCACTCAATACCATCTTTTGGTAAATTTAAGTTTTCTTCCGTTCCACCATTCGCTCCACCAAACAATGAAAATTGACCTTCTTTTTCCTCAGCTTGTTTTTTGTTGGCATAGTTTAAAATGATATCTGTAGATTCAAAAATTGTTTTTCTCGTATAACCAAAAGAATCAAACGCTCCACCTTGTGCGAGTGACTCTAATACTTTTTTATTCGCAAGACGAGTATCTAATTTTTTTGTAAAATCACTGAGTTGTTTGTAACCACCAAGTTCATTACGATTTTTGATGATGTTTTCTGCAGCAAGTTCTCCCACCCCTTTGATGGAAGACAATCCAAATCGAACCGTTTTGTCATCTGTGATCTCAAATGAAATTCCCGATTCTCTTAAATCTGGACCTAAGATCCTGATCCCCATATCTTTTGCATTATTGATGTATTTCACAACATCAGTGATCTTTGAATGGTCTCCCGATAATAAAGCAGTGAGATATTCAATGGAATAATTTGCTTTCAGGTATGCAGTTTGGTAAGTCACAAATGCATAGGCAACCGAGTGGGATTTGTTAAAACCATACTCACCAAATTTTTCTAATTGTTCGAATAGTTCGGTAGCTAACTTTTCATTGATCTTTTTCTCAATGGCACCTTTTACAAATTTTTCCTTTAAGGCAGGTAATTTGGATTTATCTTTTTTAGCCATCGCCTTACGAAGAACATCCGAGTCTCCCACAGAGAATCCACCCATGATCCTAGAGATACCCATTACTTGTTCTTGGTAAACAACAACACCATAAGTTTCGCCGAGTACTTCTGCCAAACTTTCATGTGGGAAAATTACTTTTTTCTTTCCGTTTTTACGATCTAAATAGTCATCTAACATCCCTGATCCCATGGGACCAGGCCTGTATAACGCAAGTAAGGCGGCTATTTCTTCAAATTTTTGCACCTGTGCTTTTGCAAAAAGGTCACGAATCCCAGAGGAAGAATCCAACTGGAAAATACCTAACACATTCGCTTTTCGTAATAAACTAAAAGTAGCCGGGTCATCGAGTGGAATGGTATCCAAATCAAGTTTGATCCCATGTCTTTTTTGAATCAATTGTGTGGCATGATGGATGGTAGTTAAGTTTTTTAAACCTAAAATATCCATTTTGATGAGTCCCACTTGTTCTGACATGTTTTTGTCGTACTGTGTGACAATCGAACGCCCATCACGTCCCGGTTCACTAACCGTTGACAATGGCACAATTTCTTCCAATGCAGTTGGTGCAATGACAACACCAGCTGCGTGTCTACCCACCTGACGATAGTTACCTTCTAATTTTTGAGCAATGGAAAATACTTTTTTATTGAGATCAGATTTTTCTGCCACATCACGTAAGTCTTTTGAAGTTTCAACTGCTTCCTGGATGGTAATTCCTAATTTTTTAGGAAATAACTTACTCATCTCATTCACTTCTGAAAATGGTACATTAAAAACTCGAGCCACATCTTTAATTGCCGCTTTTGCAGCAAGAGATCCAAATGTAATGATTTGGCCAACTCGGTTTTCACCATACTTATGTTTGATGTAGTTGATCACTTCTTCGCGACGTTCTACACAAAAGTCAGTATCAATATCAGGCATATCCTTACGATCGGGGTTTAAAAATCGTTCAAATAACAAATTGTATCGAATTGGATCTACATTTGTGATTCCGAGTGCATAGGCAATGATGGAACCCGCCGCCGAACCACGACCAGGTCCTACTGGGATCCCTGTTCGCCTTGCAAAATTGATATAATCTTGAACTATGAGAAAGTATCCTGCAAAATGCATGTTTCGAATGGTTTGCATTTCATATTCAGTTCTTTCTTTGACAATGGGTGTGATTTCTTTGTATTTTTCTAAAATCCCTTCCCAAACCAATTTTTCTAAATAACTGTCTGTATCATACCCTTGTGGAACTTCGAAAGGTGGGAGTAATGGGTTTCCAAATTGGAAATTCAAAGAACATTTATCACGAATGGCAAGTGTATTATAGTAAGCATCTAAATGATTGGGAAAAAGTGCCTTCATCTCTGAAGGAGATTTTACATAAAAATTTTCATTAAACCCAAAGCGCATTTCATCATCGATGTTTTTGCGCATTCCAATGCGTAATAAAATGTCTTGAGCTTCTCTATCATCTTTTGTTAAAAAGTGTGAATCATTTGTGAGAACAAGTGGGATACCAGTTCGTTTGGAAAAACCAATGACAGCTTCAGCAACAATCTTTTGTTCTGGAATTCCATGGTCTTGGATTTCCATATAAAAATCTTCTTTACGAAAGATCTCATGCAATCGACCAGCTAACGCATACGCTTTGTCTTCCTTACCTTCCAGGATTTTCCGGTTCACTTCTCCAGCAAGGCAAGCTGTCAAACAAACAAGGCCTTCACTATGTCGTTCTAATAAATCATAATCGATGCGTGGTTTGCGATAAAAACCTTCTGTAAACGAACGGCTAGCAAGTTTGATGATGTTATGATAACCGATTTCATTTTTGCACAATAAGATGATGTGATAAGCTCCACCATCAGCAATTTCATCTAACTCGGTTTCTGCACTCCTTGAGGGAGTCACATAAAATTCACAACCGATGATAGGTTTGACTTCGTGTTTAACTGCTTCTTTGTAAAATTCGATGGCACCATACATGTTGCCGTGGTCAGTGATAGCGACAGAACTCATACCAAGTTCTTTCACTCGTTTCATCAAATCACTGATTCGAATGGCACCATCCAACATGGAATAGGTAGTGTGCAGATGCAGGTGGGCAAAATCTTCCATGGCTTGGTGACATAGTAAAGCCGATGCCCCCGTACGTAAAGCGCCCCAAGGGAAGGATTTTCGATTTTTTTTGGCCCAAAATGCCAATTCCCAAACCTGCCAAATCCATCCAAGCCCAAAAACGATGGAAGGTGTCAGTGCATTACACAAACTGGTTTTGTCTATGTCCCCATTTTCCCTACCAAAAATTAGCCCTATAACCCATGTTTTGCGAGATAAAATCCAAGAAAAAATTGATACCAAAACAAAACCATTAGGTTCTCTCGGTGCACTCGAAACGATTGCATTACAAATTGCAGAGATTCAAAACACCACTTCTCCAAGACTCAAAAATCCGAAGTTAATTTTGTTTGCTGGTGATCATGGGATTACGGAAGAACCAGTTTCCCTATATCCAAAAGATGTCACTTGGCAAATGGTCATTAATTTTTTAAATGGTGGGGCATGTGCCAATGTATTTGCGAAACACAGTCAGATTGAAGTAGAAGTTGTCGATGTTGGAGTTGATCATGATTGGGATGATTCCACAAAAAATCTTTTGATCAAAAAAATTCGCAAAAGCACATCCAATTTTTTAAAAACACAAGCAATGTCCAAAGAAGAATCCTACCAATGTATACAGAATGGATTCAATTTGATATTAGAAAATAAATACAAAGAAACAAATGTATTTTTATTTGGTGAGATGGGAATTGGGAATACCTCTTCTGCTTCCATGATTTTATCTCATTTAACAGGAATTCCACTTTCAAAATTGGTTGGAAAAGGAACAGGTTTAAATCCAGAAGGAAAACAATCCAAACTTCAAATTTTAGAACGTGCTTTCCAAAGAACAGGAAAATTAACGGATCCAATTGTAATTCTTTCCGAATTTGGCGGATTTGAAATCGGAATGATGGCTGGTGCGATGTTAGGTGTCGCATCCGAACAAAAACTATTTCTTGTGGATGGTTTTATCACTACCGCTGCGTATTTATTAGCTTACCATCTAGATCCAAATGTAAAGGACTATGCAATTTTTTCTCATGTATCAGATGAAGAAGGCCATATCATTGTTTTGAATCATTACCAAATTAACCCACTACTAAAACTAAATTTACGATTAGGGGAAGGAAGTGGTGCTTTGGCTGCTTACCCGCTTGTCGAACTCAGCATTCAATTTTTGAATGAAATGGCTTCCTTTGCTGATGCAGGGGTAAGCGATGCAGATAAAAAAGTATAAAATATGATCCAATACCTTCTTTTAGAAATTCGTTTGTTTTTTATTTGTTTGGCCTTTCTGACAAGAATTCCTTCTCCAAATTGGATTGGATTCAAAGAAGAATGGTTACACCATTCGATAAAATATTCACCTAGTGTTGGTTTACTACTTGGTAGTATACAATTTGTCGTATTCCTATTGTTCCATTTTTTATTTGGACCAACGATCGGCTTCACAATCTCTCTTGGTTTTTTACTGATCCTAACAGGTGCGTTTCACGAAGACGGGTTTTCTGATTTCTGTGATGGGATTGGTGGAGGATGGAAAAGAGAAGATATATTGCGCATTATGAAAGACAGCCGTGTTGGCAGTTTTGGTGCTGTAGGAATATGTCTTCTTGTTTTGCTAAAAGTACTTGGAGCATACGAAACCTTTTCCTATTTCCAAAGAAAAAACCTTCCAATGATTTCGAATCTTACTAACGACTTTCATCTAATTATCGTTTGGTTGTATTTTGTAAGTGCCCACACACTCAGTCGCTTTTTATCAGTTTTTGTAATGAAACTATTGCCATATGCAAAGGAAGAAGGATATGCCAAACCGATGGCAAAAGAAATCACTTGGCCCCAAATCTTATTTGCAAGTCTTTTGGGAGTTTTACCGTATTTGTCTCTTGCTTACCTACATCCTAATTTTTTCTTGAGCCTTTTGTGTATCATCCCTAGTTACATTTATATGGTTCGGTTGATGAAACGATGGATCCAAGGTTTTACGGGGGATTGTCTTGGAGCAGTCCAACAAGTTGTGGAAACTTGTATTTGGATTTCAGGAGTATTTATATGGAACTTTATTTAATCCGCCACCCAGAAACCATAGCGCCCAAGGGAACTTGTTATGGCCGTACCGATTTTCCACTCAAATACCCTGTGGAAGATACGGCCGATTCAACTTTTCCCTACCTGCCACCTAACTTTGATCATTTTATAGTTAGCCCAGCACCTCGTGCAGTCAAATTAGCAAATGCCTTACTCTCTAAATACAATCCTAAGCAGAACCCATTGGATCTTGTAATCCATACCGATGAACGTTTGTTAGAAATGGATTTTGGTGATTGGGATGGAAAACTATGGGAAGAAATTCCTAGAAAAGAAACCATTCCTTGGATGAAAGACTTTGTGAATGCCCGAACTCCAAATGGAGAAGCTTTCACCGATCTAATCCAACGAGTGGATTTGTTTTTAGAGGATTGGAAACCAAATGGGATTCTGAAACAAAAATGGGAGGAAAAAAACAAGCAAACACTAAACTCTATGATTGTTGTATGCCATTCCGGACCCATTCGAGCCATCCTCTGCCGGATCAATGGAATTCCACATGAGGAAGCATTTAAGTCCCCAGTGGATTTTGGTTCAGTTCATAAAATTGAAATTTAAGAAGGTTTTACACCTTCTTTTTTTCACCTAACGGGCCTAATTTGGCAAGGATCAATTCGTTTACCAGTTTGGGGTCGGCTTTGCCTTTTGTTTCTTTCATCACTCCACCCACAATGGCACCTAACACACGATCCTTTCCATTTTTCCAACCTTCTACTGATTCGGGTTGGGATTCTAACACTCGAATGACAATTTCTTCCAAAGCTTTGTCATCACGAACGACTTTGAGACCTTTTTTCTCGACGATAGTTTCTGGTTGGTCTTTCGAAGTTAACATATCTTCAAAAATGGTTTTGGCAATTTTTCCCGTGATCTCACCTGAATTGATGAGTTTCACTAGTTTCCCAATCCTGACTGGATCAATCGCAAATTCTTGGATGGAAATATTTTCTTTATTCACAATTCCTAAGATTTCATCTTTAACCCAGTTGGATGTTTTTTTAGCATCACCAGAAATCACAAGAGCCTCTTCGAAGTACTCTGCAATTTCCCTTTCACTTGTTAAGACTTCAGCATCATATTCAGGAAGACCAAGCGCAGTCTTGTAACGTTCCTTTTTTTGTCTGGGAAGTTCTGGAAGTGTTTTTCGAATGTCCTCAATAAACGAATCCGAAATTTGGATCGTTGGTAGATCTGGTTCCGGAAAATAACGATAGTCATGGCTCATTTCTTTGGAACGCATGGGAATTGTTTTGAGAAGAGTGGCATCCCAAAGTTTTGTCATTTGTTTGAAGGACTCACCTCTAGAATAAACATCCTTTTGCCATTCCACTTCATAATCGATTGCTTGTTTTACGGCCTTAAACGAGTTGAGGTTTTTGATTTCAACCCGTGTACGAAATCCTTTTTCCCCTTTGGGACGAATGGATACATTGGCATCACAACGAAGGGAACCTTCTTCCATGTTACAATCCGAAACTTGGATATAACGAAGTATGGTTTTTAATTCATTTAGATAGGCATAAGCTTCATCAGAGGAACGAAGGTCTGGTTCTGATACAATTTCGATGAGTGGAGTTCCCGCGCGGTTATAGTCCACGTAAGATCGATTGATGGATGGATCATGTGAGTGGATGAGTTTTCCCGCATCTTCTTCCATATGGATCCGAGTGAGTGGAAGGAACTTTTCTTCCGTTTCCCCTTTCAATTGGATATGAATCCCACCTTTGGTTGCATACGGTTTATCAAATTGTGAAATTTGGTACCCTTTTGGAAGGTCAGGGTAAAAATAATTTTTACGATCAAATTTAGTGAATTGTGTAATTTCGCAACCGAGAGCCACACCTGCTCTTACTGCTTTTTCTAGTACAACTTCATTTAACACAGGCAAGGTGCCTGGAAGCGCAACACATAATGGCGAAATATGAGTATTGGGACTACCACCAAATTCGTTAGTGGCAGTGGAGAAAATTTTTGAATTGGTATTGAGCTGGACGTGGACTTCCAGACCGATGATGACTTCGTATTCCATGGTTTGGTAACAGGATTTTCACGGAAAATGAACCTGGCAATTCAAATTCCGTCAGATTTTAATCCAAGGGGTCTGGGACCGTTTGTAATACCAATTTATATAGATTTTTTTGTTCTCTTGAGATCCCAATTTCCCCACTTTGGTGGAGTTTTTTGGTGAACTCGGAAAGTTCTCTCACCCTCGACTCAAATGCCAGACCAATTTTTTTATCTTCTAGCGCTATATGTGAAAGTAACCAATTTCTAAGATCTTGCACCAAATGTAATCCGACTCGAGGATTTCCCAATTTATATTCATCATTTCTCATTTTGATAAAATCAATAAAACGTTTGTGTTGGTTCATGTGTTGCACAACATCCGTATACCGAAAGTAACGCATAATTTTATCTTCCACACCAAAATGATCTTTTGTATACTCAATTGCTTCTGCGATGACTTTATGAAAAGTTTCACTTGAACCATCACCTAACTTCAAGGAATGATCTAGCTCTACTATCATCTTGAGTAACCAAATATGTTGTAAATCTATGATGGGAATACCAGTTGATAAATTATAGGTTTTCCAAATATTCCGAATTTCTTGGATCGTATCAATAGTCTGTTCATGTAAAGGAATGTTTGTGGTATCGATTTGTACAATATTTTGGTAAATCAATAGTTGTTCTTTAGAAACCGGATATTTTCCAGACTTTAATAACTGGACACAATAAGATTTTAAATCAAAACTAGACGCTTTAAAAAATTCTGCATAATCTGTATCATCATGTAGAATATGTTGGAACAACCATTTTTTTAGAATCTGTAAAATCCCAAGTGCAGCCATTTGGCTATTTTTGGCCTCATAGTATTTTTCTGTTAGGCGCTCAGCAAATTTTCTATGTCCGAGTACATGTTCTTTGAAATTTGGATAATTGAAATGTTCCAAAATATCCTCTTCCAAAGCAAAATGTTCCGCCACATAATCCAGGGCCTTTCGAAAGGAAGAATGAACATCGATATCTGAATTTGTTTTTTCGGCCTCTACGATTTCTTCTTCTAACTCTAAAATGATATGCACAAGCCATACATGTTGTAAGTCAATGATGGGAATGCCAAGATGAAAGGGTTCACTCAACCAAGTGATACGAAGTGAATCAAGATGCGCGGAAGAATCCTTTTGCATGATTCCACAAAATTCCGGCACCAAATGTTGTCACGGAAATTGAGGAAAATCCTAAGTTGATATTTATCATGATTTTAGAATGAAACAAAATTCCAAATATGGGTATTGGGATTTTTGTCACACGTTGTAAAATATGACGATCATCCCCGAGAAAAACTCGGGAATGATTTTTGTTTTAAGAAAGTATTTTTGTTTTATACAAAAAACTTTGTAGTGAGTTTCACCATAAGTCTCACGAAACCAGAGTAAGGTGGGTACATCATTTTCGCAATGGAAGCTTTTGGTGTTTGTAAGACAGACCTTTCATGTGAAAATGTTTTGAATCCAAAAATTCCATGGTAACTACCATGACCTGAATGGTTCACGCCACCAAATGGTAAGTTTGGATTTATCAAATGTAAAATTACATCGTTGATTACCGCTCCACCTGAACTTGTTCTTCTGAGAACATACTTCGAAGTACTACTTTTCTTTGTAAAAATATACAAAGCCAAAGGTTTTGGTCTTTCATTGATAACGTGGATGGCATTATCTAATGTTTTATAAGTGATAATTGGAAGTACTGGTCCAAAAATTTCATCTTCCATTATTTTTGCATCTAACGATACGTTTGTGAGAATTGTAGGTGCTATAAAGTTGTCAGAACTTCTAACTTCTCCACCGTAAGCAATTTTTGCACCTTTTTTCACT
Organism: Leptospira limi; assembly: GCF_026151395.1. Taxonomy (NCBI): domain Bacteria; kingdom Pseudomonadati; phylum Spirochaetota; class Leptospiria; order Leptospirales; family Leptospiraceae; genus Leptospira; species Leptospira limi. The sequence continues at coordinate 119,342 of NZ_JAMQPV010000001.1, forward strand.
GCATCATCGATATAAGATGAAACTCTCGAAAAGTTTTTTGCATTCACGATACGGCAAAAATCTGTACTTGCTGTAAAATTTTCAGGTTTCGATTTAAAGAAACTTTCAGTAGTTTCCTTTGCATGTTTTACAAATTCTTCAATCTTAGATTCCGGAATGAGTAAATAATCAGGTGCTACACAAGTTTGGCCTGCATTGAGAAATTTACCCCACATAATTCGTTCAGCAGCCACTTTCATGTCAGCATCTTCTGCGATAATGGAAGGTGATTTACCACCTAATTCCAATGTAACACTAGTTAAATTTTTGGCAGCCGCAGCCATAACGATTTTTCCGACAGGTGTAGATCCAGTGAAAAAGATATGATCAAATGGAATTTCAAGTAATGCAGTTGCAACACTCACATCACCTTCAAAAACCGCTACTTCCTCTTCAGAGAATACTTCACCTAACATTAAGTTAATCACATTTGCTGTGTTGGGAGTAAACTCAGATGGTTTTAGCATTACTGTGTTTCCTGCAGCAATGGCAGCCGCAAGTGGAGCAATCGCTAAGTGGAATGGATAATTCCAAGGAGCAATGATGAGACAAACTCCTTTTGGTTCATAAACAATACGACTTGTTGCTCCGAGAAGAGTTGGTGGAGTCATCACATTATTCGGACGCATCCAATGTTTTACATGTCGAATCGCATCGTTGATTTCAGCAATCGTTGGTAAAATTTCTGTAATGTCTACTTCACCAGCAGATTTTCTAAAGTCTGAATGAAGTGCTTTTTGGATTTCAGTTTGGTACTTTAAGACAGCTGACTTTAATTTTTTAAGTTTGAGGATTCGAGTTTTAAAGTTCGTCAAACGAAGTTCGTGTGACTTTTTCTTTTGTGCATTAAAAATACGGTCTATGTCTTTTGGAGTAAAACTTTTGGTTTGAATGACGGCAGTGTTGCTTACATTGGCCGAGGAAAGAGTAGCTTGGGTCATGGGAATCTCCGTATTACTGACTCTCGTTCAGTTAGAGAGGAAATTCAAGAACTTTTTCACAATTGAGGGCGATTCTATGTCTTTTTTATGCCAAAAACCCCTTTCCGAAACCAGGTGGAGGCCCATTTTGGATGTATAGTTTTGCCCGTTCTAAATAAAGGTAAGCTGCCTTGTCAGAAGGATCTTGTTTTAAAACAGAACTAAAACCTGATTCCGCTCCTTTAAAATCACCGTCCCAAAAAAGATTTACACTTTCTTCAAATAGTTCTTTCGTTTGGATTTTTAAATGGAATGTTTCCTCTACTCCATCAACTAACACCTGAGCAATTCCAATTAACTTTTGTTTGGCTGGAATTTTAATAAAATCCAATAATCTATGTGGGTAAGAATCAGGTTCCTTTAATTCCAAAAGAGCATCCAAACTTAAAATGATTTTTGCTCCGTATTTTTTTGTCATCGATTCTAATGAATTGGCAACACCCATTGAGTCAGAGAGAACTGCTGATTCAATCCGTTGTTCTTCTCCTACAATCCCAAGCATAAGTTCACCAAAGTGAATACCAACTCCGATTTGGATCTCACCTACTCGGTGGTTATGACTTTCTGCATTCCATTTAGCAATCATTTTGTGCATTTGGATCGCCGAAGACAATGCATCTTCCGGTTCTTTTTCAAAAAGTGCAAAGATGGCATCGCCCACATACTTTTCGATAAATCCATTATGAGAACGGATGATAGGACCAACTTGTTTTAGGTAATCATTCAAAAAAAGAAACGTTTCTTCCGGACTCAATGTTTCCGAAATTGCTGTAAAATCGCGGATATCAGAAGAAAGAACTGACATTTGTTTTACGATGAAATCTCCTCGTTTTACTTTAGAATCCAATTTTTTTGAAAAAAGTTGGATCAGTCGTAAAGGAACAAATTTCGCATAAACTTTGTTTGATGCTTCAAGACGATTGTTTACATCAATCAATTCATTCGTTAGTGTATCCATAGAGGAATAAAAACGCGCATTTCGTCGAGAAAGTAGGATACTTTGAAACAGAAAAAAAACAAATAGTGAAAATGGCATCAGAGGTTGGGCTTGAAACCAATAATTTCCTGCCATCAAATCATGAGTGGATCCCAACATTAAAATAAGAGATCCATAAAACACCAAACTACTGTCTCGTTTTCTTTGGCGATAAATTCGAAGGATTACATAAAAGGAACAAATACTAAAAAATAAAATAAAAACTTGGGAAACTATATTGGTTGTAGTAAATATTTTTGGATCTGTTAGCAAAACAAACAAAACATATGTTATACCAAAACTCCAACAAAACTTTAACATCCAATTTGGAACTTCTGATTTTCCAGGGAACAAACTACGAAGGTAACTTAAGAAAAAACAAACAAGTAGTGGCGCAGATGTATAATCCAATACCTGCATCCATTTCCAAGAAAAATCAGGAAATGCATACACAATGTAAAAATTATCTAACACAACCAATCGTAAACCAGTGAACAAACAAAAAAGTGCAAAAAACAAAGAACTTTTCTCTTCTCTACGAAAGAAAAATACTGTTAGTTGGTATAATGCCATCGTAAGCATTGCTCCAAAAACAAAAACTTCACCTGCAGAATAAATTAATGATTCATTCTGGATGACTTCTTTTGTACCAATTTCAATTGGTTTGCGGTAACCTCCGCGTGCGTGATGGAAATTACTTACAACATAGATGATTTCTTGTTCGTAGGATTCTGGTTGGAATGATACATATTGAATTTGGTATTTTGGTTTTGCCGAAATTTCATCCATACCAACAACACCAGAACTTGCAATTTTTTGCCGATTGATGTACAACTCATAAGCACTTGTCGCAGGTTGGACTCTCAAATAGTAACGAATGTTTGGATCAGGCACTTTAACTAACAATCGAAAGCTAGCGTATCCATCTCCACCTTCCCCTTCTGGACGGACAGAATTCCAAGACGAGGGAACTTTTACATATGTTTTCTGATTTGATTCAATTTTTTGAAATAAGGAATCTCCATACAATTCATTCCAATAAAATTCCCATTCCCCATTGAGTGAAATTTTTTTATTAGATTCTACATATACTTCAGGGATTTCTAAATATCCAAGCTTTGCTTCTTTCGCATTACTATAATTACACGAGAACTGGATAACGATTAGAAATAGTAACCCAAAGAATGGAAATGACATTGGAATTGGTTTTATTTTTCCCATGCGGATACTCCATCCCAGTCTTCCCCAACACCTGCTGATTGGTAGTATTCACACCTTTCGATATATATTTGTGCGGCGATGTCATCTGGGTTGTTTGTATGGACTTCTCTAAATCCATTTAAAGCTGATTTAAAATCAGCACGTTCGTAATCAAAAATCGCTGCTTCAAATTGTTCCCTATAGGCTATTTTCTGATCCGAAATAGAATCGATCCCAGGTATCAATACTTCGGCAATCATAACGGTTTCTTGTTTGCCTTTTACACGAACAAAATCTAAAATTCGATAAGGAATTGTATCTAAATCCTCATGTAACATCAGTGAGGTTAAACTTACAAGAATCCTAGCATTGTACTTTTTAGTTAATCCTTGGATACGGCTCGCCAAATTGACAGTATCTGATATCACAGTTGACTCGAGCCTTTCTTCTTCTCCCAAAATTCCAAGCATCGTATCCCCAGAGTGGATTCCAATCCCTGCATGTAATGGTAAATAACCAAAACCCCTTCTTCTCTCATTGTATTTTTCCAATTCCCATTGGATATCTTCTGCAGCTTTGATCGAATTTTGTATCCCGCCATCAAATAATGCCATTATAGCACTTCCAATGTATTTATCGATGAATCCATTGTTTTTGCGGACACAAGGTCCTATACGTCCCAAATAGGAATTTGTAAATAAAATTCGGTTTTCAAGTGGAATGGAATAAATGATATCCCAATATTCCCAAATATCCGCGAACAAAACTGTCATCTCTCGCTCGCTACTGTCACCTAACTTCACTTCCTCGATGCTTTCTTTTCCTAAATGGGTCAAAAAATCTCTTGGTATAAATTTTGCGTAAAATCGATTTGTTAATATAAACTGCTCGTTAATAGATTCAAATTCTTCTTTCAGGAGAATTTTTTTACGAAAGGTTCTAGCCGTACGAAGTGTTACAATTGTAGACTGAACTCCAAAAAATAAAAATACTGCAATTTGTGATAATGACGATTCCCCTTCACCTGTGTAAGCGAGAAATACATCATACACAAATCCAAAAAATAAAATCAAATACCCTAAAAAGAAAATATGAGAATCGGGTAAACCTTTTGCCACCATTTGGTACAAACGTATTCCAAGAAAAACTGCATACACAATTCCTAACACTTGGAAGACAACTTCGAATTCTGTATAAAACTCTGGTTTGATGATGAGTCCATATACCAGAATGAATTGTACGAAGGCACTGAAATACCGAATGAGTTTTGTTTCAATGAATCGCGGGAAAAGTCCATCGACAAACCATAAAAACAAAATTCCCAAAACAAATACGGATGCATACTCAATATAGATAACAAGTTCCCAAGGTATGTTTGGAAACATCGCATAAATGGTTTTGCTACCTACAAATGGCAATCGAAAGGCAAATACCAAACAAAAGAATCCAAAATAAAATGCCTCTCTTTGTTTGTTACGATAGAAAAACAAAATAAAATGGTACAATCCAAACATAAACAAGGCACCAGTCAGTGCAATGTCCATTGTACTCTCAGCTAAAATATAGTTTTGTACGGTTTCGGCAGTTCCAAAAATTGGTGCATTTGGTAATCCACCTTCCTTGTGATGGAAATTACTGACTTCGATTTTGATTTGGATGTGATCCTTGGTGACAAAGGTAAAACTTTGTCCTTGTGCAGATGGAATTGTTGTATTTTTATCTTCACCTGGAAATCCAGAGAGCACTACTCGATTAGCTGCAGTTATACGAAAACTCGTTCTCACTTCCGGGAGGTATAGCGAATATATTTGTGATTCATTAGGGAGTAAAATATCAAGTATGTAAGTTCCATACCCCTTCCCATCGATCATATTCGAACGTAAGGGAACATCATTCCAAAGTGATGGAACCGGGAGAAAAGTATAACTGGCATCAGGTGTCAATTCACCCAGTGTATGAGGATAAAATTTCCATTCCCCTTGAAGTTTGATAGACTTTCCTGTTTTCCATGGGAAGGAACGAAGGTCGAGTGTACCAGAAGTAACTTCCTTAGAGGGAGTCACAAGTTGGCATGCCACAGTAAGGAAAACGAGACAAAGTGTGATGCGATTGAAGAGGGTCATCCCTATCCTTCAGAGACATTTCAGACCCTTATTTGGAAAGGAAGTTTTCAAAATGAAAAAAATAATATTTTTTAGTTTGTACGAAGTACTGAGTAAGCTATTATGTCTCTTAAATGGCACATTCCTCCGGTCCCAACAAAGCCGCACTGGCATACCAAATTTTAGGCCAATACTTACCGGATGAAGTGTTCGCCCATCTGACTGATGCCGAAATCGAGTCTCTACTTCTGAAGGTAGAAACCAATCCCTCTCCCACAAAAGGCCAAGAAAAGGACATCTTACTCTCGTTCACCCATTTCCTTCAAAAAAAGGGAATCCGTTCGAATGTGGCCCAAGGAAACCAACCGTTCCCCGGAGGAGGGAAACCTAACCCTAGCATTTCGCAACAAAATGAGGCAGAATTGCCTACCCTTGGTAGCAAGAATCCAAAGTTCGCAAAACCTAACGCTTTAGGGGGAAAAACAACATATTCTGCCGACTACCAAACCCCAAAGGCTAACGTGATTGGTTCTTTTCCAAGTGGCATTCCGACAGGTGGCAATCCCGAAACTAACGAACTCTATTCGTTATTAGAAGAGATCCTCAAAGAAGAGGAGAACAAACGATCAGGTCCACTTTGGACTGAGTTGCCAAAATTTTCCGTTGAGTTGCTCCAAAGTCTGACCCGGGATGAATCTCCCGAAGTAGTGGCAAGGGTTCTCAGTTTTTCGGACCCAGAATCAGCATCGGAAGTCCTTGCCGAATACCCAGAATCCCATAGAGAAGAGATCATTTTGGCACTTGCCGAGATTGACTTCCACTCAGACAGGGAACGTGACCAACTCGATCGTTTCCTACGCTTCAAAATGGAACTCATTGAGAAAAAAATGCCGGTTTCCAAGATCCGAAGCCGCAAAGCCAAAACCGCGGGGGAAATTCTCACCAGGCTTCCTTTTTTGCCATCTCAAAATTTAATTGAACGAATTCAGAAAAAAAGCCCAGAATATGCCGAAACTATAGTAGAACACTACTTTCGTTTGGAAGACCTCCTTCATTTGGGAAGGACAAGTCTCACTCGTTTTTTTTCTGAGATCCATCCCCTTGTCATTGCTTGCGCATTGAAAGGTGTTGAGACCGAATTTCGTGACCAAGTGTATTCCAATTTGGAATCTTGGCTTGTGAAAGAGATAAAGATCGAATGGGATTCGTTAGGTCCTGTTTCACTGGCAGAGATTGAAGAAGCCCAAAAAGGGATCTTAGATCGTTTGCGGGAAGCAATGGATGAAGGCAAAGTGAAACTTTGGAGATTGAAGTAAGGATATGGCAAAACTAGTTTTTAAACCCATTCAAATTGCCGACTTACAAGAAGAAGTTGAAATCCAACTTCCTGATAAGTACAAAAAATTTCATAAGACCGATGAACAAGAAGACTTCGAGATAGACCAAGAAGGGAATATCATCGAACAATACCAAGGACCATCGATCGAAGAGATCGAAGCCGAACTCCAAAGGTATCGCCAAGAAACAGAAGAACAAGTCCGCCAATTATTAGAAGATGCTAAAAAACAAGCAAAGGCCATTGAAGAAGAAGGTAGAACCAAAGCCTTCCAAATGGTTCAGGACTCAAAAGAAAAAATCAAATTAGAAGAAGATTCTGGCCGAGCCAAAGCGGAACAAATCTTAGATCGTGCGAAGATGGAAGTCGAACGTATGATCAAAGAGGCCGAAATGAAACAGGCTGAGATCGAACACGAAGCCTACCAAAAAGGATATGATGCTGGACGTGAAGTTGGTTTTAAAAAAGGCCAAGGGGAAGTAAGACGACTCATTGACCGATTGGGAACTATCATTGGTAAAGCAATCGACATTCGTGAAGAGATGATTGCCGCTTCTGAAAAACAAATGGTGGAAATGATTCTTGTCATTGCAAGAAAAGTTATCAAAGACGAAATCATTGAACGTAAAGAAATTGTACTCAATAACATTCGTGAAGCGATGAAACGAATTAAAGACCGTGACCGTATCGACATTCGTGTTAACTTCGCTGACCTAGAACTCACAACAGCTCATAAAGACGAACTCATTAAACTAATGGAATCACTCAGAAAAGTAAACATCTACGAAGACTCTCGAGTCGACCGTGGTGGAGTGATCATCGAAACAGATGTGGGAGCAATCGACGCAAGAATTTCCACTCAGCTCAAAGAAATTGAAGAGGCAATTCGAAACGTAGAACCAATATGATTTCGAAAACCCGTTTTTCCCAATTTTTCCTTGGGTTCTTACTGTTTTTGTCACCAACTTTAGTAAGTTTGGTGGCGGAACCATGTGGAACCATGATCACATCCTTTGAAAAACCAGTGGTTTTAAAAACAGATTGGTTATTTAGAAAAGGGGACAATTTAGATTGGCGTGATGAGTCAGTTGAAGAAAGTTTTTGGGTCAAACGTTCCGTTCCGGATTATGGAATTTCAAAAACAGAAAACCTAACAGGGTACCACTGGTATCGTTGTTCTTTTTATTTACCTGACAATTATACAACCCCAGTAGAACCGATAGCCATCCAATTAGGTAGAATTCGTGACATCGATGAGTTTTATTTAAATGGAACTTTGATTGATAAAACAGGAACTGTTTTACCTAAATTAGAAGTAGATTTTCAAAAAATCAGAATTTATTCTCTTCCTACACACTTACTCAAACCAGGATTAAATGTGATGGCCATTCGGATTTATGCAGCCACAAATCTAAATGGATTAAAGGAAGCTCCCACAATTGCAAAAGAACGTATGTTACGTGAAGATGTGTTTTCAAAAGAACTTTTTGCGATGGTTTGTGGTTATGTTTTTATCTTTATGGGGATTTACTTTTTAGTTGGTTCCATTGTTCGTGGAAGAGCTGGGGAAAATTTCTTTTTTGCATTATTTTCAATTTTTATGGGAATTTATGTTCTCATCCGCACACAACACAGAGATATTTTATTTGAAAGTTTCACTTGGTCATATGTTGCAGAACTTTTAGTCCTCATCTGTTTACCTGCATTTTTTATTAACTTCATGCATCAATATTTGAAGTTGAAACGTAATATTGTGTTACTTGTTTATGAAGTGTTTTTATCTGTACTTTTTATCATCACTCTATTTTTCAGAAATCCAAAAACATGGATCCTGGTGATTGCTCTCTTTAATTATGCATTACCAATTGCAATGGGACTTGTGATTTACTTATTTATTAAAAATGGACAAACAAATATTAAAAAGGTAAAATTTATACTGATTGGGATCGCTTGTTTATTACCTACAATATTAATCGATAGTTTGTCCGCTTTGGAAATCATCATTTCCATGCCCGGAACATTATACTTAGGTTTTTTAATTTTTCTTGTGATGATATCGATCCAATTATCAAACGATATCGTCAAAGGATTGGAAAATTTTATAGAACAAGAAAAAGAACTCATCCAAATGGAGAGAGTCAAAACTGGATTTCTCATCAACTTATCTTCCGAATTTAAATCGGGAATGGAAAAAATCAAATCCGCGATTGAGAATATTACCACCAATCAAAGTAAATCTATTGCGAAAGATGTGGTCAAACCATCTGCCAAAAAAGCCGTTAAGAAAAAATCAAAAGTTGCGAACACAAAACAAATTGGAGATCCAGTAAAACAAGCAGAAGATCATATATCTTACATGAGTTATATGGTTGAGGAAGCAATTTTACTCAGAAAACTGGAAGAACGAGACTATATTCCATTTTATGAAAGTTTTTCTGTCTCGGAGTTTGTAAAAAATTGCGTTGCCAGTGTAGAAAACCATTTGGGCCAACATCGAAAAAATACATATATTGATATAAAACCAAATGATTTAGAAATTTATTTTCCTAAAGAATTATTATTCTGCATTTTAAGAAATTTGGTAGAGAATGCATACCAATACACGGATCCTAAAACAGACATTCATATTGAATTTTTCAATAGAGATGGATATCATCAATTGATTGTGATGGACGAAGGTATGGGACTTAGCCAAATAGAAATGGAAACTATTTTTCAAAAGTTTGTCCGAGGTTATCGTGACAAAAAAAATGAAATCCCTGGCGCAGGAATTGGCTTAACTTTAGTAGAAGCTTCAACCAACTTTTTATCTGGAACCGTTAGTTTAAAATCAAGCGAAGGAATGGGAGCCAAGTTTACAATTCGTATCCCAGAAAAACCAAAAAAATGATATCCTTACCATTCCGTCGCCTAATTCTATTTTGTTTTTGTTTCATTTCACTTAATTGTTCCCGTACAACTGACGAATCGACCGTTGTATTAAGGTTAGATGGTGAAGATTGGGGAATATATTTTAATGATAGTGCAGATTTATTAAATCCAGAATTTAATCCAAATAATTTGGACATTACAACTGTTCCCAACAATTTCCGTAATTTAAATAAATCTTATAAGGGATCTATTTGGATTCGGAAAAGTTTTGAAATTACGACAGAACAACACCAAAAGTCGTTAGCCTTACAATTAGGGAAAGTGTACCAATCAGATGAGGTTTTCGTTAATGGTGTGTTAATCGGTAAAAACAATTCCGCTTTTGGCAAAGATCCTGAAGACTATTCGTTTGGAAGGCCTAGAATCTACCCTATTCCACATGATTTATTACTCGAAGGGGAAAATGTTTTAATCATCAAAATTGATTCATCACTTTCCACTTCGGCGGGGATCATCACTGGGCCAATCCGAATTGTCACTTACGAAGAAGCAATAAACGGAAATTTATATGATTCACTTGTCGAACTAATTTTCGTAGGTTTTTATCTTTTCATTGCATTGTTTTTCTTTATTAACTTTTTTAATCTAAGAGAGAATAAAGAATACTTAAGTTTCAGCATACTGGCGCTTATCTTCTCAGGATATGAATTATGCAAAAACGAAGTTAGATTTTTGATCTTCAATCATTTTGCTATTTTAAAATTCCTAGAATATTCATTTTTACTTATATTGCCATATGGTTTTATCAAATTCATCCAAGATTTTTTCGAATTAAAACCATTTAAATACCAAAGAATTTACCTCTTCTTTCAATTTTTCTTTATCCTCGTTTTTCTCATCATCCAAAACCCTGTGTTTTGGTATAACTTCATTGGGTATTGGGATATCCACTTACTTGCGGTGATTGGTTACGCAATTTATGTAACGATACTAAAATTCCGTGAACAAAAAAGAGGATCAACAATCCATTTATTGGCTCTTGTTTACCTACTCTATTCAATTCTAAAAGAGATTCTAATTGAAAGAGGATATTTAAACTCACCATCTTCACTTGAAACTAGTTTTTTGGTGTATTTAATTTTAATGACCCTTGCTCTGCGATTTCAGTTTTTGATGATGAAACGAAAACTCCAAAATCGATATGACAGATTAAAAGAAGCCGATTCACTCAGAGAAAAAATTTTCTTTTATATGGATGCAATGATCTCGGGTCCATTAAAATTAATGAAAGATAAACTTTCAGAGTACAGAGAATCTACTCAAAAAACCAAAGATAAAAACTTAGTAAAAGAAGTGATTGAAGTCCAATCGTCCATTGACAACGTCATGGATGATATCATTGAACTCTCAAGATTGGAAGTACTAAAAGAAGTTCCATTTAAAGAACAAGTAAATTTTGTATCCTTTATCAATGATGTAATTCCAGAAGATGACATTACATATTCAATTAAAGTAAATCCAGAAACTGAAATTCTAAATAGTTTAGATTTAATTAACTCTGTTGTAGTGAGACTAGTGGACTTTCCTCCATTTAAAGAATTTAATCACAATGATTTAATTATCACCCAAGATTTAAAGGGGAATGTTCATTTTAGATTCTTATTATTCCACAGTAATTCCAAGGTGGCTCAAAAATTATACAATGAATTGTCCGAAAATTACAACCAACTCACCCCAATTAAAGTAAAGTGGGCGATTATATTGGAAATCGTACGTTTGTTAGGTGCGAAAATTGACTTCAAAATCATCAAGAAAAAATATCTAAAAATCGATTTGGGAATCTCAGCAATTGTCCCTGTTTCAGAATTACAACCCATCAAAGATTCAACTTCAGTCGGGATACAAAACCAAAACTCTAAAAAATCAGAAAAAGAGGATTGGAGAGTTACTCTAAAGAGAATTTGGAAATTTTTAAAGGAAACAGAAATTAAAATTCCTAACTTTAAAAAGAAGAAATAAAACAATTGTTTCAATGATTATTAAATACATTACGAAATCTAGTCCTGAATCCTTAATGAAAGCCTTTGCAGGATGTAAGGAACTAACTTATGATAAAGATGAATTTTTATTTCATGCGGGAGATGAAGTCACCCACATGGACCTTCTTGTCAATGGTGACTTACAGGTTTTTAAATATGATGGGAATATGAATGAAGTAACTCTAACTTTTTTCAGACCAGTATGTATTGTGGCAGAGTGGGCTGTTATCCAAGGAATTCCTTATCCAGCGTCTGCAAGGTTTACAAAAAAAAGCACAATCTTACGAATGCCACTTTCTGAAGTTCAAAATCGACTAAATTCTAATATTGAACTTAACCACATTCTAATGCACTCATTGATGAATAAAATCGAGACGTTAAACTTGGCAATTAATCGTGGTCTCACCATGGATGCAATGCAAAGAGTAGCTCATTTCTTATTTTATGGAACACCCGATTCCCTTGCCCTAAAACAAACTCAGATGGCATCCTTACTTTACTTAAGACCTGAAACTTTCTCAAGAATTTTAAAACAGCTGAAAGACCAAGGACTTGTTGATACACAAAAAGGTGAGATTACAATTTTAGACAAAGAAGGACTCCTGAAAATTTTAGCTTAGTACTTGATTTGTATCAATGAAATGATACTGTCTTCAATTAGTATTAAGGTATGAAACAATCTTTTTTTCAAAACAGTTTCTGGAACACAGCGTTTCGCCCATTTTTTTGGTTTGGCTCAGTTTTCGGAATCTTGGTCATTTCAATTTGGTTATTCATACTTTCGAATATTCTTAAAAATCCAATTCACATCAATGCGATTCACTGGCATTCCTACGAAATGGTATTCGGTTTTACCAAAGCCATCGTATTGGGATTTTTGTTCACTGCTGTTCAAAATTGGACAAATTCAACGATCCTAAAAGGGAAAAATTTATTCTACTTATTAGTCTTTTGGTTACTTGGAAGATTTTCATTTTATTCGTTTGGTTTTTTAAGTTACCTTTCTTTTGGATTTGATATCTGTTCGGATATCATGGTCATCTATTTGCTTGTTCCAAAGTTGATTGTTCCTACCCAAAAACACAACAGACCCATTTTATACCATTATGCACTTTTTACTATTTTTCATATTATGAGTGCTCTATCTGCTTATTCCATTATAGATCCGGAGAAAACTTTACTTTTTATCCATCTAAGCATCTTTGTTGTTTTATTTTTGATACTCATCATAGGCGGACGAGTTGTTCCATTTTTCTCAGGAGTCGTAATCCAAGGGTATTCTTTTAAACGAATGCCAAAATTAGAAACTTTTCTAATCTATCATCCATTTATTTTTTATCTAGCAAAACTCATACAATCATATTTCGAAGGGTACATTTTTAGTTCCATTTCCTTATTACAAGGGACAGGTTTCACTGTTTTTGGAATGATTTCTTTTATCTTTGGATTTTCTTTATTTGCCTCAAATACAATTCGTTACATTTCATGGAAACCTTGGAAATCTTACCAAAGGCCTATCCTTTGGATTTTGTATTTAGGTTACTTTTGGGTATGCCTTGGATTTTTACTCTATAGTTTAGCAGAATTAAATCTATTTCCAATTTCATCAGCAATCCATAGCCTAACAGTTGGTGGTCTTGCCGTTTTTATTTATGGTATGATCACAAGAGTGAGTTTGGGTCATACTGGTAGAGCAATCGTGGCATCTCCTCTCACTGTTTTTGCTTATGTTGTTTTAAATGTAAGTGTTGTGATTCGAGTCTTATTACCACTCTTCAACCAACACAAGTATGCATATTACCTTTCAGGCATTGGCTGGATTCTGTGTTTTGTTTTCTATGTTGTCCAGTATACAATCATTCTTTATACACCTAGACCTGATGGAAAACCTTCTTAATTAAAAGATTCAAATATAATTCTCTTTCCCATTCACTCTTAACTCTTAATGGCTCTTCTAAAAAATTCCTGTAAGGAATCGAGGAGCCTTTCTGGATGGAATAACATTTGATAACTTGCATTTCGCATCATCGCAGGGATAGTTGGTTTTTCCTCTGTTCCTATTGCCAAAGTATACACCTGTACACCGTTTAACAAACATTCACCCACAGCTTTATTCACATCCTCAATACCATACTTACCTTCATACTGGTCATAATCATTTGGTCTTGCATCCGTAATTAAGATGATCCATTTTTGTTTGTACCCGGAATCTTTTAAGAGTGAATTTGTATGACGAAGTGAAGGACCCACTCTTGTATAACCGATGGGAGACAAAGGACCTAAACGATCTCTGACCACCATCCAAGATTCGTTCATTTGTTTTAAGTGTAGAAATTGATTGTGATTTCTAGTACGAGAATAAAAACCAGCAATACCAAATGGAATTTTTAATTCTTCCAAACACTCAGAAAACAGTAATAAACTTTCTCTTTCCACATCCAAAATTCGTTTATCGTGAATCCAAGAATCGGTAGACAAACTCAAATCCATTAAAAAATACAATCCTATATCGGATACATCTCGAATAGGATTCATATAAATTGCTTCTGATGGACTCTTTTTAGCCTTTAAGTCTGCATAACGATCAACGAGCGCGTCTAAATCTATGTCAGCACCCGCTACCAAACGTTTTTTCATACGGGTTTGATTGAGTAAAGCAGTCATTTTTTTCTTTAATAATAATAGGGTGCGGTGTTGTTTTTCCAAGACTCCAATTGCATAAGAAGAATCCAATGTTTTTGGAAATTCTTCAACCACAGAACAATAATTAGGTTTGTATTTTTTTTGTTTGTAATCCCATTCTGGATATAAAAAAGGTTTTTCTTTACTAGTGTCTTCCAAAATTTCCAACAAGGTTCCTGCACCTGATTCACTTGTCCTTGTGGTATGAACGGGATCTTCTGTACGAATGATATGTTTTAGGTTGAGTTCCTCGAGAGCCTCCTCTTCTTCCATATCTTCTTCGCCATCAATGTCTCGCCACTGTCCATCAAACTCTTCTACAGTTTCAATTTTTTCAAAGTTGTGCCCAAGTGTATATTCTTCGATTTTTTTCTCATCTACTTCCAGTAATTCTGCTTCACTTGGATCTAACTTTTGTTTGGATTCTTTCGATTCCATTTTTTGTTTTTGTTTATCCGAAATAAAATCTTTACCTATTGGAAAGTTCATTTTCAAATTAGAAAGTGAAGTGTTTGCATGATAAAAACAGGAAACAATGTTTTGGTATTGTTTTGGGTCCTTTTTTCTAAGCATCAATCGATCTTTTCGAATTTCTTTCCAATCTAAATATGCACCAGGATATCGTTTCAGAAAAGAACGAAACAGTTGATAAAAAGTTTCCTTACCCAAACTGGTTTTGTCAGTATGTTCTTCTTTTAAAAATGATAAATATGCAAGTAGAATCCGTATTTGTATTTTTGTTTCTCTTTCTGTTAAATACCAATAGATTGTTTCTGGAAATTTAAGGAAATTTTCTCCAAGGGAGATGGCCTCACCACCATACACAATGGAGGTGGTTTCTTTTCGTAAAGTTTGTAGATAACGAACGATTTTAGTTTCTTCCGTCTCCATACGATATGGATAGTATGGACTTGGAGGTGTAAGTTTTGTTTTAAGTTTTTTCCAAAGTTTATGACCTTGGTAGAATACAAACTGATCCCATTCCAAAATGAATTCCTAAAAGATTAAATCAAAACTATCTTGTAAGGCAGTCACTGTATCTTCATCATCCGTTAAAGGTAGTATGATAGCAGTGCGACCAGCAAGGCGAGATGGTAGGCCTTTCCCTATCAGTTTGGCACATGATACAAGCAAACGTGTCGATACTGTTTCTGCAAGTCCCAACTCTGGTTTTTTCCTAACTAAATTTGCAAATTGTACTAATTTTTTGGCAATGGAATCAGAAATCCCTGTTTCCCCAATAATGATCTTTTCTTCCACAGATGGTTTTGGATATGGAAAATCCATACTAAGGAAACGTTGTTTGGTGGAAGGTTTTAATTCTTTAAACCCTTTTTGATAACCAGGGTTGTAGGAAGCTACGAGTAAAAAGTTTGGATGTGCTATGATTTCTTCATTTTTTCTTTCAATGAATAATGTCCGTCTATGGTCTGTTAATGAGTGAATAGTCACAAGAGTATCTGGTCTTGCTTCTGCAATTTCATCCAAATACACAATTGCACCTTCTTTGACACCTGTGGTAAGAGGTCCATCCATCCAAACAGTATCTGCCCCTTTAACGATAAATCGTCCCACCAAATCCACTGCGGAGGTTTCATCATTGCATAAAATCGTGATGAGTTTACGACCCATTTGGTGTGCCATAAACTCCAAAAATCGAGATTTTCCAGAACCAGTAGGTCCTTTTAACAAAAGCGGCAGAGTATTCTCCGCCGCCATTTGAAAAATTTCCACTTCTTTACCAGTCGGTTCGTAATAGGGAATTTTTGCTGTTAACATATGTTAATCTATATCACCTACATTTTTGCCAATCGCTTCATTGGAAGGAAGACCATGTCGAATGAAATCAACAATGAAATATGTGATTCCGACTGTAAATAATGTAGCTGCAAGTAACATTCCGATAAAATGGAAAACGATTTCTTTTTGAACCACAAGAAAGTCCATTCCCAATTTACGCTCCAAATACACCTGAGTGATCCCTGCTACTGCCAAAGCTCCAGTCATTCCTACCATTCCAATATTGGATGCCCAAAATGCTAAATATCCAGACATACCGGTGAATAGTTTACGACCCGTCATGTTTGGCATTGCATAAGAAATAACAGCTAACACTAACATTGCGTAGGCTCCCCAGAAAGCAAGGTGACCGTGCATTGCTGTGATGAGAGTTCCATGTGTCCATTGGTTAACCGATGGCCAAGTATGTGCAAAACCAAGAAAACCCGCGCCAATGAAAGACATCATCGCACTTCCAAGTGTCCAATAGAGTGCAATTTTGTTAGGATGGTCTTTTCCTTTTTTGCGATACATATTGAGAGCCCAAATTGCCATTCCGAGGAAAGCAAGTGGTTCTAAGGCAGAAAAAATTCCACCGACCATAAGCCAATATTTTGGAGTTCCGATCCAGTAGTAGTGGTGTCCTGTTCCTAAAATTCCAGAAAGGAAGGTGAGACCAACAACCACATATAACCATTTTTCAATGACTTCCCTGTCCACACCCGTAAGTTTGATGAGTAAAAATGCTAAGATACCACCCATGATGAGTTCCCAAACTCCCTCTACCCAAAGGTGAACAACCCACCATCGAAAGTAAGAATCCAAGGTTTGGTTATCGAAATAAATCATACCTGGAAGATAAAGTAAGGCAGCACATAACAGACCAAAGAATAATACAAGTTGTGTTGTACTCCTTTTTTTGGCCTCCCAAATGGTCATGGCGATATTGAATAAAAAGGTAAGAACATTGACAACGACAAGGTAATCAAGTGGTCTTGGAATCTCTAAAAACTTTCTACCTTCCCACCAATTAAAGTGGAATCCAATGATGGCAACAACACCCACCACAACCCAAGAAATCAGTTGGATGTATGCAAGTTTGACACTGTACAATTCACGATCAGATTCTTCAGGGATGATGTAATAAGCAGCACCCATAAATCCCGTTAATAACCAAACAACTAATAAGTTGGTATGTGTTGCACGAGCAGTGTTAAATGGAATGTAATCATGTAATCCATCAAAACCAATACGAGCAAACCCCATGATAAAACCATAAACGATTTGTAAAGATAAGAGTAACATACAAGTTGCAAAAAACCAATATGCGACCTTTTGTGATTGGAATCTCATTGTTTCTCCTTATTTTAATGCAGAAAGATAAGTCACTATATCTTTTCTTTCTGTATCACTTAACGGCAACTTTGGCATATTTGTTCCCGGTTTGATCACTTGTGGATCAATCAACCATCGGTTGAGATAATCGACATCAAACTTTGATCCTACATGATCAAGTGCAGGTCCAACATTTCCTCCCTTGCCACCTACTGCGTGACAGGCGACACATAATTGAGAAAACTTTTCTGGTTGAGAAACTTTCACAACATTGTTAGTTATTTGTGGAGGTACGGCAGTGGAAATTGAACCAACTGGGATATTTGGTTTCGGTGGCCAACCATTGGCATCAATTTTACCAACCCAATCTAGGAATTCGATAACTTGGCCTTTTTCTTCTTTGGTAAAATTGTATTTCACCATCTTACGTTCACCAGGGAACATTGCTTGTGGATCATCTAAGAATACATCGATCCAGCTAACTCCCCTTCTCTCGACCACTTTTGTCAAATCAGGTGCATAGTATGCTCCCTCTCCAAGTAAGGTATGGCAACCCATACAATTGTTTTTTTCCCAAATCTCTTTCCCTTTTAGCACATCTTCTGTTAAGTTTTGCGCATTGGTACGGGTATCATTTTGTCGCAAGGTATCAATTGTGAGGAACACAAAGATAGCACCGAACAAAAAAGTTCCACCCAGAAAGAATGCCCTTGCTTGCGATTTTGAAAGCATCCTTACCTCCTTTTTTCCATTTTACAAATGTAAGTGCAGATTATACAAATTGCCTTGATTCTAATCAAGTTCTAAATAAAAATCCTGTGTTAACATACATAATATACCGAACGGAATTGATTTTGAATAAGATTTAGAATCATTTAAACAATTAAAAAAGGGTAAATAGTGGCGCAAACCGGACAATTTGAACGTTTTTCATAATTTTGGAACCATTCGGATCCCTTTTGCATGTGATTTTAGTTGAATATTCGATTATTTTAAATTTCTATAGGACTTAAGGAGAATGCATGAACGAAACTACTACCGAGGAAAATGATTCAATTTGGTACCCTCCTGGGGGAATTCTCATTTGGCTCATTGTATTTGTGGAAGTAATCACCTTCTGTATGGGGATTGGATCCTTAGTCTATGACAAAACTCAAAATCCAGATGGTTTCCAAACGATGCAAAAACTTCTGCACAGAGAATTTGCTTTCTGGAATACAATTTTCCTGTTAACGAGTGGATTTTTATTAGCCATAAGTGTTTATGCAAAAGAAAACAATAAGGAGACCAAATTTCTTTATGGTATGTTAGGTGCAATTCTCTTCGGATTTGCCTTTTTGTTCCTCAAAAGTCTCGAGTTTTATGACAAATGGACTTTAGGTTATACCTTAGATACAAGTATATTCTTTAGTTACTACTGGTTACTCACAGGTTTTCATTACTTACATGTGGCAGTAGGAATCATCATCTTATCAATTGTTCTTCTCAACCGAAAAACCATCACCCTTGCGAATTTGGAAGCGGGAGGAATTTTTTGGCATATGTGTGATTTGATCTGGCTTATCTTATACCCAGCATTGTATTTGATCCAATAAGGAAGAAGGTTTTATGTTACGAATTGTATTTACTTATATGATTTTACTCACAATCGTATATCTGTCGTTTTACGGGATGGGGTCGTTTGTACCAGGTAATTGGAATTTGGTATTGATGAGTGCACTCAAATTCCTATTGATATCCTATGTATTTATGAATTTAGTACGAGCCCATTTTTTTTGGAAGTTGATTTTCTCAACTTTGATTTTTGTGTATTCGTTTGGGATCTGGTATTTCACTTAAAAATGATCCCAAATGGGAAACGAATGTGGTTTTTGAGGCAAATTTCCTGGTCGATTCAAAATGACCACTTGCATCCCTGCTACACTTGCCGCATCCGCTTCTTCCACAATGTCTGTAAAAAAACGAATTTCACTGGGAAGTGCAGAGAGTGTGTTGGCAATTCTTAAATAACTTTCTTTTTCCCGTTTTCCACCTACCGCTGTATCAAAATAGGAAGTAAAATACTCACGTAAATCACCTAACACCGAATATTGGTAAATTAAAACTTGCGCTTCCACGGATCCCGACGAATACACATGGTTTTGTTTTCCTTCTTGTATGGATTGTTTTAAAAATTTGGGAACATCTTCATAGACTGTACTTTTGATCTCATGAGACTCATACCCTTCTTTCCAAATTTTACCTTGTACTTCTTTTAAGGGACCAAATTTACGATCTTTCTCAATGAGATATTCAAAATATAAAGAAACCATATTGATAGAAAGTTCCTTTGGTATTTGATCGTTCGAGTTTTCCACCATAAATTTTTGAATGAATGATGGATCATTAGAAAAAAAATCTTTTTGGTATTCTATTTGAATTTCTTTCCATTTCTCTTCTGAAAATTGATAGTTTTTTAAAAAGGAATGGATGTGTTTTTTTGCATAGGGAAAAAGAATCTCATGGACAAAGGTAATTGGTGCCGTTGTCCCTTCGATATCAAGTAAGTTATGTTTGATTTGCATTGTATCTATTTGTTTTCAATTTATGAATGAATCCATATTAGGAAACATTCTGTTTCATTAACAAATGCATAGCTTTTTCATCTTTTTCATAATTGAATAAAACTAAAAACCAAGCTAAGGCACATGGAATCCAAAATAAAATTGAGATGGAAAGAGCAAGTCCTCTATCCGGTGTGAGTCCAAGAATCACAGCTGACATCACTGGTCCGAGACCTTTTCCTAAATCATCCGTTAGGTTGTAGATTGAAAAGATCGCACTTCTCGATTTTGGTTCATTTACATTGAGTAAAACGGCTCTGACATTTGGGCCAGTAACTGAGATCATAATCCCTGTTAATACATTGAGACCTATAAAGAGTCCCATATGAGGAACGATATCAAACGAGTAGAGCAAAAGGATAGCTGGGAATACTCCAAAGAAAGTCGTTCCCATACATAATAATGGTTGGTAGGTTTTTTTGATATTGTACAAAAATTGTCCAAGCACTCCGCCAAAAAAAGTTCCAATAAAAATTCCGATTGCAGCAAAAGTTATCATACCAGCGGAAACTTCTTTTGTTAGGTGGTATGTATGTTCATAATAATCTGCTAAATAAACAAAAAATACACCCCAAGGGATACAGCCAGGAAGTCCTTGTAAAAAGGCACCTAGATTTGTTTTGTTTTCGAATAGTAATTTAAAGTCTTTGAGAGTGATTTTGTGAGAAAGTTCATCAGCACCCACTTCTTCTGCTCCACCACGTTTTGGTTCTTTACAGAAAAATAAATAAACTGCAACAAAGAAAAAAGAAGGTGCGGACATATATATAAAAGATGTTCTCCATCCATTGATGGGATCTGCTCCACCCAAAATACCACCTAACAGCTGACCTACTCCCACACCAAGTCCCATTGCTAATGATACATACCCAGTGGCAATGGCACGAGATTGGCTGGAAAAATAATCTCCGATCAAACTAAAAAGTAAAGGGAAAATTCCACCGAGTCCAAATCCACATAACGTTCTCAATATCAAAAATTGGTCATAATTTTGAGCATAGGCAGTCAACAAACAAGGAATTTCACCTAACAAAACTGTTGCGATCAGCAAATTTTTTCGTGAAAATGCTTGGGAAAGATACCCCATAGACAATGACACAAGTCCACCCAATATAAAAAACAAAACAGGAATGATCCCACCAAATTTCCAATCCACTTCATTTGGATCTGTGATTCCTAAAGAAGCTCCAATGTTTTTCATATTGGGAGCAATTAAGTTTTGATCACCAAACAGAAAGAAGGCCATACCTAAAATCATCCAGAAGGCTAAAATCCCTCTTGCGCCATGGTTCACAAGTTCTGCAAGACCAAAAAACCGAAGATAGGTGGTTTCTTGTTTTGATTTTTTTTGGTTCATAAATTGGTTTTCCTTTCTGATTGTTTGCGATAGACAAAAATAAAAGACAGTGTAAATAAAAGTCCTAAGAATCCAATGATCGCAAAGGTAGATAAATCCCAACTCGTTAGGATAGATCCATTCCAAATTTCTGGGTTAGGAGAATTTGCCATTGTTGGAAGTGCCTTTCCTCCAACAAAACGAAATTCAACCATTGTACCAAATTCGAGTGCATTTAATACATAAGCACTGAGACCTTTTGGAACATCTTTATCTAATTTCACCACTGGTGTTTTTTCACCTGTTTCCACTACCATATCTTGTGGTTTCACAAAGATAGGGTATTTACCGTTTTCTGATTCAATTAACATTCGTTCGCTGAATGAATCTTCAGAGTTTTGGATCAAATAAGAAACTTGTAATTCGGAACTTCCAGGTAAAACAGCTCGGTCCAAAATTCGTCCGCCATTTGGACCATCGGGTACACCGAGTGGAATGGCCATTTTATTACCAGGTTGTTGGAGTTGTGCCATAATCTCCGTTGCTCCTTTCGCAACCGAATATTCCAATGCACCTGACTTTGGATCATACGACTTTGGTGGATTACTGACATTATCGATGAGGAATAATTTAAAAATACGTAGACCTTTTTTTTCTCGCATAACCTGCATTAAGCTTTTAATCGCCACTTGTTTTCGGTCTGCCCCTGAATCATATACGGTTATTTCTTGAGGAGAAGTACGAAACTTAGTGGTTGGCGGAATCATTTTATTATAATTTGCGCCTTGGTATTGGACTTGTAAAAGGATGGGTGCGCCTTCCGGTAAATCCATTTCTGGGAATCGAAATTTTCCAGACTGTGGACCAATTTCTCCGAGTGGAACCATTGCACCTTGTAAAGCCATCATCCGAATGGAATCAGCCTTTCCGAATCCTCTTGTGGTACCATTTTGAATGGTTCCAAAGATGGAAATTTTTTCCGCATAACTTGCGCTTGAGAGAAGAAAGAGGACTAAATAGAGAATACAATTGCTACGAAACATTTTGATACTTTTTCTCGTTCTTTCGGTTCCAATCCAAGTGAAAAAACGAAAGTTTTTAAAAATTTAGAGGCGACAAGAGAGGGTACTGGACATAATGCTTTAGATAGGAAAGGAAAACCTGGCTACATGAAGCAATTGAGCGAAATCGTTCACAATTCCTCAAAAGACGAGAGAGATATACTACTAGAATACCAAAATATCGATGTTTCCAAGTTAGAAACATTGAATGTTTTAGGAATTCCAATAGACAATGTCACAACAGATGAAGCGATTGCGAAACTTTTCCGCGTGCTTGAGAAAAAAGAAGGCATGCACCATGTTTTATTCTTAGATCCGATCAAACTCATGAGGATGCGCCCTAAAAAATCGCTCCACCGTATCGCCGAAAAAGCAGGTACCATCTTAGTAGAAGGTGCGGGAATCGGTTGGATGACAAAAGGCCGACTAAAAGAAAGAGTCACACCGATTGCAGTGATGATGGATCTTATCCGACTTGCGGAACTCAAAGAGTTCACAGCCTTTATTTTTGGCGCAAAAGACGAAATCGTAGAACGTATTTATTTTAATCTCACAAGACACTTTCCGAAGGTTCGAATTGTCGGTAGGCACGCAGGCCATTTAGATCGCCAACGTGAAATGCGAGTGAAAGAAGCCATTCGTAAAACTGGACCCGATATCATTTTCCTTGCTATGGACTTCCCTGAACAGGAAATTTGGATCGAAAACAACACTGGTTATTTTGGTAAAGCTGTTGTGATTGGTGTAGGTGGCGCCTTAGATATGTTATCTGGTGCTGACAAAAAAGCCCCTGAATGGTTTAAGGAACGTGGTCTAATCTGGTTATGGAGAATTATCGCAAGACCATACCGAATCCGACGTATGTGGGAAACGTTTTACTTTCTATTACTTGGAATTCGCGAACGTTTTCGCAAACAATAACGTTTATTTTTTAATCTGAGCCAATCGATCCAGTGTAGGAGCTAACCAGTCTTCTAACAATGGTTCTCTATCTAGTTTGGCTCTAGCAAAAACCAAATCCTTATTCGAGTTTGCAATTTCACTTACGGAACCAATTTTACGTGCTGTTTCCATTGCTTTCCAATAGTATTTGAGTGCATTGATGGTATCCTGTTTTTTCTCATACACTGCACCTATATTATTGTAAAGAGCCGTTAAAGTCTCATACACCTCTCTATGATCAGAGTTTTCAGTGTCAATTCGACCAAGGCTTTGTTCCTTCAGTTCAAAATCATCCTTTAACTTCAGATAGTTGCCAAGTGCTGCATTGTATTGTCTTGTATAATAAAATGCATTTCCCTTTCCAAAGAGTAAGGTTGGGTTATTGTATATATCTTCTTCAGGGAGTTCTGCCCAAAAATCTAAACTTTGAGCAAAGTCACCATGGTTATAATCAATCCAACCCAAATAATAATAACATTCTCTAACAATCTTTGGATCTTTGGAAATATCACGGTCAAGTGCTGCGAGAAATGATTCACGTGCCATAAAAAGACCATTTCGCCTTTCTTTTTCTTCATAAGAAAGAGTTCCAATACTTCGTTCTGGATAGATTTTTTTGCCAGGGAACTCTCGTATGTTGTCTGTTACGTTTATCCCAGCTGCTTCCAAAAATTGAATTTTACCTAAGTTAAACGAAATCCTTCCTGGACTTCCTTCGAGTAAGGTTTCATCTTCGTCCCTTTCTCCTAATCGGTCACGATAGTTTTGGTATCGATCATCGGCTTCTTTTAAAAGTTTAACAGCCTCATCATAATTTTCAGTTTGGATATAATATTCAGCCATCAGTAAAACTGCTAAATAATGTCTAATATCATAAGTTGATGCTAGTTCTAATTGTTTTAGAGCACGAGCCGCTTCTTCTTTTTTGAAATAAAAACGTGCTCTTTGGTAATAACCTTCCGCAAATTTGGAACCACCATCTTTGCCATAAGCGATGTTTAGAAGGTATTCTACGTTATCATCAATCTCCATGCCTGTGACTTGGTCTTCTGGATTGATGTTGTATTTGATTCGTACTTCTTCAGAATCTAAATCAATATAAAAGGAAGCAAGTTTTGCCAAAACAAAAAGTGAAAGTTCGTCTTCAATATTTAGAGCATTACGAACTTGTCTATGGTGGTTTAAAACATATTGTGGGTTTTTGTCACGTTTCCACATTTCAATATATGTAGATAAAATTCCACCGTGTCCAATTGGATTTTTTGGATACTTTTCAATGATATCGTTATAGTATTTAACAGCCGTTCCAAACTCTTCTTTATTATAGAAAATTTTTGCAATACCAGCAATGGCATCAACATTATCAGGGTCTCCCCCATCGGTAAACACTCGTTTGAAGTATTCGATTGCAAGTTGATCATTTTTATATTTTTTGCGATTACTTCCAGGTGGAACTTCGATAAAGTCTTTTCTGTGAAAGGAATGAAAGTTTCCGAGTGCAATATATGTATCAATATCATGCACATTGTATTTGAGGCGTGATGCAATGTAAGCACCTGCTTTTAATACCTTTCTTGGAACTTTGTCTTGAGAGGTTAAATAAAATGCAAGTTCAGGAAGTGGTCTTCTACCTGCAGTTTCGACACCTGCATCATTCCATTCCGTTTTTTTTGCAAAACTGATGTTTGGAACTTCTTTACGATTTTCCCAAGCACGTTTGTGTTCCTTGTCTTCTGGTTCATAACCAAAATCTGGTTCTACCTTCCCAAAACATTTTTCAAACGCTCTTTCATACAAACCGGCTTTCGTATAAGCAGTACAATATTTATTCAAAAACTCTAAGTTATGTGGGAAAATCTCTTCCCCTTTGATAAAATAATTCTCAGCATCAGCGAGTAATTTTTTCTTTTCTAGAGCATCAGTTTCATAACTGTATTCTTCTATTTTTTCAAGTCCAAGTGCATACTGCGCTTTAGCACGGTAAGGAACGATTACATACTTCCATAAAGTAACAATTCCAAATACTAAAAAGATAGCTGCTGCAGAAGATAAAATTGTCCTTCTGATTAACTCACGTTTACGAGCTGCACCTTCTTTAGTATATGCATCTTTACTGGCAATGATGGGAACTCCATCTGCCGCAAATTTTCCACTCGAATCACTGAGTTCTACACGTTCGCCAAGAAGGCCACTTAAGAAACTTGCAATGTCTTCCGGTTTTTGTTGGGCTTTGATGAGCTCAATGATTTCTTTTTGGTTCCGAACAGGGATACGTTGGTTGACGATCGCATCAATAATGGTTCGTCTTAATTTGGGAGGATAACGAAGTAACTCAGACTGGATGACCGCAAGTTCTTCATCCGTTAAACTGGATTCAAGAGATTCTTCAGGTTCTTCCTCTTTGCCAAGTGACATGAGGTCTTCTTCAAATCCACCAGGACCTTCATCATTTCCACCAAAGTCGTCCATGGCGGAAACTGGCATATCATCAATGGAAGGTGCTAGGTCATCAAATGAAGGAGCAGCTAAATCATCATCAAGACTTGGTGGTTCCATTCCCACACCCAAGTCACCAAATGGATCATCAAATCCACCACCTATATCTGCAGGTTCGGGTTCTCTAGCAGAAGTAGATGGAGTATCCATACTTCCAAAAGGATCATCATCAAAACCTGTTCCCGCGTCAGTTGCGGCTGGAGTGGATCCCATATCGGCAAAAGGATCGTCACCAAACGAAGGTTCACTAGACGAGGCAGGTGTTGACAAATCTCCAAACGGATCATCACCGGAAGGGACATCAGAGGATGGAGAATCTAAACTACTAAAAGGGTCATCACCAAAACCAGCACCTGAATCGGATGGGGTAGATCCCATATCTGCAAATGGATCATCACCCGAAGGAGTTTCGCCACCAGATCCAAAATCAAAATCATCACTTGTACCTTGTGGTTCATCAGAACCTGAATCAAATCCAGCAAACAGGTCTTCGTCGGTTGTTTTTGGAATTGAATCGTCGTCGCCGCCTAAATTGGCAAAGGGATCATCACCAATTTCTGGCGCTTTTGTTTCTTCAATGGGTGCTTCATCAATCGCATCTAAATTGGCAAAAGGATCATCGGCACCTGCCTCAGAGTCACTGGGAGAACCGAGGTTTGCAAATGGATCGGCATCGTCACCCGCAGGTGTTGAAAATGGATCCTCATTCCCAGACAAATCATCTGAGGGTGCATCCATTCCCAAATCATCAAAATCAGTAGGAGGAGGAGTTGTTTCTTTGGGTTTAGGGCTATCTTCGCCTAATAATTCATCTAAATCGATCCCATCGTCTTCTTCAGGTTGGGAACTGGATAGTTTAGGTGGACCAAAGTCGTCGTCATCATCAAGCCCGGCAAATGGATCTGAGGTGTCACCTGCAGTCGTATCATCCCCACCGAAATCATCGGGTAGAGCATCATTTGGTTCTTCGTCAGTAGGTTCTGGCTCTTCATTGCCAGCAAATGGATTGGTATATCCTAATTTCTCACGTAAGACCTTTGCCATCGGGTTGAGCTCTTCCGAGGACATAGGGTTCTTATTGAGAGCCGAAAACATCGTCTCGATTTGTGTAATTTCTTCCGGACTCAATTTGTCTATCGGCTCAGCCATGCGAAGGTCTATTCCTAATGAATTATCGGCCCCTTCTTAAAATGACAGAATATTTTTTTTATTATGTCAGATGATTCTCGAATGAAAAAACCTTTCACGCTCTTTTTTCAATCCTGCCGAAAATAAAGACAAAGGACACAAGAGACATCTGCACTATGTTGAAATCCAAATTCATCCGAATTGCCCTCATTTTACTCTTTTTGACAGGTATTGGAATTTTTGCCGACGATGGCATGGATTGGATCGGAAGTTTTTCTTCCGGAGAACTCGAAATGTCAGATGAAACCGAAGACCAAGACACGGTTTATTACCTTTGGCAATTGGAAAGTCTGAAGAAAAACATCGCACCACGTTACATTCGTTATCTTGATGTCGAATCCTATGTTTCGAGTGGGAACCTTCTCCACCGCGGGATTCTTTTCACCTATAATGGCCTCAGAGATGAATCTGTGGAAATCTGCGGTAGTTTTAACAATTGGGAATGTGCCGAAATGAAACGGAACCAATATGGAATTTATTACACAGTCATCGAACCAAACCAAATCAAAGACAGTTACGAAGAAGATCCTGTATACGAATATAAATTTCGAGTCAACGGCCTACTTACTTATGATCCAGAAAACTTTGATAAGGTGGAAGATGGATCGGGTTCTTATTATTCACGATTTGTTTTGGATTCTAAAGACACAGATCGGCAAACAAAAACGATGGTATTGGAAGATTCCGCAAACGAAGAACGTGATCTGCGTACAGTCAAATTTCAAATTTATTTACCAAATGCAGAAGTGGTTCGTGTAGTTGGAAATTTTAATGATTGGAACCCTGAACATGATTTTTTGAAAAAAGATCGCAAAGGGGTTTTTACCTTAGAGAAAAAATTACTCCCTGGTGAGTATCACTACCAATTCATCGTAGATGGTGAGACTGTGTTAGATACTTACAATCCAACTACGAATATAAAAATCGATACAAATGAATCTGTTTCATCTCTTTTGGTTCCTGAGCGGAACTATGCTTTAGAACGCAAGATGTGAAGATTAAAAGTTTTTTTCCTATTTCCACGATTCTTTTTTGATTTCAATTTTGGGAAACCATATTGGATTCACTGGGATCGAAACATCAGTTTTGTTTTTAACCTTATCCGCATACTGATCCCACTTTAAATCTTCGTATGGTTTGATGAAAATTGAATTTCGAATTACAAAAAGGAATACAACAACCACGAGAATTGGTAAATGAACAGTTGTCTGAATTTTATTTTTGTCGAATAACAATACAAAGGTCAAAATACAGAACATAAAATATGGTACCAAACCATACCGATTGATCATCAGATTAATGACATTTAAAAAATAAAATGATTCCTTTGCCCCATTCACGAGTGTCGTATAAGTGGCCTGCTCTGCGTTTAATGACAAACCACCCCGAAGTAAGACTGGAATCAAAACGGTTATCAAAAAACTGCCCAACAATATCGAAGTTTGAACACCTTGCATTTTGAATTTTTTGCAATAAAAGTAGAGTAAGACCAGTTCGAGTATCCAGAAATACTTATGATATGTTATGAATTCTACTGAATTCGTGTTCATGAAGTAGGTTGCGACAATCAATCGAATTAATTTTTCGATATGGATTAGGTTTACGAAATAGTTCCAATCAATGCCAACCACTGAATCCCTAGAACCCAAATAAAACATCAAAATTCCGTATCCCAATCCAATCAGAAACAAAACTAGGTATACCCAACGTTTTCGATCAAATTTACAAAGGAATGGACGAATTAAAAATAGAGGAGCATAACAGATTGCCAATGGAGCAGAAAAAATCCCCAAAAATACATAAACTGTGATCAATAGATAACTGAATCCATTTAATTCACCACCAATGATAGCCAAAAGAAAAACCCCCAAAGACAGGAAAAAATGTACATTGGTGATATTGTTAATTGATTCTATTCCAACTGGTGAACAACAAAGTAAAACAATCACAATTGTTCTTAAAAAATCACTTCTTAGGATATAACGAAACTTAGTGAGAGAAAAAATAGAAACAGAAATCGCTGAAATCAAAATAGCAGAAAGGTTAAATACCAAAGGTATCAATTCATAGGGAAACAAATTCGCAAAAAATGCAATGAATCTAGGTACTAAGTGGATGTATCCCGCATACAGAAAAAAGATTGTATCAGGGAATCCAGTAACCCATTCATCTCGGAGAAATATTTGTCCATCTTCAGCCCATAATTGAGCATTCAGAATTGAATCCGGTTTTCTCAAAATTAGGATCAAAAATGATAAAAGAAAATTAGAAAAAAATAATATGAAACTATGATTCTTTGTGTTTGTACCAGAAGTAGTAAAATCTTCCTTAAAATTTTGAAAAGATTTGGCGAACAATTCGATTAGTTTGAACTTCATATCATCTATGATTCGTTTCATTTTTGTATATGATTCATTCATTCGAAATTGATCAATAAACTAGATTTCATTTTAAAATTCTTAATTGAGTTCATGGAACAAAATGACGATCATTATTTTACTGTTCTAATGTTGCGGTCATGGATCCTTTGGAGGAACTCATTCTAGGGTCAGGACCATACTCCAAAATCCGCTCATGAACAAACTCTGCGTGTTCTAATTCCCCAGAAAAGACGATGGTTTTTTTGCGGGTATCCACCTCCACAGCATGTTGGAAGGCTTTTTCCCAAGTCATTTGGCAAACATCCATGAGCATCTCAATGACATACTCATAGGTATGATGGTCGTCATCCCACAAAACGACCTTCCATGGGCCGTCATTTTTGGTTGGTTTGATTTCGGTTTCTTCTAAGATAGAAGGTTGGGATGCTCCGGAACCGGTCATGACCGAAGCCTTTCCCTTATTTTTTCTTTTTGGAAATGGCAA
The DNA here is from genome assembly GCF_026151395.1 of Leptospira limi. Lineage (NCBI taxonomy): Bacteria > Pseudomonadati > Spirochaetota > Leptospiria > Leptospirales > Leptospiraceae > Leptospira > Leptospira limi. The sequence continues at coordinate 149,172 of NZ_JAMQPV010000001.1, forward strand.
GTTCCGCGTGGGAAACTACATCTTTTGCACGAAGGCCAAAATAATCGAGAAGTCCACTCCAAGTTCCTGATTTTCCAAAACTATCCTTCATTCCCACTTTGATGACGGGAACAGGGTATTCTTCCGATAAAAGTTCAGAGACAGCAGAACCAAGGCCACCAATGACATTGTGTTCTTCACAAGTCACAACTGCACCACATTCTTTTGCTTTGGCGATGATAACCTCTTTGTCCAAAGGTTTGATTGTTGCCATATTGAGTAGAGTGGCATGGATTCCTTTTTCTTTGAGGAGTCCTACTGCAGTCATGGCTTCGTTCACCATCACTCCGTTCGCAATGATACAAACATCCTTACCTTCCGACATCACTTCTGCTTTTCCTATTTGGAATTTGTAGTTTTCACGTTCAATGACTGGAATGGCAGGTCTTCCCACTCTCACGTACACAGGGCCTTTGTAATCAGCAATGGCGTGAATCACTTGTTTGGTTTCATTAAAGTCAGATGGGCAAATGACAGTCATTTCTGGAATGACACGCATAATTGCGAAGTCTTCAATACATTGGTGAGAAGCACCATCTTCCCCTACAGTGATTCCACCGTGAGAAGCTACAAGTTTTACGTTTAACTTTGGATAAACGACACTATTCCTTACAACTTCCCAGGCACGACCAGATAAAAACATTGCAAAACTGGAGGCAAATGGAACAAATCCCGAAAGAGCTAAACCTGCCGCATGACCAACTAAGTTTTGTTCCGCGACACCTACGTTAAAAAATCTCTCAGGATACTTCTTTTTGAAGTCAGCAGTTTTAGTAGAACCAGAAAGGTCCGCATCTAAAACGACTATATCTTGCCTTGATGCACCTAACTCAACTAAGGCTTCGCCGTATGCATCTCTTGTTGCTTTTTTGTCCGCTGTTGATTGGCTAGGTGCTCCCATGATTATCCTTTTTTTAACGCTTCAGCTTTGTCAGTTTTTTCCCAAGTAAATGTACTTCCAGTTCTACCAAAATGGCCGTAAGCAGCAGTTTCTTGGTATTTTCTTCCTTTTCCAAGGAGATCCAAACCTTCTACAATTCCTTTTGGAGTGAGTTTGAAGTTTGCAAGTACACGCTTTGCAATTTCTTCATCAGAAATAGTTCCTGTTCCAAATGTATCCACAAGAACAGATACAGGTTGTGCGACACCAATTGCATATGCTAATTGTACTTCACATTTGTGAGCAAGACCAGCAGCGACTACGTTTTTCGCGATGTAACGGCCCATATATGCTGCAGAACGGTCTACTTTAGATGGATCTTTTCCAGAGAATGCACCACCACCATGGCGACCCATTCCACCGTAAGTATCGACGATGATTTTACGTCCGGTTAGACCAGTATCACCATGTGGACCACCAATCTCAAATTTTCCAGTAGGGTTAATAAAGTAACGAGTATTAGTTAACAATTCTTTTGGAATCATTTTTTTGATACACTCTTCGATCACTGCTTCTTCGATTTGTTTATGAGTCACACCAGGTTTGTGTTGTGTGGAAATAACTACGGTATCAACACGTTTTGGTTTTCCATCTTCGTACTGGATGGTAACTTGTGATTTTGCATCTGGTCGTAACCATTCAATTTTGTTTGTATGGCGAAGTTCCGATAGGTGTTCGAGGAGTTTGTGTGAATAATAAAGTGGAGCAGGCATTAACTCTGGAGTTTCTGCGATGGCAAATCCAAACATCAATCCTTGGTCACCAGCACCTTGTTCCGTGTGAAGACCTTCTCCTTCGTTTACCCCTTGGGCAATGTCTGGAGATTGTGCATGGACATGTGAAGCAACGACTGCAAAGTCAGCATCAAAGTACATATTGATGTCGTTGTATCCAATTTTGCGAATCACATCTCGTGCGATTTCTTGGGTGTCTACTTTTCCCTTACTAGTAATTTCACCAGCAATGACGACAAGATTTGTCGTAACAAGGGTTTCACAAGCTACACGGGACTTTGGATCTTGGGCTAAATACGCATCGAGAATGGCATCAGAAATTTGGTCACAGACTTTGTCCGGGTGTCCTTCAGATACGGACTCGGAAGTGAAGATATAGTTTTTAAGAGAGGACATATTTTTTACCTTACTTGGTTAAAGTTTCGTTTTTAGGTGGTACGTCAATAGAATTGTCAGGAAAGAGTCCACGCACAAATGATTCCAGTGAATCCGCATTCGTTTGCATTTCCGTTTCCAATTTTTTAGCATATTCTTCGATTTGGCTTTCTGTGAGACCCTTGGGAACAAAGAAGGGTTTCCCATATTGGATGAAGAGCCTAGCCCCAAATTTTGGGAAAAAATGGCGGTCCCAACTCCGAAATACGTAAGCACGGTCATAACAGGAATGTAGATACAAAATGGGAAATCCAGTGAGTGAGGCTGTCACGATCACACCTGGTTTTACTTCCCTTCTTGGGCCTTTGGGTCCGTCGACGGTGAAAATGGGAACCGCACCTTGTTTCATTTCCTTTAGGATATTGCGAAACGCACCTGTTCCGCCCCTTGTAGAGGATCCTCGCACCGAACGAAGGCCTGAACGAGCAAATGTTTGGTGGATAATTTCACCATCTTTTGATTGGGACACAAGTGCTACCATGTCCGCTTTTTTCTTTCGTTTTAAGTATTCAGTTGCGTGCCTGTACAAAGAAAGTGTTGTTTCATGAAACACTGCGATGATGTAATCCTTTCCTTGTTCGATGACATTTGTTGATTCCTGAGGGATGATCAACTTTTGATTTCTTACAAATAGATACCAAACTCTTACAATGAAGTGAACTACAAAACTGAAAATGATGTATTTTGTTTTGGAATAGGGTTTTTGTTTATTATCTGGAATCAAAAAGAATGGTCCTTACCTATCTCCCACAGAATATCGTTTTCATAAATTTTTACCATCGGTTTGGATGGATCTGTAGTTTTATCATGTAACAACGAATAAATCATAGATTTGGCAACATATTCTGCTTGGATGGGTTTGTATTTTTTTAAACCAAATAATCCAAATGGAATGATGTGGCCAAGTACCTCACCAACCTTTTCTCCGATCCGAAGTTCGTCTCGTTCTCCAATGAGAAGGGAAGGCCTAAAGATTCCTAAAAAGGGAAATGAAAGTGCCATCAATTCCTTTTCCAATTCTCCTTTCACTCGGTTGTAAAAAATGGAAGAGTGAGCATCAGAGCCCATCGCTGTAATGATATAAAAACCTGGGACATTTTTTTCCTTCGCTTGTTTTGCGGCAAGGAGTGGATATTCATAATCAATTTCTCTAAATTTCTCCTGACTCCCAGCCTTATTAATGGTAGTACCCAAACAACAAAACACGGCATCAATTCCGTCGGGAACACTTACCTTTCCTGATTGGAAATCTTCCCAAGTGACTTTTATCACTTCAATGGGAAGATTTGGTTTGGATGAGTTCTCAAAATGACGAGCCCAAACGATCACTTTTTTGATCTGAGGATAAAAGAGAAGAGACAATAACACTTGTTTACCGACAAGTCCTGTTCCACCAAGTAACAATATTTTCATTTTATCTCCAAACTTCTTGCGAGCATTGAGTCATTTAAATTGATTTTTTCTACAAATTGAATTCCAGCGATATGATAAATGACGTTTTTGATTTTGGAAGTTTGGGTCCACATGATGGTACCTTCAAAAAACAACCGTTTTGTGCCTTTTGACCAAACAATACTCCCGAGTACTAGTGATTCGATTTCATCACTGAGTAAATCGTCTTCTCCCAAAAAACAAAGTCCTTCTTCAGAAATGTTTCCTAATTTTCCAAATAGAGTGATTCCTTCGAGATCCAAATGGACTTCAAACTCGGAAAAATCACCTGGAGAAATTCTGGGAAGCCTTCGCTCACTTTCCATAGCAACAAAATACATGGATTCCTAGAATTGGAAACGAAAAAAGCAAATTAGAACTGAAAGTAGATGAACGGAACAGAGTTTTCGGGTGTAGCTAAATTTAAGACAAGAAACAGAATTGGATACATCGCAAATTCAAAACTGGCAGGGATTTTTTTCCCTTTCCCCTTTTCGAAGAGAAAATAACCAATGGCATGTCCAATCGCCAGAAAACCAATGATCCATAGGAAATCTTTCCACATATAGGGGCGTAAATTTCCATCTTGGAAAAAGAAAATCCCTTTTAAATGGATCCAAGCATTTTCCCAAGTAAGCGAGCGGAAAAAAACCGCACCTAAAAAGAAAATGGAATTATTGAGTACATTTTGAAACAGCCAAACAGGAATTTGAACGAGTGACGAAAATTGGCCAGAAGTAGTTTCTTTTTTGTCCGGAAACCACTCTTTCCAAATTTCTTCCAAAACATAAAAAAATCCATTGAGAGACCCCCAAAACACAAAGGTCCATTGCGCACCATGCCAAACCCCACTCACAAACATGGTAAACCATAAATTAAACTTACGACGTACGGAAGTTACACGGCTTCCACCCATTGGGATGTAAATATAGTCACGTAACCAAGAATTGAGTGTCATATGCCACCTTCGCCAAAAGCCGGAAACAGATGTGGCGAGAAATGGTAAATTAAAATTGGTAGGCAATTTGTAACCGAGTAACATGGCACTGCCGATGGCCATATCCGAATACCCGCTAAAATCCAAATACACTTGGATTCCTCCTAGAGCGGCCGCAATGAGCAAGGCATAAGCATGATGACCTGCTGGATTTGCATAAATGGCATCAATTGTTGGTGCAACCATATCAGAAAGTACGGCCTTTTTAAAATAACCTAACATAAAAAAACGAATTGCAACTCGAAATTCAATGTCTTCTAATTTTTTAGGACTGTACAACTGGGGCATAAAGGTCCTTGCTGTAACAATGGGACCTGCAACAAGTTGTGGGAAAAAACTCACAAATAATGCAAAGCGAATAAAATCAGTTTCCGCTGGTATCTCTTTGCGATACACATCAATCGTATACGATAATGATTGGAATGTAAAAAAGGAAATCCCTGCTGGCAAAATGATTTTTAAAACAGGTAACATATCGCCACCAAACAATCCATTGGTGACGGAATTCATAGAAGTCACTACAAAATTATAGTATTTAAAAAATCCTAGGATAAAAACTAAGTTTGTAACCAAACTAAAGAGTAATAAATAATACCTTACTTTTTCTCTCGTTTCATTTGCAAGTTTGAGACCCACATAAAAGTCAATGGCTGTGGATAAAAGTATCAGTGCCCCAAAACGATAATCCCAAGACATGTAGAAAAAATAACTACTGATGAGTAGGAATATATGTAAGATGCGAGTTTCTTTAGATTGGTTCGAAAAGAGTGCTGGGAATAAATACCAAACGGTAAAAAAGACAAAAAGAAAGAAGACAAAGTATTCAAAATCAGAAAAGATCAATGGGTTTGCCTTCTATTCAGACCAGAATCATCGAAAAAATACCACTGTCAATCATTTCGACTTGCAGAACATTTGCATTTCACTTATGATTGGTCACTAGTTTTCAGCTAAGAACTATAGAGGTAGAAAATGAAAAAAGTATTTAAAACAGCGCTCGTCGGGTTATTGTCCTTCGGCCTACTTTCCAATTGTTTTGGAAAATTTGGTGCAATTAAGGCAGTATATTCTTTTAATGCTGGGATTCAAATTGGATCGGGTAAATTAGCAAGTTTCTTTCGTTCCTTGTTAATGATTTTTCCTTTATACATTGCGTATGGAATTGGAAGTTTCTTGGACATTATTGTTTTCAACCTAATTGAATTCTGGACTGACCATAATCCAATTGCAGCGGCGGAGTATGACTTTGATGGAAAACTAGTGAAAGAATATAGCGAAAATGGACAAACCATCACTCTTACCTACACAGAATGGGGTAAAGTTTTAAGAATGGATGCTCCTACCGCAAAAGGTGTTGAGTCAGTTTACTTTTTAAAAGAAAAACCAGAAAAAGCATACAGACTGATCAATGGTAAGTATGTAGAAATCCAACAAGTGAGTGGACCAATCCTTCCTCCAATGAGTGCAAAACACATCTAAGACCATCATTGCCCCTAATTTTAGGGGCAATCCTTAGCCGATACTTTAAAATATGAAACGAATTCCTTTTGTCGTATTGCTTTTGCTATTTGTTTGGATGTGCCAAACACCACAACAGGTGATGATTCCTAACTTCCCAACACAATCCGAACAAATCAATTTGAATCGAATCAAAATGATCACTAAACAAGAGGCAAATCTAGGCCAGGAATCAAATTCCAAAAAACCCCTCACCCAAGAGCCAGGAGTGAGTGTTGAATATTCAGAAAACAAAATTCCCTTTATCCAATTGGATTTATTTTTTGAAGATGCAGGAATCAGCATCATAGAAGAAATCATCGCTGGCACCATTATAGACCATCACATAGTCGTCTTAAACCAAAAAGGTGAAATCATCGCAAAACAACCTGTTAACTTCCAAGCCTATGAAATTTTGGAAACTAAAACAGAAGTGATGCGAAATAAGGTGATTGTTGGCGAATCTAAAAAACCAGTGAAGGTGAATAGCACAACTCCAGAAACTAGGATCTCAAGAGAGGCCATCGAAAGACAATACTCCGATCGTGACACAGTTCCCCAGGTACTCGAAATTTTTGAAGGGAAAGTTCCTTCTCCAGGAGAATACATTAGTATTTATTTAGAGTTAACTTATGTTCTACCTTATTTGGAACCAAATTGTGAATCGTATGGCGGAAATTGTTTTGGCGCCAAACAAAAATTTTTCGATGATGTAACTTCACGGAATCGACGTGAATTGGATATTTTGAGAAATCGTTATGTCAATGGGGAAATTGCACAGTTCCCAAACTTAACCTCAGAAGAGCAGACAGAATTTAAAACAAATATTAAATCAAAAATTGACTCTTCCAATGGAACGTATGGACCAAAGCATACATTTACCAAATTTTTCTTCAGAGAATGGAACTTAGTATCTTCACCGCGGTATTTTCGAATTCTTTCCGTTGGCAAATTGGGAAAACAAACGATGGTAGAAGAAGACAAAAGAACCGAGGAATCAAAAGAAAATTCACAATTGGAAAAAGATGATAACCATTCTATCTTTGATTCTCCAACTCATACAAAACATAAAAAGAGAACCATCACAACTCCATAACATTCAAAAACGCGGGTGCTTGGTCTAACAAACACCCGTGTTCCAGTTATGCTACTTTTTCTTCTCGTTTCTTCATACTATCGAATCGAACAGTAGATGCCGTGACTTTCACTTTTGATTTATTTTCGCCATCTGGAGTTTTCCATCGGTTTTGTTTTAAATTGCCCATCACAGTCACTTTACTTCCTTTTTTTAAGTACTCCACACAGTTTTCTCCCAACTTTTCCCAAGCTTCCACTTCAAAAAAGGAAACATCATCCTTTTCCTTTGCATCTGGGTTGTTTTGAGAGTGATTGACTGCCACAGTGAATTGTGCCAGTGACTTACCTCCAGCAATTGTTTTCTCCTCTGGATCAGAAGTTAGATTCCCATCCAAGATAATGTACGATAGATTTTTCATTTGAGTATCCCTATTACAGTTTTATTAGCCACATCTCTTTTAGGTGAAAAACTTGAATGATGGTACAAAAAAATGTTATCTCAAGTGATTTTATTCATTCTAAAAAAAACTGATTTGGGATAGACAACCGGATTCTTCTCTTATTGAATTAGGGTGTGGCACTTCCCGATTCCGAAATATTGCAATTACTAACCTCGATTAGCCGAGAATTGGTATGTTTACATGAAACTGATGGGACTTACATTTATGTGAGCCCCAATTCAAAATCAATCATCGGATATGAACCAGAGGAACTCGTTGGAAAAAATCCATATGATTTTTTCCATCCCGATGACAGAAGATTAATTTTTGAAAGATCACACCAACCACTTTTGCGAGGTGACGAAAACATCCACCCCACTTTCCGTTACTTACATAAAAATGGAACTTATATCTGGTTACAATCAGACAATCGATTGACCACTCACTCCATTTCAGGAAAAAAATACCTCCATACATCTTCTCGCGATATCTCAGAAAAAATAGAATCCGATGCAAACTTAGCTTTGTCCGAACGTAAATTCAAAACCTTATTCCGTGATTCCCCCATTGGACTTGTATTAACGAGCACACATGGTTACATCGACGATGTCAATGAAGCCTTCGCAAAATTTTTAGGTTATGAAATCTTTGAACTATTAGGAAAACATTTTTCTGAAATTAGTTCCATAGGAGAACTAGAAGAAAATTTACGGTATAGAGATTCTGTCCAAAAAGGAATGATCGATCATTATTCCATAGAAAAACAATATGTACATAAACTAGGACATTTAGTTTGGGCATACATCACAGTCACTGTGTTACGCGATGATTCAGGGAAAGCAATTTATTATTTAGCACAAATAATCGATATTGACGAACGAAAAAAAACAGAATCTCTGCTTTTAGAAAACAATGAACACTTAAAAGCCACTAAAAATTCTCTTCTCATCCAAAACAAACAACTCCAATCTTATAACCAAATCATCTCTCATCATTTACGGGCACCTGTGAGTAATCTCAGGAGTTTATTGGATTTATTAAAAATAACAGATGTAGAAGAAGAAAGAAAGGAATTACAAAATCATTTGGAAGAAGTGACTGAAAATTTGGAAACCGTACTTTCCGAATTAATCACAACCCTAAAGATCCAAAGTTTGGAAAATTACCAACCTGAATGGATTTCCATCCTTCCTACCTTTCAAAAAGTGCAAAAACTGATGGAAGGGGAATTCCAGAAAAAAAACGTCCACATTGAACTGAATGTGACAGAAAAAGAATTGGTTTTTGTTTCCAAAGAATACCTAGAAACCTTATTTTTACAACTCATCAGCAATTCAATTCAATTTGCTGATCCTTCTCGGGAACTTCGGATTGGAGTGGAATCCTTTTCTATGGGTTCCGAAACGACAATTTCCTTCTCAGATAATGGATTAGGGGTTGATTTATCTCGGTATGGGGATCAAATTTTTCAGCTGAAGAAGACTTTTCATCGTCAGATGAGTGGGAAAGGTCTCGGTTTATTTTTAATGAAATATACGATGGAATCATTGGGCGGAAGAGTTGAAGTCAAATCGAAACCTGGGGAAGGTGCCACGTTTTTACTTCATTTTCCGAATGGGGGTGCTAACACATGACGCCCAAAATTTGTATCATCGATGATGACAAAATTTACCAATTCACAACCAAGAAGATCATATCCAATGCTGGCATTGCTGGTGAAGTTTTGGTATTTTCGGATGCCGAGAACGCACTCAGTTTTTTCCAATCAGAACTGGAAAACACATCAACACTTCCTGATATTATATTTTTGGATATTAATATGCCTTTTATGGATGGTTGGCAATTCTTAGAAGCGATGGAACCTTTACTTTCCAAATTCCTAAAACAAATTCAAATTTATCTGGTAAGTTCTTCGGTTGACGAAGCGGATACAGAAAGGGCGGCAAAAATTCCTTATGTCTCTGGTTATATTTTTAAACCATTTACCAAAGAAAAACTTTTGGATTCTTTGGCTCATCTACAATCTTAGCTTGTCAATAACTTAGTTCGAGGGTAGATATGGATGCAAAAATGATGAATACAATTTTGAGTTGGATCGAAACAAACCCTCTCTCTGCCACTTGGGCCGGACTATTTTTATTTTTTGCACTCGTTTTCATTCGGGACATCACACAAAAAAAACACACCATTCAAAGGAATTTTCCCATCGTTGGAAGGTTACGTTACTTTTTAGAAATGATTGGTCCCGAACTCAGGCAGTACTGGGTAGCCAATGACAAAGAAGAAAGACCATTTGACCGCACAGAAAGGAGTTGGATTTACGCAACTGCCAAAGGCCAAAATAATAATTTTGGATTTGGAACGACTGAGATTCAATATGAACCTGGTTATCCCATCATTAAACACAAAGCATTTCCTTATCCTGAATCGAAAGCATATGTGCACAACAATGACCCGAGTTGTATTCCCTGCCTTAAGGTCATTGGGCCGAACCGAAAATTCCCTTACAGACCTTATTCCATTGTCAATATTTCGGCAATGTCATTTGGTTCCCTTGGAAAAAACGCAGTCTTAGCTCTCAACCGTGGAGCAAGAGATTCTGGTGCTTACCATAACACTGGTGAGGGGGGACTTAGCCACTACCATATGGAAGGTGCCGATATTGTTTGGCAAATTGGAACTGGATACTTTGGTGCAAGAGACAATTCTGGAAAATTTAACTTAGAAGTTTTAAAAGAAAAAGTCGGAAAAAATGCCTGCGTAAAAATGATTGAAATCAAATTATCACAGGGCGCCAAACCAGGAAAAGGTGGTATTTTACCTGCTAAAAAAGTTAACGCAGAGATTGCTTCAATTCGACATGTTCCTGAAGGAAAAGATTGTATATCACCTAACTCTCATAGTGAGTTCACAAATGTAAAAGAACTAGTGTCCTTTATCGAAAAAATAGCGAATGGAACAGGTTTGCCTGTTGGGATCAAAAGTGCAGTTGGTGAAATTGAATTCTGGGAAGAATTAGCAGAAGAAATAAAACGTACCTCACAAGGTCCAGATTTTATCACCATCGATGGTGGTGAAGGGGGAACTGGTGCTGCCCCACTAACATATGCAGACCATGTGTCTTTACCCTTTAAAATAGGATTCCAACGAGTGTATACTTTGTTCCAAAAAGAAGGTTTGTCTGACAGAGTTGTATGGATAGGTTCGGGAAAATTGGGTTTTCCTGACCGAGCAGTTGTCGCCATTGCCATGGGTTGTGATCTCATTAACATCGCAAGGGAAGCCATGTTATCGATTGGTTGTATCCAAGCCCAGAAATGCCATACAGACCATTGTCCTGCTGGTGTTGCCACACAAAACTGGTGGTTACAACGTGGAGTTGATCCAGAAATCAAGGGCAAACGAGCTGCCAAATACATCCAAGGGTTTCGAAAAGAACTTTTAAGTTTGGCACATTCTTGTGGATACGAACACCCAGGACAATTTACAGGCCAAGACATCGAAATCAGTATGGGAATGAATCGTTACCAAACCTTGGAAGGATTACTCGGATACAAACGAGATGAAGTGAAATTTACAAAATTACAGGATTATACAGTTTTTCCAAAACGACAAGCTTAGATGAAAAAACTCATTTTGATATCTCTTTTATTCCTAGTTAGTTGTCTATCAGAGGAAAGGAATGTAAATAAAGAAGCAAAAAATGGGTTTATCAGTTTAAAGAATCATTCGTTTCAATTGGAACCTTTTGTGGCTCTAACTGGGGAATGGAAGTTTTTTTGGAATACTTCTCCAGACAACATCCAAGAATCAAATTTAGATCGTATCCTCAATCTGCCTAATCATTGGAATGGATACCGAATGGACTATGGTAATCTTTCTGGATTTGGTCATGCAACCTTTCGCATGCAACTAGAATTACCAGAAGACTTACAAGAGACAATGGCACTTACAGTGCATGAACAGGACACCTCTTATGCAATATACATCAATGGAAAGTACTACGGAGGATCGGGGATACCGGCCAGTAACACCAATCAGTTCGTTCCGATGGTTAAGTCCACCATTGTTGTTTTACCACATAACAAAAACCTCACGATTGATCTGTATGTAGCCAATTATGTTCACAGAAAGGGTGGAATCTGGAACGACATTGTTTTGTCATCATACACTAAAGCAGAGAATCGTCTCACCAAACACAAGATAAATGAAACAATCTTGTCCTCAATATTTGCCTTTGTTGGGATTTTCTTTTTAGTTATGTATTTTTACAATCGAGATGGAAGGCAAACCTTAGGAATCTTTTTGTTTTCCTTAGCTGTATTACTCAGAACCATATCAACAGGCGAACGAATTGTACTCGAATTCATTGATATGCCGTACTGGGCACTACTTCGATTGGAGTATGTATCTTGGTACTGGTCTGCACCTCTACTCTATCATTATTTTTATACAATTTTCCCGTATGACTTTTCTAAAAAGGTAGGGAATGTTTTTTACTTTCTCTCTGCGATCTTAACTCTGGGGCTTATTTTGCCACCAGTCTATTTCACAGAAACTGCCTCCATTTACCCAATTGCGTTTGTATTAAATGGACTTTTTATTTTGTATTATTTATTCCAAGCGTACCAAAAAAGCAGGATGGAAGCAAAACCTTTGTTATTCGGAATTGGACTCATTCTGATTGGAGCGAGTAACGATGTTTTACATGCACAAGCAGTGATCCATACCACTTACATTGGTCCTTCCACAGTTGTGATCTTTGTATTTTTACAAGTATTTACTTTTGGTAGAATTGTTAGACAAAACATCATCAAAACCCTAGAGTTTGCCGAAGAACAAAAACAATTTAGTTCTTCCTTTAGTCGATTTGTTCCCACTGAATTTTTATACCATTTAGGAAAAAATGACATCCGGCAAGTTGACTTAGGAGACCAAGTTCAAAAACGAATGACTGTATTATTTGCAGACATTCGATCCTTTACTGAATTTTCTGAAACACTCACTCCAAAAGAAAACTTTGATTTTCTAAATAGTTATCTACAACGTGTTGGACCAATCATCCGTCATAATAATGGGTTTATTGATAAATTCATTGGTGATGCAGTCATGGCGTTATTTCCATATAATATCAGTGATGCGGTAAAGGCTGCTGTTGAAATGCAAGAGGCAATTAGAATTTACAATAGCCATCGAGCAAATTGTGGTTATATTCCAATTGAAGTTGGGATAGGAATCCATACGGGAAATTTAACCCTCGGAATTTTAGGTGAACACAAACGGATGGAAGGTACCGTGATTTCTGATGCAGTGAATTTAGCATCTAGGATTGAAGGGATCACAAAACTATTCTCTTCTAGGATCGTCATCAGTGCGGAAACATTTATCGAGGCATCTGACAATTTAGGGTTTCACTACCGATTACTCGATCGAGTGAATATCAAAGGTAAAACAGAATCGGTTTTTGTTGTTGAGGTGTTAGATGGATATGAGCCAGAAAAATCGAAACGTTTGATTGCTTGTAAAGACGATTACACTCTTGCCCTCGATGCCTATCGTAGGGAGGATTTTGAAGAAGCAAAAGAAGGTTTTGCATCTCTATTGGATAAAAATCCTGATGATTCAGTATCCCGTCTATTTTTAGAACGTTGTAGAGATGCACTTCAAAAATCCAAACTCGAGTTTGGCACTAGTTAATTAATTTGTTTCGGAAGTGGTTCAACCGATACCCAATTCCCAAGACAATCCCAACTAAAAAAACGCCCATCGTTAATTTTGGTTCTGAATAAAAAACAGATCCAAACGCAAAAACACCAAACCACATCGCAATGAAAGGCAAAATTGGATACAAAGGGGCCTTGTAAGGTCGATCCAAATTAGGTTCTCTTTTTCGTAAAAAAAGATAAGATACCAAACAAAGTAAATACATCCCACAAGCACCTAATGCTGATATGGTGATGAGTTCTGCGGTATTCAAAAACAACATACAAAAAATTCCGACAACTCCACCAGAGATCACAGCGTTTTGAGGGACAACCGATCCTTTGGTCAATTGAGATAAATACTTTGGAAGGTAACCTTCCTTACTCATTGCATATAACAACCTTGAATTGCCCAAAATGATCCCAAAAAGCGAAGCAACGAGTCCAAACAATCCAATAAAGGTAAACAAAATGGGCCAAATTGATTCGGATCCGTATAAAGAATTTAATACATAGGACAAAGGATATTCAATGTTAGCAATGTCCTTTGTATTTGTTACCGAAGCTGTGAATCCATAAATCATACCTGCTAAACAAAGTAAAGTGATGATACCTGCAATATAACCTTTTGGAATGTCTTTCGCAGGATTTTTTACTTCTTCCGCTGCTAACGCAACTCCTTCCACAGCTAAAAAAAACCAAATCGCAAAAGGAATTGCAGTGAATACTGCCGAAAAAGAAACATTTGTTTCCTTTTTCCAAGTCGGAATTTGATCCATTGAAAGATGTGGGATCAATAATCCTAAGTACAATAAAAGTCCAATCACAGCAATGAGAGTTACAAATAACTCAAAACGAGCAGTTTGTTTGATCCCAGTTAAATTCATAAGTAACAATAACAAAAACATCCCAATGCCTGCATAAAAGGAAGGAATGATAGGAAATAAAAAATGAATGTATCCACCTAAGGCAGAGGCAATGGCAGGTGGTGCTAATAAAAATTCAACTAATACGAGATAACCAGTAAAAAATCCAAATGAATCACCTAATGCGCGTTTTGCATAAGCAGAAGGACCACCTGCTTGTGGGATACTTGCAGCTAGTTCCGTAAAACAAAGAGCAAACATTACATAAAAAATGGCAATCCATACAATCGAAATTCCAAACTCCCAAACGTTTGCATTTGACCATCCAAAATTCCAACCGAAGTAATCTCCAGAAATGACAAGTCCAACTGCCATTCCCCATAAATGCACAGAATGAAGGGCTTTGTGTAATTTTGGGGATTCGTTCATTTTTACTCTCTCGATTGAAATTGTAGTTAATTCCACATTGGTATGTTCTTAGTATGATTTATGTCTTCCTATTTTTTTACGTATGGAATGACTAAATAGAACACTGGTTCGATGGAATCATTTGTTACAAATTTGACACGCTATTTCCAAAAATCTTTAAATTTCTTAATTGCAATTGAGAAAGAGACTGATATTTATAGGAGAAATCCTAGATTTATCGGTATTTTCAAATGCGAAACTGCAATCTAACATTCCTTATCCTTTTTTTATTTCTATTTTTACCTCTTCATGCTGTTCAAACAGTTCTTTTGAAACAAGGAAAGTCTGTTAAAGGAATCATTACAAATCAAAACGTTGAGAATGTTGAAATTGATACACAAGATGGGAAACACATGGTGATTTCCAAAAAATCAGTCTTGAAAATTCTCTATAAAGACTTAGCAGAAGCGGAAGAAGAAAAAATCAGAAAAGAAGAAGAAGAGAAACGAAAATTAGAAAAAGAAAAAGCAATCGCTGCAAAACAAGAAGAGATACGTAAAAGACGTGAATCCCTCGCAGAACAAGAGGCATTAAATCGATCGAAAACAAATGAAGGAACAAAAGTCGCACATAGTTTGCGAGATTCATTTGTTCTTACCTCTATAGCCGATGGAAATATGATTACACTCGCACCCGAATCAGCGAAATGCCAAACGTTCCAAGAATACCCTGAGTATTTTTGGTTGTTTGGTGGTTTAAGATTCTCTGAACCAGATTGGGATGTTCTCTTACCCAAAGATAGTAGACCTGTTCGTATCCGCCAAACATCGACTTGGAAAGACCTTGCAATCACACTTCTTGGTGGATTTGCGATTACAATTACAAGAAAAACAATTATCGTAGATGTTTGTGAAGGGAATGGATATCGTATGGTATCAGATTCGGAAATCAATCGAATCAAAGAAGAAGCCGTCGAACAAATCAAAACCGAACAAGAGTTAAAAGAAGCTGAAGAAAAATACGAACTCGAATTACTTGAAAAAGACTTAGAAGCATTGAAAAAGAAAAAATAACGGAGAGAAGTATTGAATCATGAATCTTAGATCTATACAAATAACAAATTTCTCTTTTCGTAATTTCAGCAAAAGATTCGGTATCTTTGTTGTACCGATTCTTTTATTCCAAAACTGTTATTTGAATCCTGTTGTTTATGATCTATTAAATCCGGCTGAGAAAGAAGAGAATCCAGCGGCTTTAAGTCTTCTTGGGTTAGGACCTTCTGCAATGATTGTCACAGGTCAAATATTTAGCGGTCCATCAGGGGTCTCAGGAGCAACAGTTCGAATTTTTGGTTCCACTGATCCAACAAATGTTAGCACTACCGATTCAGCGGGTCGATTTAAATTAATTGGCTCCGAAGGAACAATGAATCTTCAAGTCGAGTTCTCGGGAACAACATTTACGATTGAACTTTTCGTAACTCCTATAGCGGTTTCTTTAATTTCGATTAGTAATTCTAGTTTTACAGTATTGAATTTGGGAATGTATAGCTCTTCTTTGGGGAACGTTTCTTTCTTTGATTTAACTTCATCAAATCCGTATAATGGATTGATTGTCAGTAATAACCCAATATACACGGCGACAATTGGAAATGACTTCAATTTTTCTTTTTCCGAAAATCTAGAAGTTCCAAGTGACGCAAATCAATGGAGAATTGATAATATACTGATATCACCAACATTATCCTATTTTTCAACAAGTGTAAGCGGGAATCAAGTGGATATCCAAGTGAATCCGGGATCTTACAGCTTCCAAACTTATACGATAACACTCTTGCCAGGTATAAAATCCTTATCAGGAAAAAGCTTAAAACAAACTATGATGCAATTTCAAATTAGTTTTTTGCCATAAAATTTTTTCAAGACTAATTGATTTATCAAATTTCATCATGTTTCCTTCCAACTCTTCTTGCAAAACTTCTTTCTCTAATCAAATCAAAAAATTTTAGATACTCATTGCCTATCTTATCAATATATTATTATTTCATAATATTAAATAAGTATTTTTAAACCAAAGCTTCTAATCATGATTTTTTCAGAATGTTTTTTTTATTGACTAAATATTTTGACTCAATCATTATTTAATTCTATATTTTCACAAAAGATCCAATATGAGGAAAGATGAGGATGCGAAATGAAACGATTGCAATTTTTGCTTTTTATATGGCTTATATTACTTGGTTCTTCAAACTGTTATTTCAATCCATTCGTTCAAAAATACATTTTTCCTGATCCGACTAAAGAAAATTCACTTTTTTCTAACCTTACACTTTTAGGACTTACACAAGCACCGTTTGCGTTATCACTCACTGGTCAAATTCGGGATCAAAACGGGACAGCCGTTCCTGACGCAGTCCTAACAGTGATGAATCGCTCATCGGAATTAGAAGGTCTAGATTCAACCGTTACAACAAATGCAACTGGTCGTTTTTTCATCCGACTTTCGTCAGGAACCACTACCTTCTCGGTCACTCAGGACAATTCCCCATATTTTATATTTACTGTTTTGATAACATCAATTGGTGACATCAGTGTATTAGAAATCAAAAACAATTCCGTTGAAGTTGAAGTATCAAGTTTTTTTGTATATGACCCCGGAAACCAACCTAGTTTTTTCGAATTAATTGAATCGGATCCTTTTCATCGATCGACTAGACAAGTTGGTCCATCTGCTCTCTATTTATATTTTTCGGAACCTCCCGTACCTCCTAACCAAGGAGAGGAATTAGCATGGCTCACCCAAAATGTATCTATCTCACCTTCTTTTACATTTGGTAACCTTAGTTTTGAAGTGGATTCAATGATCGTTTTAGTTTCTGGTTATTCATCGCAAACGACAACCTATACAGTCAGTTTGGGTCCTGGAATTTTTGGATCTAATTCAGGATTACCACTTACACCGAGGACTATAGTTTTCACATGTGAATACCCTTGTGGACTTTAACTCATACTTGACAAACAAACAAATTCCATCTAGATTTTTCAGATCGTGATGCAGTCAATTCTTACTCATTCCAAACAATTACCGAAAGCAATAAACAGAAACGATTCGGATTCACCTTTTCGTTTGCATTCGATGGCACTGTTTCCATTGTTTGTTGCCCTTTCACTATTTTTGCAATGTTCCAATACAAATGAAGAATCCATTGATACACTTGTCACCAAAGTACCGAACCCAAAAGTACTTCGCAACAGTTGGGTGGAAGACGGTGCCGGAGTCCTAACAGATACTACATCCATTGACAGTCTGATCAATGCAGAAGAAAGTTCATCTGGGTTAGAAATTGCAGTCGTAACTTTACCAACAATCGGCAGTTATGTGCCAAAAGATTTTGCAGTGGCACTCTTCAATCATTGGAAAATTGGGAAAAAGGGGAAAGACAATGGAATTTTAATTTTGCACGTCATTGACCAAAGGAGAATCGAAATCGAAATTGGATACGGACTCGAAGGTGACCTTCCTGATGCAACTGTCAAAAGGATCATTGATACTTATACAATCCCTTCTTTTAAAGAGGACAATTTCCAAAAAGGCCATGTCGAGACTGTTGCAGCCTTGATCCAAAAGCTCAAACACCCTGAAATCGCTGTAGAAAATTTAATCTCCCAACAAGAGGAAAGTTCCCTTCCCTCTGATGCAAGTTCTACTCCATCCGAGAATGTTGATTCTAATCCAGTTGTACGCACTAATTTATATGATTACCAAGGTAAGAAGTTTACTGACCTCACTTCAGAAGAAAAACAAATATTCGAACAGACGATTGACACATACAATACAACTTCCAATTTCTTTTTGACTGATGAGGAATCTCGGCTCTTAAATGAAAAATATGAAGAAACGGAAAGATTAGAAAAGGAAGAATCCTTTCATTTTAAATCGACTTTTGTTCTTGGTTATTTGGGTCTATTTATTTTGTTAAATCTTTTACAACGACTTATCGTTTGGATTTTGCCTTCTCCCACTGCCAAATACCACATTGTTCTCAAAACTGATTTTATCTTATACTATGGAATTGTCATTAGCCCTCTGATTTTAGTGATTACAACACTATCCCTTTATCTGGGAGAGGCTCTTTTCCCTGTTTCGATCTTTCTCATTATCGCAAGTATCATTGTTTACTTTATTTTCCTTGGCGACCATCGAATGAAAAAGTTAAACACGAGATTACAAGCTATCCGCAATATTCCGAGAAAATGTGAAACATGCGGATCAACGATGACCAAACTTTCAGAGGAAGCAGATAACAAACATTTGTCGGACGGCCAAATCTCGGAAGAAATTGTCAACTCTGTTGACTATGATGTTTGGGTTTGCCAATCATGCCACAATCACTCCATCTTAAAATTTCGTAACATCGATCCAGAATACATTTACAAAGGCACTTCGTTTCCTAAAATCAAGGTTTGTCCTGAGTGTAAATTTGAAACCTATGTTTGTAAATCCAGTCGGATACTCTCCGAAGCAACTTACAGTAGTTCGGGGAAAGTGGAAGTCAGACGAAATTGTGCTCATTGCAAACACAGTGAAATCGAATATGAAACCATTCCCAAAAAACAAAAAAGTAGTTCTGGCTCCGGTGGTGGAGGGGGTGGAGGCGGAGGAAGTTTTGGAGGCGGTTCTTCCGGAGGTGGAGGGAGCGGTGGAAGTTACTAAGGATTTCGATTTCCCGTCCGCAAAAGTAGAACGAAAAAGTAGGATATAAATATAGTATTTTTCCCTACTGAAAAAAACTCTAATTTTTCCGAAACCGAACATACATTCGCCTATTCTAATTTCATTAAGATTTAGAATGTGACATTATGTTCGATTCGATTCCTCTCAGAATCATGCGAGTGTGTGGTTCTATTCCTGCTACAGTTTCGATTTTCCTTCTATGTCTCTTACTAAACCCCTCCCTTGGGGCAGAGGAAAATGAAATCCCGCTGACCATCCATGATAAAAAAGGTCGATGGAATGTCCAATGGGGTTATAACCGAGATTATTTCACACAAAGTGATATCAACTTTCGTGGTCCAGGGTACCGTTATACTTTAAAAGCTGTTGATGCCAGAGACAAACCAGAATCATTCAAAGCAGACGTTTATTTAAATCCTTCAAAATTTGAAATCCCTCAGTACAATTTAAAGTTTATCTATTACTTTACAGATCGTTTCTTTTTATCGTTCGGCCAAGATCATATGAAGTATGTAGTCACACCAGGACAGACAGTCAAATATTCAGGTTATATAGACCCTGGAGTGATCCCAAAAAACCAGCTAGCTTTATCACCGGAAGCAGCAGCATTCATTTATCTTTTTCCTGGACATGTCCAAGAGATGGCGGGATACCATGGTGGGGACCAAACAATTACTTTAACACCTGATATACTAAAGTATGAACATACCGATGGTTTGAATTACCTATTTTTAGATTTTGGTTGGATTACTCCCCTTTATACTTCAGCTGATGGACTTAGTGGCATTAGTTTGATATCCTCTATTGGTGGTGGACCAGTGGTTTGCCGTAGCGACGTACGCGTGTTAGGTAAAGGACAAAACAATAACTTCCATGTTTCTGGTTATGGAGTTTCTGGATATGTTGCTACCCGCTATGAATTTTCTAGAACATATTACATTGAATTTGGTGGTAAAGGTGGTTACATTGATCTCACCGATGTGTTAACAAGTGGAGGTTCCAATCGTGCCTCACAAAATTTTGGCTTTTTAGAGTTAATCCTCTCTGGTGGTATTGCCATTTAGATTTTTTGATTTAATGGATTGATTTCGTTTGTTCTCTTCCAATGAATAGAATTATGAATCAATCCATGATCTTCGAAATCTCTGTCCAATCCTTCAAAAAAGGACTTGGAAATTTACTGAATATTCTAGAAAAAGCGGAATCCCATGCGGAAGCCAAAAAGTTTCCTTTTGAAAATTTACTGAATGCAAGACTGTTCCCTGACCAATTTCCTTTAACAAAACAAATCCAAATTGCATGTGATACTGCTAAACTTTGTGTGGCTCGTATTTCAGGAAAAGAGGCACCTAAACACGAAGATATAGAATCAAATTTAAATGAACTGAAAACAAGGATCCTATCGGTTCTCCAATATTTGGATAGTTACCAAGAATCAGATTTTAAAACAGTTTCAGAAATGAAAGTGTCCCAGCCACGATGGGAAGGACAATACTTAACTGGATGGGAATACCTTACCCACCATGCGATCCCCAATTTTTATTTCCACATCACAACTGCTTATGCGATTCTCCGTCATAACGGTGTGGAGATTGGAAAAAAAGATTATTTAGGTGAGATGCCATTTAAGAAATAAAAAAAAACATCCATACAGCTCATCAAGCTTCGCAAAACCGCTGAAAACGGTGCAAACGCGTTTTCAGAACGTTTTTAACGGAAAAATTTTATTTTTTTTCCTTCTATGTAATTTTCCATTGAGAGCATGGAGACCTTTTGCTTGATTAGAATTTCCGAATATAGATTTGGAAATTTGAATTTGAAAACGGACTCTGTTATGCGAAATAAACTTTACTTACTTTTTGTTCTAATTCTTTTTTCGAGCCAATGTGTTGGAATCCTCCCCGATGGTTCCTCGAAACAGGGTTTCAATGCATTTGTTTTTTTACTTGGACTGATGGGAGGGAATCCGAGTACCTCTCAGGATTTATCCCCTGGTACTACACTTGATCTTTCGGGAGATGGGAAAACAGACGCCACTCTAGTAGATTCAGATGGGGATGGTGTATCCGATGGGATCAACCTAACAGGTGACACTACTCCCAATCTTATCCTTCTCGATACAAACGGTGATGGAATTCCCGATGCAGTTGACAGCAATGGAGACGGCAATGCCGATTACTACATCAGTCCAAACCCTCCTGGATTTTTAATGACAGCCCCAGGTGGAACAGGAAATCCTGTGGTCATAATTGTTGATTCCAATGGAAATCCACTTGGGTTTGATACTGACGGTGATGGGACACCGAATGACACAGCCATTGTCACAATCCTAAGTGATACAACACCTCCTACTCTCACCAGTTCTTTGTTAGCTGGCACTTATTCAACGGCGCAAACTACTACGCTCACTTGTTCTGATAACAGAGCTCCTGGTTCGATTGTATACACGATGGACGCTTCTTCTCCAACATTTTCACCAAAACTGGGAACGGTGGTGAATCGCTCTTCCCAATCCATTTCCCTTTCTACGGAAGGAAATCATACTCTACAAGCTATCTGTCGTGACCTGGCAGGAAACCTTTCGGCACCATTAAATATTACGTATACGATTGATTCCCAAGTCCCTGCACTTACTCTAGTAGGCCAAACGGCAACTGCGATTAGCTCCCAAGCCGGTGCCATTACAAGTTCTACAACAACTTGGCAATCCAATCGTTCTGGTTCATATGTAATCCGTGAAGGGAGCGATTGTGCCTCTGGAACTCAAGTGGCATCGGGGAATGTGACTGCCGATGACGATCAAACCTTCCAACGTTCCTATACTAATTTTACAGGCGAAGGAACCAAAACCTATAGGATTTGCGTTACAGGATCCAATGGACTAACTGGATTTGTTTCCTTTAACATCAGGCGAGATGACACACCACCTACAGTCACCACAAATCCAGGTGGAGGGAGTTATGCAACGGCGACTTCTGTTTCTGCTTCTTGTTCGGACGTAGGAGGCTCTGGATGTGATAAAATCGCCTATTCAGTATTAGTTGGCTCTTCTCCGACAAATCCCAGTATCCAAGGAAGTACGGGAAGCATCACCAGTGGAAATTTGTACAATACAGCCATTGCCATGTCAGATGGGGCAACCACCTACACGAAGTTTATTGCCCGTGACCTTGCTGGGAATGTATCCAATGTGGCTTCACAAAATTATATCGTAGATACAGAAGTGGCAACAATTACCATCAATTCACATACTCAGGCAATCAATGGTACTTCTAATGTATCATTAAGCTGGCAAACATCCAAAGCTGGTTCTTACCAAATTCGATTAGGAGGAACGAACTGCTCAACTGGAACGGCTCTCTCCAATACAAGTAACAATTCTAATGTCACCGGGAATTCAACCGCGTCCAGTGAAGTGGTGTCAACCATCGCAAACTCCCATTTTACAGAAGGGGAAAATACGATTCGCATATGTGTGGCAAACCTAGTCGGAAGTTTTGGATCCACCAACCGAACGACAAGGAAAGACACAACTGCTCCTGTCGTAACGATGACCTCCCCTTCTGGTGCTGGTCCTTTTGCAACGGGAACCCAACTCCAACTCAGTTGTTCCGATACAAACGAAAGTGGCTGTGACAAAATCATATATACCTTAAACGGCACTGAACCAACGTTTGATGGCAGTGGAGCAGTGACAAATGGATCTGTTTATACAACACCAATGGCGCTCTCCGATGGGAGTAACCAAGTGCGTTACCTGGCCCGTGACTTAGCAGGAAATTTAAGTTCAAGTGGGGACCATAGTTTTTATTTGGGCCCACCAGATGCCCCAACGTTTGTGGAAGCTCAAGCTGGTGGAACGAGTGCCGTTGTACAATGGTGGCCAGTGAGTGGTGCTACTTCGTATACTGTTTACTATGGCACAAGTCCAGGAGTGACGACGGCTTCGACAAGTTATGGGCCTGTGACAGATTCTTATGCAACCATCACAGGTTTGGCGAGTGGGACTTTGTATTACTTTAGGGTGGTGGCAAGTAACACTGTGGGAACCAGTTCATTCTCATTATTGGAAGCGAGTGCTTTGACGACAGTAACACCACCGGGGACAAGTGAAACAGGTGTACATATTGATATATCGGCAGGGCAGGGATATAGTTCAGGTCATAGAGCTTCTGCTGTAATTGATTATATCAATGGAAAACTAATCGTCGTTACACGAAATGATGCAAACTATGCAAAACCCAGTCTATTCAAATGCAATTTAGATGGATCAAGTTGCTCCCATACAGATATTTCAGCCGGACAGTCAGCTTATTCTGGTAATACACCAATTCCAATCATTGATTATGTAAATGAAAAGTTGTTAGTCGTCTCGATTAATGGGGCGAATAATTTCAAACCAAGTCTTTTTAGATGTAATCTAGATGGTTCTAGTTGCTCCCATACAGATATTTCTTCCGGACAAGGTACTAATTCTGGTATGTATCCGACCGCAGTCATTGATCAGATCAATAGAAAGTTGTTGGTTGTTACTCAAAATGAAGCAAATAATAAAAAACCTAGTCTCTTCAGGTGTAATTTAGATGGTACTAGCTGCTCACATACTGATATTTCGGTTGGGCAAGGGACTAGTTCAGGTTATAGCCCAAATGCTATTATTGATTATTCTAATGGAAAGTTGTTAGTTGTTACAAGTAATGGAGCGAATAATTTCAAACCTAGTCTCTTCAGATGTAATTTAGATGGTACTAACTGCTACCATATAGATATTTCTACTTGTCAAGGGACTAGTTCAGGTTCTAGCCCAATTCCAATCATTGATTATGTAAATGGAAAGTTGTTAGTTGTTACAAGTAATGGAGCGAATAATTTCAAACCAAGTCTTTTTAGGTGTAATCTTGATGGTTCTAGCTGCTCCCATACAGTTATTTCTAATGGACAAGCGACTAATTCGGGTTTTAGCCCAAAGGCAATTATTGATCATTCCAATGGAAAGTTGATGGTAGTCACTCAAAACGCTGCAAACAATAACAAACCTAGTCTCTTCAGGTGTAATTTAGATGGTACTAGCTGCTCACATACAGATATTTCGGTAGGGCAAGGGACTAATTCAGGTTATTTGCCCACTGCTGTCATGGATCATATTAATGGAAAACTCTTAGTTATCACCCAAAACAATGCTAACTCCAACAAACCCTCCCTCTTCATCTGGTAACCCGCGCCAGGGATCCGAAGGGCTTGGTCACCTGCCATCGTTAGATGGCGGGGGACGGGAGCGTTAGCGCACCCCGAAGGGAGCCCGGTCGGTGTTCGATGAATCTGGATCATCAAACAAATGCGAGGCGCACATTATCATCTATCAATCCATAACAAACAACCCCCAAGGAATCCAATGAATCTAAAACCATTTCTCTTTCTCTTGTTTCTCTCTACCAACTTTGTCTTGGCACAAGAGGTGAGTGAATCGCGAAAATCAAATCTCAAAACCTATGAATATGGCCTCAAAGGACAAAATTTTACCTACGTCCCTTTTGAGACAAAGGGAATCATCGGTTATAACCAATCGGATCTCCGCAATAACAAAGATTTGGTGTATTTGCCATTTTTTAAGTATCGAAATCCGGAAAAACAATTTGGATTCGAATTTGATATGGTAAATATCAAACTTGATGATCCATATCGAAAAACATTTTATTCCAATAGTAATGGTCTCTTTCCATCAGCGATCCCGTATGGAAATTTCCAAAGGCAAGAATATCGTTTTCATTTTTTCTATATGCCGATTGAAAGCCAAATTTTTTATTTTGGACTTGGTTTATTAAAAATAGATCGAATGTACCAAGTGGAGAATTATGAATTTGCTTACAACATTCGCCATGACAAAATCAATTCGTATGGAATTTCCATTCCACTGCGGAGTAAAATTCAAATTTTTGATGGTTTAGAATTCAATTTAGGATTTGATCCTTACGTCACATATGGGAACAGGGATTATGCGAACCAAAGATCCAGTACTATGTATTCATCCGATGGTCGAGTGGGCCCTTACTTTACACTTGCAAAAACCAATCCAAACAACATTACGGAAATCTTAGGATTTCAAGCAGAGGTTTCTCTTTCTTACAAAGTATATGACCAAATCAGATTGTATTTTGGTTTTATGCGAAACCAATCCAAAATCCGTTCGATCAATTTTGAGCAAAGGAATTATACCTATTACGGAGCGGACAACGAATTGTATGTGTCGAGCAGAAGTCCCTTTGAAAGGGCGATTGATACACACAATTCGTTTTACTTCGGGATCTCGAACACCCATTAAAATAAAAAAAACCATCCAAGATTTCTCAAGGATGGTTTTCCCCACATACTCCCTTTGCTTCAAAAGGGAGTCCAGAACCACCTAGCTTACACTAGGCGGCCTATGTAAAACCCAACAAACTTACGCTACTGGGCCGTATTGGCTGAAATCAAATTCTTTGGAACCAGTGAGATACTTTTTATAGTTTTCTACAAATTGTTTCGCAAGATCTTGCGCTGTTTTGTCGTATTCTTCCTTGTTTTCCCAAGCGTTACGTGGGTTTAGGATATGAGAATCCACACCATTTACGGATTTAGGGAAAGACACTTGGAATACTGGGTGTTTTTCAAACTCGGATTTTTCAATGTTTCCGTTGAGGATTTCATTGATGATTTGGCGAGTTGCAGGAAGGTTCATCCTTTTTCCAACACCATACTTTCCACCAACAAGACCTGTGTTGATGAGGTATGCATTTACTTTGTGTTTTTTCATTTTTTCACCAAGTA
Organism: Leptospira limi; assembly: GCF_026151395.1. NCBI lineage: Bacteria > Pseudomonadati > Spirochaetota > Leptospiria > Leptospirales > Leptospiraceae > Leptospira > Leptospira limi. The sequence goes on from NZ_JAMQPV010000001.1 coordinate 175,276, forward strand.
GTTTTGCATAGAAAGTTGGGTGAAGGGTCATAAACGCCTGACCAAAACAAGCTGAGAACGTTGCTTGAGGTTCTTTCACACCGCGCTCTGTTCCTGCAACCTTTGCTGTATAACCAGAAAGGAAGTGGTACATCGCTTGTTCGATGGAAAGTTTAGACACTGCAGGTAATACACCGTAAGCATCGTAAGTAAGGAAGATCACAGTGTTTGGGTGACCTGCTTTGGATCCTGGTTGGATGTTGTCGATGTGGAAGATTGGATACGAAACACGAGTGTTTTCTGTTTTCGCAGCGGAAGAATAATCTACCTTTTTCGTTGTCGCATCATACACAACGTTTTCGAGGAGTGCATCACGACGGATGGCTGCATAGATTTCTGGTTCTGTTTTTGGATCTAAGTTGATGGTTTTTGCGTAACAACCACCTTCAATGTTGAAGATTCCGTTATCGTCCCAACCATGTTCATCATCACCGATGAGCTTACGATTTGGGTCTGTGGAAAGAGTTGTTTTTCCTGTTCCAGAAAGACCAAAGAAAAGTGCGCTATCTCCGTCTTTTCCAACGTTTGCAGAGCAGTGCATTGTAAGAACGTTTTTGAGTGGAAGGTAGTAGTTCATGACAGAGAAAATCCCTTTTTTCATTTCCCCACCGTATTCTGTTCCACCGATGATACAGATTTTTTTTGCTAAGTGGAAGATCACGAACACTTCGGAGTTGAGACCGTGTTCTTTGTATTTTGCGTTTTTGTAACCAGATGCGTTGATGATGGTAAACTCTGGATTGAGTTTAGCGAGTTCTTCTTTTGTTGGGCGAAGGAACATGTTTGTGCAAAAGTGGTGTTGCCAAGCTCTTTCAGTCACAACACGGAGAGAGATACGTGTGTCGTCGTTTGTTCCTGCGTGGCCATCAAATACGTATAATTTTTTGTTATCGAGGAATTTGGTTACTTCTGCGTAGAGTTCGTTAAAAATTGCTTCGGAAACTTTCGTGTTTACTGGTCCCCACCAAATGTTGTTTTGGGAAGAAGGTTCATCGACAAAGTACTTGTCTTTAGGGGAACGACCCGTAAAAATCCCGGTATCCACCATCATCGTTCCATTATCGGAAGTAACACCTTCTTTGTTATTCAATTCGTGCTGGTAAATTTCTTCGTATGATAAGTTATGGAAGACTTCGGACGGTTTTAGGCCGAGTTCAGCAAGGCCTTTTAGATTAGTAGATACTGACATGGATCTCTCCTCGATTTCACTTTGTGTTTTTCTAGCTTCTTACTTTGCGAGTCGGTGTCAATAACAGAAAATGAAGATTCTCCACGCATCCGCAGAATATTTTCCCTACATCAAGATGGGTGGTCTTGCGGACATGCTCGCCTCCCTTACCAAAGAACAGGCTAAGTCCGAAAAAGTTTATGTCGCATTACCTCTCATTGGATCATTGGGGAAAGAGCCAAACTGGACAGGCAAAGAGTATAAGACCATCCTCCCCGAAGATGCCAGTGAGGAAACCGTTGCGGTAAGTTTACTCACAAAAGCAAGGTTCCGGGAAGCAGATGAATCCGGGATCAAATTGTATTTTTTTGATTCTGAATTGTTTCGTGGTTTGGATTCCATTTATGGAACGACAGATGAACATTACCGTTTTGCCATTTTTTCATACGCTTGTTATGCGCTAAGCCAAATCTTACAAGTAGATGCCTTCCATGCCCACGATTGGCATACTGCATTGTCTCTCGCCTTACAAAAAAATTCGATCCATTCCATTCCTTCTGTTTTTACGATCCACAACCTTGCTTACCAAGGGGACCATCCCTTTTGGATGACTGGATTTTTGAGAGAAGATCCCTTTCGCCTGATCACTAGCCCATTTGACCACAATGAAAAATGCAATTATATGAAGGCAGGGATTTTGTCTGCAGGGCAAATCACAACCGTAAGTCCAGGTTACAGAGAAGAAACATTACAGGAACCCAATGGATTTGGCCTCAGTTATGCCTTACAAAAACGAGGATCGGATTATACAGGAATTTTAAACGGAATTGATGCCGACGAATGGAATCCAAAGTCTGACAAACGGATTTTCCAAACCTACTCGGTTCAGGATTGGGAAGAAGGGAAATTAAAAAACAAAAAACTTCTTTATGAAGAAATTGGTAGACCTCATTTGCCATTAGAAACACCACTCATTGGTCTCATTGGTAGACTCACCTACCAAAAAGGATTCCCCACTTTTTTACAGGCATTTTTGGAAAGACGCCACCTTCCACACCGTTATGTGGTTTTAGGTTCAGGGGATCCTGAAACCGAAAAAGCATTTTTTCATTTATCAGATGTGCTACCAGATGTGTTTTATTTTTACCGAGGATACAATGAAACTCTAGCTCACAAAATTGAAGCGGCAAGTGATTTTTTCCTCATGCCATCACTCTTTGAACCTTGTGGCCTCAACCAAATGTATAGTCATGTTTACGGATCCATTCCGATTGTTTCCCGAGTGGGTGGTTTAAGAGATACAGTGGAAGAATCGACGGATCCAAAATTCAAAACAGGTATTGTCTTTGAACCGAGTGACGCTAGTTCGCTGGGATATGCGTTAGAACGAGCAAAAGATCTGTATTTCTCGACAGATAAAAAATCTGTAGTGAATAACGTGATGAATTTAGATTGGACTTGGACCAAACGAAAAAAAGAGTATGATTTTATTTATCAAAAAGCCATTACACTTTTAGAATGAAATAAATTATTTTTATTTAACAAATTCATCACATTCAAATGTTATCAAAAATAGACGATGAACTCTATTTTTTATTTCTTTTGCGTTTTTCTATTTTTCTTTTCCCATTGCAAACTTAATCTCAACAATCCAAATGACCCAACCTCAAGAGATTTTTTCCTAACAAATCTTATGCAGCTATTTCTTTCATCAGACCAATGTGTGAACTTCAAGACTTGGAAAAAAACCTACGGAACAGGTACAAGTAAAACCACAGGTTCCGACATCTTGGTTTTATCGAATGGTGATTATTTGGTATCGGGTGTAACACGACAGTATATACTACCTGGTTCTCCAATTGGAGTCACAAATAATTTTGCGGGTTCGAATGGTATCACACTTAATACTTTTTTAATGCGTGTATCTAAAGAAAATGGTGACATCATTTGGGTTGATTACCTAGGGGAAGCGACTGTCGAAACCTATTTTAAGCCAAATTTAAATCGATATTCCAATGGAGATATATCGGTTGCTATGATCGTCACAGGTGCTTCTCAGCCAAGTCCTCTGAATGCAAAATCAGGTATCGGACTTCCTTCTTTATTTGTTGGAAGGATCAAGGAAAATGGAACACGTGTTTGGTATACATATCTAGATTCACCAAGTATCGGAGAAACCGTCGTTTCTGCGATGGATACATCAAACCGCTTACATGTGTTTATTGAAAATGTATGGGATACTACATCAGTAAGCCATGCATCCTTTGTCGATGGCCCTGCGATAATTAATACATCTCTCGGAGGAACTTCCGATTCTGACTTTATCCATTTAGCAGTAAATGAAAATGGATTTATGAATTTCCAAAGATTTTTTACGAGTGCAGGTGGCGACTATGTGTTTGGAGTTGATGCAAATACAAATGGACTATTTATTTCTGGCACAACCTCTCAAGGTGCCAACGGTACCATTCACCCCAATATAAATACGCAAACACCTTTTGTAATGAAAGTTAATGAAAATGATGGAACAATTATTTGGTATCAATATTTTGGAATTCCAGCAGAAGGAGATTATGGTCCGTTTCGCTTCTACTTAAAAGAGGATCAAATTTTTCTTTTAGGTAATGCTAGAAACACATTCGGTTCCCCTACAGAACCTCTTGTTGCAGCCGATGGTACAATCAAACATTTTCTTCTAACAAAGTTTAATACGAATGGTACATTTTTATGGAATAGTTTTTTAGGAAGTAATTCAGAGGCAACCGTTGATTTCTCTGAATCTGAACCTTTGTTATTATCTTCATCACAATTAATATTTCGCACTCTTAGTTCTACATCTACAGGAAGGTATACCTCATCACCTAACTCAATCATCGATGTCGCCACTGGTGTTTATCCTCTTGCTGACATCTTCGTTAATCCTCTATCAGGAGAATTTAATCGATTCAATTACCAATCCAATTTAACTTCACCAACGCAGGAAAAAACAGAAGTGATGAAAGAAGTATGTTCGGGTAAACTTGTCCGTCTTAACTACACAAAGTTCACATCGGCAAACTTTCCTGAAAACACTCAAATTTCAATTGAAAATGTCAACTTTCCTTAAGTAAAGTAGATAGGGCGCCTCGCATTCGTTAGTTGACATAAATTCAAACCTAACACGACCGCGCTTTACGCTCCAATCATTTGCTTCGCAAAATGAATTCCGCTGCAATCGCTGGCGCAGAATCCCTGTTATCATTTGTAGTGACTTTCGGCTCGTAGAAACACGCACTCAGAAAAGATTTTTCTATCTAGGGAAATCGGCAAAGGATTGAGATAATAACCAGAACTTGCCAAATGGTGAAATCAAAAAAGAGACTTTTCTCGAAAATGAAGTCCGGCAAATGAATTCAAAAATAAAATTTAAAACTATTTCGAATCTCACATTACAATTCTTTCTGATACTTGGCCTTCTAACCCAGTGCACCTTGGATCTCAACAATCCAAAAGATCCAAGGTCTCGTGGTTTTTTCGAAACAGCACTATGGGAAGAATACTTACGAGGGTTATGTAATACAGATTTACGTGGAACCATTCGATTTGGATCGGGTACTTACAAAATTTATCCCTATCAACTGTTGAAACTGAAGAGCGGGAACTTCTTAGTGACTGCGGGAGTATTTGAGTCAGTCTCTTGGAATGGCAATCCTAATGGAAAAAATTTTTCCTATTCGGGTACACCAGGAACAGATATAAATGCGATTATTTTTTTAATCAATGGAAAATCGTTCCAAGTGGAATGGTTAGATTATTTAGGAATCATAACAGTTGCTTCGGATGATAAATCTACAGTTCCAGCAGTTGAATTGTCAAATGGAGACATTGTGACTTCGGCCTATGTGAAAAGTACATCACAAGGCAGTCCCATCTCAAGTAAATCAAACATCAATTCGTTACATATGGTGCGATATAATCAAAGTGGAAATCGAGTATGGAATACTTATCTAGATAAGGCTGACAATTCCATTGTCGAGAGTAGATTTGTACTTATTACGGACGAAGGAGACAACATTCATTTCTTTTTTAATGGCGTTGGGATTTCAATGACACCTGATACTGTTGGATTCGGTGAATTTCCTTCCATGGTTGTTCCATCTGACGCAACTAATACAGGAAACAAAGAAATTGGTTGGGGAGTCATCTCGCAATCAGGTAATCCAATCAAACAAAGATACTTACCTTCTTACGGCCAAACCATCATAAAAGATGCAACCTACCTTGGTGAAGGAACGATTCTTATCTTTGGTGGTGCTGAGGACAATTATATAGGTTACACTGGTCATCCATTACCATCTTATAATTTCCAAAGACCAATGGTAACAAAACTCTCAACTAGTAATTTTGATATGGTAAATACTACTTATCTTGGAACCAATAGCACAAATCATACACTTGGTTATATTTCAGAAGCAATCATTGCCTCCGATGGAGTTTATACAACAGGAGTTTCAGCTGGAGATTTTGGTTCATCTTTTCATTCCTTCCAACTTTATTCTGGCACGACATCCTTTCGAAATGCGATCTTTTCCAAATTTGATCGAAATGGCAATTTAATATGGAATCAATTCTTAGGTTCAACATTATCTGATATAGTTGAATTAGCACCGAAATTAAGTTATCTATCATCCAATAATTTATTAAAGGCTTATACTTTTTCGCCAGTTAGTGGTGCATTATTTACTGGATTTTCCATTCCAATTACAGGTAAAGGTATCAATCCATACCAAAAAACAACACTCAATATTGCTGGTGCAAATGGTTATTACCAATCGATTCACTATGAAACTGGCTTAAATAATTTTCCTCCAACGTCAGAGGATTTGTTAACCAATGTTGCTGTAGCCAAAGAGTCTTGTGGGGGTAGAATGGTACGTCTGCAAAATACAATCGATATTAATACTGAAATAGGGACGATGGAGGTCACAACAAGGCCCGCATACGAAGAACCGTAGTTGATTTTTTTAAATTTTTTTTCCAAATTTTGTCACAACCGACAAATCCAGTTGTCACAAGAGAGAAAGGAATCATTAGGAGGATTCAATGAAACTCACTTCTCTCATATTGACTGGATTTGTTGCGGTAGAACATGTATTTATATTGGTATTGGAAATGTTCTTATGGAAAACAGAATTTGGAATGAAAGTATTCCAACTCACACCTGAAACAGCGGAAATCACTGCAAAACTCGCAAAAAACCAAGGTTTGTACAATGGGTTTTTGGCTGCAGGATTGTTTTGGGCACTGTTTTTCATCAAAGAACAAAACCAAAAATTCCAAACGATTTTGTTTTTTCTCGTTTGTGTTGTGGTGGCGGGGATTTATGGATCTGCAACTGCAAAATTTTCGATTTTGTTTTCGCAAGGATTACCCGCATTTTTAGCATTAGTTGTACATTGGTTGGCCAATCATAAACGATGATCGAAGATCCACATATCGCTCTTTTAGAGAGTTGTTTACAAGGTAAAACTAAGGCGTTGGAAGAGTTGGTAAAATTCTTCCAACCAAAAGTTTTTTCCTTAGCTCTAAAATTTTTATGGAACCCTGAAGATGCAGAGGATGCCACACAAGAAATTTTAGTTAAAGTGATTACAAATCTGGGTGGATTTCGAAGAGAGAGCAAACTATCCACTTGGATTTATAAGATTGCCAGTAACCACCTCATCAATGTTAAAAAGTCAAATCTAGAAACAAAACACATTCACTTTAGAAACATCCGTGATGAATTACACAAAACTCAATACAATATACCTTCTCATTCAATGGATCACTCCGGATCCAATTTAGAAGAGGATTCAAATTCTGATGTTTCGAATATGGTTTTACATGTGCAAGTAGCTTGTACATATGCGATGTTACAAAGTTTAACTCGTAAGTATAGGATGGCTTATTTATTGGGAGATGTATTTTCAATTTCGAGTGAAGAAGGTGGACTCGTAATGGGAATTAAACCTGAATCCTATCGACAATTATTATCAAGAGCAAGAAACCAATTAGAACAATTTTTGGGAAAAGAATGTAGTTTAAGTAAGAGTACAAATCCATGCCAATGTAAAAACAGAATTCGTTATGCAACTAAGGTTGGAAGGATTCGATCCTATTTAAAATTATCGGAACAGATGAAACTCGATGGTAGATGGAAACAGATGAAACCTCTATTACCAGAAACTACCAAAATCCGAAAGGCAGCTGAAATTTACAGAAACCAACCAAATTTTTTACCTAAAAAAAACCAATTAGAAAGTATTCGAACTTTGTTAAACAACTCGTTTCCATTCTCTGCAAGTTGAATTTCTATAAATTCGTTTATAAGCTTTGGAAAAGAAATCTAAATGGAAATCTCCGTCAAAGGCAAACTATTACAATTGTTAATAGTTTGTTAGATCAAAATTTAATAATTCTAGGGACATTTTGTCCCTAGAATGGAAAGTTTATTTTCCTTTTTTAGTCGGAGCTTGTTTTTCAATCCAACCATCACCAACGAGCTCATATTTCACTTCTCCGTATAAGAAAAAGTAATAAGAACTTGAGTTGATTTGAGTATTTGTTAAAAACTCAACTCCGTTTTCCTTGCAAGCTTTTTGAATCACTTCTGAACTCATTCGGGATGCTCTAGTATCACCTAATGGAAACAATACAAAAGGAATTGAATATTCCGCTTTAATTGTCTGCGGTTTTTTCTCATAATCTTTATTAAAATCGATTTCTTTTTCTGAAAGAAATGCATAGTTTCCTTGGACACTAACACAATTCGCAACAAACATAAAAGAAAACAAAATCACAACGATTAAAACAACTTTATTTTTTAATGCCTTCAACTTACTTTCCTCCTTTTGTCAACTTCCAACATTCAGCCACTACACTATAACTTTCAGTTGCAATAAATGCCTGCTCGTTTCTTGAAAAATTCAACTGAACATTTTTTGCCAAATCGCAGGAATTTTTTGTTTGTGCTTCATCTAAAAGAGTAGAGTAGTTTTTATACTCTCCAATCTTAATTCCTATAATATAAAATACAACATTAACAGCCGTCACGGAACTATTAATTAACTCATATTTTACGTTTTTACCAGTGACAACTGGCTTTGTACTCATAAACTTAACGGTAGGTGTGCTACAGTTAACCATTGCAATTGTTAATATTGCAATGAAGAATAATGATATTTTTCTCATTCGTTTCTCCTCGCCTGCAATTAGAAAATAGAGAAGTTGTTATACGTCAACAAAAAAGTAAACACCAATTAACAAAAGCAAATACCCTCCAGTGAAATTACGATCTACTTGAATTGAATTTTCTTTCGGTGTTAGTTGGATTTGATTAGCGCTTGTGAAGCTGGAGTTTGACCACACGGTTTAGGAATCACAACCTTAACAAGTCGTGCCTCTTTTGAATGAGACAATAATTTATTTGGTCTTGTAAAAATGTAGGGTATTTCGCTTTTTTACTAGCGATTCACAAAATTTACCTACCTGTCGTGCTTTGGAAACTTTACCCTAATTTATTAATAAGGTCGAGATCTGAAGTATAGTAGATAAACCATTCTTTGGTAGCCAATACAATGCCCAAATCCAAGTTCCAAAAAAGTTTGGCTTTTTTTCGAATCGAATATCCATTTAGCGAATGATTTTGCCTCAAACAAAAATATCCCAAACATGAGGGCCGTACAAGTAAAACTAGGTTAGAATATGGAATATTCCGATTGGGAGTAAGTTCGAGGAATCATTGATTTTGCAAACTTTGATCAAATAGAATTGATTGTACCCACGAATTTGAAAAACAAATCCGAAAAATAATTATGAAATTAAAAACAGGTTTTTTAAGAAAGCTCCAAAAACTTTCGATACCAACCAACATTTTTATCCAAAAAAATCAATTAGAAAGTATTCGAACTTTATTACACAACTCGTTTCCATTCTCTGCTAGGTGAATTTCCATAAATTCTTTTATAAGCTTTGGAAAAAGAGAAAGCTGATGCATAACCTACATTTTGTGCAATTTCCTCTAAACCCATATTCCCTTTTTGAAATAAAACTTTTGCTTTTTCCATACGCAGTTTTGCCAAATACTCCATTGGAGGAATTCCCAATACATCCCGAAATTTGTTAGCTAGGTTTGCGCGAGATACCCCAGTTTCTTTTGCGAGTGATTCGATTGTCCAATCCTTTGCATATGCATTGTGAAGTTTTTCTAAAGCATACAATACTGTTTTATCATGAAAGGCTTTGATCCAACCAGAAGGTGAATTTTCCTCTTGTTGTAACCAAATACGAATCATATAGTACAGCATAATGTCTGTTAATCTTTGTACAATTAAGTCAGTTCCAAGATTTAGCTCTAGTTCTTTCGAAAGGATTTGAATAAAATCTTCAAGCGAGTGGTGTTTTTGGATACTTTCATATGGAATATAGATAAAATCTGGTAACTCCATGAGAAGTGGGTGGACAGGTCCATTAGGCACTTCATACCGAACGGATACAAAGGTAGTGACTGGAATTTGCTCTTTCTTTTGGTTATTTTTCTCATTCAAAAATCGTTCAATGGTAACAACTTTTGCTTTTGGATCAGATAATAACTCGTGTTGTATCCCTCTTGTGATAAATAATAAATCACCTTTTTTGAGTGGGATTAATTTATTTCCTATTCTCGCATAACAACTGCCTTGTGTCACTACATGGAATCCGCCACTTTTTTCGCAAGGGAAGTGAAATCCAAAACTATCGAAGATTTGGCCTTTGGACAAAAGGTCATTTTTCCAACCTGCAGAAAATAGAATGTCTGAGAGTAAATCCATAGGTAAAAATTAGCAATTCTCTACCATTTGTCTATTAATTTATACTTTTGGATATATTTTTAATATTTTTCGACATAGAAAGTATAGTTTTTTGTGATACACTGATTATATAAGATTCAAAAGAAGAATTAGAAAATTGAATCTGAGGAAATAAGGTAACAAACGATGAAAGTATTTGTATATGGTGGATCAGGTCTTGTTGGTGGGTATCTCGTCAAAGAATTACAGAAAAAAGGTCATGAAGTTTTTGCTGGTTCTAGAAAACCGGAAGCACAAACAAAAGAAACCAACCTGAATTGGGTGGTAGCAGATTCAAAGGATCCCAAAAAAGGGATAGAAATTTTAGAATCAGTGGATGCTGCATTTTTTTTAAGCCCTCCTGGTGAAACAAACCAATATGAAATTCTTTCTCCTTGGATTGAAAAAGCAAAACAAGTTGGATTGAAAAAAATTGTACTGATGACAGCGATGGGAGTGGACCATGCACCACCAGAAGCACCTTTCCGAAAAACAGAAATCTTATTAGAAGGATCTGGCCTTTCTTGGAACATCATAAGACCAAATTGGTTTATGCAAAACTTTCATACGTTTTGGATTGCAGGCATCAAACAGGATCAAAAGATTTATTTTCCTGGAGGAAATGCAAATGTTAGTTTTATAGATGCGAGAGACATTGCATCCGTTGCTTCCGTACTATTGACTACTAATGATTTTCAAAAACAGGCACTCACACTCACTGGAAAAGAATCCATTGATCATTACCAAGTAGCAAAGAATTTATCGTCTGTTAGTGGGAAAAACATTGAATACAATGATGTTGATCCAAAGGTTTTTGAAAATTCTTTGGTATCCGCTGGACTATCAAAAGATTATGCGGCTTTTTTAGTGATGATTGCAGGTGCGTTAAAAGAAGGATTCTCAGCGCCTATCATTGATACTGTCAAACAAATCACTGGAAACGATCCAATATCATTTCAAAAATATGCAGAAGACCATGCGAGTGCTTGGAAATAAAAAACAATTCTAAATCATTTCCCCCTTACCCACAAACTATAAAATCTTTTAGGATGTGGGTAAGAGATTTATGCATTCCTATCATTCAGCGATCAAAATTCTGCTTGAGGCTCCCCCTTTTGGGTCTTCCAAAATATTCCTAAGTAATAATTTTTGAAACGGAAGAAATACGGATCCACTTACATTCACAAAGTTTTTATAAAATTTTTTCGTTGGGATTACTTTCTTTTGTTTTAATGTTTTGGGATCATATATATTTAGTCCAGAATTACGAACCCAAACCAGTTCCCCTTCTTTCCAAAATCCTAATCGATGGCCGTGAGTACCCCACTTCGTTTTTTTGACATCGTTTAAGTTGCCTGTATTATAAATTCTCACTTCACCAGTATCGGAAGCAGCCATATACAAAGTTTTTCCATCCTTTGAAAAACAGATTCCATAAGGAGTGGAAGGGATTGAAAACGATTGGAATGTATTGGTATCTAATTGTAATAAATAACCAAGTGGGTCTCGATTTTGAAACGCTTCTGCATAGGCTGCAATGACAATTTGATTTGATTCTGGATGGAATTCAGGTGTATACGGGTAAAATCTAGATTTGTATTCCTTTAGTTTCGTTAAGTTTTGATTTTGAATTTTGTAAATGAAGGCAGATACATCTTCTGATACATCATCTTTAAGATCTGCATCCACAGCGAATGTAAAATAAGCTGCTTGGTCTTTTTCAGAATAACCGATGTAAGAACTTTGTGCAAAGGATTTTGAATCCTCCTCTGAGATCTCAAAGATAGGTTCCACCACATCGATGTTATTTGCAGTTAAATCCCAACCTACATAGTAGTATTTTTTTGTTTTTGATGATTTTGCTTTGTTTTCAAGGATAAATCCTGCACGATGATTTCCTTCTTCGTAATATAAAAATTCGTAGATAGTTAGAGGGAGACGTTTGCCTTTGTTCTCGATTTGGCCAATAAAATCTGTGGTATGCGTCAGATAGTATGCTTCTAATGGGATGGATTTATAAATTTTTTGTTTTGAGGTTGTATCGTAAAAATAGATTCCAGGTTCATCAAAATCAGCAGTTTTCCCAATATAAATCCACTTACCACCATTGACAAAATATGGATTAGTTGATTCTACAAATGTTGGTCGAACATCAAAATTGGTATTGTACACAAACTCCGATTCAATTGTTTGTGCAAACAAACTGCCAACAAAAAAGAAACAAATAACACTCGTAACAAAGTATGGAAACATCATTCTCTCCCAATGTTTGGACATGGAGAATCACACTATCTCAAATTTGTTCTTTTTACAACTCAAGTTTGTAAATTTTTTTCTAAATTCTACTAAAAATCTAAATTGGGAATCGGTTCTTATTCCGTTGAATCAATGCAAATCTAAACATTTCTCTTCGAGTGAAACAAATCGATCGTTAAAGACAAGTCTCGATTTTTTTCAGTTCTTCATACAACCAACTCGAACTCAAGATTTCCTTTCCATTTGGATAACGGATTTTATAAGGAGTACCAGATAAAAATGACTTTGATGCTACTTTATCAATAAAAAGTTTTGCAGTCCAATCTTTCGGATCAGGAGCAAAAAAAGAATTTTTGGCTTCGTTTAATTTGTAACGTAAATGGTTCTCTGCATCCTTTGCATTATGTGAATCACCATTTCGAATGAAGTTTCCATTGAAGTTTCCAATTCTTTTTAATAAGATCTCAATTTTTTCGGATTCAGAATAAGTGTTACAGGATTTAGCTTCTGAAACAAGTGGTTGTTCGAAAATAATGAATAAGATAAGGAAAAAAGAAAAAAATAGAGCAGGGAACTTTTTCATGGATTTACTGATAGATCAAAATGAATTCAGATTTTGAATCAGGCAATTAAAATAACATCGGTTCATTGATTTCTGGTTCCGCAATGATAAATTCAGAAGGATAAGCTTGGATTAAATTTCTGATTTGGTTTTCTTCTTTGATTCGAGGATCTAACCAACTTTCCCAACAATCTTCAGTTAGGTGAACTGGCTGACGACCTTGGTTCCCACCAGAGTTATGAACTTCCTTCATCAGAGAGTTTCCTTCTTGCGTCAAAATACTAAACCAAAATTTTTGATGGGAAGTATTGGGAATCTCACCCCAAATTCCTGCAAAACAAAAACTCTCTCCAGATTTTGGATAAATTTTATATTTAATCTTTGTACCTTTTTCGGATTTCCATTCATTAAAAAAAGAAGCAGGGATGATACACCGATTGTGTTTGGCAGCACTAGACCAAAAAGACGTAGAGAACAATCGTTCTTCTCTTGTATTAAAAATTGGTTTTGGTGACCAATTTGGTTGTACCCCCCATTGCATTAACTCTAATGTATTTTCACCTTGATTTGAAAGGGAATGGATGACAGGTGCATTCGAACTTGGATAGTATTCAAAGTTTGGTGACTTTCTGAATGTGTCTTCTACCTTTTGAATGTCGAAAACTTGGGTACCTTGGATCAATCGAATCCATTTTTCGGTTCCATCTTTCAATTTGATAATGGTATATCCAAAACGCCCGCACACAATGATTCAATTGAACTTAATTCATAAAAATTGCAAACTAAGATTTTACTATTTTCCGACTGAATTCAATTTCGTGACTAGTAGTCATCTGAAATTGACCTTAAGTCAATTTCAATTTTTTTATAGCATAATTTTTATAAGATTCGTAGTTTGGAAGTATGAGTCGAGTGCAAGTCATAGAACGTTCACCTAAAAAGAGAGCTGTTTTAGAGAAAGATAAACTTTCGAAACGTACTTCGATCATACAAGCTGCTGCATCCCTACTCCAAAAAAAAGATTGGTCTGAACTTTCCATGGATGAAGTTGCAAAACGTGCAAAGATTGCAAAAGGTACTTTGTATTTATATTTTCCAACGAAAGAAGATTTATGCCTTAGGATCCATAGTGCTGATTACGAATCTTGGTTTATGGATTTACATGAGTTTTTAAGTAAGACTCCCAAAATGGATGCGAATATATTTTCGAATTGGTTTGTGAATTCAATGGATCGACATACACGTTTTTTAAAATTACTTCCCATTGTACCGACTATTTTAGAAAAAAACGCGAGTATACAAACCATTCGCGAATTTAAATCCAATTTAAAAACGCAAATCAATTCCGTTTTACCTCTACTCATCCATTACTTTCCTTTTTTTACAGAACAATCAGGGTTTTTATTTTTGATGCAATGCCACGCATTAGCAGTTGGATCTTGGTCACATGGTTTTCCCTCCAACCAAGTGAAAGAAGCTGTAAAGGATTCAGAATTGGAAATTTTTATGCTGGATTATAAAAAATTTTTAGAAATGTCCATCCTAACTTTATTAAAAGGACATTCTGGAATTTAGTTTAGTTTTGCATAAACTCATACATTTTTTTTATCAATTTATCTTTTAATTTTGGATCCAAAATTTTCTTTTGATTTTTTTCATCTAAGTCCATTTCATATAAAATATCTTTATCATTGTGAAATATGTATTTCTTCTGATCGAATACTAACCCTCTTTGGATTTCTGAATTCCAAGTTTTTAAAACTAAATCTAATTTGTATTTGGAACTAAAAAAATTCTGAGAATTTTCCTTGCGGTTCGCCTCTTGTTGTAATAGATCCAATAAAGTTTCTTTATAGTGGATTGATGAACCTAATTTTGGAATGTACAATTCATTAGATTGTATTTTGTACATCAAAAAGGGAACATCTATCTCTTGGTTATACAAAGAATAGTTATGGGCATGAGCACCTCCTTCACCAAAACTTTCACCATGGTCTGCTGTAATGATGAGGAATGTTTCTTTATTAGAATTGGTTTTAATAAAGGAAATCAATTCATCTATTAAATTTATATTTTCCTCTAATGCTTTTGTATGTCGTAAAACTTTTGGTAACGAAACATCTCTATTGGAATAGCTAAAATAAGGACTATGTGTTTGGCTAAGGCCTACCATAATAAATAATGGATGAGAACCAAGATCCAAATGTTTGAATTCTGAAAGCACAACTCGATCATCCATCCCCCAACTGAAATAATCATTTGGAGTACCTAATTTTTTTTCTAATATAGTTTTGTCTTGGACATCCTGAAATACATTGGGAAAAAATAAATTCATACCTTCGAAATAAATTGATTGAGTATAAATCATCTTTGTTTCGTAAAAATATTTTTGCTTTAAAAGAGTTGGTAAACTTTCTCCTTCCATCTGTTTTGTAGATTCAATTCTCGAACTGTTTAGCTGTGACTCTCCTGTCATCCATGTGAATAAACTTTTAGAAGTATGTGGTATTGGAATCAAAAAATGTGAATTTTCTAAGTAAGAAAAATTGATAAATTTTGAATTTACACCTATCAAGTGTTTTCTGGAAACACCCTCAAGTACAATCATTACAATATGAGTATCATTTGGAATATGATTTATAAATTGATTCACCTTTTGTTTTAGATTCTGTTTTTGATGAATGGTGGGCAAAGTTTGAACATACAATTTTGAATGGAACAATAGTAATAAATACACAACAAGTAACAAAAAAGTTGGATTCACACGATACCGCGTGAACACCAAAAAAGGATCAAAAAAAAAGATGAGGATTAAAAAAGGAAAATAATGTACCATTGACCATTCGTGCAAAAATGGAAAAAAATCCTTCCTTAGGAATCCTAAATTTTGAACCGCATACCCAAATAACGAAAAGTTGAATTGTGTTTGGTATACCCATTGGTAGTTTAACACAAGTAATAATGGCACCATAAATACTAAAAGTGTGAAATTTTTTACAAAGAAATTGAATTGAAGTAGTTTCAAAACAATTAGAATGACACCAATTAAAAACAAAATATGGAGGAAAACTCCATGGTAATAAGTCCATCCAGACCAAATTAACTCACCTGGAAAATGGAAACTAAATAGTATCAAATAAAAAAGAATCCATTGGTATTTTTGTGATTTTAAAATATGTTTCAAATTATTTAACTTCAAATTGAACATTTGCCTTTATTTCTGGTCCATCAAATAATTCTAAACTATGTTTTCCTCTTTGAATGCTAACATTTCCTTCCCCTGTTCCTGATAACTTCACTTGTATCGTTTGGTTCCAAATTAGTTTGGGATCTTTTAAGGTCTGATATTCACGGATCCGAATTGGAATATTTTGTTTTTCTCGTTCAAATCCAGGATGGTATAAAAAAACTTGGCTTTGTCCCGGATACACAAATCCTACACCAACTATGGAAGAATCTTTATTATTGTGTAACTCTTCACATGGAAGCAGATTTGTTATTTTTTTTCTAACATTCAAAACAACCGAAGGACAATTGGAATTTGCCAATTTACCTGAAATTTTACAAAATGATCGAACTTCTGTTAGTTTAGGTGCATATTGCTTTTTGTCCTTTTCCTTCATAAGCAATCGAAAAATATTTTGTACAATTCTTCCAGCACCAAAGGAACCTGAAACATCCATTGTTTTTTCGCCAGAAAAATTTCCAACCCAAGCACCTACCACATAGCGATCATTAAATGCAATAGTCCAAGAATTTCTATAATCTTTGGAGGTTCCCGTTTTGACTGAGACCGGAAATGGGTAATTTAAATAACTTCTTTTCCCGAATGCCTTTTGTCTTAGTTTTGAATCATTGAGTATAAATTTAATCTCTTCGGCTGTTTCTTCAGATACCAAAGGATGTGATTCACCGTAAAATATTGATTTTCCATTGATACTCCCAATTTTAATTTTTGGAAGAATTCCACCTAACATAAAAGCACCGTAGACTTGCGAAAGTTGCAATAGACTAGCACCTCCCGTTCCTAAAGCGAGTCCAGGCCCATAAAAACTAGGAGATTGTTTTAAGTTTTCAAATCCCGCTAACTTTAAAAATCGATAAAAATTAGGAACACCAACCAATTGGATGGTAGTAACGGCCGGTATGTTACGAGAATTTGCCAAAGCTTCTGCTAATGTTAAATTTCCCCAATAACGGAGGTCCGCATTTCTCGGAAGGTAGTTTTCTCCTGTTCCCAATGAGTATGAATATTTTTCATCCACTAGAATTGAATTGATAGAATATATATTTTGATCAATTGCTAATGCATATAACAATGGTTTTAATGTACTTCCAGCATCACGAAATGCAATTGTCCCATTTACCATTCCAATTCCATCTTCAAAAAAATTTTTAGATCCAATCATTGCTACAAGTGATAAGGCAGAATTTTGATTTGATTCTTTCTCTAAAATGATTGCCGATGCATTATTTACATTCCATTTTTTTAATACATTTAGTTCTGAATTTACAATAGAATGGATTTCAGCATTTAATTCAGATGAAATAGTTGATACCATTTCTTCCTTTGGATCCAAATGTAAGCTTCTGATCCAATTGAGAAAATGTTGATTTTCACCAGTGAATGAATCATCATAATTTTGCATTTTCTTTTGCAGTTTGGTTTGAACTAGTTCATTTGGATCATTTAGGATTGGTATTGAGAATGGAATTTTGACTCGTAATTGGTTGTATCGAAATTTGATCTCATCTTCGTTCGAAACATTTTTTCGAATTAAAATTGTTAGATAAACTGTTTCATCTAAGGATAAAAATCGTACATTTTTTTCAAAAAGAGTAAGGGAAGCAGAAGGAAATCCAACAGAATTAGAATGGATTGATACTGAATTTAAATAAGCTTCTAAAATTTGTTGTTTTGTTAACCACAATTCAAAACGAAGGGCTTCCAAAACTTCAAATGATTTACGAATGATAATAGGATACGATCGAATATTTGCATGATAAATTCGAACCAGCTGCATCGTGATGGTGGAACCACCACCGCGATTTTGTTTTGTAATGAAAAATGAATATAACGAATTGATTATAGCAAAAGGATCAATCCCATGATGTGAAAAAAATCGTTTATCTTCTGCAATGCAAACAATTTCTGAAACAAATTTTGGATACTCGGTTATTGGAACCCAATCTTGTTTGGACAATGTATGATTTTGAGTTCTACCAATCAATTTACCATCTTTGGATAAAATACGTGTTGTTACTTCTTTTTTAAAATCATCAATTTGGATTGGTCTTAAAACAAACCATATTCCTCCGATGATAGGTATCAGGAAGAATAAGGTTTTGATTCTAAGTATAAAATTCCAAATCACTCCACTTTTACCCGAAGCGAACTTGTATTACCGTAAAACTGTGGATGATACATCAAAAATGTTTTTGATGCTGGCAGTATAGAATTTCCTTTCGCAACAGGTCTCAGAATGTATTTGTATTCCGTCTCTCCTTTGCGTAAAAAATCATCAGAGAATATCACTCGATCATCTCGATACTCAGTGTACTGACCATAACTAGATTCTGTAACATCAGCATCTTCTGCATCGGATGATTTCTCTGTCAAAAAGGATGTATTCACTATCTCAGTATGACTCGGAATTGGATCGATAACGATTACAAATGCTTGGTCTTTTTTACTCAATACTTTGAGTTTGATTAAATAAGTGGAACCTCTTTGTAAGTTTGAAACTTCTTTTAAATTTGGATTTCCATCAGAATCTCTTCCATCAATGCGATACATTGTTTTTTTGATTTCTAATCCATTAAATTTTTCCTGAGTTGTCTCTTTCACAGGAACATACATCAAACGTGTTTGAAAATACAATCTCCCTTCAGCACTTGTTCGTTTAAATGTAATTGGTTTTGTAGAAACAGAATTCCCATCAAATAAACGATCAAATGAAATTTCTTCTTTGAAAATAGAATCAGATGTTGGAGAAAACGATTCGTCGATAATTGTTTTTTCTCCAAAAACAACTTCTCCCTCAGTTTCACTTTTCGTTGCTTCAAATCGATTCCGATATTCAGACAAGGCTAAGGCAATAGTTCCAACACTATGACTGTCAGTCCAAAAACTTCTATTACGATCCATCATGATTGCATTTACGAGTTGGACCATTCTTGGGTTTTTCGAATCAACACGTAAAAGTAATCGTAAATAGTTTCCGAGGACAGAAGAAGTATTGTAATACGAATAATAAAAATATTCGTCAGGATTTTTCTTCATAGGTTTTACGATGAACAATTCTTTATCATATTCTATATAACTTACAAAATCTTCATAAAGTTTTTTGAATGTGGGATCCGAAAGATACGAATCGATCTTATGAAAATCTGCATAGGCAGTTAAGAAAATGCCTCGTGATTTTGGATTTAATTCTTCAAAATGATCTATCAGCGTTTTTTCTAAGGAACTTACATCTTTTTTCTCTTTTACAAAAACAGAATAGATTAAACTTAAAGTTTGGTAAGAATCGATTGAAGTCTCTGTTGGACTTTTAATATAACTTTCTAAAAATTTGATTCCCGATTGGTACGCAATCGAATTTGTTCGTTTGCCTTTTTCCTTTCCTAATTGCATAACAGAAATCACATATGCTGTTAAGTAAGGATACCCACTTCGACCATAACTTTTCCACAATTTAAAACCACCGTTATAAGTTTGAAATTCTGACATTTCATCCAAAAACAATTTTTCAATTTGATTGAAGTCATACGCATCTTTTGAAGGTGCTTTGTATTGGAATTCCCTTAATAATTCACCAGAACTTAACGAAAGTAAGTAAGCAGAAGTCCTTTGTTCCATACAAAAATAGGGATTTGATTCATAAAAATCAAAGGCAGATTTAAGTGCTGTGAGAGCAGTCCCAGAGATACGTATATCCAATGAACCTTTGTTCAATAAAATTGAATCTTTCTTAGGAAACGGAATCGATGTTTTAAATTCAGAATCTGTATAACCTGAAAATTGAACAGACGTAACTGGATCAAACTCTTTGATCGGTAAAGTGACAAGTAAGGAATCTGATAAGTCTGATTTTTTGAATGAAAGAAAAGTCCCTTCATTCTCTGGTTCTACCGAAATTTGATACGTAAGCTGAATGTCTTCATTTGGTTTGTTTTGTTTAAGTTTGATAAATTGTGATTCTGAAATTTGAAAGGTTTTTAAAACTTCTTTTGTTTGTCCGGCATTCAGTTCAATTGAAGTCCACTTTTTCTCATCATTTAAAAACTTTGATTCAATTTTATATTTAAACTTACCATTAACTTTCGTATTGTTAGTGATACTTCCACCTAACTCTAAACTATCACCAACACGTATAAACCTTGCTACCGATTTTTGTAATACTAAATTCTTTTTAACCAAAAATTCAGAATTGGTCACACCATACTTTCCATTAGAAGCAGATGCTACCATTACCCTAAAGGTTGTTAAATTATCAGGAAGAGTAAAATTTAAATTTGCTTCCCCATTTTGATCCGCGATGACAACTGGATTCCAATAAGCGGTAAGTCGAAAATCTTTTCTTGCCCCAGACTCAGAATCAGCAGAAAAACCACCTCCCGAATCTTCGCCATAATCTCCACCAGGGCTGTCTCCCTTATTTGCATATAAATAGTGTTTGATGATCATGGAACGAAGTTCAAATGTTTTGATTACATTGTACCAATATTGATAGAAAATCTGAATTGGTGATTGGAAACTGTATCCAACCAAATCTAATACTCCCCTATCAGCAACTGAAATAGTTAGTTCGGCACCTGGAGTAGTTTTGATAGCTAATTTTACTTGTTCTCTTGGTTGGTATTCAGGTTTATCTGTACTAACCGTAACAGGTGCAATTTTGGTACCCAAATCTACTTTTAAAGTGATCGAGCCAGTTTTTGCCTTGGGAGCACCTAAGTCTTGCTCGTTGAATTCTTTTATATCTTCGCCAGATAATCCTTCTGGAGCACTCAATCTTCCGGAGAGTAATACTACATTTACCTCAACATTGGGAAGATAAATATCTTCTATTGGAATTTCGATCGGAGCACTATTCCCTTTCATTAAAAAGGATTTTTTATAATAAATGGAATCTCTTTCTACTGTGACAATCACACGAGCATTTTGAAGTGGAGACTTGATTAAAATTTTTGCCTTATCTCCTATTTTATATTCATTTTTATCAGAACGTAATTCAATCGAATCGTC
The DNA here is from genome assembly GCF_026151395.1 of Leptospira limi. NCBI lineage: Bacteria > Pseudomonadati > Spirochaetota > Leptospiria > Leptospirales > Leptospiraceae > Leptospira > Leptospira limi. Next base: position 196,401 of record NZ_JAMQPV010000001.1, read on the forward strand.
TCCTCGGAAGTCCCAAGTGTAATAGGATTCTTTTTGATACGCATAAAAGTCGACTCGCGAAAAAACTTTGTCTTTATTCAGTACTAAAATTGTATAACTTCCAGGATCTTTTGTTCGATAATCAAAATTGACTCCTTCTGATTTCGAAGCAAATCTTTTCACTTCTACAACTTTTTTTGTTAGTTGGTTACTTCTGAAGAAATATTTTCCAATTCCTTGAGATAAAACAGAAGTCCAATCATTATAGATGATGTAAGCTTTTAAATCATCACCAGCGACAGCTTTTCCATTTGCATCTACTGCAATTGTTGTAAACTGAAAAGGTTTGTCTAAAGACTGGTAACGATCTTTACATTTTAATCCAACATAGGTTTCGGATGGTTGGTATGGGATATTAGCCGATTTTGTAACAGTTTTTCCATCTACATCAAAAACTGATGATTCTACAACTAAGTGAAAAGGGTCGGCAATTTCGATTTCTTCTCCATCGGTAACAAATTTACGAGTTAAAGATTTGATAGGTATATCAAGTTTATAATTTCCTTGGTTATCTAATACACCTTCTGATCCAGCTACATAATCTGAATTACCGTCACTATATTCATCTTCATAGTCATACCATGTCTCAGAAAAATCAAAACTTGGAAATTGTTCAAACGAAACAAAACGATTACGTTTTAAAACTGAATAACTTACTTTGGCACCTGCCATAGGAGCGCCAAACATGTATTTACCTTCAACGGTTCCTTTGATATTCTCATTTTTTTTGGCAAGTTTCGCTAACGAAACATTTACCATAAAATTCACTGGTCGAAACTCTTCTACTTGGAAGGTATCATATGTGACGGAATCATTATCACCTTGGATCGAGATGGATACCGAATAATGCCCTAAACCTGCATCATCCGAAACAACATAACTGGAGACAACACCACCTTGTGAAGTAGTTGTTGTATTTTGATTTGAAACTTCTTTACCTTGTGAATCTCTAATTTTTACGTGTACGGATTTAGAAGCAAATGGTACCAATGTTCCATTTTTTCGCTCCGTAAGATAAGCTTTGATTTCCACTCGATCACCAGGTCGGTACAACTTTCGGTCAAAGTATATTTTCCCTTTGACGTGATCATCAGAATTGTATTCGGAATAACCATCAATATGTGTCTGGTTAAAATGTAGAAATGCTTTGTCTCCGGCTGGTTCTTCTGCAATCAAAACAGAATATTCCATTAATTTATTATTTGCAATCGCTGGAACAGTACAATAACCATCTTGGTCTGTTTTACAATTTCCCTTTAAACTCCCTTTGACATATAAACTGATATTTGTATTTGCTACTGGAACTGCATTGGACAATGTATGGATCCAAACATGCAATTTATTAGGATCTTCCTTTGTGGTAATACCCAAATTTGTTGATTGTAAAAAGATACTTTCAATCTTGTAACGTTCTTCATTACTTTCATCAACAACAGTAGCACCTAATTCTAAAGCAAGCCAACCTTTGCTATTCGGTTTGGAACCAAAATAGGAGTCGATGTCCATTCCTTGGTTTCTGTATGAATTAACTTTTTCACCTGATTTCCATGTAGAAGTTTTCCAACTCAATTCTTTATCATAACTATAGTAACCACTTCCTAAACTTGCAATCGCATTGACCAAAATAGGAACTGTAATTGTTGCTGATCTAACTTTAAAATCAGGGACATTGGCAATTGCAATTGGTAACACTTTGTTTAAGTTCGATTCAAATATATTTTCATTGAATAAGGAAAATGAAGGTCTACGAATCATCTTCGGCAAAGTAAAACTAACAGGATTTTCGAGAAAACAATCGTTAGTTGCATAAAATTTAGAAATTGTAATTTGGTATTCGACATTTTCATCGAAATTCCAATGATCTAATGAGAATTCACGACTAATAAAAGATGATCCAAAATTTGATTCAACGGATGGTTTAGGAGTAATGGTAACTGCTTCCACTAAATCCGAAAATTCAGTGTCTTCCGAAACAAAGATTTTATAATCCCATAAATTATCTAAATATTTTAAATCCGTTGTATCTAATTTTACTTCTAAGCGGCAACTACTTGGAAAAATTGTGCGTTTGATGGATTTAAAAACGCCACTAATTGATTGGCATGAAACGAAGAAAAACAACATCAAAAACCATAGAATCAACTTACGCATACAAACTCCAAAAACCGAATGTTCTCTGTTCTACGATTGTTGGTTAAACTTGCCAAGTCTTTCCTGAATGAAAGAGAATTTCTTTCCAATTTTTTTTTCTGTTATCCTGAAATTCGCTATGCTTTCAAAATTATTACTTTGGATTAATGGTGATGTCACTCTTTGCTTACAAAAAACAATACCGATCATTAAATGCGCCGTCTTCCATACCTACCGGAAATTTTCAAATCCAATGGTTAGGTCCAAAATGGTTTCAATGGACTTCCAAAACTGGACTACAATATTTGCATTTTCGAAATTGGTGGGGCAAGTCCTTTCGTGGGAATGAAACGGCAACAAACTTGTTTTTACAATCTGGTGAGACAACATTCCAAGAAAAATTCAGGATGTTGGTATCCTTGGAAAAATCACCAATTGATGGCCAAACTTCTTTATTTTTACGTTATACAAATGAAGCACCATTCCCTTGGCCATTTATTGTGGATGAATTTCGAGTTTTAAGTGATGGTACATTATTAGGTATGAGTTATCCAAAATTTGCGCCATCACTCGCCTTACCTTTTCTCATCCAAAAACAATAGTACAGTTTGTAAAAACACTATCTTTCCCGAATTTTTTTCGTCCCATGGAAAGTATGGCAACTCACCCTTCCCTCGAAATCCAAATATTGTCAGATTTTGAGGATATTGTGTTTTCGATAGGATATCCAAAATTAGAAATTCTTTATACAAGTCCTTCCATTAAGATACTCACAGGTTATGATAGTGAGTATTTTTTAAAAAACAAACAATCGTGGCAAAATTTTATTTATAAGAATGATAGAAACTTAATCAAACACGCGCTAAAATCGATTCGCAAAAATAAGAAATTTCGTCTTAGAATTAGAATTTTAACCAAGGATAATCAAATCAAATACATTGAATGCAGAGGAAGATTAATTCATAATCCATTAAATGATTCGTATCGTATTGATGGAATAGTTACAGATATTTCTGATTTACTTCCGTTACAAAACTTATTCGCAGATGAGTCAGTTGACGCCAAACATCTATTATTCGAAAATAACATCATTTTTAATGGTACTCAAGATTCCATGTTTTTAATTGAATTGATGGAAACTGAACAATTTATCATCCGACGTATCAATTTAGCTTATGAAAAATCAACCGGGATCACACAGACGATGATCCAAGGAAAAACTCCTATTGAACTTTTAGGGGAAGAAGTTGGAAATGTAGTTATCAATAATTTTAAAAGAGCAATCCAAGCTAAAAAAACTATCTCTTACGAAGAGAGTTTTGCGATGCCTGCAGGAAAAAAAATTTGGATCACAGAACTCACACCAGTTGAAGTTGATGGACAATTTAAATATATTGTAGGTGCCAGTAAAGATATTACAGAACAAAAATTAGCTGAAAATGCACTTAAAGAATATAATGAAAGATATTCGCTTATATTAGAGGTTAGCTCCGATGGATGGTTTGACTGGGATCTAATCAATAATACAGTTATTTATTCTAGAAGGTGGTGGTTGGAATTTGGCAATAATGAAAAACCCGAAAATGTTCCAATAGGATATTGGCAAAGTTTGATCCATCCTGACGATGTAGGTTGGGTAAGTGAATTTTTAGAGAATATATTATCCTCACAAAGAGAAACATTTGAATTTACTTTCCAAATGAAAAAACGTAAAGGGAATTACGTTCATGTATTATCTAGATGTTATATCCAAAGAGATGCGTCTGGAAACAAGATACGAATGTTAGGTTCTAATACAGATCTTACAGAAACAAAAAAAATAGAGTATACATTACGTCATGCAAAGGAATTAGCTGAGGCTGCGAATTTAGCGAAGGGTAATTTTTTGGCAAATATGAGTCACGAAATTAGAACTCCGCTAAATGGAATCATTGGTTTTACTGAACTTTTGCTCAATTCTCCACTACAAGAAGAACAAAAAGAATATCTAAAAAATATATTTTTATCAGGAAAAAGTTTATTAGAGTTAGTAAATCAAATTCTTGATTTTTCTAAAATTGACTCTGGCAAAATTGAATTTGAATCCATTAGTACAAATCTGAAGGATTTAGCACAATCAACGGTAGATTTATTTCAAGTTTCGGCAGCTACTAAAGGAATCGCATTACAGTTAAATATCGATGAAAATTTGCCAACCTATCTTGCATTAGATCCATTACGAATACGTCAAATCTTATCTAATTTAATTGGCAATGCTATTAAGTTTACCCATGAAGGTTCCGTGAACGTAACAATCATTCAAAAAGAAAAAATTGGAGAGATTGTAACCATTGAGTTTGAAGTAGCTGATACAGGAATTGGAATCGACATGAATTCTAAATCAAAACTCTTTGACACGTTTTCGCAAGCAGATACATCCATTACAAGAAAGTACGGTGGCACTGGACTTGGATTATCAATTACGAATGAACTATTATTAAAAATGAATTCACAACTCGACATTAAAAGTGAATTAAATGTAGGTAGTAAGTTTAGTTTTACATTGAAATTAGAATCGAAATCCATCGGAGAGACTGCTAAATCTATATTCATTGAAAAACCTTCAACAAACGACGAAATAACCAAAATCCAAAAACCAGAATTTCAGAATGATATCCTAGTTGTAGAAGATAATGAATTGAATCGTAAACTATTATCCAAATTATTACAAAAAAAATACCCTAATGTTAGTTTGCGTTATGCGGTAGATGGAGTAGATGCACTAGAAAAATTTCAAATCAAAAAACCTGATCTTATCATAATGGATTTACAAATGCCAATTATGGACGGATACACTGCCACAATTGAAATTAGAAAATTAGAAAAGGATCAAATCAAAAAAACCCCAATTGTTGCTTTAACAGCAGGGGCGTTTTATTCTGTTAAAGATTCGGCGATGGAATCTGGAATGGATGATTTTTTGACCAAACCAATTTCCGCCGCCTACCTGTATGAAACTGTTGAAAAATGGTTAACTTCAGGCCGCGTGTAAAAGATACTCAAAAGCACTAATTGCTGCTTTTGCACCTTCTCCCATGGCAATGATAATTTGTTTGTAGGGAGTGTTGGTAACATCTCCACAAGCAAATATGCCATCCACATTGGTTTTACATTTTTCATCGACCAAAATTTCTCCAAACCGATTGGTAGCAACTAAATCTTTCACAAAACTACTGTTTGGTACAAGTCCAATTTGGACAAATACACCATCTAAAGGAATTGTAGAAATCTGTTCTGTCGATCGATCTTTGTAGGTTAATCCTGTCACTTTATCTTCGCCAGTTTGGATTTCTGTTGTCTGCGCTTTAATTAGAGTTTTTATATTGGGCGAGCTAGCCACTTTATCTAATAATACTTTGTCTGCGTTTAATTTATCACCAAACTCAACCAAAGTGACAGATTTTACAATCCCACTGAGATCAAGAGCTGCTTCCACTCCAGAGTTACCACCACCAACAACAGCCACATCTTTATCTTTAAAAAATGGACCATCACAATGGGGACAGTATGCAACTCCTTTGCCAACATACTCCTTTTCACCAGGCACATTCAGTTCTCTCCACTTAGCACCTGTTGAAAGGATAACTGTTTTTGTATGGATTTTTTCACCTGTATTCAAATGAATGATTTTGATTTGCCCTGGTTCAATCTTTTGTACTCGTACATTTTCTTTTTTCTTAATCTGATTTTTATCAAGCTGATCAGCTAACACATGAGTTAGTTCTGGACCTGTTGTATAAGGAATAGAAATGATATTTTCTATACCCAATGTATCCTTTACTTGCCCACCCAATCGATCTGCAATGACAAGGGTATTCAATCCTTTTCTTGCTGCGTAAACTGCAGCAGTCACTCCCGATGGGCCACCGCCAATTACGGTAACATCATAAATTTGTTTTGGACTTTCCATTTCCTCGTTCGAATCAATTGCGGAAGGAACGGAATATAATTCCAAAAGTTTATCAAAGATAACAGATGCTTCTGCTTTTCCACTTAGGAACCGTTCCCCATTTAAGTAAACAGCAGGTACTCCTTGGATATTCCTTTCTTTTACCAAGTCTGGATACATCGCGCCATCAATCATATTGTGAGAAATGTTAGAGTTCACCAAGGCAAAACTATTTAAGGTTTGCACAACCTCTGGACAATTATGACAATCTAGAGATATAAAGGTTTCAAATCGAAATTCACCATTTAACTTCGAAACGGCGGACAAAATCCCTTCTTCTAATTTGATCGGATTTCCACCTGATTGTAGGATCGCTAGAATAAAAGATGTGAATTCGTAGCCCATTGGGATTCCAGAAAAATGGATTCCTGTTGGGTTACCGTTCGACAATATGGAAAACCGGAGTCCATCAGACAAATCATTTGAGTTTTCAAGTTTTATAAGTGGACTCAATGACAAAATATCATTTAGAAAACTAACAAGTTCTTCTCTTTTTTCATGTTCACCAGAATACAATTGAATTGTTATCGGGTTTTTAATTCTTTCAAAATATTGTTTTACTTGTTGTTTTGTTGATTCATCTAACATAACTTCCTCCTAGTTTAGGCGGGTAAAACCCGCCTAATTTTATTTAGATTTTTCCTACCAAGTCAAGACCTGGCTTCAATGTTGTATTACCTGGTTTCCACTTTGCAGGACATACTTCTCCGTCGTTGTTTGCAACATATTGAGCAGCTTGTACTTTACGAACCAACTCTTCCGCTGATCTTCCGATTCCAAGATCGTGGATCTCAGCAGTTTTGATGACTCCTTCTGGGTTCACTACGAATGTTCCTCTGAGTGCTTGACCATCGTCTTCAATCATAACTCCGAATCCTCTTGTGATTTTTCCTGAGGCATCACCTAACATTGGGAATTTGATTTTTTTGATTGTGTCACTTGCTTCATGCCATGCTTTGTGAACAAAATGAGTATCTGTTGAAACAGAATATACTTCTACACCCATCTTTTGAAGTTCTTCGTAATAATCTGCTACATCACCAAGTTCAGTTGGGCAAACAAAGGTAAAGTCTGCTGGATAAAAAACGAAAACAGACCACTTTCCAAGTACGTCTTTTTTACTAATTTTTTTAAAGGCACCGTTGTGAAAAGCTTCCGTTGTAAAGTCTGGAATTTGTGTGTTGATATTGGACATTCAAAATTCTCCTTTTCTTGTTAAGAAGAATATAGTCCATTTTAGATCATTTGTAAAATAAATGTTATAAATGATCTAATTTATAAAAACTATGAGAATGATTGATCGGATCTAATCTTGGCCTATGGACACCCCAATGACTTTGAATTTCTCTTTTTTATGGTACTCTTTTGGGATCACACTCAGAATTAAATTTGTAAGTTTATTTAAGATTTTTGTTTTATAAAATCCTTTTTTATATACCAAACTGATTTCTCTTGCTGGTTCAGGTGTTTGAAAAGGAACTATTCGTTCCGAAACCTTATCAACTGCTAATTTTGGTAATAAGGTAACTCCAATCCCCATATCCACCATCCGCTTTAAGGTTTCAACACTTCCACTTTCAATTTTTGCTAAAGCATTCCGATTACAAATCTTCAAAGATTGGTGGCGAAAACAATGTTCTTCTCCTAAAACCAATAATGGATACTTTTCAATATGCTTCATTGAAACTGAAGTAGATTTCTCTTTTGCATCCTTTGGGTAATATACAACAAATGGTTCATAATAAAGTTGGTGTTCAACGATATTGGAAATTTTGAGTGGAGTTGCAAGGATTCCTAAATCAATCTCTTCCGATTCCAATTTTTCAATGATGGTAAGTGTTGGTAATTCAGAAATTCGAAAATTAACTTTCGGAAATTCAGATTGTAACTTTTTATAAATCGATGGTATTAAATAATTACTCACTGTCGGTATGATACCGAGTGATATATTCCCTGCGGGTTCATCTTTCCATTGACCAGCAATTTCAAATAATTTGTCAGCTTCCTTCAAAGTTGATTTTGCTTGTTCGACAACTTCTTTACCTAATTTTGTTGTGATGATAGGATTTTTTTTTCGATCAAATAAATCAAAACCAAGTTCTTGTTCTACTTTTTGGATCTGTAAACTTAAAGTAGGCTGAGCAACTAAACAATGTTCGGCGGCTTTTGCAAAACTCTTAAACTGATCTAAAGCTACTATGTATCGAAGTTGAGTAATTGTCATAAATTTCCTTAAAAAAACGATCCTTTCATGGCTTAATCCAAAATTGAACTTGCATTCCCTTCAAACTACAATATCTTTAGCGGATAGCAATGAGAATTCTCTCATTTTTTTTCCCAATTTTTTTCTCTACGATCCTTTCCCTCGTAGCAGAACCTGTTAGCATCAGTGCTGATACGATCGTATCTCTCACTGAAAATTGGACATTTACCTCAAGCGAAACCACACGTCCCATCAAAGTAGGAAAAGGTCTCTCCTCACAAGGATTTCTTCCTCCTGTTCACGGTTATTATGAAACCACTTTTACATTCAAACCAAACAAAAAACCTCTAGGTATTTACTTAGACCGTGTCCAGGAGATAGACACACTCATAGTGAATGGAATCTCACTGGGTCAAACAGGTAAAATTTTACCCGATGGTTCTTATCTTCCCAATTGGTATTACAAACGACTTTATTACATTCCCAATGAAGTACTCAAAGAAAATTCTCCAAACCAATTAAAAATCGAAATCCATTTTCGAAACCAAACATTCCAAGGTGGTATTTTCAGAAGAATCCCTGTTATGGGAAATTATGACAAATTACAAGAACTGATTCTCTTGGAAGATGGAAGGGATTTTTGTTTTATCATGTTATTTTTTGGAATTGGAGCTTATCAAATTTTTTCAATTCTGTTGAAACGCCAAGCTAAAACAAATTTTTACTTATTGTTATCTACTTTGTTCTTTGTTATGTGGAGACTGCCTTTACTCAATATTAGTTATACATATACAGATTTTAGTTTTTTCTTTTGGTTAAAAGTATTTTTTACGTCGCAAACATTATTGCCAGTTTCCATATTTTTATTTAGTTATTCACTTTTCCAAAACAAACTCTATTTAAAAGAACGGTTGTTAGTAATTTTTCTCATCTCCGTTGCATTTTTCCAAACTTGGGATATTGAATTACCTACTCGAATTTTGTTATTGAGGATTTGGGAATTTACACTTTTACTAGTAGTCTTTTTTGTATTAAGAGCAGTGATTCGAGCAGCACGAGCCAAAAAAACGGAAGCTTACTTTTTATCAGTAGGTTTTGTTTGTATTTGTATTGGAGCAACATTTGATATCATTATTGATGTTACTTCTGGTAAAAATATATACCTAACTCAATATGGATTTTTAATTCTAATGATTCTTTCTGGTGTCGCCATTTCCTATCGAAATGCAAAAAACGAATCAGAACTTTCGATTCTCACAAAAGATTTGGAAGAAAGAGTCCGCGAAAGAACCATCGAACTCCGCGAAAAAAACCAAGATCTCGAACAAGACTTATTTTTTGCATCTCAACTCCAAAGTTATTTGTTACCAAAAAATCATCCGAATACTAAAGGGATTCGGATCCATACAACCTATTTGCCAATGAGGCAAGTTGGAGGAGACTTATATGATTGGGTTGAGTTGGATGAAAATAGATTAATTTTACTCATCGCAGATGTTGCTGGGCATGGTGTTCCAGCCGCTTTTGTATCATCAATGGTAAAAGTGCAATTTCGTGAATCCACCAAATCCATTCACTCTCCAAAACTAATTTTGGAACATATGAACCAAGCACTCACTTCTCTAGTGAGTCGTTATTTTATTACCGCATGTTGTGCATTAGTTGATACAAAAGAAAATACAATTATATTTTCTACTGCAGGGCATCCAAATCCAATTTTATACAACAAAATTCGCAAATCGTTTGAATTTATGAGCATCAAAGGTCCGATCATCGGATGGAAGGAAACTTTTACGTTCACTGAATGGAAACACCAAATTCAAAAAGGTGATCGGTATTTCTTTTTTACGGATGGAGTAACAGAAGCTAGAGCAGAAAATAAATTATTTGGTGAAGGCAAAATTCTTGATTTATTAGAGAAAGGTAAAAACAAAGACATCAAATCATTATCGCAAGAAATAGTTGTTCAAATTACTAAATATTCTGATGCAGAATTGAAAGACGATGTCACCTTTTTCTTTGTTGATATAATTTAATTATTTATATGGAATCGGCACCTTATTCAGTATTAATCATTGAAGATGAATATCCAGCTAGGATGTTAATGATGGATTATGTGATGAATTGTCCCGAATTAAAGTTAGCTGGAATTGCTGAAAGTGGTGACAAAGCAAACTCACTTTTGACTGAGAAAAAATTTGATATTGTATTTATGGATATCAATCTTCCCGTTATCAACGGTATGGATATCCTTAGATCCAATCGCTCCCAAGTTACATTTTTTGTGATCACTACCGCTTATAGTGAACATGCGGTAGAAGCCTTTGATTTAGAGGCTACAGATTATTTATTAAAACCATTTTCTTTTGAAAGATTTCGAAAGTCAGTAGAAAAAGCTCTTCGATTTTTACAGGAATCAAAACAAACAATTCCCGAAGAAAACAAAAACCAAATCCATTTAAAAATCCAGTCTGATTCAGCGGTATTTTTGTTACCATTCCCTGACATTCAATTTATTTCAGCAAATAACAAAAGTTGCGTGATCCACACAACGCAAAAAGATTATGAAACTCCAAAATTACTGAAAGAAATCGAAGAAAAACTGCCAAATTCTCAATTCATTAGAATCCATAAAGGTTTTTTAGTGAACTTGAGTTATGTGGCATGTTTACGATATGACAAGGGTGGTTCCTATACTATCCAACTCAAAAATGAGGATGAGACAACATTACCAGTTGGACGTTCTTATGCACAGTCCCTCAAAGAAGCCTTAAAACTCTAATTTTTTTAATTCACTCCCGTATAAGTAGCGTTCATTCCCATTCAAGTAGGGAATAAAGAAACTACGAATTATTCCATTGACTCTAACAACCCGCATGCGAAATGAACATGGACGGAGTTATCTTGTGAAAAAAATTATTTTATTGGTTCTCTCTTTTTTATTTTTATCTTTTGTATCCAATTGTGCCTCATCCTCAGTAGGAATTGCCACAAGTAACAAACCGATCCCGAATACTCCCTACGAAACAATCAAAACTGTAGATAAAACCTTTACTTGGTATGCATTTGACATTGTACTTTTTGGATTGCCCATTACCCAACCTCCAGTCGCCGATTTATACGAGAAAGTTATGGAAGAAGAATCAGGCGACGCCCTTGTGAATATTCGGTATTGGAATGATAAATCGATTTTTGGACCGATTACCAGATATCGATTTAATATCAAAGGTGATTTGGTAAAATTTACAAACTCACAAACTCCAACGAAGTTAAAAAAGTAAATTGAGTAATTGGATATGATTTTTAAAAAGTTAATACCAGTTAGTTTTCTATTAATGTCGTTTCAATTACTAGGTTGTATTGGCTCACATGTTCCTAAGGAAATCCATCTATACGACTCCGCAACAGTAGTCAGATCAACAGAATTTAAAATTTTAGGAAAGGGAACTGGTCAAGATTCAGCATTTTATTTATTAGGAATGATCCCAGTTACAAAAGCACCTAATGTAGAATTGGCGATGAGTCAAATTTTGGAAAAATATCCTACTGGCAAAACTCTAATCAATATCAAAATACAAAGAGAAGACAAGTCATATTTTCCTTTAGGCCTGGTGACTGTTGTTATCGTTACCGCAGATGTAGTTGGTCAACTGGAAGAAGATACTCCAGGGATTCAGAAGGAGAGTAAATGAAGGTTCACTTAGGAATACTATCATTTACCTTTTTCATGATATTTAATTGTGGATCTGGTGTTGATCGTGTGGAAACAAGCGATGCTCAGAGCCAAGTGTATGCGGCGGCTAAATTTGCCTCGGAGAAATGTGGAAATCCACTTCCCAATCCTCCACTTGTGATCGTAAACAAACCTATCCGAAGAAATTTAGATCTTTGTACGATAGCTATTACCCGAACAGAATGTCCTTTTTTAGGATACCCTCTTGTTTGTACTCTCATTTATCTCGAAAAAGAAACGGGCGATATCCCATGGTATTTAAACTTCAATGAAATCAGCAAAGTTCAAATTAAATAATTCAATTCTGATTGCGATTCTATTTCTTTTATCGGGTTTCCCTGCATATGCAGTCAGCATCAAAGCAAAACTGATTAATCCTAAAAAGGAAATAGCGGAAAAAAACCTTTCTGTACTAATTTTTGAAACTAAAAAATTTGCACAAACAGATGCCGAAGGTAATGTTACATTAGAATTCCCTTCTTCTGGAGAATACACATTACGTTTGTTACGTGACACTGGAATTCAGGAGATTCGAATTTCAGTTGGTAATGAAGATGAATCAAGAACTATTTATACTGAAAAAAAATCGACAGCACCTAAGTCAGGGATTGTAGTCGAAGGTGAAAGAGAAAAAACTGTAGCTTCCAGGACAAAAGTTAGATACGATGAAATCAAACGTATGCCAGGTACTTTTGGTGAGGCATTAAGAGCCTTAGAAACATTACCAGGTGTGATACCTAACATTGGCTTTGGAGGTGGTGCAAATGGAATCATCGTACGTGGGGCAAATCCTGCTGCGAATACATATCTTTATGATGATTTACCTATCTTATACCCGTTTCACTTAGATGGACTAACGTCTGTAATACACAATGATTTAATCAAATCAATTGACTTATATTCTGGGGCATATCCAGCAAACTTCAATAATGCGACTGGTGGTATTATCGAAATAGAAACTGTTGATTCTATCCAAAAAACAAAAGGCGCATTCCAAGTATCTCTCTGGAACACAACCGCGTATGCAGCAACACCAACATCAGGTGGAAAGGGTTATTTGGCAATTGCAGGAAAATTAGGTTACCTCGATAAAACTTTAGGTGCCAGTGGACTATTGCCTGAAGGAATCCGTTTACCGAGGTACAATGATTCGCAGATCAAATATGTTCATAACTTTACACCTGAACACCAAATTTCTTTTTATAATTTAACAGCACAAGATAACTTTGCTATCAATGTTCCTAACAAACCAGCAAACGATCCTACTTCGTCGCAACTTGCGTTACTTGGAGGCGCAAAAGCAAGTTTCGGACAAAGTTTTAGAACCACAGCACTCCGTTATACTTGGATTCCTGGAGATAAATTCCAAAATAGAATCACATTAATCAACTTCGATCCAATTGGTGAATACAATGTTGGCGTTGGTTCCATTCAAGGGAAACAATACCAAAGAGGAAGTTATGTTGGTGTTAGGCAAGATGCTTATTGGACAGCAACAAAATTCCTAAAAGTTGATTTCGGAACCGAAGTGCGTAGATTTTCCTTCCGAGATTATGGAACCGAAGTTGCACTCAGAGACCCAACAAACCCATCACCTAACCCTTATAATTCTGCGAATCCTGATTTTGTGGGAAGACCAATCAATATCCAAGGTAAATCACCATATTACAACGCTTATACTACGTTACATTTTAAATTCGGAAACTTCTTATTCGAACCTGGTGCTAGGTATGACTATGTGCAAGTGACTGGGAACGGTGCTTTAACCCCAAGAGCAACTGCTTCCTATACTTTTCCCGAAGTTGGGAAGGGTATGACTATTTATGGAAGTGGTGGAGATGTATCTCGTTTTCCACTGACTACAAATTTTAACTCAGAAACAGGTAACCCTGATTTAAGATTCGAACGTGCAAGGAAAATAAGTGCAGGGATTGATCAAAAAATTGACCAAGTATGGCAAGTGAAAGCAGAGTTTTTTAAAAACGAATTCACTGATACAATCATAGATGATCCATATGTATCTACTCCTGTTGGATTAAATCCCGATAAATCACGATGGTTATCACAACCTATTGTAGCCAACCGTCCCCTAAACTATTCCAACAGAGCTTCTGGTTGGTCACATGGTTATGAATTACTCATCCGCAAAAATGCAAGGCCTGGAACTCGTGACTGGTTCGGTTGGATTTCCTATACTTGGTCACAATCCTTTCAAAATTCTAACTTGTATCAGATTTATGATGGTGATACAACTCAAGTTGGTGGGATCGAAAGAAAAATCTTAGCAGCTTATTTTCCAAATTCAGTGGAACAGTTAGCACCTTGGGACCGTACTCATGTTGCAAACGTAATTTATGGTTGGAGAGTAAATGAAGGATACCAAATTGGTGGTCGATGGAGTTACTTGACTTCATTACCTTCCAGACCTATCGTAGGTGATGATGGTGGAAGATTTTCTAACCCATTAAATGGTTTAACCTATTGGAATCCACAGTATTCCAACAATCCATACACGTCAGAATATGGATATGTCAAAAGGGGAACCGATTATCACAGGTTAGATGTTCGATTTGATGTTTTTGAAAATTATTCGTGGGGATATTTAAACTGGTATTTAGAAATTGTAAACGTATATATGCGTAAAAACAAAAATGGATACGATTTTGATAATTCCAAACCATTCTCTGCTACAAATCCAAGAGAAAACGATACTTTCGGAACTCTACAATTACCTGGTGGAACCGTAATTCCATTTTTCAACGTAGGTATGGAGGTACATTTCTAATGAAATTTTTACCTTTTTTAGTTGTCATACTTATCTTTATCAATTGTGCCGAAGATAAAAAATTTGAAGATTCATATAAAGAAACATTATTACTTCAATACTTGGCTACCCCAAATGCCCCCCAAGAAACCTGTGAATCAATGATCACAAACAAAGATCTTTGTTTCCAAGCCAATTATACTGCAGTAGGGGCAAGTTTTACGTCAACCAGTGCGACAGTAAAAACACAAACCTGCCAAGGTCTAATCACGAGTCCATTGTATAAGAATTTATCTAGCATCGCGCAAACTTGTTCTTTTAATTGCCAATCGACTGATTGGAAAACTAAAACAGATGCGGGAACATGTGGACAATTAAGTTTTACTGCACTGATCGAAGCAAGTATTACAAGTCCAACTGCTACTGCTTGTTTGCGATCTTGTTTTGGTACGACAAACAATCAAATATCAAACGATCAAATCCCTTTGTATTTTTTATTTAATAACATTCAAGACGGAGATTAACATGCAGGAATATGTAGAATTAGGTGAAGAATTAGTTTTTGTTGCTATGGGAGTAGCAAGTGTTATTGCACTCGCTGTGTTTGCCGAAAGACTTATTTACTATAAAAAAACTTTGGGTAAAAAAAATGAAGATTACTTATCTGAAGTTAGAAACTCACTCCAAGAAGAACCTGAAATTCATTGGAAAACGGATGCGGGAGAAGAATCAATTTACAACCGATTCATTCAATTTGCATTAAAACAATTAAAACTCGGACGTAAAGGTCTAGATGAAAGCCTAGAAGGACAAATTTTATCTGAGAAATTAGAGTTAGAAAAACGATTACCAATTTTAAACACGTTAGGAAATAACGCTCCCTTTATCGGACTTTTAGGAACTGTCCTTGGTGTCATCAAAGCATTCTATGGGTTAGGGACACTGGGTAGCTCTGGTGCAGAGGTTGTGATGCGTTCTATCTCAACTGCACTCCTTGCAACGGCTGCTGGTCTTGCTGTGGCGATTCCTGTGGTAATGGCAAATAATTACTTTTCCAGAAAAGCAAAGGTGATTTTGCAAAACCTTGAAATTTTGAAAAAAGAACTACTCTCTTATCAAATGAATAAGACAAAGGTATAATTATGGCTGGAGCATCAGGACCACAAGACGAAGAAATCGGAAGTATCAATATCACTCCCATGGTGGACGTGATTTTAGTTCTTCTCGTAATTTTTATGGTAACAGCAAACTTCTTAAAAAAAGAAAGTTTAAATATTAATCTACCAAAAGTGCAAGCTGCCGATCCAAACGTAGCGGAATCAGTTCAAGTAGCAATAACCAAAACAGGTGCCATTCTTTTAGAAGGAAAAGACACTGATATAACAGGCCTTGTTCGAAACTTAGAAAGAGAAGCCAAAATTAGACCTAACATGCGTTTGACATTATCTGCTGATGAGAGTTTGCCTTATGGAAAAATTACGGAGCTGATGGGAATCATCCGAAAAGCCGGAGTGACAAAAATCGCCCTCAGTGTAAAAAAATGAATCGTTTTGTTGAACTCTTAGTTAAGTTCAAATCTTCTATCAAACAAAATAAGGAACGTGTCTTTCATATTTGTTTGGCTGCAAGTTTATTCATTCATACCGCAACTTATGCAGGGTATCGAATCAGCCAACTCAGAGGGGATGAAGTTGTAGAAGATTCTGCTTTTGAGGATGTAGATGTAAATTTTGAAGAGATTCCTCCAGAGTTAATTGGAGGCACATCTTCACCAGCACCTATTGAAAAACAAGAATGGGTTGAAGGAAGTAACAAAGATAAGGCGGACGAACCAGACAATTCTGATATCAATCCAAATCAATTATCTGGGAACGGCACTGACAAGGATGGTTATTTGTTTTCATTTAATGGAGACAAAATGCCGACTGCTATCATCGACTTTGATTTAAAGGAATACTTTCCACCTCAAGCAAAAGCAGCGAACATAATGGAAAAACAAGTGGTACTACTTGTCCAAGTTAATGAAGACGGAAGTCTACAATCCGCAAAAATTGTATCCGGAAGAGCTGGGTATGGTTTTGATGAAGCTGCTTTAAAACTGATTAAAAGAGTACGTTTTAGCCCTGGTTATGTGCAAGGCCAACCCAAAAAAATGGCGCATCGTTTGCCGATCACTTTCTCACTTGAAGACTAACTTAAATGGGAATTACAATAGGCAAATTTTTAGAAAAACCATATCTATCAATTTGCTTATTGTTTTTAATTACTTCTGTTTCGATTACTTCTTATGTTTATTCACTTTTAAAACCTAAAGACAATTCGATTTCCGAATACTACTTATCTGAAAATGCTGATTATTTTGTTGGAGATATTCCAGCAGATGATTCCGGCCAAATTGACTTTCAGAAAATGCATAAAGTGTATTGGTTATCCTCATCGGGTTGGATTAATGACGAGGAATTCAAACGAATTACGGATTCAGAGTACATTTGGCTAAGATCAAAATCTTTTTCAACGATTGAAAATGAAGAACTACATTTCCTACTAGAACATGCAGGATTAAACATTGAAATTTTTAATGAATTTGGTGAATCCATTTTTAAATACGGAGAATTTAAGGATACACAGTATTTACCAAATATTTTCCAATCTAAGTTTTCCTGGGTAAAAATCCCAAAGGATAAATCACAATACTATTATTTACGATTATTTCATAAAAAAGGTATTCTATTTTCTATCACCATTATTGACAATTTAATCGGAAAACAAACTGCCCTTTACCGAGAGATCGCTTTAAAAAATTTAACCACCATCTTTTTTCATTCATTTTTTATGATGATTGGAATCATTTGTGCGTTAGTCTATTTTATTGAATACAAAAAACAATACAACATACTCCTAGATTTTTCTTCTTTTTCTCTATGTTTTGGAATTTTAGGATTAACCTCAAATGAATTTATTCGTTACCTATTTACCAATACCCAAACATTATATGTTTTATCTATTATTTCTGCCAACTTTGTATTTATACCAATGTTATCAGGTGTTAGGAGATTGTTCGGAAGTGGATCATTCAAAGCGTTAGATTACCTAATCTACATTGATGTTTTTATTTGTTCACTGACAACTATACTAGTATTTTCCCTTCCGTTTTCGGATATTTCTCATTCATTTCTCATCAGTACTCGCAGTTTTTTTATCTTATTCAATTTGATCAATATCTTGGGACCAATTTTTATCACGTATGAAGCTTGGAAAAAAGGAAGTAAGGAAGCACTTGGTCACTTCATTGGTTTTAGTATTACTTTATTCTTAGTGATTCTAGAAATATTTTTAGCAATCAAATACAATGATACTTCTCCTTCAGGAATTGTTTTTTGGGGTGTTTTATTTGGAGTGATCTCGCAAGGATTTGCTTTGGAAAGAACATTGTTTAACGACAGGCAAAAAGCCTTACTCTACAAAGAAGATTTACTAAAAGCTGAAAAAACTCTAAAAGAAAGTCAGTTAAAAACATTACAAACAAAAATGAATCCACATTATTTGTTTAATTCACTGAATACAATTCATGCATTACACAAAATCAAACCAGAACTCATTGGTGATGCGATCATGAGTCTTGCCAATAATTACCGTTTTATTTCTGACAGAACAGACAGAGATTGGATTCCATTCGAAGAGGAGTGGAATTTTTTAGAAGACTACTTACACTTACAAAAACTTAGATTTTATGATACAATTCAAATAGACTTTAAAAAAACTGGGGATTTTTCTTCCGTTATTTTACCTCCTTTGTTGTTACAACCTATCATTGAAAATTCATTTAAACATGGATTTAGAAGTACGTCAGCTGTACAATTCCAATTATTCATTCATGCAAAGATGATCAAAGATTCAGTGTTTAGTTTTGTTGTGTACGATAATGGAACAGGAATTTCAGATGATTTATTATCAGACAAACAAAAGTTAATGAGTCGTTCTTTAGGAAACATCAAAGAAAGACTCAAAAATCTTTACACTGACTTTAGCTTTGAAATTACAAAAAATTATCCAGAAGGAACAAGAACAGAAATCGAAATCATATTAACTTCTAAAGTTCAGATATCTTCCTAAGTTCAGTTGCAAGTGCATTTCCAGATACCCCACCTGGAAATGTTTTGATGGTTTTCTGATTTTGATCCAATACATAAATAAAATTGGAGTGATCAATCCTGTAAGAATTTCCTTCTCCAACCTTTTCTTTCACAATTCCAAATATTTTTGTCAAAGTCTCTAAACTTTCAACGTTCGGAGAGAGAGCAGTTAAATTTTTGCTGGGAAAGTTTTTTACATACTTTTCTAAAGTAGCCGGAGAGTCTCTTTCAGGATCCAATGTAATAAATACAAATTGAAAGTTTTTAGCACGTTCCCCCAATATCAATGAGGCCCTACCAAAATTTGTCAATGTTAGTGGGCACATATCTGGACAATGTGAAAATCCAAAGTATAATACCGACTTTTTCTCAGACCAAAATTGTGGGTTTAAACTGTGGCCATCGGGAAGAACAAATCCTAACCGATTCCATACTTCTTGATTCAGTGCATTTTTTGATTGGCATCCAAAACTAACGAAAAAAATAAAAATAAAATAGATCAGTCTAATCATAATTAAACAGCTACGATCCAACCCATTCCTCCATTTTCAGCCATATGCGTTTGATGAGGATGAAACATATACCGACCCTTCTTCTTAAGAACAAATTCGATCACAACTCGTTCTGTCTGTCCTATTGTTACCACATCAGAATGGCCATCAGGAACAGTAGAACCTAAACTTCTGATGATATCAAAAGTTTGTGCATGCAAATGGAAAGTCATTACAGGTTCTCTTTCCATCATATTCTGGATATAAAACCGAACTCGTTCCCCAACGGGAACTTTCATTGGGTATCGATCATAAATCCCAGCAATTCCATTCCAAGTATAAAAATCATTCTTTCCTTGGCCCTTGGTATCCCATCCAGAAAAAGTTAATACAAATTCATGAGCTGGTTTTCGTTTGGTAGGAGGATCTACCAATAAAGCACCATACAAACCTTTGGCGGTGTGTACCATGAGAGGAGGCACATGGCAATGGTATGGGTGTAATCCTATCGGACCCGCTTCAATCGTATAGGTACGTTCTCCAAAAGCAGGAATTGGTTCCCAACCATCTTCCAATGGATCATGCGTTCCATGAAAATGAAGTGAGTGTGGGTCAGGACTTGAATTTTTTACGTGGATTCGTAGATTATCCCCTAAATTGGCACGTAGGATTGGACCTGGAACAATTCCATCAAATGTCCATGCTTGGTAATTTACATTATGGGCAATATTAACACTCAATGGAAAAAGATTTAGATTAAAATCCTTTGTTTTATTCTTACCATTACTATAGTTAGGTGGAAAGTAAAAACGTTCCGTATAATCTTCTTTGATAAAAAAAGGAGGGTGTGCCATACTCCCATATGTATTTGTTCCACGTAAACTACCTGCAACTCCAATGGAGTTTTGATAATTATCACTGACACTCGGAGTAGTTACGATCCCAAAATTTGTCGAAGAAGTTGGATCTGAAGGTGCACATAACTCATTGGATTTTTTAGAGTTAAAGCCAATGGAACCAAAAATTGATCCCACAAAACCCATCACACCAAATCCAATTGTAGTTAAAAAACTTTTCCGATCCATAGTCTTCAATCCTATTTTAAATGTGAGAGATTAAACTTAATGCCCAAACAATTACAAATACTGCCAGTCCACCACCTACCGCAATCTGTTTGAATTTTTTCTCATATTCTGTATCGATGAAGAGTAAATACAAAGCAGGACCAATTACGGGAACAACCAATATCACAAGTGACCAAATCACTTGTTTGATCGTTGTCATATCCTTTTGTTTCGATAAACCAAACAAAGCTAGAGGAGCCCAAACCATTGTTAAAACGAATGGCAAGTAATACGCATACGATCCGATAAAATATGTCCAAAAACCTGGATTTGCAAAATTTGTTTCCATAAAAAACTCCTATTAAGTTATAGACGGTTCCGTCACCGCAGTCATCGCATAACCAGCGTAAGCCAGTATAGTTAAAAACAATAGAATCCCACCGAATACGACAGTATTTCTGACTATCGGAGAAATTTTTGAATCTTTGGAGAATAAATAAACCAACGATCCTATAAATGGTAAAAGTAGTATCAACCAAAAGTATTTATCTACTTTCGCACCAACAATGGAAAATCTGTCTAACATTGCAAGACCTGTCCATGCAGCAAAAATTGCAAACGGTAGTAGGTATCCCATAATATGAAAGTACCATGTTTTCAGAGTTCCAGGAAAGTGGACTCTCCATCCAGAGGTATACATTTTGTTAGTCTGTGCTTCAAAATCTTTTTGATCCATCTTAGGTAACTCTGCTGTATCAATGAGTCCCTTATTCGTTTCAAAAACATCATGAGCAGGAACAACCTTTGCCAATAATTCTTTTGGCATATTGGATTGTGCAGGTGGAATCGGTTGGTTTTTATAGGAACCTAATACAAACTCTTTTAAGTTTGCTTGCACAAACAAAGCAAGTAGCCCAATACTAGAAGACAGATCACCTATGTGTGGGTACCGAATTCCTGAACAAGATTGTAAGGATTCCAAAAATGGAGGACTTGATACTCCATAAGTATTTCCCTCAAAACAATTCCCAACATTTACAGGACCACTAAGTGCAATGTCTCCTCGACCTGAATGGTAAACTTGATTATTTCTAACAATATTATTATTAGAAATCCAAATGTTTTCATCAATGTTCATCGTAACAAGAATTCCATAATTGTTATGATTAAACACTAAATTTCCTTCGACCACATTTTCCAATGCACCAAGCAGTGCGATTCCATTCCCTATGGAAGGATATTCCAATTTTTTAGAAGGTGCATTTGCATTATTGTTATCATAAACTATATTTTTCTTCACAACCATTTGTTTTTGTGGAGGTAATAATTCACGATCTAATGTATTCGGGCCAATTCCTAGTTGGTTTTTTCTCCAAATGGAAGACAAAAGATAGATATTACCACTTGAATTTGTTCCTGAATAACCTAAGGCATTATTCTCGGAAATTACATCGTTTATGATCGCATTACACGGATTACACTGACCAATATAAAAACCTGAGTCAGGAGAACCAGATGCAAAGGAATGTTCAATGAGACCATCAACAGAATCAAATGCATACACACCATAATCACCATTATTGTATGCTGTAATATAAGATCCTCTATAACCTTTTACTCCAGTCCAATATACTCCATTGAGTGTTGCGTTTCTAGTTGTGATATTTTCAACTGCAACACCATCGGCTCCAACAACCATGATACCATTACCTCGAAGGAATTCACCATCGATAATGGTTAGGTTTCTATCTTCTCCTCGAATGGTGATGGATGGTGTCGTTACAGTGACTTCTTCTTTATATATTCCATTAGCTACTAAAACCAAATCTCCTGGAGATGCAGCATCAACAGCGTTTTGAATTGTTTTATACTGAGAAGGAACCTTTCTTGTCACACCTGTCCATGTTTTTGAAATTTTCGATTTTGAGGTATTTGCCTGTGGATTATAACTTGCATTACCAATGACAGCAACACCCGTCATTCCAATCTTTCCATCAGGAGATGCATGAAAGGAACAAAAATATGGGAACACACCCTCTTCTGGAAAAAACACATCTGTATGTGCACCACGAAACATTGCTAAGTTGCCAAAACTGGTTTCAGTCGACCAATCTTTATTAATGGAGATAGCGTTATGTGGATTATTTCCTTCGTTCACAAAACGAATTTTCCCACCCTTGTAGGTGCGAATCACTGGAGGATGAAAGGCATTGTCCATCATCGTCACATGAACAAAAGCCGAGTTTGCCGGATCTTCCGAATTGCAAAAATTCAAACCGAAGGTTAAGAAGATTGCCATTAAGATCCCTATCAATGTCTTTTTGGTTTTTTCCATAGTTATTCCCGAAACATGAGGAAGTCCTCACATTTGGAGAATTTTAGAATTGTGTTAAAACTTTGTCAATGTTAAATCATTGAAAAGTGGAAAAATATACTAAAAGTAAGGTTTTGAGTTCCGCCAAAACTTGTTTTTTCTCAGAAGGTTTTTTGGTTCGATGGACAATTTTGATAACAGAATCAACTGCCTCAACAATCATGAGTGAGATATAAAACGATCGTTTTTTGTTCACTTTTGGAAACATAACCAATATCACTTTTTCGGCTAAGGATTTTGCAAACCTCTCATTACTTTCAATATCTAAATGTAATAATGCTTCATTCGTGTATAAAATTGAATGGATCAATCGATAACCTTTCACTTCATTTAATGTTTGTTCAAACGCAAACAATGTAAAATCGACAAATTCAGGAGTGAACTTTTTGATCTTTTTTAATTCTTTGGTAACTTTTTCAAAGAACAAATCATGCATAATTAAATATGAATTCTCAGCATGTGAATATATAATGGATTCTTTGTTTGGAAAAAATTGATAGATCGAACCAACTGATATGCCACTTTTTTCTGCAATCAAATCCGTAGTTAAATCATCATATCCCACTTCACCTAATAGCTGTATAGCCGTATCAACAATTTTCTGATATCGTTCTTTGGAACGTTTTTGTTGAGGGATTTTTCTGGGATTGATGACGGTATTCATTCAGATCTTAAAGCAACAATAGGACTCAGTTTAGCAGCATATTCAGATGGCCACCAACCGAATATAATTCCAATCGTTATTGAGAATAAAAAGGCAAAACCAATAGAAGGAAAGGATAAAACAATTGTCCAGCCAAAAGATTCCTGCAAAAAATACACTGTGAAAATCCCAAAAACTAAGCCTACAAATCCTCCAGTCAGACTTGTCAAAGTTGATTCAATTAAAAATTGAATGCGAATATCAGATTCTCTTGCTCCCAATGCTTTTCTTAAACCAATCTCCTTTGTCCTTTCTTTTACAGAAACTAACATAATATTCATGATACCAATACCCCCAACTAATAAAGAAACTGTAGCCAGAGCAATGAGTAAGGTAGACATCGTTTGGTTGGTTTCAGAAACTGCCGATTGGATATCTGCCATACTCATAACTTGGTAGATATTTCCCATCGATTCGTTTGTTCCATGTCTTTCATGTAAAAAACTTTTAATCTGAGATATAAAATTTTCAGAAGATTCATTTTGATCCAATTCCATCTCTAAATTGTCAACGGCATCTTTGTTTAACAATCGTCGCATGGCTGTGTTAAGTGGAACCAATACAACATCATCTTGGTCACGAAAACCGGTAGAACCTTTTTCAGGCAATTGACCTATGACTCGAAACGATACTCGATTGATTTTTAAGTAGGTTCCAACGGGATTTTTGCCTTCGTATAATTCCCTGACTACTGTGTTCCCAACCAAACATACAAGACTCCGTTTGTTATCTTCTTCTTCTGTGAAAAATCTTCCTTCTGTTGGTTCTAAATTTCTAAGTGACTCATAGTTCGCACTGGCTCCTGTTACAAAACTATTCCAGTTTCGATTTCCAAAGACAAGCTGGGCTCTTCCATTTACCACTGCCGAGATTTGTTTCACTTCTGGAAATTTTTTTGAAACGGCTTTAACGTCGTATATATCCAAACGATTCACAGTCCCTGCTTCGAGAGAAACTCCTCCACTTCTCATCCCACCCGTTCTAACGATAACTAAATTTGCACCTAACGAAGAAAATTGTTCCTCAACAGACTTTTTAGCTCCTTCACCCAAAGCCATCACGGAAATGACACAAACAACTCCAAATAAAATTCCCAATGCTGATAAAAAGGTACGCAGACGATTGGATGTGAGTGAAAATAAAGACTGTTTCAATAGACCATTAACCAAACTCCAACCCGTTTTCCGTCTCATAAAATTCTGATTCGATGTCGGAACCATTTTTGATTTTCTTTTTATCTCTTCGTTTGTAATTTGCCCATCACTCACACGGATAATACGATCACAATAATCTGCCATCTCAGGTTCATGAGTGACCATTACGATTGTTTTCCCCTCTTCATGAAGCCGTTTGAGTTCCATCATAATTTCAATTTTGCTTTTGGAATCCAAATTACCTGTTGGTTCATCAGCAAAAATGATGGGAGGATCGTTGATTAATGCTCTGGCAATTGCAACCCTTTGCTGTTGACCGCCTGATAACTCGTTAGGCGTATGGAAAATTCTATTTTGTAAGCCAACTTTTGTTAACTGAATTTCTCCAACTTGAATTGGATTTGGAATTTCTGTGTAAAGAGAAGGCAAACAAACATTTTGGAGTGCATTTGATTTAGACAATAGATGAAATTGTTGGAAAACAAAACCAATCAAACTTCCACGTATATCAGAAAGAACATTGGAAGATTCTTTTTCAACATTTTTCCCAAATAAACGGTATGAGCCAATGTCTGCATGATCAAGTAAACCCATTACTTGTAATAATGTCGATTTACCAGATCCAGACGGACCCATAATCGCTACGAACTCACCTTGGTTGATCTCTAAATTGATTTGATTCAAAACAGCAAATTGTGAATTTCCAATTTTGTAAGATTTCGATAGATTTTTAATATCTATTGCTAACAAATGTTATCTCTTTGGAACTTTTGGAGATGAGAAAGGACCACCACTTGCATTGGATTTTTTTGACTCTTGTATTTTTTTCTTACGGTAAACCAGGTCACCTTCCACTAATCCTGATAATATGGAAGTATTCTGGTCATCAGAATTTCCAATGGTAACATTCGTTTCTTGCAATGAATCCTCTATTTTGAGTAAGATCATTCCATTTTTTTTATTTCTTTTCACATAATCATTTGGAATTAACAATACATCTTTTTCTTCGGAAATTATAAAATCGACAGTAATCGACATACCACTTCGTAGAAATTCTGGAATCGAAAACAATTCCAAATCAACATTGTACATCGTAACATTATTTTCAATCACTGCTTCGTAACCAATGTGTTTTACTCTAGCACGAACGGGTTCATTGGAAAATGAATCTACTACTATATTGGCAATTCGCCCAATCTTTATTTTTGATAAATCGGTTTCGTCTACTTTTGCTTGGACCATTAAATTATCAGACAAAACAAATAAAATATCCTGTTGTGTCACTGTTTGCCCAGTGCTTATATTGGAAGCAATCACCAAACCTCGTAATGGTGAAATTACTGGAGTTGGTTTGTAAAAATCTTCCCATTTTTTCAATTCATCATTGCCTTTAGCTCTAGCTGCGTCCAATAATGCGGCTCTTTCGGTTGAGCTCATCCAGACTAGGATTTTTCCTTTTCCTACATGTTCTCCTTCCTCTGCAAGTATGGATTCAATCCTTCCTGCAATGGGGGGTTTGACTTCTAATCGATTTTTAGGAATTGCAGTACCTGTTGCTCGAACAGTAACAATCAAATCACCTCGAGTCACACTTGTGGATTCAATTTTGAATTCTTGTTTTGATTTAACAGTTCCAAATGTGAAATACAATACCGCGAATACAATTAAAACAAAAAGTGAAACATAAAGTTTAATTTTCATCAAAACACTTTCCTAAATTACGTAGATATGTTGCTTCTGCTAGCCCAAGATCTCTTTTACCGATTAACAAATTTTTTTCCCGATTGATTAGATCATTCTCTATGATATCCCAATTTTCAAAACTGATCAGTCCATTGGAATATTGTGCCCTTGCGATTGTTGCCCTTGTATCGGAAGCCTTATAAAATTCGGTTAATACTAATAATTGCTCCGAAGCATTTATAAAATTTAGATACGATTGTTCTAATGAAAAGGTGAGTAAATTCTTTTTTGAATCTCTCGTGTGAATTGACTTTTCATATTCAGATTTTGCAATTTTTACATTATAATAGTCCCTACCACCATTAAACAATGGATAGGTCAAGTTGATTCCAAAACTATAATTTCTTGGTTTTGGTAACCAAACATCATCTTGTCTTGTCACTGTTGCACTGAGATTGAGGTCTGGATAAAAACCGGCTTCCGCGATACCAATATTTGCTTGGGCAGCTCGCACTTTTGATTGTTCCGCCATAATAGAAGGATGGGCATCAAGTAAACTCGACTTCTCTTTTTCGGAAATTTTAATTTCGACAATAGGCTCTGATACTAGAGGTACGTCCAAGGATACTTCAACTGGCGTCGCAATGATTCGTTCGATTTCTTTCCAATTGGTCTGAAATAGTCTTTCTGCAAAAGAAACCTCGTATTCCGATTGTTTTACAAATGATTCGCTCAATAAAAAACTACCTTTGTGTTCCCTACCAACTTCATATCGAAGTTTAACCAAGTCTCGATTTTTAATGCGTCTCTCTTTGATTTTTAAAGATAATTGGTAAAGTTCTTTTGCATACAATGTTTGTGAATAAGCGGACTTTAACTCAAAACAAATTTTCAATCTCGAGTCATTTAATGTTTGTTTGGCTGCTTGTAATAATGCTTCTGTTTTTTCAATTCCACTTTTATCACGAAATCCTGAAAAAAGGTTTTGGTTTGTGCTAAGCCCAACAGAATATCGATTGACCGCAGTAGGCCTAGATTCACCTGTATTTGTTTGTTGGGTTTGTGTGTTACTATTATTCACTCCACCACTGATCAAAGGGTCATTGACGGTTCCAGATCCGCTAAAGTTAGCTGATGATTGCCTTGCAGAAGCCAAAACGTTGACAGTTGGTAAATACCCTGCATAACTTTTTTCATTTTCATAAAAAGCTTTTTCATAATCTGCTTTTACCGATAGATAATCGGGATTAAACTGCACTGCTTTTTGCCAAAGATCTTTTAATTGGATCGGTTTTGTCACCTGCGCTGAGATTTCAAAACTGAAGACCAAACCAAAAGATAAATAGTAACAAACAAACTTCACTATATACTAAACCCATCTATAATGGAAAAAGTTCCCATCAGTATGAAAAAAACTACGGTGGAATGGATTTTTTTAACAATTTGAACTACCAACTGCCGGAACTTCCACCGCCACCAAAACTCCCACCTCCTCCACTAAACCCACCGGAACTTCCCCCACTTGACCATCCACTACTCCTACCACCTCGAGAACCACTTGCGAAACTACTGTTTCGCATTCGTTTTCTTCCATGTGGTGTCAAAAGGTGATAAAGTTTATAAAGTCCTACTCCTATTGCATATGTAAGGAATACAATTGCTCCGATATTTGCTCCATGAATTGCAGTTGGAAATATGCTCCAAAAAGGAAACAAAAAGAAATAAATGAACCAACCAACATAAGGAGCGTTCGCTGCAAAGTAAGTAAAAACTCCAAGAATACTTACTACAAAAATGGATATGAAAATTTTTAATCCAATTGGCATCTCAGGACCTTCAGGAGCTATTTCACCCAAAAAGGAAAGTGGTCCAAGATGAGAAAAGTCTTCCTTTTCAGGTATGGTGTATTCTCCTTCAATTGATTTCAAGATAGCATTTACTCCATTTTGTATCCCAATATCATATTCTCCTTTTTTGAAAGAAGGTTTGATTTCATTCTCTATGATGTGATGGCACAAAACATCCGTTAAAACACCTTCTAATCCATAACCAACTTCGATCCTTAGTTTTCTATCTTCAAGGGCAACAAATAGCAACACTCCATTATCCTTTCCTTTTTGTCCAAGTTTCCAAGTTTCGGCAACTTTCAGAGAGTATTCTTCCAAATTTTCTCCTTCTAACGAGGGTGTAACGAACACAACTATTTGATTGGATGTCTTTTTTTCATGATCGCTTAATTGTTTTTCTATTGCTGCAATATATTCAGAATGGAGTGTCCAAGTTTCATCCATGACTCTAGATTTTAACCTAGGGACATCCTTTGAAAAAAGAAAGATAGGCAGAACCAAAAGGAAAAAAACCAATAACTTTTGCATAAAAGGAGATTGGTTTAGGAAAAAAAAGTTACAAGAATTTTTTTACTACTTATGAATACGTGTGGCACCATAATATGCCGAGATTGGTTTTAAATCTTCAAATCCAATCAAATTAACTTGCCCACCACGTTCTTCATAATCACGTTTAAAACTCTGTAAAAATTCAATTGCTGAAAAACCAATCATCTTTACATTTTCATCAAATTTTACATCGATCCTTTCCCCAAATGATATTTTCCGAAGTAGTAGTTTTAAGGAAATCATATTGGAAAACAAAAGTGCATGTTTAACATATAAAGTGTGTATCTTATTATTTGATTCGATTTTAATGTTAGCAATGAAAATATAACGAAATTTGACTCCAAAGTACATTTGGATTAAAATTGCAGTAATGATCCCGCATAACACACCAACTAACAGGTCTTCTACGATTGTGATCACAACGGTTACCAAAAATATGACAATTTGGTCCCAACCTTTTTTATAAGTTTCTTTAAAAACATTTGGTGATGCCAGTTTTAACCCAACCATAATTAAAATACCAGCAAGTGATGCTAATGGGATTCTATGAATGAGACCAGGAAGGAGGAGTATAAATAATAATAAAAACAAACCATGAAAAAAATTGGACCATCTTGTTTTGGCTCCATTTTCAATATTTGCAGAAGATCTTACCACTTCAGCGATAATGGGTAATCCACCAATCCATCCTAAAAAAAAGTTTCCAATCCCTTTTGCGACAAGTTCTTGGTCCATATTCGATTTTCTACGGTAAGGATCCGTATTATCAACTGCAGTTGCTGTGAGTAATGATTCTATACTTGCAACCAATGCGATTGTCACGACCATAATCCAAAAGTTTCCATCTTTCCAATGAGAAAAGTTTGGATAACTGAAACTTTCATAAATATGATTTGGCAAATTCACTAATTTTTCAGGACCAATGTTGTATGTTTGATTTAATAACGTATAAGAATGTTCATCTGCCAATCCAAAAACAAAACCCAAAATAATTCCAACTAACACTGCTACCAGAGGTGCAGGTAGTTTTTTAAAATGAGGGTTTTGTATTTTTGTAAGCAATGATATAATCACAATCGCAGAAATACCAATCATAGCTACTTCAGGATTCAAATGCACAAAACTTGGAGGGATCTCCAAAAGAAGTCCTAAAATAGTATTGGCATTTGGCGAAATTCCAAGAGCCACATAAAACTGTTTTGATATGATGATAATTCCAATCGCCGCCATCATTCCATGTACAACGGAAATCGGGAAATAGATTGTAAGATTTCCCGCCTTTAAGATTCCCAAAAGTACCTGAATCAATCCTGCAAGTACTATGGCTGCCAAAGTGATCTCAAATCCTAATTTGGCATCTCCACCACCCATAACAAAAATCGAATTTAATACAACTGCAATGAGTCCAGCAGCAGGTCCATTGATTGTCAGATGAGATCCACTCATAAAAGAAACAAAGAGACCTCCTGCAATTCCAGAAAAAATTCCAGCCATAGGTGGTGCACCAGAGGCGAGTGAAATTCCTAAACAAAGTGGGAGTGCAATGAGAAACACAACAAAACCGGACACAATATCGGATCGCCAGTTTTCTTTAAGTCCAGGTAACCAATCTTTTGGTTTATCTATGCTCATTAGAGAGTTCCTAATTAAGTTTATCTTTTTTATCATGAGACGAAGACTTTCTGAATTGATTAGGATTCACTCCGCATTGTTTTTTAAATTCTAAATAAAATGCGGATCTCGAACCAAAACCAGATAGTTTTCCAACTGTAGCGACGTTTAATTCTGGTTTTTCGATTAATATTCTTTTTGCTTCTTTTATTTTGTATAAGTTTAATAGTGTAGGAAAATTAAATTGATACTCAATATTAATCAACTCGCTTAATTGGTGATAGGTTAGACCCAAACGTCCCGCTATCATCTCCTCATTGCAGTCAATATCCAGAAAAATTTTGTCTGATTCTAATAATGATTCTAATTTTGTTTTATACTCTCTCGTATCAATTTTATTCGTGAATGTTCGAAATCTTGTTTTTGTCTTATCTCGTTTTTCATAATTTCTTAAAAATAAGAAACTACCAGCTGTCAAAAAAGGAAGGTAAAACACAGCAGCATAAATGAAAAAAGCTTGGTAAGGATAAAAATCAAAATGGAATAAAGTTTTTAGAAACAATAAAAACAAAAAGAATGCCCAACCTAAAAAATAACTTTTTTCTTCATTAATTTGGTTTGTGAAGAGCATAATATGGGTGTTACGTAAAAAATAAGCTGCGGACCCAAAGATTGTGAGTAGGATAAAAATTCTATACTCATACATTCTTGGGAAAATGGGAACAAGAAGATATAAAATTCCAGAGATGGCAAACAACCAAAATAAAATTGGATGTTTTAAACTTTCGTTTGTAAATTTAACAAAACTATAAAGATATAAAAAGAATACAAAATGATTAATTGATAACAGTAAGTAATATGAGTGTGTGAATAGGTTGTTTCCATTCCCTAAAACGGTAGATAACTCCTTTCCATGGACAGAATAAACTAAAAAGAAAAATAATAAAAAATGAAAGAGAATCATTAGATATATTTTTTCTTTTGATTTGATGAATTCAGAAATTGCCCAACCACTGGAAACAATCCCTACCATCAAAAAAAACAAAAAAGTTAAAAATCGAAAGAGTACAATGAAACGATAACTCGTATTGGATACCGTTCGAATGGGGAAATTTAGATTCTCATTTGAGACAAGGAAAAGATAAAAATCACGTGTTTCCCCTGGTTCTAAGGAAACATTAAAATTTGGGAAGGGTGACAATAGTCCATGCCAATTTTCCCAAACATATCCATTGTATGTATCGGAAAATTCTCCTTTTTGGTTTTCCGAACAGATTTCAGCAGAGGGAATGTTGATCCATTGGATGAGAACGCTGAAATCGGAAACCATATCTGTTACATTTTTCAATTGAAAATGGAACCATTGGCCATGTAGCGCACGTTTGCTTCTTAAAGAATCCTCAGTTTCATTCTGTATCCAAAACATTTGTTTCAAAGTTTGGATTGAGCTTTTGGTGCATATAGTAGGCAAATCACCTTTGACTGGCGCCAAAAATTCTACCGAATGGCTGATATTTGTTCCGTAAAACGCTTCTGGTTTCCATAAACATCCATCCGTTCCTAGTAGAATGACTAAGGAGAAGTAAACACGGAAGAGAATGCGCATGGATTTCACCAATGTGCAAATAAATCATAAGCAAGAAAGCGAATTCAATGTTGATGAATTTCAAATCGAAAGTATTTTTTGTCCAGTTTTATGATTTTGGACAAATTAGGAGTCTTAAATCATGGAGAAAAAGAGGGACAAAAATGGATTTGCACAATGCTCTGAATAATATTTTAAACCCACCTGTACTATTTTTCTTTTTAGGAATGGGTGTTGTATTTTTTAAATCGGATCTCCGCATAACAGAAGGAGTATCAAAATTTCTTTCTTTGTACTTATTGTTCTCCATTGGTTTTAAAGGTGGGCACGAATTATTTAAATCGCCATTCGCTCAAGAACATTTGCTCACATTGATTGCATGTATGTTTATGGCATGTTTTGTTCCTGTGTATTCTTACTTCATCTTTCGATTGAAGTTAGACCATGCTAATTCTGCTGCCCTTGCCGGAAGTTTTGGATCTATTAGTGCGGTAACGTTTGTAACAGCAGGTGCATTTTTACACAGTTACGGATTTGAATACCAAGGTTTCATCGTTGCTGGAATGGCACTTATGGAATCACCTGCCATTGTTATCGCTGTCATCATCGATCGCCTCGGTAAGAAAAAACAAAACGGAAATCCCTCTGAAAAAATCCAATGGAAACAATTGTTACATGAAGCTTTTTTTAGTTCATCAGTTTATATCTTAATTGGTGCTCTAATCGTAGGTTATCTGTCAGGTGAATCTGGATGGAATACTACAAAACCATTTACAGAAGATATCTTCAAAGGACTTCTTACATTTTTCCTTTTGGATAAAGGGATTGATGCCGCAAAACAAATGCGCGAGTTAAAAAAAGTTGGTTTTTTCTTAGTTGGATCAACACTCATCATTATGTTTATCAATGTAGTGATTGCGATCTTTTTGACAAAAATCATTCAGATGCCAGTTGGTGATGCATTAATGTTTGTTGTACTATGTGCATCTGCTTCGTATATTGCAGTTCCTGCCGCGATGAAAGATTCAATTCCGGAAGCAAGTCCAAGTATTTACTTAACAGTTGCTTTATCGATTGTATTCCCAATCAATATCATCATCGGTATTCCAGTTTATTTCTACGTATTGAAAGGATTATAAGAAAGGACTAATTTCACCTAACAATTCATTAGAAGAGATCAATATGTATGTACCCAAAAGAAGTGTTATCTTATTTTGATACATATTGGTTTTTTCTAGTGGTTCCCTTTTTTCAGAACTTGTAGAAAAAAAAGTTCCCGAAAACCAAAACTACTTACAGGCAAAAAACCAACTCGGACGAGAAGCCTACATGGTCTATGCCCAGATCAACGTCGCATTTTAGGAAAAACGTTCGATTTTTCGCTGGATTATCATACCGTGGAAGCAAAACTGAGATTCGTCCATGTTGGAAGCCCACCACAAACAAAGAAGGATTCGCAATAGCCTCTCCAGGGAGGAAATTAGAGATGTATCCCTCCTCATTTTAAAAGAAGAGGGGCTTGATGGGTTATCCATGCGTAAAATTGCGAACAGGCTCGGTTGTAGCGTTGCAAGCCCCTATTCATATTACGAAAGCCAAATTGATCTTGTCCAAGATTTGATCCGAACGGGAGAGGATGAGCTCCTCTCGATGTTAAAAAAAGCAAGTGCTGATGTCAAAACGGGATCTGCCTTTGACCAATTGGCCGCGATTGCACGTGCCTATTTCCATTTTGCCAGTAACAACCGAGAACTTCACAAAGTAATGTTTGTTACCGACTATGGTGGAGTTCATAGAAAGGCATTCCCTCAACTTCCAAAAAGTTATCGGTTTTTTTTAGAAACAGTTAGAATTGGTTTTGATTCTGGCGAAATTCCATACCCTAAAAACGAATACCCTGCCATTGCAAGGTTGATGTGGAGTTGGATGTATGGAGTGATTGTTTTGGATATGACAGGTATGCTCCGAAAAAGAAAAGGAGCAGGAAATCCGATCGAAGAAGGAATTTCCTACTTTCAGAAACTGCTTAGCAAAAAACCAACCTAGCTAATGCTAGGTGATACTTCCATCCCTTCTTCATCAGTGTCCAAACCATTATGGGTGACTTCTGTTTGAACGACTGGATTTTTTCCAACTTGGTTGAGTCTGATCAGTTCCGATTTGATAAATGCCATTGTTTCATTACTATCATTCACTTGCCAGACAGGATTTCCAACAGTTAACCGAATTGGTTTGTTTAAATTGTATGCATCTAAATACAAAGGAACAATTGGCAAATTGTAACGTTTACTCAGTACCACCATACCTGGAAATAATTTTCGAGATTTACGAAACCCTCGGTACCAAGACCCTTCCGGAAAAATTCCAATTCCCAAATTCCCTTTTTTAATCCTTCTTTGGAAATCTTTGATTGTCACTGGGTCTGATTCATTTCGGTTTAAGGGAATTAAGTCGATTGATTTAACAATCCCTTTGACAATTTGTTCTTTTCGTTTGAGCCATTTTGACTTTCTGCCTTTATTGCCCATTCCTGAATCATAACTTGTTAACGCAGTTGTATAAATTCCATATCGTTTAAGAACTCCACGAATAACAAATGCATCGTAAGGCATTGTGATGATTTTTAAAAATTTATTTCGTGGTTTGATATGATTTGAAATCAGTATCATAGATTTACCATTTAACTGACGTAAAATGAAGTCGTTCTGAATTTCTACTTTTTTGTTTCCGTATTTTAATCTCATGGGTTTCACCACAATCCACATCAATACAAAACCAATAGACCTTCCGACATAATAAAACATATCTTTTCCTCTTAATTGGTATGTGTCTAAAATTCCAATTTGGTTGCAAAAGAATCACAAAATCTTTGGCTACAATTTGAATACATTTCAGTTTCAATTTGTACGAAATATGTTAGTAGAAATCCTGGATTTAAAAATTTGACAATCCATAGCTTCACAAAAACCTGGAAAATACCTTCAGGGAGGAAACAGGTGTAAATCCTGTGCTGACCCGCAACTGTAATCCAAACAACTGTTTGGTGAGCCAGATCTTCCCCGTAAAGAATTCCTCGCGGAAATGGAACTTTACACACTGAATCCAAATGCCCACCATTTGGAGGAAAGGGGCCCCGAAGGCATCGGGGCACCCGAAACAAGATTTACAAGGATACTTTTCCATTTGGAGGATCACTCCAAAGGAATCACTCATTGTCTTTCATTGCTTAGGAGTTCCCTAAACTTTTTAAAATTTAGGAAACGTATATGAAACGAACACACTTACAAACGACAGTCTTGATTGGACTACTCTTCTCCTTTTCCTTCTGCCAAATGGAAAAACAAGTTCCGGAATCTGATTCACAAACAAATCTATTGGTTGGACTACTTGCAGGCAGTGCCTTATCAACTTCGTTTTTGTTAGAATACAATGGACAATGGAACGCAGGTTATACGTATGATGCAAATAAACAAGTGACTCAAGCTTCCTTAACGGGAAGGCTCATCATCGCGACAAATCCAGATGGTTCCGGTAGTATCATTTCAGGCTTTGAAAAAAACTCTGATTACTTTGGCGGTGGGGATACAACCTATCGAATTTTATCCTTCGATAAATCCACACGAAGAATGTATTACCAAAACACACCTGGAGGAAATAACTCTTCTAATTCCACTTTTGGTAGAATCGATTACACACCTGTGACAACTACTGGTTGTGAACTAAGTGCAGCTAGATGTTTTTATTTTTGTGAAGCAGTTTATGGAAAAGCAACCTTAGCAGAAGTTCAAAACAGTACGATCACAAGTAATGCAACGAATTACTCCACAAACGGTTGCGCTGGGTTTACATTTAACCGGGCACTTTCTAGAACCGAAAACTCAACTTGGACTGGACTTTAAATAGATTTTTTTTTAAACTGGAAAGGACACCACAACCAAGATGAAAACAAAACTAATTCATTTCCTCCTCATTCTATCCTGTTTGTGGACTTTCCATTGCAAACCTTCTCAGTCGTCGTCATCGGAGGAAAAATTGGCAGCACTCATTCCTTTACTTGGGGCAAGTGCCAATGCTTCTGTTTGTCCTAAATCAACACTCCCTTCCGACATATTCCTTGCCAATACGGTGGTCAGTGCCTCCGCCAATGTATCTGGATTTTCTGATCCGAAAAAAGCCATCAATGGAGTTTGTGGTGCTGGTGAACTAGTTGGGTCTCTTGATGTTTATGCATTAGAGACTACAGGGGCAGGTGCTACGATGGTTCTCAGTTGGGGAGGTAGAACTGTCAAAAATGTCCCAGACGCCACAGATTTTATTATTTATGATAATAGTTTTCGGATCTCTGGAGATACCAATACCTATGCCATGGATCCCTCTGTGATCCAAGTCTCCCGTGATGGATCCATTTATTGTGGTTTTAATCCAAGTTATACGGCCGGAAATATCAATCTAATTGCCAGCTGGACAAAGTTTGGTGGCCTAAGACCTGTGTACTTCAATATGACCACCAATCCCTTGTCAAACGAGGATTTATTTGTCAATACCGGCGGGTCTTTCCTTCTTGGTGGTGGGGACGGATTTGATTTGGATGATTTAGATCCAAGTGATCCAAACGATGTGAATTGTGATACAACTGCTGCCAACGATATCAAAACGAATGGGTTTAAATTCGTAAAAATCACATCCGCAAGTAATGTAATCAACCCAGCAACAAGTAGCAATTTCCCTTGGCCACCAGGCAGTTATAATGGAAGTGATATTGATGGGGTTGTTGCTCGCGAATTACAATAGGTACCAAAGCAATTATGTCAGATGGGTTCACTGTTCTGAACCATTTGTAAAAAACAGTCCAAAATAGTTCGTATTTCAGTTGACCAATTTTGAAAAAGAGTTCTTTATTTAGAACCACTCCTCTGGCGAATTCACTTTGAGCGAAAACCTTTATACACAAAAAATATCCATTCAGGATGAGATGCCCAGATTATCAGCACAGGCCAACCTCCTGAAGCTCCTGCTTGAGCCATATTTAGATTCCATCGAGTACCAAAAAGAAGTGGGTACGGCTCTGGATGCGGGAGCGGGTCCAGGTGTTCTCACCAGTTTTCTCATGAAGAAAAATCCAAACCTCAAATGGTCTGCTTGTGACATCTCCGAGGATATGGTCCAATACTGTAAGTTGGTGTATCCAAAAGTAGACTGGAAGGTCTCTGATGTTCGTTCATTGGATTACCCAGACAATCATTTTGATTTTATTTTTAATTCGATGGTTCTCATCCACATCAAAGAACCTGAAAAAGCTCTGAAAGAATTCTACCGAGTGTTAAAACCAGGCGGGAAGGTTCTCATCCATTGTCCAAATGACAAAACCTTTACTGGCCCACAGGTCCTTTTGGATATGGTTGCCAAACATGCAACCATCCACCCTGCTGACAGGTTTGTGATGGAAAAAATTCCGGGAATGATGGAATCTTTGGGTTTCCAATTGAAACATAGAACCGACTTTATCGCATCCAATGATGGCAATGATGACAAACCGACAGTCGAATACCCAAAAATTCATTTGGGAATGATGACAGGATGGTCTATGATGTCTTTTATGGGACATCCAGATGGGATGCAGGATTTATATTCCAAATTACAATCAGAATACATGTCCAATCGTGTGAAATTCACGATCAAATTAGAAACGCATTTGTACCAAAAATAAACGGAGGCAAAATTGAACCCTAAGGCACCCATCATCATCGGTGAATACCACATCATTCCAGAAAATTTGCCTGCGGATGGCCAACTGAGATTGGTATTCCAACCGATCGATATGACCACCTATTGGCGCCGATGTGGTCTCACAGCCAATTTCGTTGCAGGATTTTATTCGTATTGTTACGAAGCAAGTGAAACCAAAGCCAATTCACTTTCCACGATCATCAATGAACTTTTAGAAAATGCTTCTAAATTCTCTAAAGCAAGAGAAGGTAGAATCAATGTAGAATTAAAACAATATGGAAATCTTTTAAGAATTGATGTTTTAAATGTGGCGTCAAAAACCTTAAGAGATAGTTTTGAGCTTTTTGTGAACAAACTCATATCAGAAAACGTGGAGGAGATGTATTTTTCTACACTCGAAACCAAAGAAGATGGAGATACCAAGTCTGGACTTGGTCTTCTCATGATGTTAAAAGACTATCCTGTTCGTTTTGGTTATAGTTTCACTGAGATCGATGCCGATACTCATGAAATCACGGTAAGAGCAATTATCAACGTAGAAGAGATATAATAGGCGAAGCTTCATGGAAATCAAAGACTTAGATTACAATATTCAATACGACGAAGCCACTAAGACTGTCAAATTCACTGGATCTATCCGCTTGCAGAACTTACCCGCTTATGAACCTATCAAATTATTTTTAAGAGATGTAGCCAAACAATGCCAAGGGGCACTCCTCACGATGGACTTTCGCGAACTTCAATTTGTGAACAGTTCGGGGATCACTACCCTTTCCATGTTCATTATTGATTCTAGAAAAAGTGCTACGTACCAAATCAAAATCCAAGGATCCCTCAATGTTTCTTGGCAGTCAAAATCTCTCTCAAACTTCAAAAAACTTTGGGACCAAGTGGTTTTGGAAATTTCCTAAACCACAAACGTTTCACCATTTACCTCGAACTTCCGCCCATCTCGTACAACCTTCTAAATTCGAGCATGCGGCGGGACATTTCATTGAACCTCTCCGCTAAAATCACAAACAAGTTGGTCAGTAATTTTACCGCTAATGTGGGACTTTGGATTTCCAATTTTTGAAATTCATTGGGTGTGAGGATGAGAAGTTTCGCATGATCCCTTACAATGATATCAGCATTTCGATTGGACTTCGCTACAAAACCAAGTTCCCCAAAAATTTCACCTTGGTTTAAAATGGAGATGGTAGATCTAACTCCATCTTCTCTATTCACCACAACTTCTACACTTCCATCCAATACACAAAACAAACCTTGGCTTTCTTGGTTTTGGTGGAACACGACATCACCATCTTCGTAATCAATTAAATCAAGCATGGAGAGAAGTTTTTTAGATTCTTCCTCCGTAAACCCTCGTAAAAACGAGAGAAACTGGCTTGGAGGAAGCATCATATCATGAACAATATTTTGCCAAACTTCATCTCCTTCCATTGAGAAGAGAGGCCGAATGTCTTTGTATTCAGGGAACTTGGTTTCAAACAAATGAGCAAGTTCAGTTCCAGCAGGGAATCTCTTCGCCAAACGAAGGAATGGTGAATGAATTTGTTTTAAGTATTCATTATCGTCTAACAAGAATACCATGGGAATCACAATTCCATATTCAGGGTGGTGGATGTTTTTTTTGTACATCCGATATCCAACTTGGTTGTACAGTCGCACCAAATGTGGATTGGTATCAATAAAATCGATGACGATCCCATTTTCTCTAGCATGTTCATAAATCTTCATACAAAGCATACTCGCGGCTGCTGTATGACGGTATTCGCGTTTGACCATCAGTTTGGTCGACATGGAAACTTTGTCAGGGTAAAAGGGGCGGAAAAGATCCATTTCATATAAGTCTTCGCATTCCAAACTCCCATCCCTTCGGAAGTTGATACGAACGGTGCCGATGATCTCACCCTCTTCCGTTTCAGCGAGGAAAAGGTGGCCCGTTTCATCATACGGTTCTCTGATCATTTTGGTAGTATGGTCCGCATATTCCTGGACCCTGTTCATTTCTTGAACATAAATATCGTAGCGGAGGTGATAAATTTTATTACGATCTTCTTCCGTTGTTGCCAAATGGACTTTGATATGACTCATACGCGCCGTCCTCCTTAAAAATTTGAAAAATCATTTGCAATTTATGCAAAATGTATGACGTTATCAGTTAATTTTCCGCATTCTCTAGAACGAAATTTAAAGAAAGAAACCTTTACTCTATGCCGCAATCCTCTTCCAACGAAAATCGCTTCGTCCTCTCGGACTACTACAAGAAACAACTTAAAGAGATTGCCTTCCAGGGGGAATTTAGGGCCGAAACCTTCGCCACAAAATTCCGATTTTTTTTCCTGGGATTTTTGGTTATCTTTGCCACACTCGGACTACTTTCGGGTCGTCCTCCTGTAGAGTTTTATTACCAAATCTCTGCCATCTTAGTTTTACTCTGTTACAACTTCGTAGTTCTGTATTCATTAAAGAAGTCGGGTAAATATCTCAATATATTTAAATTCTCTTCATCTTTTTTAGAGATCACTCTCCTTACATTTGTTACAGGGTATACGGCTTACTCCCAAAAAAACCCAAGTCTTGTGTATGCAGCTCCGATGATTTATGTCTTCTTCATCCTCATCGCTCTTGCATCCATACGTAATAATACTAAGACTATCATCTTTGCAGTGATTGTACTCATTGTTGAGTATGCATCACTCACCATTTATTTTTATCCTGAGATGACTGACCTCAATGCAAAACTCATGGAGTTGTCACAGTATCTCAAACCAAACTTCTTAGAAGAAAATAGTTCCTTCTTTCTTGTCAGTGCAGTACCGATGGGAATTTTTCTCATCTTACTCTATATGGTTGTGACTGGTGGTTTGATTTTATACGCCATCCTCAACACATCCCGAACCACACAAGAACAAGCTGACTTAATTTTTAATACAGAAAAACAAGCCATCCTTGAAGAGAACATGCGCCTCGGTATGGAATTAGACGTAGCAAGGCAAATCCAAGCCATGGTACTTCCCCGTAATGAGGAATTAAAACAAATTGGTGAGTTAGAAATTTCAGCTAGGATGGACTCTGCAAACGAAGTGGGTGGAGACTATTATGATGTTGTCCACCATGAAGATGGAACGGTGTACATTGGTATTGGAGACGTAACAGACCATGGACTTGCTTCTGGTGTTGTGATGCTCATGACACAGTCCGCATTTATCACAACCTTACGATCTCAAGTGATTTCCTTGCGCGAATCACTTCGCTCCATCAACTCCATTTTGTTTTCTAACATCCATATGAGGATGAATGACATTCGTAACCTAACACTTTCATTATTTTCCTATAAAAATGGAGTGTTTACAACAGCTGGCCAACACGAAACCATCATGGTATACCGCCATGCTTCGAAAAAAACAGAAATCATCGATACTGTCGACAATGGAATGTTAGTTGGTCTAACAGAATCCATTGATGAATTCATTCATGAAAAACCCATTCCTTTACAACCAAAGGATATCATCTTACTCTATACAGATGGGGCAACAGAAGCAGAAAATCCAAAACGAGAACAGTTCGGATCCCATCGATTGATAGAATCCTTGGAAAAACATGCGGACCTACCATCAACGGATGAAATTTTAGCAGCTATCTTCCAAGACATTTATGTATTCATAGATGGAATGGATGTGTATGATGACATCACAATCATGATCATGAGGAAACGAGGCTAGGACTTTATGGACAATGAAAAAGTTTTGGAAGAGGAACGAGCCAAATACGCGGAGTTAGAAGTTCTCTACCAAAACATCATTGATCATTCTACAGAAATCGAGAACGAACTCTTAGAGAATAACAAAAAGATCCAAATGTATTTGGATCGTATGCGCCGTTACCTTTCACCTCAATTGTATGAGATGATCACAGGTGCAGAAGTGGAAACATCGATTTCCCACCAAAGGCGAAAACTCACTATCTTTTTCTCTGATATTGTTGGTTTTACTACCATTACAGATTCAATTGAACCAGAAATCCTTTCTGATTGTCTCAACCAATACTTGGATGTAATGTCAAGTATCGCTATTAAATACGGTGGAACCATCGATAAATTCATTGGTGATGCCATCATGATTTTTTTTGGTGCACCAACATTTGAAAACGACAAAGCTCATGCATTAAACTGTGTCAAAATGGCAATTGAAATGCGTGATAGTTTACCTGCGTTAGACGAGTATTGGAGAAAATCTGGTATCAACCACAACTTAACCTGTCGAATCGGAATCAATACAGGTTATGTGACTGTTGGTAATTTTGGAACAAACGAAAGGATGGATTACACCATCATTGGTGGTCCTGTGAATGTTGCTTCTCGTTTGGAACATGCATCAGAGGCAGGAGAAATATTGATTTCAAATGCAACCAAATCACTGATAGACGAATACATCGATACCATTCCCAAAGGGGAAATTGTTGTAAAGGGTGTTCACACTCCAATTGAAACGTTTCAGGTGATTGGACTCAAAGATGATAAAGATAAAAAGGACAATCCATTCTTAAAATTTGATGGAAAAGGTTTCCTTCTCAAACCATTACACTTTGACAAACTCAGCACAAACTCCGAAGAACGCCGATTAATGCAAAATGCATTAGAAAAAGCGCTTGCGGCATTGAAGTAATTCCGCTACATTTCTTAGTTGAACTACGAATATGCGAAAATATGGCAATCTAACTCACACTGCTTTTTCTGAAAAAGAACCAGAGTCCATTATAGAAATCCATTTAAAACCTTTGGATTTGATGCGATACTGGCGCCGTATTGGAATTCTCTCCGATTTTATCGGTTATTTCTATGGGTTTTCCTTTTTACCCAATGTACCAACCGATTCGATGGATATGAAAAATTCAGAGATTGTCAATTCGATCTCCACTGTATTCAACGAACTTTTGGAAAATGCAGCCAAGTATTCATATGATAAAAAAGCAGA
The DNA here is from genome assembly GCF_026151395.1 of Leptospira limi. Classification (NCBI taxonomy): domain Bacteria; kingdom Pseudomonadati; phylum Spirochaetota; class Leptospiria; order Leptospirales; family Leptospiraceae; genus Leptospira; species Leptospira limi. The sequence goes on from NZ_JAMQPV010000001.1 coordinate 239,158, forward strand.
TATTGAAATTTCTCTGATCCATCGTGGAAAATCTTTTGAGATGTTAGTCCGAAACAAAACAAATGAATCAAATGTATCGGCTTATGAATCTAGTTTAAAAGAAATTTTTTCGGCAAAGGACTTAGAGAAATTGTACTTCCAAAAGATAGAATCCAATGACCCTGAGTCCAGTCGTTCAGGGATTGGTCTCATTATGGTATTAAAAGATTATCCTGTGGAAATGGAAGTGACTTTAGAATCGGAAGGTGATTCCACCATCATCACAAGTAGAATTGTTTACTTTACAGACGTGTCCCTTCAATCATAATTTCCAAAATCTGTAAAACTTCCTTTTGAAAGGACTTTTTTTCCTCTTCAGAAGATTGGATCGATTTCCATTTTCGTTCATTCAGTACGGCAAATCCATGTACTCCACTCCAAAAGCTCATCATGAGTGTTGCTGTTGGTACTGATTTTTTTAAGACCAATTGGTTTTGTCCATATTCAACAATTCGAAACATACCCATGTATGCTTCATTTCCACATTCTCGTAAATCGTCAGACAATGGATCGCCGGAAACATAAATTTCACCACCAAACATAAGTTCTGTTCTACGTGGGTTATTGAGTAATAAATAAATGTACTCTTCTCCAGCTTTTCGTACTTTTGTAAGTGGATCCTCCGAACTGTCCCAAGCCCGTTTCATCGCAAGTGCCAGTTCTCGAAAACCTTCAGCAACTAATGCTTGGAGTAGATCCATTTTTTTGGGAAAATGCCGGTAGGGGGCCGTATGGCTCACACCTAAGTCAGAAGCAATGTCCCTAAGACTTAGAGACGAAACTCCTGTTTTTTCTAAAACCTTCCGAGAGTGTTCTAATACTTCTTCTCGTAAATTCCCGTGGTGGTAACCTGCTGTTTGGGACGAAGAAGGTTTTGGAGTGGGAGTTTTCGTCTTTTTAGGTGTTGTTTGTTTTTTGAATGGTTTCATAAAATGTTTACAATGTATACTTTTTATGTTGACAGAGCCTACATCTAGGTTTACACTGTCTACATTATGGAATACACCAACATCAAAAGACAACCACTTTTTTGGAATGGAATCTCAATGGCAGTGCTCACGATAACCATGATTCCCCTGCTTTCATTAGATACAAGAACCCTTTTGGGGGTGAATCTTTGGATCAAACCGATCAAGTTCACTTTATCCTTAGGGATCTATTCGTTTTCAACCCTTTGGGTTATGGAACGATTTTTGGCAGATTGGAGGTTTAATCGAAAAACTCAAATTGCACTCACCATCACCTCTGCCATTGAAATTATCCTCATCACAGCGCAAGCAGCCAGAGGAGAAAATAGCCATTTTAATGTATCCAATACTTGGAACCAAATTGTGTTTTCTCTTATGGGAACCAGTATTTCCATATTTTGGCTTTTCCATTTGGGAATGATCCTACCCATCTTCAAACAAAAACAGATTCCAAAAGCAGTGAAAGAAAGTCTACTTTGGGGTCTTTTCATCGCTGGTTTTGGAATGATCATTGGTTTTTTTATGACAACTCCACGCCCAGAACAATTGGAACTGATGAAACAAGGAATTTACCAAACAAGTGGATCACATAACTTTGGGAAGGGGGAGGCAGGACAAGGCCTCTATTTTTTTGGTTGGAGTACGGTGATTGGTGACATGCGAGTCCCTCATTTTTTTGGAATGCATGTGATGCAAGTTTTGTTTGTATTGGCGGCTTTTCTTATGCCACTTACAGAAAGGAAAGAACATAGGATGATCATCCGTTTGATTGGAGTTTTTTTACTCATGTTGAATGGTCTGATGGTGGTTCAAACTTTGATGGGATACTCGATTTTTGGTTTCCACCGTTTTTTTACAGGTAGTTATGGTTTGATTGTTTTAGTTCTGACGACACTCTCCATTCGTCTTTTTTCCTCTCCAAAATTCTCTGTGACAAAGGTAACCACATGAACCAATCTCTTATGTTTACGATTGCAAATTCGATTGCACTCCTTTCCTGGATAGTATTAATCCTTACACCAAACCAAAATAAGGTGATACCATACCTTCGCGTTTTGATTTCGGGTCTAATTCTTGGAGGGTTATACATTTTTGCCCTCTCTCTAGGATTTGGAAAAGCAGAAGGGAATTTTTCGAGTTTAGAATCAGTGCGTTCTTTATTTACTAACGATACATTCCTGTTAGCTGGATGGGTGCATTATCTATCGTTTGATTTGTTTATCGGAACTTGGGAAGCAGAAGATGGAAAATCAATTGGAATCCATCGATTGTATCTTGTTCCCATTCATTTCCTCACTTTCTATTATGGTCCAGTGGGTCTTGTATTGTACTTAGTAGTTAAGGTGATCAAAACAAAACGATTTGGGTTTTAGCCACCATATACATCAAGGAGAGAAAGAACCCTTTGGTAACGGTTCTTTTTCTCTTCGTCTGATTCCAATTCCGCAATTTCTAAATTTTCAAAAGCTAAATCACGTCCCGTTTTTTCCTCTAAGTTTTTTCCATTTGCCTTTGCTCCCGATTCGAGTAATAAAGCTAGGACAGAAGAATTACCAAATTTACAAGCTTCGTGTAGTGCTGTACTGCCTATCTGATCCGCAATGTGAATATCAACACCTGCTTGGATGAGTCGTTTTGCCAAACTTGGTTCTCCAAAAACAGAACACCAATGAAGAGGTGACATTCCATTTACCGATTGTAAGTTTACCTGAGCACCACGTTTGATGAGTTCATCCATGAGTGCAGTTTTTTCTTGTAAACGTAGTTTGTTGTCTTGGCATAATTTGAAGATGGCAGATTCTCCATTAGCATCTAAAATATTGGGGTTTGCACCTCTTTCCAATAAACGCATACAAGATTTGAATTTAGAACGTACGAATGCCTCTTGTAATAACGTAAAACCAAGTGGATTGCGAATGGAATCTTTGATGATATAATCTAAGGATCCAACTGTTCTTACAAAAGAATCTAATAAATAAACATCATCTTCATCTAACCAATCCAAGGTTTTGTCTTCATTTTTTGATTCTAATTGATTTCCTAAGTTTAGGCGGTATTCCTCGGGAAATTTTGATTTGAGAATGGGTATGAAGATTGGTTCGGATTCTGAATGGCAAACAACATCATGGATGATGTGCCAATGGTTTGCATTTGGTTTTAACTTGTTGGAGATTAAAAAGATAAATGTTTCGTTCAGTTTACGCTGTGTGAGTTGGAATTTTGCTTGGATGTTTGTTTCTTTGAAATGTACTTCCGAAATTGTTGTTTGGTTTTCAGGCCAATGGTACATCACAAGTGTGAGTAATTCATCCTTTTCCTTTTCTGTTAAGGTTGGATAATGTTTTTGTAATAATAAAATATTACCAGACAACGCATAGATTTTTGATGCTAAATAACTTGTGATAAAATCGGGAAGTTCTTTGTTTGCTACACCATATTCATCAAACTCAATTTTATAAACATGGGTAGCTGTAAAACTACCATGCAAAAAGGTATTCCACTCATCAGAAATTGCTAAATACAATTTTCCATTAACAAGTGCATGGTCATAATCTTCCACAGTTAAGGAAAGTCTAACGGGAGCAGTGTTCACATTATGATTGATGATGATACTGAGAGTTTTGGAAGGTGTCGTTGTTGTGATATCATAATCAAAATTTTTTAAACGAACAATTTCAGGAAGTCCAGAAAGTGAAATCCGAACATCATCATCGTTTCCCTCTTCGTCTTTCAAAAAAACTAACTCTTCATTTGACCATTCCGAAACAAAGTTTGTGGTATACCTTCCAAATATTTGTCCTTGAAGGGTATGGTTGGGAATTTGACCTATAAAATTTAGATCAAATAACACGAGTGAGTCGGATCTTTCACCAGTGAGGTTCTTTCGAAAATCAAAATGGTTCCAAATGGAACATTTTTTACATCGGTATTTTCCTTTTTTGCCTTCCAGTTTGGATGAGGAAATGGAATGACCGCTGAGACAATTGGAGCAGGATAAAATCGTTTTCATATTTCGCTTGTTCCGATAAAGAATCTAAGAGACTTTACCATGATCAATCGAAAATTAGAACCTTTAAAACATTCAGGTAGGGATTCATGGGACAAAATCAATATTTAATCATAGGTGGTTCGGGGGAAGCCGGACAAAGTGCCATCCAAGCCATCCGCACCTCAGACCCAAATGCCTTTATCATTACATCCACAACAACAAATGAACCCGTGTCGAATGCAAATCTGACCTTATTTGGAAAACGAGCAGAACCTGGGCTTACAAATTCCATCTTAGAAGATTTTGAAAAACATGGTAGACCCAAACAGATTAAGGCTCTCATTTACACACCGGCACTTGGTGAGGTTGGTTTTCCCATTGAAGAAAGTACAAAGGAACAAATCAACAATACCTTAGGAATTTGTTTGGATCCCATGGTGAGTTTGGAAAAGGAATTTGCACCGGAGCTCACCGTCGCCTATTCAGCGTTTTATTGGCTAAGCCATACTCTTGCATTTTATGGATCCATGGGAATTGCAAAATACAAGGCCGATCTATGGGCAATAGAGAATCCATCAAAACGCCGTATTGTGAGAGCTGGGACATTTTTTTCTAAAAGTGTAAGAGGAATTTCGATCGTTTTACAAAGGACAATGAAAAAAACAAACCACCCTGACCTTCTAAAACTTAAAAACAAATTTGAATCATCTAACGAGAAGTTTATGGACTTTTTCCTATCCTATGCTTGGGAACACGAAAAAGAATCCTTTCAAAGCCAATTCGGCACTGCTTACAGACCCACCGTAAGAGAAGACCTTACACGTGGACTCGTAAAAGCACTACAAACTAAATCACCAATTGTCACTGTCCTTGGTGATTGGACTTGGGAAGAAACCGGGATGCCAAAATTGCCAAACTGGTTCCAACAATTTTAGTTGCCAAATTTTGAGAAAAGTTCAAAAGTAGACCGTTCGGTATACGGAGCTTCAAATGTTAAGACTAGTCTTTCGGAAAAAAGGGATCCTTGAATGGGAAGAAGTAGAAACCCCTACCATCACAGGTGAAAACCAAGCACTTGTAGAACCCATCGCCATTGCTCGTTGTGATTTGGATTTACCCATCGTACGAGGAGAAACATTATTCCGTGCACCGTTCCCCGTAGGACACGAGTTTGTTGGTCGGATCAAATCTCTATCGGACGATATCAGTGGACAATTCCAAATTGGATCAGTGGTTGCAATTCCTTTCCAAATCTCCTGTGGGACATGTCCATCGTGTTTATCGATACATACCAATTCATGTGAATCGGTTCCTTATACATCCGCCTATGGAATGACACCTGGTGTCCACAATGTAGGTGGTGCAATATCGGAACTTATCAAAGTTCCTTACGCAAAACAAATGTTACTTCCTATGGATCCTAACATCAATCCAGTGGGCATTGCGAGTCTGAGTGATAATATTGCCGAAGTTTGGAAGTTAGCTGGTCGATTTATAGAACGAAAAAAAGATCCTAAAACACTCGTAGTTGGTGGGAACGCGGGGAGCATTGGACTTTACACGGCTCTTTACCTCCACCAAACAAAAAAAGCCGAAGTATTGTATGTGGACACTGACCGTAGTAGGATTGAACTTGCCACATCTCTTGGAATCCCTGTTACACATGTAACTACGTTTCCAAAACCTAGTGAAAAGTTTGATTTGGTTTGCGATGCGTCTGCCACAAAAGAAGGTTGGGAATTTGCCACTCGTTCCATGGGAAAAAATGCTATCCTAAGTTCGGCATCGATCTTTTGGACCAATCGTTTTGAAATTCCGTATTTGGAGATGTACAACCAAGGTGCGGAAATCCATATCGGCAGAGTGGAGTCACTCGATTCCATGAAAGCACTTTACCCCGAAATCCAAAATGGAATGTTTACACCTGAAAAAATTGTCACAAAAATTGTTTCCTTTTCAGAGGCAAAAGAAGCATGGTTGGAAGAATCAATCAAACTGGTGGTAACTCGTTGAGATTGGAATTTGGACTAAAATTCAATTTAGATTTGCGATACGGATTTTGTTTCCTTATCCCTTTTCTTTTAGTTTCACCAATTTTTTCCGAATCCATACAAGAACGTTTCACGCCACCTAACGGATACAGTCGAATCACTTACCCAAAAGAAAGTTTTTCTACTTACCTACAAAACTTTCCATTAAAACCAAAAGGAAGCCCTGTATTTTTGTACAATGGAAATAAAAAACAAAACCAAGTCCATGAAGCTGTGTTAGATTTTCCCTTACTGGAAACAGACCTCATCCAATGTGCTGATGCGGTCATGAAACTTCGGGCAGAGTATCTATATTCGCGAAAGGAATGGGGAAAAATCAAATTTACCATCAGCAATGGAATGTTAGTTCCCTTTTCTAGATTTGCAAAAGGTGACCGAGTGGTCGTGAAGGGAAATAAAACCAGTTGGAAAGAAGGGATCGCAAAAAAAGGAACAAACCGCGATGTGTTCGAAACATATTTACAATTTATTTATAGTTATGCGGGAACTATCTCACTCAAATCTGAACTTAAGAAAAAACAACTCCAAGATTTGGAACCAGGGGATGTATGGATCCAAGCAGGTTCACCAGGGCATGTTGTGATGGTTGTAGACAAAGTCCAATCAACAGATGGGAACACCTTATTTTTGTTAGCACAAAGTTATATGCCTTCCCAGGAAATGCATATCTTAAAAAATGATACAACCAAATCTCCATGGTTTGCCTTACCGCAAGGGGATTCTTTTCCAACACCTGAATGGGAATTTATGGCCAAGGCTTTTTACGGTTTTCACAAATAATCTGACTCCTTTCCCAGTTTCAGATTCTAAATTTCAGTTTTCACTTTGCAATTCCTATGGAACTTCTACATTGTCTTTCAGATGGCTCTGATACAAAACATCGCAATTTACTGTGGTTCCTCTTCTGGCCTTGACCCTTCCTATCACAAGGAAGCTTACTTTTTGGGTGAAATCCTAGCAAAACACCAAATGGGAATTGTGTATGGTGGTGCGAGTGTGGGACTTATGGGAGCTGTGGCAAACGGTTGTTTGGAGAACCATGGCAAGGTCATTGGTGTGATCCCAACATTTCTGAAACGAAAGGAAATCGAACATATCGGACTTTCAGAACTCATCCAAGTGGAATCGATGCACGAAAGGAAACAAATTATGTTTGATCGTTCTGATGCCTTTCTTGTGTTACCTGGTGGTTTTGGAACCATGGAAGAATTTTTTGAAGTGGTCACATGGTCACAACTGGGACTTCACAATAAACCCATTGTATTATTGAATTGGAATGGGTTTTATGACTCACTTGTCCAAATGTTCCATACGATGGTGGATTCTGGATTTTTGAAAAAGGAAAATATGGATCTCGTAATTGTCCTAAGGGAAACCAAAGACCTACTCACTCATTTGCAGAACTATTCTCCGTCTAAGACAGAGAAATGGTTGTCGAAAGATACCATTTAATGAAGATTCATCGGGAAGGAAACCTAAGTTTATGTTCTCTTGGTCGCATTCAAAACAGACTCTAAAATTACCTGTGGTCATCATCGGGATTTCCGTTTCGATCGGACTCATTCCTTCTCTTTTTGCGAACCCTGACCATTATGATGGAGACATTCACTACTATGATACGGTTGGCCAAAATCGTCAAAGGCCACAACAAAGACCACACCCAGATCTACATGTTCCTTCAGTTCCCGTAAAACAAGATATCACAGTCTTTTCCAATGGACCTACGGATAAAACTGCTTACCCTTATATCCAAACAACGATTAACTTTGTGGAAGGCCATTTGTCCTTTAAAGCATTTTTATCCGATAGCTCAGAAGTTTCGTATTCCACAAGAGGGGAACATATTCGTTACTCCAAATGTTTCGGTGATATTTGTATGATTGTTTCTCAAAAAAACCTGTTAGGTGTGAGTAATACAAGCACCGAATGGGAAAAGGGCCATATCTTTGGCGAAGAACGATACCAAGTTGCCATGGGTCATAAAGCGGCACTTGTAGCTAGTGAGCGCAAACTCTACATTTACAACAGTTATACGAACCATTGGGATACCATTAGCCTCGAACAAGAAAGCCTTCGTGCTTTTGCCAATCTCCATGAGAAAGTGGCTATCATCACAACACGCCGTATCCTTGTGATGGATTTACCCACCGAGATGCAATTCGAACAGAATTTATTACTAAGAAGTATTTCACAATTTGAAATGCGAGATGGATTTATTAATTTTTATGCAGGAAGTAAACTTTGGATGTTTCGCCACCAAACAGAAGCATTCGAAGAAGTGGATTTAATGGATTAACTTAGAGTATCTCCGATTAAACTTATGAAAAATCTTATTTTTCCTTCTCTTCAAAAATCCTGAAGTAGTGAAAAAACTCTGAATCGAATTAAAAAATGAATTCTAATTTCTTCGATCAAACACTATATTACTGTTATAGTAAAGCATAAACTCTTACGGGTTTTTCTTTACCTTTTACATGGGTTTCTCCTAGCAATTCTACGGAGGAGGGCACCAAGGAAGATGCAACCGATTCGGATAGAATCACATCACGTCCGTATTCTTTAGTTAATTGTTCTAAACGACTAGCCAAGTTTACAACATCTCCAATGACAGTGTATTCTTTCCGATCTCGAGATCCTACAGTTCCAGTGACAACTTCCCCACTATGGATTCCCATTCCGATTTTAATCGCAGGAATTTCTTTTTGTTCCACCAAACTTTGAATACATTTTCGAATTTCCTTTGCAGCTCTCGCGCAAGATTGGATGTCAGCTCCATTGGAAATTGGGGCACCAAATACTGCCATAAAACCATCTCCAAGAAATTTATTTACTATTCCCCCATTTTGGTTAATGCATATGATTACATCTTGAAAAAGTCGATTTAAAAATTGGATTAAGTCTGTAGGTTTTTGAGTCTCTGCAAATTTTGTAAAATCACGTATATCAAAGAATAAAATACAAACGTGTTTTTCTTCACCATTCCAATCATCTCTTTGGTGCAATAATGTATTCACTACCTCTGGAGATACATGTTGTCCAAACAAAACACGGATTTGATTTTTTTCTGATTCTGCCGCCAAACTATTGATAAAACTATTTCGAATTTGTCTCGAAACAAAAGCTGATAAAAATCCACCGACTAAAAAAATATTCGCCTTACCAAAGTAAATTGGGAATGAATATAATAATGGATCCACTGCTCCTGGTTTTGTATTTTGAAGAAAATAATAAACAATTCCTAAATATTCTGCCCAAGATACAAATCCTATAAAAATAGCTAAACCAATATCCAAACGTAACGTAGCTAAAATGATGAAGAAAAAATATGCAAGCTCGGGAGGAGAGTTGAGTGCTAAGATTGGTATTTCCAAATTGATTCCCAAATATAACAAGAGTCCAGAGGGAATACTACTCTCTACTAGGGCGCCTACATAACGAATCGAGATAGGCGGAATTCTACCATCACGTATATTGGAGTCCAAAATTCTTAAAAGTATATATGCATATAAGGTATTAAAAAGAAAATAAACTGGAGGAACCCAAATTGGGAATGGCTGTACATTCTTACTTAATAGATCGTCTCGGATAAAGAGCACTTGGAATATTAATGCTACGGCTCCAGAGAGGAAAAGCCAAAATAGCGCTTTGGCACGTTTGCGTTCTGATTTTAAGATTTCAAATAAGAGAACTCTACTCGATTCCATGATCTCAATTTCGGACGTGCGGATAAGTTGGAAATAAAAAATTAATATGTTTTTAACTTGTTTAGAGTTAGGAAATTTTTAGTTCCTAATTCACTCCAACTCCTTTGCCATTTTTGTGGTAACAAAAAGTTGAGATTTATCGGAATAATTTAAAGATTTGTTTTGAATTGGTTTTTACATCAACTAACAAAAGTTCCAAATTTTGAAACCAGTCTGTAAAAATTACTATAAAAATGTGAGTGGAAATCCTTGAGTCTTCGAAAGTCTTCGATCGATTCCCCACACCTGTAACAGATCAATCTCCAATTTAAGATCAGAAAACTTTGGTTGACAATTTGAAAAAACTAACTCAGGTAATATTGTTTTTGACTTTGGAAACACTGCACAGTTTAAGTAAGGTAAAACTATCAATTTTCTAAATCAAAAATGGAAAATTTTATATTCGGTTTCTTATTTTTATCTAGCAAAGAAAACAATCAAAAGAGTTGTTTACTAATAGGAAATGTAAAACCGTTTGGAGAAAATTCCAAAATTCGAATACTCGCAACTCTATTTCAAAAGGTAAAACCAAATGTTTGATCTCTCATTTTTAGAACCAGAAAGGAAAACTTTAAAAATAAAACGTTCAGGCGATACCATATTAGAAACCGCAATCGCAAATAATTTTCCGCTATATCATTTATGTGGCGGAAATGCGCGATGCACAACTTGTCGTGTTTTTGTTTCGGATGGGCTGGCTTTTCTTAGTGAAAGGAATGAAAGAGAAAAAACAATTGCCGATCGGAAAGGTTGGCCTAAAGAAATTCGTTTGTCATGCCAAACAGAAATTTTTGGAAACGTCGACGTCCAAAGGATCATTCGCGATGAAGAAGATCTTAAGAACATAACTTCCGAAACAAAAAATTCTAAAACAGGCGAAGAGTGTTATGCGACAATTTTATTTTTAGACATTAAAGGTTTTACTTCTTTTACAGAGTCAAGTTTAGCATATGATGTTGTATTTGTTCTCAATCGATTTTTCCAAGAGATGAGTGATCCAATCCTTAACAATGGTGGATTTATCGATAAGTTCATCGGGGACGGTATCCTTGCTTATTTCTTTTTAGACAAAACAAAATTACAAACATCACAACTTACATTGGAAGATGCAAAAAGACAAATGTTTGTCCAAGCATTACGTGCTTGTTTTCGCATGTTTGACCAACTTCAAAAATTCAATGCTTATGTAAAAGAACGTTTCCACCATGAGTTTGAAATTCGTTTGGGATTGCATGCAGGTCAGGTGATATACGGTGATATAGGTCATTCGGATCACAAATCACAAACCGTACTGGGAGATACCGTCAACGTGGCCTCGAGATTGGAAGCTCTGAACAAAAAAACGGGAACAAAATTTTTAATCTCTGACGAAATTTACCAATTCGTTTCTGACAAAATCCAAATCGACAAAAAGATTCTTACAAAACTCAGAGGAAAAACGGAAAGGATGGCCGTTTACTCTGTATTAGGTTTTAAAGAAAAAGATCAAATCTTAGAATTACAACGATCTCTAGAATTGGCGGTTCAACTGAATCCAAATTTAGCTCGGGATTTTTATATTCACTTTCTCGATACCAAACCAGAGTTCCAAAAATTTTTCCAAAATACGGATATGGAATCCCAAGCCAAAAAGTTACTGGCTATGTTTGGAAAAACAATTGAAAAATTTGGAAATTTGAACCAGAACCATATCGAACTTCAAAATTTAGGGAAAATGCATGAAGAGATGGGAATTCAGGTAACTGATTTTGCAAAAATAGCACCAAGCCTTCTCTATGCCTTAGAAAAAAGTTTAGGAGATCGATGGAGTGCAGAATTGAAGTCAATTTGGGAGACGGCTTTAGGATCGTTAGTTAGGTTGATGGGAAAGAAATAAAAGGAATGATTATATTACTTCGCAGAGATCAAATAACTATACAATAAGATAAATATGAGGTAACCTTTTGCAAGTTAATAAAATAGTTTGGCCATTTTAAACATTAGTTCTTTGTATCTTTGGAAAGAAAAGAAGGAAACTTGTTCCTTTGTCAACTTGACTCTCTACTTCAATTTTTCCACCTAAGGATTCAAGTTGGTATTTTGTTAGAAAAAGACCCATGCCCTTCCCTTCTATATTAGGATGGAACCTTGAATTCATTTTGAACATTTTATTTCGATATTTTTCCAAATCGATTCCAATACCATTATCAGTGATTGTTAGAATGATAAACTCATCGGATTCATTCGCTTCGATTCGGATAAACCCAATACTTTTGTCAGCTATGTATTTAAATGCATTGGATAAAACATTATTAATGATGCTTTCAAAATAAACTGGTATGGTAAAAATGAATAAGTCTTTTGGAATGATTACGTCTACTTTAGTTTGATTCGATTTATCAGAAACATATAACAAAAGTTGATTTTGAATTTCTTTTTGAAGGTGTATTTCTTTTTTTACGAGCGAATGGGAATCCTTCTCAATTGTTAGCAATTCATTTAAGTTTTTCATCATATGATCCAACTGTTGTGCGGAAGATTCGACCATCTGGACTAAAACTTGATCACTTGGATCATCTTTTAGTAAATTACATAAACTTAATATATTTGCAATTGGTGCCCTAAGGTTATGAGAAGTGATATAAGTATACTCTCTTAACCTTTCATTCTGTCTATTGGTGACTTGAACTAAAGTTTCTAGTTCTTTATTTTTTGCGACGAGATCTGATATATTACGATTGTAAATAACAATCCCATCGGTAGTAGGCAAAACGATGTGATGGAAATGACCAGGCGTATAATATCCGTCAGGAATTATATAGTCTTGTTCAAGCGGTTGTTTTGTCAGAAAAACTTGTTTATACTGCTCAAAAAAGCCATTTTCTAAATTGATCGGATATAGTTCACAAATTCTTTTTCCAATCAGTTCTTCTTTTGGGACTCCTAAGTTGTTTGCCCCTTTCTCATTCATTTCGTTAAAAACGAAATCAATGATCGTTCCATGCACGTCTTTCACTACCGATAAAAAATAAATGGATTCAAGAGAAGCCTCTAATGATGCTTTGAATCGTTCGTTACTTTCTTTGAGCTTAGTTTCAACTTCCTTTTCAATGGTAATATTTTTAGATGCTCCAATCAATTTGGATAAGTTACCAAACTCGTCATACAATGGTTTGCTATAATCTCTAATCCATATAACTTCATCACTTTTTGCAAAAACCCGGTATTCGGAAACACCAACTTGACCTTGGAGAATTTCAGAAACACGATTTCCAACGATACCTAAGTCATCTGGATGAATGATTTTGATCCATCCCCCGAGAATTAGAATATCCTCAACTGTATACCCAATTATTTTTGAGAGATTTCCTGAGCTCCAATCAGCAATGATTTCTCCTTCAATGATTTTTGCAGTATAAACATAATCAGATGTAATCTCCGTGATTAATTTTAATTTTCCCAAGATGTCTTCAGAATCGGTAATATCTCGTGCAACCGCTACAAGTTCGTTGATATTTCCGTACTGATCTCGGATCGGAGTTTTGACGGTATTAAAATAACGGACTAAACCATCTTTACCTAAATGAGGTTCTTTTTCTATTTTAAATTGTTTGCCTTCTTGAAAAACAAAAGAATCGATTTTGTGATACTCTTCAATGAATTCTTGTTTGTTTTCTGGAATATCATACCTGCCTATGACATCTGCTTTTTTGATACCTAGGTAATCAGCACAGGCCTTGTTCACATAGGTCATTTTAAAATTAGTATCTTTACAGAAAATAAAATCAGAGATGGAATCGAGTATCTGCGAATAATAATTTTCTGTTTCACGGATCGTATCGGATATACTTTTGAGATTTGAATTTTCTAAAAAGCTAAAAATAATGTATTGAATCTCATTCGAAAAAGATTTCGAAATATTAAATTGGGCCACAACATTCATTATCGATTTGTTTTTTTTAACTGCTTGCAGTTCTCCAAAATAAGAACCAGTTTTTGAAAGAGAAACGATCACATTGTTTTCATAATCAGAGGGTATCCAAAACTCATTTGCAAATCTACCGACTACTTCTTCTTTCGATGTATATCCTAAAAAATGTAGAAATGCATTGTTAATAAAAACGATTTTACCAAGTGGTTCTGAAATCGCAATGGCGCTTATAGATTCATCCACAGCTTTTTCGATGATTGATTTTATATCCATCTCTCAGTCCTCTTGTGATCCTTGCCTCAAAAAAAGTAAATCAATTCAACTTAAAAAATAGCCACTGTTTGCGCATTGAAAATCCATGTCCCGTTTCCTATAAAAACACAAAGCTTGCATAATCTGAATTTTGCCATTGAGCCAAGACGAAAATGAAGTTTCAGATGGGAAACGCAAATAGAGATACACATCAAAGTATTTTTTAAGAAAAAATACTTGGGTGATTTGATTCACTCAATAAATTCGATGAAAAACATTTAAATGTCAAATCCAAATGAAAACCAAAGTGCGATATTTATTAATTTATTTCCTGGTTTCTTTGGTCTATTTTGAAACGTGAATTTATTAGGAATCAATCCATGCAAACAATTCCCAAAAATGAAATCCCTCGCTTACTACAATTAGCAGATTTAAACTTAGATTATGTTTCCTTAAAAGAGGAATTTAATGGACTCGCGGAATTGGCTGCAAAGATCACTGGAACACCTATTTCCCATATCAATCTGATTGATGCATTACACCAGTGGACAATTGGTGATTTTGGATTTCCCTCTACTCTGACTCCAAGAGAAGAAACTGTTTGCCAATTTACCATCTTAAACAATTCACATCTAGAAGTAAAAGACCTAAGGTCAGACCCGAGGTTCAAAGAGAAAGGATTTGTCACTCAAAGTCCTTACTTTAAATACTATTACGGAATTCCAATTGATTTAAAAGGATATAATATAGGATCCATCTGCGTAATCGATACAGAAGATAATTCAATTTCTCCTGATAAAATCAAACTCTTAGAAATCATCGCCGAAGAAGTGACGCTTCGTATCAAACTCAAAAACACTATTCACCAAATTACCGAGAAAAATCTCAAATTATGGAAAAATTATAAAATTTTAGCACATGATATCCGAGGACCCATCGGTGGTATATCGGGATTGGCTGATATCATCCTCCAAGAAGAAGAAATAGACATGATGGAATATCTTTCGAATATGAAATTGATAAAGGAAAGTAGTGATTCTGTATTAAATTTGGTAAATGATCTAATGAGTGAATTTACGGATGAAGGTACATCTAACAATGATATCACGATAAAGGAATTTTCCGAACAATTATTAAGTTTGTTTTATGCGCAGGCACAAACGAAACAAATCAGTATCAATTTCAATATAAATCCAAATTTATACAGAACAAAAATTCCAAAAAATAAATTCTTTCAAATGATTGGAAACTTAGTTTCGAATTCAATCAAGTTTTCACCGATAAAAAGTGAGATACAGATTCATTTTGATATCCTGAATTCCGTCAATCAATCAGCCGTTATACGCATTAAAGATTTTGGAATTGGAATGACAACAGAGCAAATCAACGAAATATTTTTAGACAACACAAATTCAACATTAGGGACAGCGGGCGAAGTGGGATACGGATTTGGAATCAAATTCGTGAAATTACTTGTCGATGAATTGAAGGGAACCTTTTCAGTCACTTCAGATTTAGGAAAGGGATGTGAATTTCTCATCAACCTGCCCATTGAAAGTTCTTAAGCAATGCGGGAAAAAGGCAATAGCTCGCATCTATACATTTCCGTATTCCGCTTCAATTGCTTAGGTGAGGAATTGAGCTGATTGAACGTTTCTATTTTTACTTTCTGGAATGCTCCACAAAAATCAGTTTGGAAGTATCAAAACCAAGAGAGTAAGCCTTGACAAAAAGGTCGTCGGTGATTTTTTTCGAAATCTCCGGAGTCCTTGCCAAAATCCAGAGATAAGACTTGTTGGGACCGCAGACAAGGGCATAACTGTAATTGATTTTATCAAGTGCAATAATATTGTAGGTCCCATAAAACGGCCCAAAGAATGAAACTTTGAGTAAACCTTTGTCAGTCGTATCCTGAAAGAAGGCTTTCCCCTCAATTTCTTTCCATTCCTGATTGAGTTGATCATACCCACGATTTATGACTTTTACTCCGCCATCGATGCGTTTTGAATATTGAGCGGTGACATCCACAAGCCCCCTTAGTGGTCAAGCCTTGCTACCTCGTACCACTTCCCAAGATACTTCTCAAGCTCAAAGCCCTTCACGGTACCAACACCTTCAGGGACTGACAAACACCCAGTAAATAGCAAAGATAATAACAAAAAAAACTTCTTCATTTGAATACTCCGTACATATATAAGACGAATCATGATTCAATCCCAGACACGATTTACTAGCTTCTTATTGTGAGAATTGTGCCAACACTTCCTGAGCTAACCATTGAATTGGTGTCCAAGTTGTTTCTGTATTTCCATCAAGGGTATAACGCGTTACGAGTATTGAGTTTTTTTTAAGTTTTGGATCTTTGTAGCTTTCAAGGAAAGCAATCGGTAGAAGTAAGTAGTGCCGTACAAAGAACGTGGTTGGCATTCGGTTCATTGATATGGATGAATAATGGATTTGTATTTATCGTTGTCATTGAGAATGACGACCGAAATTTTTGATGATTCACCGAGAACAGCAATGTATTTTTTCTGAGTTGGTGACCGATTCATTCTGGACTTCTAGAGATTCCATCCTCTCGGATTCGAAAATTGCGAGTGTTTGTTGATCCAGATTCTTCTTTATGGAATAAAATGAATTGCAGATCCAAAGAATATAAATTTAAGTTTCAACTGATCATCAAAATGAAACTAAAATCTGAGACGATTGTACTACGATCATGACATTCCGATTAATGAATGAAAAAAAAATTGTTCTTTTGCTCATTGTTTTTTCCACTTTTGTTTCGTTTTTCATCGGAATCTTCCAAATCCATAAAATTCATAAAAAAAATCTGATCGAATTAAACATGGAAGTAAATCCACAATCGTTTAACGGTTTTGATTTCCATTTTTACGGTGATGCTGGATTTAAATGGATCCAAATCCAAGATTTAAAAGCTAAAAATTTTAGAGATATTACCTGTTCCTATCCTGGGAAAAAATTTGATCCAAATTTTGTTCAGACTAAAAAATCAGGTGTGATCACAATTCAAAACGACTCCTGTTATTATCTATTTCCATACGTACTTTCTTATATTATGTATTTACCAACGATTTTCAGTGGGCAAATTGGAATCGTCGTTTTCCAACACATACTTGTTGCCTTCATGCTGTATTGGATGTATCAAATTGGAAAAATCCTCCAGTTAGATTTTTGGAAAATTTTACTTTCGATGGTCCTAATTCGATTTGGAACTTCCTATGGAACAGCAGTTTTTGATTTAGAAGAACATATACTGACAGGTTTTATATTCCTCTTTGCTATTTATAGGTTATTATTAAAACCTAACAAACACCAAATTTGGATGAGTGGTTTTTTCATTGGACTTCTCTTTTTATTCAGACCAGAAACATGTGTGAATTTATTGGTGTATCCATTGGCAATTTACAATCTTTCGGTGGATCGAATCAAAAAACCAATGAACCAAGTGATGATTGCAATCTTTGGAATCATTTCCAGTATTCTTCCTATATTGATACTCAACCAAGTATTGGTACACCATCCACTTGGGATTAAAGCATTTGATCCCATACACTATGTTTCGATTGGAGAAAGAATTTCAGGTCTCATTCGAAATTTATTTTTTTATTCTCCATTTTACTTTAACCCTCTATTGTTTCAAATGCCAATTTTGGTATTTACTTTGTTTCAGTTCCGTTTCCATCGTTATCAAAAGGAAAGGTCTGAAATTAAATTTCTGTATACCTTCCTTTGGGCTCTTCCCATTTTATTACTTGTTTCACCCACATCGGCAACGTATTATTTAGGATTACGATTTGCCTATTTTTTATATCCAATTTTAGTCATTTTGATTTTCCATACGGTGCATCTAGATACATTAATTAAAAAAATCGGATTCGGTTTTCTTTATGGTTGGAGTATTGTCACTTTCCTCATGAGTTTCAATTTTTCCTTTTTAATCTATAAGGGTTATGATTTAAACTACACGTTATTAAAACAAAATAAAACTGAACTTGTTTTTGTCCGTGATATGGGAGCTCTGATGAGTCTATCCGATTTGTATCTGTCAGGTAAAAGTATATTTGCCTTTGAAGACAAATCGTTCCTCGAAATGATCCAAGAAGTTGGTAAACATCACCCTGGTACTGAGATCAGCATCATCCAAAGTAAATATTCTGGTGAGCCAATTCCATTGACTCAAATTGCAAACAAGTACATTCTAAAATCAAAATTTGAAAATCCAAGCATAACCATTGATCAGTATGCCCCAATCAAACAATGAAGATTCACTCCAAGATTCAAGTCACCTTGGTGCTAACGGGTTTCTCTTTCGTCTAACAATCAATGTTTTCGGATAAACCAGTTTGGATCTGGAAGGGAAATCCAGAATTAGTTCTCCTACAACTGGTAGGTCTCATCTTATTTTTTTACTTTGCCTTTCGGATCAGTGCCTACTTCACCCACAGGTATGAACTCATCCAAATGCATCGTAAACGCCTCGACCGCCTAGCCTTCCGCGCCGGTTGTAACCAAGTGGAACGTTCCCTCTTGCAAACTTTTTACAACCAGTTGGACCGTCACCACCGTGTACTCCTTGCCCACAACCATGCGAAAGAATACTTAAGGGCCCACCTCTTACAATTTGTTTCACAACTCGACAGGGAGGAAGAACGAACCTTCTTATCCCTCGTGGCCAAATTTTTGGGAACTGCCCGCGTAAAATCACCAGTCTTTGGGGTCCGAGAGTTTGTTCTCGTGCATTGGGGAAAGGATTCTTACTTGGCACAAGTGGTCGACCCAGGACTCACCGAGGTCAGAATCAGGTTCAGTCCAACCAAACGAAACACGAGTGCACCGAACCATACCAAGATTACGGTGTATAGGGAACCAAAAGGTTTCCAATCCATCCATGGCAGTGTGCAAATGGAGACCAGTTTCACCTTCTACTTCCGTCCCAACCATAGGCCAGAAACTTCCTGAATGAAAAACGGACCATTTCCGATTCTCGCTTGAAATATTCTTTCCTCGAAAATTAATGTGACATAAGTCCATGAAGTGGAATCGCATCAATCAAAATGACGAATTGTTCTCCCTACTTTTCGTATTCCTGTTTTCCTTTACTTCCCTAATTTGGAACGGCAACTTCATGGTAAGAGGGATTGCCAGCTTTCAGGGTGTAGGCGACTTTTTTTCTGGGTCCTTTGATTCTTTTGGATCCCTCATCAAAAGTAGTTATAACAAACTCGAGTCCTTTGAACGGGTAAGAGAAGAGCGTGATTCTTGTTTGAACGTGATGGAAGAATACCGCCAACTCTCCAAAGACGTAGAACGCCTCAAAGCAGAAAATGCAATCCTCAGACAAGAGTTAAACTTTCCTCTCAGAACCGAATATCCATCGGTTCGTGCTGAAGTTCTCAGTGTTCGTTTGAATGCCATCTATCGAACCATCATCATCAACAAAGGTTCCGAATCGGGAATTAAACCTTATATGCCAGTCGTAGCACGTGCGTTAGATGAAAAAGGCAAGTTTACAGAAGCTCTTGTTGGTAAAATCATTGCCGTCTCAAAAGGATCTGCTGTCATCCAACCCATCATCAATTCCAATTTTTCAATGGGAGTCTCCATCCCTGGAACCAATTTATGGGCTTCCCTCAATGGAAACAGTGGACGCGGAACAGATGTTTTGTTAGACTATATTGATTCTGGGATTGTGATTGATCCAAAAGCCATTGGCAATTTCCCAATGGGACCAAACCCTCCGCCAACTTCACAGAACACAATGTTTACAGAAGGATTTAGTAAAATTGGAAAGGCTGTATTTAGTTCTGGTGGATCGGGAGTTTTCCCTCCTGGCATTCCAGTAGGAACCATCATCGAAGAAGGACCAAGAAATGGTTCCTTTAAAACTGCCATCTTACGTCCGTTTGTTGAATTTGATAAATTATTACACGTGATTGTCTTAAAAAAATTACCTGAAAAATGGCGAGAAGAGTGGCCTGCTGAAAAAACAATTCAAATTGAAGGGCCATACTTTGGTGAAATTGATTTCCCTAAAGAAAAAGATTATAATAAAAAAGAGAAAAAACAAGGAACCCAAGGTTTTGGATACCCTAGTACATATGGCACACCAAACACAGGTCGTACGATTCCAAACTCTAATCCTACTTCACCTTCTGAACCATCACCTTCTCCGCAAAACTTGGAAGGACCTAAGGAGGTGAACCCATGATTTTAGATAAACTATTTATCATCATAGGAATGTTACTCGCTCATTTTCTAAATGGATCCAATGTATTCGAATTAGGTAATGCAATCCGTCCTGATTTTATGGTCATTTTTGTTGTGTTCTTTGCACTCAGAAAAGGACCTATGTACGGACTTTGGTTAGGATTTTTCGGAGGCTTACTCACCGATACTGCACTTGGTGGTGAAATTGGTGGAGACAATATTGTGTATTACAAAATTGGACTTCATTCTTTTTCCTATTCAATCATTGGTTACATCGTTGGGAAAGGTCTTAGAAGTTCTTATACAGAAAACTATATCTCCATCACAATTTATGTTTTGGGACTTACCTTTGTATCAAGACTCATCACTTATTTGTTATTCTTAATGTTCTTTCACTCAAACCATAGTTATTCCTTTTTGTATGTTTCTCTTTATAATGCGTTCTTAGGACCTGCATTATTCTTTTTATTCTCTTGGGCATACCGATTGGATGGAGATGAGGTGCGGCAATGAGCCAGTCGGCATCTGAGTTTCGTTTAGAAGCAAGTTTCCGTAAACGATTGTACTTTTTTACAGGGATGATCGTATTTACGTTAACTGCGTATATTTTACAATTGTTCAACTTACAGATTGTACAAGGGAGCGAAAACTCTCTCAAAGCCGAACGATTTGTCCGCAGAAGTGAATCCATTCCTGCAGATCGTGGTAATATTTTTGATCGAAACTTTTTAACACCAGAAACAAGCCAACCTCTTGTATCCAATTCCGCATCTCTTGATGTGATTTTGAATACAAGTTTACTCAAAAACGATGCCAAAAAAGTAAAAGAGTTCATCTACAAATTTTGTGAAGCACTTTCGATTCCGATCGTTTATTACGAAAAAGAATTACAAGAATCACGATTGATTAAAAAAATCCGATCAAGAGAACCTTTTGTGTTACTGGAAGGGATCTCCAGGGAACAACAAGAACGCATTTTAGTTTTAGATAATATCAATCGTTATGTGTATTTAGTTTCCTCACCTGCCCGGGTGTACCACATGGGACCAGCTCTTTCGCATGTGACCGGTTATGTGGGGAAACCAACAACAAGTGACTTACAAGAAAAAGAAATCAAAACTTACCAATTGATTGGAAAAGGGGGAATTGAATCCCTTTACGACACTACGCTTCGTGGCCAAGATGGATTTCGCATACAGAAACGAAATACCGAAGGTAACATCGAAGAAGAACGTGTCATTGAACACTCTGTCCCTGGAAATAACTTAATCCTCACAATCGACAGAGACATGCAAATTGCTGCTTACAAAGCACTAAAGGGTGTTAGGGGAACAGTCCTTGCGATCAAAGCAACTACTGGTGAAGTTTTAGCCATGGCTTCCAACCCTTCCTATGATCCGAATATTTTGTCTGGGAAAAATAAACTCGAACGTTCCAACCACTTCACTCGTGTCACAAACAATGGCGGGTTTTTGAATTTAGCTATCCAGTCCAGGTTCCCTCCAGCCTCAACATTCAAAACCTTGGTGGGACTTGCTGCCATGGAGAGTGAACATAAAATCAATTTTGATCCCAAACAAACCTTTTCTTGCCCAGCAAGTTTTACTTTAAAGTCAACCTTCAAAGGGGTTCCAGACCAAGTGTTTTACAACTGGGACAAAAAAAACCATGGGGATCTCAATTTAGCACAAGCACTTGAAAAATCAAACTCAGTGTATTTTTACCAACTTGGTTATAAATTGGGTGCAGAACCAATCCTCGCCTACTCTCGGTTATTTGGTTTAGATAAAAAAACAGGAATTGATTTACCTGGAGAAGCCACTGGTTTTATCCCAAGTTCCGATTGGAAAAAAAGAACTTATGGCAACAAATGGTTTGATGGAGATACAGTAAACTTATCCATCGGACAAGGATTTATTTCAGTCACACCAATTGAGATGGCATTGTTTTATATGGCAGTTGTCAACAACGGAAAAATATACAAACCGTACGTAGTGTCCGAAATTAGAAGCCCACTTGATAACTCTCTCATTCAAAAAACAGAACCAACCATTTTACGTGATATTCCACTCAAAAAATCAACTGTAGAAGCATTAAAAGAAGGATTGTATTTGGTTGGATATTCAGGAACAGCATCTGGTGTTCTCAATTCACCAACGTTACCTGAGATTGCAGGTAAAACAGGAACGGCACAAACAAGACGTCGAGGAGCATCTTCCTCAAACCACGCTTGGTTCATTGGTTATGCACCCGTGAATGCACCTGTCGAAAAACAGATATTAGTTGCTGCATTCGTTGAATATGGAGTTGGTGGTGCAGCATCTGCGGCTCCTGCGGCAAGGGAAGTTTTTAAAGCAGCTTTCCCACCTGGATCTTTCCCTCGAACTGATAGATCCCGTGCCAAAACCATGGAAGAAGAAGCACCAGTCGAACAAGAGGCATTTTAATGGCTGATCGTAATACAGAAAAACTCGATTATTTTTTAATATTCTCCGTTGTGTTAGTTGCGATGGCGGGAGTCCTCACTCTTTACACTCAAGAAGCAAATACAGCTGATGGACTTGGTCGTTGGTACAAACAATTTTCCTTTGTGTTTGTGGGTCTCATTGCGATGTGGTTTATGTCGAGGATCAATTACCAATTGATTGGTTCCTATGCTCTTTTCATTTACCTATTTTCCATTTTCCTTCTGATCATAACACTCATCCCTGGGATTGGTTATCTACCATCTGGTCGTGGTGCCAGGTCTTGGTTAAAACTTGGTCCAATCACTCTCCAAGCTTCAGAGTTTTCAAAATTAGCAACGGTGATTTTACTTGGCCAGTACTTAGTGATGAAAGAAAAGGAGATGCACAAAATTACAGTTTTGATCATTCCGTTTATCATTTGTTTGGTGCCAATGTTATTCATCATTTTACAACCAGACTTTGGAACAGCAGTTTCCTTTTTACCAATGTTATTTACTATGTTGTACTTAGGTGGTGCAGATATTCTACATGTTGGATCCCTTCTTACCTTCGGTGGAATTTCCCTCATGGTTCCGATGTACTTAGCCTACTCACAACTTACACTGGTACAACCTCTCATTGACTTACTACGTAAAGACAACAAAACAGAACTAGTATCACTTGTGAACCAACTCCAAGGAAAAATTTGGCTGATTCTAGATGGAAAAAAAGTATCTGGGCTCACTCTTCCTGGAATTGAAAATCCAAAAAACTTACAAATGATCCGAGAAGCAGCAGAAATTGTAAAAGATGAATACGCAAGTATTGGATATAAAATTTTATCCAATGAAGCTTTTATGTTTGGTCTCGGTGGGACGTTAACACTCATTAGCCTTGTGATGATTTTTATACGGATTGCTCGTGGTTCACGTCATCTTAGAAATTATTACATCACCATTGGTATCCTTGGGCTTTCTGTTTTATCGGCCATAGCAGTTCACAAATCCATTCCTTTCCGAGAAAACCAAGTGATCCGACTCACTGCATTTTTAAACCCAGACCAATTCAAACAAGGAGCAGGGTACCAACTCCGTGCCTCCAAACCGGCTGTAGGTTCAGGGAAAGTTTTTGGAAAAGGTCTCTTCCATGGAGAGATGACAGAAGGAAGAATCCCTCATGTTCCCGAATCAGGAACTGACTTTATCTTTGCTTCTTGGGCCGAACAAACTGGTTTTTTTGGAAGTGTCTTATTATTATTCTTTTTGATGTCCATTCCTCTACGTGGTTTACAAATCAGTTTTGAAAGTAAGGACAGGTTTGGATCTCTCCTTGCTGCGGGGATTGTTGCGATGATTTTTTTCCATATTGCCATCAATGTTGGAATTGTAATTGGTCTTCTCCCAGTAACAGGTGTTCCGCTTACATTTATGAGTTATGGTGGATCCCACTTAGTGATGGCAATGACTGCAGTTGGAATCATTTTATCGATTAAAAAACGTAAATTTGCGAACTAAGATTTCGAATGAAACCTACCAAAAAAATTCTGAATGCAGATGAGTTCTTCCAAACCAAAGTGAAGTTGGAAGAGGAACTCATCCATTTGGAAGGTTTGGAACGGCAAGTGAACGAACAAATTTCCAAGTTAGTGAGTTTGTCTGAAAGACTCATCCAATGTTCAGAATCAAATGAGTCTCCTTATTTTTTACAGCGAAGCAAACGACTCAGTGCTGAAATTCTCAAATTCAAAATCAAAAATGAATACAAACAAAAAGAATTTGATTCCCTTTACCACATCTTAGATAAAATCAAATCCGAAGACAGAATAGAATTTTTAGATTCTGCTTTAAAAAACCGAATTTCCAAAATTGCCCATCACATGGTGGAAAAAAAAGAAATCCAAAAAGAAAACAGTCAAGTTTCATTAAAAGGAAATCTCAAAAACCATAACAGTGGAAACTTAACCTTCGTCTGTTATGTGTTAGAAGAGGTACATTTCCTCCTACCGAAAAAACCATACCGAGTTTTACGCAATATCCCTGCTTTCAAAAAACAAATCAAAATCAAAGACAAGTTGATTCCTATGTTTCCAGGCCCTGGATTTATCCTCATGGAAGAAGGGGAATCCAAAGAAAAACATGTCATCCTAATGAAAAATTCTGACAAACAAGAATGTGGTTTTTATTTTGATGAGTTAAAGGAAGATTGGGCCATTTCCAAAACCTCTCTCGATGCCATCTTAGAAAAAGAATCCAATCACAAATCAATTGTAGGTAAAATCAAACGGAAAGGCAAACTATACCACGTCATCAACCTATAACTTTTACCGACCTACACCACACTGAGTTATGAGTTTATCGACGTGCGCTGCACAGAGTTTATCGAAGTGCCAAAATAGACAAACTTGTTTCTTTGTCTTTGTTAAGTTGGTTTTTTAAATCATCAATCCCATCAAACTTTTGTTCGTCTCGGATTTTTTTTACCATTTCCAATTCAATTTCTTTGCCGTATAAATTTCCGTCAAAATCAAAGATATTTACTTCTACATGTAAACCTAATCCGTCAAAGGTGGGATTAAATCCAATATTTACCATTCCTTTGTGGTCTTTTCCATCAAACTTCACAAAACAAGCATACACACCCACCGATGGTAAAAGTTTATCACTGGGGACTTGGAGGTTTGCCGTTGGAAATCCAATGGTTCGACCACGTTTGGCACCTTCCACCACCGTTCCAGAAATATGATAATTTCGTCCGAGTAAAATCTTTGCTTCTTCCATTTCTCCTTTGTCGAGAAAACCTCGAATCAAAGAGGATGAAATTTTACTGTCTTTTTTTAAAACTGCTTCTCTTAACTCAACCGCATAACCATAATTAGCTTTGTGAAAATCAAGAAGTGTAAAATCTCCCCTTCTTTCAGCTCCAAAAAAATGGTTATAACCAATCACAATGTGTTTGGCATGTAAAGTTTGGATCATGATTTTTTCTAAAAAGTCTTCTGCAGACATTTTCGAAAGTGAGATGGTAAAATCTAAAACGATGAGGTAATCAATCCCAAACCCACGGATGAGTTCCTCTTTTTCTTTTTCAGAGGAAAGGTATTTAAAATTTGGTTTTTTCCCAAGCACAACTGCTGGGTTTGGATAATAGGTAACCACAACCGAAGGAATCCCAAGTTCCTTGGCTTTTTCCACAGTCCGTAACAAAAGTGTTTGGTGGCCCACATGGATTCCGTCGAAATTTCCAAGTGTCAAAGAAGAGCCTTGTTGGAATTCATTTTGGATCGATTCTAAAGAGCGAATAATTTTCAAAGGGGGACTTGTCTCGTAATCCGATACTTGGAATAGGTGCTACCATTGAAACTACGAATCCTTCTCTTTACGGCAATCTTTTTATCAACGAGTGGTGCACTCCCTGCAGACGATTCGAAAATTCCCAAACAAGAATTTGGATTGGAGGAAGGATTGTTACCCGAAGACATTTCTACCTTCCCCGAACTGAAAACATGGGCCATCTACCAGTCTTACGAATTGGAACCAGATGGTCCCTACCTGGGATTACAAGATTCCATTTGTCGGATGGTGCCTGAGTCGGGACTTCGTTTTTTATTAGAAAAACCAAGTGATACAAAATCCACAGTGTACCTGTATTTGGACTTAACGATGTACAAACCACTGAGGGGATCAAAGTTCAAACCTAGAAAATTACAAATTTTTGTGAACGGAAAACCCAAACGTGCCATCCTGACAGAACGTACGAAGGGTTTCCAGAATCCTGTGGAAATCCCATTGGAACCTTCTGAATACCCAGATGGCAAAATTTACATAGATTTAGTGCCGAGTCAAAACTCTGTCGGCCGTTTTTGGGGGATTTGGGATGCGTTTGTTGTCGAAAACCGTTTGGACGAAAAGGATTGATTATACCGCGTATTTTTCGCGGTATTCGTCTTCCCCAATGGTTTGGAAGTAACTGGTAAGCCCTGCTACCTTAAATACCTTCTCAATTGCCGGTTTCATATTGGCAATGGAGAACTTCCCTTGCAATTCTTGGACATAATTCAGCTGTTTGATGAGCATTCCAATCCCAGAAGAGTCGATGTAGTTCAATTTCTCTAAATTGATGATGACGTGGAGGTTGTTTGAAGGTTGGTTTGGGATATTGGTTTCTAGGAAGTTTTTAAAATCCAAGGAAGTGTAAATGTCCAAACTTCCGGAAATGCTGATCACAAAAGCGTCTGCATTCTTTTTCAGATTTATTTCCATGGGAGACCTACCGCTAGCCTCCTGTTTTTACGTTTTTTGTTCAACCTTATTTTTAACAAATTAATAATTTCATTTCAAAAGTCGAAAATAGATATAGAGTTTACTATCTGGGAGTTCTTATGCGTACCTCGTTTGTCTTAATTTTTACCTTCCTCTTCACCGTTGGTCTTTTTGCCGCGGATGAAAAAAATGAACCTGTGAGCCAAGCAGATTCCCACAAATTGAATCCAGATGGAAGCATCGCTCTCATCCCATATAATGCCAAACAACAACAAAAAATCGATCGTATCGGTAAGGAAGTGGATGATTACCACGCCATGATCAATGAAAAGATCAAGTTCCTTAGCTTTGAGAAAAAAATCAAAGACAGTCGTTATGGTCAAGTTTCCAGCGCACGTGAAATCCACTTACCTTATGAGCCACGTTATGTGATGCACAGCCGTTTTGTAATGAAACTAAAAGGTGGCGGTGGTGCTGAAGGTGGTGGTTTTTCCCTTGATGAACTTTCCTTTTGGTCCCGTAAGTCATTAACAGAGAAAGGAAAAGACCCAGTTACAACCTACCGCGAACTCAAAAACAGTACAGCTGGCGGAGTGAAAGGACTAATCCTTTCCGTACGAACTGTTACAAACGCTGACGACAACACTCTCAATTATGAATTGGAAAAAATCCAAAGCCCATGGGAAAGAATTCGATTGGCAACCGCTTACCGTGACAGGCTTCGTGAAGTAGCAAGAAACATTGATCGTTACATCCAAGCAAAAGGAAAACTCGAAACTAAAATGGTTTCTGAATCCGTAATGGAAATCTCTGTGAGTGGAGATTTCGAAGAGCCGTAGTTGAATTTAGGTGGGATTTGTTAATTAATGCCACCGCAAAACACCAATCTATACGAAGCATTAGAAATCCCCTTTGGAGCTACGACGGAAGAAATTAAGTCTTCTTTCCGTCGTCTCGCAAAACTTTACCACCCTGACAATCCCATCTCTGGATCTTATGCCAAGTTCCAAACCATTTATTTTGCCTACCAAACTCTTACTGGAGATTCAAGAAAACAGTATGATGATGAGTTTAAAAAGAATTATGCAAAAGCATTTTTAAAACGAAAACTAGAAGAACATCCAATTGTTTTACCAGTGTCCCGTGTACGGTTTACAACAGGGATCATTGACCTTGCTAAACGTGGGCTTATGAGAAAAGGGTTTCGCAATAAAGATCGTAGGAAGGTTACGGGCATTGATTATGATTTGGTGATTGATTTAAAAGAATCGGAAACTGTGCGTCCTGTGATTGCCGTGATCCCACTTACCGTTCGGATTGTATGTCGTGATTGTATGGGCAGTGACCCACATTGTTCTGCATGCAATGGCCGTGGTAGTTATAAAGGGTACCGAAAACTAAATGTAGAATTTCCAGTTTCGACTCTTCTCCCATCCAAAATCTTTGAATTTGATCTTTCCAAATTTCGTCCCGATTCCTTCACACATTTTAAGAAAAAAATCCTACGGGTGAAACTTCTCATCCATAAAAATATCCCTTTACGGACAAAGACCGCTGTCTAAAAAGGAAACCAATGGAGAGGATTCCAAAAATCGTATTTCTATCCCCAATTTATAAAGAAAAAATTTGGGGTGGCAGGAAACTGGAATCACACATGGGACGAAGTATCCCAGAAGGATTGATTGGAGAATCATGGGAAGTTTCCGTTTATGGTTCTGATGTTTCTAAAATCCAAAACCCAGAATTTCCAAATCTTCCACTAACCGAACTCATTCAAAAAGCACCCAACGAAGTTTTAGGAAAACCATTTTCCAATTCAGGTTTACCCTTACTCGTAAAAGTCATTGATGCAAAAGAAAAACTATCTGTCCAAGTTCACCCAAACGATGATTATGCGCTCAAATATGATCCACAGTCCAATGGTAAAAAAGAATGTTGGTATGTTTTATCAGCAGATCCTGGGGCAGAACTGGTTGTAGGATTTGACATTCATACAAACCGTAATGAATATGAAGCACTCGTTAAAGAAAATTTAGGTGAATTTGTTCTCAAAAAATGGAAAGTAAAACCTGGCGATGTATTTCTTTTAAATCCAGGGACCATACACGCGATAGGTGGTGGAGTTTTACTTTTAGAAGTGCAACAATCCTCTGACTCTACTTACCGAGTTTATGATTACGGAAGAATTGGAGACGATGGTAAACCAAGAGAATTACATTTAGAAAAAGCATTCTCCGTGTTAAATTTTTCAAAATCTAATGGAGATGAAAAACTAAAAAAAGAACTTATAGCTTACCATCCTTTCTCTAGATTTTTATTCACTTCAAATGACAAATTCAGGCTTGAATCTTGGGAATTCAACCAAGCTCAAAACTTCACCTTTTCCCCGTTATCTGATCCAATTTGTTTTGGAATATTTTTCACGGTTTCTGGATCCATTTATTTTCCAGAACTCAATCGAACGGTTGGAACTGGAGAAACTTTTTTTGTGACTGCTTCTGGTTTTACTGAGACAATTCAAGCATGTGTTACCCCTGGGACAAAACTTGCTTTTATGTCCAGTGGCACAGATACTGTAAAATATCAATAACAAGACCTATTGACTTTTCTACTCATCTGGTATAATGGTGTTAAGAGAGGTTCTATGAAAAAACTTATTTCCATTTTACTCGTGTTAGCTTCCACTTCGCTATTTGCGTTGTCTGATCTTGAGAATTTGATGATAAAAGAGGCAAATTCCCCAGAAAGTAAACAAGCTGCACGTTCCTACCTAAATGCAATGGCAAAAGAAAAAGAAGAAAATGCAAAACGCCACGAAAAGATGGCTGGCAATAAAGGCGGGAAAGCAGTTTCCGAAGCAAAATTCAAAGAACATTGTTTGAATCTTGCAAAAGAATTCCGAGCGGAAGCTGACGAATACAAAAAAGCAGCAGATGCTTTAAAATAAAAAAAAATTTAGTTGGGTAAAGGAATCCGATCTGTTTCGTTTGGAACTTTTGGAAATTCATCCTTTACCCATCTTTCCTTAGCAGAATCAATCAATTCCTGGCTAGTTGCGACAAAGTTCCAATACAAATGACGTTTTTCCTTCAGAGGTTCCCCTCCCAGTAACATCAAACGACTGTTTTGTTTTGCTTTAAAGGATACTTTCGTTCCCTTTTCAAATAAAACCATACTTCCAACCGCGTAAGATTCCCCTTCTGATTCGATGGCACCTCTGGCAATGTACAATCCAGCTTCTTCTTCAGAAGAGAGTTGCCATTCTATTTGGTCAGCATCCATTTTTATATCGATGTCCGCATAAAAAAGTGGTGAATGTACAACTGCAGATGATTCTAAATCCAAGAACTTGCCACCTAACAAACGAAAAGTTAATCCTTTTTGTTTCATCATAGGGATTTCTGTTTCAGAAAGGTGTTGAAAACTTGGGGGTATTTGTTCTTTCTCTTTAGGGAGTGCAATCCAAGTTTGTATTCCTTCCAATACTTCATATTTCGGATCAAACTTAGATCGTTCACTGTGAACAATACCAGACCCAGCGACCATCCAATTGGTTTCATTGGGCCGAATGTCCATCTCTACTTCTAAACTATCTCGGTGTGTGATCAATCCATCATACAAAAAAGTAATGGTAGCAAGTCCAATATGAGGATGGGCTCGGACAACAAGTTCTTCACCAGTGACAACAGGTACAGGTCCAAAGTGATCAAAAAAAACAAAGGGTCCCACTGACCTTTTTTCTAAGGCAGGAAGAACACGACGAATGATAAAATTATCTCCTAAGTCTTTTGAATGTCCGATCAGTGATTTTGTCATTTGGATTTAGACTTCTTTGATTTAGGTTTTGATAGAATCTTTTTTGTGGCCACTTTCGCTTTCTCTTTCGGTTTGTTATTAAGGGAACGACTCACCTGTTTTTTTGATTTGGAAGTGGACTTAGATTTACGATTCTCTTTTGTTTCTTCCACCTTTCCAACAAAGAGTCCAATGGCTTCTTTTCCCTTTGTCCAATGTGCTTTGTCTCTTGCATTAAAGTAGAGAATAAAAATATTTTCTGCTTCCGAATACTTCACGTCACATGCATACACATGGCTTGCTTTCCAACCTCGCCCAGTAGGACCAAGAATTGGTGTGTGGTTAATTCGTTCAAAATTGATTCCATCTTCACTTTGTAAAAATAGAATTGCCGAACAAGATTCCTTCCTTACGGGATTCCAAAAAATTCCATTTTGAAACCCTAAGTATCTACCTTTCCAAGGGATTACTTTAATAGAACCGGCTCCCAAATTACAAAATGGATCCATATCGTTAGGTGACAAAATCGGATCTGAAAAATACGAAAATGGACCAAGTGGGGAACTGGCTTCTGCAACCGTAATGTACTTTGGTTCACAAAAACCACAATCAGGAATCATCACAAGTGATGATGAAAAGTACATTCTGTACTTATTTCCAAACTTTAAAAGACATGGATTACTAACAGATTCACCATAGTTTGGATCTTTATGAAATGGAAATTTTGGTACGATAACGGTTTTAGGAGCTGACCAATGGACTAAATCTTTGCTCGTTTTCACTTCAATTTTTGATTTCCATTTACGATATGGAAACCAAGACATGAGGACATGTAAAAATTTGTATTTTTCATAATACAAATAATAAGTTCCATCTTCGAAATAGATAAAAGGCCGCATTGCATTTCGAACAATGGATTTCTTTTTTTTCCAATGGATACCATCCTCAGAAACATACTCTAACACACCGAAGATGTTATGTGCAAAGAGATGCCATAGACCATCTGGGCAAGATTCAGGGAATAAAAAACTAGGATCTGCCAGGATCGGAGATGGAAATCCTGGTTTGATGATGGGATCCTCTTGGTAGAGTTGCCAATAGATGTTTTGTTTGTTCAAAGCGGAAATAAACCTTATTTTTCTAATACTTGTTTTAAATTGGAAAGACCTTCTTCAAAATCATTCCCAATCATTTCTTCAAAATTCATAAAGAGTAACATCAAATTAAATGGATAAGGCATGGATCCATCAAAACCCCAAATTACTTTTGATTTTTTTGGATCTAAAGAAGAAACTTTCATATAACTTCTCTCAGTTCCTTCAAACGGTTCAAAAAATCGTAATTCGGTTTGCATCTCTAATGTTTCGGCATTGATCATTTTAATCTCTTGTTCACCGACACCAACGTCTTTCACTTGGCTTTCCCAACGGGAAACAAAACCAACTGTTCCGTCTTCCCCTTTAAAAATCTTTTTCATATCGGGATCACGTTTTGCCCATACACTGTATTGGTCTTGGTTCTTTAACAAACGAATGAATGCAAACACATCACTTGCTGGTTTGGTTATGTCAATTGTCCTTTCCACTTGGTAACTTGATGGTAAAAATATTGCCAAGACAAGTGGGACAGCGATGATTCCAATGATTCCGATTGAGATTTTTTTACCTAGATTCATAACACGTAAATTGAATTCATAAGAATTCGTTCGTCAATTGATTTAACCTCTAGGACGTAAATTCCAACTAAAAAACAATAGGAAAATTGCAATGAGAGTGGAAACTAGAATTGCTCCAAGGGCAACATCCCAGGAATAATTTGTTGATAAAACAGCAATTCCTTTCCCTTGTGCGGTGCGTCCGAGTGATCCAAATAACCCAATAAAACCAGCGGCCGTACCAACCGCTTTTTTGGATGTAAAATCCATACCCGCTACACCTAACAACATCACTGGTGGGTAAATAAACAAACCAATCAAACCAAACAGAACATAGTCGATCCAAATATTACCTGGAGGATTGAATAAAATTCCTAAAAATGCAAAAAAGATAGGAATGATACAAAGTAAACTAACCATTCCCCTTCTTCCGTCAAACTTGTCGGATACCCATCCCATAAGAATAGTAGATCCAATTCCACCAAATTCTAAAATCAAAGTGGAATAACCTCCTCCGAGTAAATCAGCACCTTTTGTTTCTTTTAAATATGTTGGACCCCAATCAATTAAACTATATCGGATGATATAAACAAAAAAATTGATGATGGCAAATAACCAAATGTATTTGTTCAATAATACTTGCTCAACAATCAGTTGTTTGGTGGTTAATTCTGATTCATGATTTTCTTTTTCTTCTGGTGGATAATCATTTCGATATTCCTCTATTGGCGGAAGTCCTTCAGACTGAGGTGTGTCTACAAGTCGAAGGTATAAATAAACACTTCCAAGTAAGGCAATCACACCTGGTACAAAAAAAGCATATTGCCAACCAAATTTTGCTGCAGAATGAGAAGCAACAACTCCTACAATCCCCCCTCCAATATTATGTGCAATATTCCAAAAAGCAAATGTAGTACCCCTTTCCCTAACCGAATACCAATGCCCCAGGGATCGACCACAGGGAGGCCAACCCATTCCTTGTACAAGTCCATTGGCTCCCCATAAAATTAAATGGATCCAATAATGATTCGCAAATCCAAATGAAAAATTTAGAATGGCGGTGAGTAATAATCCTACTGCCATAAATTTTTTAGGATTGGAACGATCGGATAGTGCACCCATAAAAAATTTTCCAATTCCATAAGTGATGGCAGTTACGGCTAAGATGTCACCCAAATCAGATTTGGAATAAGACAATGCTTCCCCAATTTCTTTCGAAACGGGAGAAAAATTATTACGTGTTAAGTAGTATACCGTATAACCAATGAAAGTCGATTCTAATACTTGGAACCTTAGTTTTGGATAAAGAGTTGAAATTTCTTCTTTCGATTTTTGTGGGATCGCGGGTGCTGGTGCAAACCACTGACGAAGGGACTTGTACATAAACTTGGAAATTGATGTCTAATGATAAGGAGTCAAGTGTATTCTCATGAAAACAGATATTAGAAACGGATTTATTGGCACAATTGGAAATACTCCCCTCATACGTATCAATTCATTAAGTGAAGAAACTGGATGTGAAATTCTCGGCAAAGCAGAATTCCTAAACCCAGGTGGTTCTGTCAAAGACCGAGCCGCTTTGTACATCATCGAAGACGCAGAAAAAAAAGGCCTTCTCAAAAAAGGGGGAACCGTTGTGGAAGGTACGGCTGGGAATACAGGCATCGGGCTCACTCATATTTGTAATGCAAAAGGGTACAAAACGATCATTGTCATTCCAGAAACCCAATCGAAAGAAAAAATCGAAATGTTACGAACATTAGGTGCTGAGGTGATTCTAGTTCCAGCAGTTCCTTATTCCAATCCTGGAAATTACGTACGTGTCTCAGAACAAATTGCAAAGGAAACACCCAATTCACTTTGGGCGAACCAATTTGATAACCTTGCCAATCGAAACGCACATTTTGAAACCACTGGTCCTGAAATTTGGGAACAAACCCAAGGGAAAATAGATGTGTGGACCACATCCATCGGAACTGGTGGTACGTATGCTGGAACCGCTTTGTATCTTAAGTCCAAAAATCCAAACATCAAATGTATCGTTTGTGACCCACATGGATCTGGTGTGTATTCCTATGTCAAAACAGGAACCATCACCATTGAAGGTTCTTCGATCACGGAAGGAATTGGCCAAGGAAGGATCACAAAAAATATGGAAGGAATGCCAGCCGATGACGCGGTTCGTATCCATGACAAGGAGGCACTTAGTATCTTACAAAAAGTACTCCGAGAGGATGGATTGTTTATGGGAGGGAGTGTGGGGATTAATTTGGCAGCTGCTTACCAAATTGCGAAACAATTGGGACCAGGGCACACCATCGTGACCGTGTTATGTGACACAGGAACCAAATACCAGTCCAAAATTTACAATCCAGAATTTTTAAAATCAAAAGGCCTAGATTAAAACATGAATGAGACAAAATCAGGTGAATTGCGAGAAGAAACTTAAGAAGATTCCCTAATACAGAATTTCTTGTAAATTGACGATTTGGTCTATAGAGGAAACAAATTCTATTTTCTAAAAATTTAGATTTTCTCTAGACGAAATCACCTCTCAGCTGTTATTCTTCTTTAGAAATGAAATTGTTAGATCGGATGGATTGGATCAACGGAAAAAACTTCCTTCAGAAATTCATCATATCCTTATTTTTGTTTCCTACTTTTGGATGTTCGTTTCCTACAATCAACCGTTCCTTACTCGAGACGTTTACAACCTTTCGGTTTCTCCAAGCCAATACCCTATCTTATTCCATTAGTTTTCAAGTCTCAGGTTTACTCGGAACTGGATTACAAATCGAAAATAACGGTGAAGTGATGGATGTCAGTACGAATGGTACATATACCTTCACTAAAAAAATAAATTCTGGTGCCAATTATAAAGTAACGGTCAAAACTCCTCCGAGTTCCCCTATCCAAAATTGTATCGTTTCTTCAGGCCAAGGAACAGTTCTCAGTGGTAACATTGAAGGGATACAAGTAGTTTGTGGGAGTGCTTTGTATCTCATCAGTGGAACGGCAACTGGACTTTCAGGGAATGGATTACAATTACAAAATGTAACAGGCGTTGGAACCGATGTTATCAATGTCAATAGCGCAAGTTTTTCCTTTCCACCACTTCCTGTGGGTGAGACTTATAATTTCAGTATTATAAATCAACCGACTAACCCTAGCCAAACATGTTCCATAACAACACCTGTTGTCACAAATGGTACGATGGTAGCTTCACCCATATCCGTAAGCATCAATTGTACAACCAATTCTTATGCTGTCAGCGCCCAAGTCATTGGGATTTTAGGCACACTCACTGTAGGGAATGAACTAAAACTGACATTAGATGGTTCCAATACAATCAATGTAACAGCTGATGGGACTTATGCCTTCCCAGGCACTTATTTAAGTGGTGGGAATTTTACTGTAACCGTTGATAACCCAGGAGGAGTCATCACTTCTGGAGTTTGTACATTATCGTCTATTACAGTAACAGTAGGAAACGGACCTACAAACTTTGCTGTCAATTGTAGTAACGCATTTTTAGTCAGTGGTACTGTTTCAAGTCCCGGAGGCACTACAACTAGTGTGTTAGGTGAGCCTGTGACTTTAGATTTGGTGCAAACAGGAGGATCTCCTGTTTTTCCTACCCAATCGATCACCATTAACCCAGGTGTCACAAATTTTACATTTCCGAGCACCATCCCAGGTGGAGTAGATTATCAGATAATCGTTTTTGCAAATCCACCTAACCAAACTTGCACGATTACTTCTGGTGCCACTCATTCAGGGATTGTATCCAATATGTCCAATGTTGTACTCAATTGTAGTTTAACACTTCCGAGTTTTTCTCCTGTTAGTGGCTCTCTTTTTAATGATGATGGGACTGTTACCATTTCCAGTTTGATCCCAGGATCCGAGTATCGATACACAATTGGAAATGGATCTCAAGCGGATCCAACTTGTGCTTCAGGAACAATGACAACATCCACAGTCACGATAACAGATAACAACCAAGCAGTGGTCAAAGTGATCCATTGTAAGGTAGGTTGGGTGGAATCACAAGTTGTCACTGCTTCTTATACACTCAAAGTCGCGACACCAACTCCAAGTTTGGCGACAGGATCCTTTCTGGACTCTGGCCAAAATGTAAGTTTCTCAAGTACAACAACGGGTTCCACATGGGTTTGTCATACTGCGGCAGCTGCTGTACCTGCGGATCCAGATTGTGGCCCTACACTCAACACATGTAATACTGGTGTTCTTGGGAATTATATTTTTCCGACACCTGGAGTTTCTCAAAATGTAAAGGCGAGAATGTGCAGAGTAAATTATGCACAGAGTGATGTTTTGAGCACCAATTACCAACCAAATGTTTATACTGTTGGTGGAACGATTAGTTCTCTCACAACACCCTTTGGAACCAATACTTTTGTTTTACAGAATAATGGTGGTGATGATTTAATCATTGCAAGTAATGGAACGTTTACATTCAATACGGCTTTACCAACCGGTACAAATTTTACGGTCTCAGTCTTATCAGGTCCACAAAATCCTTGGCAAACTTGTAATATCACAAATGCAAATGGTACAGTTTCCAATACTGCGATCACAAATATCGCGATCTCATGTTCCGTAAATCAATACAACATGAGTGGAAACGTTACTAGTTCTGTCACTTTACCTTCAGGCCTAACTGTCACCAATGGTGTTGATACAATCAATGTTCCTGCAGGTGCAACTTCTACTCCCATTTCTTTTGCGACTCCGATCAGCAGTGGGACTAGTTATGAAATCCAAATCACCCAAGAACCTACAGGATTTGTTTGTGCAGTTCAATCAAACATGCAAGGCACTATGTTAGGTGCCAACATCACCAATGTCGCAGTGAATTGTGTGGCAGGGTATCGATATGGGAATGCAATCGGATTAAAAAAACAAGCACCTGTGCAAATCCATTATTATAAAGGAGATGTGACAACGGCAGCAGGTGTAGCTGGGAGTGGAGCAAGTGATGGCCCTGCTCCCGCATCCAGTTTTAATGATATCAGTGGCATCACCTATGATGGAACAAAAGGTTTTATCGTAGATTCTGGTAATCATAAAATTCGTGTCTTTAATCCAATGACCAATACCGTTTCCTCTCTGGTTGGAAATGGTGCCGCAGGAAATACTCCTGGATCAGGTATGAGTGGAACTTTCAATCTTCCCAAGGGAATCACAACAGATGGCACATATTTGTATGTCACAGAAACATTGGGTAAT
Source organism: Leptospira limi (assembly GCF_026151395.1). NCBI lineage: Bacteria > Pseudomonadati > Spirochaetota > Leptospiria > Leptospirales > Leptospiraceae > Leptospira > Leptospira limi. Next base: position 276,749 of record NZ_JAMQPV010000001.1, read on the forward strand.
CGTATCAAACGTATTTTAATTAGCTCTGGTTATGCGGAGACGTTTGCAGGTGATGATACTGTGGTTTCACCAGCCAATGCAAATCTTGATGCAACAGATCCACTTGCCGCCAGATTTGCATCACCTGCTGGCATTGTGATTGACGATAATAAACTTTACATCGCGGATCGGAATAATTCAGCAATCCGTGTCATCAAGTTAAGTACCCGCGAGGTCACGACACTTGTTACCGGAGGAGATATCAGTTTTCCAGAAGGACTTACCATCATCGGTGATTACTTATATGCTACCAATTTAGGAACCTACAACATCACAAAAACTCACAAGGTAACAGGCGTTACAACCATTTTATGTGGGAATTCAACCAATGGGTACATTGATGCCGTTGGAACGGATGCTTCTTTCAATTTACCACACGGGATCACTTCCGATGGTATCTTTTTGTATGTAGCCGATTATGGAAATCATTTGATCCGAAGGGTACATAGTGGCACTGGTGAAGTGATCACAATAGCAGGTTCTGGAAACACAGGACTCATCAATGGAGTTGGTGTATCAGCGTCCATTCAATCACCAAAATACATTTCCAACCTTGGTGATGTAATTGTTTTTGGAACTGTAAATGCGCTTCGAACCATAAAGTCTGAAAGTTTACAATCTTATTATCCTTTAAATGGTTCAAATTACAATTTTGTAAATAACCAAACAATTACTTCGATCGGAAGTCCAACCTTTGGAAACGGTAGATTTAATGAACTAAATGGAGCCGCGAGTACTTCCATAGGAAATGCAGGAACTGCACCTTCTCCCAGTTTGTCGGTCAATAAAATCACTATGGCAGGATGGATTTTATGGGATGGAACCAATTCTGGAATTGGAAAAGTAATTTTTTATAACGGTGATTTTACAACCAACGGCCATGGATTGTTTATAGACTCAAAAGACCAATTAGCAATCTACCGCGGTGGTATGCTCCCTGATTCTACAAATGTAACTGTCATACCTAACTTATGGACCCATGTTGCATTAACTGTTGATAGTAACGATTTATACAAAGTATATCTGAATGGAAACTTAGTGTTTGAAAAAACCTTAAGTACAAATCCCGTTTCAGGAAATTTTACAGTTGGTGTTTCCTCAGCTGGTTCCTTTTTCTTTCCAGGTAGACTTGCTGATTTACGTTTCTATAACAGGGAACTCAATGAAGGAGAGATCAATGACTTAGCAAAAAATGCAGACAGTACGTTGGTTGGAAATTCCTATGCATCTCGACCAATCCAATTGGCAGCTCAATACCAATTTTCAGGAGACTCCACATCAAAAGGACCTCTTGGTGGAAGTTTGTCTTTTTATGGTCCACTGACAAACTATTCAACTGGAATCAATAAAACAAATAATACTGCAGTCAGAATTTCTGCGTCTTCTGGCGGATACTTACTGGGCTCGGAACAGGGTTTACCACATGGAACACAACCAAGGAGTATCTGTGTCTGGGTAAACCTAGAAACCTATCCTAATATGGGAGATAATGCCCCTCTCATCACATATGGAAGTGCAGGTCCTTCCACTGAATTCATTCTAAATGTGTACAGAGCATCCCCTACTGGTGACTTAAAACTTCGGTTTGGTGGTCTCGGCGGCGGAGAATTGTATCCGTCTTATACACTGCCATTAAATCGATGGACTCATATTTGTGGTACATTTGACGGTAACAATGGTTGGTTATATGTTGATGGAGTGGAAATCAGTGGACCAGTGAACATTGGTTCGTCTATCAATACAACAACAGGAACTGGACTCTATGTAGGTCGAATGGCTTCGTTTCCTGGTCATATGTTTGGGGGAAAAGTAGATGAAATTAAAATTTATGCAAAAGCACTCTCTCAAAAGGAAGTCCGAACTCTCTCGGCACAAATCCCCAACGGTTTAGTTGCCCGTTACGATTTTAATAAAAATTTTGATGATGTAAGTGGATTCGGAAATCCAACCACAAGTGTAGGAGCAACTCTTGTGTCCGACAAGTATGGAAATGGAATTTCCGCTTTGAATACAAATGGAAGTACTTATCTAAATGTAACCACTACAACCTCATCCCTACCAAAAAATTCCCAACCACGAACAATTTGTGTTCAGTACAAATCAGCGACCCTCAATTCAGGGACTATGGTTAGTATTGGGCCCAATTCAACAGATCGCATGGTTGCGTTAGGTGCTGGTAATACTAGTTCTAAATACTTTTTTTCAGGTTATCTAAACGATGTAGAAGAATTTTATTATAACCATGAAAATGTTTGGCATCACCTTTGTGGTGTATTTGAAGGTCCTGCAGGAAGTTATGCTGCTACTATCTACCATAATGGAGCAAAACTCATCAGCCAAACTAAAAATACTTGGGATACAAATCCCAATGTTTTTACGATTGGAATTCGATCTGATTTAACCAATGGATTTAATGGTCAATTGGATGAAGTTCTGGTATATAACAGAGCTTTAACGCTGATGGAAATCCAAGCTCTATCAGGTTATGATCCAAAACAAGTCATCACTTGGAATGCAAATCCGGCAACAAGCAGTTTGAAACTTCACCTAAGTGCCGATAGTTTTTCAAATCAAACCAATTATTCACCTATCACCACTTGGCATGACAGAAGTGGAAACGCGGCTTCTTTTTTCACAGGAGGTGCATCTCCAACCTATAATAACACAGGTTTCAATAATAAACCTACTGTGAATTTTAACGCAGGCAATTCTGAGTATTTATTCCGTGGTAGTGCAGCAAACATTCCATCCAATAGTTCTACTTTTTTCATCGCCCTATCAAGAACAGCCAACGCCAATGATACATTTTTTGAATCAGCAACACCCGGTGTCTCATACTATTTTGATGGAGACAATATTCGAATGGCAAAACCATCGGATGGAATTGTTGGCTCGAGTAACATCCAATTTCCCTATACAAACTTTCCCTATTTGATAGCAGCAGAACAATTAAATGGAGTATCTTTTGGTATGTATTCAAGTGGATATGCAATTGGTATCCCTACAGATCCAAGTAAAACCTACTCACAAAATAATCTTTATTTAGGTTCTAACTCTAGTCCTGGTAATTTTTTCTCTGGCAATATCAGTGAAGTTCTCTATTACAATGTCAGTTTATCCAATCCAGGTCGTACCATTGTATTCTGTTACTTATCTCAAAAATACAATATTGATTTGTCTGCTGCTTCGGTGTATTGCGATTGAAGATGCAACAAGTTCACTATCGGTATCTTTGTTTCGGACTCTTTTTTTGTATGATTCAATTTGGTTGTAATTCAGAAAATGATTCTATCACCAAAGAACCACCTCCACCGAAAGCAACCACCGTCCCTTTACCTGAGGCGATGTACATTCAAAATGGATGTATCTCTTGCCATGGACCTGAAGGGAATGGAAGAGGTACACGGACACATCTACTAAGAGAAACCCGGATTCCTAATTTCCAAGATCGTACAACCTATCTGAATGGTTCCTCCAAAGAATCCATTGCAAACAGCATCAAAAATGGAATCCCTGGAACCTATATGAAAGCATACTCACATATGCGTAAAAATGAAATTGATGCCTTAGCCGATTACATTCTAAAAATGCAAAAGAACAATCGTTAACGTTTCAGTGGAAACAAATCTTCAACGTCCCACATTCATTAAATTTGAAAATAATTCACAAGCAGTCATGGATCCCAACTCACAGGCATCATCTAACTCGCCCAATGCAATTGATATTTCCTCAATTTTTTTAGTCTTTAGACGAGTATCGGCATTTGCCTCCAATTGTTTTGCCTTCATCAATTGTTCACTTACGGTAACAAAGTTCCATGGAGAGACTCTTTTTTCGTAGGCCAATGAATTTAGAAATATTTTGATATCTTTTTCGATCTGAGGGTAAACTGATTCAAAACAAGTTACTATGATGACAAATCCAAATTCTCCTGCAGTGGAGGTGATATAATGTTGGACGATTGTATCTTCTTTGTCTTTAAAACTTCCAAATAATCCAAGAAATTGGTAAATTTCTTTCTCTTTACTTTCTACTAATTTTTGTAAATTATAATATTCTTTCACATTTGAAACAAGAATATATCGTTTGGACTCTAAATGAAAAATGATTGGATCGAGGTCTTGTTGTTTTTCCGATTCTTTAAAAAGAATCACAAGTGCTGGAATGATTTCTCTCCCCGACTCTTCCTTTAATGGACTAGTTCGAAAATGATCAAACTTAGTTGAACTTCCATTTGACTTTCGGTTGGTTAAATACCAATTCGATGGTAAATGGAAGGAGATACAATGTGTACGTAGGCAGGTTTTCCATTTTTCAGCTTGCGCACTGATTGGGAATGTAAAAAAGACAATTCCAAAAATGAGTGAAATACGGATTTTAGATCGATTCATTCCATTAACTCTTTTCTTTCTTTGAAAAAATCGAGTGCATTCGGATTTGCTAAAGCATTTTTATTTTTTACTTCGAGACCAGCAACAGTTTGTTTCACGGCAATTTCTACCTTTTTGCCATTGATCGTATAGGGAATTTCTGGTACCGTTAAGATGATTGAAGGAACATGCCTAGGCGAAGTTTCATTTTTGATTTGTTCTTTGATTTGTTTAACCAATCCATCATCCAGTTGGACTCCATCTGCTAATACAACAAATAGGACAACTCTAACATCATCTTTGAAGTCTTGGCCGATGATCACCGAATCCTTAATTTCTTGAATTTTAGAAACAACGGAATAGATGTCAGCAGTTCCGATACGAACTCCTCCAGGATTCAGTGTTGCATCTGATCTTCCATAGATGATGACACCATTCTCTGGAGTGATCGAAGCAAAGTCACCATGACACCATATATTATCATAGGTTTCAAAATAGGCTGCTTTGTATTTAGCTCCAGATTCATCATTCCAAAAGTATAAAGGCATTGAAGGGAATGGAGATAAGCAGACCAATTCGCCCTTTTCTCCAGTGACAGATCTTCCCATACTGTCAAAAACTTGGACATCCATTCCCAAACCCTTACATTGAATTTGACCAGCATACACAGGTAAGCTGGGATTTCCCAAAGCAAAACATCCATTCAAATCAGTTCCGCCTGAGATGGAAGATAATTGAACATCTGTTTTGATTTTTTCATATACATACTGAAAACCAGAAACAGGTAAGGGAGAACCTGTCGAAAGAATTACTTTCAAATCTGGAAGTGAGTATTTCGATTTTACTGAAATTCCTTCTTCTTCCAAAACAGATAAGTACTTGGCACTGGTTCCAAAAATTTGAATGGATTCTTTTTCTACCATACTCCAAAGGGTTTCCCAATTCGGATAAAATGGATTCCCATCAAACTGGTACAAGGTTGCACCCAATGCCAATACAGATTGAGACCAATTCCACATCATCCAACCACAGGTTGTATAATAAAAAAACCGATCCCCTTCTGATACATTACAATGTAACGCTAGTTCTTTGGTATGATTGAGTAATACTCCCCCACCTTGGACAATGCATTTAGGAAGACCAGTTGTTCCTGATGAAAACATGATGTAAACTGGATCTGAAAAACTGATAGGTACGTAATCAATTGATTCATCTTTTGTTGGTGATAAATCTTGGTAACGAATCGGATTTTTAATCTTACCAAAATCTTTGATTGGATTCATAAACTCATATAGAATTGTTTCTTTGAATTCGGAATTTTTTGCACTGGATAATGTTTGGGTGATCTCTTCCAATTTTTCAATGATCGAAATTTCTTTTCCTTTAAACGAATAGGATTCCACAGAGATCACAACCTTAGGGAAAATTTGCTCAAATCGATCTAATATACCTTTGACTCCAAAATCGGGTGAAGCACTCGACCAAATAGCACCTAACGATGTTGTTGCCAACATTCCAATCGTAGAAATGGGAGCATTCGGCACAATTCCTACAACCCGATCTCCTTTTTGAATTCCTAACGAAAGTAAGTGTTTACGTAATTTAATGACTTCTAATTTCAATTCATGAAACGTTAACCGTTGTACAGCTCCGTCTTCCCCGTAAAACACAATCGCTTCTTGGTTTGGATTCCCCTTCTCCAGTAAATTTTCAGCAAAATTAAAAGTAGCACCGGGAAACCATTTTGTTTCCGAAAACTGTTTCCCCTTCACGAAAGTTTGGGTTGCTTGGGTTTTTAGAATCAGTCCTGACTCTTGTAACCATTCTTTCCAAAAAATTTGCGATTCATCGATCGAAAATTGATGGAAGGAAACATAATCAGGAAAGGATTTTCCCAATTTTGTTTCGAGCCGATGTTGGAATTTGGTGAGATTGTTCGAATGATAAATGGGAGTCCATATAGGATTTTGCGACATCTTGAGAACTGATCTTATCCAATTTCAATATTAAGGCAAGTATGTTCCATAAATGAGTCGTAGAAAAAAATTTGCTATCGATAGCACAGAAAAAACTCTACCAGGAGAAGAGATTATTTTTAAATTCTACTAGAGGTGTAATTTAATTTAGGATATCAGTTAGATTTTCAACTCAATCAGCGTAAAACCATTCTCTCATACTGACACCTTAGAAAAAATTTTCACATTAAAATTTACTTTAACTAACTTTCAATAGGGAATAATTTACTATTCTGATTTTGGTATTGAATGTTAGGATATTTTCTATTTCAGTGTATCAAATTTAAAGAGATATACTGGAAAAATTATTAATCCAAATTCTAAAAATATTCGTCATATTAGCTAAATCTCGGAAATTTCGAGTGTAAATACTTTGTCGATTCGAGTCACGTCTCACCGGTTTGTGTCTCTGAAATCATAGATAAGTTATTGCAAACAGCAAAGGAGATTCCAAACTTTCAATAATAGTATGAAACCCTTCGGATGGCAAAAAAACGCACTCAAACAAAGTTTTCTATTTTGTTTTGTATTGATGTTTTCAGCCAATTTTATGTACCAAAGGATTGTCGACAATGAAGTGAATTGTGGCTCCTTGGGAACTCCAGAAAGTGGATGTCCCTATGCTTTTTTAGACCATACACTTGGCATCGATCCAGGTCACGATCTTGGCGACGATGGAGAACATTCCGAACATGTTTGTTTTTCTTGCCCTTGTAATTCCATAGTTTCCATCACTTGGAATTTATATATTTCCCATATTTTAATCAATCTACATAAAGTATATTTTGAACTGAATGAATTTCCTATACCCAAATTTTCGACTCTATCTTATCTTTTCAGACCTCCAAGACAACATATAACCTAGTTCTTTCGCACATCCGTTTACTTGCGTTATTTACGTGGGAGGTTCCATGTTTTATTTTTCAATTTCAAAGAATATTAAATTGAATTGGCTTTCAATATTACTGTTGATGCCTACAATTTTTAATTCAACAATCGAATCCCAAGAAAGTCTTGGGAATTCATGTCAGAATCAAAACTCAATGTTAGAATTGAGTATTTGTATCGTCAATCGGCATCCTGATTTTCGAATCGAGGAAATTAAACTGAAGGAAATTTCCGGAAGGAAAAAAATCGCCTCCTATTATTTTCCATCAAATCCAACTTTTTCTGGTTATGTGGCCAATAGAAAGGGAGACACAGCGGGACCAATCATAGGATCCACACTTACCACAGCTAATAACTTTCAAGTTATGGTGAATCAGGAAATTTACACCAATGGCAAAAGAGAAATCGCCATCAAAATCGCCGATGAAGAATTTAGAGCGCAAGTATATCGTCTAGAGTCCGTTAAACGATCCTTAGAATTCGAAGCCTTAAAAAAACTAACACGATTTCGATATCTTTTTTTGGAAAAGGAAAACAGTTTATATAGTTTAAATTTGGTAAAGGAACTTAAAAAAGTTTCTAAAGCTAGAATTAACGAAGGACTTTCACCAGGAATTGACGAATCCTTATCAGAAGCCGAAGAAATTCGAATTTTTAAAATATGGAATTTATCACAAAGGCAATATGAAAATGCAAAGTCTGAATTAGAAGTTTTGCTTGGATTTCCATTTGAGTTAATACAATTAAATGCATTCCAATGGAAACTACCAAACGATTTACCTAAAGACAAATCTGAGTTGGTGAAAATAGCATACCAACATAGACCAGAAATTTTTCTCACAGAAAAAGAAATCGAACTAGCGTTACTCCGACATAACGAAGTTAGAAAACAAAAAATTCCAAATGTGAGTTTGGGTGCTTTTGCGCAAAACGATGGCTTTAATGAAAGAGTCGTAGGCGGGATGTTAACGATACCTCTGATCGTCTGGCGAGATTATGAAGGAGAATCGATCATTTCCTCTTCTAAAATCGATAGCTCAAAAGAATTGAAAGAATCTGTATCAAGAAATATAAAACAAGAAGTATTGTTTGCACTTACAAATTTTATCACACTAGCTGATGAAGTAAAACTTTATGACGAAAACAAACTAGAAAGAGCGGAATCCGATCTAAACAATCTACAAGAAGCCATCAGATTCGGTAAAATAAAAATTATCGATGCAATCAACCAACAAAGAATCTTATTACAAACTAAACTAAATTATCTAAGCACCAAATCAGAATATGAAGTATCTCAAATTGAGTTAATACGAGTGCTTGGATTGCCAACAAATACAATGGAAGTTCGACCATGAAAATTAATTTTAAACTCATCCTTTTTTCTATCTTTCTATTAATTGGCGTTATTTATTTTTGGAAAACTAGCCGAAGCAAAACATCTGTTCCAGAAATTTCCACAAACAAAAATATTCTTCATATAACAAGGGAACAGCGAGAAGCAATTTCTATTGAAGTCGAATTAGTTTCTCTAAATAAAATTCACACTAACATTGAGCTTACAGGTGAAACAGAAGCTGTCCCTGATGACATTATGGATGTTCCCGCCAGAATTTCAGGTAGAGTAACAAATGTCTATTTTGTTGAAGGTGATACCATTCAAAAAGGCCAAAAACTAGCAACCATTGACTCTCCAGAACTTGCAAAACTTAGATCTACTTATCTCGTTGCAAAATCTAAATACAATGCAGCTGAACAAAACTTAACAAGAATTAGTTCACTCGTAAAAATGAATTTAGCGGCTAAACAAGAACAAATTGATGCGGAAGCAAATTTACGAGTGATTGATTCAGAGAAAAATTCAGCTGAAGAAAATCTACGTGCGAACGGAATAAGTATCGATAATAGTTCCACGGGGCAATATATTGTTTATTCGCCAAGGTCTGGACTAGCTTTATCGAGAAATGCAGTTCCAGGATCAATTGTGGCAGGAAATCAAATTCTTACAACCATTGCCAATCTTACCAATCTTTGGTTCCAAGCAAAAATATATGAAAATGATTTAAAATATTTATCAGAAGGGATACCGGCTGATATTATATTGAATGCTTATCCTGAATTAAACTTTTATGGAAAATTAGAACACATTGGTGAAAAAGTAGATCCTGGATCTCGAACTGTTCATGCACGAGTTGTTTTTAAAAACCAAAACAAAAAAGCAAAAATTGGATTGTTTGGAAAGGCTATTCTCAGTGTGAATGAAAGGACAGGAATTCAAATTCCCGAAAATGCAATTCAATCGTACCAAGATTCTAAATATGTATTTATAGAAACCAAACCAGAAACATACCAATGGTTAGAAGTGACAACTGGTAGTACAAATGACAAAATGGTTGAAGTAATCTCTGGACTCAAAGAAGGAGATAAGGTTGTCACAAAAGGTGCCTTTGAATTAAAAGCAATTTTGTTCAAAGACACATTTGGTGGAGGTGAGTGATATGGAATTTTTAACTAAAATTGTATCTTTCTCACTGCATAATCGCTTATTAATCATACTATCTACCATATTACTGGTATTTGGTGGCTTTTTCTCACTAAAACATTTAAAAGTTGATGCTGTTCCTGATATAACAAATGTTCAAGTTCAAATCATTACAACGTCTCCTTCTTTATCTACTTTAGAAATCGAACAATACATTACCTTACCTGTTGAACGTGCAATCACGGGAATTCCAAACTTAACTGAAGTTCGATCGGTTTCTAGATACGGATTTTCTTTGGTAACCGCAGTTTTTGCAGATGGAACAGACTTATGGAAAAGTAGACAATTAGTTAGTGAAAAACTAACTGAAGCATCTGAAAACATTCCTGCTATATATGGTAAACCAGTAATTGGACCAATCACAACAGGATTAGGAGAAGTATTTCAATTTACAATCGAAAGCCAATTCCATACTCAAATGGAGTTAACAACCTATTTAAATTGGTATATCAATCCCGCCTTAAAGACAGTTCCAGGTATCGTGGAAGTGAATAGTTTTGGAGGCAAAACAAAACAATACCAAGTCATAGTTGATTCATTAAAAGCAGCTTCTTTGGGAATTTCTTTCAACCAAATTATCACTGCAATCCAAGCCAATAACCTATCAACGGGTAGTGGTTATATTGAAAAATCAAATGAACAACTTATCGTTGGTAGTGATGGGCTTTTAAAAACAATCACGGATTTTGAAAAAATACAAATCGGTAAAATGAAAGATGGTTTTCCCATCTATTTGAATACCGTTGCAAAGATTGTCGAAGGCCCACGTTTACGCAAAGGTGCAGCTACTTCTTCTGGAAAATCAGAGGTTGTAGGGGCCGTAACTTTGATGTTACTCGGAGAGAATTCCTTAGAAGTAACAAAATCTGTAAAAGAAAAAATAACACAAATTGAAAAAACCTTACCTACAGGAATGAAAATAAAACCTTATTATGATCGTTCCATCATGGTATCAAATACATTAAAAACAATTGTATGGAATCTATCGGAAGGAGCACTGCTTGTTATCATTATTTTGTTTTTAATGATAGGTGACTTTCGATCTGGACTCGTTATTGCATCAGTCATTCCACTGGCGATGCTCATTGCGATTTCCTTAATGTTCGTAAGGGATTTACCAGCCAACTTAATGTCTATGGGGGCAATTGATTTTGGTTTAATTGTCGATGGTGCAGTCATTCTAATCGAAAACTCACATAGAAGATTAGGTTTAAGAGTAAAGGAGCTAAAACGATCGTTAACACCTATCGAAAAAAGAGATACAATTCTTGAAGCAACGATTGAAGTTAGGAAAGCAACAATTTATGGCGAAATTATCATTGGAATCGTTTATATACCAATTCTAACACTCAGTGGTACAGAAGGTAAAATGTTTATACCAATGGCAACTACAGTATTATTTGCTTTGATTGGTTCCTTTATCCTTACTCTCACAATCATACCTGTTCTAGCATCCTTCTTTTTGCATTCAGACATTAAAGAAGACTCCAAAACTGCTTTTTTCCAAAAAATTCAAAATTGGTACATTCCAAAACTTGAATATTGTTTCAAAGATACAAATAAAATCATGTATTCTACGATCAGTATTTTTATTGTCTCAATTTTTCTCTTCTTTCGATTAGGTGGAGAGTTTTTACCGAAACTTGATGAAGGAAACTTACTCATCGAAATTAGTCGTTACCCATCCACTACTTTAACTGAATCATTGGCTTCTTCTACAAAAATTGAATCTGCAATCTTAAAAGGAATTCCTGAAATTACTGAAATTGTATCAAGGACTGGTTCTCCTGAACTCGCAATTGAACCAATGGGTGTCGAAAAAACAGATATGTATTTGGACATGAAACCAAGATCTGAATGGAAACAATCAAAAGAAGATATTGAACACAAGTTAGAGGAGATTATCCAACGAGTTTCGCCACAAGTTGCTTATGGTTTATCACAACCGATTGAAATGAGAAATAATGAAATCATGGCGGGCATTCGAGCAGATGTTGGAATTAAAGTTTTTGGTGATGATTTGGTAATACTTAAATCAATTGCAGAAGATATCTCATGCCATATTAAAAACATCGAAGGAGTTGCCGATTTAAGAATCGAACAATTATATGGTTTGGAGTATCTCAGGATTAAACCGAATCGAGAAAAATTGGCTCGATACAACTTAAATATTACAGATATCAATCGCATTACTGAATCATTTTCATCTGGTGTACCAGCTGGGATCGTTTATGAAGGTATGAAACGATTTGATATCGTAGTAAAAACAGATATCAATTCTGATCCTGAACAAATCAAATACACCCCTGTAAATGTAGGACAGAATCAATTTGCACCATTCCATGAACTGGCAGATATTAAGATCGAAGATGGTCCAGTTCAAATTTACCATCAAAACCAAAACCGTTACGCACTAGTGCAATTTAATATCAGAGGTAGCGATATGGTTTCAACGGTAGGAAAAGTGAAAAATGTATTAGCCGAAAAGATAAAATTTCCTGCAGGTTATCATTTTACTTTAGGTGGAGAATTTGAAAAATTTGAATCGGCAACCAATACTTTGTTAGTTGTGGTTCCAATCACACTATTGATAATTTTTTTGATTTTATACTTTGCATTTAACGAAGTTATGTCAGCGTTTATCATTTTTCTCAATGTTCCATTCGCCATTACTGGAGGAATTTTGGCATTGTATTTAAGAAATTTACCATTCAGTATCTCTGCTGGTGTTGGATTCATTGCTCTATTCGGTATCGCAGTCTTAAATGGTTTGGTATTAATTAGTTTTATCAAATCGCTTGAGCATCATGGTAAAAAATTGGAAGATGCAATTAAAGAAGCAGCGATTTCTAGGCTTCGACCTGTTCTGACTACAGCACTCCTTGCGTCCATTGGATTTATTCCAATGGCAATTAGTACATCACCAGGTGCCGAAGTACAACGACCATTGGCAACTGTCGTGATTGGAGGGTTAATCACTGCAAGTGGATTAACCCTATTCGTTTTACCGATTGTTTATTTAAAGTTTTTTGCGAAAAAGTCTTTCATACTTTCGAAAGAAGCGTAATCTGCTTTTTCATTGTAAGCTAGACCAGGTAATCCATGTTTTTCAGCACCTGGTCGAGTGAAACCATGAACTGCGCCTGGATGTGAAACAAACGTTACTGGAGCCTTTGCTTCGGTAATTGTTTTTACAAACGTTTCTACAACATTTTTTGGTATAAAAGGATCATCTGCTCCATGGTGAACTAAAACTTTACTTTTAATTTTTTTAACACCAGTTGCTAAATTTTTGCTTCCTAACATTCCATGAAAAGAAACAACTCCACCTTTCAGATCAGCGCCATCTAATGCAAGTTCAATGACACCGCCTCCACCAAAACAATATCCAATCGCACCAATTTTAGTAGAATCAACATTTGGATTTGATTTTAAAATATCGATTGCTTTGTAGATTTTTTTAAGGAGAACTTTTGGATCACCATTTGCACTTGAAAGTTTTCCCGCTTCCACATGGTCTTTTGCGAGAATCCCTTTTCCATATACGTCCATAACAAAAGCAACATAACCTAAATCTGCTAATTGTTTTGCTCTTTGTTTTGGATACTCATTGACACCCCACCACTCGTGAATCACGAGAATTCCAGGTCGTTTGCCAGTGATACTTGAATCAACAGCCATAAAACCTTCGTATGTCTTGCCATCCAATTTATATTCCAACGGACTCAAAGTGACAGTTGATTTGACTGGCAGTTCAGAAGTCGGTAGTGAACTACACTGGAACGCCAACATCATTGCTAATATGGAAAGGAACAGTTTCATAAATCTCCTTTTGATCCTTGAAATGGATTAGAATCCAAAGATCAACTTTTCCAATCTTAGATATAAACTGAGGTGATGAAAGTAGAAATTTTATCTGATTCAATACATAAATTGATATAAATTTTGTTGCTTTTGGGATTCTCAAATAAAAGTATTTGGATCCTTTCCCATTTCAGTATATTTTTTTAACTTTCGATTTACTATTTTTCGACAATTTCTCCCACACCCAAGAAACCGATCGGTCTACTTTATTCATTTCCGCAGAGAACCGATCGGTTCACAAAACTTTCAAAAATGATATTTTTTTGTTAGTTGGTTTTTTTTTATCGCAAGACCTTGCTTCGTTTTATCTTTTTGACCTGAGGATAAAAAATGATCCAAAATAATTACTTCCAAAGCAACGAAGACTTAAAAGAACATTTCTATGATTTAATTAATTGGAATGAAATTGTACCTATATACGAAAATCAGTTCTCCGATGCGAAACTTTATGAATCTACAAAAAATATCAGATTAGAAATGGCTCCGACATCTGTCGAAGAAGCAATCGCTTATTATGAAGAGATACTCAAGTCTTGTGGTGAAATTAGTGGAATGTATGTCTCACAAGTTGCCTCTACAGTTGATGCAAAAGGCTTAAAATTTGAAAATGGAGATGTGGTCCATCCAAAAGAGATGGTCGATGTCATTCAAATGTATCATGATGCTGGACTAGGACCTGCTGCCTTTAAACGTAAATATGGTGGACTTGGAGTACCAAGTATCATCAAAGCGATGATCGCAGAGATCATGTACCGATCTGATAGTTCCATCACCATTGCTGTTGGTAGTATGGGACTTGCGGCAATCTTAGAAGTATGTGCATCAGAGGAGATGAAACAGGAATGGATTCCAAAACTCATTTCAGGTAACTATACAGTCACGATGGGGTTATCAGAACCTGACTTTGGTTCCGACTTACCCAATATCACAACCAAGGCAGTAAAAAATGGAGAAGAATGGTTACTCAATGGTACCAAACGTTTCCAAACTGTAGCTTGTGGTATCAATGGAAGCCCTGGCATTACACTTACATTAGCAAGAACAGGTACGCAAGAAAGTGGAGCAAGAGGTTTATCTTTTTTTATTGTTGAAAACAAAGATTACCAAATCCAAGGGATCGAAAAAAAATTAGGGATCAAAGCATCTGCCACTTGCGAAACTGTATTTGAAAATAGCAAAGGCCATTTAGTTGGAAAAGAAGGTTTTGGTCTTGTAAAATATGTGATGGGTATGTTAAACGGAGCTCGACTCAGTGTTTCTTCTCAAGGAACTGGAATTGTAACAGCAGCATTTGAAGAAGCACTGAAGTATGCAAACGAACGAATTCAATTTGGAAAGCCAATTTATGAAATCCCAGCTGTAAAAAGAATGTTAGATCGTATGGAGAGAGAACTTGCTGGTATGCGTTGTCTCATGGTGGAAGCTGCCTATTCTGTTGATAAATATTATTGGTATGAAGATGGCCGAGAAGTTTCAACGGAAGAAAGTAAAACAGCAAAATTTTGGGAGAAAGTTGCGAACACACTCACACCAATTTCCAAGTATTATAACTCAGAAATGTGCAATGACTTAGTTTATGACGGATTACAGGTATTAGGTGGATCAGGTTATACAGAAGATTATGATCTTTCAAGATTATATCGCGACGCAAGGATTACAAATATTTATGATGGAACTACACAAATACAAGTAAATGCAGCAATCGGTGGAATTACGTCTGGGATGAGTGGAACGGGAACGTTTCGTGCTTATTTAGACCATTTAGCAAAAGGTTCAGAAGGAAACAAATCACTCTCTGAGATACGGAATCTTTTTGAATCGGTAGTTGATACTTTCAAATTGATCCAAGACCAGGGAACAAAAGAAGCGTATAGTTTTGAAGTCGTTGAATCAGCAGCTCGAGTGGTGATCGGATACTTAATGGAACGAAGTAAAAACAAATCAAAATCTAGAAAAGAACTTCGAACAAAATGGTGCAAAGAATTTCACAATGACAGTTATGCGATTCTTACAGCCAACCATATCAAATTAAAATCGGCATAAAAAAAAGGGCCCTCCATGATAGAGGGCCCACGAGAAAGGAAAGGAATGGTCTTCCTCCATTGCGACGGGGAGGAAAACCAAAAGATTGTTCAGATTAAGTGAGTGATATTGTTTTCTCTTCTGTTGGAAGAGAAACTTGGAAACTTGGTTGGCTTAAAACGATGGAAGGTTCTAAATACTTCTTACGTTTCCCCATAACCTTATTTGCAATGTGATCAGGGAATGAATAGGCAATGATTCGTTTCCATACAGATCCAAATTGTTTCACAAAACTTCCAGTGTTATAGTGTTGTCCATACTTTGCACAAATTTCTTTTAATCTTGGTGCAACTTCACGGTAACGTTTTGCTGGCATATCAGGAAACATATGGTGTTCGATCTGATGGCTCAAATGACCTGTCATTGTATAAAACAAATTATTTCCTTCAAGATTAGAAGAACCTTTCAATTGTCTTAAATACCATTGTGCTTTTGTCTCACCTGCTATTTCTTCAGTGGTAAAGGATTCTGCGTTTTCAGTAAAATGTCCGCAAAAAATCACAGCGTAAGTCCAAAGGTTTCTGATTAAGTTTGCTAATAAATTTCCTAATATAACTTTTGGAAAATTTAAACCAGCAAGTGCAGGAAACAAAATATAATCTTTCAACATTTGAAGTTCAATTTTCTTAAAGAAAACTGCTTTGTAATCTTTCAAAGTTTTTTTCTTTCTTAACTTTTTAGGAGTCTCTAAGTATTCAACTCGGTAACCATGTGCACCGATTCCCCATTGGAAATTTAATGCTAAGAATAAATTTGTAAAAGGTTGTGTTAGGTGGACTGGTTTCCACTTTTGACCTTCTGTTAATCTTGTAAAATTATACCCATAGTCATGATCTTTGTTCAAAACATTGGTATAAGTATGGTGCATATAATTATGGTAAAACTTCCATTGGTGTGCATTACAAACGATATCCCACTCAAAGGTTCTGGAATTAAACTTTGGATCGTTCATCCAATCATATTGTCCATGGAGAACGTTATGACCTAACTCCATATTATTAATGATTTTGGAAATTGATAACAACAATGTTCCAGCCACAAAGGAAATTGGTTCGAAACTAAAGTGAATCAATCCTCTTCCTAAAACTTCAGTGTATCTGTATGTTTTATAGATAAATCGGATGTGATCTGCATCTTCCTTTCCTACTTTTGCCATCACTTCTTCTCGAAGTGAATCAACTTCTTTTCCAAATGCTTCTATTTCTTCTTTGTTTAATTTTTTGCTAATCGTTCTCATTTTATTATCCTATGATAAATTCTTTTCTTAATTGTCTTAATTTAAAGTTCGAGTTCCAAATTGGATTCAGCTCGTGACACACAGATTTGAATATTTTCTTCACCTAACTGTGATTTTTCACCGTTTGATAAATCTGTTACGGAACCAGCCTGTTTTTTACATACACATGTATGGCAAATCCCCATACGACATCCACTTTGAGGGTAAATTCCTTGTTCTTCGAGTTCATCAAGGATGGAACGTTCACCTTTTACTTGGATGGTTTTGTGACTAAGAGACAAGTATACATCTACGGTTCCCTCTTTTTTCACATTTGTAAGGTTTTGACCTGGTAAGAGGAAAAGTTCAGATTTTACAGGTAAACCTTCCAAAAGGGAAAGTGCTTTTGTTTGCATTGGTGATGGACCACAAACATAAACAGATGTCGATTTTAGATTCGGAACATACTGATCCAAAATTTCTTTTGTTAAAAAACCAGAAACATAACCTTCTTTTGGAACATCAGAAAGTATGTATTGTACGGTTAACCATTGATTGTTTTTTTCTAATAAATCAATTGATGATTTTAGTATGATATCGTCTACCGAACGAACAAAATACAATAGTGTCACTTTGCCGTTATAGTTTAATGCTTGTAAGTCTTTTAAAATCGAATGGATGGGAGTGATTCCACTTCCACCTGCTAATAAAAGTAATTCTTTTGGAAGTTCTTTGGAGAGAACAAATTCGCCTGAAGCTTCTCCTAAGTCTAAAATATCTCCCTTCTTAGTGTTTTGATTCAAAAAGTTTGAAACCAAACCACCCTTTTGGCGTTTAACAGTGATTTGTAAATATTTTTCATTTGGATGAGAAGACAAAGAGTAAAACCGAGTAACTCGTCTTCCAGCAATTTCAACTGTCACAGGAACGTGTTGGCCAGATAAAAAACCTTTCCATAACCAGTTTGGTTTTAAGACAAAAGTTTTTGCATCAGCTGTTTCTTCTTTGATGTCGATTACTTTTGCTTTTGTTGTAGTGACAGAAAACCTAGGATTCAATTCGCCTAGGAGAAAATCTGCCCACTCTTTCGGTTGAAGGAAGTTTAGAAATTCCTTCGGTTGGTTGTAGATAAAAGGAAATGTTTTCATTTTCGCCTCTTTTTCGCTTTTAAGTGAACACGTGTTCACGGAGTTATCTAATAGTGTTAACTTACAACGTTCAATATGTCAACCCAAATCAGGCAAATTTTCCTTGCTTTTCAAAAAAAAGTGAACAATCGTTTACTCAGTTTATCACCCCAGTATGAACAAACGCGACACTCAAAAGCAAAAAACCCACTCTCAACTTCTGGAAAGTGCCCTACAATTGATGGGAGAAGAGAAAGGATTGGGTGATTTGAGCCTACGAGAGGTCACTGCACATGCTGGAATTGTTCCGGCAGCGTTCTACCGCCACTTTAAGTCCATGGAAGAATTAGGGCTGCATTTAGTGGAAGAATGTGGGGAAAGGATCCAACTCATTGTCGGTGATGCCAGAAACAAGGGAGCCTATCGTTCGGCACTACAACTCACCATTGGGTATTTTTTTGACTACGTGACCCATAACAGGTCCTTGTTTCGGTTCATTGCCAGGGAAAGGACAGGTGGGAATCGTAAAATTCGTGAGAACATTCGGGAAGCCATGCGGAGGATTGCCCATGAATTGGCCAAGGACATGCGAATGCCCAAATTGATTTCGATGGATGATACATTATTTGCTTCGGAACTCATTGTGAGTATCTGTTTCCAAATGGCTTCTGATTATTTGGATTTAGAAGATGATGCACACTCAGAGATGAGAAAGTTAAAATTACAAACGATCAAACAAGTCCGTCTCGTGTTCATTGGAACAATCCGCGGTAGAAAACAAAGGAACAGATGAGTTTCTAAAACAAAAAAGAATTCAGATCGAACTTACGTAAAAAGGCATCAATTATTCTTTGTTGTGTAATGGAAAAGATATGATGATGTTCAAACCTTCTCCTTTTTTGGAAACCGAAGAAAAAACACCTTTGAGTTGAGAAGTCAAACTTCGGATAAGCTCGTAACCAAAATGATTTCCTTTTTCAATATTGACTGATTCTGGTAATCCAACTCCATCATCTCCAACTGTTAACATGACATTTTGATTAGAGATAGACAAATGGATTCGAATATCTCCACCTTTCTCATTTGGATAAGCATACTTTAAGGCATTTGTCAAAAGTTCATTTAAGATCAATCCTAATGGCAGAGTACGTTTTAGGTCTAACCGAATGTCTTCCAGTTTCACATCAAAACGAATTTTACTTGGATTCAGAACAAAAATATCATGCAAACTGTAAACTAAGTCTTCAATGTATTTACGAAGATCAACAGATTCCAAGTCTTCTGATTGGTATAAATTTTCGTATACCTTTGACATCGACATGATCCGTGACTGTGCATTTAAAAAAGATTGTTTCGCGAGTTCATTTTCAACTTTAAAAGATTCTAGATTGAGTAATCCAGAAATAATCGCCAAAGTATTTTTCACGCGGTGTTGTAATTCTTTTAACAGAACATCTTTTTCTTCGAGTGATTTTGCTAATTTACCTTCAATATCCAAAATCTTAGTAACATCAAGATTAAACCAAAGGATAAATCGTTCCCCTGCAATTTCAATTGCCTGGCTAAAAACAAGAACTTCATGATGGACTCCATCCGAGTGATGGATTGACATTCTTTCCCCTGACAAACGACCATTTTCTCTATAAATTTCGTTTAATTTCTCAATTTGAACAGGATTACTCCAGGCTTTAAACTCATCTGTTTTGCGACCTATCACTTGTGATTTTTGAAAGCGAAAAATGGATTCCATCGCAGGGTTGATATCGAGATAGGTTCCATCTTTTATGGTAGAGATAGCCATTGCAATTGGGCTGAGTTGGAACACTTTTGCATATAGACTTTCACTATCTTTGGGTGGAACAAGAACTGGAGTCTCTGGATTCTCTCGAAAAACAATTACAATCCCATTTAAATTTTTGTTTGAATCTAAAATTGGAGAAATCGTTTCTGTAACGTTTATTTCTCGACCTTTACTTGAGATGATGATTAAATTATTTCTTCTTTTCGATTCTAAAAATTGATCGTTCTCATTATTAAATGAATAAGAAACGCGCATACGTGATTCTGCTTGTACCAAAAACAAAAACGAAGACAAATCCTTATTCATCAATTCGTTCTTATGGTAACCTAACATATTTAAGGCTTTTTCATTAATTTCCCTGATTTTTCCTTCTGGAGTTAAAACAATAAGTCCATCACCCATTGCTTCAAACGTAATCCTAAGTTCTTTTTCTCGGAATGCCAAACTTTGTTCTGCCGCATGAAGTTTTAGAGCAGACTTAATCATACATTCTAAAATGTCAGGGCTTGTAATTTTGGGAATAAAACCATAATGTTTTAAGTCAGCCACTCGATTTAAAATTTTTTGGTCAGAATATCCGCTCACAAATAAAATAGGAACTTCTTTGATTTCTAATATTTTTTTGGCTAATTGGATTCCATCTAGCTCATCAGATAAATTAATATCCATTAGTATCAGATCAACTTCTTCGTCGGAAGAAATACAATCAATTGCATCCAAAGCATTGGATACATGTTGTACGGAATAACCTTTGATTTTAAGGAATTCTGCCTGTGAGACCGCCAAAATCGCCTCATCCTCAACAAGGAGAATGTGACCTAAACTATGTTTGATCTCGGTGGTTGGCATTGGTGGTACGGGTTCTACCGAAGCTTAAAATTAGCCCTGGGAATTGCAATCTAATATAGATTAAAAAAAAATCAAAAAAAAACGTACGATATGCAATAAATCGAAATCAGTCAAAAAGATCGTTAGTCCAAGACCGAGTTTATAAAATATGTTAGGTGGGATGAAATCAAATGGAATTGAATTTTTTTGCTATTCAATTAAGAAACAAACCAATAGAATTCAGTCATTTGAAGCGTTCACTATTGAAATGTTTTTGCCTGGAAATGAAAGTAAATTGATTCCCCAATGATGAGATGATGTTAGTTGGCCAATTTTAAATTTCTAATAGGAGAACAATTCAGTTTTGAACCTGATGACCAACTACAAAACTTCTCAAGTCTTTTGCGTAATTAGGTAAATCTTTGCTTTTGGAATGGTTAAAATGCATTCACCTAACTAAAATCTATGTGAAACTAGGTTTCCGGTTCATAAAATGCTAAATTTTCTGGTCCTTCATGGATGACAATCCTACGAATTTTTCCCTCTGATTCCTTTACTTCCTTCTTCAATCCAGAATAAAACCATCGTGCAACATTTTCTGATGTGGGATTGATCCCTTTAAAATCGGGGTGATCGTTGATGAGGATATGGTCGATGGAATGAACGAGTTCCATCAGTTTGTTTCGAGCGGTCAAAAAATCGTAAGAAATTCCATCTGCACGGATGTTCGTTTTTCCTTCTAAAAACACTTCTACTTTCCAGGAATGGCCGTGGATTGGCTCGTCAGTGCCATCGGCAAAGTACTGGTAGAGGAAATGGGCGGACTCAAACCGACCTTCAATGCGGACATAAAATTTCCCGTTTTCTTGGGTAAACATTCCATTGACGAATAGAACGTAGTCCAATATTTGTATAGTAAATTCCTCTCGAGGGCTCAAAGAAGATGACTGAATCAACAAAACCACGCTTTTTTAAAGAAATGACCGTAGGCGAAGCAATTGCCATCCATCCGGAAGCGGGGCTTGTTTTCTCAAGTTACCACTTAGGTGGATGTTCCCACTGTTCCATCAATGAAGTGGAAACAATTGAACAAGTTTGTATGGGATATGGAGTGGAAGTAGACACTCTCATTGACTCATTAAACAATTTGTTTGCTGAAGAGTAGTCACAAGTACTCTGTTTGGGTCGATCCCATCGGCCCCAATCCTACTTTGGTATCAGTTGGTGTGAGATGAATTTACACCAACCTTGATCCTTACCACCAACCTTTCTTTTAACGTTACAAACTAAACTCGTACGGAATCACTTGGATAATTTAACATACAATATACCTGGATTGTTGTTTCCTGCAATTTCACTTCTCATGTTAGGATTTACCAATCGATTTTTTGGGTTGGCCAGTTTAGCAAGACAACTCTTAGCAGAATATGAAACATCCAAATCTGAAGTTCTGATCAAACAAATTCAAAATTTACGCTTTCGAATTTCACTTATTTTATATTCTCAGAGTGCAGGAATTTTGAGCTTAATCCTCTGCACTTGTTCCCTTGGGATGATTCCGTTTTATAACTTGGTAGCCTGGATATTCTTTTCAGTATCTTTATTTTTTATGATCGTTTCATTACTACTAGCATTGATTGAAATACAAATGTCAGTGACCGCTCTTGATATTGAAAGTGAATCGATTTTAGGAAAAATTTCTGGATTAAAAAATGAGAGATGATGCTCGAATCGACTCAAGAATCAGAAAGTTTCAAAGTAATGTTACATACCATCAAAATTAAAATGATAGCTGGATTATTAATGTTTGGTGAGATCAAATTCCTTTTATCTCACCATCATTTTTGAGATTTTATTGAAAAATGACACGACCTAGAGTATCAATTGTTGTGCTATTACAATCCCCAGATGCAGTTGAATAACTTACAGCAGAAGTAACTCCAGTACCTGCACTGTAATAGACTCTAGTCACTAGTCCTTGCCCATTGGCAGTGGATCCATTAATTGAGAACAAACACCTAGCGCTAATCGTTGGCGAAGCACCCGCGTTGACAGTTGCACAACTATTGGTCGCACTATATGTACCTCCCGAACAAAGTCCAGAAGTATGCGTACTTCCGACAGAAAAATCATAACAGTTACCGTTCGCTAAAAAGTTACAACTTCCTCCGCTTGAAACTGATGATGGGTTATTGGCTACTTGTACTCTTACATTGCCACCAAATGTTCCGGAAACATAATAACTTTTAACTCTTACTCGGTAAGACCCAACAGACAAATTTTCTTTCAACCGTTCTCTACTTGAACCAGTAGTATTTGTGTCAGTAGACGTAACTAGAGTTACACCAGCTGCATTTGTTAATTCTAAGACTAAATCTATGGTACTTGTTGAAGTGAATGCCGTAATGATATGATTTCCACCAGAAGTAACTGTTAAATCAAAATCTACTAAAGGAGAATTTGATGTAATTGTTCCAGTAGAAGCCGTTCCATTGATAACGATGCTTCCACTAGTAGCTGGGATCGCTTTACATCTGCTCGTTGTTGTAGACTGATCTAAATTGAATCCGCTGACACAAGTAAATCCAGTGGCACATTGGGAATTTGAAGTACAGGTCGCACCATCGGTACCGTTGCCACTTGTAACGGTTGTACGAGACGATGTGAATATTAATAATGATAAGGTATCTTCAACACTGAGTTCCGGCTTAGGTGACGAACAGTTTTGAAGAAAAAATAAAAAAGCAAAAAAAACAGAGATAATTTTCATAATTTAACCTAGCGTAATTTGTGCTAACTGTTAGGTTTTCGTCAACAATTATCCGTTAGACTTTTAAATCGATTAATAAATCTCCTAACGGAATCTATACGAACCTATATTCAAACCTCAAGACGATTCAGGGAAAACCCTAAATACAAAAGACGCCTCTATTTCTCTTTTATAAAAGTGTGCAGCTAAAAACAGGAATGAATGAAAAGATTTTGAATGAATCTATTTTGCACTTAGCATCAGACCTAAAATTTTGATGCTAAGAGGATGATTCCAAATCTTAAGGAATTGAAATCACAATCTTCCCAAAATGAGAACCAGATCGTAAGTATTGAATCGCTTCCACAGAATGTTCTAATGGAAACACTTTGTCTACAACTGGCTTTAGTCCGGATTGTTCGATCGCTTGGTTCATTTCCATAAACGCTTTTCTTCCACCCACGACTAGGCCTTGGATCTTTAAGTTGTTCATCACTGCAGGGAGTAAGTTTAACTCTCCCGATCGACCAGCCAAAATTCCGATCAAATGTATGACACCAAACGGACGACAGGCGGCAATGGATTGTTCGAGTGTCCCAGCTCCCCCTACTTCAATGATGTGATCAGCTCCTACTTTACCTGTAATACGCCTCACTTCTTTTCCCCAATCTTTGGTTTCTTTATAATTGATTAGAAAATCTGCTCCTAAATCTTTTCCTCTTTGTAATTTATCTTCACTCGAGGAAGTGAGGATGACTTTTGCACCTGCCATTTTTGCAAACTGTAGAGCAAAGATGGATACTCCACCTGTTCCTTGTACGACGACAAATTCACCCGGTTTGAGTTGGCCATACTGGAAAAGCCCTGACCATGCAGTGAGAGCAGCGCAAGGTAAGGTGGCCGCTTCTTCATAACTGAGATGATTCGGCATTCTAACAAGACCTGTTTCTGGTACAACAGCCAATTCACGTAATGTACCGGGCAAAGGTCCGCCAATCGTGTGTCGAATTTCTGCATGAGTTGCTTCTTTAGAGATCCATTTAGGAGCAAAGGTAAGTAGGACTTTGTCTCCCACATTCCATTCTGTGACTTGTGAACCAATTTGTATCACTTCTCCTGCACCATCACTGCATGGAACAAGTGGTAACGGAAATTTAGGATTGTATTTTCCTTCGACAACAAGTGAATCTCTGTAATTTAAAGAAGCTGCATACAATCGTACTAAAACATCTGTCGGACCAACTATTTTAGGTTCAGTGACCTCAATAATTTTTAAATTTTCTAGTCCAAATTGTTTGATCTCAGCTTGTTTCATAAAATTTACTAACCTTTCCGTTGTTTCCTTCACTCAATATAGATTCGATTTTGTATGATTTGTTGATATGTTTTCGCTAATCCTATCACTAACATACGTTATTGCTTTAATTCAATTTCTCCCTTTTCATTGAGAGGGAAAAACGGATTGTAAGCAACTTCAAATATATGACCATCCAAATCTTTGAAATAAGCACTATACCCACCCCAAAACACTTTTTGAGGTTCTTTTAGGATCGTTGCACCTAACTTACGCACTACGTCTATGATTCGATCTACTTCAGCTTCACTTTCTACATTTTGAGCTAATGTTAGACCTGAATACCCTTGTCTATTTTGAAAAGGGATTCCAATGTCATTAGCCAAATCCTTTTCCCCAAACAAACCTAAGACCAAAGCTCCAATTTGAAAAAATGCTACATTTTCATTGCTCTCTTTAGATTTTTTCCATCCTAAGCCCGTTTCATAAAAATGAACTGCTCTGTTTAAGTCAGAAACTCCAAGGGTGATGAGATTGATTCTTGGGAACATAGATACCTGCTTTGTTCAAAGATGAACTTTTGGAAAAGAAAATTTTGAATTTTAGAATTCGAATTCACAAAACGGATGTTGTGTGGTAGAAGGAGCCATTGGGTGGCGGGTGGATAACCCCACCCAGTTCGATACGGGCGGGGAAATCTACTCTAATTACAAGCTCGGATTAGAATTACTTCTTACCCAAACCTGTCGTTTTTGCACCAACGAGGATCGACATGTTTCCTGCTGGATGTTTGTTTTCGCGCATCAATTGGTGGCACTCACCAGTTTGATCGAAAGTAAACGTTTGTGCCAGAACTGGATCCACTTTTTTATCAATCACCAATTGGTTGAGGTCACGACAGTTGTCGTCGTTAGCGAAGTGTGAACCTTGTAGACGTTTTTGTCTCATCCAAAGATAACGAAGGTCAGCTGTCGCATTAAAACCTGTGGTTCCAGCGCAGATCACAACCATACCTCCTGTTTCACAAACAAATACGGAAGTTGGAAGTGTCGTTTCACCTGGGTGTTCAAAAACGATTTGAGGGTTTTTGCCTTTTCCTGCAATGTCCCAAATCGCTTTACCAAACTCACGAGCTTGTTTTGTCCACTCAACGAATGCTTCTGGTTTGTTGATATCAGAAGTGAGTCCACCCCAGTGTTTGAACTTGTTACGGTTGATCACACCCGTTGCACCTAAGTTTTTACAGAATTCAATTTTATCATCTGAGGAAACCACAGCGATTGGAATTCCACCAGCAGCTTTAACAATTTGGATCGCCATGGCACCAAGTCCACCAGCTCCACCCCAAATTAAAACGACATCACCAGGTTTTACATCATTTGGTTTCCAGTGGTGTAACATTCTGTAAGCAGTTGCTGCAACTAACATATATGCTGCGGAAGCTTCCCATGTTAGGTGCTGAGGACGTGGAAGGCATTGGTGGTCTTGTACTTTACAAAATTGTGCAAAGGATCCCCAGTTGGATTCATATCCCCAAATGATTTGTGAAGGTGCATACATTGGATCTTTGCCAGAAAGAACCCATGGATCTTTTGGATCCCACATCGCACAATGGACTACTACTTCATCACCCACTTTTACATTTTTAACTTCAGAACCAACTTTGTACACGATACCAGAGGCATCAGATCCACCGATGTGGAATTTTTCAGGTTCACCCTTTTTATTCCGTGCAGCAATGACATCTACAGGGTAACCTAAGGCCGCCCAAACGTTGTTATAGTTCACCCCAGCAGCCATAGTGGCTACGAGAACTTCGTTGGGACCGATCTCCGGAACATCAATGACTTCTGATTGGAAAGAAGTTTTCGGTTCGCCGTAACGTTCCGGGCGAATGACCTGTGCGTGCATTTTTTTTGGCACGACTCCAATAGGAGGTAGTTCCCCTACTGGTACGATTTCTACGTTGCTCATAGATTACCTTTTACGATTAAGATTTATACAGTTTCTTAGAACGTTTTAAAAAAGGCATGAAATGTCAATCGCTTCCCCACTCCATTGAGAAGGCAAAGGTCCATGCAGACTGGTAGAGTCTATACTCTCGATCACGCTGTAATGGATAACGGTATGCTAAACTCATATTATATTTTTCTGAAAAATTCCAAGAAAACCCACCACTTGCTTCTGTAAAATAGGAAGGATTGGCTTTGTCATGTTCTTTCGAATAATCCACACCGTTATATGGATTCCGATACAATATCCCAGTGAAAAGAGAAATCTCTGGCATCAAATAATAGGTCACATACGCGGAGATAAGAGTCGTTTTTTTAAATTCATACTCAGGTTCTGGTGGAGTGGCCGAAGGTTTTCGTAAATAAAACGGTATCCCATCGTTGTCTTGTAAATTACTTGGTTGAGGTCTCGAAAGTGGATTCAGTCCACCGATCTTAGTCACAAACGACCATTTTTCATACAGGTATCCAAGTTTGATAAATCCAGTTCCAGTATAATAATTCCCTCCCGTGAACCGATCCGTATCGGGACCACTTGGAAATCCAACAGAACCTTCGATCACAAAAAAGTACGGTTTGTCCAAATCAAAAAACGGTTGGTATTTAAAACCTAAATATGTTTTCCCAATCCTTGCTGCATCTTCTCTTCCTCTTTGTTGGTAATAATTCCAAGGAACCGATGCATTTAAAGCAAACCTTCCATCAAAAAAATTCAACTCAGCAAAGGCAGTAGTGGTGAATAGATGGCTATTTTCTCTCGTGGATTGGTAATAATCTTGTGTCATCACCAAATAGTTAGTTGGTTTTTCTCGTTTCCCAGTGAATGGGTCGACAAACCTTGCTGTTGCATTGGGACTATCCGACGAACCCGTGTGATGTGAAAACAATTTTCCAACTGAACCAATAAACAAAAGGAATCCAATGACAATCTGTTTCATCTTTCAACTCCCGGGAAACAACCAGGAAAACTAAATACAATGTCTTCTGCTTGCAAGTTCTGTTGCAGGATATTGTATAAACTTACGTTGGAGACTTTGGAGATGACTGAACCATTCGGCAAAGCATATAAATCATTGATGAAACGGGTAGTGACTAAATTAGCCGTTCTATCGGAAAGCATCCCAGACAAAGAAAATAAAATTTCTATATTGGAACTCCGACCCACCTTAATAGGGATTTTACATTTTGGAGTAATCGATTTATTCCCTTGAGGTAATAAAATTGTAAAACTCTTTGATACAGAAGATGGAATCGTATCAACGGTCAAGCTAAGCAGAATCTCTTCCCAACTAACATTGGCAATGGCGACTACCCCAAGAGGCATGTTCGTTACCTTGGTATTGGGAAACAAAAAACTTGCCCCCGTTTCCATTGTGCTATTGAATTGAGTGATATTGGAAACGGTTCCTGCGCTTAGAAACGCATAAGATTTTCCATACAAATCATCTGCTGGCAAATCCAAAGGAATGGTATACGGTGTATGCGTTTTGGCAACGGCAGTACTCCTTTCGGAACTTGTTGTTGAGACTCCAAGTATTTGGTTCGGTGGGTTAATCCGGTATGTACCCGTTTCCCAATTGATGTAGGTGCTACTTAGAATTGAAATATTGTAAGATGTTGGCGAAGGGCTTGTCAGGCTAAACTGATTAATGTTATCATCAGCCTGGTCATCATAACTTCGCAAATACGTTCCAATAGGAATCGTTTGGTTGTTATTGAAAAAAATTAGGTTTTGGAGGATGACTAATTTTTCTTCTTCTCGATTCCCAACGGAACCAAATGTACATTGAGAGACAAGACCCAAACACAATATCAGGGCCAATTGATTTTTCATGTTAGGTGCTTTCAAAATGGGCTCGCAAATTTAGGGTTCGTCAAAAACTCTTCATCAGTCAGTGCTAATAAGAAGTTTACCATATCATCTCTTTGGGAATTGGTAATGGTAAAGGCACGAATCAAAGTGGAATCTTTGACAGTATGGTTTTGACCTCCACTACGATAATGGTCCACTACCTTGGTCAATGCGTCCCTTGCACAATCTGTTTTTGTTTTACCACTGGTAATGTTGGGATTATTTGCATTATCACACATAAAACTTCCATCATGCATGTATGGATACGTAACACCTATATTACGAAGTGATGGTGCACGAAATTTTCCCGTATCGGATGCAATTCCCGTAAGGTCGAATAACCCTCGTTTATTGCTAGGTACTCCCGCATAATACGCATCATCATGGATTCCATTGCTATGGTAAAAGAATTCCTCTTTTGCCCCACCATGAAAGGAAGTATCCGTAAAATTAAACCCTCCATGGCAATGGAAACACTCCGCCACTTCTCCATTAAAAAGATTCATCCCCCTGATTTCAGATGCGTTTAATGCTGATTTATTATTCCGAAATGCATATTGGTCATACTTAGAATTCCCTGAAATCAACGATCTTTGGAAACTCGCAATGGCAAATCGTACGTTCTGTTCACTGACAGCAATATCTGCATTTCCAAAAGCATTCCTAAATAAAGTTTGGTAAATTGATTTGGCTCTAAGTTTATCCAAAAACACATTCGAAGAAAGTCCAAGTTCAATCGGAGACTCACCAAACATAGGTGCACGTGCTTGGATTTCTAAACTCGTCATCCGAGGGTTACTCCAAGTCAATCGAGGCAGATAAGCAACATTGGATAAATGTTGTGAATTTCTAGGATGAGCGACATTGGTAATCCCTGTAGGAAAATCCTTTCCATCAGCAAAGGCTAGGGATTGGATATGGCAACTTCCACATGACATACTCTCATCACCTGAAAGTATTTTTTCATTAAACAAATGCCTTCCCAGTTCGACCTTTGCACGAGACATCGGGTTATCAGAAGGTACACTTGGTACGGGAAAACCAGGCGGTAGGTCCCAAACCCAATCCGAGGCAGTTGCCAAAATTCCAATGGCCGCCAAAAGCATATTGTCGTTGGATTCTTTTTTCTGAAAAGGCAATACGTTACAATGCGAGAAAACGCTCATCACTATACATAAAATTAAAAATTTAGACTTCATACTTTGATACCTAATCATTGTGAGTTGGTAATCTTTCTATACCAACTCTTTCTATCATACTTACTTTAAACTAAAAATTCTTTGAGTATATGTTCCATCGGAAGAACCATTTGATTCATTCAATCCGAATGCTCGAATCAATGGTTGGCATGTTGCAGAACCATCTCCAGGCATACACATACCCATGGCACCGTATGTATGTCCGTTTAACAACTTATCTACATCAATTGAAACTTTTTGATTCCCAGCATTGAATTGACCTGTCAATTGAACTGTAGCTCGGAATTTTTTTGCACAATTCCCATAATTGGGAGCACCACTACAAGTAGTAGAACCCAAATGTAAACTTGTCCAATTGGTTCCATCATAAGTAAATTCAATGTTGGCATGTTTATAACCACCTGTCCATGACCAATACATACTACTAATATTCAATGGAGACTTTTGGTTTGTACTTTCTAAATGATTTAAGGCTTCAGGTACACCGATTGTATACTGTACCCCTGTGTAATTCCCTGACGCCACACTTCCCGTTACCTTTGTATTGGTTTCCGTAGTTCGAGTTGTTTCTAAATCAACCAATGCAATTCCATTGGTTTGGAAAACATTGTCTGCTAAAAGAGTAACATCGGCTGTGGAGCCATCAGCACGGACCAATTTAACATCAGAGACATAAAATCGAAAATCCCGAAATTGAACTGTTCTACTATCAGCAGTGATGTTTGTACCAGTCACCAAAGTTTGCCCATTTGCGGTTGCTTCAAAATTTAAGTTTACAGGTTGTGGCATTGATAAAGCGAGTAATGCCAAAGTTTGGTTGTCATCCGAATTCGAATTTGTATCACAAGACACGAAGTTGAAAAGAAAGAGAGAGACGAGAATTGTTTTTAATAATTTCATAAATACCTAATATTCCAATATTCTGTTTTAGTTCATATGCGGCCTAAATTCCGGCTGCAGGAATTAAACTGTGGGAAAGATTTCCCTAGGTATTACGTGGTGGTCGGAGTAAGGTAGGTAATTTTCCATCCTCTAGAGTGGAAGGAGACTCAAAAACTAGATAAGAAAACAGAATTGGAACCGTTAGTCCAAATGTAAAATTTGGTCTGTCCATTGTTTGGTGGTGCATACGAAGAGACATCGCATCTTTTTTCTTTTTTTCACAAGAACAAAGGTGTGCCTCGCCATTTTTTGCATCATGGCAATTTGGTTTTAATGCCAATTCCTTTGCATGAGAGTGGTTCCCATTTTCCGAAGTAGTAATGACATCCATTTGTTTCTCAACAAAAAGTTGGTCTTCATTACTACTGTGTTTTTCGTTTTTTGATCCGTGGTTACATTTACAAATTTTGGAGTTCGATTCCAAACAATACCCGAGTAAACCACTCCCCAAAAAGAAAAATTGGGTAGTTAGTACTAAGGTTAAAAGCCCAGAAATCCAACGAATGGAGACCATCTACCCCAATCTTTCGAAGTTATACCAAAAATCGACACAATTTTTGGACAAATTGAGTGTTCCCAGTCTTGCCCTTTGAAAAGATGGTCTTGGAACCAAATGCAACCAAGCTAGAGGCCCTTACGATGAAACGCACAGAACTGGAACGCAGAGAACGAGAACTGCGAAAAGCAGAAAAGAAAAAGATCCAAACTGGTGAGAAGGAAGCAATGAGTGTAGGTGACTACATTGATGCCCTTTTTGGAATGTTCCGTTACGATTCAGATGAAATTTTCAATGCATCCGATGATGAAAACATTTTGGAACTGCTAGAGAACATGAAAATGGAACACCCAGAGAAACAATGGGATGTGATCATTCGAAAAGCAGTGAATAAAACCAAAGTAGAACAAAAAGAAAAAGCATACGATGCCCTGCGAAATTTAGCAGGAATCTCAGTAGCAACTGCATAATTCGTATTTTTTCCCTACAAACAGATTTACAAAGGAAGGTCGTCGTCTTATACTAGTGACCTTCCCGTATGAAACAGACACTTACCTTCATTCTGTTATGTCTCTTTCATTCAGTACTTTGGGCACAAGATAGTTCCTGTCCTAAAGCAAACGTTTTTCCAATTTCGACAAACCAAGGAAAACCAACAGATCTATCGCACCACTTAAGTTTTACTTCCACCGAATCCCAAACCTCAAACCTAACGGAAGTTCAATCTTTATTCAAATCCAATCTTGTTACCTCCGCAAATGGTGTTGTTCCCAATTTCGGAAACACATCAAAACAATATTGGTTTTGTTTTATACTACGTAATGATTTAAATCACAACAAACGTACCATCACCTTTATCAAATACCCTCTTCTTGACCAGGTTCAATTTTTCGCCTTACGTGAATCAGGTGAAATTAACCAAAACATCCAAGGTCGTAAGTTTCCGTTTCAGAATCGTGACAAAGATTACCGAGGATTTAGCTTTGAAACTGAATTGTTACCAAGTGAAACAGTCACCTATTATGTAGGAATCAAAACAGATAGTTCTGTGTCGGTTCCACTTATGGTTGCAGAGGAAAAACATTTTGATTCCTACGAATCCTTGGATATCCTTCTGCAGGGAATGTTTTTTGGAATCGTATGTGTGATGAGTTTATATAACTTATTTGTCTATTTTATGGTAAGAGATAAGGCATATATTTTTTATGTAAACTATTTGATCTTTGCAGCCATTTTATTCCAACTTTCGCTTCAAGGTTTATTGCCGGTTTTATTTTTTCAGAATTCACCTGAATTAGTTTATAATGCTCATAATTTTTTATATTTTTTATTCTTACTTTCTTGTTTTCCAATGAGTATTACCTTCATGAATTTAAAGGAGAATGCTCCTCGGTTGTACATTGGATTTATGTCTTTGTCTCTCATTCCAATGGTATGTTTATTATTATTACCGTTTTTACCTTACCGTGAGCTAAACCAATTTGGTGATTTGTTATCTTCCTTCTTAGCGTTTTATGCCCTATTTGTATCTTATTATGTTTCGTTTGTAAAAAAATTTCCACCCGCGCGTTATTATTTTTTCGGTTACTTTATGTTAATCATTGGTGGACTGAGCACTGTATTAAAGTACATGGGATTTTTTCCAGTAAATGTTTTTACGGAAAATGCATTCCAAGCGGCAACTGCAATTGAAGTTTTACTTATGGCATTTGGACTTGGTGATAGGATTTCCGTTGTTCAAAAAGAAAAAGAAAGGATCCAATTAAAAGCTGAAATCAACAAACAAAAGTTAATCGCTTATGGCAAAGAGTTAAAACTCGCTCAAAAACTCCAAGAATCAACCTTACCACAAATTTTACCGAAATTCCCTGGCCTTTCGATCAAAACCGGTTATTTCCCAGCTTCACTGGTTGGTGGGGATTTTTATGACTTAACAGTCTATGGAAAACAACAAATCTGCGGTCTCATTGCTGATGTCACTGGTCATGGTGTTCCTGCAGCAATCGAAGCTGCCATGTTAAAAATTGCCTATATGCAAACTTTAGCATTTGCAAACAAACCTGGTAAAGTGTTAGAAAGTATCAACCAAGCGCTTGCCGGAAACTACAAAAACCAATTTTTGACTGCAAGTGCCATCTTTATCGATTTGGAACAAAAAGTCTTAAAAGTTGCCAATGCAGGTCACCCCGCCTTGTATAAGTTTAATGAAAATTCCAAGTCCATCGATGTCATTCGACCAAAAGGAAAACTCATCGGTTTTTCCAAAGAAGGATTGTATTCGGACGAGGTTCATTCCATCCAAAAAGGAGATAAGTTATTATTATTCACGGATGGGATTTGGGACCTTTGGGAAAATGGTGACTCAGGAGAAGAAGCTCTTCTAGATTGGTTACTGCAAAGAAAATCAGAATCCGTTGAATCTTTGTATGGTGGGATTGATGAACACATTCGCCTGCGAAACAAAGAAGGTCCCGCAGACGACGATATTACATTTCTTTTATTTGAAATTACTTAAATGAAACAAATATACGGACTAAACGTCCGCATAAATGGCTGCATTGAGTAACCTTGAAATATTATCTAAGTTTCTGGAAATATCTCGGTAAAGAAGTGCAGGCAACAGATTGTCTTTTTTCTGGTACTTTTTCTTCTTCACTTTTGAATCATTCTTTTTGATGGATCGTATCATTTGGAAACGATACTCACGACTTTGGTTACGCACTTGTGGATTCCCAAGGATATCAAATGTTTCACTTTGTTCCAAGTTCACAAGTAAGATGTCGTAATGGTGTTTGAGTAAGTCCATTTGGTCTTTTACAGAGTTTGCAAAGTTTTTGTCGAAAGAAACTTTTTGTCTGTGTGATTTACGGATTTTTCTTGCGATTGATGCAAAATTATCTCCCATCTCTTCCACAGCTTTTACTCTTTCCATAATCCCTAGTACATCTTTTGCGTAGTTACCAGTGATCCCTGATTCTTGGACTTGGTTCAAGTACGTTAACACTTCCGTTCTCACTTGATCGAGTTCTTCTTCTTTTTTGAGAACTTGTCCAATCCTTGCGGCATCATACGGTTGGAGTAAAATTTGTTCGGTCAATCGGAGGAAATCATAGGTATCACGTATGATTTTTTTCGTAAATTCTACGAGTTCCACCATTGCAAGTTCTGTTGTTTTCACAGTTCCAGCTTGCAACAATCGAATGGAATCTTTCTCTTTTCCAGTTTTGGATGCAAGACCATCTACAATCGCACTCACCACTTTGGAAATGGTGTTCACAAACCAAATGAGAATGAGAGTGTTAGTGATGTTAAACATCGTATGGAATAAAGAAATATGGAATCTTGTAGATTCTTTATCCGTGAGTGGATCACCAGGAATCAAATCATCAACAATCCCTGTGAAAATTTTAAAGAAAAGCAGAGCCCATACCACACCAAACACATTGAATAATGTATGTGCTAAAGCTGCTTTTTTTGCATTTCGATTCCCTGGAATGGCCGCTAAATTGGCGGTGATAGTTGTTCCGATGTTTTCACCAAGAATCATACCATAAGCTGCATCAATTGGGATATAACCAGAAAATGCGAGAGTAATGGTGATGGTTGTAGATGCAGAAGAAGATTGGATAACAATTGTTAGCAAGGCTCCAATCAAAACAAACAACAAGATCGAATTAAATCCCATGTTTGTGAATTGTTGTAAGAAAACAAAACTTTCTGGGTCTTTTGCACTATCAGGTACCGAAGACTTCAAGTAGTCCAATCCCAAAAACAAAAAACCAAATCCGATGAGGAACGTTCCCCAACCCGATCGACTTTCTTTTCTTGAGAAGTTTAGCACAACTCCTGCGGCAATCGCTGGTAAAGCGAAGGAAGCAATGTTAAATTTGAATCCCAAAAAGGAAACAATCCATG
The DNA here is from genome assembly GCF_026151395.1 of Leptospira limi. Lineage (NCBI taxonomy): Bacteria > Pseudomonadati > Spirochaetota > Leptospiria > Leptospirales > Leptospiraceae > Leptospira > Leptospira limi. The sequence continues at coordinate 311,977 of NZ_JAMQPV010000001.1, forward strand.
CTGTGATCGTAGTACCAATATTGGCTCCCATGATGACACCGATGGCTTGTGCCAGAGAAATCAAACCGGCATTGACAAAACCAACAACAAGCACAGTGGTCGCTGAACTCGATTGAATGGTTGAGGTAATGAATAATCCGCTGAAAACAGCAGACACACGATTTCGTGTCATGGAAGAAAGAAAGGATCGAAGCCTATCTCCTGCCACACGTTGTAAGGACTCACTGAGTAATTTCATCCCATAGATGAAAACCCCGAGCCCACCTAAAACTTGAATGAGTAACGGCCAATTCATAGATATTGATATTTCCAGGGTTCAATTTCTTTGATTACAATTTGGTACCAACCTTTTATTCGGTTGCAGTATTTTTTTCCGTATATAGATTGTAATCAATATGTCAAAAACGATCAGCAAAGGAATGGTTGTAGGATTTTCCTATCACCTAAAGAACGCCCAGGGAGAAACTCTGGACCAATCAGATGAACCGCTATTATACCTCCACGGCTGGCAAAATATCATCCCTGGACTGGAAAAAGAACTAGAAGGTCTTGTGAATGGTGATTCAAAAAATGTCACTGTACCACCTGAAGAAGGTTATGGGACATATAACGAAGCACTCATTTTCCAAGTTCCGAAAACAGAACTTCCACCTGAAGCGGAATTAGAAGTGGGTATGGAATTCCAAACAGATACACCTGAAGGTAGAATGATTCTATATCTCCAAGAAGTAAGAGATGCAGAAGTGATATTGAACGGTAATCATCCGTTAGCTGGTGAAACCCTTCATTTTGATGTCACCATCAAATCCATTCGCGAAGCAACTGAAGAAGAAAAACAACACGGACACGTACATGGCCCAGGTGGACACCACCACCACTAAAAACGAAATCCTTCGTTATTTTCCCTCTGAGTCTTCTTTCAGATTGCTTTTTTTAGAAAGGGTAATTACACTGACAGAAGATTCAGAGTATTGTTGATTTTCACCGCCGAAGTAGTCCTTTCAAGCTTGCACGCTGGTAGCTTTCCCAAGTTTTTCCCTGCATTTTTCTGGAGTTCTTACCAAAAATCCCTAATAGGGTCCCGACGATTGTAAATCTAGAATTCCCGAGTCAACTTTAACAAACAGGACAAAAACTATGTCAGTAAACATTTATGTTGGCAACCTTTCTTACGATATGACTGAAGGAAAACTCAATGAGCTTTTTTCAGCACACGGTGCAGTAACTTCTGCAAAAATCATCACTGATCAGTATTCTGGTCGTTCTAAAGGTTTCGGATTCATCGAAATGAAAGACGGAAAAGAAGCTGACAACGCGATCAAAGATCTTAACGGAAAAAACATCCTTAACCGTGAGATGAAAGTAAACATCGCAAAACCTAAAACTAACAACTGGAGATAATCCAAGTTTGTTTAAAAACCGTCGTTTAACTTAGGTTGGACGGCGGTTTTTTTTGCTTTTTTTGGTTTTTGTAACCAAACATTCATTACCAATTCTACTCAAATTGCTTATAAAACCACTTTATACTTAACTTTCATCTTCTCGATTTGTTCCTCTGGAATTTGATGAGTATTTTTTCCTCCATGTCGATTTTCGACAGTGACAACTGAATACAAATACCCATACTTTTTCGCCAAATCTTCGTAAGGTTTCATTTCCCATTCTAATGTGAATGTGTGATCGACAATGACAAAGGGAACTCCATTTTCCAATGCATCCTTTGTTTTGGATTCACAATCCTTATATGCCAAATGATTTTTGGTATAATCAAAATGGTATTCACCCTTTTCATTTTCAAAATAGGAATCGATTGAAAATATGGGAGCACCGTTTGTTTTTGCGATTTGATTGGCAAGTGTGGATTTCCCAGAACCCGGAATGCCACGTAAAAGTAGTAATGTTTTTTGATTGGGTGGTACGAGTGGATGAGAGTTTGGATCTGGTTCCATAACTTCCAAACTATCTGTTTGTCACTGGGAATTCCTAGTTCTTTTTCTTCCGCAAGAACTTAGAAAAATCTCGCAAGGAAAACTCAGTTTTGAAAGAATTGTGAGAGTTACAAGGAGTCATTTGTGTCATACGAGGCGTACAAACTAATTCATATTTTCGGAATGTTTCTTTTATTTTTGTCATTAGGTGGAGTAACCCTTTATTCAATCAATGGCGGAAAAAAGTCAGAAAACAAATTCAAAGCCATTGTTGCGATCTCTCACGGAGTTGGTTTACTTTTGTTGCTTGTTGCTGGTTTTGGACTCATGAAATTTCGAGATATTTCTCACTCAGCTCTTCCAGTTTGGATCATCTTAAAGATTGTCATCTGGCTTGCGTTTGGTGGTCTACTGACTTTAGCATATAAAAATGCGAAATATGCAAAAATCCTTTGGTTTGTATTCCCGATTATGGGACTTTTTGCTGCTTATTTAGCATTTTACCAGCCAAGTTAATTGCCAAACATACCTCTCTCAGTAAAATTTTACTGAGAGAGGATTTCCTTTTCGATTTTTATTTTTCATTTTCATCTCATCATTCTCTTCTTTTTGCCCAAATTCAAAAACTCTAATGAAGGAAAGTCTATATGGAACCAATCAAAACACGTATGGAAAAAGACTCAATGGGAGAAATCGAAGTAACGAATTCTCGGTATTGGGGAGCCCAAACAGAACGTTCCCTCCAATACTTTCAAATTGGAAAAGACAAGTTTCCAAGAGAGATGATTCGTGCCTTGGGACTTATCAAAAAACACGCAGCCATCATCAATACTGAACTCGGACTATTAGAGGAATCAAAATCAAAGCTAATCGTAAAAGCCGCAACAGAAGTCATTGATGGTTTGTTAGATGATCATTTTCCACTTTCTGTTTGGCAAACTGGCTCTGGGACACAAACCAATATGAATGCCAATGAAGTGATTGCAAATCGTGCAAATGAAATGTTCGGAAGCCCACTTGGCTCCAAATCACCCATCCATCCTAATGATGATGTGAACAAAGGACAAAGTTCCAATGATGTCTTTCCAACTGCCATGCATATTGCTTCTGCAGAAATGATGATCCATCACCTTGTACCAAATCTAAAATTCTTAGAATCGAAACTCAAAGAAAAATCTGAAAAATTCCAACATATCATTAAAATAGGAAGGACTCATTTACAAGATGCAACCCCTCTTACATTAGGGCAGGAATTTTCTGGGTATACACAACAATTGACATATAGTTTAGAACGGATTCATCGTGTATTACCTTCCCTATACAGAATTGCTCTCGGTGGGACTGCAGTAGGAACTGGTCTAAATACTCATCCAAACTTCCCTTCCAAAATGGCAAAAACCTTGGCAAACGAAACAGGAATTCCTTTTGAATCAGCTCCTAATAAATTTGAAGCACTTGCCGCCAACGATTCGTTAGTGGAAGTAAGCGGAATTCTAAAAACCATAGCAACATCTCTAATGAAAATTGCAAACGACATTCGTTGGTTGTCTTCTGGACCAAGATCAGGGATAGGTGAAATTAAAATTCCAGAAAACGAACCCGGATCCTCGATCATGCCAGGGAAGGTAAATCCAACACAATCCGAAGCACTGACTATGGTTTGTGCACAAGTGATTGGGAATGATGTCGCTGTTAACATAGGAGGCGCTTCTGGAAATTTTGAGCTCAATGTTTTCAAACCACTGATTGTCTTCAATGTCCTCAATTCAATTCGGTTACTATCAGATGCAAGTCTCTCCTTCGCCAAACATTGTGTTGATGGAATTGAGGCAAATGAATCCAAAATTCAATTTAATTTAGAAAACTCACTGATGTTAGTCACAGCTCTGAATCCACACATTGGATACGACAATGCGGCCAAAATTGCGAAACTGGCTTATGCCGAAAACCTATCCTTAAAAGAAGCAGGGATCCAATTGGGATTTTTGACGGCAGAAGAATTTGATACTTGGGTGAAACCAAATGAGATGGTATGAAATTGTTTTCTATTCGAATATACAAACTGCATTGAGTGGGTATGGTTTTATGTTTGTAATCTCACTTAGACTGAGTTTTCACTGCATTGCGAATTTTATCCCAATAGTTTTGGCGCCAGCTTTCTTCCACATCAGGGATTAGTTCCTTCGGAACACCGCGGTGTGTGAGTATAACTTCTGTTCCGCCTTCAGAAGTTTGTTTCAATGTAAAAGTTGCCATTGAAAAAATTCCTTCGGGAAAATCGGATCTTCTCCATGCTTGCACCATTCGTTTTGGAGGAGCTAGATCGACGATGATTCCGGAAACTTTTCCTTTCATGATCGAAAAGGAGCTACCAACTTTTTTGCCGATGATTGCAATTTCCCCTGTAAGAGAAGTCAGCTTTTTTGAATCCGCAATATATTCGTAGATCGTTTCAGGAGAAGCTTTGAATTTTACTTTCTGTTTGATTGTTTTACACATATAATTAGGATATGAAAGTCAGAATTTTATGATAATGAATCGATTTTGAATCTTTGAAAACCTTTCATTTTGTATGAATCCTAAAAGCGAATCAACTGTACACTTTCACAATTAATTTAACATCTGGAAAAAATCATTTCCTTTATCATCAACAACGATGAAGGCAGGAAAGTTTTCCACATCAATGGACCAAACTGCTTCCATTCCTAATTCAGGAAAATCCAATACTTCTACTTTTTTGATGTTTTCTTTTGCAAGTAATGCTGCAGGGCCACCAATCGATCCAAGATAAAACCCACCATTTTTTTTGCAGCTATCTGTCACTACCTTTGATCGATTTCCTTTCGCAAGAGTGATCATCGAAAAACCTTTTTCTTGGAACACAGGCACATAACTATCCATACGACCCGCAGTGGTTGGACCAAAGGAACCTGATGGCATCCCTTCTGGAGTTTTCGCTGGACCTGCATAGTACACTGGATGGTTTTTAAAATACTCTGGAAGTGGTTCACCCTTATCCAACTTTTCCTTTAGTTTCGCGTGAGCAATATCACGTGCTACTACAAGGCGACCAGACAACATAACACGCGTTTTAACTGGGTATTTTGAAAGAACCTTTAAGATTTCAGGCATTGGTTGGTTTAAATCAATATGCACCGACTCGGCACTGGAATCGACTTCATCAATGGTAGGTAAAAATTTTGCTGGGTCGTATTCTAGTTTTTCTAAATAGATTCCATCTTTTGTAATTTTTGCTTTGATGTTTCGATCCGCACTACAACTCACTCCAAGTCCCACAGGACAAGAGGCACCATGACGTGGCAAACGAATGACTTTAAAATCATGCGCCAAATACTTGCCACCAAACTGAGCTCCAATTCCCGATTTCTGAGCAGCTGCGAGCATTTTTTCTTCTAATTCAATGTCTCGGAAGGCTGATCCAAATTTGTCTCCCTTTGTCGGCAAATGATCCAAATAACCAGCTGATGCAAGTTTTACGGTCTTCAAATTTGCTTCAGCAGATGTGCCACCAATGACAACTGCTATATGATATGGCGGACAAGCTGCGGTACCCAAGTTTGATACTTTATCAGCTATAAATTTTTCAAGCGATGTTGGATTGAGTAATGCTTTTGTTTCTTGGAAAAGATAAGTTTTGTTAGCGGAACCACCACCTTTTGCCAAAAAGAGAAAACTATACTTATCACCTGGAGTTGAGTAAATATCAATTTGAGCAGGTAAATTGGAACCTGAATTCACTTCTTCATACATCGTTAGTGGGACAACTTGCGAATAACGAAGGTTCCGGTTGACGTATGTATTATAAATTCCACGTGAGAGAGCTTCCGCATCATCCCCGCCAGTGATGACATATTCCCCTTTTTTTGCCATGACAATGCCTGTTCCCGTATCTTGGCAGGAGGGAAGTTGTTTGTCTGCCGCAATCACTGCATTTTTAAGTAGTGCCATTGCCACAAAACGATCATTTGGTGTAGCTTCTGGGTCGTCTAAAATTTTGCGAACTTTTTCCAGGTGTGCTGTTCTTAGATAAAATGAAACATCTTCCATTGCTTTTTCTGCAAGAAAGGTGAGGCCTTCTGGTTCTACTTTTAGAATTTCTTTATCACCAAAGGGGACAGTGCTTACAAAATCTTTTGTTAATAATTTGTATTCAGTGGTGTCTTCTTTTAAGGGGAAAGGATCGGCGTAAAAAAAATCTGGCATGGAAACCTCTATTTATAACTTCTAATTTCGCGGGATTCCTCGTTTCGTAAATGAATTTTTGCGACCACTGTTAGAAACACCAAGGCGAAAGAGGAAAATGCGAATGGAAAAAATCGTTTCCATTTTCCAAAATCAGTCTATAACAAGGAAAAATGAAACAGAACCTAATCTATCTATTCCTTGTTTCTGTCTCTTCAATGATTTTTGCACAAGGAAGAGAAATGGAACCTCCCATATTCGATGGAAAAAACAAAAAATCAGAATGGAGTTTGCTCTTAAAAAGACAGACCTACCAATACCTTCCTTACGAATACACCTCCCTCACAGATAAAAATGAATCGATTGTTCCTACTCGTTCCAGTACGGCACTCAAAGAAAATGGAAAGGTTCTCATTCCCTTTGTATTCAGTTATGAAAATGTAGAGAAAGGATTCAAAGTGGATCTTTCTTATTTTGAAATTGAAATTGTAAACGCAAACACCTTACTCTTCCAACAATCGGCCCAAGGAGGAAACCTATCACGATTTTATCTTTCTCCCATGGCAAGGTCGGAATTTGAACTGAACCTTTACCAAACATTTTTACCAGCAAAGGACTGGAAATTGTATCTGGGAGGTGGGGTTCGGAATATCAACCGCTACCTCTATGGAAATTATTTAGGACAAGGTACGTTTAAAGAATATTTTTTTACTTACGGCCCACAAACCTCTGTCCAAACAGTCTACCAACTCACCCAAGATCTGGCATTCCACCTAACAATGGATGTGTTTTATACACAAGGCACTCGATTTTTCAAACAACCCAACTTAATGGAAGACCGTTTCCAATATTCTTTGTCCACTGCTGGCACAGAAGGAATCTTTAGAGGTTATGAATGGGATGGATCACTTTCCTATTCGTTCCATTCGAATATGAAATTTTTTGTGGGTTATAATATGATCATGTCGAAGTTCTCTTATCTAAATTACAACGAAGTCCAATTCAGTCGTACAACAACAAACATTGGATCACAAAACCCATCCTTCTCTGGTGATTGGGAAATCAATTTACCTAAAAAATCAGAAAACTTTGATCGTTTGCGTGGAATTTATTTGGGAATGATGGTGAGTTTTTAAAGAATTAGAATGTACCAAGGATTTGGTAAGAAACGAATGACAGTCTAAACAGAACCATTATGGAAACAAATGTTTTTGACCAAATGGCCAATCAATACGATACCGATGATCGTATCCAATTGGCAAAATGCATTTTAGATCAATTAGGACCTTTCCTTCAGAATACAAATGAAAATTCACTATTAGATTTTGGATGTGGAACTGGACTTTTGGGAATCCCATTGTGTTCCCATTACAAAAATGTTATGTTATGTGATAACTCCTCTTCTATGTTGGAAGTGGCAAATTTCAAAATCAATTCACAAGGTATTAAAAATGCGAAAACAATGTCACCTTCCGATTTGGCTCTGGACAAGTCTTTCCTTGTAGACAATATCCTTTTGTCTTTGGTACTCCTACATATTCCAGATACACAATCGATATTAAAATTTCCTTATGACCATTTAAAACCCAATGGAAAATTATTGATTGTCGATTTCTGTAAAAATGAAAAGGTATCCCATCCAAAAATTCATACTGGATTCAAACTTGAAGATTTGGAATCCATCTTAACAACAATCGGATACCAAACTGTGAGTTCAAATGTTATCTTAGAAGAAAAAAAAGTTTTTATGAACCATGATGCATCTTTATTTCTACTAATCGCAGAAAAGTAAAACGATTTTGATTCGAAACAACTATTCTTTGAATCCAGAAAGACCTTTTGCTTCGGTATCTGCATTGTGAAGAAGGGAACGTAAGTCATCAGGGATAGGCATGGGAGCAAAAATCGGTACTGATGCACTTCCCGTATTTCCAACTGGAATTCGGTTGAACAAACTCCCAATCCAACCAAAGACCATACGAATGAATTGACCATAGATTTCTTTGAAGTCTCCTTTACGAATCCCAAAAAGCAACATTCTGAAATGGCTTCCTGTATGAGGAACTGGATAATATTGTCCAATGATATGTGCCCTTTCCAAAAATCTCCAGGCAGCCAAATCATTGTTTTGTGACAAACTATCCCTATAGTTTTGGATCTCTTTTTGATAGGCAATTTTGAAATTAGTCGGCATCAATACATTTAGTTTCATTCTTAGTTCCTTCAAGAAGAGATCAATGCAGGGTATTCATAACTACGAATCCAAGCTTCAGAGAATACGGGATCTTCATAATAATGTTCATTTCCCTTTCCAAATCTTCTTTCATATTCTTGGATTTTGTATCCGTCTTGATGGCAATGTACAGCCGCATAACATTCGCTATCGTTTGTTTTTGAAATAGTCAAATCATTTGCCTCTTCAAACAAATCCAAGTAACCAATCCTCCATCCATACTGACTGAGTAAAAGTGGAATTACATTTCGATAGGCTTTATGAGCAGAGACAGAACTAGGATTTAGACCATGTAAATTGACAAACATTTTAAACTTGGTTCCTTTCGGTAAATCTCGAAACACTTGCTTTAATCCAAGTTCCCATTCTTTTACATCCAACTCTGTTACAAAACCAGATAATCGAGTGATGATTAAATGGGAGTCTTTTTCCCACTTCGTAAAATATTCAACTTTCATAACCTTTAGACTCTTTCTTCCACTTTAATTCTATAGGTAAATACCCTTCTATACATTTTACCAAACGAAATGAAATCAGAAAGATACAAAATGAATCTATCTTATTTAATAATTGTCCAAATTATAATTACAAAAAAAGTTTCTATTGTTCACAATTGATGAAATTGTTTTTCAATGAATCAATTTGGTTCGTAATCAAATCCTGTAATGTATTTTAGATTTAATAAAGCCTTTTCATATTCAACTAAGGCATCAATGTATTTTAACTTTGTTTCATTATAGGATCGAGTAGTATCCAAAAACTCTAGTAAGGTGGAACCTCCACCTTTATATGCTAACTCTACAATTTTGACTGCTTGTTGTGATTTTAATAATGAGATTTGTCTCATTTGTTCGAGTGCTTCAAATCTAATCTTAATTTCTTCTTCTGTAATCGCCATTTCCTTTGCTAAGTTTAAATACAACTCTTCTCGAAATATGGCAGCTTGTTTTCTGGCTGATTCACTTTTTGCAATTTCGCCTTGGTTTCTAGAAAATACAGGTAATTCCAAATTTGCAGACACTCCATACATATATTGGTTTTGTTGCACGAGTGAATCAAATAGAATGCTAAAGTTTGGTACTGCATTTGCTCTTTGCAGTTTCATATTTGCCAATGCAATATCTTCTGCATTCACTAATGCAAGATAATCAGGCCTTCCTTCAGTTGCTAATTTTAATAATTGGTTCGCATCAATTTTTGGTAGTAGTTTTAACGAATCTAAATTACCAGCTAACACAATATCAATTTCACTTGGATTTAAACCAAGAAATACGATAAGTTCGTTTTTTAATTTAATATATTCTACCTGTGCAGAAACTCTCGCTACCGCATATTGATCTTGTGCAACTTCAGATCTCAATAATTCTAATTTAGAAATGTCTTCTCTCTTAAATCTGATTCTGTTGATTTCAACGATATTCACTAAATTTTTATAATTTTCTTCGGCTAAAAGATAACGTTCCCTTGCTGCAAGTGTTGCTATGAATAAATTTCCAGTGGTTATTGATATTTTTCGCAAAGTTTCCAAAAATACCAACTCATCCATCTTTAGTCTTTTGTTGGCGACATTGATCCGTTCTTCTCGTTTGTTAGCAGTTTCAATCACAAAACCCAAACTAACACCATATTGATTGCGATTGGGATCAAATTGTTTTGAAGATGGATTAAAAGGTAAAACATCAGCAACAATATTCAAAAATGGATTTGGTCGTAAACCAGCTGTGATCCGATCTGCTTTTGTAAAATCAATTTCAAACTTTGCAATTGCAACTTGTTTGTTATTTGCGAGTGCATACTGAATTGCTTGGTCAAAATTAAATTCTTTTTTTAGTTTATCATTTGCATAAAGAGGAAAACAAATTACAGATACAACCAACAATTGTACAAATCGATTTTTGATTTGATAAAATCTAATTTTTCGCATGAAGTAATTTTCTCTGTTCACTTAAATAACAAAGTAACGGGATTGTAAAATTTCCAATGACCAAAGTGAACAATAATCCACCTACAATCACTGTTGCCATAGGTCGTTGGATATCAGACCCAATTTCATTCGTAAGCATTGCAGGTAATAAACCAATGATTGCCGTTGTTAAAGTTAAAAATCTAGGTCGAAATTGAATTTCAGAAACGTGCGAAATTATTTCCTTTAAATCAGTTTCAGTTTTAATTTCTCTATTTTCTTTCGCATGGTTAAAATTTGAGACAAATAATACTCCACCCATAATGGAAATTCCAAATAACGAAATGAGACCAACACCAGACGATACGTTAAAGTGCATCCCACGTAAAAAAAGAAAAAAGAGACCTCCAAGTGCTGCAACTGGAATACTGGACATAACAAGTAAACTATCAGAGATATTGTGAAACATTAAATATAAGATAAAGAGTATAATAACAAACGTTAGAGGAACTGCAACCATAAGTCTCTTACTTGCACGAGTTAGGTTTTCGAATTGTCCTCCCCATTCAATTTCGACGTCGGCTGGTAATTTGATACGTTTTGCGACAATCTTTTTTGCTTCATTTACAAATCCACCTTGGTCTCTGCCTTCGATGTTGATCCAAACAGAAACCATTCGATTTCCATTTTTCCTGGCAATTTTGGCCGGCATTTCCTTCAATTCCAACTTGGCAACAGAAGACAGTGGGTATTTGCTTTCGTACTTACTTTTGATATTGATATTTCCAATCGAGTTAACAGATGTTCGATATTCTTCAGGATACCGAACTGTTATGTTATAAATATGATTGTCCAAATACAATTTACTGATTTCTTTACCACCAATCGCCATTTCTGTGATATCTTGGATGTCGGAAAAATTAATTCCCGCTCTTGCAGCCGCTTCTCTATCAATGGCGATACTTAGTTCTGTATTGGGACCTTCTTGTTCAATTCCAATGGCCGAAACACCTTCTAACTTTTCTAAGGCGGATTCAATTTCATTTGCTTTTTGCCATAATACGGCAACATCTCTACCAGAAAGTTGAACAGACAAATCAGCAGCCGAACCAGTGACTGCTTCTGCAACATTATCCAAAATTGGCTGTGAAAAGCTGAATTTTGCCCCAGGAACTAATTTTTCAAAACGTTCCTTTAAAACTTCTAACATTTCTGCTTTTGAATGAACCGTTTTCCACTTAGAATAATCTTCCAAAGTAATCAGTCCTTCAATTCGATTTGGACCAAAAGGATCCGTCCCATCATCATTCCTTCCTGATTGAGTGATTACAATTTTTACTTCTGGAAATTCGCTCACTGCTTCTCTTAATAAATTCGCAACGTTCGCCGTTTTATCCAAATGAATTCCAGTTGGCAATTTACATCTAAAATTAATGGCACCTTCATCCAATTCAGGTAAAAATTCAGTTCCCAATCCCATAAAAACTAAAATTACAAGTACGATCACAACAACATAAGTGCGGATTACTAATTTTTTGGAATGGTTGAGGAGATAATGAAGGAATTGAACGAAGTATGATCTTGCTTGCGATAATAAAAAAAATTCTTTTGTTTGGCGACGATTTTCGTCTTGGAAAAACTTTGAAAAAATAACAGGAAGGACTGTGAGTGAAAATAACAATGCCCCTATCAATGTAAAAGCCAAACCAAAGGCCATGGGTTTGAATAATTTACCTTCTACTCTTTCAAAAAGAAAAATCGGAAGGTAAGCACATAGGATAACAACAATTGAAAAGAATACTTCTTTTTCGGTGTGGTCAGAAGAACGAAGGATGATTTCATCCAATGGCAATTTTTTTTTCGAGACAGATGTAATCGCAATCGTCGTTATAATTCCTTCTATAATAACAATGGAACTATCAACAATAATACCAAAGTCAATTGCACCTAACGAAAGTAAATTTGCGGGTATTTCAATTAAATTCATTAAACAAAATGAAAATAATAATGAAAAAGGAATGGTTACGGCAACTGCCAGTGCAACTCGATAATTTCCAAGCAAAAAGATCAATACAATCATTACGATTGTAATCCCTTCCATCATCGTACGAACTACAGTTTTTAAAGTATTGGATACTAACTCTGCCCTATCATATAAAATTCGAATGCGGACACCTTTGTTTTTTAAAAAACCATCTAAACTAGAAAGTTTTTCTTTTACTAATTTTAATACTTCAGATGGGTTTTCTCCTTTACGCATCATGATGATGCCTTGGACTCCAGAATTGGTCTCAGTTCCAGATTGTAACCGATAACCGAGAATCCCTTTTGGAGGATGAGGGATCACTCTCACTTTTCCAATGTCTTTTACATAAATGGGAACATCTTTTTTTTCAGTGACGATAATGTTTTCTATATCTTTTTCGTTTTCGATTGCACCTAATGCGCGTACTGGTATAGCTTGGTTACCATGTTTAAATATATTTCCACCAGTATTTGCATTGTTTTCTTCAATTGCCAAAACAAGATCACGTAAAAAAACATTATATTTGTCTTGGTTGATGGGATTGATTTCAATTTGGTATTCTTTGATGTCACCACCAAAGGTAATCACATCTGCAACACCTTGGATTTGTTGGATTCGTGGAGCCAATTCCCAATCTTGGATACTTCTAAGTTCCATCGTAGGCATGCCATCAGCTTCCACTGCATAACGCAAGATTTCACCCACAGGAGAAGTTAATGGACCAAGTTCAGGAACTTCTGTTCCTTCTGGCAATTGGATTGATTTTAACCTTTCATTAACTTGGTTTCTCGCAAAATATTCATCAGTGTGGTCTTTAAAAGTTAACCGAATGACTGACAATCCAAAAATACTTTGTGAACGTGTTGTGGTAAGCCCAGGTATTCCAGTTAATGCTCGTTCTAAGGGAATTGTTACGAGTTTCTCCACTTCAGAAGAAGCTCTACCATCAAATTTTGTGATCACGATCACTTCTGTATCAGAAACATCAGGATAGGCATCTATCTTAAGATGTGTGACTGAATAGATTCCAAAAGCTGAAATCATTAAAAAACAAAATAATACTATCGGAGAGTTTTTCAGTGAAAAACGAATGAATCCCATTAGTAACCGAAACTGAGTCCTTTTAATAATGTAGAACCATGAGAAACAACACGATCATTGGTTTGCAAACCAGACAAGATTTGTGTGTATTCATCTGTTTCGATTCCTGTTTCCACTTGTACTCTTTGAAACGTATTCACATCGATTTGTTTGAAAAGATAACTTGTATCACCAATTAAAATGATAGATTCATTTGGAACAGACAATGCTTCCAGATTGTCCAATTCAATATGTCCATTTCCAAACATTCCAGGTTTAAATTGATTCCCTGGATTTTTTGTTATAATTAAAACTTTAACAGTGCGACTGACCGGATCAATGACATCAGAAATGGAATCAATTTTTGTTTCAAAACGATCTCCTGGAAATGCAGAAAACTTAATGAAAACTCTTGATTGTAATTTGACTCGATTTAATTTTGTTTCGGGGATGTCGCCTACAATCAGAATATAACCTGGTTTCAATTTATTTAACTTTTCGATAGGAATGCCTTGCATTCGTAATCGGTTTAAATTTTCATCCATGGATGCTACCATTTGTTGTAACTGAACATTTGCATCGTTCAATTCTTTGCCCGCAGCAGCTTGGTTTTCCACCAAGTATTTCAAACGTGAATAAGATTTTTTTGCACCAAATAGGGCTGCTTTACTTTTTAAGTATTCAGAATAGATTAACGACTGTTCTTCGGTCTCAAAATGATAGGAATAATTTGTTTCTTTGGAAGTAACACATACGACTGACACACGAACAGGAATCGAAAGTCCTGATCCTAAATTTCGATAAGCAACGTTTGCTATGGAGATTGTAGAGGGAAGTTCACCTTCTGATTTTTTAATGATGACTCCATCTTCTAAAGTATGGAATGTTGCAATTCGGGGACGATTCTCTTCCGATTTCTGATTGCAAGATACTAAACAAACAACCGTCAAAAAGAGAAAAAAGGATTTAGACATAAAACATCACTTTTTTCAAACTAGGAGTTTGAGAATTGAAATCAACTTGAAAAAGTATTTTTTTCGTAAACTCGAATCCAGTCATTAGGACTCATTTTAGAAACAAGTTCAGCAATGAGTTTCCAAGGGATGTCTTCTAATTTTTTGAACCGAATGCAACTTTTCCCCATATCCAATTTGGTTTTACAATGTTTAGGGTATTCCGATTGGAACCATTTTAAGAGAGTTGGATTCGCATAAATTCCCATATGATACAAAGCAAGTCCACTTTTTTGCACAGCAATGTGGAGAAACGGTAGAGCTAGTTCTGGGTTGGCATGGTAACCAGCAGGATAGGTTTTTTTAGGGACTACATACCCAATCATATTGTATTGGAAGGTCTCTTCAAATCCTTTTGGCAGATTTTTTTTTACGACACTTCGCAATTGGAGAAAGGATTCTTTTTTCCCTTCAGGTAATGACTCAATGTATTCTTCGATTGAATTTGGCATGGGTAAATCCTCCTTCTGATCTTTGTTTGTATCCAATCTTTTACGACTTATTTTTCCATTATGTTTGTCAGGGAAACAAATGAATTCCAAAACGACTTACTAGGATATGAAACAGATAAAATAAAACTATTGTGATTACTATACTGGAGGAAATGGAAACCCAAAATCCAAACATATGATTGAGTACTGGAAAAACCAGAAACATGGGCAACGTAGGAATCACAAACCAAAAAGTATAATAAGCGTGATTTGAAATTTTTTCAGTGGAGGCAGATTCAACATGCAACCAAATGAGTGTTAGAATCGTAACCAAAGGAAGGGAAGCAATCAAACTTCCCAACCGATCGTTCCGTTTGGCAATCTCGGAAATGATAACAACAAGTGCTGCTGTGATTGCATATTTAAAAATGATATAAACCATGATCTTACCTAATTTTGATTCGCATAACCATTGCGAGGCGCCCTAAATTTTCAACAACCCAGTGAATTGATCCATATCCATTTTCAAGACATAAAAAAACCCACCAAATGGTGGGCTTCATTTAGAGAAAGGTCTCTAGGTAAGAAAATAGAATTTCTTATTTAGAAACAACTTGGAAAGTCACACGACGGTTGATCGCGTCTTTTTCATCAAAACCAGAAATTGGTTTAGAAGAACCAGCAGCTTTTGTCACGATTCTTTCTGCAGGGATCCCTTGTTTCACGAGAGCTGCTTTTACAGCATCAGAACGGATTTGTGAGTAGTAACCGTTTCCTTTTTTAGCACCTTCCGCTTCTTCTGGACCAGATGCATCTGCGTGACCAGTGATTTCGATTGCATAACTGTCAGGAAGTTTTGCAAGAGCGTCTTTAATATAAGCAACATTGTCTTTTGCCCAAGTTTTGAAATCTTCTGCTTGGATGTCTGCTTGTTTGTAGCTAAAACCTCTGCGACGAACGCCATCTGGGTAACGGTAGTCTTTGAGTGCTACGTTGATTTCGTCCAAAAGAGCTCCATTGAGATCTCTGGAAGAAACTGCAGTTGTGTTGTCCGTAGTTGTGGACGTTGTTTCTTTTGGAGTTTCTTTTTCTTCAGAAGACGAACAGTTCGTGAATGAAATAGAAAGACCTACGAGGAGGATGAGGCTTAAAAAAAATCCTTTTTTCATCAGTTGACCTACCTTAATGTTTCCATAGTTTAGTTCTTTTCATTAGATAACAACCGAAAATGCAAATATTTGTAACTGTTTCCGAAGATTATGACCAAAGTCGCTTAGACGTTTTCCTAAAAGACAACGCTGGAGACGATCTTAGCCGTTCAACCGTTCAAAAATGGATCGATTCTGGCTTTGTAACCAACAAAACAAAGGACCAAGTTGTCCATAAAAACGGCTATAAGGTGACTTTAGGCGAAGAGTATGTGGTGGATGTCATTGCAAGACCACCTTCTCGATTGGAACCCATCCCGATGGATATCCCTGTTTTGTATGATGAAGAAGAGTTTATGGTGATCCATAAAAAAGCGGGGATCGCATGCCACAGTGGACCTGGTGATGATTCACCTTCTCTTGTGAATGGTCTCCTCCACCAATTTAAGAACTTATCTGGTACTGGTGGTGAACGCCGTCCAGGTATTGTCCATCGATTGGACAAACCAACAGAAGGGGTTCTCATCATTGCCAAAACAGACAGAGCCCATGCTGCCTTATCCAAACTCTTCCAAGATCGTCTTGTGGATAAAACGTACTATGCTTGGGTGTTACAAGCACCTGTGGAAGCCGAAGGCACAATCAGTATGCCGATTGGCCGCCACCCTGTTGAGCGAGTGAAGATGTGTGTCAGAGAAGATGGGCGAATGGCCATCACTCATTACAAAACTGAAAAAATTGTGCAAACACAAACAGGGCGAAAGTTTAGTTTGATGAAACTCGGTCTTGAGACAGGTCGGACCCACCAAATCCGTGTTCATATGGCAAAAATAGGATGCCCTGTGGTTGGGGACAGTTTGTACTCTAGGTCAGCAAAAGATTACACACAATACGGACTCCTTCTCTTTGCTAAAAAATTGGATTTCCCACATCCCTTTGTACCAGACAAACGGATTGTTGTGGAACTAGAGTTTCCAGAACGTTTTAAAATCTTTGAACGAAAATGCCCTAGTTACTAGGGAACATAGAACAAAATTGATTTTGAAATGAACTTTCGAGTCCTTAAACCAATCCTTTTCCTTTTGGTGCTCTTTGCCAGCTTTCATCTGTTCTACGATGTTGTGTATGAAAACCATTTGGGCGAAGGAACAGATAGTGATGTTTTATATCCCTATTTGTTTGCGCGGGATGTATGGGCTGGGGGTTTTACAGGCATTCGTGGTTGGAACCTTCCCCCGTGTACTTATCTTTTTCCAGAGATTCTCATCGCGATTTTGTTATTTCCTTTAGTACCTTCTGTGTATGGTTTCCATTTGGTTTTTGGATTTATTTCCTTTGTTTTGCCCTTTACCTTTGCCAAACAATTGGGAATGCCAAAACGATATTCCTATTTAGTGGCTCTTGGGTTTTTGGTCTTAGCAGGGTACGACCCCAATTTATTCGGGCAATTTTATTTGCCAGGGTTCCATGCCATGATCTTATTTTTTGCGACATGGACTTTGGTTTTATTGGAACAATGGAAACAAACAAAACCTAAAGTTTGGATACCATTTTTATTCCTCATGACAATGGTTTGGGTATCGGAGTATTGGTTTTTTGTCAACATCGCTCCCTTTTTGATTTGTTATGCTGTCCTTCATTTACGATGGAAAAGCATTGGACCATTAAGCATCAGTTTGGTGGGAATTTTGCTAGCAAAATCCATTGGGAAAGGACTTCGTTATTTCGGAATTGGAACCATCGACACGAACAATTTACAATTACTCTCCAAACTCAATTCTACCTTCCATTCCATTGTCTTAGACCCAAGTTTTGTTTGGCAAGGTCTTGTACAATCCGTTTCCAAACAACCTCTCCTCTCGGAATGGTTCCAATGGTATTTGGTGATCGGAATTTTTTACCTATTCATATCACTCGTAAGGAATCATAAGATGGATTTCCTACTTGATTTGATTTTGTTTTTATCTCCTTTCATCACTGTATTTTTTTTATTCCTCATCGAAACAGAACTTAACATACGTTATCTGTATTTTTTACCTTTTGGAATTTTATTTTTTAGCTCTCGGATTTTGGAACGGATTCCCTTATTCCGTTTTGGAATTCCCATTGTGTTGTCAGTTGCTTGTTTTTTGTTTTATCTCGGAAAACATTCAGAACTTGTCGCCAAAGTGAAAGAAGGTGAAGGAAAACGGAATCATCGAATGGAGTGTTTGTCAGAATTTGATCCTAAAATTCCAGGTGCCGCCACCTACTGGCCAATCAAATACGTTCATGCATTTTCCCATAACAAGTGGACTCTCGTTCCTTTCACAAAAGACGGTGTGTATTACCCTTGGATTGCCAATACTTCTTGGGATGGTGATTTCAAAAACAAAACTTTTGATTCGTTTCCTTGGGGTGTGACGGAATCCAAAGAAAATTTGAAAGACTGGAAGGATGTTACCATCACAAAGGAATGTGAAGGTTGGTATTTTTTTCGAAGAAATGAACACGCTACAAATTCTAAACCCAAGAATTCGATTGATTCTAGTTTTCCTTAGATCAGTTTGGGTCGTGTCATGATAGAATTTCTTTCCGATCCAGCACTTTGGCTTGCCCTACTCACCTTAACTTCTTTAGAAATTGTTTTGGGTATTGATAACATCATTTTCATTTCGATCCTTTCCGCCAGGTTACCCAAAACCAAACAAAAAAAAGCAAGGCAAATTGGCCTGATACTTGCGATGGGAACACGAATTTTGCTTTTATTTTCTCTATCGTTTATCATGAAACTCACCACTCCACTATTTACATTCGTTGAATATTCAATCAGTGGCAGAGACATCATACTCATCTTAGGTGGACTTTTTCTCATCGCAAAATCCACAACAGAAATCCATCACAAATTGGAAGGTGACTCAATTGTCGGTGATGATTCTAAAAAGCAAATTTCTTTCACCCAAGTGATCCTTCAAATTTTGATTTTGGATGTTGTTTTTTCATTGGATTCAGTGATCACCGCTGTTGGAATGACAGACCAACTGGGTGTGATGATCACAGCGGTGGTTTTATCTGTTGGATTTATGTTATTATCGAGTGGGAGTATCTCTGACTTTGTAGACAGACACCCTACCATCAAAATCCTTGCCCTTAGTTTTTTGATTTTAATTGGTGTAGCTCTGTTAGGCGAAGGATTGAGTTTCCATATTCCGAAAGGATATATCTATTTTGCGATGAGTTTTTCTGTGATCGTAGAATTTTTAAATATGAAACTACGTTCCAAGTCGGAAAAACCAATCACACTCAGAGGAAAATGAAGATGAAACGTAAAGAATTTATCAAACGAACTGCTCTTACAATTAGCATTGCACAACTTCCATTATTCGGAGAATCAAATGATGGAAAAGAGAAAGAAAGTATAACAAGTGAAGTCACATCTCCTTGGTTAGAAGCAGAAGATTTGGAAGATTACAAATCACTGGTTTCTGCATATCTAACAAAACCCACCGAATTAAAATTACAAGGGAATTGGTCAGTTGGTAAGATGTTTGCCCACTGCGCACAGAGTATTGAATTTTCAATGAAGGGATACCCGGAAATGAAATCTTCTCTCTTCCGAGGGTCCGTGGGAAAAATTGCTTTTTCTGTTTTTGCTTTTAAAAACAAAATGAACCATGGATTGGAAGAACCGATTCCTGGTGCTGAAGAAATTAATAATGCAACTGAAATCAAAGTAGGTGCCAAAAGATTGTTACAAGCAATTGAACTTTTTTCCAAAACACCAGAGTCATCTTTACGACCACATTTTGCGTATGGAGATCTTACGAAGGAAGAATATGACGTAGCCCATACTCTTCATATCAAAAATCACATGGAACGTTTGTTACACTAAAATCATTTCGATCTGTTGGCACAAATCGTCTGCTTTGTACATTTTCGATAAATAAGCAGATACAATTGTTTCTAAACCCTCTTCCTCAAGAAAGGAATTTCCGCCCGAAAGAGGTGCATCAGAACTTATCAGAATGATTGGAATTTTTTGATTTTGATTTCGTTTTCCTTCCCATTCATGAATCAAAGAAATTCCATTCATTCCTGGCATGTGTAAGTCAGTAATGATAAGTGAAGGAGTGATCCTTCCCAAATGAGAAAGAGCTTCTTCCCCATTGCCCGCTTCAATTACAATCCATTGGTTTCTTCGCATAACCTCTGCTAAATCGGATCTAAAATTACCTGAATCATCAACAAGTAAAACGGATTTGGTACTTTTTGATAACGAAATCTCAAATGAGGAACCTACGCCAAGAACTGATTTAATCCTCAGTTTTCCAAAATGTGCCTCTAAGATATTCATACACAATCGTAAGCCGAGACCAGTTCCACGTTCACCGGCTGTTCCTGGGGTACTTTTGATATTTTCTTCCCCAGTTAATTTATGAATTTGTTCCTCACTCATTCCAAGACCACGATCACGAATTTCAACAGAAAGCCATTTTCCTTTGAAAGAAACACCTAACCAAACTTCAGAATTGAGGTATGAATATTTAATAGAATTTGTTAGAATATTTTTAAACACTTCTCCAATCAAAATCCGATCGGCTATAATTTCTGCTTGGATGGGTGTATCTTTTTGGATTCGAATTCCTTTCAATGTTGCCAATGGTTCCACTGATTCAATGATTTCGTTTAACAACTCATTCACTGAAAACCGAGTTTGCATCAGTTTGGTTCCAAATGCATCAAATCGACTTACATCCAAAAGTTGTTCCAACATTTTTATAGATTGGGTCACACCAGTTTTACAAATTTCTAAAAATTTCTTTTTTTCCTCTTCTGATGTTTCACTAAAACTAAAATCGATCACATCTAAAATTTGGTTCACACTATTGAGCGGCGAACGTAGGTCATGTGAAATTAAGGAAACAAAATTAGCCTTCCATCGGTTTGCCTTTTCCAATTCAGCAGTTCGGGCTTTGACTTTTTTCTCAAGAGCTTCCTTTCTTTTGTATAGTTCTTTCGAGATAGACTCAGATCGTTTGTAAACACGAACGAGTCCAAATGTCACACCAAGTGTTTGTGGAATGATAAAAAAATACAAAGAAAATAATCCCATAGGTCTAAAACCAAAATTAGGATGGGAAATTAAAATGATATCAATGACACCACCTAATACTGCGAGAAACAAACTAAAAAAATACAATTTACTTTCTTTTCTTTGGAAATACAATGCAAGTGAAACTGAAAACAAGCCTAATAGAACAAAAATCGCCGATAGATACTCAAAATAATAACTGACTAAAGCTAAATGTTTTATAGGTGTTAAAATTGAGACCAATAGAAATGTAAGTGAGTATACTTTCAATAACACTAACATTTTTTTAAAGATACGCATTTGTGCTAAATTTAATAAAACACTCCCTCCAAAAAACAAAACGATTACAAAACCAATTCTTGAAAACCGAAACAAAGGGATACAGTAATCATCTGAAAAAAAGTTAAAGAGGATTCTTGTTTCTGTTAGTGTAGCACTAAGAATCAAAATTCCCAAATAAACAAATGACATTCGTAATGCATTTTTTTCTGATCGATTGATCAAATACACTAACGCATGATAAATGGAAAGGATTCCCATAAAAATTAAAATGATACAAGAAGCAGAATTGTAATTGTTCCAAACTTGGATTATGTTTTGTAATTTTCCAAATCGAATGATCCCATGAATCCCTGCAAATTTATGGGAGAAGTTGGATATATGGATCACCAAATCTACTTTTTCTTTACCATTTAATATAGGGACAATTTTGGTATGAAAGGATGGAACATGAGTTTCACTATTTTTTCCAATGGATCCATTTTCAGCGACCAATGACCCGTTTGCATATATTTTGTAAGCACTATGAAGTACGGGCACAAGAAGAGCGAATGGTTCTTGAGTGGTTTCTCCTTCGGGCAAAAGGATTGTCAATCGATAGGTAGCATAACCAAAACTTGGATAATCTTCCCCATCTTCATTGTGTTGGGAAAACCAAGGAACACCCACTTGCATAAAAGATCGATTGTTAGGAGAAGGAGAGTTTGGTTCTAAAAATTCATTCCAGTAAAATTCCCATTTCCCAATTAGGTTCACTGTGTCCGTTGCCAATTTCAGATTCCGGCCATCCAAAACACCATCTTTTGCAAGTAAGGTTGGGGAGAGTTCTAAGTGGCAGGAAGAGGTGAAGAGAAGGACCAATCCAAAAATTAAGGGATAACGACAAAATTTTACTGTGGCAGAAAAAGATTTTTGGATAGATGAGAAGGAGACTCTGAAAATCATAAGGTTGTGGAATCCGTTAAAATTGCCATCTTAGAAGACCATTCCGTTGTCACTGAAGGAATCATATCTATCCTGAAATCCAATCCTTTCTTTTCCCTTGCCGGAGAATTTCGAACGGCTGCGGATTTGTTTCAATTCATCGAATCAAATCCAATTGATTTGTTGGTTCTCGATATTGATCTTCCCGACCGTAATGGCATTGATGTTTTGCGAGAAATCAAAGAAAAACACCAACCCACCAAGGTAATTATCTTCTCATTACATGGCAGTCGAGTGTATGTGGAAGATGCTCTCAAATCCAAAGCTGACGGATACATGCTTAAGTCAGACCCCATTTCGCAACTCCCTGAAGTGATTCAACTTGTGATGAAAGGTGGATCTTTTGTATCGGATGGAGTGAGTAAAGTTCAACTTCCATTTTCACCATTCCAAATGGAAATCCTAAACCTCTTAGTCCAAGGACTTTCTCAAAACGAAGTGGCTGACCGGATCCAAAAATCCAGGAAAACAGTCGAATACCATTTAAACCAAATGCGGACAAAATTTTCCTGTAAAAATAATAACGAACTCATTTCCAAATACGAAAAAGAAATACAAAAATAGCGATTTCGTTATTTCCCTTTGGATTGTTTCGAATACTCTATTCGTATGAAACATATCTATTTACTCAGGCATGCTAAGTCTGAATGGGATGAACCTTACGATACGGACTTAGATCGATCTTTGTCCAGAAGAGGTCGAATCCAATCAAAAGCACTACGTGACTATTTAAAAGAAAGTCGATTTGAGTTTGACCAATGTTTGGTCTCACCTGCAGAACGAACTTTAAAAACTTACTCCTCACTTCGTAAGGAAATCCTTCGATTTCCCAAACCCGAAATCAGTGAAAATTTATATGATGCAGATAAAGAAGATCTTATGTTTGTTTTGCATGGATTATCATCTAGCACTCGTTCTGTTTGCCTAGTGGGACACAATCCAAGTTTGGAAGCATTTGGCTCTGCCCTCGTTTTGGGAGACAAAGAACAATCCCTCTTCCATAAATTCCCTACAGCATCCTTTCTCGGACTCAATTTTTCTGACGATTCCTGGAAAAATCTTAGTTGGGGAAGTTGCCAATTAGTAGTATTCTGGATCCCTGGGCAAATAGGAAAAGAATGAAACCACTCTATTCAGAAGAACGAATCCATCACCGTGTCGAAGAATTGGCACGGGAAATCTCTCGAGATTTTTTAAGCAAAGACCTGGTTGTCATTGGAATTCTCAATGGAGGGTTCATTTTTACCGCGGATCTTTGTCGTGACATTCTGATCCCACATGAAGTAGACTTTATGGCCGCGTCATCCTACGGGGACGGAACTTCTTCTGGAGACTTAAAAATCACCAAACAACTCAAAAAATCAGTACAAAACAAATCAGTTTTGTTAGTTGAGGACATCGTCGATACAGGAAAAACATTAGAATATTTGCTCACAGAAGTCCAAAATCAAAATCCAAAAGATCTAAAAGTAGCAGCACTCTTTTGGAAACAAAAAAAGGCAAATCCACATATCATTGTGGATTATCCAGGTTTTATCATTGAGGACGAATTCCTGGTTGGTTATGGATTAGATTACCAAGGGAAATATAGAAATTTACCATATGTTGCGAAGTTAGAGGGAACTGAGTGAAAGATGCAATTGTAAAACAAAAATTTGATACACTTAAAACGTTTCCAACAATCAAACATGAAATTTTAAAAATAGCAGAAAATTTTGTTCACCATTCAGATGATTGGAAATTACTGAGAGTGAATCCTCTCAAATTTGCCACAGATCATAAGTTAGACGAAAACGATTCTGTAGATTTTTTTGTACATGCAGCAAAGGTTGGATTATTCGATTTTGCTTATAATTTGATTTGTCCAATGTGCGGCGGAATTGTTCACAGCCATCACAAATTAGATGAAATTGAGGGAAAAGAATTCCATTGTGTATCTTGTAATATTGTGGTTCCAACACTTCTAGATGACCAAGTAGAAGTTGCATTTCAAATCCATCCATCGTTACAAAATCATCAAATTGATCCCTTTATTGATGTTACAAATTACTTTCGTTATTTTTTTTCCGAAAATTTTGATAAATCAACTGAACTAAAAGACTGGATCCAATCTTCAATCAAAGACTATACGAAACTAATCCCTGATGGATCTTATAGTTTTGAATATGATGCAAAGTATGGGGAACTCCAAGGTCATCTCATTCAATTTGTAAGCATCGACAGAAACACAATGTGTTTATTTTCTGTTGATCCCAATTTACCACCTAATAATCAATCTTACTTGGTTGACTTAATGGAAAGTGGTATGAAACCAAATATGGTAACTATTCCCGCTGGCCATCACCATTTTACGATCCATAACCGCACTCGGTTTACAGTGGGACTCAATGTATTAACACCCAATCCTAAAGAAATTGAAAGGATTGCCAATTCCTACCCAACCATTCGGCATCAGTTTCTCACAGCGAAGATGTTACTTAATAACCAGTCCTTTCGGGATTTGTTTCGTATCCAAAAACTTTCACCAGATTTAAACTTGAATGTGAAATCACTGACGATCATGTTCACAGACTTAAAAGGTTCGACTGAAATGTATGACACAGCTGGTGACATCTTTGCCTATAAATTGGTTCAGGAACATTTTCGTATCCTAACAGAGATTGTGCGAAAGTACAAAGGTGCCATTGTTAAAACGATGGGAGACGCCATCATGGCAACTTTTTCCACTCCCACGGAAGGACTATTAGCAGCCCTCGAAATGATGCAACGTATCGAGTTGATGAACTTTGATTGGAAAAAAGAAGGTTATGAGATTGGCCTAAAAGTAGGTCTCAATGAAGGTTCTGCTTTAGCAGTCGTCAATGACGAAAGACTCGATTACTTTGGCCAATCAGTGAATATTGCCGCTCGTGTCCAAGGACTTGCAAAATCAGGTGAAGTTTGGTTAAGCGAATCTGTTTGGAATGCAACAGGACCAGAAGATTTAGTAAAACAACATGGTTATTACTTTCGCAAACAAAAGGCAACCTTAAAGGGTGTAGGCACACCCGTTCCAGTTTTCCAATTAAGTCGAAATCAATTAAAAGCACCTTCCAAGTGGAAACAACTTTTTAACAAAGGATAAAGGAGGTAGACCACTTAGGAGTATTCCTGAAACGTTTAAGTTAAAAACCAATTCATGAGACTAAATTTAAATCTATAAAAACATCTTGTAATATTGGCATATGAATCGCTAACTATTTGTTATATGAAGATTCGATTGATTTGGTTGGCAATTGTTCTTGTTTTTTTTCAAAATTGCAAGGAGGCAACACTTGCAAATCCCTGCGACAGCAAATCCCAGGATTTCATTACTCAACTTTTTATTTCATAAGCATCTTTCAACTCAGCCTGCTATTTCTATCTACTCATGGATTTAAGTTTCGACAATTGTGTCGGAATGTAAGTATCTGAATAAGTAAATATCCAGGTATTCGTTAATCATATTAAATAACATTTCACTCGTTATGCGTAAATAATGATTGATTTTTATATAATTATATAATTACTTACCATCAAATGAAAAATATATGTGAATTATTAGCACGAACAATAATCTTACTTTGTCTAATCAATTGTATTCCTGGAAAAACCAAGGGAAACCTCTCAATTATTGATCTAGGGATTTTATTAGCAGTTGTAAATAATGAGAATTCAGCTAATCAAAATAACTCGGCGATATATTACGTGCGAAATAATAATGGATCGGATTCAAACTCAGGGGATCAAAATTCACCTTTCCTGACGATTTCGAAGGCCATCGAAGTTATGAAATCAAAAAATTTAATCGGACAAATTAAGATTGCTGCAGGCACTTACAACGAAAGTCTAAATGTTCCTAACGGTATTTCGTTATTCGGTGGATATGATGTTAATAATTGGGAAAACAGAAATAATAAAGATCGCTCTAACCTAACTTATAGAACGCGAATTATTGGAACTGCAAATACTTCTGTTACAATTGAAGCTAATAGCACCAAATCAATGAAGATTGATGGTCTAAATATTCTAGGAAAGAATAGTTCGAATTCTATTGCTATCGACATTCGCTCAAATATTACCTTAAGCAACAATACGATTGATGGTGTCTCAACGACTTCAACTGGAGTTAGTATATCAAACAGTGATGCTTCATTAGTATTAAATAATGATATTTGGTCGACCTCACCACATGCATACGGAATTTACGTAAACAATTCTTCTTTATCAATCATCAACAATGTCATCCGAGGTGGCTCTACATCTGGAATTTATGTAATGGGAAACTCAGTAGTCA
This sequence comes from Leptospira limi, assembly GCF_026151395.1. Lineage (NCBI taxonomy): Bacteria > Pseudomonadati > Spirochaetota > Leptospiria > Leptospirales > Leptospiraceae > Leptospira > Leptospira limi. The sequence continues at coordinate 338,591 of NZ_JAMQPV010000001.1, forward strand.
AAATTTTTAGTAATACATTGAGTAATGGAGGCCAGAACATTGAAATCAACGGAACTGGGACTAATGTTCAAATCAAAAATAATATGATTGTAAACGGTCAGTATGGAATCCACAATACAAATGGTGTTGTAACTTCAACTTATAATGATGTTTGGAATAATACCTCAGGAAATTATGTAAATGCAGTTGCTGGCAGTGGATCAATTTCCCAAAATCCATTATTTGTAAGTGGAACGGACTTTAGACTACAGAATTCATCTATTGCAATATGTGCAGGAACAGATCTTTCAACGGATTTTACTTCGTTAAATATTTCTATTAACGATAAAGAAGAAATACCTAGAATGAATTCAGTGAATACTCTTTGGAATATTGGAGCTTATGAAACTTTTGGATCAACTGGTCTTACTTCTTGCCAATAGTAACAGATTTCGGCCAGCTAAACATTGCTGACCGTATGAAACGATTTGGTTTCGTATTTAAATTTGAGTGGTTTTTCCCTATCCACTATTTCACTGGCTCTGCAGAAACTTCCACTTCGGGCAACGAAGACCTTAGATACCCTGATTGTAACACAGCCACCTGTCCTTGTTCGCTTGTGAGATACGTCACGAAGGCATCTATTTTATCACCTTGGTCTGTTTTATAGATGATAAATAGTTCACGAGCTAGTTTGTATTTACGATCATAAACATTACGAATGGATGGAGTCACATAGGGTTCATCTTTTGATGATGTTTTTGCATACTCAAGTGCTTTTAACTTATCTTTGTGATCCACAAGAGCAGAACCCATTCCCATATAACCGATGCTATTTGGATTTTCTTGGATGTACTTTGCCATTTCAGCATTGTCCTTCACAATTTTAGCATTGGGTGAAAACACATTGGATTTATAGGTATTAAATTCTTTATCACCCAAATCCCTTCTTTTTAGAATATGATTTTGAAAGTAGTCTTGTGTACCAGATTTGTCATTTCGAATTACGATGGAAATAGGTGCATCTTGGCCTCCTACTTCTTTCCAGTTTTTGATTTTCCCAGAAAAAATATCAGATGTTTGCACCAGGTGGAGTTTGGAAACAGGGTTGTTTGGATTCACAACAAGAGCCACACCGTCGTAAGCTAGACGTACAATTTCCAGGTTTCCAGTTTTTCGTAAATCATCATACTCAGCTTGGTTCAGTGCTCGAGAAGAAACTGCCATATCAATTTCTCCCTTTCGTAATCGGTCAATTCCAGATTCCGAACCACCACCTTCGACTGTTACACGAACATTTGAATTGACCTTCTCATATTCAGTACCCAAAAATCGCATCATACTATTCATGGTTTCTGATCCAGCAACTTTAAGGGTTTGTTTGTCCTTACATGCGACAAAATTAATTGTAATCAAAATGTAAAAAAGCAGAGAAAGGTTTTTCATCGTAAATCAGGTAAAGCCCAAATTCAATCCTCCGTCAATCGCAAAAACCCGTTGTTTTTTCCAAAACCCCTCTCAGTTTTTCGAAAAAAACCCCGATCTTTGCAAAGTGAAGACCAAAGGCCATTCGATCCTCATTTGTTTTGTAACAATCCTACCATTCTTGGATTTGTTTGCAGGCCCGCCTGAAAAAACCCAGTTCCAGTGGAAATGGACCAATAACCAAGTATTGGAACTGAATGAATACCATGATGTTTTCTTTCGTGTAGGAACAAAAACCGTTGAACGAGAAGATAAAAACCGAGTTGTGATGAAAACCAAACAATGTTCGCAAGACTCTTGTTTGGTGAATGCATGGTTTGATACTTATATTAGGTATGGTAAAACTTCAGGTCCTTTTTGGAAGGACAAAGAATTTTTATCCGATTTTACACTCTTTCGAAATGGTCGTTATGAAGTACCTAACGAATTTATCATGCCAAACCTTCGTAGTTTTCCATCATTCCCTGAAAATGCGGTTTCTGTATCCGATGTTTGGAAATTACCAGCTGAAGAGTCTTTTGACTTTTCTAGTGAACGTATCCGAGTCAAAGTCACACCCGAATATACCTTCCAAGGAATTTTTCCATGGAAAGAAGGGAACTATTCAGGCAATTGTGAAAAAATCACATACACATATCCAATTTTTTATTCAAAATCTGAATCAGACAAGATGGCACCTAACGTGCCTTACAAGATATTTGGTTTTGCAACAGGGACTGTTTATTTCAATGCAACAAAAGGCGTTCCCGAATTCAAAGAAGTTAAACTTTCTTATACCTTCATTTATCCAAATGGCACAGTCCAAGAAGCAAACTTTCATATCAAAGGTGTTTATTTTTTACGGAACAAAGTGAATGCAAAAGATAAAGAGTCCATTCGTGAAGATATCCTAAATGATTTGATTGTAGGTTATACAAAAGATGGATACCCAAATGGTGTTCCAATTGGACCTTCGTATCAACCAGGGAATCAAAATCCAGATCCAAATTCGCTTTCCACTCCCATTACGGAAGGTGAAGACCCAAACAAAATTGCAGACCAATTGCCTGTAAAAGTACGTACTTCCGAAGATGGGATCGTGTTTTCATTGGATTCCATTTTATTTGATTTTAATGATAGTAAATTAAAACCTGATGCAGAATCCGCAGTTGCCAAAATTGCAGAAATTTTAAAAAAATACCCCGATCGTGAAATCAGAGTTTCTGGTCATACGGACAATATTGGAAAAAAAGAGTACAATCAAAAATTATCTGAAGAGAGGGCAAAGTCCGTTTTACATTCATTAGTTGATAATTACAAAATGGATGAAAAACAAATTTCCTTTCGAGGGTATGCTGATGATTTACCTGTCGTGCCAAACGATACAGAAGAAAATCGTCACAAAAACAGAAGGGTAGAAATCACACTCGTTCTCGATTAACCAATTTGTAAATCAAGTCCTACTGAATAAGGTGGGACCAAAGGTTCACTTTCCTTTTTGCCACGTTCCATCAGTTTTTCCATTTCCTTTCTGATATCACCAAGTAACAAAGGATAACTATCTTTTTTGTTTGTTTTGTATTTTTCAAAATAAGGAGCAAGCGGAATGGAACGCGATGCGTAAACATACGCTTTTTTTGCTCTCATTTCTGATTTTCCGAATATATGCCTTTCAAAACTACATATCCATTCCATAAGGCGTTCTGCTGACGGCCATTGGATGAGATTTTTGGGTTGGGTGATAAGAAATGCATAGGCTGTCTCTACCAATTGTTTGGCTCGGCGAATATTTTGATCCGTTAGGTGTTTGGGGGTAGATTCCAATGGAATGCCCGCATCAATTCGGTCCAAAGCATGGAATAAAATTCGGATCTTTTGGATGGCATTGTCTGAATCTTGGAATTTGATATGTAAGATCTGACCTGCCAAGTTCAAAGCAGTGTGCCTTGCCCTTCCCAATCGATAATCAAAATCCTTTCCATTGATTTCTGATTTTGGGATCCCAAGTTCAAATTCCGTTTCTTCTAACATCACACGACCCACAGTCAAAAACCTGCGAAGCACTGTCCTTCCACCTGGGTACAACTTTAACTTACGTTCGATCCGTGATAAAGATGTTTCAATGTCTTTTAATATGGAATCTCTTGTGCCAGAAATTTTATATTTCACAAAGGTTGGTTGTAAATAAAGTTCCGCATGGGGATCCTTTTTTTTGGCTTCTTCTAATCCCCAATAAATGAGTTGGGCCGTACTCGGTAAAAAGGAAACCAAATTATCATTTTCTCCTGACATAATCCCTTCAGGATACATTACGAGTTTTCCGCTATTCTCGGATAATATTTGTTTGGTGGTTCGAATCATCTTTCGATTGGAACTTCCATGTAAAACCGAAAATGCTCCAACACGTTTGATGAGTTCACCTACAATTCCAAATCCCCAATTGAAAATACTACGTGATGCCATGTAATGAAATCTTGTTCCAATGGAATTGGCAACTTGATAAGCGATGATGGATTCCATATCCGTGGGTTGGTTAAAAAGATACACAACTCGTTTATCTTTTGTTTCTTTCAGGCGAATTTCATCTTCTTTCGAAATCACCACTCCATCCAAGTTAATAAAAAGTTTTGTGAGAATGGGAAAACCCAAATCCAATCCCAAAGCAACAGGAAATTCAAAACGAGGAGCGATAAAGGTATCTTTCATAGAACTGTGTAATTAGACTAAGGAAAAAGCCATATTCCCTACGAGCAATTATTCGTGAATGTATCCCCAGGTTTCTAATATTTTTTTCACTTCCTTTCCCATCTCTTTTTGTACTTCGGACTCACCGGATCCACTGAATGCTCCATCGTTATAAACCCATGGAAGAGGAGATGCGTACAAACCATCAGGTTGTCGTTCTGATATAATCAAGTCTTCGATGTGAGTCATGGACTTTTGGAATTCCAAACCATACTTTCCAAAACGAACAGGGATCGTTTTTCCATTCCGTGTGAATTGGAAAAAGGCACCGAGTTCTGGGTTTACTGTCCGCAGAATGATTTCCTCGGGCATAGGCTGTTTTGCTTCCTTGGATTCATTAGTACCCTTTGGATCCTTCGATTCTTTTGTTACAGAAATTGTTTTTGCGGAACCAGATGCGATTTGGACAGTTGGAGGAGCAATCCAATCATATACAGAACCTTGTACACTCATGGACATAGTATCACGACAGACAGTTTCCTCACAAGGAGGGATCCAAATCCGAAGTCCATTCCGTTTGAGAAAATTTTCACGTCGGAAGTCCGCTCTTGCTTGTTGCAAAAGAATTTCTCCTTCTGTCTCAAGACTTAAGTTTCTTAATTCCTTAGGATCTTGTTTTAAGTCGTAAAGTTCTTCTGCCATGGTATGAGGTTCACCTGCTGAAGTTCGCCTAACGGTTGTGAAACCTGGATACCTACGTATGTATTTATAATTCTCAGTTCTAACAGATTCTGACATTCGTCCCTCTGTATAAATATAGGATTCCTTAGGACAAGGAGTCGAGTTTCGAATGCAAGATGCATAATCAACACCTTGGTAAGTCGAATTTTTAGGTAATAAATCCAAAAACCCTAAAATGGTTGGTGCGAGTGATAACAAAGAAGACTGGCCAGAAATTCGAATTTGAGTGTTCTTTCCTATGTTATCCACAATCGACTTAGGAAGTTTGATAAAATATGGCACATTGATTTCTTCATCATAATGAGTTTCCCCATGGCCAAACCTGGTTTGCATAATGAAGTGGTAACTATAATCATGTTCTGGACTAAAAAGTTCCCCATGGTCCCCAGTCACAATGATCATGGTCTCATCATAGGTTCCTAGTTCTTTTAGTTTTGCAATTAACCTGCCAATTTCTCTGTCCGTATAATGCATCTCACCTAAGTAACGTTGCACGGGAGATTCATATCGAAAAAATTCCGAATCAGGAATGATACTTCTCACAACCTTCATATCTTCTGGGGGAGGTGTGTAGGAAGCATGAGGTGTGTTCAAATTAAAGTGCAAAAAATAAGGGATGTCTTTTTTTTCTGTCACAAACTCAATCGCATGGTTTGTGAGAACTTCCGTATCCACAATGTCCATCCCGACTTGGTAGGAATTGTGAAACCCCAAATCCAATCCTACAGTTGTATAATCCAAAAAGAAAACATTATTCATAATGGTTTTGGAATAATAACCAGCTTCCCGAAAGGTTTTAGCTAAATTGTCTCTTTTTTTACCGTAATACACTTTTCGTTGGTATGGTTTTGTCGAAAACCAAGAATTCCCCAAACCAAGGTTAGACGAATATTCGGAATGAAAAAAAGACATCATGGAAGGTTTTGTCCAATTTCCATTGGCAAAAGGATTTTCAAAAAACACTGATTCTTTTGCCATCTGGTCAATGATAGGAGTTACGGAATGGCGAAAACCGTAAGCTCCAATAAAATCCTTCCTTGCAGAATCGATGACTATGAGGATTACCGACTTAGGTTTTTGAGCCGAAACCAGTGTATCTAACCATTCGCTTGGATATAACAAAGGTTCGCCGATATACAAATCACTATCTTTACTTTCCCAAACAAGGCGAAAATCACCTTCGAGCGTAACTAACGTTTCTTTTTTATTCCATTGTTCTCTAGTGGTTCCAGTGAAATCCCATTCTTCGAGGATTTGGGACTGGGTATATAATTTCAATTTTCCGGAGACAGAAGGTTGGAATTCCTTTTCGCCTAACAAACCAGCATGCGATGAAAATTTATATGTGCCTTTTGGAAGGGTAAATTGGTATTCTTGGCCTGGTGGGAAATAAATGGCATCAAGGGAATGGTTTAAAAAAATGTCTTTGTTCGTATTGAACGTGATCTGTGTATTTTCCCATTTTCGAGAAAGGGGAAGACCACTTTGCCTACCTGGATTTTTTTTCCAATGGTATGTGCGATTGTCTGTTCCGATTTTGAATTTGGACTTAGCATTTTTTAATTCCAAAACCAAATCCACTGGGAAACGGGATTCCGATTTGTTCAAACACTGAATGAGACAAAAACAAAGGATGGGGGCGAAGGTTAGGATCTTTCGCATTTGGAACCAGTTTGCAAAACAGGTTTCCTAAGAATAGGAAAAGTTGTTTCTTTTTAGGTTTCCATCGTCCATCCTTGACATCTATGAGTAATTGGGAACAAGCCTACTCCCGCGTGGAGTCTACCTTTCTAAACAAAGATGGTGGTAAAATTTATTACCAGATCTACCGACCTAAGTCAGGAGTCAAACGTGTGCTCGTCGTCCACCATGGGATTGGGGAACACGGCGGACGTTATAATTTTTTGTTAGAAGCAATGGCGGAACGTAATTATGCCATTTACCTCATCGACTGCCGAGGCCATGGTAAATCCGATGGACGCAGAGGAGTCATTACCCATTTTTCTGATTTTTTTGCAGACTTAAAACAACTCATCGATATCGCCAAACAAAATGAAGGTGTCAGTAAAGTTACTTTACTTGGACACTCGATGGGAGCTGCGGTTACGTTTCTTTATACAGCTACTGACAATTACCAAAATGATTTGGATGCTTACATTTGTAGTGCCCTTCCGATCAAAGTCAAAACTGACCTTGTGATGGACATCAAAAAAGCAGCTGGTGGTTTTTTAGCAAAAGCATTGCCAACACTCACCATCCCAACGGGACTCAATGTGAATCTCATCTCACGTGACAAATCGGTTGTGGATGCTTATGTCAAAGACCCACTCGTACATGGAAATGTATGTACGTATCTTGGTGATTACCTTCTCAATTGTTACACACTTGCTTTGGAATCTGCAGAGAAAATCAAAGTTCCTATTTATATGTTCCATGGAAAACAAGATCAAATTGCTCTTCCAGAAGGAACTGTGGATGCATTTGAACGTGTAGCCTCAAAAGACAAAACCATGAGACTTTTTGATGATTTATACCATGAAACCATGAACGAACTTCCTAAAGACAGAGCTCTCGTCTTTAAAGAGTTAGTTGCATGGATCGACAAACACTAAGGAGAAAATGCCAATGGCAATAACAAAAGATATAGTTGGAAAAAAACTAGATCGTTTTGATTTCACAGTGGAACGAGGAAAAATTAAAGAATTTTGCCTCGCCATCAACGAAAAAAACCCAATCTATTTTGATGTAGAAGAAGCAAAAAAAGCAGGATACTCAGATGTTCCTGCTCCACCAACTTTCCCTACCGTCATCATGTTTTGGGGTTACCCAAAGATTTGGAACGATATGGCAGAACTCGGTATCGACCTTTCCAAAATCCTACACTTGAAAGAAGAATATACGTACCACAAAATCCTTTATCCGGGCAAAGTGTACGCACAATCAGAAATCTCCGACGTAAAAGTGGGAAGAGCAGAAATTGTAACTTTCAAAACAACAATCTATGATGAAAAAGATGATCCAATCCTTTCAGCAGAGATGGCGATTTTCATTCGTAAGGATTAATTCCAAGGAGGCAAACTATGGCAAAAATTCAATTTGATAAAGTAGAAGTTGGTCAAACTCTTCCTCCACTCGATATCCCTGTGATCGAACACGCAAATTTAGTTCGTTATGCGGGAGCATCTGGAGATTTTAACCCAATCCATAACGACCCTGATTTCGCAAGAAAAGCAGGACTCGATGGAACCATCTCACATGGTATGTATGTGATGGCACAAGTAGGAAGACTTTGTACTTCTTGGGCTGACCAAAAAGACATCGCATACTTTGGTGTGACATTCAAAGCTATGACAAAACTCGGCGAAAAACTCACAATTGTGGGAACCATCAAAAAGAAATTTGAAAAAGATGGTAAAAAAACTGTAACCGTACTTGTAGAAGCAAAAAACGAAGCTGGCGAAGTAAAAGCTGGTGGAGATTTAGTCGTTAACGCAGTCTAGTCAACTAATAACACACAGGTCATGGAATGAATTTAAAACTTTTTCATGATTCTGTGTGTTTGATTGAGGAATATTCTTACTACAAACAATCATCGTAGATTCAATAGAGTAATGGAAAACAGATACCAAGGAATCCTACATGTTAAGCGAAAACACAGTCAAATCTCAAATACTTTCCCTTATCTCTCACCTTCCTCATCTCAACATTGATATATTATACCTCTACGTTCCAGAGTTCAAAATCCTCCACCAATTCTTAGAGGAAGATGAAATCGTCGATGGTTATACCATAAGCATTCTGGAAACCAAACAGAAACGCTACAGTGCAGGAAAATGGTTATTCGTTTTAACAAATAAAAGATTTCATTTGTTACGGAATCCAGCCTTTAGTGAGCCTACTCACATTCCAATCGAATTCAATTCGATCAAAACTTGTAGCACAAAAAAAGGATGGTTCTTTGGAAAAATCTATCTAGAAACTGAAGGTGAAACATTTCGATTGATCCAAGTCGGCAAAAAAGATTATTCTTTCTTTTTACCGGTGTTGACTCCGCATTTAAAATAAGGATTGTGGGCGCGAATCACAATAAGGAAATTATGAAGTCAATTTTAGTTTTTATTTTCTTTTAAATCATCCATTTTAAAATTGTACACCAATCCGCTCTATTCCCCCCGAGTTCCCTCTATTGTAACTTCACCGTCACTGATTTCCCATCCTGCTTCACTTCCGCACTCCGTTTTTTAGAATCAACGGATAGAATTGCTTCATATTCGATCGGAAGGACTAGTTTGCCTTTTTTGTTTATGATTCCGTACTTCCCTCCCACAATTCTTTTGTGTTCCCCGTCAGGTTGCAGCTGACATCCGTTACATACAATGGCATTTCCATTTTCAAAAGGGTAGGCAAAATCAAACTTTGCCTCGATAGCCTTTTGGCAACGTTCATTGTGAAAACCCATCTTTCCCTCTTCCACATACCGTGCGAGCGATCCAACAATGTAATCGGGGCCATTGTCATAGAGAAAAGTTTCTAATAAAAATTGATTCTTTGTATTGATACAAATCCATTTGTTTTTCGAAACTACGAAAGCGACACCCGATTTGGTAAATTCCATGGCTTGTTCGTACTGAGGTTTGATGATGACATTGCCTTTTTTGTCTTTGAAACCAAACAAACCGTTTTCTTCAAAGGAAGTAATCCCTTTGGATTGGGCAATCAAGGATCCAGTCAAAAGCAAAAACGTAATGAATAAATACTTTTTTAACATCAAACTCTCCTAAAAACTAATCTTATAATCCTTCAAACGGAATGTCCAACACTTCAAATCCTTTACATTCCAAAAAGTCAAAATGCCACCACTCCGTTTTGTTCACTCGAAAGCCATATTTGCTAAGTGTATTTATTAAGATCGTACGATTTTTTAAAATTTCGGGATCGGAAACGGGAGCTTCGGCCCAAGCTTCCTTTCGAAAGGAATCATATTCCGTTGGCATGGGAAGTTCCTTTTTTGTTTTTTGATCCACTAGAGTTAAATCAATCGCACAACCCTTGTTATGCTTTGATCCAGTTTTAGGTGAAGCGACATACCTTGTATCTCCTACAATTTCGAAGAATTTGAGTGTGGCGGCATAAGGTCGATACGCATCAAAAATTTTTATGGAATAGCCAAGTTGTAAAAAATCAAGGTTGGCTTTCTTTAGTGCATCTGCGACTGGTTTTCTCGCAAAAGCTTTGGGTATTTTATAGATGATTTGTTTGGTAAAGTTATCGGTAGTGGCATATTTGATATCCAGAGTAATGCCAGAAATTTTCGTTTCTAAGTTAACGAGTTCTTTATTGGAATTTTTTTGTACGGATTGTTCATATGCCTTACGGTCTAAAACAACCAGTTTGTTTTCCTTGGGCTCGCCAACCAAAGAGAAAAAAGAAATTCCCATACAAATGAAGATTGTGATTCGGTTCATTGGTTTTTATTTTGCATACTATTTCTAACATCTTCAAGATTTTTTATTGGAAATTCAGGTTACAATGTATTGATACATGCACCCTGGACAGAAGGAGCGCCCTCGTCGACTGATGGCCAGAGATGGTGCCCAGAAAATCACAATTATTTTGTGGATGATGCTCTTAAAACAACAAACCCCAAATGCATGGGGTTGTTGAAAAGAATTTTCTAAATGAAATTTCTACGATTCTATTTTGCGTCTGGGTTTGGTGAATGTCTTCTTATGAAATTGTTTAATCTTTCAATATAAGAGAAGGCAGCGGGAACCACAACCAGAGTGAGTAGCGTAGATGAAATCACACCACCGATGAGTGCCCAACCCATACTGGTTCTTTGTTTAGAAGCTTCGTTCAAACCGATGGCAATCGGTAAAAATCCAGCAACTAACGCGAATGAGGTCATGAGAATCGGGCGAAGTCTTTCTCGGCCCGCTTCAATGATCGCTTCTTTCATCTCAGTTCCTTGTTGGATCAACTGGTTTGTAAAATCCACGAGTAAAATTGAGTTTTTGGTAGCGACACCGATGAGCATAATCAGCGCAATCATGGAAAAAAGATTCATCGACTCGTTGGCTAGGAAAAGTGCAATGAAGGCACCACATAACGCTAGCGGCAATACTAACATGATGGCAATCGGAGTGATGAAACTTTCATAGAGAGAAGCAAGTACGATGTAGATGAATAGGATACCAAGTCCCATCGCAATCGCCATCGACGAACCTAACTCTTTGAAGTTTTCGGCTTGCCCAAGATAATTAATTCTTACTGTAGAAGGAAGAGGAAGTTCCGTTGTCGTGATTTTGGTTATCTCTTCAATCGCACCACCCATTCCTGGACCATCCGGAGCCATGTCTGCATAAATCTCCAAAGACTGGTTTCGGTTCAATCTGTTGATTGTCGCAAGTCCCGTTGTTTCTTCGGAAGTAGCAACGTTTTTGATTGGAATCATGATGTTGTTGAAGTTCGGCACATACGATTGATAGAAACTTTCTTTTAAGTTTCTTTGGCCTTCTTTGAGTCGAACTCTGATATCATATTCCACACCATTTTGTCTATATACAGCGGGAGTTGTTCCTTCGATCAAAGTTCGAAGTTCCATACCAATTGCTGATCCAGAAACACCTAACATTACTTCTCTGGCGCGATCAGGAATCACTCGAAATTCAGGGGAACCTGCTCTGTAACTTGTATCGACGTCGAGTAAAGCTTTTGATTTTTTTAGTCTTTCTAAAAGTTTTAAACCGTATTCTTGTACGTCCTCACCTTTTTGTCCACTCACAACCAGTACGAAAGGTCTTTGTCCCCCGCCGACATTATCAATATCTTTTACGATGGGAGTCGCGTAAGGGTGAGTGACTGCCAGTTCCTTTCTTAAAACATCTTTGAATTGGCTTGTATTTACTTTTCTTTGTTTTGAAGGAACCATTTGCACAAACATAGAAGTGGTTCGGTTTGTATTGAACATTGCTACTTGTTTTGTTTCTTTATGTGCAGAAATTTTTTCATACACTTCTTTTGCAACTGTAGCCATCTTATCAACCGAAGTGCCAGGTGGCATGTCCAATGTCACTTGGAACTTACCTTGATCTTGTGCTGGTAAGAAAGTTTTTGTAATAAACTTGGTAAGAAAGATACTGAATACGAATAGAAAAATTGCACCAGAGATAATTAAAAGGGGAAAACGAAGAGTGAATTTTAATATTTTTGCATAAAGATTTTCTAGTCTTGTTTGAAATCTGTTGAAAACATCCAAAACTTTTTCCAATCCAAAATTCAATACATTTAGAAGGATGCGAACGGGGGTAAAAATCAAGGTCAATACCTGAGCAACTTTCCCTGGTTCAGTGGGACCAGATACATAAGCGAGTTGGGCATCTTGTGATTTTTTCTTAGATTTGGAAGTCGTTGTTTCTTTGGAAGAATGTCCTCCTCCGTGACCACCACCATGACCCGCAACAACTCCACCAAAATATGCAGATAACATAGGTGCAATGGTAAGGGCATCATAAAGCGAAATGAGTAAGGCAAAACAAATGGTAAGTCCGAACTCTCTTAAAAACTGTCCGACAACCCCGCTGATAAACGCGATCGGCATAAACACTGCAATGACCGCCATTGTTGTTGCGATGACGGCAAGAGTTACTTCTTTGGTTCCATCAATGGATGCCTGTCTTGCGGTTTTTCCCATCTCTCTATGGCGGAAAATATTTTCCCGCACCACAATCGCATCATCGATAAGAAGTCCAACCGCCAAACTGAGTGCGAGTAGAGTCATTACGTTGACTGTAAAACCTGCAATCGCCATCAAGATAAAGGCTCCAAGTAGCGAGTTCGGTAATGCAAGCCCTGTAATCAGCGTGGAACGGACACTTCCGAGGAATAACAATACTACGATGATGGTAAGGGCAATTCCAATAAAGATTGTTTCATTTACATCATAGATGTTGTCTTCGATAGCAGTTGAGTTGTCGTTTGCGATCGCAAGGAAAAGAGATCCTTTTCGTCTTGCTAAATCTGCATTGATATCAGCTGCTCGTTTTTTAATCGCCTTAGCAACGGCAACAGTGTTTGCTCCTGATTGTTTATATACAAGAAGAAAGACCGCCTTTTTTCCGTTAAAGTAAGCACGGGAAGCTTCATCTTCCATCGTATCCTTTACTTCTCCCAACTGACCTATTTTAATCGGTACTTCGTTTCCAAAAAGAGAAAGTGGTGTGTCACGAATTTCATCAGGGGATTTGAACTCATTGATGGTTCTATAAACTAATTCGTTGTCGGAGCGGCTTACTTTACCTGCTGGGATGTTGGTTCCACCAGAAGCCAAACGATTGGAAACCATAGAAGCAGAAATCATATGGGATTTTAATTTATCTCGATCCAATTCTACATGGATTTCTCTTTTTCGTCCACCATAGATGGTGATGTTTCCCACGTCTTGTGTTGTGAGTAATATCTGTTTGATCTCTTCATTTGCAATATCGTAAATTTGAGCTTCAGGAAGATCCGCTCTTAACGCTAAGATGATAATTGGTTGATCGGCAGGGTCGATCCTTCTGATGATAGGTTCTTTTGCATCATCGGGTAACTTTGGTTTTACGGCAGAAACTTTGTCACGAACCTGTTGTTCCGCATATTTCACATCTGTTTCCATAGTGAATTCAACAACTACAGTCCCCAAGCTTTCGTTACAGATGGACTTGATTCGTTTCACACCAGAGATCGTAGACAATTCGTCTTCGACTGGTTTTGCAATCAAGGTTTCGATTTCGTTTGGTGCCGCTCCAGGGTAAGGAACCGTGACAGTTACGACTGGAATTGTAATATTGGGGAATAAGTCGACTCCCAATTTGTTTAAGGACAGATAACCTGTAATCAAAATCAAAACGATTGTGCAGGTAATAAAAATGGGTCGTTTTATCGAAAGCTCAGCAAAGCTCATCTTATTCTCCAGGGGTCTAAGAACATAGTTTTCCCCAGTCCTTGGCAACGCAAATAAAAATAAAAACTGACCAGATGGTCAACTTTAAACATCTAACAGGGTGGTTCTTTAATGAGACTGATTATACTGCCTCGATGGTATATAAATTAAGTAGAAGTTCTTGGGTTTGGTTCTGAAAAAGTTTTTTTTGACATAACTCGATATTGAAATTTGGGTTTGTAGTGGTTTCTCAATTGATGAATTTCCAATGTTTCCCAGAAATGAAAATATTGATTGGTTCTGTTCCAAGAGCAGATGATGCAGCTTGGATCCGTTCGATGACAATCGATGTTTCGACGGGGCCATTATTACAGAGTTACATTACGAATGACAAAAGAGTAAAGATTACTTTCTTCAAAAAGTATTACCTCAGCAGAATCAAGCTATCTGATTCTCTTTTGATTGCTCCATCGTAAATAAAGATTCGCTAAATGAAACCACCGAAGACTTTTTTAAACTCTTCACTTCGCATAGCACCAGAAATACGATGAACTTCTTTCCCATTCTTAAATAAAATAAATGTCGGGATTCCGGAAATTCCATATCTGTTTGCAATTTCTTGTTTTTCATCAGTATTCACTTTGATGATGGAAACTTTCCCTTTCCAATCTTTGGCAAGTTTTTCGAGTTCTGGTGCCACCATCTTACATGGTCCACACCACGGTGCCCAAAAATCCACAAGGATTGGTTTCTCATGAGTTTGGAGTAAGGTTTCAAAACTTTTGGGATAGGTCTCTGACATATTCTCCCTCCTAATCATTAGACTATATACCCATCAGGGTATATAGAAAAAATCACTAATTAATCCATCTAAAACAAATCAATGGATTCAAAACCTTGTAATAACTGAACTTGGATTTGATCCTTGTTAGTCCTTTGTAACAAAAGATTCATATTCGAATCAAAATCATCGCCTAATTTTAAATTCGGTTCCAATGGTTTTGCCAAAGGTAAGAAAAAATTATCCCAGTGGATGGGTACGACCAATCGGGGTTTTAATTTTTGCACAGTTTCATTATAATAGGATTCTTGAAAGCTGATTGGTTGTAATGATAATTGTGCTATTCCTAAAAATAGTACGTCCACATTGATTCGATCATAGGCACCCGCCACATAATTTGTGCTACTTTTGATTAAGATCTTATGTTTTCCATTTTGGATGAGAAAATCAAAGGTTCCTCCCTCTATGTATTCCGTTGCTTTTAAAGGTTGGGAAAGAGGTGAAGTGATATCTGGAAAATTTGGGTCAGTAGCATTTGTTTTACCAAAAATCTTAAAAGGCGGAGTGTGTTTTGATTCTAAAACGGTAACAGAAAACTTTCCCAGTTTGATTGGTTTTCTCAACTGGAACAATTCCATATTTTCTTGATTTAAACCGGCACCTATACCAACATTCATCGTGGAACTAGATCCATATAACTTTGCATTGGTGAACTTAGCTACATAAGGTGCATCCATTACATGATCATAATGAGAATGGCAGACAAAAACTCCTTTTAATCGGTAGATCTTTGCTTTTTCTAGAACAGATTGTATCAGGAGGTGATCTGATTCTATTTTAGAAAAGGCAGTTTTCCATAAAGAAGGTCTCGAAAAAAATCCATCCGTCAGAATTTGTGTTTCACCATCATCCAAAAGGATCGATGAAGTGCCTAAGAAAGTGGCCCGGATCTTTCCTTTTCCAATGATTGTATTTGGATTTTCATGAGGAAAGTATGATTCATAAGAACTTAAGTTTCCAGAAGCCTGAAAACTACATTTTACAAATAAGAATAAAGAAATTCCAATGAAAAGGATTCTCATTGGACATTGAATCATTTGTATACCCTTACTTTCCTTCCGCCCATGATACTTCTCTCGGGTCCGCAACACCTAATAATCTTCTGTTCTTAGCGTCATTTAACACAGCACATACAGCACCAAAATCATTATCAAAATTTCCTTTTTCATACACCTTATACCCTTTTTCCTTCAATGAATCGGAAACCGCTTGGTATAAAGATGATTCCAATTCGATTCCTCCTGGCCGGTAAACATGTGGAGAAAAACTATCGGGCCAATTGACGGAACGAAACCTCGGAGCTTCGACTGCTTTTTGAGGGTCCATTCCAAACACAACAATGTTTAAAAAAAACTGAATCATTGCTTGGCTTTGTACATCACCACCAGGTGTTCCAAAACTCATCCATAACTTTCCATTTTTTAAAACCATACCTGGGTTAGGTGTAATTCGAGGCCGTTTGCCAGGGACAATCGAGGATGGATGATTTGGATCCAAACGAAATTGAGTCATCCGTATGCCAAGGGTTAGTCCTGTTCCAGGAACCATCGGTGACTGAGGAAAATCACTTGGAGTTAAGGACACTGCATTTCCAAATGAATCAACGATACTTATATACGTAGTATCTTTTCCATATTTGATTTCACTTACGGAATGATTCTCTTCATTGTTAGCAGGTGTTTTTGTGGACTTGGGTTTCTGTTTGGAATACAACCAAGGATTACCATAAGGAGGAGTTTTCCCAAATGCAGATTTTTGGAAAAGTAAACGTCTCATTTTCGCATAATGTTTTGATAACAATCCATCCATTGGGACATCAACAAACTTTGGATCCCCAAAATACGTTTCACGGTCAGCAATGGCAAGTTCAATGGCTTGTGAGACAGTATGGATGTATTCAGGAGAATTATGGCCCATAGATTTTAAGTCGATACCATCTAACATCTGCATAACCATCGGAACAATAGGACCTTGTGTCCAAGTTTGGTTTGCTAAAATTTGGTAATCACGAAACTCACCTACAACTGGTTTTTCCCATCCTCCAGAATAATTTGTGAGATCTTCCTTAGTAAACAAACCACCCTTTTCTTCGTGAAGTTTGACAATCACATCGGATATTGGACCTTTATAGAAATAATTTCTTACAGCTTCTAATGCTTGTTTTCTGGAATTTCCATTTTTAAGTGCTAATTTCTCTTCATTTGCCATCAACTTCCAGGTACTAGCTAAATCACTTCGTTTTGTTAGTTCACCTTCACGAATGGAATACCACCATTTTTTTTCTAAATACACTTCGGAGTTATATGGCATTAAAATTGTAAAACCCAATCTTTTATACAGTGGCAAATCTAAATTCTTCACAAGGATTTTGTTTGCTGGGAAACCCTCTTCTGCCGTTCGTATTGCTGGTTCCACTAATTCGGAAAATGATTTGGTTCCATGATCCTGTAACAAACGTACGATGACATCCGGTGATGCGGGCAACAATTGTGACAAGATAGAATTTTTTGGCATCACCTCATAACCTTTCTCTTTAAACCACTGTATTGTTGCTTTTTTTGGAGCTGTACCTGCTCCTATATAACTTTTTACTTGCCCCGATTTTTTATCGTAAACTAATGTTGGTGCAACAGATGGAAAACTAGCGGCTTCACCATTTGTTACGTTTAACACTAATAAGGCTGCAACAGCAGCATCCACTGCATTACCACCCTCTTCCAATACTTTGATCGCTGCTTTTGTGGCTATTGGATTTCCTGTAGCTACCATATATCGATTGCCAACACTTACATTACGAGTATTTCCTTGTGGGTCTACATAACCAGGCACAAGAGGCCTTCTGCTTCCTAAACATTGGAAGAAAATCAGTGAACAAATAATGAAAAAGGTGTGTTGGATCAATCGATTCATGGGTAACCTATAACTAGAAATTCTTTAATACTCTAAATGAAATTTATTTCATGTCGAATAATTTTTTTGGGGCGCCATTACCGGCTCTACGCTTCAATCTTTGTTTCACAAAGGATTTCCGCTGCGATCCGGGGCGCAAGACTACCATTTAACTTTGATTTGCAAGCGAGAGGGATTTGGAGGACTTGGTTTCACTTTGCCACTGTGTGGAAAAGTGAAACGGGAGCGAACGCGGACTCCGGAAAAGCCCGGGCCCACCGGGTCTCGCCAAACAAAAACAAACAAAGGCAATTTTTGTTTTGTATGATCCCATTCAATTTACATTCGAAAAAGGAAGGAATTGAGTCTAAATCGTAATATGAAATCGATCAATGCAGAAATGCCCGTTGTTGTCACTGGAGGTTCAGGATACATTGCTTCCTGGATCGTTAAATATTTGTTAGAAGATGGAAAGAAAGTTAAAACTACTATTCGAAGTATAAAAGATACTTCAAAAATTCAACATTTATTGGACCTAAAAGAAAAGTTCAAAGACAATCTAACTTTGTTTGAAGCTGACTTAATGATGGATGGTAGTTTTGATAAAGCCATAGAAGGTGCCGAGTTGGTCATCCATACTGCATCACCTTTTTTTGTGGCAGGTGTCAAAGATGCAAAAAAACAATTAATTGATCCCGCGTTACAAGGGACAAGGAATGTTCTGGAATCATGTAATCGAATCCCATCAGTCAAACGAGTTGTTTTGACATCGAGTGTTGCCGCCATTCATGGAGACAATATAGATTCTTTGTTAGTTCCTAACCAAACATTTACAGAAGATCATTGGAATACAACAAGTAGTTTGACTCACCAACCATATGCTTATTCCAAAACATTGGCTGAAAAAGAAGCATGGGAAATTCAAAAGAAACAATCACGTTGGGATTTAGTTGTCATCAATCCTTCCTTTGTGATGGGCCCATCAGTTTCCAAACGATTGGATGGAACTAGTGTTGAGTTTATGCGAAACATGTTAAAAGGGATTTTTCGTACGGGTGTTCCCGATACAAAAATGGGATTTGTGGATGTAAGAGATGTTGCAAAAGCTCATATCTTAGCAGGATTTAATCCCAATGCGAAAGGAAGGCATATCACTTCTGCCGAAGTTTTACCTATGTTAGGTTTTGCAAAAATCATTAAGGAAAATTTTGGAAACAAATATTCCGTTCCAACTGGTACACTTCGAAAAGCACTCGTTTATCTCATTGGTCCATTTTTTGGTTTATCCTGGGGTTATACAAAAAATAATATTGGGCAACCTTTAAACTTAAGTAATGAATACAGCAAATCGGATTTAGGACTCACCTATCGTTCGTTAAAGGAAACGATCATTGACCATGTCAACCAAATGGAAAGTGCTGGATTGTTGTAACCTTTCAACGTAACATACTTGGAAGAGGATTGGTGAAACTGCGAAGTTTTCTTGAAAATTTTAGGTAAGTTTGAATTCCCAAGAGACAAGCGTTAGATTTTATGGTAGGAGTTCGGGCAGGAAATTTCACCCACAAGCCCACCTCCACCACCCAATTAGGGTGGGGGCCGGTACCGGACACATGAGACATAATATGCAATCGTTAGAAACCAATCCGTTTTTGTTACCTGACTACTTGCGGATGGGAAATCCCAGACAACAGGAGTTGTGGGAGGATTTAGAGAAATGGAAAATTCTAAAAAACTTAATTGGTTTTAAACCTACACTTGCTGGAACAATCCCCATCGGAATTGATACCAAGACCAGTGATGTTGATATTTTGGCGAAATTCAATGTTCCTTCTCATTTACAAAAAATCTGTTATGCAAAGTTTCGAAATTTGCCCAATTATTCCTTTTCCGAAAAAACAATCTCCCTTCGGGTAACATTAATTTGTCGATTCTCCACCCCTCAATTTAATTACGAAATATTTGCACAATCAATTGAACCAACCGAACAATATGCATGGATTCATATGATGGTTGAAAATAGATTTTTAAATTTTGCAAACCAATCATTTCGCGAAAATATTCTTCACTTAAAAGAAAGTGGTAAAAAAACAGAACAAGCTTTTTGTGAATCTTTAGGATTGAGTGGAGATCCTTTCAAAACATTACTCCAATGGAATCTGAAATCGGATGATGATTACAAAGAATTATTATCCAAACAAGGATATTTAAACTCTTAAATATTCCCAAATTGGCGAAAGGTTAAATTGATCCTAGGCCGTTTGATTTTGAGAGTTTTTGGTAAAGAATGAAGCCAATGGCGTTGGATTTCATCTTTCATTAGCAGTAAACTTCCTGGTTCCAATCTCAATTCCACAAGAGTATTTTTTTTCTTATGTTTGAATCTAAAAATACGTTCAATCCCCAAACTCACAGAAGCAATCGTTGAATTTTGTTTGAGAGAAGTTTCATCATCACTATGCCACGCCATTCCTTCTCTTCCATCATGGTATAAATTTAAGAGGCAAGAATTGAATGTTTCATTTGTTTTTGTTTCGACTCGTTCTTTTAAACTGAGAAGTTCTTTTGTCCAAGGGATGGCTGTTTTGGTTGTTCCCGAATACCGATACGAAAATCCATTTTCCGCATACCAAGCAACACTCCTTTTCGTGATGATGTGTTTGCCATATAGGATCGATTCATCTTGTTTCCACTCGATCGAATTTTGAAAGGTCTCAAAATAATTTTGGCTCGTTTCTGAATCTAAAAAATCTGGGATGTACAACAAAGTTCCGTCAAAAGGCAGAAGATTGGTTGTTGGATTTTGTTGGAATAAATTCATTTGCCTAAGGTTTTTTCAGAATATGGAAAATGAGTTTGAGATTGCCCTTGAACAACATACTAGAAATCACTTAAATTTCATTCCTTTTTGTGGAAAATTTTAGTTGGATTCCCTTCGATCCATTAGAATCTATACGATAGTATGACCCCTACGCGAACAATACAAGCTTTCATCGATGCCAAAAAAGAAAACACCATACCTTCCGAAGAGGTTTGGAACTCTTTAAAAGGATACCGCCAATGGAACGAACCGGAACTCATTGGGCTTAAGAATGCTTCTGGGTATTATCCTGATATTTACTTTGAAAGTGGAATGGATGAAACCATTTCCAAACTACTCGCAAAATTTAAAGAGAAAGTGGTTCCACACAAATTTTAATGAATCCCATCACCCCAAAAGTTTTATACCAAGAAGCAAATCCTTACGGTTCTTTTACTGCCTTCCTAGAAGATGATGGAAGAACCATTTATTTATACTTACAATCACATAACAATCCAGAGTGGCCGATGAAAACACTTTGGGTTCGTAACTTAATCGATGCACCTGATGCGAGAAAGGAAGAAGATTTTGATTTGGGACTTGCTCCAGTATTAACACAATCAGAAATCACCGATCCCAAAGCGCAGTCTACTTTATCGGAAGACCAAATCCATTTTATTTGGTCAGAAGAAGGTGATGCAGTTGCCTTATTTGTTGATGAGGAATTACAAGCGTTCCTTCCCTCTTGGTCTGGAATTAAAGGCATTCATGGTTATTCGAAGTTTGCGAAAGAAGAAGCACCCACAGCGTCTCCACTCGGTGATCCGAACAATGGTGTGATTGCAGAACGTGTAAAAGGGAATCGTAAATACTGGGAATCTGTTGCTGAGAAAGACCATTGGAAAAAAGCACAAAAACTAAGATTGGAGTTTTTGGAATCTAAACTTGGAAAACACGAGACCTATTGGTCTGCAGATGGCGGAAAGTATCCATCACTTGGAATTGCTTCCTTTTTACCCAAAGAATTTCCAGGGATTAAAATTTTTTCAACGATTGGGATGAGTGTTCAAAACCAACCAAGTATTGAACTCTATCACAAAGACTATGAAAACTTTTCACGTATAGAACTTGTATTTGCCATCCAACTCTTAAAAGATTCTCCAGATAAATCAGAAACATGGATCCAACATGTTTTAGGTGAGATGGTGAAGTTTCCTTGGAATACAGGCATTTGGTTTGGTCACTCGCATACGATTCAAAATCCACGCAAAGATCCTGATCAATTGTATTTGGATTTCAATTGGTTTGTGTTTAGAAACATCACAGATGAACTCGACCAAGGTTCGAATGAATTGTTGCCAAAACTGAACGGACTCATCACTGAGAATGGAAAACGTGCAAACTTTCTTTTTTTAACTCCAATATCAACTGAAGAACGAATTTGTTTTATGAGAGAAGGGTCACAAAAGTTTTGGGAGACTTGGAAAAAAGAAGGTTATACTTTTTTTCATGATTCCGAAAGGCGAATGTTAGAATTCTAGTTCTAATTTTTAAAAAAAATCCGAATCAAACTCTAAAATCTGTCCGTTACTCAATATGATATGGCAGAGACGTATACAAAGTATTTCAATTTAGAGTTTGAACCCTTTTCTTTAGAAAGAATCCTCGAAGAAAGACAAGATTCCGCAGGATTTTTCCTCTCTACCGTATTCCAGAAACGGTTTTCGGAAGAAGTGAATCTAAAACGCCACGAAGACCAAAAATTATGGATCCAATCAAAGAATCTTCGTTACGTAGTTTTAGATGGAATCCAAAAAATTTCAGATGAAAATGGCAGATTAGAACCAACCAACATCCTCTACTTACTTGTTTTTTTTGATTTTAGCTCCATCACTGAGTATGGATTCGAAGAAGTCTGCAATGTGCTCATCAAACGTTATGATTTGCCTTCTCTCATCCTTAAAATGCCAGACAATGACCATTTAGAAATATGGGGAAAGGATCATTCGAGAAAAAGTTATAAGAATGTGATCCATCCTAACATTGAATCACTCATGAAAGCACTCTTTGATTCGATTAATAAGAAGGATCATTTTCAATTCATTGGCATTGAAAGATCAAATTCAGAGAAAAAATCAGGTTTTTTAATGTCGAGAAGGGGTTTTACAAGGGCAATTGCGTAAATTTTTCCCGTTGATACCCTTATAAATGAAAAAACCCGCAGGTTTTGCGGGTTCACACAATCTTACTTCGATAGTTTCGAAGGAAGAATCGAATCTAAGTTATTTCTTAGATTTTTTCTTTGCAGCTTTTTTCTTAGCGGCTTTCTTTTTTGCGGCTTTCTTTTTAGCAACCATTGTGATCGTCCTTATCTTTTGATTTCAAAACACGGCTGTCCTTGGCAAACAGAGAGTGAATTGATACGACATAATTAAATCATATCATTTTAAATGTAAAGAAATTTTATTTTTTGCATGAATTTTTATTCAAAATAAAAAAACAGGCTAATACTCATTCTACGGAACATTGATAATAATCTTACCAATTGTTTGACCTGATTGCATTGTACGGAGTGCATCATGCAAAGAATCGAACGTAAACTCATGCCCAATCGTTTGTTTTGGTAAAGAATGCATCATTAAATCCGAAAAATGTTTTCGTAGATCATCAATTTCATTCCACAACCATATTAAATTGAATCCCATGACCGATTTATTGTCTGAAATCATTGATAATGGATCAATTTTTGGTCTTGTGAGGTATGAAGACACGATTGAAAACCAATTGATGAATGATTTTGAAGGTGTGAAGTTTGCACTTCCATACGTTACAAGTCTTCCCATTGGTGCTAAAAGATCATAACTGTCCTGAAAATAACGACCACCTAAACATTCTAAAACGATTTTTAATGGTGCTCCATCTAGAATTTTTTTCATTTCATCTTTAAAATGAGGAGATCGAACAAGAAATTTTTCATAACCAACCTCTTTTAGGATCGAAAACTTACGAGAATCACCTACAAGTCCAATCGCAATTGCTTTTTTTTTCTGAATGATATGACCTGCCATGATACCAACACCACCTGCAGCACTATGAACTAATACATGATCTCTTTCTTTTACTTGTGCGAGTGGAACAAGTGCATAGTATGCAGTGAGTGCTTGCACTGCAAATGATGCTCCATCTTGCATACTCCAATCCTTTGGAAGTGCAAAAATTGTTTTTTCTGAAATGTTGAGATGAGTTGTATATGCACCAAAGCGAGTCACACCAAAAACAAGGTCACCAACCTCAAAATCCTTAACATTTGGGCCTATTTTGATGATTTTTCCTGAAAATTCTAATCCAGGAACAAAACTTTCTTTTGGAGTTGCTGAGTACAAACCATAAACTGAAAAAACATCTGCAAAGTTTAGTCCAATCGCTTTCACTTCGATTGTGACTTCATCTCCTTCTGGAGGAGGTAAGAGTTCTTTTTTTCTTTGTAAGTTGCGGATGGATCCAGTTTTTTCGATGCGGTAGGCTTCTCTTTGCATAATGAGTTAAAAAAAATTCAATTCCAGTACCATGAAACCATTTTTCTATGGTATAAGAGTCTACATAAGAGAATACCGTGGAACTAAAACAAACACCCTTACATTCAATTCACAAAGAAATGGGAGCCAAGATGGTTCCTTTTGGCGGATGGGACATGCCTGTTCAGTATACAGGAATCATCCAAGAACATCTAACAACTAGATCGAACGCAGGTCTCTTTGATGTGTCCCATATGGGTGAAATTTTTGTCACCGGAGATGCCAAAGATGTTTTGGAATTTTTAGAATCGGTCACCTGTAATCTCATTTCTTCCATGAGAGATGGCCAAGTGCAATACAATGCAGTTGTGAATGAGAATGGTGGGCTTGTTGATGATATCACTGTTTATAAATTCAATGATTCAAAATATATGATTTGTTCCAATGCATCCAATTATGAAGCCGTTACCAAACATTTACTTAAATATGTAAAAGGGAACGTAACTGTAGTTGATGATAGTAAAAATTGGCACCAAATTGCATTACAAGGCCCAAAAGCAGATGAAATTTTTGCAAACTACTTAGGAAAAGATTTATCTTCCATCCTTTATTATCATTTTACAGAAATGAATTGGAAAGGAGAGACAATCATCGTGTCTCGCACCGGTTATACGGGAGAAGATGGATTTGAAATCTATACATCTAACCAATTGGGTGTCACTCTTTGGAAAGAATTATTAGAATCAGGAAAAAACTTGGGACTTGTTCCCGTTGGTCTTGGTGCACGTGATACACTCCGTTTAGAAGCAAAGTATCCATTGTATGGACATGAATTGAACGCAGAATGGACTCCAGTAGAATCTGGAATCAATTTCATCGTAAAAGAAAAATCAAAACCTTACCTAGGGTATGAACGTATCATCGCAGATAAAAAAAATGGTCCAAAAGCAAAAGTTGTGGGGATCCGATTGATGGAACCAGGCGTTTTACGCGAAAATTTTCCCATTTTTTCCGGAGACGGGAAAGAAATTGGCAAATCAACCTCAGGAACCCACTCCCCAAGCCGGAAGGAATCCCTAGGACTTGCCTATCTTCAGACCGAATTCACAAAAAACCAAACGGAAGTATTTGTGGAGATTCGTGGGCAGAAGAAATTGGCTAAAGTAGAGACTGGTGCCTTCATCCAAGGCAGTGTCCGAAACAATCGCTAAACCAAAGATGTAAGGAAAAAAACCATGGCAGACACACAAGCAAAAGACGGTTATTATTATACTGAAAAACATGAATGGGTAAAAGTAGAGGGAGATGTGGCTCTTGTTGGAATCACTGACTTCGCACAAAACGCATTAGGTGACATTGTTTTCATCGACCTTCCAAAACCTGGAAAACAAATCAAAGCAAAAGATAGTTTAGGAACGATTGAGTCTGTAAAAGCAGCAGAAGATTTATATTCCCCTATCTCGGGAGAGGTAGTGGAAACCAATGCGTCTCTTGGTTCCAATCCACAATCTGTGAATGCTGAACCTTTTGATACTTGGATGGTAAAATTAAAAAACATCCAAACATCAGAGCTAGGAGGCCTACTCTCCGCTGCTCAATACAAAGAATACGTTTCCAAACTGGATTAATAGGAGTTATTTTCAAGTGAGTTCCGTAAAACCTTCATCGCCCATCCATTCCCCTTACGAAGAAACATTAGAACCAAGTGACACATTCTTACGGCGTCATGTTGGTGTGACAGAAGAAACTGTTTCTGAAATGCTTTCAACCATTGGTTATAAGGAATTGGATGATCTGATTAGTGATGCCGTACCCGAAAACATTCGGTTACGCAAGGAACTCGATTTACCAAAACCAATTGGTGAATATGCCCTCCAGAAAGATTTAAAGAAGATTGTTTCGAAAAACAAAATCTACAGATCCTATTTGGGACTTGGATACTATTCTTGTATCACTCCACCTGTGATCCAAAGAAACATTTTAGAAAATCCAGGTTGGTATACAGCGTACACTCCGTACCAAGCAGAGATTGCGCAAGGAAGGATGGAAGCACTCATCAACTTCCAAACGATGATCACAGATTTAACAGGTATGGAAATTGCCAATGCATCCCTCCTTGATGAAGGAACAGCTGCTGCAGAAGCAATGAATATGTTGTATTCTTTAAAAGAAGACAGCCAAGGAAAATCTTTCTTCGTTTCGCAATCCGTTCACCCACAAACCTTAGATGTGATCCGCACTCGTGCCATTCCACTTGGAATCAACATTGTTGTTGGTTCGTTTAAAAAGATGGTTCCTTCCAATGATTTTTTTGGAGCGATTGTCCAATACCCATCTACTGATGGAACCATTTATGATTTTAGTGAATTCATTGAAAGCCTACACAAAGTAGGTGCCAAAACGGTTGTGGCGGCTGATCTACTTGCACTCACCATCTTAAAATCACCAGGCGAAATGAATGCAGACGTTGTTGTGGGAACCACACAACGTTTTGGATTGCCACTTGGTTTTGGTGGTCCTCATGCTGGTTACTTTGCTACGAAAGAAGAATACAAACGAAATATGCCAGGCCGCCTCATCGGTGTTTCCAAAGATTCACAAGGGAAACCAGGATACCGTCTCAGTTTACAAACACGGGAACAACACATTCGCCGAGACAAAGCAACATCTAACATTTGTACAGCACAAGTATTACTGGCAGTGCTCTCATCCATGTATGCAGTATACCATGGTCCAAAAGGTTTAAAACAAATTGCCTCTCGTGTTCATAGAATGACAACCATTCTCGCAACTGGACTTGAAAAGTTAGGATACAAAATCATCTCACAACCTTACTTTGATACCATTCGAGTAGAACTTTCTAAAATCTCATCAGCAGAAATTATCCACTATGCAGAAGAAAGAGAAATCAACATTCGACAAGTTTCTGGTCACGTCATAAGCATTTCTTTAGATGAAACAACAAACATTAAGGACATCAAAGATTTACTTGAAGTCTTTAACGAAAACAAAGCCCTTCATTTTCCATTAGAAGACCTAACTTCAAAAGAAGAATGGAAAATTCCAGAACTGCTTGAAAGAAAATCGTCTTACTTAACTCATCCAGTTTTTAATAGTTTCCATACGGAAACAGAGATGTTACGTTACATTCGCAGACTGGACGCAAAAGATTTATCCTTAACCACATCCATGATCGCATTAGGTTCTTGTACGATGAAACTCAATGCATCAACAGAGATGTATCCAGTCACTTGGCCAGAACTTTCGAACATCCATCCCTTTGTTCCCGAAAACCAAACAGAAGGATACCGTACTCTTTTTAGCCAATTGGAAAAATGGTTATGTGAAATCACAGGATTTGCCGAAGTTTCACTCCAACCAAACGCTGGTTCGCAAGGAGAATACGCTGGTTTACTTGCCATTCGTAACTTCCACCAAAGCCGCAATGATATGCACAGAGACATCTGTCTTATCCCAATCTCTGCTCACGGTACAAACCCTGCCTCTGCAGTGATGGCAGGATTCAAAGTGGTTCCTGTCAATTGTGATCTAAATGGAAACATTGATGTAGAAGACTTAAAGAAAAAAGCAATTGAATACAAAGACAAGTTAGGTGCCCTTATGGTTACCTATCCTTCCACACATGGCGTATTCGAAGCTTCCATCAAAGAAATTTGCCAAACCATCCACGACAATGGTGGTCAAGTCTATATGGATGGTGCCAACATGAACGCACAGGTGGGATTAACAAGACCTGGTGATATTGGTGCTGATGTTTGCCATTTGAACTTACACAAAACATTCTGTATCCCACACGGTGGTGGTGGTCCGGGAGTTGGTCCGATTGGTGTTGCTGAACACTTAGCTCCTTTTTTACCAGGGCATAGTCTTGTCGAAAATGGATCGAATAACAGCCAGTGGGCGGTATCTGCAGCACCTTGGGGATCAGCATCTATCATTGTGATCTCTTGGGCGTACATTGCGATGTTGGGTTTTGAAGGCCTACGATATGCTACAAAAATTGCAATCCTCAATGCCAACTACATTGCCAAAAAATTAGAATCTGCCTTCCCAGTATTGTACCGAGGAAACAAAGGACTTGTAGCTCATGAGTGTATTTTGGATATGCGCGGCTTCAAAAAAACAAGTGGAATAGAAGTAGAAGATATCGCAAAACGTTTGATAGACTACGGATTCCACTCTCCAACCATGTCATTCCCTGTTCCAGGAACTCTCATGGTAGAACCAACTGAGTCAGAATCTAAAGAAGAGTTGGATCGATTCATTGATTCCATGTTATCGATTGCACAGGAAATCAAAGACATTGAGTCAGGTGTTCTTTCCAAAGAAGATAACCCACTGAAGAATTCTCCTCACACAGCAGACATGGTCATCAGTGATGCTTGGAATCATACGTATCCAAGGGAACGTGCGGCATATCCGCTTCCATGGCTTCGTTCACGGAAATTTTGGCCAAGTGTAGGACGTGTGGACAATGTGTACGGAGATCGGAACTTAGTTTGTTCCTGTATCCCGATGGAAAACTACGTCGTTTCATAAGGACTAAATCAATTATGTTTTACGAAAAACATATCTTTGTTTGCGAAAACCAAAGGGCACCCGGCGAACGGGTGTCTTGTGGAAACCAGGGTTCTATTGAACTTCTCAAATTATTAAAACAAAAAGCGGCGAAAGCAGGAATAGAATATAAGTTCCGGGTTCAAAAATCGGGATGTCTCGATCGTTGTGAACTTGGACCGATCCAAGTATCGTACCCTGAAGGCAAGTGGTTTAACATGAAATCAGAAGCTGATGTAGAAACCATTTTAGAATATTACTTAAAGACAGACCAACCAGACAAATACAACCACCTCACTGTCGCTGACAATACCCCAACCTAAAACACGACCACAGCGAACTCCTAACATGAACTTTTGTTAGTTATTTTTTTTGGCGATGTGTAGAAAACTGGCATCAAAAAGGTTTTGATGGTAGGTTGGCGTCAATGGGTGGCGGGTGGATAACCCCACCCATTGATCAGGGCGGGGAGACCAGATTCGCAACTTCCCCCCAAAATCCCACTTGACCAATTCCCCCACTAAGATCCAATTCCTCCACTTATGAAAAAAATTTCTCGAATACTCCTTATCTTTTTCGTAACGGTGATCTTAGTCCTTTCCGTTTTTGTGACTGCTGTTTATCTCATCAGCAACAACCAGATGGGAAAAACATACTCCGTAAAACCTACTCCTGTTCCTAAATTTGTGTCCAACCAAGACATTCTAGAAGGCAAACGCCTCTACCAATCTCGAGGTTGTGGTGATTGCCATGACGTCGATGGAAGTGGAAGAACTTTTATCGATGACCCCGCAATTGGAACAATTTCAGGTGCAAACCTAACAGCTGGTAAAGGCGGAATTTTAAACGATCGAACAGATGAAGAATTGGCTGTCGCCATTCGCCATGGTGTTGGAAAAAATGGACGTGCACTCATCTTCATGCCATCCACTGATTTTCATGGAATGACAAATGAAGATGTAGGGAAATTAATTTCTTATCTTCGATCTTCCGCTCCAGTGGACAAAGAACAAGGAGAGATCAAACCAGGACCACTTGGCAGATTTTTATTTGTCATCGGAGAAATTCCCGTATTAGTCTCAGCAGAACAAATCAATCATGAAACAAATCATCTTGAAAATTTAAAACCTACTGTATCGTTAGAATATGGTAAGTATGTTGCTGCTACTTGCACTGGATGCCATGGAATGAAGTTAGTCGGTGGTCCTATCCAAGGAGCTCCTCCTGAATGGCCACCAGCACAAAACATTACGAAAGCAGGACTTTCTCATTATACAGAGGTTAGTTTTATTGAATCCATCCGAACAGGAAAACGTCCAGATGGATCAGAGATCAAGTTTCCAATGCCTTGGCAAAGTTTAGCTAAATTAACAGATACAGAGCTAAAAGCACTTTGGCTGTATTTACAAAGCATTTAAAAACAAAATTTAAAATTCCCTTTTTAGAAGGGAATTAACTCGATTAATTTTCTTTTTCAAAACTCAGTTCCATTCCATTTTCAATCTCCTTAATGGATTGGAACTGAACTAACGAATTACCATCCAATACATTGGAAAGTTCTAAACTAAATCCTTTTGTTTTGATCATTTTACTGCCAGGCGTCCAAGATCCAGAAAATTGTTTGATTTCCTTATCATTTAACTTTAATTTTGCGACAAAATCTTGTCCGTTACCAGTGATTTCCATCTGCAAGTTTTGTGGGCCTAATTTTGGATTCCAATACATAGAAGTC
Organism: Leptospira limi; assembly: GCF_026151395.1. Taxonomy (NCBI): domain Bacteria; kingdom Pseudomonadati; phylum Spirochaetota; class Leptospiria; order Leptospirales; family Leptospiraceae; genus Leptospira; species Leptospira limi. Next base: position 368,738 of record NZ_JAMQPV010000001.1, read on the forward strand.
CATTTTCCCGTAAATTGATTTGGCAATTCCTCTAGAGACATGGCTCTCTTTTTTACAACGGATTTTGGTTCATTCCAAAAAACCGAAACAAAATTAGAATCTTTGGATTCAGCACCAAACTCTGATTTGGATCGCACTGAGTATAAGAAGAGATCTCCAGATTTCCCAGGAAACACTTCTGAAAAACTTGTCTTTTTAGAATCCACACTTGAAACAAATTCCAATTTGCCGGGTTTGCCATTTTGGATTGGTTTTCGATAGATATAATACTCAAAACTATCCTTTACCGAATCCCACTTCAAACTAACCATCTTGTCTTTTCCAACTGGATTTGTGATCAATTGTTTTGGAGCAGGAAGTGTCACACCACCAGCACGTTTTGTTAATCCAGGGTCTGTTTTTCCAAATGCAACTTCACTAGGTTCCGCATAACCTAAGTCATTTGCAGAAATAACTGTATATAGAAATGATCTTCCATTTTGAATGGTTGTATCTGAATCTGTATAAGAAGTACCCGATACTTCAAATTGACCTGAAGGTTCTGCATTCTCATCAAATCGAAATAAAAAATAATTTTTAGCACCAGGAGCAGCTTTCCAATTTAACTGGATTTTGTTTGCATAATCTCCGTTCGATGCAGACAACTTACTTACTTGGTTTGGTAATAAAGACTGGTTTGCTACTTCAACGGCAATGGAATCACTCCAATCCGATGATTTGGAATTGATTACAGCATTGACACGGTAATAATTCACTTCACCTGATTTAGGAGAATTATCTACATAGTCTGGTGATTTACTTGTCCCTATGGTTTTCCATTTAAATGTTGAATCTGATTTAGCAATTGTATAGTTTGTGACACCATCAATTTCTGACCAAGCCAATTGGACACTTGTTGTATTTCCATTCGAAAAAACAACTCCACTAAGACCTACAACTTGCGTCAAATTTCCATCTTGTGTTGGTTCCGACGATGTAAATCCCTCTACTTCTAATGATGCAACTGAAACATCTTCAGCTCCAATTGCTAAAATTCGGTACGCATAAGTAGAGATTGGTGATACAGATAAATCGGTAAAACTTGGTTTGTCTGAATATGCTAAGTCGTAAAAATCAGATTCTTCCTTTCTTTGAATTAGGTAAGCGACTGCAGATTCTTGGTGTTTCCAAGTCAGTAGAATTTTATTATCAAAGTCACCTTTCGAAACTTTGATTTCAGTTGGAGCTAAAATAGGTTTTTTAGCGGGATTGACACTCACAACTGGTGTAGGTGTATTCTGTGGTGCTGGTTCATCTATGATGGCGTAAGTTTCTTGTCCAACTTTGGCTAACATTGAATAAGATACCCATCCAAATCCATTATCACCCCAGTTTGTTCCCCATGAGTTTTGTAATTTAAATGCACCTTTTTTGCCCGATTTTGATTTTTTATTATCATCATATCCCACAATTGTCATGGCATGGCCACCATAACTTTGGCCACTATTCGCATCATAAACCGTTGAACCTTTCAATTTATAAAATGCATCATCGATGATCATACCAACCATTACAACATTTTTACCAGCTAATACGCGCTTGATTTCGTCTGGATTTTTGTAATTCAATCGAGAAAAAGATTTTATTTTATAATTGAGAGCTTCTTGTTTAGATTCTTGCGTTGGTTGTGACAAATAATCTTTGTCTGTGTAAGGCATACTACTCCATGGCGCAACACCATTGGATTTTAAGAATTCCATCGTTTTGTAATAGTATAATCCTTTGTCTTCTCCCCCATTTTGTTGGTTGTAAATGAAGGCTGGTGAAAACACAAAGTTTCCTTTTCCACCAGCAAAAGGTGGATCATACTCAGTGCTTTGGCCTTTATTTTTTAAAAGATATGATTTGATCGCATAACCAGTAGCCCATGCAACACAACTATTTTGCCTTCCTTGATTTCCTACAGGAGGCATTAGGGATGATAAGTCAATTGAACTTGGTAAGTCTTCAAACGAATTAAAATCTCGTTTGAGTGGAATTGTATCTTGGACTTCTTTGGGACTGGGGATGTAACCACAAGAAAATGTTCCAGGTTTACAACCAGGGGAACGGACACTACTTGGGTCAAACTCTTCGGCGAAAGTTGTATGAAATGAGAACAATACAACTCCGAGTATTAATGATTTTATTTTCAGATTCATGGTTTCATCCTTTCTATATACTTTATAATGTTCTTTTTTTGCACCCAGTCAGGTTGGTGAATTTCTTCTAATCGATAATAAAACTTTGATTTGGTGGATCCAAATTGAAATTCTACAAAATTATAACTGATCCCAGTGATTTTTTCTTCAGGAATCTCTTCATATGGGAATTGTGAAATACCCATTTCTAAAAAACGATTCATCCATTTTTCATATTGAATTGGAGATATTGCTTTTGTTTCTTCTAACTGAAGATTCCCATTCTTCACAATTTTTCGAGTTAAGAGAATTGTTTTAGAGTCTGTCCACAGGTGGAATTGTTTTGCATACCGATATTCGGGTGCCACGGCTCCAGAACTTTCTTCCCAAACCAAATCCATTGGTTTCCAATTGCCTTTATGGTTTTTCAAATTTGGATGAAGTGATTGAATCTGTTTAGATCCGTTTTTCTGTTTCAGATTCAGATTTTGTTTAATTGTTACTGTTCGGTTTCGTTTTTTAGAAGGTCGAGAGGAAGATAAATTCGAATTGGTTTTCGTATTCACTTTTTTATGTTTCAGATTTGTTGATTGTGCAATCGGATTCGAATTTTCATCAGTAGATTCAGTTTGATCTATTGTCTCCACTGGATTTGGATTCGCCATGATTTCTCCTCCTACAATTGACCAGAAGGCCAAGGATAGAAATATCTTTACCAGAAACACCAAAGTGGATAGATTCCATCTTGTTTCCGAAAGAAAACAAGACATTTTTTTTAGTAGAAACGCCGTTCGAAAAATGGAAGAAATGTTCCAGTTCTAAAATTGTAAAACTGAATTAACTATTTCCAATCTCTGATTTAAGCCATTTTTTCTCGCCAATAGATTTTTTCATATTTTCAATGAGAGCAACAGAAATGTTTGTATTGAGTTTAACCATATCTGGGTCTTGTGCAACAAGGATCATCTCATCTATCAAATAATCAATTAGGTTCTCTATGGATTTTCGACCTGATGGATCAGTTGCCATTGCAACTGTAGCTTGTGAAATCGCAGAATAAATGGTCAAACTAATTTGTTTTGTTAGGTTTGCTTGCATTTCTTTTGGAAGTAAAGAAATGGGTTTCATATTGGCTGATACTCTTTCTGATATTTCCGTTACTAAATTCTGAACCAACGCTTGTAGATTTGGATTTTGTGCTGATTGTGCTATATTTTTTAATGCAACTTTTTTTAACTCTGTTCGGTTTTGGTCGATGGCATTTACCAATTGATCAAGCGAATTTCCTGAGCGAACTTCGTTTTGAGTTTCTGTTAAAATTTGAATGGTAACAATATCGGATATCTCTTCTTTAATGATATTTGAATAATAACGTAATGTTTTACTAATCAAATCATTTCCCAATATTTTAGTGAATTGATTGGTTTGTAACATTAAATAAATTTTATAAACACGAACTAAACGGAAAAAACGAAATTCAACAATTGGAATGAGTCCCAAAACGTCATACCAATGGTAAATAGGATATAAAAACCAAGCAATGTATGTTTTGTTTTTGATGGCTAACAACCAACTGAGTATAAACTCCGCCAAAAAGAAGAATAAAAAAGGAGCGTCTAACAATAAATAGTTGTTAACTGGAGTTCCATCCGAAGAAATTGCTCGGTAATAATTGAGTGCAAAGTATTCTCGAAAGTTTGCATTAAAAAACTCAATTTTTTGTTCCAATGATCGATTTTGGTCTCTCCAAAACCATGCAAAAGCAACAACCGTGGATGGAATTCGATCCCGATTTAAAATTGGGTCTAATTCTTGTCTTAGTTTTAAATCTCGTGCTTTTGTTTTATGTGTTTGGTATTCATTTTTAATTTTTGATTGAATATCCAAAAGAAATTGAGTTTGTCCAGACATGGCAAATGGATTATTTTCCACAATCTCTAACATTCGTTTGTCCATTTTTTGAATAATCGACAAAATTTCTTTTGATTCATTGGTCTCAATGCTCAAACGATTGATAAAAGCATATTTTTCAGAAAGTTCACTTAAAGTTGTGATTTCATCTGTCTCTTCCATCACACTAAAGAAGTCATTCAATTGGAGAAGAATTTCTTCTACTTTTTTTCGCCGAAATTGGATATCGTCGATTTGGAGTGCCGCTTCAAAACCTATATAAAGTGAATCAAATTTTTCATTGGCAACTTGTGTTTTAAGAGTTGTTAGGACTTTATAAATTTCTTCTCTCGTGTTTTTTCTTTGGTTTTCTCGAAACTCATCATCTCGCAATTGAGTAAGGTATCTAAGATCATCCACCAAATCAGTGTAAGCTGTTGTAGTCCGATGTGGCTCAATCCCTAATATAGGTTTGTCATACATAGAAAGGATTTCTGGGAATTTATGAAAATAAAATGGCCTTAAGCTTAGATAACTCAAATCAAACATGATGAGAGCCAAATTTCCCAGGACAACAAACACCATTGTGATGTCCCATAAGAGAGGAATTCCCAATTTGTGTTTTTTAATCAAATCCCAGGAAATCATAACATTACCAAGGGTAGATTTTTTCTACCCCATCCTTTTACATATTGCGGCGGTACTGACCTCCCACTTCATACAACGCATGTGAGATCTGCCCTAAAGACGCCACTTTCACTGTTTCTAGTAACTCTTGAAAGATATTTTCTTTGGCACGAGCTACTTGTTTTAATTTTGTGATCGCGGATTCCGTTTTGCCAACATTAGCTTTTTGAAATGCCTTCAAATTGCCAATTTGTTGTTGTTTCTCCTCATCTGTCGAACGGATCACTTCCCCCGGAATCACTGTTGGGGAACCATTTCGATTGAGGAAAGTATTCACTCCGATAATTGGATATTCACCAGTGTGTTTTAAAGTTTCATAGTGGAGGGACTCTTCTTGGATTTTATTCCTTTGGTACATTCTTTCCATTGCACCAAGCACTCCCCCACGTTCTGTCAATCGATTGAATTCGGTGAGAATTGCCTCTTCTACCAAGTTGGTAAGTTCTTCAATAATGAAGGCACCTTGTAATGGATTTTCATTTTTAGCAAGACCTAACTCACGATTGATGATAAGTTGGATAGCAACTGCTCGTCGTACTGATTCTTCCGTAGGAGTTGTAATTGCTTCATCATATGCATTGGTATGAAGAGAATTACAATTATCATAAATTGCATATAATGCTTGCAATGTGGTTCTAATATCATTAAAGTCAATCTCTTGAGAGTGAAGTGACCTTCCTGAAGTTTGGATGTGATACTTTAACATCTGTGAACGTTCATTGGCTCTGTATTTGAACTTCATTGCTTTAGCCCAAATCCTTCTTGCCACACGACCAATCACTGAATACTCGGGATCAATTCCATTGGAAAAGAAGAAGGACAAGTTTGGAGCAAAGTCATTGATGTCCATCCCACGGCTAAGATAATATTCCACATAAGTAAATCCATTTGATAAAGTAAAGGCAACCTGTGTGATTGGATTGGCACCTGCCTCTGCTATGTGGTATCCACTGATGGATACGGAATAAAAATTTCGAACTTGGTTTTGTATAAAATGGTGTTGGATATCACCCATCATCTTTAAGGCAAATTCTGTCGAAAAGATACATGTGTTTTGAGCTTGGTCTTCCTTAAGAATGTCTGCTTGAACAGTTCCTCTCACTTGGGAAAGAGCATCTTTTTTTAATTTTTCATAAGTTTCTTTGGGAAGGACTTCATCTCCCGTAACTCCAAGTAAGAGCAATCCCAAACCATTATTTGTTTCTGGTAAATTTCCATCAAACTTGGGAACAGATAATCCTTTTGAATCAAATATGGATTTGATTTTGGATGTTACCTCTTCTGTTTTTCCTTCCGCACGAATGTACTTTTCACATGCCTGGTCAATGGCTGCATTGAGAAAAAAAGCAAGGACCATAGGTGCAGGTCCGTTGATCGTCATGGATACAGAAGTAGATGGATCACAAAGATCAAAACCTGAATACAGTTTTTTTGCATCATCTAATGTGGCAACATTGACACCAGAGTTTCCAATTTTTCCATATATATCAGGTCGAATGTCTGGATCCTCTCCATACAATGTCACAGAATCAAATGCAGTTGACAGACGTTTGGCGGACATACCAGAACTCAAATAATGGAACCTTCGATTGGTTCGTTCCGGTCCACCTTCGCCAGCAAACATACGCGTTGGATCTTCTCCACTTCGTTTGTATGGATACACACCTGCCGTATATGGGAAAAAACCTGGAAAGTTTTCTTGGTAAGACCATTCTAAGATATCACCCCAATCCACAAATCGTGGGGTGGCAATTTTTGGAATTTTCAAATGGCTTAATGATACAGTATAATTATCAACTTTGATTTCTTTGCCACGGACAAAGTAAGAATATTGTTCCTTACGAAAAGATTCAATTTTTTCTGACCAAGTTTCTATGATATTCCTCGAATCAACAGACAAGGAATTCCAAGTAGTTTGATATTCAGATTCCAAATCTATTACTGATTTTCCTTTTTTGGAAAGTAAGGTTATAGCACCTTTCAGTTGGTAGGCGGAACGAGCAAGGTCTGACTCTTTTTTGATCCATTCCGCATTTCGATCAATTTCTTCTTTGATTTCTGTTAAGTAACGAACACGGTCTGGAGGTAAAACAACAGATGCTTCTCTTCCAACTTGGTTTTTTTGGTATTTTGATTTCCAATCTAATTTTGATTTTTGAATCACTACTCCCATCAAATGAGCGTACAATTCATCTGTTCCTGCATCTTGGAATTGCGATGCAATCGTTCCAAACACTGGCATACTATCGACGGAATCATTGAATAAATTTCGAGAACGTTGGTATTGTTTTTTAACATCTCGTAATGCATCAAGGGCACCACGTTTATCAAATTTATTGATCGCAATCACATCCGCATAATCGATCATATCAATTTTTTCCAATTGAGTGGCCGCACCATATTCTGGTGTCATTACGTACAAAGAAACATCTGCCACTTCTGTAATTTCAGAATCACTTTGCCCAATTCCTGCTGTTTCCACAATGATAAGGTCATAACCAGCAGACTTTAAAATTTGAATAGCCCCTTTGACACTTCGGTTTAGAGCAATGTTTGCTTCTCTTGTCGCAAATGAACGCATGTAAACCCTTTCATTAAAAATGGAATTCATACGAATACGATCTCCGAGCAGTGCACCACCTGTTTTTCGTTTGGAAGGGTCTACCGATAAAATTGCAATGGTTTGGTTTGGAAAGTCATCCAGATAACGACGAACGAGCTCATCCGTTAATGAAGATTTTCCAGCTCCACCTGTTCCTGTAATCCCAAGTACAGGAATCGTTTTTTTGGCAGGTGGAAATTCCAAGTTGATTGAATACTTAGTTTTTTCTTGTAAAAGAGAAAATTCCATCTGTGTGATGGCTTGCCCTAATGCTAAATAGTTTTTCTTTTGAATGTGTGACGCCAAATCTCCGTTAAATGATAGTGGTGTTGGGAAATCAGATTGTTTGACCACATCATTGATCATACCTTGAAGTCCTAAGGTACGACCTTCATCAGGTGAATAAATATGAGCAACACCGTATTGATGCAAAATTTGAATTTCAGAAGGTAAAATGGTTCCGCCACCTCCACCAAACACCCGTATGTGGCTTGCCCCTTCTTTTTTTAACAAATCAATCATGTACTGGAAGTATTCTACATGGCCACCTTGGTAACTGGTGATCGCAATTCCTTGAACATCTTCTTGGATGGCACATTGGACAATTTCTTGGACACTACGGTTGTGTCCTAAGTGGATCACTTCGACTCCACTTTGTTGTAGGATCCTACGCATGATATTAATGGAAGCATCGTGTCCGTCAAAAAGGGAAGCCGCCGTCACAAAGCGGATTTTGTTTTGAGGGAAGTATGTCAGAATTTCGGTGTCCATAGAGAACAACGTTCTATGAGCATAGTCCTGGATTCAATTGGAAAATGTGACGAGAATGACATAACTACTCAGATCATGCCATATTTTCGTTAAAAGTCCAAACTAAAGGATGGATTCTGCCTGTTTCATCAATTCTCTCACTTTGTTTTCCAAAATTTCGGTGAGTTCCTTGGCGGCTTTTTTCTCAGGGCCAGTCGGAAATTCTGAAGGTGGAATGGGTTTTCCAATCTGGTAACGAATCTTTGTTTTGAACGCATCCCCAGTGAGAAAAGCCTTGGGTTTTGACATATTTGTCGCACCCACAATCCCAGATGGAATGATGGGAACACCTGCACGGATCGCTAGTTTTGCAGCCATGGCACGAAAGGACTGTAATTCTCCTGTTTCGGAACGTGAACCTTCCGGGTAAATGGAAAGCAGTTCTCCCTCTTTCATGAGGTCTACCATATAGTTCTCTAGTTTTTCATAGTATTCCATCGCAGCTCGTTTGTCCATTTCTGACTCTTTCGCGGCATTGCGAATGATGGGCATACTCCCCCAATTGATTAGATTTTTTTTCACCACACTTCCGAGTGAGTTCAATAAAATCTCAATCACAGGTTTTGTGAGACTGAGGGGTGGGTAATGAAATGGTGAGTTTTTATGGTTGATAATGGCCATAATCTCTTCTTGGGGATGGAAAAGTTCATATTTTCCCAAATAAACAATCTTACGATCCGCAAAGGCACCTTGGACAGGAATGTCCAAATAATCGGTATGATTGGAGATAATGAGAGCCCCACCTGATTCAGGGATATTCTCGGAACCAGCTACTTTTACGTCATAAATGAGCTCTAAAAGGTTACGGAGGATGGTTTTTGGCACCTCACGAGGAATCACAAACAAACTTTCTAAAATATCAGCGGGATTTTGGTTAGGTTCCATAGAAACATCACATATTTGAAAATAAAACTTTATGAAATCAAGTTCGATTTTCATCTTAGATGGAAAATCCTATGAAAGAACTCTTTTTAGCCGAAACATCCCCATGGTTCTCATCAGGTCCACTCGATGCCTTACACATCTTGGATCCATCCCTAGGAGGAATCTTTTTTGCGATTTCTACCATCTGCCATTATTTGGGTGGAAGTAGTTTTTTCCTTGGTCTTATCTCTTTTGTTTATCTTTATTACCGACCAAAACTTGCTTTTGAACTTTCTTTGGGTTTACTGACATCAGGGATTGCCGTTTCACTGTGCAAATTCTATATGGAAAGCCCAAGACCATTCCCATATCCAGAAACATTTGATGAAAAAGCGTTTGGGTTACCTTCTGGTCATGTATATTCAGCGATTGTCGTATGGGGTCTGTTAGCGTATCGTATTCCCAAATTATGGTTTCGAATTTTGTCTATACTCATCATTTTGTTTATGCCATTTTCCAGAATGTATCTAAGAGTACATTATTTAGGGGACGTGACTTTAGGATTTGGTTTGGGTGTTTTACACTTAATCATTATTTTATTATTATTAAATAAATATTACACAAAGAAAGCAGAATCGTTTCTGTTTACAAACCAATATAGAACCTTAGGTTTATTGGGAATTGTACTTACTTTGCTACCGATTACACTTGATTCTCCTTTCTTAACAGAGGAACACCACCATAGTTTATCTGGAGTTTTGATGGCGAGTGGTGCTCTAGGTGGATTTTGGCTTGGAATCTTATTTTACCCGCGATTTAGCAAAAAAGAATTTTTGAATTGGAGTATGCCCACCATCAATTTCCAAATCGGCTCCGAAGTTTTTTCAGTTTTTTGGAAAACATTTTTTGTAAGACTTTTCATCTTGGTCATTGTGATGGCATTGTTTTATGTAATCCCTGGAATTTTGATTAAACAAACAGTTTGGAAAGATGATTTGTTTCTAAGATACATTCGTTACCTAGTGGTTAGTTTTGCATTGGTATGCATTGTTCCAATTGTTTTACAGAAGATTCAAAAAGGAAAGTTTTTGCAAAACTAGTACATGCAAAAAATTAAAAAAATCTTCCAACTTCTCAAAGTCGAATTGATGAAAGAAGGAGTTTTAAAAAACTCTTTCTTTGTCAGTAGTTCCAAGGCAATTTCGGCAGTCACCAATCTTGTATTTATGATTTATTCCGTCAATTTGCTGAGCAAAGCGGAAAATGGAAAACTACAATACTTTTTAGGATTCCTTCCTGTTGTCCTTGCGATTGCTGAATTTGGATTACCCAATGCACTCATCAAATACATCTCACCATTGGCCGAAAAAAAAGAAAATCCAGGAGCCATTTTAAATGCATCTCTTAGAATCAAATTTTATTCTTTTTTATTCTTATCAGTCATTACAATCATTGCTTATTTTACGAGTAACGAAAACTATTTAGTCCTCTTACTTCTGTTATTTGGCGGAATTATTATTTCGTTCATTTCTTATTTTGAAAGTTTATTTGTATCCTATCGGAAATATAAATCATTATCTCTTTGGAATCCTCTTCCAAATATCATTCGATTAGCCTTACTGATTTATTTTTCTGAAACAAACAAACACCCATTAACTTATATGGATATTCTTGCGATCTTTTGTATCGCACCAATATTTGTTTTATTTTTGTTTTTTATTTTTTTTGGAAAAGAAGAGATTTCATTTTCAGCAGATCCATCCGAAGTCCGATTGAACGAAAAAAAACTCCTTCTTTTTAATTTATGGGCTTTCGCAGCTTCCATATTTGCAATTTTATCGGATAGGATGGAAATTTTCTTTTTAAATCAATTTCATCCACCTGAAATTGTTGCCGACTATGGAACCGCCTTACAATTGTTTAGTGGATTTATCATCATTCTTGCAACATTTAACTCTATCATTTATCCAAAAATGGCAAGACTAGCGGAAACAGAAGAATTCCCAACTGTTCTTAAAAAATCCGTTTTTTTAGGCGGAATGATAGCCATCTGTTTGGCTCCAGGAATTTTACTCGCTGAACCCATTTTAACTTTGTTATTCGGAACAAAGTATACGAACTCAATTTCCGTTTTTAAAATTCTATATCCCAATTTCTTACTACAGTTGGTATTTGCTCCACTAGGAACTGCATTATTTGCTTTGGGATTACCTAGATTACTCGCAGGTCTTGCCTTATTAAGACTATTATTTGGTGCTTTGTTTGACTATTGGATCATCCCAGACTTCGGTGCAAACGGAGCTGCTGTTTCTCTATTTTTAGGTCAAATTGTATCTTGGTTATTACTGACTGGATATTTTATGGCTTACTTTCGGAAATAACGTATTCGTAGATTTTTTTATAGTTTGAGATAAGAATTTCCCATTCATTGGGTGGGATATTATTTTTGTATAACAACTGATAGGCGTCTTTTACAGATTTTCCTTCCGCTAAATACTCTTTGAGTTTCAAAATTACAATCTTAAATTGGATTGAGTCCAATTGAATGTCATAGTCCCTATTGATTTTTGCACCAGATGACATTTCAAATTCTCTTACGAAGAATTCTGAAAGTGCTAAAATGCCATACCCTTTTTCATTTATAGGTTGAAAGTCAGTTCTTGTTTTTGCCCAAGCTAACAAAAATAAGGAAGGAACTGGAGGATAATCACCTAACAAAGTACCATCTGGTAATTGTAATTTTTGCGAAAACCTTACGATTGCTCTTGCTAATTCTTTTTTACGTCTCAAGGAAATTTTGGACGAATCTTTTTGTGTTAAATAAGAAACAATGACTGCCTCTTCTTTACTATGGTCGGTTTTTTCAAAAAATCGACTCAGGTCGTAGGAAAAACGAGTATCAGCTTCCCTGTAAGAGAAAATAACCAACAGTAGAGGGAAAATGAGAAGAAATCCATGCCGATATTTCAAAAGTATTTTCTTCATCCCTTCTAGTATCGGGATTGTTTCTTTCCACATTCTTTCTTTTTTTCACTTCCTTGGTACCCAATCCGATTCTGACTGAAAAATATAGTTCCGAATTCCAGTCTTCCGTTGTATCCGGAGGCAAATTCCAATCCCAATCATTTTTGGAAACAAGGAGTGTTTGGCATTATGAACATCGGGATTGAAAGAGAATCAAAACCTTCTAGTTCTCTACGGTTTGAGACAAAAAGAACAATCAATCAGTAATTGGTATAAGATTCTTAATGTGCTCGAAATGTAAAATTGAGCCTGCATGAGTAAGACTATGAAAATTCAGTTTTGATTGGCAATTCCAGCAATCCGATTCCAAGTTTTAAAAAATCGAACTTCATTTCCTTTTTCATTATAAACTATAGAATCAATATTCATTTTTGCTAAAAAAATCCCTCGTCCACTGACTAAATTGGCACTTGGATTCTCAATTGGATTGGGAATTTGAGAAACTGCAAATCCATTCCCTTCATCTCGAATCACAATCGTAACACCAACATCATCCATTAGTAACTCTACAAAAACGGATGAATTGTTACCGGCACATCTTTCATCAACATACTTAAAATAATCTTGGTTAGATTCTAAACACTCCTGTTTTTCAGCATAACTCACACCCGCAACTCCATGTTCGATTGCATTTGCCAATAATTCATACAATACAATTTTTATGGAGATTAAATCTTCAGGTGAAGCATGTGGAGAATTTAATATTTGTTTGGTTAAAAATGCAATGTACGATGTTAACTTTTTAATTTGTGGTTTTAATTTGATTTTGCAGTCACCACTGAATTGTGTAATCTCACCACTATTATAAAGTAAGGTGAGATCAATGTCTGCATTTTCAAATTTTTTAATCCGAGAACGAAGAGCTTCCATTCGAAATGGTTTTAGAAAAAAATCAACGGCTCCCATACGAAACACATCAATTGCAATTTGAATGTCACTGTCTCCCGTAATTACCAAAAAGGGAGTTTGGTTTCCATCGGCCCTTAATTTTTGAATGAATTGGATTCCATTTAATTTTGGTAAGCTGATGTCAGAAATGATTAAATCAAAAGTGTTTTGGTTGGCAATAGCAAGAGCCTCCATTCCGTCGGAGGCTAATGTAACATTAAATTCATCTTTGAAGTATTCCCAAAACAATTCACGAATTGTTTCTTCGTCGTCAACAAATAAGATTTTCATAAGGAATGGCTTAGTGAGTTAGAATGCCCTACCATTAACTATTGTAAATCTATTTTTGAAATTTAGTCTTCCAAGTTATATGAACGTCCCAATTTATAGGTAGACTGAAGCTCTTGTTGCAATTCCAGAATCTCCTTTTTGGTAAAAAAGGCGATTTTTCCTCCAGACAATTCAAACGCGTAGTAGGTGGACTCTTCTGATTGTAAAAGAGTTTTTAATTGGCTAAGGGAGCTAATGCGAGTTCCATTTACCTTCTCCAAGACTAAATCTTGGAAGTCCTGGTATCCTAGGTTACCTTCTAGGGGGAAAACACGACTGAGAATTACTATTTTTTCCCTCACTGGGTGGACTTTCTTCTGGTAATAATCAGACAGATACACCAATTTTTTTTCCGACTTCACCCTGTATTCCGAGCCAAATTCTTTGAGATATGCATTGGAAAGTTCCGTAAAGAAAAATCCCCCTACAATCAAATACAATGGTCTGCGATCTTTTGCTTCTTCTGGAATTAAAAAATCATTAGAATCATAGGCCCTTAAATCATATGAAATACTGAGACTTTGAAAATTACGATGTAGTTTCAGTTGGATCGTTTCACCTAATTCTCGCAAACGTCCATCGGGTTTACGTAATAACAAATCCAAGATTTTATCAGCACGGTCCCATTCATCCACTTTTGTAAGCGGAAACGAGTTGATCATAGTCACCAAGTCTCCGGGGAATAAATTATAAGCAGGACCAACTCCAGGAATCACTTCTGATACTAAAAGTGGATTTGGAAATGATTTTGAATAATATTCTTTCTCTGAAGGAGTTAGATTTACATCAAATAAGAATCCTGGGTGCGGAAATGACTTACCACCAGATCGTAAAAACAATTCTACATATTCGGTTGGGATTAAAAAATCAGAAATAGTAATCCCGCATAACAATTGATTTTTGAAGAAAAAATCAGACTCTTCTTTTTTTTTCTGATCCAACATCAAAACTTTGATTGGAGTTTTTGAAAAAGGCAAATAAACATATCGAGATTTTCCAGTGGGACAATGTTTGTCTGTCAGTTTTAAATCCAATCCTACAGGTTTTGGTAATTTCTGCATTCCTTTTGATTCTAATAATAGAAACCCAGTCTCTCCATCATAAGCTTTGATTGCCAATTTTGGTACTGAATAATCAAAGGATTCAAATTCTGCATATACGGGGTTTTGTTTAGAAAGAGTGACACCAAAAAACTGTCCCTTTCCTAAGTGGATGATATTTAATTTGCGATTGAATGGTTCACCAACTAACCATGGATTTTGGTGGCTAATTTTCTGAAAGGTTACCCTTGCTTCAATGACACGTTTATCTTCAAATTCTTCCGCAAAAACATTGGAAGTGATCAATACTAAAAATGATACAAGGACAATCGACTTAAAGTTCTTCATAATTGGCACCATATCTTTTTTTAACACGTTGGTTCATTTGGTAAATGGATTCAGGTCGTAACACAATAGGAAGATCCATTCCTCTAAATTTTAGTACAATCATTCCTCGTTTATTTTCTTTCCACAGGGTTTTAAATTCACTTAAATCTTTTGGAACTCGTCCGTTGATCGACTCTACAACTTTGTATTTATATTTTTTATATTTCGATGTTTCCGGATCATTAAATGCATAACTCAATACAATATCTCTTGTTGTATAACGATAGAGGAGGTCTTGGATAAAGTAACTGTAGTGGTATTGTAAGGAACTATCTAAATCACCGTCTTCAGAGTGGAAAAAAGATCGTGTAATTGGTTGGAAAACAAAACCTGCCTGCAAAAAATAATCTTCCGTTCCATCTCGATAAAGTTCCAATGCATAGTTTTTTTGTAAATTGACTTCAGCTTGGTTTTCTTTCCCTGCTCGATAAAAACTGATCGAAACCTTTGAATTCAATTGTTTGTCTTCAATCCAATCAATGATGAATTCTTTTTTATTGGAAGAAGTGAGTTCACCATCATTTGAGATGGAAATTCCATCCACAGCCGTCACAAAATCTTTTTCTTTTAATACTTTCGAAAATGTAGAAGAAGGATAAATTCGATTCACAAAAATTCCTGTTTCACTCGCAGGTACTTTCATCGCTTGTTTTAAACTTTTTGGATTTCCATTTTGGAATGTAAATCCTAGATTTGGAAACCCATCATATTTCCCATCATTAATATCTTCTAAAAAATGACGGATGATGTCATTGGAGATCAAATACGCAATCCCTTGTTCTAACGTACTGATCTGGAATACAAGACCAACAACCTTTCCATTTTGAACAGCGGGTCCACCAGAATTGCCTGGTTGGATATTTGCTGCTATTTTTAATACATTTCGATAATCTAACCCAGAGTAGGTGTATCGATTTTTTTCAAAACGTAAGATGGATCCTTTTTCGACGGATAAACTGTCATTACCATTTGGAAAACCCAATAACAATACATCCGATCCTAAATTGGGAATTCCTTCCAATAGACTTAATGAAGTTGTTTGTTCCGAAAAATCGGGATCATTCACTTGTAATAATGCCAAGTCACAATCATAACCAATGAATTTTACATCCGCTAAGTATTCTTTTTTAGTGAAACTACTCTTAACTAAAATTCGCTTTGCATCACGAACTACATGTGCATTGGTTAAGATAGTTTGGTTGGGTAATACCAATCCTGAGCCAAACCCTGTATAAAGATTTTTCTTCATCCAAGGTTGGGTTTTATTTTCAGTGTTAAACCCTTCATTCCGTATGAGGACTACGGAACGAAAAATTGAATCCACTGCAGGTTCTGATTCAGTTTGTGAAAAGACTGTCTCACTCCATAGTAATAAACTGAGACAAATTAAGATGATTTTATTCATAATACAGAATTACTTTCTCCCAAATGATTTGAGTTTCTGAAATTTTTTTTAGAAGAGCCTTCCCTAAAACTCGTTCTCCTGGTTTTGGATCTTTCCAAATGGTATTCGAAACCATCAATTCACCTGAAGGTGCAGAAGGGGCACGTATAAATCGATAGACAGAGTCTTTAACGCATGTGATGCGAAAAACATAAGAAACTGTTTGATCCCAATAAAAACTTTGGTCTTTTTCTACAAATTCCAGCGGACAGGAAGAATCAAAAAAGATTTCTAAATTGGAAGGTACTTCTTTTCGTCTCTTTGGATTTTCCGCAATGGATTGGAAATAAAACAAGTTTGGATTTTGAATTGGTTGGTAAGAGGTTACCTTGGTAGATTTTTGATTTCGTATCTGATTTACTTTTTTTTGAGGGTAATCTAAATCTGTATCATCAATATTAGTCTTTGTACTTTCGTTTGCGTTAGATCCAACAAAATTAAATCCTGATTGGATTTCCAAATATTGTTTTTTTCCAATTCGTTGAACAGACTTTAAGCGGAATTCCTCTTTAGGTAAATTGTTTCTGTTCTGAGATAAAAATTCGATAAAAATTGGTTCTTCACTTCCTTGGCAACTGAGTCTGTAATAAGTTACCGAGGAAATTTTAGATGCCAGCTCCAGTTGGCAATTCTCTTCGTTCGTAGGGTAAACACTACGATTCCGAATATTTTGTTGGAAGTTTTTTGAAATTTTACCTTGTTTCCAATGAATGATTTCATCGTTCAAAGATTGTAACGAATGAACTTTTGGATTTTTGTCAGCAGATAGATTGGCTAACGAAAATAGACTTAAAATGACTGAGAATGATATTGAAACATGCCAATTCATGGTTTACCGACTATCTTTAGTATCGGATTCTATACCCCTCGGAATCAACTCTCGAACAATTGATTTCTTTTCTCATTATGTCCCAGACCAGCTTTGAATTTTTTTTTTGGTTTTCAGACTTTCAAAAATTCGAGGGGGGGAAAAGTAATGTAAGAAATAGGAGAATACTTTTTTGAACTGGAACTTTCTTAAAACCGAAATAGAACCTGGTGACTTCCTCATCGATTGTCGTTCCCAATCAGCATATGAAGAAGAAACATTAGAAGGTGCCTACTACTATCCATTTATCAAAAAAGCATTCGGCTCTGACCCTGAATCCCAAAAAAAATTATATGGCCCAATGGCTACAGTGGTCCAAGAGTTTCAAAAATCAAAAAAGACTCGAATCATCGTTTTTGATGAAGGGATGGGGATGTTTTCCACTCGTATGGTGTATTTACTCCGCGGAATGGGAATCAAAGATGCTTATGTTCTTGGTCAAAAATGGCCTGCAAATGGTAAAAAAGCAAAAGGAGAACTCAAAATGGAACCTCCTGTTGCGGATAAGGCAAAACCAATTGAAGGTGTTGTTGATAAAGCCTTTATGGAACGAAATCTTACGAAATTACAAATCTTTGATGCAAGGACAATGGAAGAATACGAAGGTCGCCTACCTCGTCTCACTGCTCCAGAAGAAGGAACTCTTTGTGGCCGTTTGCCAGGAGCTTTCCTTTGGGATTGGAGGAATTTGTACGATGGAGAAGCAAATCTCATCGAACGTTCTATTTTCAAAAAACGCCTGAATGGTTTTCCATTTATGCCCGAAAGGCCAACTGTGATTTATGATTACAATGGTGCCAGGTCCTGTTTGTTAGCTCTTATGTTACGAGAGGCAGGATACATTGATGTTACAACCTACCAAGGTTCTTGGTTTGAATGGCGTAAGTCCAACTTACCCAAACAAGCCGTTGCCGTTTTTGGTGCCAAACAAGGTGCACAAGCAGCAGCTCCTAGGGTAGGTGGTGTTGATCGAAAGAAAGTCTAAAAAAAGATTTACGTAACTTAAGACCATCGGTTCACTAAGCTCTCGCTCTTGGAGGATCCGATGGTTTTTCGTTTTTTATCCCTTTGTTGTATCTTTTTATTCCTAGAATGTGCCTCTCATATTCTCACTCCCTTTCCCATTCAGGAAGAAACCTTCCAAGTTTCCAAACAAATCCAATGGATCCAAAAACCAACTGAGCTAGTTCTCAAAAACACATCCTTTGACAAAAACTTCATTAAACTGTCGCTAGATGAACCCTTCTTATCTGTATCCGAAGTAGAAACCATTTCCAAATACCGAATGGCTTCTTTTAAATTTGAAGAGTCAACCAAACGGACTTGTTCCGAACAAACGGTGGATTCCATCAAAAAAGAAACTGGGAAAATTACCATCCTTGGTAAATTAACAGGGAAAAATTGTTCTTCCAATTACGAAGTCAGCTTTGCCGCAAAATCTGATACCGAAATTGAATTCAAAATCACTGTATCTGATGAAAACCTAAATCGGATCCAACTTGTGTATGCGTCTCAACCAGATGAAAAGTTTTTTGGACTCGGGGAACAATTCACTTATGATGAGTTCAAAGGGAAAAAACCCTTTTTTTTCACAGAAGAACAAGGAATTGGACGTGGAGACCAACCCATCACCACAGGGGCCAATTTACTCGCAGGAGCTGGTGGGAATGCATACACAACGTATGCCCCGATCCCCCATTATATCAGTTCTGAAAATCGATCTGTCTTTTTTGAGAACAGTGGTTATGCGAAGTTTGATTTTGATCACGCCAAAAAAACCAAGGTAGAATTTTGGGACTTTCAATCCGAAAAATCTATTTCTGGTTCCATTTGGCTTGGAACTTC
This sequence comes from Leptospira limi, assembly GCF_026151395.1. Classification (NCBI taxonomy): domain Bacteria; kingdom Pseudomonadati; phylum Spirochaetota; class Leptospiria; order Leptospirales; family Leptospiraceae; genus Leptospira; species Leptospira limi. The sequence continues at coordinate 387,576 of NZ_JAMQPV010000001.1, forward strand.
TGCCAAATCACTCATCGAAACCTATACGAAAAAAACAGGTCGTTTTCCCAAACTCCCCGAGTGGGCGTACGGTACTTGGTTAGGTGTCCAAGGGGGAACAGAAAAAGTTTCTGCTATCGTAAAACAAGCTAAAGACGCTGGTAACCCTGTAACTGCACTATGGATCCAAGACTGGTGCGGAAGGCGAGTTACCAATTTTGGTGACCAACTCAAATGGCGCTGGTATGCAGATGAAACCCTCTATCCAGATTTCAAAAAATTTGTTAAATCAATGAATGACCAAAACGTGCAGGTGTTAGGTTATATCAATTCATTCTTAGCAGATACCGACCCCAAAAAACCTGGTGATGATTTTACGAACCCTCTTCTCACAGAAGCTAAATCCAAAGGTTATCTTGTTAAAAATGCGAAAGGTGAGGATTACCTCATCCAAACAGTTGGTTTTCCAGCATACCTTATCGATCTTACCAATCCTTTGGCAGTGAAATGGACAAAAGATCTCATAAAAAAGAATTTAATTGGAATGGGTCTTTCTGGATGGATGGCCGACTTCGGAGAATGGTTACCCTATGATGCAAAACTTCACTCTGGTGTGGATGCAAAAGTGTACCATAACCGATACCCAGTGGATTGGGCAAGGATCAATCGTGAAGCCATCAAAGAAGCAGGGATGGAAGGAAAAATTGTCTTTTTTACAAGAGCAGGTTATAGTTATTCCAATGCTTATTCCACTCTTTTTTGGGAAGGGGATCAAATGGTCAGTTTTGGAACCAATGATGGACTCCCTTCTTCCATCGTAGGCCTTACAACATCGGGTATCAGCGGTTATGCGTTAAACCATAGTGATATTGGTGGTTACACAACCATTTCCAATCCATTAAAAAACTACCACCGAACAAAAGAACTATTACTCCGATGGGCAGAAGTTTCTGCTTTTACCCCGGTGTTTCGTACTCATGAAGGGAACAGACCTCTTAAAAACTGGCAAGTTTATACTTATACAAAACCTGACGGAACCAAATCACTTGGAGATGAGGATACAGTCCAACTCTTTGCTAAAATTGCAAGGATCCACTTTGCCTTAAAACCATATATCCAAAGTTTGGTGGATGAAGCATCAAAAACAGGACTTCCTGTTGTGAGACACAATGCCATAGTGGAACCAGAGGACAAAATTCTTCTCAATTACAAATACCAGTTTTTCTTAGGAGATGATTTACTCGTCGCGCCTGTTGTGGAATCCAATGAAATTGTACAAGATGTGTATTTACCTCGAGGGAAATGGACACATTTTTGGACAGGCACAACGTATGAAGGAAATCGAAAAATCCAAGTCTCTGCACCGATTGGTAAACCACCTGCTTTTATCAGAGTTGGTGGAAAATCAGAAGGTCTCATTCGTTCTTCCTTAGACAGTATACGGAATAAGAATTAAGGATCCAACCCAAATGAAATTTGCATTGATTGGAGATATCCACGGTTATTGGAACCAAAAAGACATTGAATACTTCAATGAGTCTGATTATGATTTTTTGTTTTTTACAGGTGACTTAAGAGGGAATCCAAAACTAGGAAAGGTTTCCTTCCAAGGTCTCACCAAACGCGCGTATATGATTCCTGGTAATTGGGATGGAACAAGTCTCACTTCCGTGATTGGAGAAATTGTACACTCCAATCTTCTCATCCAATCAGGTTATTTGGGGCAAGGTAGAAGGTTACAAAAACTATCCGAACGAGTGAAACCAATCACAATCCTTGGATATAGTTCACTTGTTTTGTCACAAGAATTGGATTTGTCTCTCATTGTAGGTCGACCACATGCCATGGGTGGAGGACTCAGTTTTTTGCCTCACTTAAAAAAAACGTATCATGTTACAGATATGGAAACTTCCATTGAGACATACAAACGCCTAATAGATGGAACAAAGGAAAAACATTTACTCTTCCTTTCGCATAACGGGCCTTTTGGGCTAGGTTCTGCTAAAAATGCGATGTACGGTGCTGAATTTAAAAAGGAAGGTGGTGATTGGGGTGATGCCGATTTAACGGAAGCCATTCAATATGCCAAATCAATTGGGAAAAAAGTTCCCCTTGTCCTTTCTGGCCATATGCACCATTCCATTAGCAAAACCAAAGAAAGGGAAACACATGAATATACGGGTGGGACTTTTTACGTGAATGGAGCCAAAGTCCCAAGGATCAGAGAAGGGAAACACTTTCACACAAAGATCGAATGGACAGGGGGATCTGCCACTGTCATCCCCTTGTGGGTTTAAGGGAGTAAAAGAGTATCGATTTCGATTTTCCCAGTGAGAATCTTGTGAACAGGGCACGCATTGGCAACGGAGTACAATCGGTCCCTTTCTTCTGGTTTTAAATTTCCTTTGAGAGTGACTTCGCGAATGAATTTGTGATCCTCAGGTGACCGTTTATCAATTGTTACTTGGACAGAAACTGAATCTAAAGCATACCCTTTTCTGTCGGCATACATTCGAATCGTAATCGAAGTACATGCTCCTAAGGAAGATGCAAGAAGTTCTGTTGGCATAGGACCAAGATCCGTGCCTTCTTTATCTGCTGGTTCGTCTGCTATCCAATGGTGTTTGCCTTTTGTGATTTTGGTTTCGTATTTTGTGTTTTCAGTTGTGACGATTACTTTGTCTTCAAATACTGCTGTCATTTGGACTCTCCTGTACGAATTCGTTCCGCTTCCTGAATCGCTTTCTCTCTATTTTTTAACATAGCTTCTTCGACTTTCAATCTCATATTTTCAAATTCCACCTCGTTTAATTCACGTGGCACGTAAATTGGTTCCCCATACGAAACAACAAAGGTTGTAAACGGTTTTGGAACCCTATGTTTGTCCCATGCTTTTTCCAAAATCCATTGTCTTGAACACTCATAATGAAAAGGAACGATCGGAACTTGTGTGACTTGTGCAGCTGCAATGATTCCAGGTTGTAGAATTAGCGCAGGTCCTCTTGGTCCATCAGGAGTAAATGCAGCAGGTAATCCTTTTTTTAAATGTTGGATCATTGCTTTTAATGCTTTTGATCCACCTTTAGAACTACTGCCTCGAATGCTAGAATTCCCAAAACGGTGAACCACTTGGTTGATAAAATCTCCGTCTTTCGATTCTGAAATTAAGACAGCAACTTTTTTATTTCGATGAAGATAAGGAGAGTACAATACGTTCGTATGCCAAATGGAATAGATGTATGGTTTTTTATTTTTAAATATTTCTTCGTATTGTTCGTTTTTGAAAATGCGAAATCGCGATGTGAGGCCGACGAATCGTTGTAGCCAGACAATAATCAGTGGTAAAAGCCAAACTAATATTTTTCGTTTCAAGAGATAAATTCACTCCCTGGAGTTTGTTTCCAGAGAATGTTATGATTAGAGAAAGATCAAGTTAAGTTTTCTTCTTAAATAAGTCTCCCAATTTACCTAAGTCTTCAGGTTTGATATTTGTACCTGCAGCTTTTTTGTTCTCTTCTTGGATTTCTTTGTACACTTCTGCTCTATGTACAGAAACATTTTTAGGAGCTTTTACACCAATCTTCACTTGATCCCCTTTGATATCAACGATGACAATTTCAATGTCATCACCTATCATTATGGATTGGTTACTTCTCCTTGCTAAAACTAACACGAGCTAAACCTTTTCGGAAGACATTTCTTCCATTGACTCTATTATATTTTTGCGAATTGGATGGTTCTCATCTCTAGAAATACATTGTTTTCCTTTTCCTTCTTTCCCATTCAGGATAATTGGCCCTTGTAAATTGGCAGTCATACCTTTTGGGTTGTCATGGGGAATGGTCACAATGAGAAAAATAATCCCATCTTTCCAACTCGTTAAACCAATATCATGTAACTCTTCGTCGCTGATTGCAGGTTTGTAATGATTCATAAACAGTTCAGGTTGGATTACAATGAATGCAAGACCCGACTCTTTTGTGGATTGTAACCATTTGAATGGACTTTCTGCACTTTCTTCGATCAGTGCATATTCATCAAATTCTTCAAATCCAAGTAACCCTTGTGGGAATTTAAGAATTTGTTTTGAATCCACTTGGATGGTTCCGAAAGGTTTTGTATGAATCGTTACCGACATTCTAGTTCCTGTTGTTTCTAATCTTTCTAATGTGCCTGTCATTTAATCTCAATTACCTTAGGAAATCCATCAAAGTTGGTTTGATGATTTTAGATCCAACATTGAGCGCATAACTATGAATTGTTTCTAACCACTTCATGTTCATGATGGTTTCCGGAAAATCAATTCCTTCATTTTTAGCAAGTAATTCCGTCATGTACATCTTATCATAAGAAACTCGTTCTTCATGTTGTTCCAAACGATTCATACGTGCACCAATAGTAGAACGGTGGCGTAAAATATTTTCTAAAGCTAAGTCCAAATCACCTAAATCTCGACCACCAATTCTTTCTTGGTCTTTTTGGATGAGGTCATTTCGAAGTTGGATGAGAGTATCAAAAACAGAAAGTCCTGTTACCGTTGCTGATTTAGAATAATTATTTGGTGGTTCACTGGCACTTGGTTCAATGAGTCCAATGTCACGTAACACAGTTCCACCGTCTACATCCTCTAGCCAAATTTGGTGAGGGGCTGTGGAAGAAATGGAAATGTTATCTTGTGCCAGTTTACTTGCTTTTACTTCCAAAGGAGCGTTATTGATTTTATCAATCACATCATCAATGGTATCACCCACAGAGATATGGATTTCTACTCCATCAATTTTGAACTTTTGGTCAGAAGTAGCTTGGTAAGCAGAGTTGTCCACTTTGGAAGTGACACTGACGTTTGTTCCCCAAAACACTTTGTTACCTGGGATGGTGATAGGGATATATTCTCCTTTTTCAATCTCACGGAGTTGTTCGCCAATGTCCCCGCGGTATTCCACACCCACGTATTGGTTTTTCAGTTCTAGACCTTGCAAACCCTTAATTTTTGATTCAATTGGTTCAAATGGAGGTCTTTCAATTACATGACCACCAAACAAAGGTTGTCCCGTCGCATCACGTGCGTTGGCAAGATCAACTATAGCACGTAAGTGTTGGTCAATTTCTTTTCCAATGGCAACTTCGAGTTCAAACCCTTTGTCACCTTGGTAGATACCATTGCCTGCTTGTACGGTTAAAACACGTACCCGTTGGAAAATTTCACCCATCTTATCGAGGACACCATCGATCTGTTGCAGACGTTGGTAACCATCCCCAATGTTTTCTTCATATTGTGAAAGTTCATTGAGGCGAGATCGAAAGTACATCTGGTTTGTGGCAGCACCCGGATCATCCGATGGTTTACGGATTTTTAATCCAGTCCCCAGTTGCGTTTGGGTTTCATCCATTGCCACTTGGTGGCGGTTTAAGTTCCGCACCAAGGAATTGTTCTGCATCATGTTAGTGATTCTGATCATGATTATACACCTAACCTATTTATGATGGTATCTAACATTTCATTGAGCGTGGAGATCATACGAGCCGAGGCATTATAAGATTGTTGGAACTGCACCATATTGGCCATCTCCTCATCTAAATTCACACCCATCACGGACTGACGCATGTTTTCTAGTTCCACCATGAGTTCGTTTTGTGTCGTATACTCTTGTTTTGCTTCACGAGCCTCGGTTCCCAGTCTTGAAATCAGTGAGTTATAAAAATCATCCGTTGTTTTAGAATAATCAAACATCACTGGTTTTTCTCGTAGTGCCGCTGCGATAAGAAGTGCATTGGATCCGTCTTTTTGACCGTTTGGTGAATTGTAATCACCAGATCCATTCACATCTTTACCCCGACCAGCTGCTATGTTTGCAGGGTTATTTCTCACTTCGTCAGACATCTTAAAAAAGGAAGATGGGTGGTACATCGGTGTGAGAGTAATGTCTTGCGCATTGGATTGGAACTTATTGATCTCACCAATTTTTCGGTAATCAAAGGATCCAGATACTCCTGAGGCAGTCAAAATGCCAGTGAGACCAACAAGGAGTTCTCCTGAATCTTCCAAGTGGCGGATCATAAAGTTTTCTTTTTTGTCTTGTGGGTTTGTAGTTGCCTTTAGCGCCAATTGGTTGTCATGCGACATGTATGCCACAACACCAGTTTCCGAACGATTGATTCGTTTGATGACTGCATTCAAAGTATCATCTTTAGAATACGGTACAAGGATTTCTGTTTCGCCACCTGGACTTGCTTTTAAAAATCGCATGGTCCCTGAGATTCCAATGGGGCGATCAGGATCAAGAGAGGTGCGACCTGTCACACGAAAGACTGCTGTTTTATCGTTGAGTCCATCACCATCAGTATCGATTTCCCCGAAGGTATTGGTAGCAAGGGCTCTTTGTTCAAAGAAGTTCACATTGGTTTTGCCATTGAGACCAAATCCATCTTTATGGATTTCGTTGATGACATCCATGGCATTGATCGCAAGTGCATCCACAGCATTGATTTTTTCGACTAAGATTCGGTCTCTGATTTCGTAAAGGGCTTGGATACTTCCTTTTCGGAGGAGAACTGTATCTCCAGTTTCAGACCATTTTAAATCAAGTAGTCCATCATTGTTTGGATTCCCTACCAAATCAATTTTGTGAACCTTTTGACCTTGGATGAGGATTTGTTGGCCAATAAAAACCATCAGTTCATCTTCATCGCTACGTCCGATGGTGATATCAGCCATACCAGCTAATTCTTGTAAAAGTTCGTCTCTTCTATCTAAAAGGTCGTTGGGATTGTCACCTAATGCTTGTGATTTTGTAATTTTTTCATTAAGAGATTTGATGTTTTCAGAAACAGTATTGAGGTGGTTTACTTTTGCTTCAATTTCCCGATTCGATTGGTCACGGAGAAGAGAAAGTTTTCTATATACATCTTCCATACGTGAACCAAGTGCTTCGGCTTTTTCTTGCACAACAGCACGGTGAGCAGTTTCTTCAGGATAATTCGAAAGGTCTTCCCAAGAAGACCAAAACTGATCCATCATGGACCTAAGTGTCGTTCCCGTTGGCTCATTAAAAACTGTTTCTACTTGGTACAAATAATCATTTTTTTTGCCCCAATATTCTTTTAAGGAAGAGGAATCAATGATGCGATCATCAATAAAATTATCACGAACTCGTTCAATCTCGGAAATTTTTACCCCTTGCCCAATTTGGCCAGGAACTTCTGCTCGATTAAATGCAGGATCATAAATCGGATCCATACTGTTCATGACAACTCGTTGACGCGCATAATGTTTGTTATCCGCGTTGGAAATATTATGACCTGTTGTTTGGATCGCCTGTTGGTGGACCGAAAGTCCTCGTTTTCCGATTTCTATACCTTGGAATGTGGATCCCATACGATTCTCCTAGGCAGTCGCGTTCAAAATGATCGCGCCTTTTTGGCTCTGCCCACGCCTTGTTGGTTGTTTGTGAGAGGTATACACCTTTTCACGGGATAACTCTTGAAGTGAGTCAACAGTTGCTTGTAAAAATTCTTTTCTGGTTCGTAGAAGTTTTTCATTGGTAATGATGGCATCCTTAAGGTCTGCCACCACTTTTTTTAGTTCTAACGCAAACGTTTTGAGTTTAAAATTGGACTCACGGTCCATTTGGTTTAAAAAATGAGTGAGTGTGATGGAAGATTCGTCTTTTTGAAACTTTTCCTTTTCATAGACATCTTCTATGGTTTTCATCCGAATTCGTTCCAATTCAGAGGCTTCTACCATGATATGATAACTTTCTTTGACAAAGGACTCGAGTGATTTGCCGTCCGCTTGGTGGATGGCGTTTCTTTTTTTGCCTTCCAAATCCAAAAGGCGCTTGTAACAGTCTATTTCTGTAGTAAATAAACTTCTAAGTGATTCTACCCAATCCAACATGCGAATTCCTTTTCCCTTATGGGAAGGATCGACGGATTCCCAAACTAGCTTAGGAAAATTTATAAAAATTTACTATTTTCAGGTCTATGTCTCGAAAATCACCATGTATTAAAATCTGTATGATGGATCCAGAATCTGGGTTTTGTGCTGGTTGTTACCGAACAATCGAAGAAATCGGGGCTTGGTCCAGTATGACCGATGAGGAAAGAGAAGCTGTCTGGCAGGAGCTCCCGCATAGAAAGGCGGGAAACTCTACCAAAGAATAGATTACTTAGAACCTTTATCAATCTTATTGCGGTGTTCCTCACAGAGTCTATAAAGTTGATCTGTAGATGGATTTTTCTTTGTGACTTTTTTTCCGCATACAATACACAAACCTTGTGCTCTTCTTCTTTTGTATAACAATTGAACTCGTTCGGCACCTGATAAATTGTATTTACTGATTTGAAGACGAACTCCTTTTACCAAATAACTTCCGATGGAAGACTCCTCTCCTTTTTTTAATTCGGAAAAAATCTTGTTTAACTCATCCGGTTTAATCGATTTAGGCTTCATACATTCTCCTACTTTTTGCTAAATTTAACTCTCTGTTAGATTCTAAATGTTAATGCACATTAGTTTGTACCCACAAACGTGCAACTCTATTTTAAAATCATATCTGAATTCCCGAATATAGATTCAAAAACTAGGGACAAACTCTAATATTTGGAATGATTTTTGTGTTGGCAAAGTGAAAAGATCGACTAAGGTTTAGAGAAAGGACCAATTTATGGAAAAGAAGTACAAAACACTCAAAGATTTTTTCCCATTCTATTTAGAAGAACATAGCCATCCGTTTAACCGTGCGTTACATTTTGTCGGCTCAAGTCTTGCTTTAGGTTGTATTCTAGGATTTATTGCAACTGCTAAGTTGTATATCTTAGGTTTGGCGCTTGTTAGTGGGTATTTCTTTGCATGGATCGGACATTTCTTTGTCGAAAAAAATCGCCCTGCAACATTTACATACCCGATTTATTCCTTTGTTTCTGATTGGATGATGTACTTCAAAATGTTAACAGGACGTATTGATGTTGAATTTGCCAAAATTAAGTCAAAACAAAATTAAGATGAATCTAGTTCTCAATTTGATGATAACTCTTGTTTTGCTCTCGGGTTGTCGCCCGAGAGAAATCACAAAAGAAGAAATCACAACCTTACGTGATCAAAACAAAAGTTCCCTCATTCCTTTTGCTGAAACAATTTTGCCAAAAATACTGGGAACAGAATTTAAAAACATTGAATCAACGCTTAACAAAGACAAACAGAACGAAGTTCATGTCACATATGGTAGTAACAGTGCTTTAACATTCAATGATCCATCTGAGTACCGCAAGGTGCTGACCGAATACCATAGTTTGGTTTTATTACGCATTGGATATGTTTTGAACCTCCACCATTTCGATTTATTGTCACTTAGCCTTTCCAAACCTTTCTTCATCCAAGGAGAAAAAAATCCAGAAACAGAAATCCAAGAAGCTGAGATTTACCGAACAACGATGAAACAAATGGAGATTGCGAAGTTCTTTGAGAATCATCCAAATTTTGATCCATTCAAAGCACCTATGATTGGAGAAAAAGAATGGGAAAGGATAACAGAAGAATTACAAAAACTTTGGAAAGTAGATTTAGATGAAATCAGTCGTGTGAAGGTGGAATAATCCAAGGAACCATATCTTCGATAGAACGTTCCAATCGATCCAAATAAGAGAGTTTGGGAATTTCATAAGCACCCAATTGCCAAGTCACGTGGTTGAGTTGTTGGGTGTCAAATAACTCAAAATTTGATTCTTTCAGTTTTGCAAACAAATGAAAGAGGCCAATTTTTCCTGCATCCGATTCAAAGGAAAACATACTTTCTCCAGCAAAAAACTTACCGATCGCAACTCCATACACTCCACCAACTAAAACATTTTCTGCATTCCATACTTCAACGGAATGCGCCCAACCTTTTTTGTGGAGTTCCAAATAACCATCAATAAAACCAGGAGTGATCCAAGTGTTATCCTTTTCCCGATAAGAACATGCTTGCATGACAATCGCGAATGCTTCGTTAAAACTGATACGAAATTTTTTTTGCCTTACTTTGCGAAGAACGGTTTTAGAAAAATGAACTCGATGAATGTCAAAAATGGCACGAGGATCCAAACAATACCAACGAATAGGATCCTCAGACCAAGGGAAAATGCCATGTGTATATGCGTATAACAGGCGATCGACGGAGAAATCACCACCGACCGCAACCAAATCTTCCCTCCATTGCCGTGGGTTTTTAAAAAATTGGTCGAAACTCCGCTTTGTCAAGGTTCCAATACATCCTTTGGATAATCATAAACAATTTTCACTTTCAAACTTTTTCCATTTTCGTCATTGATATTGGAAAGACCTTCGAATTGTAAGATCCGACGAGTTTGCACATCATACACCAAAAGGAATGGTTTCACAACTTGTTTCAAAAGGAAGTTGTCAATTTCTAATCTGAGGTAAAGGGCTGGTCTGCCTTTCCACTCACCATCCTTGATTTTTAAAACCGCAAATTTATAATCATCAAGTTGTACGGGAGCGATGAAGTGGAAAGACATTCTCTCTCCTCTAGACAATGGTTCCCAATTGTTCCTTACAAAATAATCGAATCCTCCGTCCATCACTGCAGGTGTTTTAGGAGTATATGTTTTTTCAGAAAGAGGATCTTCTTTTTTACGTTTAAAAAATAAACGAACCGATTTCCCTTTTACATCGGCTCCTTCCGTATAACCATCTCTATCATCAACGGTTTTAAAGGTTGGTACTTCTGAATTTTGATCAAACTCAATGTGTTTGGAACCAAATACTTTTCCATTCGCGTCTTTGTATTGGATTTCAGAATGAGTGTGTTTTCCATTATTATAATATTCTTTATGATTGTCCGAATAAACATATTTTCCTGTGTTTAGGTCGTATGCCTTACCAAAATATTGGTATTTAGGTTTTTCTGCCAAAAGAGGCAAAAAGGATGGAAAAACTATGGCGAAAATTAGGATTTTACGTATCATACTCATTAGACCATGAAAAAATATAGACTGACTGACCAAAGGACACTTTTAGGGATTGTTTCCAAGTTGACAACTACGGTTCTACAAGACCGTGACACCAATCAAAAATTCACACTTACCAATCCAGTCGCAGTCAATGATATCTTAAAATCTGTGCACATCACAATCGAAACAACGGAACCCATGTTCTCAAAACCCAAATCCTTGGTTTGTGTCCTAAAAGAAAATCGTGTGGAACTTAGAGTCAAACCTGTGAATCCGTACCAAGACGATTTGTTACAAGTATACGAAATTTTAATCGAACCTTTAGAACGATCCGCAAAACGGGCAGCCATCGAAGACATTTCCGCTTATGATTTAAAGATGGCTCAAACTGCGGATTTAGGGACAGTGATTTCCATTTACGGAAAAACATCTATCATCAACCAAACATTGAACCAGTGGCAAATCCACCTAGAACAAGTGCTGACGAATTTTGGTTACTTTATCAAAAAAGTCCAAATTGGTTTTTATTATGCCGCTGACACACAGTTAATGGAAGCCCTCGCTACATCGAAAGCTCCGTATTATGTCCGTGATGCGAATCGGAGGATTTTTTATACTGATCGCGGATTTTATAGCCCTAAAAAATTGAGTGAAATGTACGTCCGTTCCTATTTGGATTCGTTACTTCTCAGCAATACAAAATCTACATTAATCTTTCCATTTTTTGCCAATGGTAAGGTACTATTAGGTTACTTCGAAATCATCAGCAATTTACCTGATTTAGGTAATCCGGTTTTACAATCTAATATCGAAGGTCCCGAGGGTATTGGCCCCTTACTTAGCTTTTTAGACCAAAAAGCAGAAGAATTTGTTTTCCAACTTGAATTTGCTTATGCAAAAGATTGGGAAACAATCATTCGCACAACGCCCGTTAGAGACATTAGCCAAGATGGTCGTGGGATTGGAATGACTATTCCAAAAGGGACAAATATCGATGGAAGACCCATAGGTTCACCAGTTTCTTTCCAATTAAAAATCAACTCTTCTCCTTACACATTTTTTGGAAGTTTACGAAGTCTAAAAAAAGGAGACAATGAGACCACGAATATTGGATTACAAATTTTCCAATGTGACAAATCAGAAGGTATGTCACTTCTTAGTACATACGCATCAAATTTAATTGGAGAAGCTGTTTCATGACACCTGAACAGTATGAAACAATCGTTACACTATTAAGAGAGATACAAAACCAAGGTGGTTCTGATCCCTATCGATTGGCTTTGTATTTAGTCCCTCACATTGGGATCATTTTTGGGACCACATTTTTGTTTTTTTTGTTCCAATGGTGGCATAAACAGAAAATGGCACTGATCCAGTCAGGTCAGTACAAACCATGGAGTTTTGACATCAGATTGTATTCATTTTTACTAGGTCTTTTGTTGACATTCACTGGATTTACGTTATCGTTTGTATTTATACTCGTCTTAGGTCGTTCTATGGCGATGTTAGGAGGGTTAATCCCATTCGCAATTGGACTCGGTCTCTTGACCTTTTACAAACTGAGCCGGTAACAGAGACCAAACGGAAATGTAACGACGAAGACTGGAATTCTATCCAACTCGTTTTACGTGGAGATGTTTCTCAATTTGAAGTACTGATGAAACGGTACCAAGGGATGGTATTTTCCCAAGCACGCAAAGCTTTTTTATCGGAAGAAGAAGCAGAAGATTTCACCCAAGAAGTTTTTCTCAAAGCCTACGAATCCTTAAGCCAATTCCGTGGAGAAGCTCAATTTTCAACTTGGTTGTTTCAAATCGCAAAATTTCGCTTAACTAAAGTTAGCAAAAAGAAATCTCATCTCATCACTGATTGGACAGAAGACGTATCAACTGTTGCAGACAAATCAAAACCATCTGTTGCCGAAATTTTAGACAAAGAAGAAACTCATCATACATTACATTCCCTCATTGCAAAACTCCCAAAATCATACCAACTTCCGATCCATTTGCATTATTTTGAAAACAAACCATTAAAGGAAATTGCTAACGATCTCAATATCAAACTGAATACAATTAAAAGTCATATCTCACGGGGTAAGGAACTTTTAAGGAAATGGTGGTCTCATGAAATCGAAGGATAAACAGATTATTTTTCCTGACGGAATTTTCTCTGAGCCAGATCCACTTCTAAAACACATGGAAGTTCCTTCTATCATCAGAGTCAGAGTGTTAAGCCAAATTTTACCTCTTAAGTTTTTATTCTCTTCTCTCTTTGTTTCCTTTTTGTTGTTACTGATTCCGTTTGGAACTATGCTTTTTTCCATCCAACAAGATGATAGTTCCATTTATTTACTCCCTCTCCTGATTAGTTCGAGTTTGTTTTTTTGTTTTTATTCCCTAGTGCTTGGCTTTTTACTCCTCAACACAAGAATTCCTTTTCTGAATGCATGGAAAGAGAAACTTGGATTTGAAGAGGTTTAAACGTTTGTGAAAGGTCTTTTATTTTCCTTCTTATTTTTAATCGTTTCCGCATTGTCTGCAGAACCACTCCCATCAGCAGAAGATTTTTTGAACATGAACCTAGACAAGTCGATCCGTTTAGTGGAATCTCTTTCCAAAGAAGAGGCAAAGGTTCTTGTCTCCGATTTACGGTCGGAAGTGAAAAAATCCTACCCAAAAGCAGATCATTTTTACTTCCTCATTTCGCATTTAGAAGAAATCCAAGCGATCGAAAAAGAACAAGCGCGGCTAAGATCGTTACTCTGGGTCTATGTACTCGCTTTCCTATTGTTCACTGGATTTTTAGGGTTGATACTACTTCGCCAACGAAAAGCAATCCGAGACATCAACCAAATGCTTGGCAAATGATCGGGAATCGATTTTTTGTCATCATTTTGTATTCTTTTTGTAATGAATCCCTGCTATTTTAAAGGCAATTCATGAAAATATTGATTGTAGATGACGAAGAAGACATTGCCGGCCTCATCCAATTTCATTTGGAAGAAGAAGGATTCCAAACGGAAGTTTGCCATAATGGAATGGAAGTCCTCCCTCGTTTAGAAAAGAATCTCCCTGATGGCATTATATTAGATTTAATGTTACCTGGTATTGGTGGTATGGATCTCTGTAAAAGGATCAAAGAAAAGTACCCACAAATCCCAATCCTAATGGTCACAGCCAAAACGGGTGAAACCGATGTGGTACTCGGACTTGAGTTAGGTGCAGATGATTATATCCGTAAACCTTTTAATATCAGGGAACTTGTTGCACGAGTTAGAACAGTTACAAGAAGAACAATAGATCCAAACCAAGAAGTACAGGGAACCATAACCACTGGAAAAATCCAAATCAATCCAACGGCTCACAAAGTTTTTGTTGAAGGAACCGAGATTGACCTAACGTTAATCGAATTTAAATTATTACAGCTGTTTGCCGGAAATCCAGGAGTTGCCTTTTCACGAGACAAACTTTTAGATCGAATTTGGGGCAAAGACGTTTTTGTCACCGATCGAACAGTAGATGTGAATATCAAACGACTAAGAGATAAATTACTCTCCGAAAAAGAACGACTCGAAACGATCCGCGGAGTCGGTTATCGATTCCGAGATGCGTAGTTTTTTTTCAACACTTCTCCTTCTCAATTGGGGTCTTTTACTTGTACTTTTGACCCTTGCATTGGGTGTATTTTATATTTATGATTTGGTTGTCCCAGCCGTAAGACCACTTATCCTATTTGGTTTTGTACTCATTGCTATCTTTGGGACTTTTTATATTTCAACAAACATTGCAATGCGAATCACAGATCCTCTTGCAACGGTTGAGAAAAAAACAAAAGAAATCAATGCGGGTGATTTTGGTGTTGAATTGTCATCACCTGACATTCGTGAATTGGCAACACTTGCATCCTCCATCAATGAAATGGCAAGGCGACTTAAAGTTCAATTCTTAGATCTTACAGTTGAAAAGGAAAAGTTTAATTATTTACTTCAAAATTTAAAAGAAGGTGTTTTTGCAATTGATAGAAATCATAAATTTCTATTTTTGAATCGAAATATTGCAGAAACCTTAATTGAAAAAAATTCACAATTCAAAGAATTTATTCCCTCAATCAAAAACAAAGAACTGCTTAGTTTTATCACCGATAAAATCAAATCGGGAAAAGAAGGAAAAACTGAATTCCAGGATGGACTTCATTTTTACACAGCAAGAATTTATCCAATTAAATCAGATGCGATGGTTCAATTATATATTGGAGTGATTTCTGATATAACAGAAGACAGACAAAACCAGTTGATAAGAGAACAATTCTTCCAAAACGCATCCCATGAATTAAAAACCCCAATTACATCTATCAAAGGTTATGCGGAGACTTTAGAATATAAACTAAAACTACCACCTGATTCAAATGAACGAAAATTTTTGGATGCCATTCTTCGTAACACAGATCGGCTCATACGTATTGTAGAAGATATGTTAACGGTTTCAAGATTAGAAAACCACAAAACAGTTTTAAATCTGACTGATGTTTCCATTTTAGAATTGGTCAAAAATGTTTCAGAATCTCTTGGTGTGATTTATTCTCAGAAAAAACAAAACCTGGTTCTCGACATTCCATTTGACCTAAAGGTTCGAGCAGATCGATTGTTATTGGAAGATTTACTCGTAAATTTGATATCAAACGCTTCTGCTTATAGTCCAGAAGGTTCCAGTGTCATTGTCAAAGCATCCACCACAGAGGAACAAAATGTGATCCAAGTCATCGACCAAGGCATTGGCATTTCTTCTGAAGATGCAGAGAGGATCTTTGAACGTTTTTTCAGAGTAGATACCAACCGCTCAAGAAAAGAGGGTGGGACTGGGCTTGGGCTTTCCATTGTAAAACACATTGCAAGGTTACATTCTGGTGAGGTTTCTGTGTCTCCCAATCCAAAGGGTGGATCCATTTTCTCCTTTGTTTTTCCTAAAAAATAGATTCTCGTAAGAGAAGTCCCCGGATAGAATATTGGTATCCGGTAGGTAATTATGAAGTATCCTTTGGGATTTTACTCCTTTGGCAAAAATATTGGAATCAAAGATACAAGTTTAGATTTTGCTGTGATTTATTCTGAAGTTCGCTGCTCAGCGGCTGCGGTATTCACTCGGAATAATTTTCCTGGAGCTCCCATTTATGTTGGCCGTGATCATATCAAAGATGGTTACTTACAAGCCATCGTCATCAATTCAAAAAATTCCAATGTCGCAACAGGCGAAAAAGGGATAAAGGATTCGTATCAAATTTGCGAAACATTAGCAAAATCCTTAGAAATCAAAAAAGAAGATATTTTACCTTCCTCCACGGGAGTAATTGGTGTCCCTCTTCCTATCGAAAAAATTTTAACTGCCTGCACAACTGCCAAAGAAAACTTAAAACCTGGAAATTTAGATGAAGTAGCTGAAGCCATAATGACGACAGATACAAAGAAAAAAATTTCCTACCGAACTTATTCGCATAACGGAAATGAGGGTGTGATGTACGGGATTGCAAAAGGTGCAGGTATGATCGAACCAAATATGGCGACGATGTTATCATATATCCTTTGTGATTTTTTACCTGAATCAAAAGATTTAAATGGAATTTTAAAACGTGTTGTGGATCAAACATACAATTGTATCACGATAGATTCAGACACTTCCACAAGTGATACAGTTGTATTAATGTGTTCTGGTAAACTAGGAAGCATCCCAGATCAGGATTTTGAATCTATGTTAAAAGACATAGCTACAGAACTTTCCAAAAAAATTGCTAGAGATGGTGAAGGCGCGAGTAAATTAATTGAACTAACTGTTAAAAATGGAAGAGACAATCTCCAAGTGACAAAAATTGGAAAATCAATATTAAACTCACCTCTCGTCAAAACTGCCATATATGGTGGGGATCCTAATTGGGGACGTTTCATCATGGCAATTGGTAAAGTTTTTGACGAACCAATTCCATATGATCACTTAGAAATCCAATTGGGAGGGATTTCTGTTAAAGGCGCAAGCAATGAGACCAAATCAAAGTTAGCCGAGTATTTAAAATCGAATGAAGAAATTTTCATTACGGTTGATCTCAATACAGGTAACTTTCAAAAAACTTTTTGGAGTTGTGACTTTACGGAAGGATACATCCAAGAAAACGCTTATTACACAACATGAGTTTAGCTAAGATAAAAAATTCATTGAAATTTTTTTTACCGTCAAGTTACCAATTAAAACTTTCGGTTACTAATTTATTCACTCGTACTGTTTTTATTTTATTAGTGTATGTTTCTTATTTTATCATCTTAGTTCAAATACCTGAATCCATGTCTTATCGATTGGAATTAGCCCTGCTTTTGACAAGTGCTTTTGCTCTCATTTTATATCTGCCTTTAATTGAACGATTAGCGAGGTATATGCGAACAAAGTTTTTATCAGAATATTTGACAGAAGACGCAGAGTCATACCGCCAAGCCATCAAACGATTTAATTTCGATGCGTTGATTAAAAATGTTTTTCCCGATATGGTTAAAATTACAGGCAGTCAATCTGGTACGATGGCGGTTTTAACTCAAAATGGAACCTTTGCCTTTCACTCCTACTTTCGTGGAAGACAAAAAAAATTGAGCCCCACAAAAGACATTTCAGTAAAAGCGAGCTTTCAATCGTTTTTACTAGCCAATCGTAACGGGGCATCTGTTGCCAATACATTCTCAAATGAAAGCATTAACAATGACTTCATGGAATTACATGCCAATTATATTTATCCATTTATCTTTCGAGAAAAATTATTTGGATTCATAGCGGTATCCAATATTCCTAATTCAGACGCCAGTCACAGTTTGTCTTTATTGGCAGGTCAATCTGCACTCACAATCCATAATCATATCCTCTCTTATCACATCTCTGAAAATAAAAAGTACCAAAAAGAAGCTGAGTATGCTGTACGTGTCCAAAATTTATTAGAAACAGGAACAATTCCGAATATTCTTGGTTGGGAGATTACACCGTTCAAACGCACCAATCGAAACTTAATCGAATTTTTCCAAGTAGAAGATGGAAGTTGGTTTTTTGTCATTTTAAATGCAGGAAAATCCTACCAACACATTGGCATTATTCTTTCTTATATTTTAGGTGTGGTATATTCACAATCTAGATTAAAATTATTGAAGGGTTTTTCTGACATTAAATCTCTAATCCAATCCACCTTTCAAAAGTTAGACTGGAAAGAAAACTATGAAATGATCATAGGTAAAATTGGTTATTCTGAACTTTATATTATCCAAGAAGGAAAACAATTTAAGATTATCAGAAATTCGGAAGAAGTTGTAGCGAGTATGGGTTGGAAAAATATGATTAGTATGGACAAAGGCCCCATCATCATACAACAGCGTGGAGAACCTGTATTAAAGTTTAATTTTAAAGAGTTGGAAGTACAATGAGAGAACTGGCAATCACAATCCTCTCCTCTTTACTATTTTTCCTTATTCTGTTTTTTTCGATTATTGGAATTCAAAATAGTTCAAGAAAACTTCCCTTTTATTATTACCCATCAGGACTGATTGTTAATATTGGTGAAGAAAATAAAACCCATTGGGGAAATTCAATTGTCACTTCCGATTTGGAAAGGTTTGAATCCATTGGTGATTTGTCTGGAATAGATTCCTATACATTAAAACTTAAAAACTCACAGGGAGAAATTTACGAACAAGAATTTAAATTAAAGAATATTCGCAAAACAGATGTTTTGGGTGTCTTTTTTTCTGATCTATTTTTAGCATTTTTTAGTTTAGCAATTGCTGTTTATTTTTATTATTCAACTAGAGATGCATTAATATTTGGATTTTTCTTTAATTTTGGATTAATTATATTATCCAATGTATTTGTACTCGCTTTCAAAAATTCCATATTTTTATTCATTTTAACCTTATATTTAGGAAGTTTTTTACAATACCATTTAATCTATCGCCTTCGAGGGAAAGAAATTAATTCAAAATGGTTATTACCACAAGTGTTGATATCTTTCATTATGGCAATGATTGCATCACAAGAGAAGTATGATTTAATTCTGATTGAACGAATAGGAGTTGTTGCACATGCAATCACTGTTTTATTTGGATCAATTAATATCATTGCAAATGTCGTTGAGTTGATACGATCAAAACCTCAAGAAGAAGCACTTCTAAAACGATTGGTTTTAGTATTTTCTATTGTCATCTATGTAGCCTTACCTACAAGTATTTTGTTTTTTGATGGTTATCCTTGGTTTTATGTTCACCGATCATTCTTTATATATACATATTTATTATTTATACTAAGTTTTTTCTATGGGACATATCGATATACATTTGTTCCATCGTTTGTAATCTTTACACCTAGTATTATTACTTTAATTTTAGTTGGTATTATTTTAGGAACCTATATTGGTTCTATTTTTGTCTTAGATTATCTTTTACCCATTCGTTACTTAAGAGATAGATGGGTTTTTAATTTTATCTTTTTATTTTTGGTAACTGCATATTTAATTCCCCTGAAACTGAAAGTGAAGGAACTTTTTGATTATTGGTTTTTTGAGAAAAATCCAAAACTCAGTGCGGGTATCAATAAAATCACAGCATTGTTATCTTCTCCATTATCAATGAGAAAAACCATTCTCACGATTAACAAAACTGTGAAGGAAACTGTAAATGTTTCCAATTTAATCATCCTTATTCCAGGTGATCAATTTGCAAATACTGATCTCAGAAATATTGATTTTATGAGAATCTCCCCACAATCTGAGATATGGAATTATTTCAAAAGTACTGATCGTGTCACTGTAACCTCACATTTAGAATATGGAATTGGGCTCAGAGAAACACTTTATAATTTTTTGAAAGGATTACATGTTCAATTGGCATTTCCAGCTTATGATTCTTCCTCAAACAAAAAGAATATCCAAGCTATGATTTTGATCGGAGAAAAATTAGATAAAAAATATTTTTCAATTGGTGAATTAAAATTCATTAATGAAGTTGTGAAAATTTCGGGAATGTTACTTGAAAACTATAGTTTATTGGAAGATGAAATTCAAAAACGTAAAATTGTAAGAGATATACAAACAGCTTCCATTGTGGACAACACTTTACGTTTGATTTTACCTAGTGAAGTAAAAGGGATTGATTACGGTTATATATCAAAACCCGCTGTTGGTATTTCTGGAGATTATTTAGACATTATCCCTATTTCTAATACCAAAATGATTGTTTTGTTAGGTGATGTTGCTGGTCATGGACTTGGAACTGGATTTTTAGTGAGTGCCATCAAGGGTATTGTAAGGGAACAACTTAGAAATGGTACTTCACTGGAAGGATTATTCCGAGAAATTAATTCCTTTTTTCGTGCGAGATACAAAGGGAATGAATTTATGACCTTACTTGGTGGAATATTCGACTCAACTGAAAATGTATTTAAGTATGTAAATGCAGGTCATCTTTCCTTAATAGAAATGCGTGCTGATGGACAAATCAAATTACATTCTAAAACTCAACGAGTGTTAGGTATTTTGGAAACTGATTACCATGTTCAAGAATTAAAACTTTTACCAGGAACCAAACTATTCTTGTATTCAGATGGGATTACAGAAGCCTTTAGTGAACGAGATGAAATATTTGGAGAGGAGACTCTTATTGATTTTTTACATTATAATGCAGACAAAACGGTCAAAGAACTCCCCTCTTTACTCGACCAAAGAATGACACAATTCAGAGGAAATCGGGAACAATCAGACGATATTACATTTATTGGTCTTTCTTTTAGCCCCAACTAGCCGATACTTAAACCGATGATGGCAGAAAAACCCGTTAAATTTGTCATTTTTTTATCGCTCATCCTTAGTTTAGTCGCGTTTTGGGACCACCAATTCACTTCGTACTTAAAAGAGTTTGTGGTTTTGATTCACGAAATCTGCCATGCAACGGCCGCACTTTTTAGCGGTGGTGTTGTGAAAGGAATCACTCTTCACGGTAATGAAGGTGGAGAGACCATAGCAGTTCCTGCATCCTTTCGAGGTTCTTTTATCTTAGTCGTATCGGCAGGATACATTGGATCATCCATTGTTGGAGCATTTTTGTTACGTTTGGGTTTCCAAGGCCGACATGCTCGCCAAACAATGATTTTGTTTGGTTTGTTTTTGATTTCTGTCAGCGTGTTGTATTCAAAATTAGGTGATCTAGCTTATTTTACAGGTATTTTCTGGGGAGTTGGGATTTTAGTTTTAGGAATGTTAGGTGAAACTACCTCGATCCTTTCCCTCGTTTTTTTAGGTACTAGCATTTCATTGTATTCTTTATATGATTTATCTGATTTTGCGGAACGGCTCGCAGAAACCGATGCGGGAATCCTTGCCTTTTGGATGGCAGGCCTTGGACCTGAAGATTTACAAAATGAAGAAATTCCAACAGTGGTTTTGATATTGGGATATTTGATCGCAACACTTTGGTCTTTGCTTAGCATTGGGATCATTTTTATGTCTCTCCGAACTTCTCTTTCTCACGATGAAGTCCACCATTCTCCAGATCCTGTGGAACAATTTGAACGATTCCCTGGAGAACTCTCACCAGAAGCCAAACTTTGGTTGGAAAAACGGGGGGTTGATCCAGAAAGTGGGATCGTTTTACCTCCAAATTTCTTCTTAGACCCTCCATCGAAAGACAACCAAGGTTAGTCCTTATCGCAAATTTTCATTTGCGTAGGACACCGACTTCACAAATATAGAATCTCAATGGCAAAAAGAATTCTCATAACGGGGGGAGCTGGGTTCATCGGGTCTCATTTAGCAGAAAGACTGCTCAATGCTGGAAACAAAATCATTGTTTTAGACAATTTTCACACTGGTAGAAAAGAAAATCTCACTCACCTACTTTCCAATCCTAATTTTGAACTCATCCGTCACGACATCACAGATCCAATCAAATTAGAAGTGGATCAAATTTATAACATGGCATGTCCTGCATCACCTGTCCATTACCAAAGTAACCCCATCAAAACCGTAAAAACAAACGTGTTAGGTACGATGAATATGTTGGGTCTTGCCAAACGAGTTAAAGCAAGGATCCTACAAGCAAGTACTTCAGAAGTATATGGTAACCCACTCGAACACCCTCAAACGGAGTCGTATTGGGGAAATGTGAATACCATCGGTATTCGTAGTTGTTACGATGAAGGGAAACGTGTGGCAGAAACTTTGTGTTTTGATTACCACAGACAACATGGGGTTGAAATCCGAGTCATTCGCATTTTTAATACATATGGCCCAAGAATGATACCAGATGATGGACGGGTTGTCAGTAATTTTATCGTACAAGCGTTACGTGGTGAAGATATCACGATTTATGGTGATGGAAGCCAAACTCGGTCTTTTTGTTTTGTGGATGATCTCGTAAAAGGTATCATCGATATGATGAACGTTGAAAATTTTGTGGGTCCAGTCAATCTAGGTAACGACGGTGAATTTACTGTCAAAGAACTAGCAGAACTAGTGATCAAAGAAACTGGAAGTAAATCAAAAATAATTTACCTTCCACTCCCTCAAGATGATCCAACAAGAAGAAAGCCAAACTTAAGTTTGGCGAAAGAAAAACTGAATTATACTACCACTGTTCCACTCGTGGAAGGTGTAAAAAAAACCATCGAATATTTTAGCAAAAGAGTATAAAATGAAAATAGGCGTAATCAAAGAACCATCGTATGAAAACCGAGTTGCAATCACACCAGATGTGATTGATCCATTGAAAAAGTTAGGCTTCAGTGTTGCGATTGAAACTACAGCTGGAGACAGCGCATTTTTCTCAGACCAAGACTACAAAGATGTTGGTGCAACAGTGGAATCGAGAGATTCTATTTTATCTGGCTCCGATATCGTAGTTTCCATTCATGCATTAGATGAAGCGAGTGCTAAAAAGATTGGAAAAGATAAAATGTACATCGCTACATTATCACCATTGGCTTTCCCTAAAAAAGTGAAAGAAATTGCAGCGGCTTCATTCAAAATCTTTTCGATGGATACGATCCCAAGGATTACACGAGCACAATCTATGGATGTTCTCAGTAGCCAAGCAACGGTTTCTGGTTACAAAGCAGTTTTACTTGCTGCGTCTAACTACAGTCGATTTTTTCCAATGTTAACAACTGCTGCTGGTACAATTACACCTGCACGTGTATTAATCCTTGGAGCAGGAGTTGCAGGTTTGCAAGCGATTGCAACCTCACGTCGTTTAGGTGCAGTAGTTGATGTTTTTGATACTCGACCAGAAGTTAAAGAACAGTGTATGTCACTTGGTGCGAAGTTTGTTGAAGTGGAAGGTGCAGCAGATGCATCCAATACTGGTGGTTATGCGGTAGAACAATCGGAAGACTACCAAAGACGCCAAAAAGAAGCAATTGCAAAGTTTGCCGAAAAAGCAGATATCATCATTACTACGGCGCTCATTCCTGGAAAACGTGCACCTCTTCTGATTACAAAAGAGATGGTTGATAAAATGAGACAAGGTTCTGTCATTGTAGATCTTGCAGCAGTAAACGGTGGAAACTGTGAATTAACTGAAAATGATAAAACCATTGTTTACAAAGGGATCACAATCATTGGGAATTCAAACCTACAAAGTACACAACCAATGGATGCAAGTAAAATGTATGCAAAGAACATTGTGAACTTTCTCAAACTGTTTGTGAACAAAGAAAAACAATTTAATATCAACCTAGAAGATGAAATCATCAATGCATGTATGATTGCTGAAAATGGTTCTATCCGACACAAACCAACACTTGCTCTTTTAGGAGAGTAATCTAATGAAAAAGGCCAGAAATATTTCTGGCCTTTTTCTGTTCTTTTTCCTTCAAAAATCGTCTTTTATCGATATCTAAATTTGGATCGAATGAATCCAAGTCTACAGTTCCAGAAAATTTAAAGCTAATAACCTAGTTTGAAGTTGAGTTCGAATCGATCTGTTGGGGTTGGGTTCTCCATCTACGATGTACCCAAAAGTATTGCTCAGGGAATAACTTAACTTCTTCCTCTAAAGTTTTTGTCCAAAGTTCTGTATAATGGCGAATCACATCATCCTTTTTAGGATATAACTTTTTATCAACAAATCCAAGGTCTTTTACTCTTACAATTACCTTACCATTATCACCAGCTAACACAGAATAATATAACATTTTGGCACCAGTGAGGTATGCCATGAGAGCTGGACCTACAAACGTAGAGGCTTGTCGATTCATGAAAGGAACAAATATGCCTGCTTTACCGGCGTTTTGGTCTGCACCAAATCCAATCCAATACCCTTGTTTGAGTAGTTTGATGACTTGTGTGGATTCTTCAACAGGAACTAAAACAACACCATTTTTAGATCGCATCCTTTTCAGCAAGGTATCAACAAATGGATTTCTAACTTTTTTGTAAATACCACCACCCTTCATACGGATTCCTAAAAACTGTACTAAAATTTCCCATGTACCAAAATGTCCGGAAATTAAAATAACTCCTACACCTTCTTTTTTGGTATCTTCTTCTATTTTTAAACTGGATTCATCAAGAACAAGATACTTATTTAACCAAGCGCGCGTCATACGAGGTGCCCATAGAGTGTGTGCAAGTAAAATGCCCAAATGACGATAATGCGCTTTGACCAAATTTAAAATCTGATCCTCTGAATAATTTGGGAATGCAAAACGAATATTTTCTGCAGCTACTTTCCTATGTTTTTTATCAAATTGATAAATTAAGTTCGTTAAAAACATCCCATAAGAAAGGCACCATTGGTATGGCAAAATCTTAAAGGGAAAATAAAATGAATAAACTACGATGAATGATAAAAAGTATCCGATGTATTTCATAAGGTTACCAAATATGGCCATAAAAAGAAATGGACTGTTACTGCAATAAGTCCAATCACAAAGCCTATGACCCATCCTCCAATAATATCACTAACAAAATGGTGTAAGGTGATCAACCTTCCCACTCCAGCAAACAAACTAAATAAAAAGAAATAGGGTGTTTCTCGAAATGCAAAAACTAGTATTGTTGCAACAACAATTGAATTTGCACTATGTGCAGATGGAAACGAATGTTTCATATCTGGATTTGAATCCACTTTACCCATAACACTCACTAGTGGACGTTTTCTGGCGAAATACTTTTTTAATACCAAAACCAATCGATCAGTCATATACGTAAAAACCAAAACAAATGGCAGACTAAGATAAACAGGTTTGTATAGTTCACTTAAAAACATAAGTGGCAGTAAAACCAATGCAAACATCTCTCCTCGATTGATTCGAGATAAAACCCAACTAAGGTTTTTATGATGTAAGTGTTTTTGTATCCAAGTGGATAACTTTAAATCTACTCTGCTAATCCAATTCATTTCAAAAGCTCTTCTTTTATCTTTTGAAGTGCTTCCGAGAAACTAAATGTAAATTGGTCTCTTGTTGCCATGTCTTTTAATGTTACGGTACCAGCCTTGATTTCGTCCTCACCACGGAGCAAAATCCATCTGTATCTTTTTTTTTCAGCATAAGAAAGTTGTTTTCCCATTTTTTGAGAAACTAAGGAAACTTCGACATTGATCTTTTCTTTTCGTAATTGTTTAGCAAAATTGTGATTTTCTGCAAAAGAAGAATCATCTAACAGCGGAATGTATACAGTTGCATCATTTTTAAAACTAGGCAATAGATTATGAACTGTTAAAAAGTTCTGTAACGTTACATCCCCCAGCCCAAAACCAATCCCTGTTAACTCTTCATTGGAAAATAATCCAATGAGATTATCATACCTTCCACCACCATACAAGGAACGTTTATTTTGTGGTGATGAATCGAAGATTTCGAAAATAAATCCTGTATAATAATCGAATCCCCTTACTACAGAAGGATCAAAATGGACAATGTCTTCTAAACCAATCATATTAATCTCTTGAAACAATCCTTTGATTGCACTCAGAGTTTCTTCTTTAATTCCAGGGATTTGATTGAGTGTCTCCACAGTTGAATTTAAAAACAAATCAATTTTTGAAACAGCAGAGCTATCATTCGGAATGGTTTTGGAAACAAGAGTGATGTATTCGTCTTGCGTGATTTTGTTTTTTTTGTCCAAAATTTTGGAAACTTCATGTGCTTGGTTTGGACTTACTTTTAATCCATCTAACAAAAATTCATCGAGTAATGATCTATGAGAAATGGTAACTTTAAAACTATTTCGAGGAGCACCAAATGCAAAGAGGATGTCACAGGCAAGGGATAATATTTCTAACTCTGCACGACTCGTTGCAACGCCAAACATATCAACGTTTAATTGCCAATGTTCCCTGAGTCGTCCATGGCCTGGTTGTTCATAACGCCATAAATTAGGAATGGAAAACCAACGAATTGGCCTTGGTAACTCACGTAATTTTTTTGCCACCATTCTTGCAACCGTAGGAGTCATTTCTGGTCGTATGGCAACTTCGCGATCACCCTTATCGATAAAGTTATAAATTTGTTTTCCTACAATTTCTTCACCAGTTTTTGCTCGGTATAAATCTAAGGATTCGACCATAGGGCCGTCATACTCTTCATATCCATAAGACCTTACGACGTCTTTCATGACAGAAAAAAGATAATTCCGAAGGCGCATATCCTCAGGATAAAAATCCCGAGTTCCCTTATAATTTTCTGTAGTTAATTTCTGTTCTTTCAATGTTTGGCTCCTATTGAACCACGAAGTTTAATTAAAAAAATCAATGAGACTATGGTAAATCTCTTTGGCTTTTTTGTCTCCGCTCACACCAGTGATCCTACCGCCTAAACGGTAAAAATCGTTCACTTCTTCTAAATGGCGTAATTCCACTGCCATCCGAATTGGTGCTTGTAATTTAAAATTGATGTCTAAGGTAAACGAAGGTTTCACTTTCAGTGCTTTTACTATTTCCATATCACTGATTTCCAAGGCAACTCCACCTCGAGAAACGTTCAAAACGTTTTGTTTGATATCAAGAATATGGGTATTTGAATCCATAATTCTTTCCTGAAACGTACGTTCAACCTCTTTAAACAAATCCAAAACTTCGCTTGGGATTCTTGTTCTTTCGGTTTCTAATGAGAGGTATGCAAAAAAATGCATTTCCTTCATTTGTATGAATAACGGATAATAAATATACGATCCTATTTTTTTCTTCTTATATTCATTTACCTTATCATCTAGTAAAAACTCATCTTCAAAAGTCTTTTTAGGGTCAAATACCTCATCCGAATTGTATGATTCGAATGTTTCAGTATCCAAAATAAAAATTGGTTTTTTATGTTCCTTCAATAAATCAATTTCATCACTATGAGTTGAGGATGAAATAAAAACCACTTTCGACTGAGGATAGTTTCTAAGAACGGTTTTTTGTATGTCAGATAGAATGACTTGCGAACTAACGCCGGTTAATTTAGAAAAATCGATATTTGTTTTTGCAATTAAAAAATTGGAAGCAACAACATTCCCTCTTACTTTTTCATTCCGGGGATCTTGGCGAGTTGTATACGTTTGTCGACGATCAATAGCCTTTCCAAGCAAAAGATTATCTTTTTGATTTTGGATTTCGTAATCAATTTCTACATGAAAACTTGGAGTCGCTTGGATTGTAAAAATGGTCTCAATCATTTCTGGCATTGTTTCCAATTCCCAGATATGTGCTCCATCTGGACGTTCCCCTTTAAATTTCACTTTCGCCGGGGAATCATAACCTTTGAGAAATAATCCATTTCCAGCCATCATCTGTTTGAAAAATTCAGGCAAAACACGGACGGCTTCTAGAGGAACATACTCGCGTTCTTGGTCGAAATGGATTTTGACTCGATTGATCATGTTAGTCTATCTTCTTAAAATTCACACGTCTATTGCGAGATCTTCCTTCTTCTGTTTCATTGTCTGAAATTGGCTGTGAATAATGATAAGCTTGCACTTTCATTCGTTCTTTTGGTACACCTTTCAAACGCAAATACTGGTAAACAGAGAGAGCTCTATCTTCACTTAGATTGATGTTGTATTCCTTATTCCCTATATTGTCGGTATGCCCACCAATTTCAACTTTTTCATTTTTATGTTGGATGAGGAAGTCCGCTAAAAGATCCAATTTTTTCTTATCCTCATCACTCAATGTTCGTTCGTTGAACGGGAAATAAATAATTGTATTGTACAAATCATCAAAGTCTTTTAAATTTCGAAGGTACAATACTGTCTCTTTACCTGACATCTCTTGGATTTTATCTTTTGAAAACAAAAAGGTTTCTTCTTTAAACCCTTTGGCACGAGCCAATATCTCAAAGTCCATTGTAGGTGTTTGCTCTAAATCGAAATGACCATCAGTAGCTGATAAAGATTTTCCCTTACGTGTCAAATCATCAAAGTAAAAACAAATTGCATTTGGTATGACTAAATCTGTTTTTTTATCTTTTACTACAAATCGGATTCCTTGTATGGTTTTGTCAGGTCGATTGTCTTTAACAGGCCGAATTGGTTGCAAAATGATTTGTGAATATTGTTCTTTGTCTTTTCCCACATTACCGCGGAGATCGAGCAATATCTCTGTTGGATGGAATCCTGGTGAAGAAACTTCCACTCGGTAGAGTTTACCTGTTTTAATTGTCGTACGAAAGTTTTCTACATCTTCTAAAGAAAGATCCCCACCGATTCGTTTTGATGTGATCACTTGGATTGGTTTTGTATCATCATAAATTTTTAAGGTTGAATCTAAACCAATCATTATGGCTTCCGATCCATCTAAGACTAGACCGCGGAATACGAAGTCATAGGTCCTTCTCAAATCCTCTGGAACCATTGTACGATAAATATCAAATTGGCCTTCACCACCAGGTCGATTGGATGAAAAATAAAACCAAAGATCGTCATACGTTACCGATATCCCTTCATTGTCACTTTCTTCCCAAAGGCTATAAGTGGAATAATCAGAAGGTGTATCGAAAGGAAAACCCGTCGATTCGCCTGACAATGGTTGGTTGGTATTAAATGGATTGCCTAATAATTTAGGTGTTTCAAATTGCCCATTGGCTTCGTTAAATTCACTATAGTAAAAACTGAACTTTCTATTTTTATCGCCACGGTTGGAACTAAAATACAATCTAAGCCCATCCCAATGAAAGTTGGGACTGATTTCGTCTTCACCTGTGTTGATCACAGGACCAAGTGAAATAGGTTTTTGCCAAATACCATCTCTACATTTGATTTTTGGTTTATCAGGATTTTTTTCTGTGTCCTTTGTAATTGGTTCCCGTTTTGAAATCCATAAATCAAATCCACCAAGTCCGCCTGGCCGATTGGAGGAAAACACAACCGAACATCCATCAGGTGAAACTGCAGGCATTTTATCTTCAAAATTTGAATTGATTTCATTCACATGAGTGGGTACAGACCAAAGACCTGTTCTTTGATTGATCTTTGTATAATAAATATTTAATCCGTCATAACCTTCTCGGTTTTTTTTGACATCTTTTTGTGTTTTATCTCGAACTGAGGTGAAGTATAGTTCGTAAGGTTTTTCTTCTTCATCAAAAAGAATCGAAAACATTCCTTCAAAATTGGTAGTATTCAGTTCTCTGAAATTTTTAGGAGCTGACCAGACAGGCAATTTCATTCGGTCAGGAAAACTTAAGTTTTCAGAAATCCAAAGGTCCATTCCTCCTTCTCCACCAGGTCTGTTGGATTGGAAGACCAAATACCTGCCTGTTGGTGATACAATTGGATTGTATTCCACATTTTGAGTATTGAGAGGTGGGTAAAACCTTACGTCCTTCACTTTCGGAAGTGGTTGGCCGAGGATTGGAAACACCGAAATCAGTAAGGAAACAAGGAATTTTTTCATCTGCCGTCTCTCCTATGTATCGGCTGATCGGAATTTTCTGCCAAGGGAAAAATATGGCTTTAAGTGAGAGGTTCTTAAGGAATCTTCACAATCATGGCTGAAATCTTCGGAATCCTAAACATAACAACTGACTCATTTAGTGATGGAGGGAAGTATTTAAATCCAGATGAGGCCATCAAAAAAGGTACACAACTCTTACAAGAAGGTGCCGATTGGTTGGATGTTTCAGGGCAGTCCTCAAATGTAGCTGCAAGTTTGGTCACAGAAGAGGAAGAATGGAACCGTGTGGAACCAGTGATACGTTACTTTGTTCCCAAAGGTGTTCGAATCAGTTTGGATAGCTTTCGTCCCGAAGTCCAAAAAAAAGCAATTGAAGCAGGTGTTCGCTGCCTGAATGACATCACAGGATTTACCTATGAAGGTGACCGCGATTTTTTAAAATCATATAGCCAAAAATACCCTGATTTAAAATTTATCATCATGCATTCGCATAACAGAAATATTGCGAGAATTAAATCTACATTATCACCTGAAAAAGTAATCAAAAAAATTCAAATTTTCTTCAGAGACAGAAGGAATGAGTTATGTTCTCTAGGAATCGAGGAGTCTGCAATTTTTTTTGATCCTGGAATGGGATTTTTCCTGAGTGATGACCCAATGGTTTCCTTTCGAGTTTTGCAAGACTTAGAAATCTTAAAATTAGAATTCCCTCAGCTCATGGTAAGTGTTTCAAGAAAGTCTTTTTTAGGAAATGTATTGGGAAACTTACCTGTTGAAGACCGAGAATTTGCCACCCTCGCATGTGAACTTCATTTGTTAAAAAATAAAATTCCATTCATTCGAACGCATAACGTCCTTAAGTTGAGGCAAGCAGAAAAAATTTGGAACTTATGCCAAGAAAATGAATAAATCCAATCCTAAGTGATGAATTCATTCTTTCCTTTAAAATCAATGATTATGAATAGAAAATTGTTTTTAGTTTAACTTCTTCCAGAACGAATTGCCTTTCGAACATCTTTCCCTTCTTTCGATAAGGTTGGGAAAAAAACTGATTCAGGGACTGAATATCCTTTTTCCTTGGCTTTACGATAATATGGTAACAAGGAATCCCATTTTGGATTGTCATTTATAACTAGAAGTGTGTCTCTCCAAAGTTCCAAAAAATTGATATCTGATTTTTCATTTGTAGAAGCTGATTCAGCCCACTTGAGCGCGATCTCATACCGCCCCAATTCATAATTCCCTTTTAAAAAGTAAAAATGGAAATCTTTGTTTTTTTTTGCAGAAACTTCTAATGATTTTGCATAATCTAGTAAACTATACCAATTCCCTTTGTGGACTTGAATGTCTGCCATTCCATACAAAGCATTTTCATGGAATGGTACAACTTCTAAAATTTGGTTAAAATAACCTTCTGCAAATTGGAAATTTCCAACTTGTAGATAATAATTAGCAAGTTCTTCATAAGCAAATAATTCCCAACCTTTGACACGCGAGAGTGCATCCAAAAGGATTACTTTTTCTTCCAATCGTAACCGAAATTCTAACTCTTTTAAAATTGATTGGTAAGTAACCGAACTACGAGAAGGTGACTCTTTGGTTACCTTCTGTTTTAGAACTTCATATTCATCTAACAAAAAATAAAATCGTAATCGATTGAGGTGTAAAGATACATCGTTAGGATTTGATAGTATACAATTGTCCCAAGTGGCAGCGGCAGAATCTAACTGCATGGATTTTGTGAAACGAATTCCTTCTTCATTACATTCTTTTGCTTTTGGATCAGTAGATTCTAAAAATAAGGTATCTGATTCGAGTACATCTTGTTTGGCGATTGGATAACGACAATTTTCCAATCCTAAAATCAAAAAAATGGCAAAAGAAAAATAAATGGAAGGTTTCAATTTAGGAAGTACCGTCTGAATCTGCGTTTTCCTTCATCTTTTGTGCAAATACTAAATACTGCATCGCTTTTTCTGGGTTTCCATTGAAAAGATACAACAAACTTAGATCTAATGCCTCTTGCGGATCTGGGGGTGAAAATTCTTCTGGATTTTCTTTGGAGAGTTCTAATTTCGTTTTAAATTCTTTTAATTTCTTTTTGGCTTTTGATTGGATTCTTTCCAAACTTTCTTTTGCAATTTGGTCTTCTTCTTGCCAGGCAGACTGTAAACTTTCATTAAAATGTGTGAACCCAGCATCTTCTTTTACCATAGTTGTTAGTAAATTTGCAGATGCTTTATAATTCCCTTGTTTGGCCAAAATTTCGGATTGGATGATTTTTAACTGAGCATTCCCCGGATATAAAATCAAATAACGCTCAATCATTTTTAAACTTTCTGGAAAACGATTCCTTTCGTAATAAAACATCGCAAGCCCTCCTAAAGCTGATTTATGGTTAGGTTCAATTTTGATGACATTGTTCAAATACACTTCAGTTTTCTCATCGTTTCCCAATTTTTGATATGCTTGGGCGAGTAATAAATGAGCTGAGATAAACTTCTTTTCAAAGGATAAGGTTTGTTTTAAGAAACTAATCGCTTTTTCAGTTTCGTTGTGTTTATAAAGAGAAACAGCCAGATTGTAACTGTTTTTAACATTCGCATGTAATTTGTATGCTTTTGAAAAAAGAGGGATCGCGTCTGCGTGTTTGCCTTGTTTTGCGTAAATTACACCTAAGTTTTGTAAGGCAAGATGGTAATTTGGATCTTTTTCCAATAAAGATTTGTATTGGGTTTCGGCACGGTCCCATTCACCATTCCGCTCCAAACGCACTGCTTCATTGAATAGAGTCTGGATTTCCTGTGCCATACAAAGCGATTATCGATTCAGAATCGATTCTCCCCATAGAAATTTTATCACGAGATTGGAAAAACAAACCGAAAGGTACACACAAGAGTCCAGAGAAAGGGGAAAAATATGCAAAGGCTCATACTCATTACCATTCTATTTTGGTTCGTATCCTGCAGTACTGCAGATGCTACGAGACGGGATTATAGTGCTTCCGGTGATCCAGAAGATATATTTTTTGAACGTTCACAAAAATCCAAACCAGCTGGTTCCAATGACCCTGTTGCAAGGTCAATTATGGATGATTTAGATGCAAAGTCCAAACCTAGCACTACTTCACCACAAGCTGAATTACCAACAAAAAAACCGACGACTCAGTTTGATGAAGTTGGTCTTTCTTCTTGGTATGGACAAAAATTCCAAGGTAGACCGACTGCCAGCGGTGAACCTTTTGACAGAATGAAAATGACTGGGGCTCATAGAACATTACCCATTGGAACCGTAGTAAAAATCCAAAACTTAGAGAACCAAAAAGAAGCTGTGGTTCGGATTAATGATAGAGGTCCCTTTGTAGATGAAAGGATTGTCGATGTATCTGAGAAAACTGCTGAAATCTTAGAATTTAAAGACAAAGGTGTCACCAAAGTTGGGATTAAGGTTTTAAAAAAAGGTGAGGATGAATTGGCAGATGACTTGGATGATTCTGACCTTTTAGATGATGCCCCAACAAAACCAGAAAAACTCACCCCTGTCAAACCTGGTGCTACAAAACCATTGGTAAGTGGCAAAGGATTCACTGTACAAGTTGGTGTTTTCCAAGAAAAAGAACGAGCGATTAAGTACCAAGAGACCATTAAGTCTGAATACAACCAAGCAGTCTTTGTCACACCAAGAGATGGCAAATATGTCGTTCAAGTTGGTGATTTTTCGGACCGTGCGAAGGCAGAATCCCTCAAATCAAAATTGAAATACGACGGAATTGATTGTTTCATCGTTACCCGTTAGACATTTCCCCTTTCCTCCGAGCAAAAAAGTACAGTCCTGATTTGCTCGGAGACGGTGGAAAATGAATTGATTTCACATATCCGCCTGTTACGATTTCGTATTAAATTAACATCTAGAAGACCCTATGGAAAGCACATTATCCGTTGACCACATACTAACAAATTATTATACATTCGGTAGTTTAATTGTCACTGTCCTCCTTGCGGTCTTGGCAACATTTTTCTTTTCACTAAAAGACAAAACTGTCGCAACCAAACACTTAGCTTTAGCATGTTTATTTTTAGCACTTTTCCAGCTTGGATATTTACTAGGTGCTTTTTACTACCATCCGATTGCCTCTTACCATCGTTGGATAACAGGTGGAATTATCATTTTTGGTATCATCCATTTTGGACAATACTTCTTTCGTTTTCCCGATAATAGAGATTATAAAATCGCAAACATTATCCAAGTCATTTCATACGTAATTGCTGTTGTTGTTGTATTATGGTTTCTAGTAAGTGTTTCCCAAGGGGAAAGGAAATACCATTTTACTGCTCACCATTGGGATTTTAATTCAGAAGGTGCCAGCCGAATTTTAAGTTTATTCATCGCTGGTTATTCTTTTATCAATTTTATTGGATTACCATGTTATAGATTGTTAAATGTAGAAAAAGACAAACGAAGTACCCTCCTAATTATTATGATTGCAGGTTTGATCGCCGCAGTAGTTCCAAACATAACAAATGTTATGAGTCGCGATGGGGCCATGGAAAGATCGACTTATCTTACAGCAATTGTATTAACTTTCACATTCTCATTCTTTATCATCACGATTACATTCATCAACAACAGTACAGAACGTACAACGTTTATGGCCAAAATTGTGGGGATTTCCTTTGTTACAATCCTTCTCATCATGCAGGCTTTCTCGTATTTGGTGGACCAAGAAAAGGAACTTTCCTTTGATAATACCGCCATTCAAAAAGCCTTACGTGTAGCAGAAGGTGGAGAAAGATCAAAGGACATCGTCTTTATGATTGAATACGATTCCAATGGACAGAATCTTAAAAAAGCATATTTACCTTCGAATGTTACCTTAGATCTTCCACTCGTCCAAGCAGATTTGTACAATACAGCATTATACAATGAACTGGTATCCTTAGGAGATTCTGAGTACCGAAATTCTCTAACATCTTTAATTTCAAAAACACCTTACTACTTTGCTGGTTACAAGGATGCTATTCTTCATTTTTTAAGTGATAATCCAGATTTGGAAGGAAACGAACTCAAAACAGAAGTTTCCAAACTCATTGAAAAACTAAATAAACGTACATTCATTAATACCAACAAATTGGCAGATATTGATCCAGATACCTTCTGTGAAGAAGGTGTCAAATACATCGAAAAGGTCAAAAATGTTGATACTTTCCGAGACTCAATCCTCAAACATGTAGAAGAATGTAAATGGGATGGAAAAGAAATTTCTGGCCGTGATTTAAAAGTGGAAATGTTAAAATTTTTCCGCTATTTTAAGCCAGATTTAACTCGTCACTACCGTAAAGATTTGGATGGACTTTCGCATTACGTTGCTTATATGACTTATGATGCGAAAAAGAAAATCAATCTGGAAGTAGGATTTAATTACCGCGATTACAGAAATTACATGCACAAATCTGCCAAACTAGAACTTGTGATCCTTGCAATTGTAATGATCGTCTTATTGGTTGTATTTCCATTGTTCTTTCGATCTGCCCTTGTGAATCCACTTTATGCTCTACTTGCTGGGGTAGAAAAGGTAAACCAAGGAAATTTAGAAGTTGAAGTGCCTATCAAAGTAAATGACGAAATTGGATATTTAGCCGAATCGTTTAACGGAATGGTATCTTCCATCCGTGACGCCAGAAGAGAACTCCAAGATTATGCAGAAAACTTGGAAGAAAAAGTAAAAGAAAGAACAAAAGAACTCCAAGAAAAAATGGATGAGATCCATCGATTAAAAGTTCAACAAGATGGAGACTACTTCTTAACTTCACTTCTTGCAAAACCATTGTTCTTCAATGCTAACAAATCAGAAAACATTCGTTGTGATTTTTTTGTGCACCAAAAGAAAACTTTTGAATTCCGTAACAAAACGGGAGACTTAGGTGGTGATATTTGTATTACAGGAAACTTAAAATTAGGAAAACCTGATGACTTCCGTCGTTATACAATGGTGATGAACGGTGATGCAATGGGTAAATCCATGCAAGGTGCTGGTGGATCGCTTGTAATGGGAGTTGTGATGAATTCCATTATGGCACGTTCCGCTGGTAACAAACGAATTTTAAACCGTACTCCGGAAGAATGGCTAACTGATGTTTATGAAGAAGTAAATGCAGTCTTCAAATCATTTAGTGGAACGATGGTAATTTCGGCTACTGTTATGCTCATTGATGAGGAAACTGGAAAGGTTTGGTATTTTAATGCGGAACACCCTTATAGTATTTTATACCGAGATGGCAAAGCAAGTTTCATTGAAAGTGAATTAAAACTTAGAAAACTTGGACTTGATTCAGAATATGCATTTGAAGTACAGTCTTTCCAATTATTGCCAGGTGACCAACTCATCCTTGGTTCCGATGGTCGTGATGATATTGATTTAACTCCTGATGAAGATGTTAGAACAATCAATGAAGATGAAACCATGGTTTTACGTTTTGTGGAAGAAGCTGATGGTGATATCTATGAAGTCGAAAGACTTGTGAAAAATTCAGGAGATATCACAGACGATATCTCTATGTTGAGTGTGGTCTTTAAAAGTGAAAAATCACCGATTCATCATACTTCGCCAAAAGACGAAATCGCAAACCAACCAATTGATGATTTTTTCGACACACCAGGTGATGATTGGGATGAGGCACTTACAACTGTTGGTGCTTTTGAAGAAGGAAAAGCACTTTACCAAAATGGTGAAATTGAACGTGCCATTACCGTAATGAAAAAAGCATTCCTCGCTGATCCTTATAACCAAAAACTCAATAAATTCTTAGGACTGGTCAGTTATAAAGGAAAAGAATACGATATTGCTGCAAAAGTTTTGACTGAGTTTTTAAAAGAGAACGAAGGTTCTGGTGAATACTGGTATTACCTTGCAATGTCAGAGAAAA
Organism: Leptospira limi; assembly: GCF_026151395.1. Classification (NCBI taxonomy): domain Bacteria; kingdom Pseudomonadati; phylum Spirochaetota; class Leptospiria; order Leptospirales; family Leptospiraceae; genus Leptospira; species Leptospira limi. Next base: position 424,308 of record NZ_JAMQPV010000001.1, read on the forward strand.
AATTAGGGAATTATGAACGTGCTCTAAAAGCAGCTCAAGAAGCTTTAAAATATGACCCTGAAAATTTCCAAAACTTGATCAACCTTGCAGATGTTAGTCGATTGTTAGGAAATGTAGACAGAGCTCTTACCTATGTCACAAGGGCACAGTCAATCGATCCAACCAATAAAAACGTGGTCAAACTTTCTAAATTATTAGAAAAAGCAACTAGCCTCAATTAATTGAGGTTAGAATTAAGTTTTCCATAGACATAGATTCTAAATTTTAGTTATAAAGTTTAGAAATTAGAAAAGAGCTAAAATGAATCTCAACATTTTGGCTCTTTTTGTTTTAAGAACACTATGCATTTTCTTAGATTCAAATGTTTAAAATTTTTAAAAACCAGCTTGCCATACATACGAAAATCTGACAAAATAAGCGAATCCATTTTTTAGAATAAGGATCTGTATGAATTTAAGAATTGTATTAAGTGTATGGGCAGTTGTACTTCTATCCAGTACTACATTATTTGCTCAAAATGCTGATGTTGCATTGGGAAGATACCTTCCACCAGAGAAAGATTCGGTCATCGAAATTTTCAAGTGTGGTGATAAATACTGTGGAAAAACAGTTTGTATCAAAGACAATGCATACCCTGAGAAAGACAAAGACAAAGGTGTACCTGGCACTCCTTACTTAGATCACAATAATGAAGATCCAAAGTTGAGAACACGTCCAAATTTAGGTATGGTTTTCATCACTGGTTTTGATTATGTTGGTGAAGGTGTTTATAAAAACGGCCGTATTTATAACCCACGCGATGGAAAAACATACTGTGGAAAATTCACATCACTAGAAGGTGGAAACCGATTAGATTTAAAAGGAACTCTCTGTTCCATTACGTTTATCGGAAAAACAAATAATTGGGTGAAACTTGGCGGTGTAAACTTAGATGATCCGAAATGGGATTGTACTTTTAAAACTAAAAAATAATTGAAATGATACAAAACCTGCCGACCGCTTTGGCTGGCAGGTAATTGGTTCTCACCTAAACTTTTTACTTTTTTTCAAAGTCTTTATACAACAAAGAAGGTTGGATTCCTTGGTTTGCTTGGTATTTCCCCGATTTGTATTCACTAATTTCACCTTCAACAGTATGATAAAAAATCTGACAAATTTGGACTCCAGAGTAAACACGTAATGGATGGGTCACTTGGATTTCTAAAGTCCAAAAACCTTTAAAACCAACATCGCCAAACCCAGCTGTGATATGGACAAACATTCCAAGCCTTCCAATAGAAGATCTACCCTCTAACATTGGTACTAAATTATGTGTTTCAGTAAACTCAATGGTCCTTCCTAAATAAAGTTTTCCGGGTTCCAATAACAATCCTTCTTCAGGTATCTTTAAAGTTTGAACTGGATTAGGTTTTTTCATATCCAAAGGAAATTCAGAATAAACTAACAAATCCTCATGAAGTCTTAAATTATATGAGTTTGGGTTTAACAGTTTTTCATCATATGGTTCAATTTTAATATCAGAACCTAATCGTTTTAAAATTTCTTTCCCAGTTAAAATCAAAGTTCATTCTCCCTTAAAAATAGGTTTTCTTTTTTCAGCAAATGCCTGTAAGGCCTCTAACCTATCTTTTGTTGTTAACGTTTCAGAATAACATAATTGTTCCCACTGCAAGGCTGATTCCATCGGCAATGAAAATCCTTGCCGTATTGCCTTTTTGGATGCAGAAACAGCTATAGGTGCAGATTCCGCAATCTCCCTTGCTAAGGCAAGAGAAGAATCCTTCAAATCCTCAGGATTCACTACTTTAGAGACCAATCCTCGGCTCAGAGCCTCTGCACTGGACAATTTTTTTCCAGAAAAAATCCACTCCATCGCCGTTGATTCTCCGACGATTCTAGATAATCTTTGTGTACCACCAGCTCCTGGAATGATTCCTAATTTTGTTTCTGTTAAACCCATGACAGCAGATTCACTCGCATAACGAATATCACATGATAAAGCCAATTCCAGTCCCCCACCAAAGGCATAACCATTAATTGCGGCAATTGTTGGGATGGATAAGTTAGCTAATTCAGAAAAACAAACATTAATATTGCGAAGAAATTTTTTAACCTCCGGTTCAGACATGTTTTTTCGTTCCTTTAAGTCAGCTCCGGAACAGAAAGCATCTCCTACTCCCATAATGATGAGAGCACGAAATTTTTCCTTCTGTACTACTTTAATGGTATGGTGTAAATCTGCCAAAAATTGCACGGAAATCGCATTTTTTGCTTCGGGCCTGTTCAGTTCAATGAATGCTACATAAGTATCGATCGTTTGGATGGAGACAGTGTTCATAGAATTTCCTGTGTGGTAAAAAATAGAAATGAATCTTCTAAAAAATATCCGATAATGGAAGTGGGTACCATGAGAAGGATTTTATACACAATCGGATTCTCGTTAGTGTTTGGAAACAGTTTTTCCTGCGTGAAGTCGTCTTCAGAAGATCCGTTGGCTGCTTTATTAACCTCTGCACCTGTCATATCATCTGTCACTCCACAGATTGGAACTCCTGCTCAAAATAACTCGAATGCAACGTATAGTGCGACGGAAGTTGTGATCAAAGGTGAAAATTTTGGAATTGATCCCGTAGTTCGTTTCAACGATACACTTGCATCCATCACATTAAATCTTGGAACAGAACTTTATACAAAAGTTCCAGACGGTACTTACTCCGGTTATATAACGGTTTCAAAATCAGGTGGATCTTGTTTGCCAAATTCGAAGGAAGGAGTGAATTGTTCCGGCACAGAATTTTTTGTAGACTGTTATGCAGTGACCAATAAAGTATATGGCCCCGAAATTGAACTCAAACAAGGACAAGGAATTTCTGTTGAATATGATGGAAATGAGACGAAGGCATATAGAACAGACACATTGTTAAGTGCTCGAAGCTTAACGATCGGTTGTGACAGTGTAGTCACTGTTAGAGTGTTTAGTCGTTCCTGCAAAGCTACCGATTATGTACTTCAGAACAACCCCATCATCCCTTTTCCTGCAGGAGTTGCAACGCAGTTTTACGTTACTGCAGAATCTGCTACCTGTAGTTTAGTTCTTTAGTAAGATTTATTCTTCACAAATCGTTTGAATACGATAAGATTCGCTGCTCCCATCCACTCATTCATATACTCTCTAAAAATTGTCTCTCTAGGTATTGATGCTTTGATTTCAGGATCAAGGTCGTCATAATTTTTAATCACGAGTCTAGAAATTTCTTTATACTTCTCTTCGATCATTTCTGTAATTTTTTTAAGTAAGGCTAAGTTATTTTTTTCTTCACCTACATTTGCTAAAATTACTTCGTTCCAATAATCGATTACATGTTTTTTTACATATTCACTTGGAATCACACGAATCACTTTTTTACCATCATTCCCTCTGGCATGGATATAACCAGTGTTCACCTCCATAAGGAACTTTTTGGCAATCATATAGAAGTGAGATGGACCTAAATGAAATAAAAAAACATATTTAAATTGAGGAGGTAACATCATATTCATCAGAATGATATTTTCACAAAAAGTAAAAAACTGTTTTAAAAAAGTTTGGTATTCAAGTTCAAAATCATCAGCTGACTTACTTTTTTTTTCAATACTTGTCATAGAACGAATTAATTCAGAACGTAAAACCTGTTCGTCTGCACCTAAATGAGAATCTAAACTAATTGCATTTTTAAATAATGCTTTTTCCGCATTATATTTATCTAATTCATATCTAAAAAAATAGTGTTGGTCTGAGTTCCAAGTGTACTTTCCATATGCTTGTATGTAATTGAGTTCACCTTCTGCTTTGATTTTTTGTTTGATGGACTTCCAGTTATCTTTCGATTTTTCCTGATGATTGTTTATGACTTCATCTGCTTTATATTCAATTCCAGAATCTTCAGGTTCTAGTTCTTTAGGTTTATCATATAATGATTCTTCAAAAACGGAGGAAAGACGGTAACTTCCTTTATCTCGGTATTTTGGCTTTGTCGGTTTGAATTCTGTTAAACAATTTGGATTATCAATTTGTAAAATAAAACTCATACGTTTGAGCAAAATTTCTAAATGAAATAATTTTTCAAGAGCAGGAAGGATTCGATAGTTTAGTAGTCCATTATTTTGAAATTCTAAATCAGTAAATTGGTTACTTTGAACAGCAGACTTTAGTTTTTCCCAACCTTCTTTGGTTTCTATCAGGAAATATCTCAACATCTCAAAGATTAAATGGAACTGAATGAAGTCATCACGATTGGCATCTTCAATATGCCTTGAAAAATACCGTGAGTAATCTTTCCTTACTTGGGCAAAGAGATGTTTTTCATCTAAGTTAAAGATGATTTCTTTTATTTTTTTTTGTGATTTGTCTAGTTCTTGGTCGAGGGTTTTTCGGAAAGGTAAGATCTCACGTTTATTTGCTTCTGTGAGTCCTGTGCTTAAGAATTGGAGAAAACTTCCAACGATGTTTTGGAAATTATTTAGAAAGTATACATAACCTTTCTTAAAATCAGCAATGAATTGGATCTCGTGATCATCCCCTCGAAACTCTTGCGACATACCAAGAGGATGTTACGAATAAAAGATTAAAAAAGCAACAGGTTTTAGTTAGAGTAAAAAATCTCGATTAAATTTTGACTTGGATCAGCAAAGGTAAGGCTTTCTCCAGAATCGGTTCCCTCAGGTCCCTTGATAATCTTTACATTCTTTTCTTCTAATTCGCTGATTGCTTCTGTAAAATCATCCACATCCATCACAAAACTAAGGATAGGAAGAGATCGGTCGGAAACTTCTGCTTTCACCAAACGAATTCGGAACGAATCGAGAGAAAGAATTGCCTCAGTAGCCTTCTTTGTCTCCACTTCGAAGTCAAAAATGTCCCGGTAAAAATCGATAGAGGTGTCGAGTTGGGAGACGGGGATACTGACGTGGCCAATGCCTTCTACAATAATCATAATGGAATTACACCTTCGTGAACTTTTCTGTCATCATGCTTGAAAAAGCGGCTTTGTCGAGAAAAAAGCAATTTCCTTCCAACAAACTCGCCTGTAAAATTTGAATTCCAATTCCAAGATAGGAAAAAAGAATCAAATTATGAAAGTATTTCGGATTTCACTCCTCATTTTAGCCATTTTCGCCCAATCCTGCAAAGAAGAAGTCGTTCCCTTCTCGCCAAACCATGAAAAACTAGTGGAAACAGTTTTTGCGAAAAACCAAACAATCTTAGAAGAATATTTGAAAGAAAATCCAATGCCGACTTGGAAAGAATTTTCTGAATCGGTTCAAAGTTTGGGTACAACTGGCCATCCAAAATTAAAATCTTGGGCAGACCAGATTCTAACCAACATACCATCAAATGAGAGTGATTTAGAATCTAGTTATGAAAAAATTTCCAAAATCCAAGAAATATTGATTCAAATGAAAGCCGAGGTACCAAATCAATTGAAGTACAATCGATTTTATTGTCCAATGGTCGATAAATCATGGTTAATGACTGGGAAAGAAGTAAAAAATCCATATGCTCCTGAAATGAGAGATTGTGGAGAGTTGATGCAATAATCCATGCCAAAATGCTTTTTAGGAACATCTCTATATGAAGCCTGCCCCCCAAGCTGCAGGCATTCATTCGTTAAACAAGACGTAGACGAAGATTGTATAGCCAAAAACAAACTAGAAGCATTTTTACAAGATAAAGTAACTTTCAAAATCGGTTTTTCCGCATTTTCACAAATTCCTGCAAAAAATTTAGAGAAATTTCTTTGGAACAACAAAGACAACCTGGAACTAATCACTTATTTTTTATATATAGGTGAGCCAACTTTAGTACGTGAAATCATAGAATCATTTTCCAATCATACTTTAAGTTATTTATTTAAAGTTGATTTTGAAAATTATATGAATCTTCGCGAAACTCTAAAACGAGAAAAAACCATAAAACATATGTTTGATATTCGAAGTTTCAAATATTGGACCTTTGTTAGTTATTTACGAATTTGTGATTTGATTCAATATTTTGTTCGTTATTTGAAAGAACCAGAATATGCCTGTCAATTTTTAACTATCCTTCCATCCGAAGTTGTATCAAACTTAAACAAATACACTGGATTGGATTTTGAAGAAGAAAAATCGTTGTACACTGCCTTAGGAGATTCAATTTATGAACTTCCTTTACAATCTCCCAAAATTTACGATCATATGATGCAATTATTTGCAGAGGATCCCGAAGTTTCCATTATTTTATCAACGATGGAAGAATTGGTTCGTCGTCAAAATTTAATTTTGGAAACAAGTTCCAAACTCACATCCTATATTTCTGATCATAGAATCGATAAATACTTTCAATATATTTTCTCTGAATTGAGTGGAATCGAAATTGGAACTGCCGAAGAAATATTAAATCAACTTTTAGAAAAAAAGATGATCACACCATCTCAAAAACGTATGATCATCGATTTTCTTGAAACTGGAAAATTAGAATTATAGTATAATCTAACTTTAGCTAGTTTTTCAAAATTACCTATCCGGCAATTTTAATATTTTTTGCCAGATAAACACTAAACAATAAACTAAATACAGAAATCATTCCAACCAACTCATAATTCAAAAACTGTTGGTCGGATGTTTGCACTAAAATCAATCCAGCCACGTAAGATGCAGCTCCTGAAGCAATCTGTTGAATGGCAGAATTCACTGACATAAAACTCCCACGAATTCGTGGTTCGACAGCAGATGTTACCATCGCAAATGCAGGCACCATTCTTCCTGAAACTAAAATCATAAAAACAGTTGTGATGACGAGAACGATAGGCAGAGAGGTTTTTGTTAAAGTAACAACTAATACGATGGGAATAATAGCCAATATTGATATAATTTGATATACTTTTAACTTTCCAAACCTATCAGCTAGTTTTCCAATCAGACGACTTGTAAAAAAAGTAAATAAACCACCAAAAAAATATATATATGGCAATTCATCTACCGCCAAACCAACATTAGATACCAAAAATGGACTTAAAAAAGGTATGATAGTAAATCCACCAAACATTAAAAAAACCATAAAAATAAAAGGTGCCATATGGTCTTTTTTAAGAAGCACTTCTTTGAGTGACTTTAGCTGGGATTGTTTTGGATGTTCATCAGAATCTAGATGATAACGGATTGCTGGTAATACCTTATAACCGATCGGCAAAATCAAAAAACCTGCAATCGCTAAAGATAAAAACGGGAAATGCCATCCATACCGATTGGCTAAGGATAATCCAATTGGAATTCCAATCACAGAGGCAACAGAAAAGGAACTCATCACCACTCCCGTTGCAGTTCCTCGTCTAAACACAGGAATGATATCTCCAATGATGGATAGAACAGTTGCTCCAATCATTCCTCCAAATCCTCCAGCAATGATCCTTGCAAAAAGAAAAAATGGATAGTTAGGAGCTACCGCACATAGTAAAGTTCCAAATGAAAAACCAAAAAATAATACGAGTAAACTAATTTTACGATCAAAGGAATCTAAAAACAATGCTCCAATTAATCCGAATACACCCGCACTGATTGAATAAGAAGATACAAGTAATCCAAAAGCAGCAGAATTAATTTTGAAACTCTGCATAAAAACTGGTCCAAGTGGCATCATGATGACAAAATCCAGGATGTGCAAAAATTGGAGTGCGGCTAAAATAAAAATTATGGCTCTTTCTTTTTGGATGGTATGAAGCGGATGGGTAAGATGTTGGCTCATAATACGAATATTGACCAGGTAGTCAAAATTGCCAAAACAAATTATTTAAGAATTGCCAAGTTTTCGAAACTGAAATAAATTTCTCATATGAAATATGCTTTAATTACAGGTGCATCGACAGGTCTCGGAAAAGATTTTGCCCACTCATTGGCAAAAAAAGGTTATACTCCAATTTTGGTAGCAAGGAGTGCTGACAGACTCAAAAGCCTTGCTAGTGAACTCAAACAAAAGTATGGATTGGAAGGAGTTGTCATCGCTGAAGATTTATCTCTACCGAATGCTGCGGAAAAAGTTTATAAAGCCGTTAAAAAATTAAAAATCAATGTTAATTGCCTGATTAACAATGCTGGTTATGGACTGAATGGCGAATTTCACAAAAATTCTTTTTCAGAAGAATCTAAAATGATCCAACTGAATGTGACAACTCTCGCAGAATTATGCCATTTGTTTTTGCAAGACATGGTAACAAATAAAGAAGGTTATATTTTAAATGTAGCATCCACAGCTGCTTTTCAACCGGGCCCACTGATGACAAATTATTATGCTACAAAAGCATACGTACTGTCGTTGAGTGAAGGTCTTGCTGAAGAAGTAAAGGATTACGGAATAACAGTTTCATGTCTTTGTCCTGGTCCGACACGAACAGAATTTTTCGAAAGAGCCAATATGTCGGGAAGTAAGTTAGTCAAATCATCTTTTTTGGTAATGAATTCACAAGATGTTGTTGAGATCGGTTTAAACGCTTTGTTTGCAAAACGAGTAGTGAAGATTCCAGGATTCATTAACTTTTTGTTGGCAGAATCCGTTAGGATCACTCCCAGAATCATCATTCGTAAAATTGCAAAATCATTGAATAAAGTTGGATGATTTGACCAAAGAACAATTCCACTTTTCGGATCGATTTGGTTTACTCGGTGATTTAAACACAGAGAATCCAATTTACCAAATTAAAACAGAAAGAATCAAGTCTGGAAAACCAATCATAGATTTAGGAAATTCTAATCTTACAGAAATGGGATTAGAGTTTCCACCTTCTGTATTAACTCATATACTTTCTAATTTGAATTCTAGCATTTATGATCCAATAGCAGAAGGTTTAGAATCAACTCGGAATGAAATTAGTTCCATCTATCTAAATCGTGGATTCCAAGTAAGTGCTTCTAGTTTTCATTTAACAGCGAGTACATCGGAAGCATATTCATATCTGTTTAAATTGCTCACAAATCCAGGAGATGAAGTATTAACCCCTAACCCAGGGTATCCATTATTTAGTTTTCTGATTGGATTAGAAAATTTAAAGGAAGTACATTACCAATTAAAAGAAAATCAAATTGATGGTTCTTGGGTTTACGATGCTGAAACGATTGCGAATTCAATCAGTACCAAAACAAAACTCATTGTTTTGGTAAGTCCTTCGAATCCGACAGGATCCAAAACGACGGAAACCTTCTGGAAAAAATGGGAATCATTTGGCATTCAAATCCCAGTGATTGTTGACGAAGTGTTTGAATCCTATGATTTTTTTGGAGATTCACATCACCTTCCCTCAAATCCAAATTTTCCACTTTTTGTTTGCAATGGTTTTTCCAAAATGTTAGCTTTGCCTCAAACCAAATTGGCTTGGATCCTCAATCTTTCTCCTGAACCAATCAAAACAGAAATCCAGAAAAAACTCAGCTTCATTTCAGATACTTACCTTTCGGTAAATTCCTTGGTCCAACTGGCAACTAAAGAATTGTTACCATGGAAAACTATGGTTCAAAATCGCATTCGAACACGAATTATGCGAAACTATTCGATCTGTAAAGATTTAGTGAGCCATTTTTCCATCTGTAAAAAAGTTCACCCAATAGAAGCAGGTTGGTATTTTTTACTCGAGTTAAATCTCGATACAAAAGATGAGAAAATTGTTGGGGAAATTTTATTCAATACTGGCGTTTTATTCCATCCAGGTTCTTGGTATGGATTTTCGCATAACAGATGTATTCTTGTGATGTCTCTCGTTACGGAAGAAGAAATTTTAGAAAAAGGACTAAACTCTCTTCAGTCCTTTTTTAAATAATTGATAATTTCTGATTTTTTAGCTAAAGCATCTGCCTTACCTAACTCAAAGGTCTCTCGAACCCCTTTTGGATTGGTATAATCAAAAGAAGTGATGGGAAGTGGTTTGGATGGTGTAATGAGGAAAGTGCGAGCAAGTAAATCTGGATCCTTACCTACAATGGTATTTGACTCATAATGAATTCCAATGATTTTTGCCTTTGGCGCAAATGTTTCGATCATCATATTATTTGTGAGTCCACCATCGAGGTAATATTCATTGCCTACAGACTGAAAGTCTACAATCGGAGGAATGGATGAAGAATTTAGGATTAATTGTTCAATGGTTTCTGGATTTACAAAATCTTTCTCTGTGAAATCAACATCTTCCATATTCCATTTTTTAATGATTTCGGCGGTACGATTTGCTGGAATCCCTTCAGACCTATCTCTATCATCTAAAATAAAGGCTCTTCCAGTTTCTGAAATCAACCTTGCTAATCGAAATTTATTTTTGAGTGAATCCTCTTTCGGATGGGCTTTCACAGAATGGATCCAAATTTTTGCACCCGATTCTAAGACACGATCAAAACGCATTCCAAATCGAATTGTGCGTCTATACATATCTTCATGAGGGAACGTTGATTCTCCTCTCAGTAAATTGGAAAAATGAAAATTACGTGAATTCCGTTTTGTGATTTCTTCGAAGTATTCAACAGACTCTTCTTCAGTTTGTGAGAGGATACAAAGTGCCATAGCAGCACCAGCAGAGACTCCTGATAATTCAGTAAAACGAACTCCCCACTCACGTAAGGTTTTACCAACACCAAGCGCATAAAAAGCCTTACACCCACCACCAGCAATGGCAAGAGAAGCATCATACGTTGGAAAAATCTTGACTAATGTTTGTAAAACTTGTTCACGCACACCCATAAATTCAGCTATCTCTAATCCCCTTCCCAACGAAAGCATAGTGTATTGTTTTCTCCCAGAAACCTGTCAAAATACAAACTCGCACGACAATCTTCTTCCGTTGCCAGAAAGAAGTCATACCCTCCAGCGGGGTATTTGATTTTACAACAACCTTTTTTGTCTTTTCGATCAGGTGGTTGCCTTACCGATTTATCTTGGCCTTTTAAGTCTCCAAGTGTTGGAGGTAATTCCTGCCTTGGGTCTGACCACAAGGTCGTTATTGTAACAAAGATCAGGAAAAAGGGTAAAGATGTACGCATTCTACACAAATAGACTGACCCCCAAAGGTTCCAGTTCTATGAATTTATAAAAATAGTGAATTCTGTTCAACCGTATAATCTGTATTTCGAATCAATAGGAAATATTTTTCTTTACCCTTTTTGAACATAGTGGATACTCTGCACACTATTATCCATTGGGGAAATCAATGAACAACACAAGACTACAATACCACGCCACTGGCGGACAACTCTTCATCTTATTTTTGAAGAATATGTTTCTCACAGTAGTGACTTTGGGGATTTATAGCTTTTGGGCTCGTACCAACGTTCAAAAGTTTATGGCTGAAAATTTAGAATGGGCTGGAGAACGGTTTTCGTTTCACGGAACAGGAAAAGAACGTTTCATAGGCTTTTTAAAAGCAGCAGGAATTTTTATCGTATTATACATCGCAATCATGATCATCCTGTGGATTGCCAATAAAATCCCTGTCCCTTACTTTGCTACGATCATTGGTATCGTATTGTACATTGGAGTTATTTTAGCATTAGTTCCGATCATCATTGTTGGTAGCCGAAAATACATTACTTCACGCACTGGATATCGTAACCTTCGGTTTGGTTTTGATGGAAAGATCTTAGAAGTTGCAAAACTTTATGGAAAAGGAATTCTTTTAACGATTGTTACTTTAGGAATTTATTACCCTTGGTTTTTTGCAGAAAAAGAAGCTTATATCCAAAGCAAAACTCGTTTTGGAAATACCAATTTTGGTTTCTCAGCTGATGGTAAGGAAATTTTCTTTTTGTATTTGAAAGGATTTTTACTTAGCATTGTCACACTTGGTATCTATTATTCATGGTTTTTAGCTGATGTGCAAAACTATATCTGGAATCGAACTAGTTTCCAAGGTAAAAAGTTTAGATCTGATATCACAGGCGGGAAGATTTTTGTCAATTTTCTGATCGCATATTTGATCATTCTATTCACATTAGGTATTGGATTTGCTTGGGCTGTGGTTCGATTGACGAAACTCTTTATTGAATCAGTCAGTTTAGAAGCTGAAGTTGACTTCTCAACAATTTCTGCCCAACCAGATACACAGGCAAATGCTACCGCGGAAGGTTTGGAAGCACTTGCAGAAACTTTAGAAGCCTTCCTATCATAAACATTGTTTCAAAATCAAACATTTACATCACGATATTTCAATGGTGTCTCGGCGGTCCCTGAAGAAGGGACCGTTCTTGTCCATGGCCAAACCATTCAATTTACTTCATTTGATACTCATCATAAATTAACCATTTCCCAGTTTGCAGAATTCTCTCGGACGCATAAGGGCTGTAAGCTGATACTTCTCCCTGATGAGAGGAAAGAAAGCCCCATTTTAGAAATTTTTTGTACGAAAGAAGAAACTAAATTATTAGAAAAAATCTGGATCCAAAATAAAAAATCCCAAAGCCATGCAAGTGCCTTATTTTATTCCATTCGAGAAATGAATCCAATTGTACTTGGGATTCTATCTTTACTCATTGTGACAATTGTTGGCTTTTTTTACTTTAAAGGATTGGAGTTTGTTACGAATTTTATTCCTCTCTCAATGGACAAATCCTTAGGGGATTCGGTACAATTGAAAATGGAAGCACAGTTTCAAAAATGTGATACAAAGGCTACCGATCGTTTTTTCTCTGAGGCATTAAAAAAAATTGTTCCAAAAGATAGTAAACACAAATTCGAAGTTTCAGTCCTAAGTTCGACAATCCCTAATGCTTTCGCATTATCAAATGGTAAAATTTACTTTTTTTCTGGTTTGTTAAATGATGCTGATTCACAAGAGGAAGTGATAGGTGTTTTAGCTCATGAAATAGCACATGTGGAAAAACGCCATCATATGCGAAATTTGGTAAAAGCAGGTGGAACATCACTTGCGATCAGTTTGGTGGTAGGTCCTGGACTTGGAAATATGGAATTTTTAGAAACCTTTACTGAAATAGGTTCCACTATATTAGTTTTAAAATTTTCAAGAGATTTTGAAACAGAAGCTGATAAATCATCTATCGAATATTTAAAATCTCAAAACATTTCAGCAGATGGACTACTTCGTTTTTTCAAAAGAATGGAAAAGTTAGAGAATGGTGAATCTGAATCCGAAGACAAGGATGAGGTTTCCAATGCAAAAGATGAAAAATCAACAACAAATCAAATTACAGATTTTCTAAGCACACACCCTGCAACTATTGAAAGAATGAAAACTTTGGAATCCCTCATTCAAAAAGGCAAAAAAGGAACAATTAAAAAAGTAGTTTCGGATAGTACTTGGAAAGAAGTTCAAACTGCTTGTTTGGATTTTAAAAATTCTGACTCCAAGTGATCATAAATTTCTTTGAGTGTTTCGCCTATACTGTGTTTGTTGGTCCAACCCAATGTTTTTAATTTTGTGTTGTCACCATAAACTCTGGAAGTTTCAGATACTCTAACTCTACTTTCATCCACAGAGAATTGAATCGATTCGCCAGAGTACTTTACGAGTTCTTCGACCATGGATCGTACACTATGTTCCTCACCAGAACATATATTGTAGATTTCACCTGATTCCCCTCTTTCGATCAAAGTCAAATAACCATCAACGATATCCTTCACATGGGAAAAATCACGAGTAGGTTCTAAATCACCTACTGAAATCATTTTTTTACCTTGGTGTTTTGCTTCGATAATTTGAGTACAGAAGTTAGGTATCACAAATTCTTTTCGTTGCCCTACCCCGATATGATTGAATGGGCGAGCAATCACAACGGAAACATAAGGACTATATTCAGCATATTGACGACAGTAAGATTCTGCCGCTAATTTACTGCCTGCATAAGGGTTCACAGGTTTTGGTAGCAACGATTCTTTCAGAGGTAGTACATCTACGATTTGTTTCCCATAAACATCTGCTGAGGAAATGTACAACATCTTACATGGTTTTTGCAACCGATGGAGGGTTTCTAATAGATTTAAAGTTCCACCCACATTAATTTCTTCTGTCTCCCATGGATTGGCTATCGCATTCGGAACAAAAGCTTGGGCTGCTAAATGGATCAAAATATCGGGTTGGATTTTCTTCAGTTGGTCGGAAACACAATCCCGGTCTCGTATATCACCTTCAAAACAATGGATTTCATAATTGCCGTGGGAATTAAGTGCTGGAAGAAGATAACTTCCCACAAATCCACTGGCTCCGGTGACTAAAGTTTGTTTTTTTTTCATATATAAGGGAATTTTCTGATCTGACCCTAAGATTTAGTTGCCATTCTTCCAATTTTTCAAATCCTCTCAACAAAAGAAAGAAAACTGTGGAAGACAAAAAGAAATTCAATCCATCCCCCTTTGTCGAAATCAGAGACCCACAGATTAATGTACAAGAAATTGTAGAATCATTAGAATCCAAAATTCCATTGGATCCAAACCACCAGATCCATTGGTCGGAACTCACAAAAATCAGTTACAAACCAGAATCCCCTCTTGGTTTTCGAAAATTTGACCCGGCGGGAACCGCACATTTATTTGAAAAGGGAATCTCGAGTCCCAAGTTTTCCAATCCGAAGTTTTGGTACATTCGTGGTCCCGTCAAATTTATCATCAATCGAATCATTTCTGTCTATAGCCAAATTGATAAAAAACTTTCTGAAAATCGAATCCGCGCTTTTTTTTCCGTACTCCATGAATTGGTACGTTTAGGGAAAAGAATGGAACTCATTGAAAGAAGATTTGATGGTTTTTACCGCGATCATTTATTAAACTCAAATCAAACTACATCGCCTAATTTTAGTTGGGCAACCGAATCCTTTTTTGTAGATGCTGGCATCAATCCAAATTGGAATCTTACAGTAGATGATTTAAAAAGTTCAAAACAAGTTTTAATTTTGTTTCCGGAATGGGGTGAAATCCTTAAACAATTATCAATTCAAAAAATTCCATTCCAATCAATTACTTCAAATTCAGAACAATATCAATTGATCAAAAGCAAAATTTCGCATAACATACATTACCTCGAATCAATATTCCCTTTGTCACAACTTAAAATGCAAAATTTTGATGTTTTAGTTTATTTACCTTTAAATAGGTTTCCAACATATTTCATTGAAAGAATTTTTGCAGAAATTTCTTATTTATTAAACAAAGGAAACCATCTATATTTTTCTGTTTCCATTCAACCCGAACTTAATAATCGACCATTTAGAGACTTACAAATATCGGAAATCAATTTGGAAATGTTACCAAATTATTTAAACACATTAGGATTTAATTCCTTAAGAGATCTATCTGTAACAGAAGATACAAAAGTATTCCGATATACAAAATTCTAAAATGAATGTTTTCCAACATTTAGATGAACTGAAAGATTCGGATGGTGTCGGAAATGATGCCATCGGCTTATCTGAAGTATTTCAAAATTTAGGTTATAAAACACATTTTATCACTAGATTACCGAGAAAGGGAAAACCATTAATCAGTGAGTTTCACTTAGTCGATTCATTTAATCATCCAACTCACTCTGATGATATCCATATTCTCCACTATGGTGGTTCTGGATACCCCTACACATTATTTCAGAACATACCTGGCATCAAAATATTAAGATTTCATAATGTGACTCCTTCACGATTTTATGAACATACGACAACAGAAGATATTTTTCATGCAATGGAAAAGTTTGAATCATTATCTTATTTGGAACTAGCAAGTTTATCAATTATTTGCGACTCAGTGTGGTGTGATTCTCAGTTTAATTTTGAAACATTAAGCAGCTACAATTTTCGAAATCCATATATTTTACCAATTTGTAAAAGGTACCATACATTTCCAAATTCTGATATATATTCCAAGAACAAATTCTCTTTAGCTTTTGTTGGTAGATATTCACCTCAAAAAAAATGGGAAGATCTAATCAGTTTTACATCTGAATGGTTAAAAGAATTCCCAGAGGCAGAGTGTTATTGTATTGGATCCATCATAGGAGCATTTGATGGTTATTTCGATCGATTACAAGAGACAGTCAGAAAGTTCCAACTTGAAGATAAGGTACATTTTGTAATGGGAAAATCCGATTCAGAAGTTCTTTCCATTCTAAATCAAACTAGCGTTTTTGTATCCATGAGTGAACATGAAGGATTTTGTCTGCCTATCTTAGAAGCATTTGGATCCGGTATTCCTGTATTTGCTTATGCAGCTGGTGCTGTACCGGAAACAATGCGTAACGGGGGAAAACTTTTTTTTGAAAAAAACTTTCCATCACTTGTTCAGACCATGAAAGAAACCCTATGCCAAAAAGAAAAATATAATGAAATCATTCAAAATCAATTTTCTGCATTGAAGTATTACAATGAATATCCTTTTTCGTCTGTGATCTCGGGCATTTTAAAAAGTGGTATCAAATGAACATTCATCAATTTTCCGCAGGATTTCAGTTAGGTGATGCAATCTCCCAAGAGATGTTAGAAATCAAACGTCTTTTGGCAAAGGAAGGTTACCAAGGAAAAATCTATGCTGAAAATGTTTTGTCAAGTGACCGTAAGTATGCGGAAAAAATTGCAAAGGTAAAAATTCAGTCTAATGATGTAATCGTTTATCATCATTCCATACATTCAAAAGTATTAGATTTTTTGCTACAATGCCCAAATAAAAAAATTCTAATTTATCATAACGTAACGCCTGAAAATTTTTTTGAACCCTATGACCTGCGTTTCAGTTATTTACTGAGAAAAGGAAGAGAAGACCTGGAGGTCATTCGAGAAAATTTCCACCACTCTTTTGCTGTTTCCAATTTTAATTTGAGTGAACTCATTCATTTAGGTTTCAAACATGCAAAACTGTTTCCATTGCATCTAAATTTTCAAAAATGGGACCACAATCACATTGAATCAAAATTGAAAACATTTCAATTTCCATCCTTCTTATTTGTAGGAAGAATTGCGCCTAACAAATGCCAGGATGATTTAATTCGTTTTGCGAGAACCTGGAAATCGAATTTCGGGAATCAGTTTTCACTGCGTATGTTAGGATTTTGTAACCCTGACCAACAATCTTATTTAGATGAACTCAATTTTATGATTTCACAATTAGATTTACAGAATGAAGTAAAAATCATCTCTTATGTTGATGAAACTATGGTGAAACAAATTTACCAAGAAAGTAACTTGTTTTTATCTATGAGTGAACATGAAGGATTTTGTGTTCCATTAATGGAAGCAATGCATTTTCAAATGCCTGTAGTCGCTTATGCTGCCGGTGCTGTTCCAGAAACACTCGGAAATTCTGGAATTCTTTTTGAAACTAAAAACTTTGACAAAATAACGAGAGATATTAGTAAAATTTTTACCAATACAGAATATCGAAATAACCTCATTTATCATCAAAACGTAAGGCTTGATACATATTTAAAATCTACGAGCATTTTACCTTTGTTAGAAGTAATCAAAAGTTAAACATGGCAAAAATACTATTCATTACACCTCGATTTTTACAAAACGCATCAGGTGGTGCAGAAAAATTAGCCTTTGATTATGTAGATATATTATCAGAGTCACATGATGTAACTGTTTGTACAACCTCTGCAAAAAACTATGTTACTTGGGAAAATGAATTTGAAATAGGCGTAACAAACGAAAATCGATATAAAGTCATTCGTTTTGAAGTCAGAAAAAAACGAAATATTGATTACATGAATAAATTACTAAATCAATGTTTGGTCGATGGTGAAACGGTCTCAATGAAAGACCAAATGAATTTCATAAAAGAACAAGGTCCTTATTCTCCAGACTTAATTGACTATGTTTCAAAAAATCAATTTGAATATGATTTAATCATACTCATTGGGTATTTATATTATCCAGTAGTTATGAGTATTCCTTTACTCAAAATTCCCTTTGTGATTGTTCCAACATTCCATGCAGAACCTCCGTTCCGATTACCAATTTATAAACAAACATACTTAAATCACTATATCTATAGTTTTAATGCTCCTGAAGAATTAGCAGTATACGAATCTTATACGAACCAACGAACAAAGGATTACTTTTTAATTGGAACTTACGTCGAAGATCACTTTAATTCAAATCAACGTTCGTTATCTAAAATTAATACAATCCAATTATTGACGATTGGCCGAATTGAACCAGCGAAAGGTTATCCTGAACTATTCCAAGACTATCATGATTGGAAAAACCTAAGCCATCGAACGGATGTAAATCTCAAATGTTTAGGTTCAGTGTTTTCAATGGATATTTCAAAAGAAAAAGAGATTCTATTTTCAGGATATGTATCAGAAGAAGAAAAAATTTCTGAGATTCAAAAATCTTATCTTCTGATAAATCCATCTGCTTATGAAAGTTTTTCTATTTCTATTATGGAATCTTGGCTTCAGGAAAAACCTGTTTTGGTAAATGCTAACTCATCAGTAATGAAAGGTCATTGTATTCGAAGTCAAGGTGGATTGTATTATTCGGATAAAGTTTCATTCCAAAGGATGTTGGATTACCTTTTAGAAAATGAAAATCTGAAAGAACGATTAGGAAAAAATGGTAGAAAGTATGTACTCGCTAATTTTTCAAAGGAAGTGATTCAAACAAAACTCAACCAAATGGTCAATAAACTACTCGGTTGATTTGCCCTTCAAACTCTGCTAACAAATACTCATGTACGTAACCATTACTTGCTAGTAAACTTGGGATCATGATTGAAAAATCATTACCATCCATAGAAGTTAATTTTCCTTTTGCTTCCATTACAATGAGTCCTGCTGCAGCCATATCCCAAGGTTTTAAACCAAGTTCGTAATAACCTTCAAATTTTCCCTCAGCTAACCAACATAAGTCTAATGTTGCGGCACCTGTTCGTCTGATTCCTCTCGATTTTTGTAGAATCGATTTGTAATATTGCATGAGTGTATCCAATGATAAATTTCTATCATAAGGAAATCCTGTTACAAAAAGAGAGTCTTTCATCGACTTTGTTTGGGATACTTGAATTTGTTTTTTTTCACGAAAGGCACCTTCGCCTTTGATTGCATGGTAATACGTATTTAGTTCAGGAAAAAAAACCATACCTATCACTGGTGCCATAGTTTCTGTTTCGACAACTCCAACGGAAACACCGTAGAGAGGTAAACCATGTGTATAATTTGTTGTACCATCCAACGGATCGATTACCCATGTATACCCTGAACTACCGTCGATAGCACCACGTTCTTCAGCTAAAATTCCATCCAATGGGAAATTTTTTTGGATCTCCTCAAGGATCATCGATTCTGCTTTAAGGTCAGCTTCTGTTACTAGGTTGTATAAACTTTTTTCATCTACTTTTAAATTTGATTCCTTGTGTTTTTCAACGAGGAAGTCCGCAACATTCGGTAAAAAATTTAGAAAATGATAGGATCTATCAAGTAATTCAGAATGCATTAATACCCACCAAATTCGATGTTTTTCTTCATAGCGGTAATCTCAACATCTAAATTTAGGGTTTCATCTGCTTTCAATTTGTTCCGAACTTGTTCCGTGGTTTTGATCACTTCACTTAACAAGGAATTGAGTTCTGTTTTTCTTTTTTCCGCATCAGGTGTATTTGTATTTTGATTCACTCTGATGTATTGACTCAGAATTTTGGAAACAGTTTCTGGAAAATAGTTTAAGAATTGTTTTGCTTTCCGATACGAAAGTGGATCCTCTGCCAGTTTCACTCTTAAATCTGAAAGTGAATGCAAATACTCATTACTCAAACTTTGTAGGTTTGTATCCGTAAGTAATTTTGCATCTTTTTCAGTTGATATTCGAAAGGAATCTAACTTTTCCATTTGCGTTTTATATTCTGAAAATTCCACTTTATCTTCAAATTTTTTCTTTAACTCATTCCAATTTTCCTTTGTTTGGTGGGAAGAAAATAGTAACGGAAAAAAGCTAAATGGATAATGGTGTGGTTTTCCTATTGTTGTTCGATAGATGGCAATTCCTAAAAAAACAACATGTAAAAAAGCCATAAATACGTAGGAGAACACTAGTAATACTCGGTCATCACCGAACTTGGTTCCAAAGCCAAAATATCCAAGAGATAGAAGTGCTTGGAGATACATTGATTCTAATGATTGTTTTGCGGAATAAGATGATTTACCACGAGATAACCACATCACAAATGGATAAACCATTGCTCCAAGTGAGGAAAAATAAAAGGGGAATGGCAATAATGCCATCGGATACGTGAGTAAAGTAGAGATATGGGCCCTTCTGGCCCACTTTTTTTCTTCTTGGTCTTGTTCCAATTGTATGTCTGTCATTCTATTTAGATTCCAAAAGTTTTTGTTTGATATCGGATTCGATTTTGATCATCTCTTGTTCCGCCAACTTTCGTTTTTGACGACCATCTTCCTGGATTTTTAGGGTTTCGGTAATCGTTTCGATCAATTGTTGGTTCACATTTTTGAGTGTTTCAATTTCAATGATTCCTTTTTCTGATTCTTTTGCAATCTCAACTGTACCTGACTTTAACATCTCCGCATTTTTTTGAATCAAATCATTTGTGGTTTTTGACACTTGTTTTTGTGCTTCCAAGGCTTTTCTTTGTCGCATCAAACCAAGAGCGATCACAATTTGATTTTTCCATAGTGGGATTGTATTTAAAATTGAGCTTTGGATTTTTTCAACCAACACTTGGTTTCCACTTTGGATCAATCGGATTTGTGGGCCTGTTTGTAGTGAAAGGATTCTAGTGAGTTTTAGATCGTGAATTTTTTTCTCAAAACGATCCACCATTTGAACCATATCTTGGTACTGTTGGGATGCTAAGGTATCACCTTGAGCCTTTGCCTTTTCCAACATTTCAGGAAGAATTTTGTCGCGTAACTCTTGTATCTTTTTGTCACCTGCGGCAATGTAGATTTGAATTTCTTTGAAATATTCTAAGTTCTTCTCGTATAACGCCTGCAATAGAGTTATGTCTTTTGTGAGATTGGTTCTTGCTGAATGCAGTTCATCGACAATTTTACCAATTTGAGATTCTAGATCTTCAAACTTTGCTAAAAATTTTCGAGAAACATCAAATAATCCACCTATCAATGGAATTTTAGAAAGAGCACTTCCCTCTCCCGCATAACTATCCATGTCCAAATCTTTGATTTTAAATAATAATTGATTTAATAAATCTCCCGCATAACCAGCATCCTTGGTTTTAATTTCAGCTAAAACTTTGTCAGCAAAATCAGATACCTTGGCTTGGGCAGAGGATCCATAAGAAACTATGTCATTTGGATTATTGAGTTTAATTTGTCCGGTTAATTCCTCAACTTTTTGAATGTCTTCTTTTGTCAGTTGTAGTTCCGGGTCATTTGTTTTGAGTTCCAGCGAGTCCATTTGTTTTGATCCTTTATCGTTTCTCCCAATGATAAAATCGTTTTTTACAATGGAATCAAGCAGAAAAATACAGCGTGCAAAAACATGAACTAGGAAATTTATTTCTTCAAAAATAGCGATCCAAAACTACGGTTTGGTGACAATTTAATTGCATGGATTGTTATACTCTGATACATTCCACAAGAAAAATATGCTAAATACTAATTTGAAACTACCAACCTTACTCCCACACATTCTTACTGTTGATGTTTGTAAAATTGATAACTCTCTATTAGACCAAACAGAAGTCCGAAATTTACTCAACAAACTTAGGTGCCGAAACCATCTACACTATTTGATCATCAAATTTTTAGTATGTACGGGTTTATCATTACCTGAACTCATTCATCTGAAGATTGCTGATTTTAATTCAGAAATGAATCGTTTCCATTTAAAGAACGGTGGTCGTCTCCGTAGGCGCAATATCTTTCTTGAACCCAATTTTGCGATCGAACTCTATCGGTATTCGTGTGAGTTTTTACCAAGTGATTATCTATTCCCGGGAAGGGATGGAGTTTTGCGAACACGCACGATACAAAAAATTCTCAAAAATGCAAGCCGCCTCATCTCCAGAGAAATCCATATTCCCTTTTTGAGAGATGTGATTGCTCTTGATTTGTACCAAAAGGGTTTCCCCGTTTGGGAAATCCAAGAATTTTTAGGCCATAGGACGTCTCGTTCCACTCGTCAGAGGATTATGTTGCATATCCCAGAGGCTGAACACAACGACCCTCGACTTTTTACGAGAAACAGAAACCAAGCAGCGTAAAAATTTCTTGAACCTTTGGTGTTTTCAAAGATTCTAGTCTCCAAGTAGGCTCGCTTTGGAAATAAAAACCAAAAAAATCGGAAAGCACACACTCGTTCACCTCAATGGTCGTTTAGACATTACTCATTCTGATGAGGTTGAGGCAAAATTAGCTGATGACGTGCAAAACGGGGACGGTGACATCATCATCAACCTGGAGCTTATATCCTATATCTCCTCTTCTGGGATTCGTATCTTTGTTGGTATGGTTCGAGAACTCGATAAACAAGGAAGAAAACTCAAACTCTGTTGCATCACTCCGCCTGTAAAAAAGGTTTTTGATGTAGTGGAGCTACTCGATTTGTTTGAAGTTTTCGAAACGGAACAAGAAGCCGTTAACTCTCTCTCAAAGTAGAACGAACGTGGCTTACGCCTCGTTTCTATTCATCTCCCTCCTCTATTGTTTCCAAGTTGGTATCAACTTAGGTGTATTACCTGTTGTATGGCCAGATGAAGTTTTATTTTATTCTCCTGCCATCTCATTTGCGAATTCAGGACATTTAAAAACAGAGGTCCTTACTGGACTCATACCAGGAATGGAATCCAAAACATTATGGATGCCACCTGGTTATTTATTATTTTCAGGTTTTACATTATCTATTTTTCCTGATACGTTAACCACTCTTCGCATAGCGAATGTTTGTATAGTTTACTTAACTGCATTAGGATTTTACCATTTATTAAAAAGACTTTCGATTTCAGAGATGGCAGCTCAAATTGCCTTCGCAAGTGTACTTTGGGAACTTCTAGTGTTTCGTTTTGGAACCGTCGCTCGGATGGAAGCACTCACTGCATGTTTTTTTATCCTGAGTTTACTCTTTGCAACAAACAAAAGTAAATCCAATTGGAACCCTTTTTTCGCAGGTGTGATGTTATCCTTTTCGGCATTATCCCATCCCATTGGTGCTTCTTTTGGACTCATCACTCTTTACTTAATTTATCAAAATTTTGGTTTCAAAAAAATAGGTTGGTTTTTGTTAGGTGGAGTTTTGCCAGTATTCGGTTGGATTTATTATATCCATCCAAATTGGGAATGGTTTCAAATTCAGTTTGGTGCTCAACTTACGAGAAAACAAAACCTTCTCAAAACTTTTACATTCATAGACAAACTGAAGATTTTTTCTTTTGGATTTGGATTTCCTAAAATCCGATTGCTGATCATTTCTTTACAATTAATATGTTTAAGTTTTTTTACTTTCAAACATTTCCAAGACAAAACAAAACAAATGAATTTATGGTATTTATTTTGGGTTTGGAATTTGTCTGTTTTTGTAGCCTTGTATACTTCTTCCGAAGGTTGGTATGTATACCATAGTCTTTTCCCTTTAGCTTTCGGAATGGCACTATTACTCCAAGAAAAATCGATATTTAACAAACTTCCATATGTCGGAATTGTTGTATCCTTACTTGCTATGGTTTTAATGGTTTCGATCCATTGGTCAAAATCTGATACGAACGAAATCCAAACTTTGCATTTCCAAAGGATTGAAAAAAGTTTAGCAAATTCAAAAGCACTTTACCTTCAGAGTTTGCCAGACCCATATTTTTATCTCAAATCCAAACGTCCTGATTTGGATATTTTAGAATTTATCCCAGGTGAACTGGAACTTCCATCAGCTACTTATATCAAAACGATTCACTCTCGTGATAGTTTTATTTTTTATGATGAAAATCTTGTTAATGAAACCATAAAAGATTATTTAAAACAAGGGAACTGGATTCGGAAAGAATGGGATATACCAGTTCCATCAAATCATTGGTTACATTACAAAACGATCGTCTATACGAGAAAATAAATCTTAGGAATTTAAATCGGCTAAAATTTTTAATCCTTTGAGAGTCATCATTGGATCAATTTCATCAAATACTTGGTTATGCGAAGCATGGATTGTTGTCACGAGGCCACCGGTTCCCACTACTACATAATCACCAGGATGTTCTTCCTTGATGGCTCTTACGATTTCTTTCAGAAGGCCAATCCACCCAAAGAAAAAACCTGCTTGGATTGATTCTACAGTTGATTCACCCAATACACGAGAAGGAGAACCAAATACAATAGGAGGAAGTTGTGCTGTGTTTCTTGTTAAAGCATCCATGGATATTTTTAATCCAGGCGCAATCACACCACCTATATATTCTGGTTTTTCGCTAATCACACAAAATGTAGTCGCCGTACCCAAATCAACCAAGATGGCTTTTTTTCCAGGATAGGTTTTGGCACAATAAGCAGCATTGACAAGTCGATCCGCACCAATTTCAAATGGTCTAGGGTAACTGATACCAAAGTTTAAATTCATTTGGTAATGAACACGGAGTGGATTTACATCAAACCAATCCTCTAACATCCTTTCTACGATCGGATTGAGAGAAGGCACAACACTAGAATAAATTGCTTTTTTGACTCGGTCTGCTTTTACGTTCTCTTGGGTTAAAAATCCCTTCAGAAATAGACCTAATTCATCCGAAGTTCGATCCCTTCGCGTAACAGTTCTTTTGTGAAAATCTGGTGTCTCTTGACCTTCACGAAAAACTCCAAACACTGTGTTAGTATTTCCAACATCGATAACTAATAATAATGGTGATTCTGACATTTATATCATCCGAAATTTTGGTGAAGTGTCCATAAGCTCAATCTTTTGGCCAGTTTCAGTCATAATCAGAAGGAATCCTAATTCATCAATTCCCAAAACACGTCCTCTTACGATTCTTTCATCCCATTCCGTCTCAATGACCTTGTTCTTTAATAGAGAATGATCTTCGATCCATACTAAATCTTTTAAAACTTGGCTTTGGTCAAGGAGTGTGATCACAGCTTGGTTAATCCCTATGACTAAATGATTTACAAATCTTTCTAAATCACCTTCTCCCAACTGAGAATCACACAAAAAGGTAGCTTTCTCTTTTAAATCTTCAGGTACAGATTGTCCAAAAAAGTTGAGTCCAATTCCGATCACAACATCATAAACACCATTGATAAACTCAGATTGTACTAAAATTCCAGCTACTTTCTTTTCTTTTTTATAAATATCATTTGGCCATTTGATTGTTGTATCTTCTTCTCGTTCCGGAAAAAAATGGAAAATGGTTTTGAGTAATGCAGAAGATATAAAAATCGAAAGTAAAGGCAAAGAAATTTCCGCTGCTGAAATTCTGATTTTCCCAGAGAATATCAATGGTTCTTCGCCTAACGACTGCCATAAATTTTGGCCCCTTCCTTTTCCTGCAGTCTGTTCTTCTGCAATCACCCAAGATCCAAAAGATACTTCCGGATTTCGGATCCATTCGTTTGTGGAATTTACAGACTGTAATCTATGACCTAGTTCAGGTTTTAAAAGTCGATATTGCATTTGAGTCTATTTCCTATATGATTCCGATTGACGAAACCAAAAAATGGATTAGAGTCATGGTATGAAATTATCTGGAAATACGATTTTGATTACAGGCTGTGGAATGGGAATTGGTGCTCTAACAGCAGAACGATTGGCAAAAGAGGGAAACGATATCATTGGAGTTGATATCAACCAATCCCTTTTGAAAGAAATCCAACAGAAAGTGGAAACGTCTGGTAGAAAATTTTATGGTTATGTTTGTGATCTTTCCAAAGAAGATGATATCGGAAATCTTTTCAAAAAAATCAGAAAGAATAAACTCAGTTTCCAAGTTTTGATTAACAATGCAGGGATTGCTCCGAGTGGTCCTTTTGAAGGAAAGGATTTTTCTGTTTGGCAAAAAGCCTTACAAATCAATGTTCATGGACCAATGAAATTGGTTTATGAATCTTTGCCAATTCTCAGAGAACAAAAAGAAGCATGTATCATCAATTTAGCAAGTATTGCGGGTAAGTTTGGAACAGAAGGAACTGTCACTTATTCCGCAACCAAACACGCAATGGTAGGTTTTTCTCAAGCCTTAAAAATGGAATTATATGAAACTCAAATTGGTGTTAGTTGGATTTGTCCATCAATGGCAAAAACCAGAATGATAGATGGTGTCAAACCTTCCTTTTTTACTCCTGTGATTGAACCTGACCAAGTAGCAAAAGCAATCTGCAAGGCGATTGTGAAAAATCCTGGTGAAGTCCTTGTCCCATCGTATCTCAGGTCTACTATTGTGATTATGCCCGCTCTTTTTCCGAAGTTTTCACTCTGGCTTGCAGTAAAAACAAAAGCGTCAAAAGGTTGGTTACTTGCCAACAAGGGGCTTGAGAAAAATATTCCTGTTTAGAGGATAGGTTTTATGCACATTTCTGAGATCCTCGGCAAAAAACAAACTACTATCAGCTTCGAATTTTTCCCTCCCAAAAATGAGGAAGCATCAGAGGATTTGTTCCGAAATATCCAAGAACTCTCTCAAATGAACCCTGCTTATGTGAGTGTCACGTATGGTGCAGGTGGTTCGACTCGTGACCTAACACACGATTTAGTCGTCAAATTACAAGAGCAGACTGGTTTAACAATTGTTAGCCATCTTACATGTGTTGGTTCTACCAAAGAAGAAATTGGTGAGATCCTAAAACGATATGAAAAAAGTGGAATCCACAACATCATGGCTCTTCGTGGTGATCCGCCAAAGGGCCAAAATGAATTTCAAAAAACAGAAAATGGATTTGAATACGCTGGAGAATTAGTCGGTTTCATCAAAGGGAATTACCCAAATATGGGGATTGGAGTTGCTGGATTTCCAGAAGGTCATCCTTCCACTCCCAATCGTTTAAAAGAAATTGAATACTTAAAATGGAAAGTTGACCAAGGTGTCGACTATATCTGCACCCAATTGTTTTTTAATAATGATTATTTTTATGATTTTGTAGAACGATGTGAGATTGCTGGAATCAAAGTTCCAATCATCGCGGGTATCATGCCAATTACTTCCAGGAAAGGAATGGCACGTATGGCAGAATTATCCCTTGGTACTAATTTTCCTGCAAAACTATTGAAGTCATTGTCACGTGCTGAAGATGATGCCTATGCAGAAAATGTTGGGATCCATTGGGCAACGGAACAAGTCCGCGATTTATTAGATCACAAAATTGCAGGAATTCATATGTATACTCTCAACAAATCAAAGGCCACACGCAAGATTTACGAATCACTCGGGATCCGAAATTTTGATCGTATCGTTTGATCCTTCTTTTGGTTTAAAACCAATATAATGATTTTGGTGCCAGTATCCTTCTAGCACCAAACTACCTTTTGCATTTGTGATTTTACATTTTCCATTCAATTCATTTTGCGACCAAGTACCTTCCAAAATGAATCCATCTGCAAAAATATATTTACCGAACCCATCTCTTTTGCCTTTGAGATAATTTCCTTTGAATTGATCTCCATTGTTATAACGATAAGATCCTAATCCTTCTTTATAACCAAATTTGTATTCACCTTCAAAGACATCTCCATTAGCATATCGATAAATTCCAAACCCATGTTTGGTATCCTCAATGAATTCACCTTCAAAAAAGTCGCCATTTTCAAAGGAAACTGAGTGTTTCCCATTACGGCAATTTTCGCCTTCACATATTTTTTGGTTCGACTTACAAAAGACAAAAATGTAAAAAAATAAAAATATAAAGAATTTAGAACGCATGGATGGCTTACTTAACAATATTTCGTCGACTAAGTGTATTCATGCTTATCTAAAACTAGTTTGAAATTAAGGCAATCCATATGTCACAAAAAAAAGCACTTATAGTTGACGATAGCACAGTCACTCGATTAATGATTCGGAAAATCATTTCCGAAAATCAACCCAATTGGGAAATTTTAGAAGCTGAATCAGCTGATAAGGCAAAATCTATTTTACCAGACCATCCGGACATTGATTTATTCAGTTTGGACCAAAATATGCCAGGGACAATTTCCGGCTTAGATTTGGCTGAGATTTTAAAATCCAACTATCCAAATTCAAAAATCGTTTTAGTGACTGCTAACATCCAAGATGCAATCAAAAATCGAGCCAAAGATTTGGGAATTGATTTTGTCGAAAAACCGGTTACACCTGAAAAAATCATTCCTATGTTAGAAAAAATATGAACTACCTAACAGAGTTAGAACGAGATTCATTATGTGAACTATTCAATATCAGCTTAGGTGGAGCTGCAAAATTGATGAGTGAAATGATCTCTGATGAAATTTTATTAACCGTTCCTAGTTTAAAACTAATTACCGAAGCAGAAGCAAAAAACTTTGAAAACCTAGCGAATAAGGATGTTTGCACAGTCGAACAAAAGTTTGTTGGTGATATTGGGAACGGATCTGCATTTCTATTGTTCCATAAAAGTGCTAGTTTAGAAATTGTGAAAATGATGATGAAAGACTATGTAGCGCTCAATGAAGTTTCACAATTTGAAAAAGATGCACTAAGTGAAATTGGCAATATTATCCTAAATGCAATTTTGTCTAATTTAGCAAAAATGTCCAATTACAAAATTGAAACACAAATACCTGAATTTTTTTCTGGGAAATACGAGGAATTATTATTAAATCGAAATCCAAATACTAATGAAGACAATTCTATCTTATTAGTGTTCATCGACTATCAGTTAAAAGGTAAAGAAATTAAAGGTTATATATTTTTTATTCTAAATTTTGACAGCATCAAAAATCTATCCAGAGTATTGATTGAAAAGCTAAAGTAGTGAGTTCTTTAACCGAAAAACACTTATTAACAATTATAAAAAAATCAGGAATAGGAATTCTGATTTTAAATCAAAACTATGAAATCGTAATTGCCAATCAATGGTTTCTAAAGAGTTCCAATCTTTCAGAAAAAGATCTCGAAAACAAATTAATATCTGACGTATTTCCAGAGTTAGTTGGAACTAGAACTTTTAAATCAATTGAACAATGTATACAATTTTCGCAGTATTCCATACTTACACATACTTTAAATCCATATCCGTTCCCTTTATACGAAAATGAACAAAAGATGTTAAAAAATGATAGGATTTATCAATATTTGCACATCATTCCCATTTCTATCGAAGATGAAATAAATTCATTTTGTATGATCCAAATCTCGGATGTTTCTCAACAAGTAACTAGAGAAAAATTATTAAGGGAACAAATGATAGTTGCTAAAGAAAAGGAAGTTGATGCAAAAAAAGCATCTCAAGCTAAGACGGATTTTTTAGCGTCCATGAGTCATGAAATTAGGACTCCACTCAATGCTATTTTAGGAATGGCTGATACATTAGCCGAAACAAATCTTTCTGAAGAACAAGTTGAGTATTTGACAGTCCTTCGAAATTCAGGTAAGGCATTGTACAATATCATCAATGACATCCTTGATTTATCTAGAATTGAGTCAGGTAAGTTAGAAATCGAATCCATAGAATTTTCAATTCGAGATTTATTAAAAGAAACTATATCCCTTTTCTTAATGAAAGCAAAAGCGAAGGGTATCAAAATCTATTATACAGTCAGTGAAAATATTTCTGAAACTATAAAAGGTGATTCTACTCGCATCCAACAAATTTTGATTAATTTAATTGGAAATGCTATGAAGTTTACAGAGAAAGGTAGTATCAGTGTTAATGCATCTTTAGACAAAAGTAATAAAGTATTAAAGTTAGAAGTAGAAGATACTGGAATTGGCATACCTAATGAAAAATTACATTCAATATTCGAAAGTTTCACCCAAGTGGATAGTTCTACGACAAGAAAATATGGCGGAACAGGACTAGGGCTTACAATCACAAAGAAATTAATTTTAATGATGAAAGGTGATATTTTTGTAGAAAGTGAACTTGGAAAAGGATCAAAATTTTCAATCCATATCCCATATGAAGGATTAGTTCATAGAGATTCTAATATCCACCAACATTGGTTGGACTTAGAATTACCAGAGCCAGAAAACTTTCCTAAATGTAAGATCCTATTGGCAGAGGACTCAGAGGAGAACGTATTCATCATTAAAACTTTCTTAAGAAAATATCCAATCGAACTTGTGATTGCAAAAAACGGAAAGGATGCCTTAGAAAAATTTCAAAATGAAAAATTTGATATCGTTTTAATGGATATGCAAATGCCTGAAATGGATGGACTTGAAGCGACAAAGGAAATTAGAAGTTATGAACAAAATCAAAATATAGATTCGCTTCTTATGGTTCCTATCATTGCAATTTCAGCAAACGTACAAAAAGAAGATATCAGTAAAAGTTTTTTAGCTGGAATTACTTCTTACTTATCCAAACCAGTTCGCAAATTAGAAATTCTAAAGCTCATCCATTTTTACTTAGCACTTTAAGAATTTAAAATTCCAAATTCACTTTCTATTTTAAGACTTTTTCGACAGCAGTTTCAGGATATGCTTCCGAAACAATTCTTTCACTTAATAATTCATTTGCCATTTCGACGGAAAGATAACCTGGTTCTGTTTGGAAACTAACAATGCGAGGATTAAATTGTTGCAAAAACACAATCTTATATTTTTGAGCTAACTTGGAAATTGATTCATTAGATTGGTCATATTTGAATCTAACAATAATGATCCCTGGTAATACAATATTAGGACCATAACCTGCACCTGTATTATAGACTTCGGTCACTTTTGTTGGAATATTTGATTTGCCTTTTTGTTGACTCAATAAAGGTTTCCCAACTTGTCTTAAATTCCATCCACCTTTTACCTTAAGATTGCCCAAACCTTTGTTTTGCGAAGAATTCGCTTGACTCGGTTCAATGAATTCTGCTTCCAAATTGGAATTTCTATAAAATGTTTTTTGAACTCCACCTTCCGTAAATGTAATTTGGTTTGGTGGTTCTTTTGCGACTAAAGGATCCCATAAAAAAAATGAACTGCAGGCAAAACCAATCGATATAAACACCAAAGAATTTTGGAATCGCTTGAAGGAATTAAGATGTTTAAATTTCATTGTTTACCTTCCGTAAATTTTCAATCGCACTGATTGGATGGTTCCAGTGTCTCCAGCTGCGCCATCATAGGCTCGAATAGTCCAACTTCCATTTGGATTTTCACCAAGCAAACGAGTTAAGCCAAAACGATAGGTGGAGGAACCAGTCATATTGGCTATGGATGTACTACCAGAAGTACATCCTGAATTATTAGATGGATTACGACATGCATGGACTTCCGAAAGAACACTCACAGTGCCGCTAGGTGAGGTAACCGTGATTTTTAATTCCGGAAAATAAGTGTGATTCGTTGTAAATTCTACATCAACAAATTCTATGTAAGAAATGGATGAGGAAACTGAATATGATGCATTGGCGCCAGTTACTAAATCATTGTCTGGAATCGAAGTACCTGGTGTGATTGAACTCATTGTTTCCGTTTTAAGTGCCGCACCGATCGGAGACCAAGAATTTGAACGGACTAGTAACTGTTGTGCATCAATAGCACCAAATCCATATTTATGGTTGATATTTAGACCAGCTGCATTGGTAGTCCAATCAGTATCCGAAGCATCATTTTTTCTGGCAGAATAAGCAACTAACTCGCGTACGTCTCTCCAACTTAAATTTGGATTTTTGCTTAGGAGTAATGCAACCACTCCGGCAGCTAATGGAGTCGCAGATGAAGTTCCATTGAATTTTTTCGTATAACTTGAATTGGTGTAATCTCCTGATGTGCCGCCAGCATTTAATCCATTTACACCGGTGGCATCCGTAGTTGAAATTGCTGTAGTGTAAGCAGTTGTATTGTTCCCTTGTGTGTGCGCAACAACCCAAAGATTCGCACCTGACTCAGAATAGGCTGCTTTTTTTCCATTTTCCCCAATTCCACCTATCGCCATAACCCCATAATAATTTGCTTGCCCATCATAGTTTGCGTTATCAACTAGCACCGGTGATGCGACAGTTCCACCATTGGCACCATTCCCTGCTGCCCAAAGGTAAACCGTACCCTTCCCCCCGCGACCGAGAGTTACACCTTCGTTGATGCCTTGTTGCCATAAACTGCTGGATGGCCATAACCAACCATAGATGTCCGGAGATCCCCAACTATTGTTTGAGATAAAAACTCTCCCTGATTCATTGACCATTGCGCGGTATTCGTCGGATGTATAAATTGTTGATTTTTCTAGAATATTGACACCAACCAATTTGGAACAAGGAGCGGCACCCCGAAGTCCAATTGCATTGCCACCTCTGGCACCAATCACTCCTCCAACAGCAGATCCATGAAAACTATTGGAGTAAGAATGGGAGGGATTGAAGGTATTGTTAAACATATTTAAGCCACGAGCTGTGACAGAAATATTTGCACTTAAATCTTCATGTACTATGTTCAAACCATCGTCGACAACGCTCACGATTACCTGGTTTCCAGAATAACCTTGGTCCCAAACAGTTTTGACCCGTGCATCTTCGCCAGGGGTGCCACCGAATTGTCCAAGGTTTTGCAGATGCCATTGGTCGGAATAAAAGGGATCTGTATCAGCTGAAGAGAAAGTACAATCGACTTCCCTAGCATTGAGAATCGAATTGATCAAAAGGAGTAAAATTAAATTATCACTGAATGGATCATTCTTTTTGATAGGATTACAATTCCCATAAACCAAACCGAGAATCAGGAATGTAACTAATCCAAACTTTCCAAATTTCATGAAACCATTACCCTACCATAAGGAATAACAACCAAGGAAGATCATTCAATCGAAATCTGTTAGAAAAAACCTTTTTTTATGCCTTGGCTTCTGCTAATCGTTTAGACCGATCTTCTTGGATTAATGCATCGATTAATTCATCCAAATCTCCTTCCATTATGGCAGGGAGATTATGACTCGTAAATCCAATCCTATGATCCGTACAACGTCCTTGTGGAAAATTATAAGTCCGAATGCGTTCGGACCTATCACCCGATCCGACCTGTGCTTTTTTTAATGCATCTGCACTTTGTTTGGCGGTCTCAGCCATTTGGTCGACAATCCTAGCTCGTAATACGCGCATTGCTTTATCACGGTTTTTAATTTGAGAACGTTCTTCTTGAGAAGCAACGACAATTCCAGTTGGAATATGTGTGATCCTTACAGCAGAATCTGTTGTGTTAACATGCTGACCACCAGCACCTGACGAACGATAAACGTCGATTCGAAGGTCACTATCTCTAATTTCAACTTCTTTCTCCTCTGCTTCAGGAAGAATAGCAACAGTTACAGCAGAAGTATGAATCCTTCCACCTGATTCTGTTTCAGGAATCCGTTGTACGCGGTGTGTTCCTGATTCAAATTTAAATAAATCATATGCCCTATCGTCATCCAATGAAAATACAATTTCTTTATAACCACCAATCCCCGTCGGGCTCATATCAATGATTTCTGTACGTAGGCCTTTTTTATCTGCATATTTGTTATACATACGAAACAAATCTGCACAAAACAATCCCGACTCTTCTCCACCCGTTCCAGCACGGATTTCGACAAGGATACTTTTTCCAGAGTTTGGATCGGGAGGTAATAACATAATTTCGAGTTCTTTTGCAAGTTCCTCTAATTTTTTTTCCCCTTCCTCAATCTCTGATTTTAGCATAGAATGCATATCTGGATCATTTTCGGATTCTAATAATGATTTTGCATCTTGGCAGTCTTTTGTAATTCTTAGATATTCATCTGCTTTTGTATATACGGGCGTTAGGCGAGATCTTTCTTTCGATAGATTCTTCAAAGTATCCGAAGCGGTGGCCTTGGCGAGCTCATCCTCGATACGCAGGTATTTTTCTTGAATTTTTTTCAATCTATCTATCATGTCTATGGAAAGGATACAGAATGCCTGTTTTTGATAAACCAAAATCTAACGAGGATTTAAGAAACCCGTGAACGAACTACCATCTCAGGGCAAATCCAATGGATTTTTAGAAGGCCTCATCGAATTATTTGCAGGTTTTGAGGATTATCGTAGTCCCTATGCTCCCACAATCCAACCTCCCGAAGAAATATTGAATGAGCTTGTTCAGAATGCTTCTTTTAAATCAGGACTCATAAGTGCTACCTGTTCCCTCCCCCCAGGTCCTCTGGGAATACTCAGCATTCTACCAGAGCTCTTAATGGTCTACCGGATCCAAGGCCATCTCATCATGGACATTGCAGCTCTCTACGGAAAGGAAGTTCAAGTGACAAAAGAACTTCTTCTTTATTGTTTATTCAAACATGGAGGAGCTCACGTTTTTCGCAAAATTATCGAGGAATCAAGTTTTAAAATTTTAATTCGCCCAACAACCGTTAGAGTATTTCAAACTGTACTCGAAAAATTAGGAATTATGATTTCTAAATCGATCATCCGAAAACAGTTTGCACGTTGGGTACCCATTGGTGGGGCCGTAGTCACTGGTACATTTGCCTATTATGATACAAAAAGAGTTGGGAAAACAGCGATGGAACTTTTCTCAAAGGAAATTCACTCGGATGAAATCCGGGAAATGTTGGAGTCTCAGTGAAATTTCATTTCATCTTAATTCTTACTTTTTTAAATTTCAGTTATTGCCAATCAAAACACGAATCTTTAGTTTCCGAAATTGAAGACCTAATCTCAAAAGAAAAATACGAAAAGGCTTTGGTGTTATTACAAGACCGTTTGTCAGCGAATCGGTCTAATGCAGAAATTCTTTCCAAAAATAAACCAAACCAACCTCGCCTATTTGCATTATCAGAAGACCGATCCAAAATCGTATGGACCGAAAACAAAACACTTTACTTCAGAGACTTAGTGAATGATAATCGGAATTCAATTGAACTAAAACTAAGACCAGATTCCATTCAAGTATCAGCTAATGGGAATTATGTTGTTGTCCAATATCCGTTAAAACAATATGGCGGTTGTGCCTTATTTGGATATTCAACAATGGATTCTTCATTAGAACATGAATCTATCGTTCATATTCCATGTAAAACAGGTATGGCGATTTCGAATTCAGGCGATTTAATTTTTTATTTTTTTGAGAACCAGCTCTTCGTCGAAAAAACTGGGAAGATTTCAAAACCTGAAAAATTCCTAACCAATGATTTATTTCCTTCTCCTTATCCAAAATTAAAAATACAATACCATATATCTCCTATCGGAAATGAATACTTAGTTTGGTCTGGTGTAGGCGGAGCTTATCATCTTTTCTTTTTAAATATTGAATTAAAAAAAGTTTCACTTCTCTCAAAGGACATCGTCCTACCAAAATTTTATTATCATAATGGCAATTCAGGTTACGTAGTTGGTGGGAAAATTGGAGACTTATATTTAAAGGAAGTCAACTACCAACAAGGAAGATCTCCTTCTATCAATCGCGGAATTCCTATTGTGACAAGAGAAGCATATTCGTGGCGTCTTACAGGTAAGGATGAATTCATTACTACCAACCAGAATGAACCCAACCAACCGATGAAATGGAAAGTAACGGGAAAAAAGGAACATTTCCCATTTTTTTTAGATCGGTTATGGGGTGTTGCTGGAGATAAAATCGTATACGAAAGTATTCGTGGTGAACTTGTGTTAGATGATTTAACGTTTAGCGAAGAAGACTGGAAAGTTTATGAATATTTTAAAAAAGTGAGGAAACTCAACGACGGCTAAGCCGCTTGTTCTTTCTCTTTTTTTGCGGAAAATATATCACAAGCCTTATATAAATCCTGAACACAATGAGAAGTCAATCGACTCAAATCTTCCGATTGTAAACGATCCTTCGAACTTGGACATACAGAAAGGCCTTTTGCATACAATGGGCATTTTACGTAGAATTCGTTTTTAGGAAGGGACTTCTGTGGCATAACTCTGAAAATTTTTTGTGAATTCGGTGCCCTGTCAAACGGATTTTAATGGAAAAGCCAAAATTAAAATCTCAAATTTTATCGATTACGAATCTATTTTTAAAAGTACAAATTTAAGATTGTAGGGCTTTCTACCGAAATCACTTGGTCTTCAAAAGTAAAATCTCTTAAATTGAAAGTTTTTCCATTCCAGTGATTTTCAAATAAATGCCCAGATAGAAACACTTGGACCAGATCTTGCGCTCTTGTCGATTTGATGTACTTAGGCATACCCTCTTGTTTCCAAATATTCGAATCCGTTAAATCTTTATCTGACCACTTCATTTTCGGAAACACAGCTGATGGAGAAATTAATCCATCAATAGCCTTTCCTGTTAGGCGACTATACAAACTAGAATCGAAAACATCTTGCCCAATAAAAATAGCTACTTTCCAACCAGGAACAATCCAAATACGATCTTGGTTAGTTTCGCCAGCAGAATATACTTTGAGTTCATCTTCTGTAAGAATGGATTTTTTCACAATCGGTTCCATCAATTTTCCATCTGCAGAAAATGGAATTGCGACATTGTAAAGTGGGCCATTTGGATCTAATACCAGATTGCCTTTTACAATTTTTGGATTTGGAAGTACAATGGTCCCACCTAAAATGGGTACATTAAATTCTTTTGCTAAATTCGAAAATGTTCTGACATACACTTCTGACATCAATTCAGCTTTGGATAATAATAAATCTTTAATGGTAAAATTTTCACCTTTTGTTTTGAGAGCTTCCTCCAAGGTGTCAGAAGATAAGAATCTAGATTTTTCATTTAGAAAAACAAGGCCAGAACCCAAATGTTCTGGAAAGATAACGATAGTTTTGCGATCAAAAATTCCAGAAGATTTTCCTTTGATTAAAGTTTCTTCAATTCTTTCACGCCACCATTCCTCTTTTACGTAATCTTCCGGTTTTAGTACTAACTGTATTCCAACTAAATTACCATACTTTCGATCTGTTCCATTCGTTTGAATGGTTACATCATTCCATGATTTTTCAGGTTTTTGAATTTCTTCATCTACTTCAGGTTTGCTAAAATTAAAATCAAAATTGAATTTGAAATCGAAATTAAAACTAAAGTCAGATTTTGGTACTTCTAACTTTGGAGATGGAAGATTCATATCATGTTCTTTTATAAAAGTTGCAGAACCATATCCAACTCCGAAGAGAACGATAAATAATAAAATTTTATAAGGAGGCACATAAAGATTATGCATATTGATTTAAATAAAGTTGGACAGCATCCAACATATACTCCGAAAAAAGTTTTTTGGGATCAAATGAGTGAATGTTTACCCATTCCATATAATCATGTTCGTCTGATAATTGAACGTTCCCTTGTATTAATTTAGCCTCATATGCGATAATGATACAAGGGAAATTTCCTTCATTAACCATATGTTTATGAACAAAAATTGGTCTTGGGTTTACTTCAATTTTTATATTTTCACCCAATTCTTCGTTAATTTCTCGGTATACACTTACCATCCAGTCTTCAAAAAATTCATCTTCATTCATCCTTCCACCAGGGAGGTCACCATGACCAGATTTTTGATCACGTAATACTAATAAAGAATTTCCATCTCTTAAAAAGAGCTTTTGGGTAATTTGAAAAAAACCGTGTTTACTCACAATAAGTTTCCCCAAATATCAATTTGATGATCAACTGCATATAACTCCGGAGAGGGAAGTTTTTTTGTTTTGTATTGGTTAACCATTCCTAAAGAGACACTTGCTAATTGCGAAATAATCGGATCCATAGATTCTGTTGGTACACCAAAAAATAAAAAGTTAACAGGACTTCCATCACTGATTAGGTATATTTCTTTTTCTAAGTTCATCTCAGGAATTTTAAAAATAATTTTAGAACCCAAATCCATTTGTGTTTGTGGATCTAATATTCTTAGAAATGTAATGGAAAGATTTTTATCTTTTAATTTAGGTTTTTCACTCGTATTTAATTCATTTGTCCACTGAATGAAGTTTGCAAATTCAATTGTTTTTGTCGAACCTGAAGCTAAAAATAATTGTTTGTGTTCACTCTCCAATATCCAAGTTTCAAAGTCTTTTGGCTGTAAAATAGATTCACCTGTTACACCAATGACAAAATCGATTTTAGAAAATTCTGTCTCAGCAATTGTATGAAATGATTTTTTAACATACGTTGATTCTATTTCAAATTTTCGATCAACTTCCAAAACATCTAAGTTTGATTCATGTAAAGAACCTCCGATTAGATATTTCTTTAAAAATCCGCCAATATTACCTTTTGCTCCAAGGATGAGTATTTTTCTTTTCGATAAAACTTTACCAATTCCATGTAAT
Source organism: Leptospira limi (assembly GCF_026151395.1). Taxonomy (NCBI): domain Bacteria; kingdom Pseudomonadati; phylum Spirochaetota; class Leptospiria; order Leptospirales; family Leptospiraceae; genus Leptospira; species Leptospira limi. The sequence continues at coordinate 462,597 of NZ_JAMQPV010000001.1, forward strand.
GTATTCTCAATTGCATTAATAATGGAACGTGCTACTTCTTTGGATTCTTCCAAAGTTTTTTCTTTTGAAACTGCAATTGAATAGGCAGGTATAACGAGAGATTTTTTCTCATCCCTAATTTTTGTGAGTCTGTCGAAACCATTTCTAGTATGTTCGACAGATCCAATTACATGTTCTTTTAAAATTTCCGAAAATTTTCTATCAAGTAATGATTTGTTTTTGCATTCGACCCAATATTCAGAAAGAACTTCTCCCAATGTAACATCATTTAATGCAAATTCATTAAGAACTGGAGCAACATAACCACCATCTTCAATCAAAATGATTTTTTCCTTCTTCTCAACAAGTTGCAATAATTGATTTAAAAACAAATAGGTAGACAATCTTCGCATAGCATCGAAAAAACCTAACTTCGCCTCTTCCAATTTATGCCGAAAATTTGTATGAATCTCAAAATCACTGTAAAGAGGAGATACTCCATAATAGGGTGTATTATTTTTCGTGAGTTTAAATTCCAAACCAGCCATGTAAAACGTTTCTGTAGGAATATCCAATAATATATCTAAGTAAACTGGAGGAATATTTCCACCATACTTAACAAAAGCAACATTTAATGAATTCGCCTTCAATCTTCTGAAGGTTTCTATTAAGGAAATGATTTCAGACGTTATGTGGTGAATGAGAAATATATTTATGCCTTCAAATGAAAATTTGTGACCTTTTCCATTGGCAATGGTTTCCAATATCGGCATTCTTTTTAAATAGAAACTTGGATCTACTAAAGTTCTTTTCTGATTAAAACTAAAGTTTAAAACTCTGTCGAGCCGAGAGAGATCTACATAAATTGATGTTTTTCCAATGATTGCTCTTAAGGTGTTCCCTTCTTTTATTTTTTTAGATGCTGATGAATCTTCTAAAAGCAAAAAGAGTTTTTTTAAGATAGATAATGAAACACTTGGATCTGAGCTTAAAATCAAATTACGATACTGTTCTTCCCAATAAAAATTTATATTGGATAATTTCCCCAGAGGTGTTTTTTCAATCTGGGAAAATACCTTACTAAAATGACTATTTTCCTCTTCGTAAAATGTTTCTCCTTTCTGAGCAACATTGATAATTCCATTACTTAGGGATTCACTTATCTTCGATGCACCAGCAATATACGTTCTAGAATGTACATCACTTACAACTTCGTGAGGGATATTTTTTAAATTTAAACATCCATCTTCTCGTGAATCAATCGTTATACGGAGGAAAAAATCTCCAATTCGGCTTTGGCTTTGTACTCTTTCCATCAGTATATAATATCCAGATGGATGAATAAAATCAGTATCAAATGGAAATAATAATGCTATAGTTGAATTTCTATTTGGATCTTCACCGTAAAACTCTGGGTGTATTTTTTTTGCTATCGATTGTTGTTGGAAAGATCCAAATACAAATCGTAAATTTTCTTCAAATTCTTCTCTGAATAATACCCAATCTTTTAAAATTCCAGCTCTTGCAAATACTTGAACATGTTGGATATGCATATCCACTAATTCATGATTGATATTTGGATTAATTTTATAAGTGAATGCTAAATCACCTGGTAACGATTGTAATAAGTTTCCAATCTCCTCACCAATCGTCCGTGACAGGATGGAAAGTCCAAAAAAAATCCGAAGATTGGTTAAGTCAATTTCCCATAATCCCTCATCAATTTGATGAAGAGTTGGCCCGAGAGATGTTTTTATATTTTTTTCTGAAGTCATATGGTTATTGGAAATCAACAACTACCTTTACACTCGATGGATCTTTTGCTTTGTTATATGCTTCTTCCAATTTATCAGCAGGGTATCGATGTGAAATTAAGTTTGTCTCTAATGATTTTGTAATTTCTGGATTCTCTCGTAACAATGATATCGCCATATGGAAATCACCACAACGGGAACTATGAATCTCTTTTCCCTCTTTAAAAAATTCACCTACCAAACTTTGATCGGCAGGCCATTGATTGGAATTGGTAGTATCTACAAGGATCGCCCCTCTTGGCCGCACCAATGAATTTTCATGATTTGGGTTTGGTCGAATGGCAAATCCTATTTCGTTCGGGTTTGAAACAGCTACTACATCAAATCTTGGCAAATGATCAAAAAATTCCTTGGAAGATAAAATGGTTTCAGCGGTTTTTTCATCCCCTACATAAACATTAAAATCTTGTTTCAATTTGGTTTTAATTTCTTCCGAAACGTTCTCGAAAACAAAAATATTTTTGTTTGTTCTTGTTTCGTTTTGCCAATGGAATTTTGTATTTTGTTCTGAAAATGGGAGAATGGACAATTCATCTACCACAAGTTCTGTTAAATGATTTATCCCTGCCATCGGTTGGCCATTGGTAGTTTTTAAGTGGACTTCTCTTTTAGCAATTTGGATGGCAGATTCAAATCCCGACGGAGTAGAGGTTGTATCATATACGATGTCAAATTTGTTTTTTAGATTTTCTACATTTGTTATGCGAAGATCAATCACATCATCTGCACCCATTTCTTTCGATAATTTGACCAAGTGGTCATGGCGAGTAATCGCAGTTATGCGAAAATCCGATTGATTGGATTTGCGGTAGGATGAAAGTGCAGCAAGGATTAAACTCCCCAATCGTCTAGGACCTAAAACAGCAACATGGTCTCCTTTTTTCGGAGGAGAAGCTATGATGGCTTGTAAGGCTGCAGCAAATGGTTCCATAAGGACAGCCGCTTTTGGAGAAACTCCTTCTAAATTGATAGCTGCGTTTATCGGAGCAAGGATATAAGGTCCAAAACCACCAGGCAATCGATCGATTCCTAAAACCCTGCGTTCAGGTGAGTGTGTTGGAATTCCTTCCTTACAAAATAAATCTGGTTCTTTATCACCTCGAGCTTCGTAAGTGTCGTTGATCTCAACTACGAATTGTTTGCCATGGTTTTCTTCGAGACCTTCTGCTAATACCTCATGCCCGATAATTTGAGGGAGAGGAAATGGTAAAAATCTCCGATCGATATCGGTGGAACAAACACCACATGAGATTGTTTTTAATGGAATGTAACCTGGACCTAATTGGAGGTAGGGTTCACCATTTCGTTTGATTTCCCATCCGTCTTTCTGATTGCCTATGTATTCGTATTCAGCCGATTCAAAGGAGTCACTGGAGAGATAATCCTTTGCTCTAAATTTTAGATTCATTACCTATTGTTGATAAAAAATAGAAGAATGATAGTCAATGTAAAAAAGGTAAAGTTGAGAAGAAAGCCTTGTCTGATTTCTTGCCTTTCTTTTTCCCCTAATAAATAACTTGTCACAAATACTGAGAAAAAACCACCTAAGTGTGCCCAATGAGCCACATTATCTCTCGCAAAAACATTGGTCACATCTGAGTAAACCATCATCCAACCAAACAAAAATACTGGAAATGGAATCGATTTGGTTTTGGAAATTGGAAATCGAAATGGTGATAACAAAGTAGCCGCGGAAGCGAGACCTGAAATAGATCCACTCGCACCAACTATAGGTGTTTTATCTCCTAAAATAAACCCTCGCACAACTCCATCACCTAACACTGAAAGTAATCCAGCCATAAAATAAAACAATAACCATCTTTTTTTACCAACTCGTTTCTCAACAACCCTACCAAGTAATAATAGGAAAAATAAATTGGATAAAAGATGGGCTCCAGATCCGTGGAAAAAAGTGGATAATATCCAATTGAGTGGCTCGAATTCACCGGGGGTTGCAATAAAATATTCCGTTACCAAGTTTGGCATAAAAATGGAAACAATCGGATACAATAAGAATAAAAATAAGGCAAAACTAGCGGTTAATGGAAATTCCCAAATGAATGATCGCATAACTATTTGAAGGTTGGGATTTTTGCTTCTTCTGGATTTCGAAAGTAAGCAGGATCAAAATTGGGAATTCCAGATGCTAGTTCATGTAAATCGGGTTGTTTCCAAATTTGTTCGTAATAATTGAGAGATCCATATGAATCAAAGTGACTATCGTACAATAATCGCAAATACTTCTCTTTGTCATTTACAATGATTCGAATTACTTCATTGGCCATAGCTTCGAAAGATCGGCTTTCTTTATCGAATTCGTCAATAGAGTCGTGTAACAATCCAAGTAAAACAATGTACTTCTCTGCTTGTTTTAATGATTTTAAGGAATACGCCAACTCCTGTAATTTCATCAAATACAAATAAGGACGAATGTTTTTTCCAATGATTAATTTTTGTTTCGCAACTGCAATTTCGCGATAACCTAATCGCAAATATAATTTGCTCTCTGTTTTTTCTTTTCCATTGGCAAGTCGAGCCAGTCTGCCTAACTCAATTTCTAACTCTTCAATTTCGTCTTCCAAAACATTGATGTACAATTGTATGAGTAAACCTTGCGTTCTACGTAGTTCTGCGTATGAATTTCCCAAATCCATTTGTAAATGAAGGATTTCGGACTCTATGTGGTGTTGTACGCATCGTTTGAAGTATTTTTTTTGGTCTTCTGTCCCACGATTGCTGATTGTTGAATTTAAAATGCGAAGAAACTCGTAGTTATCCTTAAGTCCATAGCTAACACGAATTAACTGAGTCGCTTTAGAACTAGATTGGTCCGGCGTTGTCTCTCCCATTGCAATGAAGAGAAGCAGTAGTATTACCGAAAAACGTTTCATCTATGCAACTAGTTTCGGCCGTTCAGAGAAAACATTAGCATGATAAAAAAGAAAAGACATATACGTCTCATATTCTAGAATTATGTCGAGAGGAAACTGTGCAAAAGTTAGGATCATTACCCATTTCTCCCTTAGAAGCCATTGACCAATTAAAATTGGAGATGGACCAACCTGTCTGGGAAAATCGCCTCTTAGAATTGATGAAATTGGCAGCCAATAACGATAAAAACGTTTGGGCAATGATTTACCAAATTATCCGAGAAGCGGACTCAGGAAGGCTTTCCTGGGGTTACCATAAGGTTCTACTTTCGGGTATGGTTTATCTTTTATCCTATGTTGGAGATTCAAAGAGTTACCGTGTACTTTTGAATTATGTCAAATCTTTGGACCGTACCATTCCGATTGGCGCTATGGAATTGATATCCGATTTACTCCCTACTTTTGCCGAACTTGACATCCGAGAATTGTTTTCCATTGCATCAAATCAAGATGAACTCAAATCTGCATTCGGAGTTTTGGCTCTTTGTAAATTGAAGATGGAAAATCGTCTCTCTGACGAAGAAAAAACAAATTTAAAACTGTTTTTGTTGGAATACAAAAATTTGAAATATTATTTAAACGATATCATAGAACTTACCTTGGAACAATTGAACGAATCCGATACAAGTGAGTTCTTATCTGAACTTGATGGAATTATGTTATGAAAGCAGCTGTTTTACCACAAGGATCTAAATTCTTAGAGATCCAAGAATTAGAATTACCACCATTATTACCAAACCAAGTGAAAGTGAAGGTAAAAGCTTGTGGGATCTGTGGGTCAGACATTCATCTCATCTTACATGGAAAAATGAAGGCAACATATACTCCATGTGTTCCTGGTCATGAAACTTCAGGTGTGGTCACTGAGATTGGTGAACAAATCACAAAATTAAAAGTGGGTGACCGAGTTGTTGTGAGTGCAGGAACCTCTTGTGGGAAATGTAAACATTGTTTGGCGGGGAGAGAAAATCTTTGTGAACACATTGGAGTGATTGGTTTTAACCAAAGAGGTGGTTTTGCAGAATACATCCAAACAGAGGAAAGATACTTACATGTTTTGCCTGACGAAATTCCCTTTGCTGAAGGTGCAATCCTAGCTGATGCTGTCTCTACTCCTTACCATGCAATCAAATACCAAGGCGAACTGAAAGCAGGAGAGTCTGTTGCAATTATTGGTTGCGGAGGACTCGGAATCCATGCTGTTGCAATTGCCAAAGCACTTGGGGCAGGTAAAATTTTTGCAATTGATATTGATAGTGGAAGTTTAGAAAATGCAAAATCATATGGTGCCGACGAACTGATATTAGTCGAAAAAAATATGCAGGTGGGCAAGGTTCTAAAAGAAAAGTCTGGTGGGATTGACCTATTATGTGATTTTACAGGTTTTATGCCAAATATTGAAAGTTCTGTCCGAGCCATGAATCGTGGAGGAAGGATTGTATTAGTAGGCATCGGCAGAAACAAACTCGAAATTCCTATGCCATTTTTTCTCATCGAAAGACAAATCCGAATTACAGGTTCCTATGGATCAGATAGACGGGCCATCCCTGAACTCATACAACTTTATAAAGATAAAAAACTAAATCTGACAAAGTCCATCAGTGGAATTCACAAATTGGAAGATACAAATGAATACCTACATGCATTGGAAGAAAAAAAAGGAAATCCGATTCGTTTCATCATTAATCCGGAGCTTTAGCCAATTAAAATCTAAGGAATCTGCTATTTGATTTCTATGAGTAAAAAACTTAAATCATCCATTTGGTGTTTCCAACCATTGGAAAAACGAAATAAGGAATCTTGTAAGATACTCGATATATCTTGGATATTGTAGTAGCGATATTCCCATAACAATGATTTGAGCCTATCTTCGCCAAAACTTTCTCCATATTCATTTAATAAGTCAAAAATTCCATCTGTATAGAGTAATATTTTATCCTTAGGTTGGATCCATACAGTTTCTTCTGCATAAGATTGTTGGGAAAAAAGACCTAATGGTTTTCCCTTTGCAGTCAGTTGTATTACATCGTTTTCAGTGTTTCGAATTAGGTAAAAACTAGGATGCCCAGCATTGCTAAAAGTAGCTGTATATGATTCTGTATCGATAAAAAGATAAGAAGCGGTAATGAAGAGATTTTTTGTTTTTCCAACCAAGTGGCGATTCATCAGGTGAAATACCCTTGCTGGAAATTGTAAATAGGGGCCTGCACCTACAAATGCCATTTTAGACATGGCAGCTACCATTGCAGACGAAATTCCATGACCAGACACATCTGCGATTAAAAAAGCCCAATTGCCCATACTATCTTTTGTATGGTCAAAATAATCTCCTCCAACAGATTCCAAATTTTGAGAAAATCCAATGATACGAATTTTATCGTCCTCATTGTATTTAGAAGACAATAGTGATTTTTGTAAGGCATGTGCTAAGGCTAAATCTTTATCAATTTGAATCAATCGTTGGAGTTCTTTATTTTTTGTTCGCAATTCGGTGTTCATTCGATTGATTGAATGCAACAATTCCCAATAATGTTTGAACACATAATAACCAAAAAATCCCAACATTAGAAAAAAACCATAGTGAATGAATCGAATTTTGTAGTTCAAAATTTCTAAATCCACAAGTGTATCATGGAGTCCTGCAAAGACGATGACAAGGATGCCTAAGATAATTTCTCTAATTTGCCGATTCCCTTTCAAAAATACATATAAAGAAGATAAGATGGCTACGATTGCTTCCAATACAACAATCCAATTATAATCTTCCTCACTATTTAAAAAAGAAATTCCTGATTCATAATTACGTACCATAGATAATAAAAAAACGAAGATATGTAAAATCGCGATAAGCTTAAAAATTTTCTTAAAGAAAGGAGGAAATACTGAGATCAAAAATAACAAAAAAGCAAAAGGGAAAAAAGTGAAATTGAGAAATGTTATTGGAATGATATAGGAAGCATACTGACGTAATGAAAATCCAACAAATCCATTTAAGACTTCGATGAGCGAAGCAGACAAAAGTAGAATTGAAAAATTTAAAAAAATCAATTCTTTTCTGCGCAAAAAATAAAATCCCATGAATATAAAAGATAACACTAACAATATCGGGGAAAAAAAAGTTTTAGAAAGATTTTCCATAAACAAATCAATCAATGCTTTTGTATGATTTTTAAAAATAATGTCACGATCTAATCCAATGAAATTTTTATACCGAGATTGGAATTGAATGTATATAAATCCTTTTGGTTCAGGACTAAGTGGAATCAAATGTGGGAATATAAAATCAAATTCCTTTGAAATATAAACATTCTCTTTTCCTTGGAAAACTTTAAACGTTTCTAAGGCAATTTCCATAAATAGAATTGGGCTTTGAAGTTGTCGTATGAATTGATCACTAAATTTGATATATAAAAATTCTTTTTCCTTTTTCTTAAAGCCTAATGATTTATCAGAAATTGGTAACCATTTTGATTCTTGGATCGTTTCTGGGTCTAAAATTTCTTCAGAAGACCAATAATAGTACCTGTCAATCAGATAAATAGATTGTTGTAATTGGATTTCTTGTTTGCCTTCGGAATGAAGGTCAAAGCAGTTTTGAATAAAAAAAATCAAAAGGAAAAAAAGAACAAATTGAATTGGAACCAGAAAGGATTTATAAGGTTTGACTTCTTTCAATTTTCAGTTCCTATAGGAAAAGCAGGATAACGTTCAATGAATCGCACACGATTCCAATCATTTTTTTATCTACTCCCTCTACTCTTATTGTCTCTTACTGCTCTATTGGCACAAGAGAACAAAACACCCCAACAACTCTTCATGGAAGACAAAATGGAATGTTATTCGATAGCCACTGAGATTGATGGCCTCGAATACCAGAAATCTCTTAAATGCATTTCGCAAGATTCAATCTGTTACATCATCCAGGGATTTGCAATGAGTTGTATTCCAAGATCTGGTCGGTATCCGTCAGACCTTCCCAACCTAACGCCAAAACCAACCCAACCATAATCGTATAACAGGAGATTTATGAAAATCAAAACAAAAATTAGCGAAATGCTAAAAATTGATCTGCCGATCATCGCTGCGCCAATGTTCCTTGTCTCCTATCCGGAGTTAGTAGTTGCCGTTTCAGAAGCAGGAGGTATTGGGTGTTTCCCTTCTCTCAATTACAGAACTCCAGAACAGTTACGCGAAGGGATTCTGGAAATACGTTCGAAAACAAAAAAACCGATTGGAGTGAATCTAATTTTACATAAGGAACATAATCCTAATTGGGCAAAACAATTTGAAGTGGTGATGGATTTAAAAGTAGAGTTAATCATCACAAGCTTAGGAACTCCAAGGACAATCGCCAAAGAAATTAAAGCAAATGGTTCCACATTATTTTGTGATGTAACAACCCTCAAACACGCTAACATTGTCGCAAAATCTGGCGCAGATGCACTCATCGCTGTTTCACAAGGAGCAGGTGGACATGCAGGTGCAATCACTCCGTTTGCTCTCATTCCTTATCTTAAAAAAGAAACAGGACTTCCAGTGATTGCCGCAGGAGCCATTTCCAATGGTTCACAAATGGCTGCAGCACTCTCTCTAGGAGCAGATGCCGTTTATATTGGTACACGATTTATAGCAACTCCAGAATCGAGGGCACAAAATGAATACAAACAAATGTTAATTGATTCAAGTCCAGATGAGATTGTATATACTGAAAAAATTTCAGGGATCCCTGCCAATTGGTTGGCCAAATCAGTGGAACGTTCACCAGAAATATTGGAAGACGGACCTAAAAAAATTGCCGCGGGACATGCAGGTGGAGAAAAAGCAATCGAACAAGAATACAAACGTTGGAGAGACATTTGGTCTGCTGGCCAAGGAGTTGCCCAAATTGAAGAAGTGAAACCGGCTGGAGAGATTGTAAAAGAAATTGCAAATGAATATTTGCAAACTGTTAACTCACTCCCTCGATAAATTCACAAAACAAATATTATGCGAATCTTCCACGAAATGGCTGATTCGCTTTTAATGAATTACTTAAGATTATTAGAAAAATTTCGGATCGTGGAAATCATTCCTTTTGTATCCAAATAGTCATTGGATTTATACAAACGTCTTCCATCTGGACTGAGAATCAAAAAGAAAGGTAATCCAATTTTTAATTCGGGATACTCTGGATTTGAGACAAATGTTTCAAATATAGAATCCGTATCATAAACCTTCCACAAAATTACATCCCTACGAAAGGTTTCGTTCCATTCTTTGTTTGTCAGTGTAAGTTTCTGAAATTCTTTACAGTTCGTACACCAATCTGCATAAAAATCAATGAAAATTGGTATATTTTTATCTTTTGCTAATCTAAGTGCATCACTTTCATTGCGGTACCAAACTAAATTTCCATGTTCTTCCTTAATTTCTTGGTTTGAAGAATTTGAATTGGAAACTGCATTTCCGTAGTTTTGTTTCCATAAAGATAGATTCAAAAATAAGAACAAAATGAGTAAAGCAGTGATGGATACAATTTGATAGAGAGATTGTTTCATCTTTTCTGTAGTTGTTCCTTCTTTTTTTTGAAGGTACAAAAACAAAAGAGCCACTGTCCAAAGGAGAAAAACTTTTAAGCTTAATCCTTTTGCTAATCCCCATAAATCAAATGCCTTTTCAAGGTATGTATAAGAAAAATAGAAGATGAGTATCGCCAATGACCATTGAATGTATTTCATCCACTTTCCCGATTTAGGGAGTGACAATCCAAATACACCGATCATTAAAAATGGAATCCCAAGACCCATTCCAAATAAAAACATTTTAAATGAAGTAAAAAGGATCGGTAAAATTTTAAATCCTTCTGTTTGGTAATTGATGAGTTGGACTAGTATGGAAACAACAACAGGGCCAACACAAGGTGAAGACAACAATCCAGCTCCCATTCCTAAAAAGAATGTATTCGCATAATTTACGTTAACCGAATTTTTTAGATCACCAGAAAAGAATGGAAAATATAAAAATTCAGCAACACTTAAACCCAAGACAAATAACAAAATTGCTAAAACCAATTGAGTTTCAGGAAATCGCAAAAATGAGTTAAAAACTCCCCCGCTGACCCCTGCGATCAATCCGAAGATCGCATACATCAAGGCCAAACCAAAATAATACACGAGTGGATGCGACCATTTGTGTTTGGCGACTCTAGTTTTTAAAATTCCAGCCGTGATCGGATACAATGGATAAACACAAGGAAGTAACCCGGCAAATAAACCACCTAAAGCTAAAAATAAAGCTGTGGAAAAAGAAAAATTGCCGGAAGACAATTGCGATTCAATGAAGGTTTGGATTTCAGAAAACATATATTTTATCTTAGAACGAAGTTGTCGCTTTCAATACAATACTGCGATCCAATCTACCATATTCGGAGATTGGAAACGTTGTAGGTTTTGAAAACTGTCCTATATATTCGACACGATTTGATGATTCCCCGGTACTGTCTACATACCATTTATTGGGTTCCCCTTTTGTATCATACGATCGGACTTCCATATACCCAATCGCAAACCGAGTTGACGGGGAAAACAACCATTCTCCAAAAATTTGTTTTCCAATATAATAAGACTGGTCAGAATACCTTGGTTCTGTTGCACCAGGTTGGAACCTTACCCAAGGTTCCCGTTCTACGGTTTCTGTTGCCCTAAGTCCAGGGTTTGGACCTCCAGTTGCGATCTCACCCCTTGTTACCAACCGAAGGGTACCATTCCCAATCCCTAACCAAAGGTAAGCCCCTTTGCCTGTTGATTCGGGAATGGTCGTTCCTTGTTGGTAGGGTGCCATACGATCAACAATCTTTCCACCCAAATGTTTTTTGAACATCCCGCCAAGTCCCAAATTGATGATATCCTTCCATAGGAGATGCGATTCGATTGCAATGACTTGTTCTTGGTTTAATGAAACAGGTCCTTGTCGTTTTGTATTTGGATTTCCATCATCTAAAAGGCATTTGGTTCGTCCTTCCCTACATTCGTCATTCGCATAACCAAATGCATTCGATGCTCGCCCAAGCAGATGGATGCCTGTTTTTAAATTTTCAGTCCAGGAAGGATCCCAACCTATTTTTCCGATTACATCATAACCGGTATTGGTTGTGTTTTGAACTTCTCTGTATCCATCTCCATTGACAATTGCAGTCTGCAAGGAAAATGATCTCCATTTTCCAATATAATTGATTCCTAAATCGACAGGGTCTTTTGCAAATCCAAGAGATTCTAAAGGTGATTTATCAAAATACCGCCAATCATAATTTCCTGACCATACAGAAAACATATGTGGAAGTTCAAACATTCCAAACTGGATTTGGTGTTTTGTTGTTCCAATCTCAAACGTTTTTGCGAGATTTGCTCGCCTAACTAAAAATACATAAGGATTCGATTTATTTCCAGTTCCGACAGACGTATCATTTGTGAGTGCATCATTTCTTAAAATTTCGCCCCAAAATTCTGCTTTGATTCCTAATTCTTCCCATTCTTTGGAAATCGAAAACATTGTCCAAGGCATGGAAAATCCAGTTTTATCAGTGGGAGAAAGTTCGTTTGCACCTGATGCTTTGTCACGGATTCGAATTGAAGCAGTGGGAGTGATGATGGCCCCTAATTTTAATCCATAGTAACCATCAGGTTCTTCTTTTTTGGTTGTAACTACTTCTTCACCTAATACGGGATAGATGAAGAAGGAAAATACAATGATAAACCTAGAAAAAAATTTCACTTTTTGCCGTAGGTTTCATCCGGTGTAAAACTTTTATCTTCCCAACCAATAGGTTTGTGGCATGGTAGACAACGATTTAACATTGGCATTTGTTTTCTTTTTTCATTGAGTAAAACGGTTGCTCCGTCTTTTGTGATCATCTCTTTGTACTCATTTTTTTCAAGTTCGGTAGCACCTTCTTTTTTAGCACCACCAGTACCTTTTACAAAATCGATTCCATTGATGTTAACTTGTCCTTCACAAACACAAGTATAACCTTTTTTCTCTTTTTCTTCGAAAAACACTCCAAATGCGGTTCCGCGAACTCCTGCTGTCGTAGTTGGTGTGGAAACTTCAAAACTTCCTTTTTTGAAACCGTTTACACGAAACCAGGCAGCACCGTTTTGGACATAGGCTTTTGCTACTTTTTTATCGGAGTTCCATTCCTTTAAGGTAAAATCTGTGTTAGGTTGGATTCTGATTTCTGTCTCTTGGTACAAAAAATCCACTTTGGAACCATTGCCAGTTTTGATCCGATCACCTGGTCTTAACACGTCGTTTATTTTGAGAGTTTTCCAAAGTTTAGAAGTGTCAGAGGCAGGTAAAAAACTTACCTTTCCACGTGTAAAAGTTGCAACAGCAAACTCTTCAGCAGAAAGGGAAATTGATGTTAGGAGGAACAATAAGAGTGTTAGAGAGATTTTGAGGCTCATAATCACTCTAACAAACACAGGGAAATAAATTATCAATCAAATTCTCAAAAATAACGGTTTAGAATCTGATCACCAAGGGATGGCAAAACCCAATTGTGATAATTTGTACTCTAATTCCTCTCGTTCTCTACTTTTTTTAGCAGTAGAACCTTGTTCGTCTAACATTCCTAGTTCGATTGCTTTTTTACGTGCTCCTTCTTTTCCTGAAAGGTTTAGAGCTGCGATGATCTCGGAATCATATTTTGTCAAATGAAGGGCACTCAATCGATAGTCCACAAACGCTTCCCAAGTATGTGGTACCCATTTTTGAACAATTTGTTCACCGATGGTTTTAGCAAATAACCGAATTTCTAGTTGGGCATGGTCATCCATTCTTAGGGCTAAAAAATGGAGTAAATTATGTAGGTCAATTTTCCAATAAGCTTCTGTATATGTTGCGAGTGGGAGATCTTTTCTTGCTTGTTCACGTGCAACACCCAATTCCAATCTTTCATTATAAATATCATTTGCAAATTTTTGGAATTCCGTTTCTCGCTTTGTTAGGTGGTCACCTTTGGATAATTCTAAAAATCCATCACTTCCTTGTTTGTTCCCTACGGATTGTACTCGCCACTCACCAGGTAAAGTTGTTTGAGCCGAATCGATGGCTACGGAATAACGCGTAGAGTATTCATTGACATTTGCCATTCTATGGCGAATCCATTGGCGCCAAGTGTCCATGGGAACTCTCACATGTAGCTTGAGTTCGCACATTTCAAATGGTGTGCTATGGCGATGGCGCATCAAATACCGAATGAGCCCACGGTCTTCATTTACCTTTTTTGTTCCTTTTCCGTACGAAACGCGTGCTGCCTGAACGATGGATTCATCTGAACCCATATAATCAACGAGTCTGACAAACCCATCATCCAAAATTGGGAATGGTTTTCCTAAAATGTAGTCTAAATCGGGAACGGATACTCTTGGAATGGATTCGAAATCAGATTGTTGCATATTAGCTTTATTTTTTAGTTCACAGGCATATGAAAAGTCGAAAATAGAGTTATAGCGTACCGCACAGGCACATAAATAGAAAGGATGCTAAATGGCACTTGAAGAAAATACGTTGGAAGATCGTTTGATCAAAATTTCCTCCAGAGAAAGTAACAAAAATCTCATGGTTAGCCCGGACAAAATTTATATTTTTCCGGTACCAAAAACAACCTTCCAATTTTTGGAAAATATTTGGCAATCCTTCACCAATAAAATGGTTTCCCTCGTTGATTTTAACGATGATCCGATTTTTAATTTTTCCATTTTTGAAGTCATCGACCAAGACGAGATGAAAATTGTGGCCACTGCCACTCACTTCAAACTGAAAGAAATTGCAGAACGAAGGAAAATTCCTGGCATTGAGGAATACATCAAAAAATCGAGACCCATTCATTTAGCTGACCCAAGGAACGAATCCGCACGTTTTATCCGAAAAGCGATCATTGATTTTAATAAAGGACTTCGTCCTGAAGTCACTTTTGTAAACCTAAAGGAAGAAGAAATCCATCCTGAAAAAAAGGTACTTCTTTCTGAAACCATGAACCATGCTATTGGGATTCCACTTTTTGTGAATGAAAATCCAATCGGGATATTGTGGGGGATCACAAAAGATCCAATTGCCGAAGATCAAATCAGACCTCTCACCTTACAATTGTATTCACTTTTTGATGTCATCGAATTTGTTGTGGCAAAGGAAATGGAATCCGGAAACGACCATTACATAGCCCAAAAAAATATCGAAAAAGCTGATACAGTTTCTAACTCTCGAAATCTTTTTTATACAACGACTAAGGACCAAAAAGAACCAGTAACCTCTATTATATTCAAATCCCATCAATATAATATTGAATATAGGATGGATGCTTCATTCATCATACCAACGACTGATGGTTATGCGGTATCTTTAAAAAGTTTTACTCCTGAAAAATTAAACAATACAGGAAAAAATTTACTCTTGATTCCAGGATTTTTTTGTAGGCGATCCGTGATGGATAAACTTGCAAAAGAGTTAGCCTTAAAGTATGGATACCGGGTTTTCCTAATGGATATGAGAGGAAGATCTAGGCAAACCATGCCAAAACATGGGAAAAAAGAAGGTTGGACGGTTGACAATTACATCCAAGACGATTTTCCAGAAGTGTTACGATGGATTCGTTGGCATTATCCAAGCGAAAGAACTGTCGTCGTTGGACACAGTATGGGAGGAATGATCCCAAGGTTTTATGTTTCTTCCTATGAAAAGATCAAAGAACTCAAAGAGGAGTTCAATTTACCTCAACCAGAAGAATACATTGCAGGAATTGTTTCGATTACTTCGCCCAATTATATTAGTTTAAAATCCAATTTTATTGGATTGGACACTTTGAAACGTGGGTTTAGTCTGCTCCCTCATAAAATGATTTCGGATATGATTCTAAGTATGGCAAGTTTTTCCATGCAAGCAACCATCCAAACCATTGATTTGAAAAAGTTTTTCAAATTGATCTTAAATTTACATTCAAGTCTACGTAGTTTTAGTTATAATATTGGCACAAAAGTGTTAACGATCAAAGACTTTGTCGGATATAAGGAAATTACTCCACCTGAATGGTACTTTCTAATGGAAGACGTGTTTTGCGAAGAATCAGTATCTGTGATCATGCAATTTTTCCAAAGCCAAATATCGAATGAACAAAGTTTTTGGTCGAATGACGGTCGAATCAATTACACTGAAAATTTTCTCAACAACTTCACGATGCCAATTTATAGTGTAGTGGGAACTGTTGATAAAATTGTTCCAGAAGAAAGTTTAATAGAATTAAAAGATCTAAAATCAGAAAATAAGGTAACCACTTATTATGAGCAGGGACACCTTGGAATCATTTTCCATGGGGAAACTGTTAGAAAAATATGTAAAGGGATGGATGAATGGATCCAAGGATTAAAATAATCTTTGATTCCCCTAACGTCCGCTAAATCTGTTTCGGATCAGCTCCATTTCTTTTAATAAGGTAGCGTCACGACCAGATAGAACATAAGCCCCTCTGACAGGAATACTTGTGATTTCAGAATCTTCAATCACAGTCACAAGTGTTCCAGGAATTTTGGGTTCTAGAAGATAAGTCCAAGATCCACGCATTTTAAAACTAGCATCCGTTAGTTCAATCTTCCACTTACGATTAGGGATCATCTCTTTTAATTCAAAAATCATGTACCCTCCCATATCAGGAGTTTCTAACCATTTTGTGGGAGTACCATCTGGTTTTGATTCTAGAATTTTAATCGCTACAACTTCCTTCCTGCGATTGGGAAGGTCGTTGATATCAGTAATATAATTCCAAATGTCCTCTGGTTCTGCTTTCAGCCACTCACTTGTTTCTTTGTGAAATTTAGATTCTTGGAAATACCCAACAGCAAGGAATAAAACAACGAGCCCAATCAGCAAAAAACTTGTTCCAAAAGCAAAAAGAAGAATCCGTTTCATGACTTTTTTTCTTGCTAAGTGGCAATCAAATCAATCATAATCTTTTCCACAATGAACGCAAATGAAGAGTTAATTCAAAAGTTTTACACTGCCTTCCAAAACAAAGATGGACAAACCATGGTGTCCCTTTACCATCCAGAGATTCAATTTGAAGACCCTGCTTTTGGAAAATTAACAGGAAAAGAAGCTGGAGCCATGTGGCTCATGTTACTTGAAAGGAGCCAAAATTTAACCATTCGATTCTCGAATATCAAAGCGAATGAAACAGAGGGTTCTGCTAATTGGGAAGCTGATTATAGTTTTAGTAAAACAGGTAGACTTGTTCAAAACAAAATCCAAGCAAAATTTACTTTTAAAGATGGTAAGATCATCCAACACAAAGACCAATTTTCTATGTGGAAGTGGTTAGGAATGGCGATGGGACCTATTGGATATTTACTCGGTTGGTGGCCGGCTCTTGGCAACAAAGTAAAAAAAGAAGCCGTCACCGGATTACAATTGTATATGAAACGTAAACGTATGTAGTTTGGTACTAATTATGGGATTGGTAAACAAACCAAATCCCATTTATGGACTTGGCATATTGGAAAGTCCACCAGCATTGATGACTTGTTTGTATCCAATCGATTCTAAAAAGGATTTTGCACTTCCACTTCTACCACCTGACGCACAATAAACGATAATTGTTTGGTTTTTATCACCGAATTCATCCACTCGTTTGGATACTTCATCGATTGGAATATTTTTGGCTGTAGGGAAATGGCCAGAATTAAATTCAGCAACGGTTCTCACATCAACAACAAGAGCACCAGCATCAATTTTTTCTTTGAGTTGTGATTGGTCCATTCCAGAAGTTTTCTTCAATTGGAAAATGATGAATAATACAGCGACAGTTACGATAACAATGAGGATCATTCGATTCAAAATTACTCTCCTACTTTATTAGAATAGACGAATGAAACCGAGTCATTCTGACCAAGTTCTCTAAAAAAACAAGAATAATAACCAGTATGGCAGGCAGCTCCCACTTGGTCGGCGACATACTGCACAAAAAAAGGATTCGTATGGAGGTAAATCTGTTTGAGATTTTGCAAATGGCCCGACTCTTCCCCTTTCACCCATTTTCCATTCCTTGAGCGACTAAAATATGTACCAAAACCTGATTCAATTGCACTAAGCAAACTTTCTTTTTTCCCCCAAGCCAACATCAAATCTTTTCCTGTCAAATCTTGGGCTAAAAAAGGGGAGAGTGGTGGCATTGAATTTACTAATGTTTCCAATTCATTCTGACTGAGTAATAATTTACCATTTTCCCATAACATTTGCTTGGTGGATAATTTTACAGAAGAATCAATTTCTAAAAAACAATCTTCGTCACAATCGACAAACAATTGATTTTTTTCGAAATCAAAATCTTGGATCATAGACACAGTTTGTTTTGAATTCAAAACTTTCACGGATACATCGTGGGATAAAAAATTAGGTTTTGTTAGGATCACAATATCTTTGTCACTTGGAATTTGGATCATGATCAAACCTCAATTGCTAGGATTTCGGTAGTTTTTGTCTTACCACGTAAAGAAAGAGTACCCATTGTTTTAATTTTTAATGTCTGCCTGAATTCTAAAGATGTATGGTCATATAATTCTCTTGAGATTAAAAAATTACGTTTTAGTTCCTTACCCAAGGCTTCAAGTCGACTAGCTGCATTGACTGTGTCACCGATCACTGTATATTCTAGCCGTTTTTCAACCCCTACATTTCCAACAATAACTAAACCATAGTGAATCCCTATTCGGATGGAGATAGATTTTTCTCCATTGGATTCTCTCTTTTGATTCCAGGCAGCTAATGCTTGTATCATGGAGATTCCGGCTTTTATTGAGTTAGTTGCATCATCTTTAGAAGGAATCGGAGTTCCAAAAGTAACCATCATCCCATCGCCAATGAATTTATCTAAGGTACCATGATTTTGGAATACTATCTCTAACATAAAACTATGGTATTCGGATAAAAGTGACATGGTTTTTTCAGGACCTAATGTTTCTGAAATTTGAGTAAAATTGGCAATATCACAGAATAAAACAGCAACCGTAGATTCCTTTCCACCAGGTTTGAAAAATTCGTCCCCTGCTTGGTCTAATTCTGCAACTACATTAGGAGAAAAATAACGAGTGAGTTGTGTCATTTTTACTTCATTTGTTACGGCAGAAAGTACAGTTCGCCTAACACGGTAAGTAAGGTAAGCCAAAAAGAATCCCAAAACTCCTATAATCCCCATGGACATGATGTAGTTGTTTACATGTGCAGCTGGACCAAGGAAAGCTTCCTTAAAACTCTCTGTACTGATAAACCTAGGGTCCTGTTGGGCATACACTAAAATCCCAGCTTGGCTTATCACAACTCCCAAAGCATATAACATTGGATACATGGGTTGTATGCTAAATGCATTGATGATTAGTGTTCCTGCAATGATAAAGTGCAGATAAGTTTTAATGAGATAGGTTCTTGGAACTTGGGATTCTCCACCCACAGCATTATACCATATAAAAGGTAAAATTGTGATGATCACCAAATCGATCACAACACAAAACAAACCAACAAATGAAACGAATTTACCTTTCTTCAAGAATTTTGAAAGTATATACAAAACTACATTCAGCCCTACAGAAATTAATGTAATCGTAAATAATTCGGAAAGGGATTGAGCAACAAAGAAAGTTCCTATAGTAAGGAGACTGAATATAATCATTTTCCCATAGAGACTAAATTTAATCCCTTGGATTTCTTTTTCCCTTAATATTTGTTCTGACTTTGTTGGCATGAATTTATTTCAAAAGATCACCAGGATTTGCATCTCGATCTGGAACAAATAAAGATAAAGTTTTTTCTTTACCTGATGCAAGTAACATCGCTTCTGATAATCCAAATTTCATTTGGCGTGGTTTTAAATTGGCAACAACAACTACTTTTTTACCAACTAACTCTTCGGCTGAATAACTTGCTTTGATTCCCGCAAATACGTTTTTGATTCCTTTTTCTCCTAAATCTACTTTTACAAACAAAAGTTTGTCGGCACCTTCGACGGGATTTGCTTCTTTGATAAGGCCCACTCGCAGTTCCACTTTGGACAATTCATCGATGGTAATAAATCCATCCTCGGAAACTGTACCTACTTTTGTTTCGTTTGTATTTGACTTATTTGGTTCCTGTTTTGATGGACTAGGATTTGATTTTTCAAAGGCTTCTTTTGTTTCTGAGATCATAAGTGAAATATTTTTTTCCTCAACTCGTTTGGATAACATTTGGTATGGGCCAAGAGTTTTGTTTTCAATGGTTTCAGACAGATTTAAAAAATTTAAATCCGGAACTTGGAATAATTCCTTAATTGCTATTGCAATTTTTGGAGTCACGGGAGCCAAGTAGGTGAATAGGATTTTTGCACAATGGAGAGAAGTTGTGACAATCTCCCTTGCTTTTTCCACATCCGTTTTAATTAAGTTCCATGGTGCATAATCATTTACATATTTGTTTACTTTATCACCTAGACCTGTAATTTCACGCATCACCTTAGAATAGTTACGTGATTCATAGGCATCCCTGATTTCAGTTTCTTTATCGAGCAATTCAGAGACTAAGGTTTTTCCTTCGACTGATAATGTTCCAAGTTTACGATCCATCTTGTCCAAAATTGATGTAGAAACTCTTGATACCAAATTTACTAAATTTCCAATTAGGTCGGAATTCACACGGGAAACAAAATCATCAAAGGAGATGTCGACATCTTCCATACCAGAGCTAAGTCGACATGCCATATAAAAACGGAAGTGTTCAATATCCAAATGTTTCGCAAACGTGGAAGCATTGATAAATGTTCCACGAGACTTTGACATCTTTTCTCCGTTCACTGTTAAGAATCCATGTACATTCAATTGATTCGGAGCTTTGTAACCAGAACCCATAAGCATCGCTGGCCAAAACAAACCATGGAAATACAAAATATCTTTTCCTATAAAATGGACAATCTCCCCTTTTCCATCTTTCCAAAACTCATTGAATTTTTTCTCATCCTTTAGGTGATTTAAAGAGGAAGCCATATATCCAATAGGCGCATCTAACCAAACGTAAAAGTATTTGTTTTCTTCTTCTGGGATCGCAAAACCAAAGTAAGGACCATCACGGCTGATGTCCCACTCTTGCAAACCGGATGTAAACCATTCTTGTAATTTCTTTTGGGCACCTTCGTTCAAACGGTTCCCTTCTTCCATCCAAGTTTTTAATTGGTTTTGGAAGTCTTGTAATTTAAAGAACAAATGTTTTGATTCTTTTAAGACAGGAGTGGTTCCACAAATGGAACAATAGGAATCTTTTAAGTCTTTTGGTGAGTAACTAGTTCCACAAACTTCACAAGAATCACCATATTGGTCTTTTGCTCCACATTTTGGACAAGTCCCTTTGATGAAACGGTCAGGTAAAAACATTTTGTCATGTTCGCAATACGACTGTTCAATGTTCCGAGCAACAATATGTCCATTTTTTTTGAGGGTTAAATAAATTGATTCCGAGAACTTTCGATTTTCCTCAGAATTGGTTGTGTAATAATTATCATACTCCACTCCAAACGAAGTCAGATCTTTATAATGTTCCTTTTGTACTTCCTCAATCATGGACTCAGGGGTTTTTCCTGCTTTTTTAGCGGCAATCATGATGGGAGTTCCATGTGTATCATCCGCGCAGAAAAAATAACATTCATTTCCAATTAACTTTTGGAATCGCACCCAAATGTCTGTTTGGACAGCTTCTAATATATGACCTAGGTGGATAGAGCCGTTTGCGTAGGGCAAAGCACTTGTAACTAAAATGTGTTTCGACATAGATTAATTCCAGTTTCCTAACGGGATTTTCCAATTCAGCCTATTTTTGAGAAAAATCAAGAAAAGCGGAAAAAAATGAAGTTGAAGGAAGGGAGATTCACCATAAACTTCCTGTTTGTTATGGCTAAGAAAATCGTTCAAAATTTGAAACAAGTCAAGGGCAATAAAAAGAGTCACCCTGAATCCATTCACAAAACCCTCGATATTGAAAGTGACCTACACATTGAATATGCAAAAGTACTTTTGAGTTTGTGGTCCTACGCCTGTAATGCGGATGGCCAATTCAAAAAAAAGGAAGGGGAAATCGTTGGTGAATTAGTGAATGTCCTGTTTGAACCAGATTGTCTACTCAGTGGATTCCAATCTCAGAAAAAACAAGTATTAGAGATTCTTTCCAAAACATTTGATAACCCTCTACCGATGAAAACCATTTCAAAGGTAGTAGCCGACAGTGATGAATATGCTCTAAATTTTTTCGAGGATGCAGTATGTATTGTGGCATCTGACGGTTCACTAAACCAAGCAGAAACCCAATTCTTAGAAGACTTAGCGAAAGAATTTAAAATTAGTACTATGGATAAAGTAAGAGTCGAAAAAAAATACCTTTCGTAAGTTTATTACGATACTTTCGTTCTCTGTTATTTGGATTTCATCCTATGATGCAAGACCAGGGATGGGAAACGATTTGTTATTTGATACCTAAGAATTGGTTTCGCTTTCAGTAAATCATCTTGGTTTCGAATAACAAATCCAATGTCTATCTGAAATCATTTCTACATTCAACTTATGGCTCATACGAATCGAAGTAATCATATCAGTTACTTCCTCAATTCGAAAAGCTGCAAACAAACTATTTAGAAAATCTGTTTTTAAAACTTCTGGTTCATCTTTCGCATAACGCTCCACTAGTTGGTATGCTTCTGATCTTGAGTTGGGACGTAATAAATCGCAAACAAAGATAAAACTATCGTCATCAATGGACCTCTGGATCGCAGACCAAAACTCAAATGGATTGTGAATGTGATGGAGAAGTGAGTTTGAGAACACTAGTTCAAAACTGGATTCGGGAACAAAGTCTTGAATAAGTTCGTTTTTAAAAAACATTTTATTGTTTCTTTTTTCACCGATTAACGTAAAAAGACGCTTCTGACAATAATTTAACATTAATTTGGAACCATCTAAGTAAGTGAAGTCGGCATTGGGAAATAATGGGAATAATCGAGAAGACATATCTCCAGGCCCACATCCTAAATCTACCACCGAACGTGGCGAAAATTTAAGAGGAAGTCTGTTTTGAAAATGTTTAATGATCATCGAGTGCGCTGTTTCAAATCCAGCATTCGCATACGAATCCACCTGATTTGGTTCGACCATGAGTTCAGGTTCTGGAATGCGAACCAAAGTCTGAAGGTTAGTTTGTTCCCATCTTTTCATTTTGGTATGAGGTACCCTTTTCTATGAAACAAATCATTCTTTCCATTCTTTTCTTTGTCTTTTTGACAAATTGTATGCTAACAGAAGGGATTGGTATTCCCACTTATGGCGCTGTAAAAGGATCTGAAGCCAAAAAAAGAATATCCGATGCAATTTTCGAAGCGGAGTCGACAGCTACTTCATTTTGGTTATCCCAATCCGGTATGAAAGGTGGACAAGGACCAATCTCACCACTTCTCATCATAAACGGTTTCTTAGCAAAAATTTTGTACTCATACATTTCCAAAATTGAGGATAAAGAATCCTTTATGGAATCGTCGGTTCTACAATGTGAATCGGATATTCGCACCAAAGGTGCATTAGTTTTGGGAAGTATCTATGATGGGCTAACAACTACAGGTGGAGTCATAAGAGATGCTTATTTACTTCCTGAGTTCGCATCCTGTGATTTGGAAAAAACAGGAAAAATAATCACAATCGAACCAATTCGATTATAACGAGGTATCAATATGAATCATAAAAAATTAATTGGAATCGCCTTTACAAGTGTATCTTTGTTTTTGTTTCAATGCCAAAAGCCTGTTTCAACTGACAAAGATACACAAGCAACATTAATCGCTGGAATTTTTGGATCCTGTTTTAGTTTGGATTCTTGTTTTGACCAATACGCAAGAACAACAGATGAAGGTGCAAGTTTCCAAGTCTTTGATCAAAATGGATCTCGGATTTATGCGAGACAATCTGTACTCGATTATAGCACTTATAAACCAATTGCTTCTGGATCCAAGTGGGTCACCGCAATTACAGCTATGAGAGTCATAGATTGTAACACAAATAGTGGTACATATGCACAATGCGGGACAGTAACAACTGGAACATGTAATAATGGTGCTGTCGGTGGGGCAATTTCTTTATCTCGTACAACAGCACAAGTGTTAGGTTGGACAGGAACATATGCAAACGTCACCTTACGCCAATTACTTTCTTTTACTTCTGGATTGAATGCGGGGGGTGGTAATGGATCTGGGCAGGCTACCTGTATCTCTACCTTACCAGTTGGTGCTACATCCACCCAAAAAGATACCTGTGTAGGCGAGATTCGAGACCAATCAACTGGAACCCCTGGAGCCTTATTCCAATACAATTCCAACCATATGGCTGTCGCACAACGTATGTTAGAAGTTGCTTGTAACAAAACTTGGGACACAATTTACACTCAGTTAATCCTAACTCCACTTGGATGGGATGCAAGCCAAGCAATTTGGCGAGGGAATTCTAGAGGGGGAACCGATACCGATGGAAGTTTGTCTGGGGCATATGGATTATCCATTTCTCCGGAACATTATGCACGTATGTTGAACGCACTTTTGACCAATGGAACTGCTAAAAACTCCTCTGGTGGAAATATAACAAATTTTTTATCAACAACGTCCGTAACAGAGATTTTGTCTGACCAATACAATGGAGCAAAGATTGGATATTCACAATTTTCTGCATTTGGATACCGATGGCAATATGGATTGGGAAATTGGAGATTTTGTACGGTTACGGATGTTCCCGCAGAATGTGATAAAGACTTGATTTCCCATAGTATAGGAATCAATGGTTTTTACCCTTGGTTGGATCGAAATCGAAATTACATGGCGATCTTAGCAGTAAATAATATTGGTAGAAAAAATGGATTGAGTTTGTTACCACCTTCTTCAACCTCATTATTCTTTGCTGAAACAGTGAGACCAATCATTCATTCACAAATAGGCAGGTAACCATGATCCAAAAACAAACAGTTTTCAAATTCATACTAGGATGTTTCCTATTCGTTCAATTGATTCCACTCTTGGCACAAACACCAGAGTGGTCAGAATCAAAACGTAAAAAAGGAATCCAAGTTCTAACAAGACCAGTCGCTGGCTCCAATATCGAAGAGTTTTTAGGTAAAACAGAAGTTGATGCTTCGATTTCCCAAGTGATTGCCTTACTTGTGGATCCACAATCTTGTAAAAACTTATACCACCAATGCAAAGAGCTGACAGTTCTTTCTGGATCCGAAAAAAAATCATCTGTATATCTAAGGAATGGAGCACCATGGCCTGTCAATGACCGAGATGTCATTATGGATCGTAGT
Source organism: Leptospira limi (assembly GCF_026151395.1). Classification (NCBI taxonomy): domain Bacteria; kingdom Pseudomonadati; phylum Spirochaetota; class Leptospiria; order Leptospirales; family Leptospiraceae; genus Leptospira; species Leptospira limi. Next base: position 487,690 of record NZ_JAMQPV010000001.1, read on the forward strand.
TTTGATCAAAATGATAAAACTCTCACAACTACAATGAAAATGAAACGATTGGATTCAAATGCAAAATCTGCACCTTCTGGTGTGACACGAATGCCAGCGTTTGAAGGGTATTGGAAACTCACTCCCTTAGCCAATGGGAAACTCAAAATTGAGTACCAAGCACATTTTGAGCCAGGTGGATCTGTACCACAATCAGTCATCAACCTAGTACTAACAGACACTCCTTACGAAACTCTATTAAACTTAAAATCATTGGTCGAACAAGGAAAACACAAAGAAGCAAAATATGATTGGATTAAGGAACCTACAGTTACGAACCCATCTAATTAGTTTTATATAAAAACAAATATTGAACCCTATGAATCCATGAATGATGAATGGATTCGTAGGTTAAAAAGCAGTTCGAAGCCCATAAGAAACAAAGTTGGAACCACAGTTTGGATCAGGTGGACAGTACAATCCAAATACTCCAGAACGATGGTGGATCCGTAAAAATAATTCTGTTTTTCGTTCAATCGGAAGGTAAGTGCTGACTTCTACCATCATATAATTGAGAAGTGCCCTCGATTCAATCGCATCCTTTTGTATACCCGATTCCCAATAATATCCCTTGGCCTTATTTTCGAATTTTGGATTTTCAGATGCTAAAGATAATCCTTCTCCTAAGGATAAACTAATCGGAGAATCATAGATACGATTGATTTTAATAATGTAGAATGTATTTGTTTCCCAATGGTTCATTCCACTAAAATGTTTCGTGATGTTTGTTTCCCATAAAAAATCAAACCAACGAATTCGATAATCCAACGGCCGACTAACACCAATTGTACCTATATAAGATTCTTTATAGTCTGTTTTTTGCCGAAAAACAATTGGGATCAGGTCTGTGGTTGTAAAAATCCCTCCATACAAAACAATATTCCAATTTTCTTTCGGAATGGATACTGAACTAAGGAATTGAAACGGAAGGAAAAAAATACTAAGCAAAAAAGTTTGGACTGTAATTTTTGAGAGTCTCATTTGTATCAATTGAACTTACATGATTATGGTTGGAACCAATCTTGGTTTCTTTTTTCCCATTCTGTCAGTTGCAAATGAATCACTTCATAATTCTGTAAAAACAGTCTCCTTAAAAACAATTCATACTCTTTACAATTTTCAGAATGAGTTTGCTCCAAAGACTCACGGAGTTTGGAAGGTTTTTCTTGGATACAGTATTTTTGTAAATTGGAAGGATATCGATTTGCGTTTAACATGGGAGCAATGACGCTCGAGCCAGTACCGATATAAAATGGCATAGGTGCCCATATCGTTTCATAAGTAGATAAAAAAGAAATACGATGTAAATTTGTTTCCCCAGATGTCCAGACCAACTCCGCTTCTGTTTCCATTGTTCCATAGTAGACCATCGTAAGAGCTAATAAACTAATCCCAATACTTTTGAAAGGCCTTTGGCTTTCATTTCGAATGACAAGCGTTAAATTATCTATATTGGTTAATTCAAATCCGCGATCCCATCGTGGAAGTTCGTTCGGATTATGTGGTTTTTTTTGCGGAAGTTGATGCAACTGGTTTGGATCAGGAGGAGGCAAAGGAACCGTTGTTAAATCTGCAACGTTCACTTGGTCATCAATGAGAATTGCAGGTGGAACAGGAAAAACCTCAGGAAATACTTTTGCAAGTATGGGATCCGTCGTTGTCCAACGAATGGATATTGGTTTATTTTTCGAAAGTTTTGCTTCAGAACTGAGTTCTGGCATTGGAGTTTTGCACGTTACGTTCAAAACCAATAGAGTAAAAATATAAAATACAAAATGTAACTTCATATAACAGAAATAAGATTCTGGTAATACGTTAGACTTCATTTCAAATAAGAGAAAGTTTTTTATCCATTTGGTTTTTGCGATAGGCATAAAAAAAGCCTGAAAGTTCAGGCTTTTTAACAGTAGATGTCGTATGTTTTATGACATTTCGACAAATGTTTGAGTGGTTCTGTACCGAAGGGAAATTCCTTTCGGTACAGAAGATTTTCTTTTTAAGAAGCGAGTGCTTGGTCAAGAAGGTCTTTCGCTACAACGCGAAGGGCCATTACTTCTTCCGCACCTTCAAAGATTGAGAATACTCGAGCATCTACGAAATAACGTGATACTGGATATTCTTCTGCATAACCCATACCACCATGAATTTGCATTGCTTCACGAGTCACCCACTCAGCTATTTTGGATGCATACAATTTTACAAGTGTTGCTTCCATTTGGCCTTTGTGGTCATCGAGTAACGTTGCTACATAGTTTGTGTATTGGCGAGTTGCTTGGGTGATCATTGCCATCTTCGCAATTTTGAACTTAGTTAATGTATAATCGTAAATTGGTTTTGCGAATACTTTACGTTCTTGGGAATAACGAAGTGCTGCTTCAAGAGCTGCTTGCATCACACCGTTGGCACGAGCTGCAGTTTGGATCCTTCCACCAGCAAATCCTTCCATTTGGAAGTAAAAACCTTTTCCACGACCAGCATCACCACCAAGTAGGTTTTCTTTAGGAACAAAGTAGTCTTCAAAAGATACTTCGTAAGAGTGCATTCCACGGTAACCAATCGTTCCGATTGCTTTTCCTTGGATGGACCCACCACCTTCTTGTTTGTAGCTGAACTCATGTCCTTCAAAGGATGGTTTTTCAGCAAGAAGGATCGAAAGACCTCTGTGTTTGAGACTAGGATCAGACTCTGTGCGGCAAAGGATGAGAAGTAAGTTTGCATACCCTGCAAATGTACACCAAGTTTTCACACCGTTGATGACAAATCCACCTTCTACTTCTTTTGCTGTTACGGAAACTCCGGCAACATCTGAACCGTAGTTAGGTTCTGTTACCATGATCCCTGCAAATTTTTCACCAGATGCAAGAAGTGGTAACCATTTGTTTTTTTGTTCTTCAGTTCCCCCTTTGAGGAGAGCTTTCGACATGATTTCTGGACGAGTGATGAGGGAACCTGCTGCTCCGAGTGAGCCTCTAGAGAGTTCTTCTGTTACCACTAACATAGAGATGTTGTCAGGGCGATCGTTTGGTTGGATTCCACCAAACTGTTCTGGAATACAAAGACCAAAACATCCCATGTCGCGAAGGCCATTGATGATCTCTTGTGGGATCAAATCATCATGTCTATGAACATGTTCTGCGTGAGGAACAACTACGTTTTCAGCAAAGTCTTTGAAAATTCCACGGAAGTTTTCGTGGTCTTCCGAAAGTCCATAAGCACCAAAATGTCCAAGATCAACGATCTTATCTACGATGGCTTCGTAGTTTTCCATTTTCGATGCGGCTTCAACGAACGCATTGATTTCATCGGAAAACAATTTGGAAAATAATTCCTGGTATGTAAGTTCATATTCTGCAGGTCGAGCAGCCAATTCAGAACGTATGCTAGAAACAGTTTCCGCCACAAATGTGAGCGCCATTTTCTGTTCCAATTCACCAGTTCCTTTGGAAGCGTCCCAAGCATATACGATGAAGTTTTCAGCTACACGTTGTTGTGCTGTCATCCAAGCAAGTTGGTAAAACACATGTTGCGTTTTGTCCATTTTGCTAATGGAAACTTTACCGTTGTCGGAATTTTTCTGTGCGAGTCGTTTCGTAACTTCATTGAGGAGGGCGGCTTGGGCGTTCAATGCCTTCTCCGCCTGGGATTTTTCGAGTTTCACTGCCGTTGCGGTCATGTGTTTAACGTTCCTGCGGGTGGTTTTCTTCCACTATACGGAAGGAAAGTACCCTGTCATTTTCATTTTTAGACTAGGTTTTGGGTTTGAGTTGGTGAAAACTGTCCCGAAGATAGATTTTAGGAAAGAAATAATTGAAAATTATCGGAATTGATCCAGGGTCCCACCGAGTGGGATATGCCATCTTGTCCTTCCCTGAGGGACTACGCCGTAACCCGACGCTTTTGGGCTATGGGACAATTGAAGTGGCACCCAAAACCCCTTCTCCTGATAATTTACTGCAAATCCGAAGGGAACTCCAGGCCATTCTCACCGAACACAAACCGGAATGGGCAGCTGTGGAAGAACTGTTTTTCGTACAAAACACAACAACAGGAATGAAAGTTTCAGAATCTCGAGGTGTGATTTTACTCACCTTAGGCGAAAATCAAATTCCCATGGTGTCATTAACAGCCACTCAAATCAAAAAAGGAATTTCTGCCAAAGGGAACGCCACCAAAAAAGAAGTTAGGGCAGCGATCCAAATGATTTTAGGTTTTAAAGACCTAAAAGGCCACGACGACTCTTGGGACGCCATCGCTTGTGCCTTTGTAGGTCGTTCTTTAGTTGGAAGTACTCCGAGCCAAATTCATTGATAAAAAGATTTCATTCTTTTGTTCACGACTTGCATTCGCTGTCACTGTTGAAAAACCAGTGGTGATTTCTAAATCTCCCTTTTTTAGTCCCTCGATCACACTATCCGCATACTCATCCAAATTGAGTCCCGCCGTATGTGTGTTAGGGATTCCCAAATCGGTATCAACCATCGGTGGAGAAACTTCAATGACTTCAATGGGATGGTTACGAAATTGAAATCGTAAGGTCAATGTGAAGGAATGTAATGCCGCTTTTGTGGCACTATAAACTGGAGCATACGCCAAAGGTATATGGGATAAACCAGAAGTCGTATTTAAAATGACCGCATTCTTCTTTGCAAACAAGTGTTTAGCGAATAACATCGAAAGATGAATCGGTGCACCTAAATTTACATCAATTTCTTTTCCAAGAAGACTCCAAGGTTCTTGTTCATTTAATTTTGGATACCTTTGGATCCCTGCATTATTAAATAAAACATTCAGTTCTGGAAAATCTTTCGTCGTTTCATAGAATAATCTTTCTCTTTCTTCCGGACGGGAAATATCGATACAATATGTGCCCCAATTAGGGAAAGATCGTTTGATCTCTTCCATTTTTTTTTCGTTTGTTCCACAAACAAGAATTTGATTTCCAAGTTCAGAGAATCGTTTTGCGAGTGCGAAGCCTATCCCACTCGTTCCACCTGTTATTAAGATTGTATTTCCATTCAATTGCATTGGTTCGTACCACCCCTACTTACATTAATAATATTTTGTAAGTTACAAAAAGTCAAGTCCGTAAGTTTACAAACTGACATTTTTTTCGTTTTGTAATTTGAGATTGACCCTCCCGATTTTCTCCGGAAACTTTCCTTATGCCAAGAACCGGTTTAACAGCCACGGAAATCAAAGACAAGGCAGTGGAAATTGCGATCGACCAAATGCGTGCCAAAGGATTTGAAAAAGTTCGATTGGTGGATGTAGCCAAAGAAATGGGGATTAGCCATGCGGCTCTCTATTCCCATTTCCAAGACAAAACTGCACTTTTTGATGCTGTTTCGGAACGATGGCTAACAAAATTGGATGAGAAACAAGATTTGCTTGTAACAGAAAAAAGGGACCCCATCCAAAAGATCCTGACATGGTTTCTTAATTTACACCGAATGAAATTGGAAAAAGTAAAACTGGATCCTGAATTGTATAAAGCATTTGATATGGCAGCAGAAGAGTCAAAACCCTTCATTCAAACCCACTTGTCCAATATGCAAAACCAAATGGGTAAACTTGTGACAGAAGCCATAAACCAAAAAAAAATCAAAAAGAGAGATGTGAAGTTAGTCACTGACATTCTGATTTCTGCTGGAACAGCTTTTACCCACCCAAAACTTGTTGCTCAACATTGCGAGGTAGATCGTGAAACTTTATTAGCGGATACGATAGAGGCAGTATTAAAAGGATTAGGTTAAAACAAATTTAAATCATGAAATCGATATGATCCGGTTTCCAAATTTAAACTTTGAAAACCAGAAACAAAAGTTTCGCAATTACTTTCGTTCTCCAGCTAGAAACCTAGCAGTGTTTACATTTCGGATTGTCATTGACTGGTACAATTTGTGACTAATTAGTTTGGCGAGTTGGCTTTTATTTACATTTTCTCTTTTGATATTCCAGACGATGGCACCTTTTACATATCGGATCTCTAAAAATTCTTTCTTAATAGGTAGTTCATCTATCAATCTTTTTGAATCAAATTCTGGAAACAAGTACGCAACATCCGTTCTTTGTGTTGGATCATTTAGCCAATCTTCTGGAATGGCCTTTGCGATTTTCTTCATTTCATTTTCCGTCTTAACGATGGTTGGGATTTCAAAATCAAAGGTATTTTGAAAACACTTTTGAATTTTCATTAAAACGGATTTGGTATCTAACTCTGATTCAAAAAGAATATTACCAGAGTTAATATAAGTCGAAACCTGAATGAAGCCTAAGGATTCAAAGAGGGTTCTTAATTGTTTCATATCAACTTTTCGATTCCCTCCTACATTGATTCCTCTAAATAGTGCGATGTATTTCATCCTGAATTAAAAGCCAATCTCTACTTTTGATCAAATTCCCAGATCATTTCGTTAAGGTTTTGGACAAACCAAAAGGAAATCTTCGAATACCTGTGAAATGAGTAGTTTGTCTTTATAAACAAGACCTGTACTTCCAGCAGAAATTTCCGCACCTTCGTTTGCATAAACCTCGGTTACTACTTTCGTTTCTGGGTTGATTTTAAACACACGAGTGGGAGCTAAATTGTTTCGGTTCATCACGTGCCGAATGAATTTGTAAGCGGACTCATGTGCTGCAACCCATAACATCCCCGAATCGTCTTCTAAAATATTATCAGGCCCTGCACCAATTGGTATGGATTCTAAATACTTTAAACTAATTCTGCCATCCTCACGATTTACTTCATACAATCGAATCTGTTTTTCCGAAAATACAGATCGATACAATAACTCTTGTTTGCCTTGTTTACGAATGTATATTCCATTTCCTAACATCACAGGAACTCCCAATGATTGAAAAGTTTTTCCATCATAATAGGATACATCAGCTCGACCACTCCGAATGATCATATCCCAATACTTTCTAAAAGTTTGGCTTGTTCCATTGTCATTGGATGTAAAAATTTCACCTGATTCATTCATGAATAAATCATTTGGACTTGTAAGAGATGGATCACTTAATGTTTTTGTATGAGTCCATTTTCCTGCTTTTGAACGTTCGAATATTTCAATTGTATGTGGGATATCTTCTTGGAGTGTGTGCGAAATCACGGCAAGTGTATCCACTCCTTTCACTTTCGCATAACTAATTCCATGTGGCCTAAAATTCTCTGGGTAATTCGTTTCTACTTTTTTGGCTAACAATTTCTGTTTGGGATCCGAGAATGAAATTTCGAACAAAGCACCTATATCTTTGAGTCCATTCCTCCTTTCATGAGAGGAAACAATTACGATTGAGGACTCTCGGATGATATCGAAGTCTTCTGGGCCTGGTGTACCTGAGATTCGTTCACAACCAACGATTGGTTTTTCTTGGATTTGGCCTCCACAATTGAAAAGGGAGACCAAAATGGAAAAAATGAGGAAAAAGAGCCGAAAAGGAGTCAAACGCATGAGAGTAGTTTACCGTAAGAATTCAGATTCCACTATCAATTTCTTTCTCGACATTATTGTGCAGTGCAAAATAATGGAATCCAGAAGGAGTCCCCTCCGATGAGCAACGTGGAAAACAAACTACAAGATATCGTGAACGCTGGAATTGGTGCTGTTAAAACTTCCAAAGAAGTATGGGAGAAACTCGTTGTGGATCTTAACGAGAAAAAAAGCCAATTCGAAACCAACTTTCAAAAATTGAAAGAACAAGGGGAAAGTGACACAAGTGATAAAGCCCTAAAAGTGAAAATGGGAGTTGCTTGGGGAATTGTTCGATTCGAAGAACTCAAAGACAATGTTGTGAAGTATCTAGACAAGGTAAAAGAAACAAACGATCAAAAACCTTCTTAAGTTTTATTTTTTCATCTCACCATCCTGAATTTTCTACCGGCAGGTTTGTGCTCAAACCTGCTGGGTTTTTTGCACAAACACTAACCAAACATCGGAGTGACCGGATTTGAACCGGCGACCCCTTGCCCCCCAGACAAGTGCGCTACCGCTGCGCTACACCCCGTGTTATGAAATCCAAAAACCTGAACAGATCCTCTTGGTCAAGCCTTACAAACGGAAGACTTAACTTAGGATTCCGTACCTAAATTATCAGGAGAAATCGCCCAAATGATTTGGCCATGGTTAAATTTTTCTCGCGCAACATTGATGGCAATTGTGGATCCAGGTTGGAAAACTAAATTTTCTGCTACACTAGAATTCCCTAATAATTTGGCTGCGAAGTAAGTGATATCTGGATTATGACCAACTAACAAAACAGTGTCGGAATTACTAAAATTCACCAAACAAGATATAATGTCGGTGCAACCTCTACCGGCTGCTAAATCGTCAGATGCGACCATTTCTCCATTGTATTTTAATTCTTCGGAAAGAATTTCAGCAGTGTGTTTGGTTCTGGTATATGGACTATAATAGACTTGTTTGACGGATAAAGATGAGTTTTTAATAAATTTACCGATTTTGTGAATGTCACTTCTTCCTTTATCGGTTAGTTCTCGTTGTGAATCGGAAATGGTAGGGGTGGAGTTTTCTGCCTCACCGTGACGAACCAAAATGATCTTCATACTATCTCCTAATCCCAAGATTGAAACTAAGGATTTCCCAAGAAACAAAAAATTAAGGATTTTCTTGCGAAAATGGATGAAAGAGACATTCTAACATTTATGACAAACAAACCCTACCGAAAAAATGTAGGAATGGTAGTATTTAACTCTTTGGGAAAAGTAATTGTGGGAGAACGGATTCAATTTCCTGGATCTTGGCAATTTCCTCAAGGAGGAATCGATGAAGAAGAAGATTATTTAGATGCCGCAAAACGAGAATTATATGAAGAGCTTGGAATCAAAAAAGCTATTTATGTAACTGAATACCCTGATTGGATTCCATATGATTTTCCAAACTCTTTAGGACTCAATTCTCATTTACAAAAGTTTCGTGGTCAATTACAACGATGGATTTTGTTTTATTGGGATGGGGAATTAGAAGAATGTGATTTGGTTCACCATGAACAAGAGTTTTTGACCGTAATCCATATGGAAATCGAGGACACAATCCGAGCTGTTGTTGATTTTAAACGCCCTGTTTATGAAAAGTTTGTTCCTCTTTTTAAATCGGCGATTCAAAATTACATTGCAGAGAATGTTAAATCAAAGTAAGGTAATTGTAGGAGACAATCTTTGGGAAAATCAGAAGAAGCAAGAGCAAGAATTTTAATACGGGGAACCGTACAGGGTGTTGGATTTCGTTATTATATCCTACAAAAAGCCCAAGAAATGAGACTCAAAGGTTATACTCAAAACTTACCAAATGGGGAAGTGGAAGCAGTTGTAGAAGGTGATAAACTTTTTATCGAAGATTTATACAGAGCAATGCAACGAGGACCTACAAAAGCAAAGGTAAAGGATCATGTCATTGAATGGAGTGATCCCAAAAATCAATTTAAAACTTTTTTAATTAAGAAATAACATGAAAAAAAGAAGACTTGGCAAAACAGGTATGGTGGTTTCTGAAATTTGTATGGGAACCATGACATTTGGTTCCTCATGTAACGAAGATGAGGCGTTTAGAATTTTAGACAAAGCTTATGATTCTGGGATTGATTTTTATGATACAGCAGAAATTTATCCTGTACCACCTCAAAAATCTTGGGTACACCGAACAGAAGAGATTTTTGGAAAATGGCTAAAAACAAAACCAAGAGATGGAATCATCTTAGCAACAAAAGTTGCTGGTCCTGGGCATGGATGGTTTAGTCCACCTTTACGCGAAGGAAAAACTGCTCTTGATAAACATCACATTCGACGTGCCATTGAAGGTTCCTTACAAAGGTTAGGTGTCGAAACTATCGATTTGTACCAAACTCATTGGCCTGATCATGATGTAGCTTATGACGAAACAATGGAAGCACTCACCGAATTGAAAGAAGAAGGTAAAATTCGATATGCTGGATGTTCCAATGAAACTTCTTTTGGACTCATGAAAAGTCTTTGGACATCGGATAAATACAATTTAGTCCGATATGATTCCATCCAAAATAATTTTTCAATTCTCAATCGTCGTTTTGAAGATGAATTAGCTCAAGTTTGTCGTAAAGAAGGTGTTTCCCTGTTACCTTATTCTCCATTGGCAGGAGGAGTGTTAACTGGAAAATACAATGGTACTACAAAACCGGAGGGAGCTCGTTTTGTTCGGTATATGGCAGAAGGGGAAAGACAAAAAAGAATGTCCAACCGATTCTTAAATGAACAAACGTTAGCATCTACAAAAGAATTGATGGAAATTGCAAATAAATATGGGATGAGTGTCACAGTGATGTCTGTTGCTTGGAGTAAACAACATGATTTTGTTGCCTCTACAATTATTGGTGCGAATACCGTGGAACAACTTGAAGAATCTTTAAAAGCTACAGATGTTATTTTATCTGATGAAATATTATCCGAGATTAATGCTGTATCCAAAAAAATTCAATACCCAATGGGCTAAGGACCTATTTTGATATGAGCTCCAACTCGGAAAATACAAATCCAACTGATCGCAATTCTGAAAACGATTTAATCTCGGATAAAAAACAAATCTCAAAATGGGAATCGTTTACTTCGGGAATTTTTCGTAAATTTTTAATTTTACTATTGGTTACCTATTTATTTCCCGAGTGCTCAAGTTTTGGCCCAAAAAATTCTCAAAGTAGTTTAATTATTGTCCATATGACGATTGTTAAAGATGAGATGATACTAGATGAATTGATTGATCCAAGGTTCCAAAAAGTAACATTAAGAAAAGGTGAAAAAGCAATCGAATATAGTGAAAGTTCTGAACATTATTATTACTTTCAAAACCTAAAAGAAGGCCAGTACGAAATTTTTGATGCTGTCCACTTACTCAATCGTGGTGCCTCAGATTTTGCTTTTAGTAGCACTAAACAAGCCAATAAAATCGATATTGATTTTGATCCAGAAGAGATTCGGAAATCAAGAGTGGATTTACAACCCGGTACTGTTGTGTTTATGGGGAGTTTTCATGTGACTGTTGATTTTAAATTCCAAGAAGAACCAAAAATTTCAGTTCGTTATAGCAAAACAAATGAAGAAGAACTAGCTGCAATGGATCATTTGTACAAAAATTATCCGAGATCTGGTTGGGGACAAAAAGCAAAAAATCGAGTTAAATTATTGTCTTCCTTTACCCAACCATAAATCATTTTTCATTCTTAAACAATTGTAATCAAATCTGGATTTTGTAAGTGGGGAGTTCCATTCCAACTAACAGGTTCCCAATGATGATTTTCACGACGAAACACACTTAAAGAGGAATTTAAAATGGATTTCATAAATATAGGAAACTCTTTATAATTCATTTTGCAAGCTAGTCCCATCATAATGGCGATAGGAGTACTTGAAGAAATAACAAGGGTACTTTTTACATCAGCAGGGATTTGGAGTGGACCTTTTGATACCTTTTCAACATATTCTTCAAACGTGTATGGTTCGATTGAACCCCAAACTCCATTTACCCAATCGGCCAATACTAGTTGTATGAGCTCCTGAAAATAATGCCTAGTTTCTTCTTTTCCTTCTTCCCATGCATTTTTATATGATTCATACAATTTTGCAAAAGATGGATTCGCATTTCGGATTTTGGCCGCAATGCCTAACCACATCCTAGAATCAAATTCATCCCAAGCAGAATTTTCAATTGGATCTGGGATACAAAATTGATCATTGGTAAAACTTTTAATGATTCCATCTGCAGTTTGTTTTTGCCTGTTTAAGGTTCCCGTATATACAGAATCAAATTCAATTCTTTGGAGTTTAAAATATTCGCCTAAAAGATTTGCTTGTTTCCAACCTAGTTCTGTTAGTTGATCATAATTTTTTCCAAGTCGATCCGCTTGACCATGACGAACTAAATATAAATAGGACATCTATACTTGGAACCTCGGATTGGAAACTGATAGGTTTTCTTTTAATTGTATTTTAACCAAATTCCATACTTTTCCCTTTGGGGATGTATCAATTTGAGAGGAATTAGTTTTTGAATTCGTTTGGTTTGATTGGTTTGATTGGTTTCGAATGGTTTGGGCTAAACTTTGATTCCAATGATATAAAACTTGGTATTTTTCTTTTTTGGATAATTTTTGAAAACTTTCTAAATCGTATTTGGATTCCAAATCTGAGATTCGTAATTTCTGATTTAAAATTTCCGACCAAAGATTGGTATATTCTGAATTTTCGATTTCTCTTGCAATGACACCTAACATATTCCAAGAAACTAGTGTTTTATATGATAATAAATCATCACCTTCTAGTTTGGGTAATAATTCTTTCATCATAAAATCTTGAATGCTAGAGAGTAATTCTTTTGTATCAGGTCTATATTGCATTTTCTAATTCCTCTATGAGACGCATTGCTTCCCATTCCATTTCTGCTGTCCTTCTTCCGATGGAAGCAAGTTCGATTCCTTTATCTTTGCCTGACAAATGCCTTTCAGCCTGTTGTGCACTTCCAATGGCCCATCGAACATTTCCCATGATCTCCCAATAGGAAACTTTATATGGATCAACCTTGATACCAGAGGTAAGTTCGTATTCTTTATAAAAATCCTTTCGATCGCCGAATCCACCTACTTCTTTATTGAGACGACCAAATCTCCAATCACGCATACACAACCAAGCGATATCTTCGTGTCGATCTCCAAAGTGGGCAAATTCAAAATCTAAGATTCCTTGTAGACCATCCGCATTCATCATAAAGTTACCAGTGCGAAAATCACCATGAACTAAAACAATTTTATCAATGTTTGGTGCATGTGACTCCATCCAATTGAGGCATAATTCAATCGCAGGATGAGCTTCTGGTAATTCGTCTAAAGACTGTCTTAAATCGGTAATCGCTTGGCTAATATAATTTTCTACTGTGACTAATTTGAGTTTTTGTTTTAGGTCTTCTTCCTTAACAGATTCTGGAGTTACTGTATGAAGTTTTGCAAGATTTGATGCTAAATCAGAAACCATTTTTGTTTTACGATAGGTATCTAATTCTTTATCTTTAGTGATGAAACGACCTGTCGCTTTTCCAGCAATTTTTTCCATCAGAAAAAAAGGAGTACCTATAATAGAAGTTTGTTCTTCTAAATAAACTGGCGTTGGAGTTTTGACTCCTGCATTGTATACAAGTTCCGCTACTTTAAATTCATCCCGTTTCGATAAAGAAGAGAGTAAACTTCCCCCCTTATCAGTGCGAAGAACAAGTGATTTTTTGGAAGATTTGGATTGTATTTCCAAAGCATAATTATCTTGGCAAGCTCCTCCACTTAGATGGAAAATCTCAGTTATCTGAACTGGCTCTTTCCATACTAAAGTTAGGTGATGTTCTACCTTCTCTTGCAGTTCTTTAATATCCATGAATCTTTAAAAATCCCATTTTTCCGATACATAATTGCGACCAATGACCATTTTATGAACTTCGGAAGGGCCATCTGCAATTCTTGCAGCGCGTGCATCTCGATAAAATAATTCGAGTGGTAAGTCTCTTGAATATCCCTTTCCACCACAAATTTGGATCGCCATATCAATTGTATTACACAATGATTCACTGACTTTCCATTTTGCCATGGAAGTTTCCTGTCTTGCATCCTTACCCATTTTTAATAACCAAGCTGCCTTCAATGTTAATAAGAATGCCATCTCGATCTCAGTAGCACGTTCAGCAAACATCCACTGGATTCCTTGGTGATCGGCTATCCGTGAGCTAAAAACTTCTCTTTCTTTCGCATAACTTCGCGCAATCGAAAGGGCTCTTCTTGCCATCCCAGTCCATCTCATACAATGGGTGAGACGAGCAGGTCCTAATCTTTCCTGCGATAAACGAAAACCTTCGCCTACCCTACCTAAAACCATATCTTCAGGTACTTCTACATTTTCAAAATTGAGTTCACAATGCCCACCGGGTCCGTGTGAACCCATGAGTTCTATCTCACGTACCATCTTATAACCTTTCGCATCAGTTGGCACAAGAAACATTGTTGTTTTGCGAAAACTTCCATTCACCTTCGCCATTACGATGAGGTACTTTGCTCCATTTGCGCCAGTGCAATACCACTTACGTCCATTGAGAATGTATTTATCACCTTGTTTTTCTGCATTGGTTTGCAAAGAAGTGGGATCTGATCCTGCACCTGGGGAAGGTTCAGTCATAGCAAATCCAGTGCGTAGTTCGCCTTTGATGAGTGGATGTAAAATTAATTCTTTTTGTTTTTCTGATGCTGCAAGAGACAACAAATGCATGTTTCCTTCATCTGGAGCATCACAATTAAAAATATAAGGAGCAATGGGAGAACGACCAAGTTCACTAAAAATAATACAGGTTCCAATTAAATCTAAACCCAATCCACCTTCTGATTTAGGAAGGTGAGGTGTCCAAAACCCGGCCGATTTTACTTTAGCGCGTGCTTGTTGGTTGATATCTTCTGGCATTCGACCTTTTTCATAATCATAATGTTTTTCCAGAGGAATGATTTCTTCCGTTATAAAAGATTGGATGTTTTTACGAAGTGTTTCAACTTCTTGGGGAATTTCAAAGTCCATTGAATCCAAGAAGTAACACAATCAAGATAGATCGTAAAATCTTTTTTTAATGTGATCGAAAAATAGGTCTTTCTCTTTTTGAATTTCTTCTAATTTCAAAATGCAAATGTGGACCGGTCGCTCTACCTGTTTGACCTACTTCCCCAATTTTTTCGCCTTTTTTGACTCTTTGTCCATGTTTTACAGCAAAGTTCAATAGATGTCCGTATCTAGTTTCGTAACCTAAAATATGTTTAATAATAATTAGATTACCATATCCACCTTGTGCACCAACAAAACTAACTTCTCCATCCATTGAAGAAAATACATCTGATCCTTGTTTGGCGGCCATATCCAAACCACCGTGAAACGTTTCCTTTTTAGTAAAAGGATCTAATCGTTTTCCAAAATTTGATGAGATAATAGCGGCTGTTAGTGGAAACTGGAATCCAAATCCGTAAAAGAAAGATTTTTCTGATTTCCCCATTGAGATACCAGGTAAAAACCACTTACCTCGTTCGGAATCATATTGCAATTTGTTTGCATCAATTTGGTATTTATCTGCTAAAAGCAATTTTGTTTTGTCACTACCATCCGTTTCTTCTGGATGGAATGTTCCACGCATATTTGGGATTTCAAGGATCATCCCTTGTGATAAATCATGAGGGGAACTGAGCTCGTTAACGGAGGACAAAGTTTCTAAATCCATGCCAGTTCGTGCCATGATTTTGAAAAAGTTATCTTCCTTTTTCACTTTGTATTCGTAATATTTGAGTGGGATGAGGATTTCTTTTTTAGTTCCAGATTTTGAAATTCTCAGGTTTTCTTTGATTTCGGAACGGAGGTTTTTTAAAGATGGATTCGAATATTCTAGGTTGGCCAATGTAAGAGGACTAGGAAATAGATTCGTCACGGCTCCAAAACCGATCCAAATCACAGTCCATTTCAGAAAAATAAGGCGATTAGACATAATCTTCTAAAATGATTATCGGCCATTTCTCAAAAAAACGATGACGATTCTTGCCGAAATTGAGGAACTGTAAGGCAGATGCAGAATCGATTTTTTGAGATCTTTCGGCTCACTGCCTACTCTTTGGGTCTCGTTTATGTTTGTTCCTTTTTTTATTCCGTATTCTTTCTGGCGTTTGTAAACCATTCGGTCTTAAACCACAGGATCCCAGAAGAACAAATCCTTCCTCTCTATGAAGAATACTCTGAAGGTAAGTTAGATTTTTCAGGACTTTTGGTGGAATACCAAAAAGTAGTAAATCCAATCAAAGACCAATTTCAAAAAGAAATCACCGAAAATCCCAACATATTACTTAGCGAATTCTATGAAATTGTATTTTCTGAAAAACCATATTACTTATTAGGACACTCAGTTCCATGGTTTTTGTGTTATGTGGGGCTTGGTTATTTATTATACAAAAAAGTATTACAAATCCCTGTCACAAACTTACAAGATGAACTTTCAATTCCCATTTTATTACGAGGGATCACAAATGGTTTCATTTGTTTTTTTGTAGTGGTAGTATTTGGTGTGATTCTTGAAAAATTATCGGTTCCATTAGAATCAGGTGTTTTTGCAAAAAAATTATACGAATCCATTCATGGAAATGGTTATCTACTTGCATGGGGAATATATGTTGTAGGTATCATTACAGGAATTTTGGAAGAAATCTTTTTTAGAGGTTTTTTGCTGAAAGCCTTCATTGATAAAGGATTAACCCAAGAAGGTCTACTCATTGTATCCTTATTATTCGGTTGGTTACATTATGGAGAAGGTACTTCCATTGCCATTCCTTTCATCATTTGTGGTGTAGGAATGTTTTTTGGTTATTTGTACATTAAAACAGGAAATCTCTGGATTGCGATGGCTTGCCATGCCACATACAATTCATTAGGATTAATCAATGCATATCTTCAATTACCAGTGGTCCAATCATGAATTTTTTAAAATTAAAAATGAACACTCGCATAACAAAAGTATTGTTACTTTTATTACTTTTATGTTTTTCTCCTAAATCGATTTTTGCAGGAGAGACCGTAGAAGTATTAGGTGGACCGGATGATGTAAATATTCGGCTGCTTGCACTTCTCAACAAGTTAGATCCAGATTTTTATGCCGACGAAAAAACCCAAGGATTTATGTATCGATATAGAAATCGTTGGAGTAATCCATATGACTTTAACATCTATGTTGGAAAAGTCGGGAAAACTTCACCCGATTCCATTATCCGAATCGAATCTCCAAGAAGGGGTCAGGAAAAAATGTGGAAACAAATTTTGGAACAGGAATTGTTACAAAAACCTCCTCACGAATCAGCGGTTCCCTTAACTGAAAAATATCATATTGTTTCCCAAGGTTTAAATTTAATTACACCTATGGCCTCTGTTGGTTATAATTCTTGGAATTCTCCACTATTCACAAATCGTGATACATTTGTTAGTATGAGTATTTATTTCTTATGTGATTTGATTTTAGTAGGTGGTGCATACTTATATGCACAAGAGAATTTACCAAAAAAGAATATTTATGATCATATGTTGAATGCAAAAGGACCAGGAAATGTTTGGGAATCACCAAATGCTGTAGGAATTTTTGCAGCAATGGCAGTAACGAGAGTTGTGCGAGCATTTGATGCGTGGGAAGATACAGCTGCTCACAATAAAACAGCACAATTTGGTTGGTCTTTTAAGTTTTAGTTAAAAAATTTTTATGATTTAAAAAGATCACGTGCTGCATCCGAGGCACTTGATCTTTCAAAATCTTCTCTTTCAATGAGAGTTAGTTCCAATCCTTCTTTTTCAATTCTACTCAAAATTTTGGCAATATCTGCCACCTTACTCAATTTAGTTGCTAGATATTTGAAAGTAATTCCACAATCTGGGCATTTTTTATCTTTGAGGTAATTGAGACCAAGTTTTTTGCAATTTCCACAAGTTCCGTAAAGATCATCGATGTAGAGTAATTGTTTTTTTACATCGTCTACATTGAGTTGTCGCCAAACTCTTACAAATTTAGTATTCTTTCCGGATACATCTGAAGTCATAGGCAATAGGAAGTATCAAATATGAAACTTGTCAAGAAGCAATCCGATTTAGTTTTAATCTTACTCATTTGTTTATCTGGTTTTTTAGCTGTGGCGATTGGTGCTTTTGGAGCACATGGTCTGAAAAAAATCATACCACCAGATCTTATGATCACCTTTGAAACTGGAAATAAATACCATTTTTATCATAGTATTACAGCTCTTTTCGTATTTTTGATGTTAATCTTTTCTGAACAAAATGAGACATCCGAGAAAACAAAAAAATATCTTAGAATATCGATTTGGATGTTTTTGGTAGGAATTCTAATTTTTTCTTTTAGTTTATATACCTTAGCAATTACAGGACTTAAAATTCTTGGTGCCATCACTCCTTTTGGAGGAGTGAGTTTTCTGGCAGGTTGGTTTTATTTAGGACTTGGGATGTATTATTTTTTTGTTCCGAAAAAATAATGACCTTGTTTACTAATTAAATTTCTTGAAATAAGGCCGTCGGCAATGAGTAACAATCCTTCTGCGGCGGCTTTTTTTGACTCTTCTGAGCTATCTTTTTGTAATGCCATAAGTTCATGAACATACTTTCTTCTTTGCAAATCCAAAACACCTAACATTGATCCTGCGATCTTTTCGTCCATCTGTAAAAAAGCTAATGCCAATGTTTGTGGAGGTGTTTCATTACACAAATAGTATAATGCTAAATTATCAAAATACGAAAGTTGACTGAGTTTTTCTAATACTTGTTCTGATCCAGACATAGTGATTCCTTTGATTCAATTAATTGGATATTGAAACTTCCTTTACTTTTTCTTCTAAATATGAAATAAGATACTTCGCATTTGCCAGTTCGCCTGTAGCTTCCGAAACTAAATTTTCAATCGTTAAGATTTTTCCTTTGGAATGAATGTTTTTTCGTAACCAAGATAATAAATCCGAAAAATCACCTTTCGAAGCAAATTTGTTATGCGAATCGGGGTATTCTTGCGTAAATTTTTTAAAAAATTGTGCACTGAATATATTTCCTAAAGTATATGTTGGAAAATATCCGAAGACTCCCATAGACCAATGAATGTCTTGTAAAACTCCTTCTGCATCGTTTTCAATTGTCATTCCAAAACTTTCTTTCATTTTAGAATTCCAAATTTCTGGTAAATCTTTGACTTTGATGTTGCCATTGATCAAATCTCTTTCGATCTCAAATCGCAATATAATATGGAGGTTATATGTGACCTGATCTGCTTCCACTCGTATCTTAGATTTTTCCGTGCTGTTGATATATTTATATAAATCTTGAAAAGGAAGTTCTGATTCAGACAATTCAAAGTCATTTAATAAAATGGGATACATAAATTCCCAAAAAGGTAAAGACCTTCCCACTTGGTTTTCCCACAGGCGACTTTGTGATTCGTGAATTCCTAAACTTAGATACTCCGTTAATGGATTTGGCCAATTTGGCATTGTAGACAATCCAGACTCATATAAAGAATGACCAGTCTCATGTAACACGCCGAAGATGGAAGATAATGGATCGGTTTCAGAATATCTAGTTGTGATTCGTTTGTCCCCTTTTCCTAAACTTGTGGAAAAAGGGTGGTTACTAATGTCTAATCTTGATTCTTTTTTTGTGAGTCCTAAAATGGCAGGAAGTCGATTACAGAATTTGGTTTGATTGGCAATTGGTATTGGTTTTTTGAACGGACTTTCGAACCTTGGAGCCTTTGATACAATCGGAATAAGTGAATTTTTTAAATCAGAAAATAAAATTTGGATTTGGTTTGCCTTGGCACCCTTTTCATAGGAATCCAATAAAGCATCATAAGGTTCTGTCGTATAACCAAAGTAATCTGCCTGTTTTTTGGATAATGTAACCAATTCCTCAAGTCTGTCCGAAAATAATTTAAAGTTTTTTTCCTTTTTTGCCTCAGCCCATTCTGCATGTGCTAAATTGGTGAGTTTTGCGAATTCAGCAACGAATTCAGATGGCAATTTATCTGCTTTTTCTTTCTCCTCCATCAATATTTCAAGCTCACGATTCCATAATGACCTTTCCGATTCTGGAAGTTCTTTTGTGGTTAGTTTCGCAGATTGAATGAGCTCCAAAAAAGATGGATCCGTCATCCATTCATGGGTGAGTTCCGCAACAGCAGCAATTTGAGTTGATCGATACTCTCGTCCTTCTTCTGGCATCATCACTTCTGAGTCCCAGTGGAGAACGGATGAAATATCTTGGAAAAGTTTGATTTTTCGATATTGTTTTCGATAATTTTCGAGCGCTTGAGGGAGGGCCATAGACTCATTTTCTTCGACCCATACATTCTGGAACCAAAAATCATTGACCCTTAACCCTCAGACAAAACTATGTATATACGTCGCGGGTGTGGTGTAACGGTAGCACAGCAGCCTTCCAAGCTTCTGGCGAGGGTTCGAGTCCCTTCGCCCGCATGACAAACTCTCCAATTAACCAATCACAATTTTCTAACGAATTGACTCGAACAGTGGCGCGAGCTGTTTTGTGAGCGACCCATAGGGAGCGAACAAAACAGAAAGAAAGCCACGATGGCTTTCGACGAGCGACGCCGTGCCTCGGAGCGCAGTAAGGACAGGATATGGTTTTGATTCGATATTCTTGGGAATGGTGCTTACAGAATGGATATCGGTATCCCCGCCCGATTTAGGGTGGGGAACTAGACCCGCCACCCAATACGTTCTCTCTATCACAAAGGTCTTATTTCAGAAACCAGAAGTACGTTTTTAAAAATTTAAATTAGAAAAAGTTCATACTTTAGAAAAGGAAATAATAATATCTGACAATGAAGGTCTCACTTCCTACAATATTCTTAAAATGATCTCTGGATTCTATTTTTTGTTTTTTTTTTCTTTCGATTCATTTTCTTTGATTCTGAACCTTACGATTTTTCGTATCAGTTCATCTGGTATGGGTTCTGTGATTGGAAATTGAATCGATCCCTTTCCAGATTTATACTTAGAAATTTCTTTTTGGAACTTAATATTCCCTGATGGGAGTGCATAAAATCCAAGATGATTTTTATATGCGGCGAAATGGACTAAATTCCCATTCTGAATAAACGTTGGAATTGCATACTTTATCGCCTCTTTTGCATTAGGTGCTTCTTCTCGAATGATTTTTCGGACATGATTCAATTTAATTTGAATTTCCTTTGGAAACAAAAGTATATATTCATCTATATTTTCAGGTTTATTAGATTTCATTTTAAACTTCCTTTAGATAGATTAAACTTTTGTCTCTTTCCATTTTCCTTTTGTAAATAGCCAGAGTGTATATATACCGACTGATGTTTCAGATATCATCATGGCCCAAAAAACTCCACTATAACCAAATTCAAAATATTTTCCTAATGTGTATGCTAAGGGAATTTGAATGATCCAGAAAAAGATTACATTAATTTTAGTAGGAGTCATGGTATCACCCGCTCCATTAAAAGCCTGACTTGCTGCCATCCACCAAGCATAAACAAAATACGAGTAAGATACAATGCGTAACCACTCAGATCCTATTATAATTACTTTTGAATCAGAAGTAAAAATCCCAATTATCCTTTCACTTAAGAAAAAATATATTAGAGACACTAATACTAAATAACACATATTACATAAACCAGTAACCCAAACTGATTGTTCTGCTCGGTCTGGTTTTCCAGCTCCTAGATTTTGCCCTACCAAAGTGGCAACAGCATTTGACATCCCCCAAGATGGCATTAAAGTAAACATCATCGTTCTCAGGGCAATCGTTGCAGCGGCGACGGTCTGACTTCCAAATTCAGACAATATTCTCATGATAAAAATCCATGATGTCATACCAACTATCATTTGCCCTATACCACCCAATGAAGTTTTGAGAATACCGATGATCGATTCCCATTCAATTTTAAGATGGCTTTTCATTATTTTTATATGTTTTCCACCTCGAAATAACAGCCACAATTGAAATAACACACCAATGCCTCTTCCAATATTGGTAGCGATTGCTGCACCTGTTAACCCAAAAGCGGGAATTGGTCCCCATCCAAAAATAAAAATTGGATCTAAAATGATATTTAATCCATTTGCAAGCCAAAGTACACGCATCGAAATGGCGGCATCCCCTGCTCCACGAAAAACAGCATTGATTAAAAATAATAGTATAACAATGACATTACCACCTAACATCCATTGCATATATTGATGTCCTTCATTTAGGACCCATTCATCAGCTCCCATTAGTAATAACAATTCTTTAGAAAAATAAATTCCTGCGATAGAAAATGGAATTGAAGATAAGATCGCAATCCAAATCGATTGAATTGCGGCAATACCAGCCAAATCTTTTTCTTTTTCACCAATGCGTCGAGCTACAATGGCTGTAACGGAAAAAGATAATCCCATTGCGATTGCATAAAGAAGAAATAGGTAAGTTTCTGTGAGTCCAACAGTTGCAACGGCAGAAGCTCCTAACGAACCTACGAAATAAATATCTACAACTGCAAAAACAGATTCTAATACTAGTTCTAAAATCATTGGGACAGATAATAGAAATATTGCCTTTCTTAAACTGATTTCAGTATAATCTTCCTCAGAACCAGATAATGCACTTTTTAAATCTTCCCATAAACTAGCACTTGTCATTTTTTACCTTCCGATCTTAAGAATTCGTATCCAGAAATTGATTTAATCTACTCAATGTTTGGTGAGCACCTTCAATTGCTCCAAAATCAACTACTGAGTTCCTGACACTTGCATTCGGAAAGGTCATTTTCATTTTGATAATGGTATGATTTTCTGATAACGCAGTAAACGTGATCCTTACAATGAAATTATCATCCTTATCAGTTGAGCCGGATCCATGAATATATTCTAAATATTCGCCATCTCGAATTTCTTTATACTGAACTAAATTTGGATAAATAGTTCCATCGGGTGCCTTCATAGTATAAATCCATTTACCACCTACTTTGAATTCTCTAAATTCAGTTGATGTCGTAAAACCATTTGGTCCCCACCAGAGATTTATATTGGTTGGATCTGCAAATGCTGCAAAAACATTTGCTATTGGATGTGCTAATTTTTTTTCAATTATCAATTCATTGGTTTCAGGTAATGTTTGTTCTTCTAGTTTTTCGAAACTTTGTGACCATCCTTCTTTCATACCAGAATTTGCGAATCCATCGCGGATTTGGTTTGACATAAATTCCGTTATTAGTATAACCTTTGTTATTTCATTCGATTCTTCAAATAATACTCGCAACTTCGAATTTAACATGGAACGATCACCGGTAACTCCAGCGATTTTTTGAACTTCTTTCACCCATTCATCAGGATGTTCATCAACTAAATCACTCATCACAAAACTTTGATAAGGTGTTATTTCTAAAAATTTTCCTTTGACTGGATAATCGATTCCTTCTGGAGATCTCATCACAATTCGATATGATCCACCAACGTGGAAATCAAAGTCAACAATCGGATTGGTAAATCCTTTTGGTCCCCACCATTTTTCAATATGTAGAGGATTTGTCCAAACTTCCCAAACTAGTTTTAATGGTGCCCGAAATGTGCGTTCTAATCTTACGATTTTTTCCTCTAATGTGAGAATGGCTTCTTTTTGGTACATTCTATTCTTTTCCTTTTGTTTGTTGTAAATCCATCAAGTATTGGTCCAAACGATCAAAACGTTCTTCCCATAACTTTTTATATTGTTGTAACCATAAATTAGCTTCTTCTAATGCTTCCGCTTTGATCCGACAAGGGCGGTATTGTGCCGATTTCCCTCTTTCAATCAAACCTGCTCTTTCTAAGACTTTTATGTGTTTTGAAATTCCTGGTAGGCTCATTTGGAATGGTTCTGCTAATTGCAATACCGTCGCCTCACCAGAGACAAGTTGCATGAGGATTTTTCTACGCGTTGGATCAGCAAGGGCTTGGAAGGTAGAATTTAAGGATTCTTCCGTTTGTTTTAATTTAACCATTTAGTTAATTAACCTTTTAGCTAAATAAAGCAATGATGTTGATTTCGTCAATCTGAATTACTAAAAATTGAGAAGTTCTTGGGTTTTGTTTGGGTACACTTGGGATATGAGTATCCCCGCCCGATTTAGGGTGGGGAACTAGACCCGCCACCCAATACGTCCTCTCTATCACAAAGTAGCTACGAAGAAAACTGATTTTGGTAAAAACGAAAATTTGTTTTGAAAAAGTTCACCTTAACAACCCAAAACTTTTGGATTCGGAAGTACTTTGAGTTTGGATCGGTGATGCGCCAGGGATCTGGAGGGCTTTAGGTCCAATGAGGTGAAACCTCTTTGGACGGGAGCGAGAGCGGACCCCGTAGGAGCCCGTTCCTTTATAGAATTTAGCATCTGTTAAAGTCCAAATTGAGGCGCCCATAAAAATGAGCGCTTTTATCAATTAGGAAACAATTGGATAATCGATGTAACCTTTTTCTCCGGGAGTATACAAAGTTGTTTCATCAAAATTCACAAGAGGTAAATTCTTTTGGAATTTAGTCACAAGATTTGGGTTTGCAAGGAATGGTTTTCCGAATGCCACCAAATTAGCGTTACCTGATGAGAGGTCCGCTTCCGCACGTTGTGAATCATACCCTCCACTTAGTATAAGAGTGTTTTTAAAATTATTTCTGATTGCAGAAACAGTTTTTGGTTCTACAGTTGGTGCTCCCATTGATGAGTGATCCACCAAATGAATGTAAACAATACCAAGCTCATTTAACTTTTGTGCCAATAAAGAATACTCATCATGAGTTTCCTCAAATGGAAATAAATCGTTAAAGGCACCGTAAGGAGATAAGCGGATTCCAGTTTTTTCTTTTCCTATGGCATCAGAAACTTCTTTGGTCACTTCAAGAATGAATCGGATACGATTTTCAATTGAGCCACCATATTCATCCGTTCTTTGATTAGAAGAAGGGTGTAAAAATTGTTCCAACAAATATCCGTTTGCTGCATGTAATTCAACTCCATCAAATCCTGCAGTGATCGCATTCTTAGATGCTAAAACAAATTCTTGAATCGTAGATTGAATTTCCTCTTTAGACATCTCTTTTGGTGTTGGATGATCCACCATACCATTACTATCAGTCCACATTTTGCCTTTTGCCATGATGGCAGAAGGTGCAAGAACTTTTGCTGATTTTGGCAAATTGAATTCATGGCCGATCCTACCAGTATGCATCAGCTGAACAAAAATTTTGCTTCCTTTTTTATGAACTTTATCAGTAACAACTTTCCAAGCTTCTGTTTGTTCTTTTGAAAAAATTCCAGGGATTCTCGCATAACCTAAACCATTCGGAGATGGTGAGGTTCCCTCTGTAATGATAAGTCCTGCTTCCGATCTTTGTTCGTAGTATGTGGCTACGATTTCACCGGGAACATTTCCAATTGATCTCGATCTTGTCATGGGTGCCATTACGACACGATTTTTTAATTCTAAATTTCCTAATTTTGCTTTTTCAAACAACAAACTCATATAATTTCCTATTGGATCCTTTAGAAAATAGACGGTTTTCTCCCTTCACTTGATATAAAATAATTTAATATTAAACCTTTTTCGAAAAAAAATAAGCCTATAAATCAAAACCCAAAATCGTTATATCATCCTGTCTGTCCTGACCATTTTGAAAATTTTGGAGAGATTTCAATAGTTCTTCTTCCACCTCAGACAAAGACAAATGAGTGGTTTTCAAAAAAAGTTCATGGAGTTTCTCTTCCCCAAATTCCTCATCATTTTGATTAAAAGCTTCGAAGACACCGTCTGTAAAAATAAACAATCGATTTCCTAATTCAAATTTAAGTTCGATATTTTCATAATGGGTTTGTTTTTTGAGTCCAATCATCCTTCCTGTTTTTGCTAATAGTTTCAATTTTCCATTTTGTATTAATACGGCAGAAGGATGACCAGCAGAAGCAAATTGAATTGTTTTTTCCTCAAAGTGGATATCGATGATGATTGCAGTCAGCAAACTGTTTAATGAAACAAAATTATCCATAAATTCTTCATTAAAAATTTCCATTATTTTACTTGGAGTGAGTTCAAATTCTTTAATTGGATCATACAAACCTTTGATCGCCATTGTAATCATAGCAGCATGGACTCCATGGCCTGTTGCATCTGCTACCAAAATTCTAAAGCGCGAATCCTTAAGATGTGTGATGTCAAAAAAATCACCACCTACTTCTGAAACTGGAAGGTATTTGAAAACAAAATTGAGTTGTTCTAATAGTTTTACATCAACAGAGATAGAGTTTTCCTGGATTTTTTTAGCAACAAATAGATCTCTTCTTAATACACTAAGTGTTTGGTTAAGTTTATATGTTCTTTCTTTTACTTTTTCTTCCAAGTCTAGATTGGATTTTTCTAAGTTGATTTTGACATTGTTTTCAGCGATTTCTTTTTCTTTAATGATAAAATTGTAACGATCAGCCAATGCAAAGGCAAGTAACATCATCTCAGCAGCAGATCCATATTGTGGACCTTCCATTGTAAATACATTTGTAGGAATGTATCCTAATGCTCTTAATGTGGAAATGATGAGTGCAAGGAATAAAAAAGCAAAGGCTAAAAGGAAAAAATAGGCAATCCGTTGTCTTTTAATTGAGCAAAGAACACCGATGATAAGAATCCATAAAGAAGTAATCGTATGACTCAAAACTAACCATTTAATAAACATATCAAAGTTAATAATGTAAATTATTGGGAGCAAAAACTGAATTAAAATTAGTAGCGAATTCACTCGATCAAGTCGCGGTAAAACTTTTTTAGTCTGAAGTAATGTCCGCATAAAAATCAGGAACAAAATCAATACAACGGAAATCAGCAGATTAATGGCATATTGGTCTAACCATGGTGAGTTGTTCCATAAATACTCGGAAGCAATTCCATTATGAGTTGCAATCGCAATCGCAGAACTTAATACAACCAGAACATATAATAAATAACTTATATCTCTTAAAATGAAAAATACAAAAAGGTTAAACACGATCATCGCGAGTGTCATTCCAAAATAAATCGCCTGCAAAACATGATCATCGATTTCATGCCGGTCATAGAATTTTTGGTTCCAAAGTTGAATTGGTAAGTTAATTGCATTTGGAGATTGTACTTTTAAGTAAATCATCGAAGTTGTATTTTTTGGAAATATAATTGGAAAAACAAAATTCCTAGACGGATAGGGTCGATCCATTGATGCCACAACATAACCAGAACGTATGTGTTTCACTCCTTCATTTGTTTCAAAATACAAATCCAATGTCTTTAATCTTGGATAACTCACAACCAAACTAGAAATATATTCATGATCATATGGATTTACAATTTTCACCTTTAGCCAATAGGTTGATTTAGAATACGAAAAATTGAAGGCTTCTTTAGCATTTGGATTTTGATGAAAAGGATATTTGGAAACATTTACCTTCAAATCTTGGAATTCAATTTGATGATTGGTATCCTCCAAGACATACATATACTTTGCTAAGTGAATTGGTTTTTCTTGGATTTGGATTAGATTGACATTGGATTCATCTGCTGACAATTCGGAGCAAAACAAAAGTACCAAACATTGTAGGAAAAGATTTTGAATTTTCATTTTGGACTTTTTGTTAACTCAATTTCCTGAAACATATCGTATGAATAAATCAGATTTTGTTGTGCAAAGATGATAAATCCATTGAAATTTGCACTCAATCCTTCAGGACCTGGGAACAATTTTCGAAGTAATTGTTCTCCATTTTGACTGAGTAAAATGAGATCAATTTGATTCTCGTCACTGTATTCATCATAACAAGAAAGAACTACAACAGTATGTTTTCCATCAAAACTAAACAATTGGAGTACTTCTGATTGGATTGGAAAATGACTCAATACATTTCCTAATTCATCTATCATAACAATAGAATGGTAATCATTTGTAAAAACAAGTTTGTCTTCTACGACGAGAATGGGTGATTTTGTTACACTAAAAGAATGGGGACCTAAGGTATCAGTACATGTAAACTCGAATTCCTTTATGATATTGAGTTTTCCATCTAACAAATATGATTTGTCCCAAACAAATGGAATCAATATTTTATCTTTGAATTCGATAGGAAGAGATGCCAATTCAAATGGTATATTGATTCCCGAATCTTGCGTTTTTGAAAAACGTTTTTGTTCACCCGTTTGGATATTGTCTATGATTGCATAGTAATAATAAAAATTTAAATTTAAATCAATCAAAACAGGATGGAATTTTGACCTGTAATGAAATACAATTTCATACTCATTGTTAATTGCAAATACTCCCTTTAATGTGTGAAACAGGATGATCCCTGTTTCAGTAATGAATGTTTTACCAGTAAAGGCATCACCATTGGGAGTTTTTAAGGTATGTATCTGGTTTTTTGATTTTAGATCGTAAATATAAATTTCATTCCCATGAGGAAGGTATAAGATTTCTTCGATGATGGTAAAAGAAAAGTTATGAACCACTCGGTATTCAGATACATCTCGTTCTTCTGTAGACAGTACGTCGTAACAACGAAAGGCAAGTGGAATTGAAATTTCTAATTTTCCATTCAGATCAAATAATAACAACTCATTCGGACGATTGAGTTTGGAATCATATTCTGATCCTTTTTGAAATCCTTGGTAATAACACAAATGTCCAGACTGATAGAACAAATATGGGATGGACATACCTTCCAAGAACGGTCGTTTGACTGGCCGACTCCAAAGGATTTTTTTTTCATTTAAATGAAAAGCCGTGAGTGTATACGCTTCATCGTAAACAGAAAGGATCACAAATTGATCGAGTGTGATCCACTCAGTAACCAAAATGGATTCACCTTCTCGCATCGAGTGCAGTAAATTGGCTTTGTATGGAAAACCTTTTGTTTTCTCATCTAAAAATTCCTTTGGAAATTCCTTTTGAAACCAAGTACGCAAGGCTAGTTTTGCCGAACTAGGTAGATTTTGAGTTCTTTCTAAAAATATCTGTTTGAGTGAATCTTTTTCCGTTACTGCAATTTTTTCCAAAACTTCGGTAAAAAACGAATAGGGATAGTTTAATCCACCGTAACTCAAAAGAGATTCCACTGATGGATAACGTATCAATTCTGAACGTTGGTCATCAATTAATTCAGCCGTTTGTTCGTAATACTCTGGATAGGTGGACCTTGGGTCACCCGTTCCTTTTACCCGGATCCACCAATACTGATGGCACTTGGTACATTCATAAATTTCTCGGAAGGGATTTCGTGTTTCTCCTACAATGTCATGGATCGGAAAATTAGGAGTTTGGCTCAATTCCTGGATAGGTTCCATACGGGAAAATGTTTTTGAACCATTTTGACAATACAGACAAGCCATAACTAGAGGCTGTTTAGTTAGATTGATCATTTTTACTTGGTCAAGTCAATTTCCAGTATTGGATTCTTAAATTGAATTTCACATAGTTCTTGGCAATTTTTTGTAAGCTTTGTAAACTAAGTCATTCCTTATGCCTACTTCGCAAAAATCCTACGAAGTCCTCCTCGCTGAGATCCAAAAATTAGAACAGGAGAATCAAACTCTAAAACAGTCTCAAATAAGCCAAAATAACCACCAAACTAAGATTAGCGATTTACTTCATTTTACTCAATTTTCGATCGATACCATTTCTGATTCCATCTTGTGGTTGGATGAACATGGCAAGTATGTTTTCGTTAACAACGCGGCTTGTATTAATTTCGGATATTCGAAGGAGGAATTTCTTTCGATGACAATGTTTCAAGTTGATCCTCTCTTTACAAAAGAGATTTGGGATGCACATTGGCAAGATATTTTAGAGAGAAAATCTTTTACTTTAGAAACAATCAATAAACGAAAAGATGGAAAATCAATTCCAATTGAAGTGACTGTTAACTTAGTAGAATACGATGGTAAAAAATATAATTGTGCAATTGCACGTGATATCACCGAACATAAATTAAATGAATCGAAACTCAAACAAGCAGCACTTAGATTGAGTGAATTAAATGCAACAAAAGATAAATTTTTTTCAATCATTGCTCACGATTTGAGAGGGCCTCTAGGATCCCATAGAGAGTTTACCAAAAGTTTAAGTGAAAAAATTTCATTACTATCCGAAGAAGATAGGTTTTTTAACTTACAAATTTTAAATGAATCATCAGAAAAACTTTATTCTCTAATGGAAAATTTGCTCCACTGGGCAAGCACACAAAATGGAATGATCACATTCCAACCTGTTTTGATTTCTTTATATGAATTAGTTAACAAAACGATTGATCTTTTTTCATTAGCCATTCATAAAAAAAATCTATCACTCAAGAATCAGATTCCAAAAACATTTCAATTGATTGCTGATTCTTTTATGATCGAAACAATATTTCGTAATTTAATTTCAAACGCAATCAAGTATAGCAATCAAAACCAAACAATTGAAATCGGATGTAATCCTTTTCATTTAAAGAATGATACTAATTCTAAAAACCATTGTTTTTACGTAAAGGATGAAGGGATTGGAATGACGAAGGATCAAATCAATTCTTTGTTTCGTTTAGACCAAAAGGTTTCAACTCCTGGAACGGCTAAGGAAATTGGAACTGGACTTGGTCTCATCTTAAGTAAAGATTTTATAGAACAACATGGTGGAAATATTTGGGTAGAAAGTGGATTACGAGAAGGGACTACTTTTTACTTTGATTTAGGACAACACACAATCTAGAAGAAAATTATTTCCAATGTTTGCAGATTTTTTAAGCCAACTTGTCATTCCAAATTTTTTTTGATAGAAACAGTTTCAAAGATTTACTTTTTTGAAAGAATGCGAAGTACACTGTTTTTTCACCTTATCATCATTTTATTCTTCTCTCTTCCATTGGTGGCACAACCAGTTGCCGAACCAACTCAAGAACCAAATCCTCCCGCGAGTCCCACTCCCAAAAAATCGTTTTTTGGATCGAGACTTGCTGTATTAGAACTTGCTGGTGAATTTGTGCAAACTCCTTCCGAAGGTGGACCACAATCAGTCTCCAGTATTCTCAACTCTGCACGTGTCGCTTCCAGTTTTGTGAACAGCAGCAACACAACAAATAATTTAAACCCTCCAGGTATTATCACAGAGAGTGCGGAATCAAGACCAACCTCCACAATTTCACCACGCATTAAATACTCTCATCAATTTTCAGAAGATTTTTTTATCGGATTTGTTTATGCGAAAGGAGAACAATACAACGATTCAAGAACTAGTTTTAGTACAAATGGCCTTTACCTAAATGATAAAGTTAGATCAGGTGTGAATGAAGTTGGATTTAAAATCGGTTTAGGACCCATTAACTATTTAACTGATTCTACATCTTCTGAATTTAGTTTCAGTTATTCTGAATTATCATCCAGAGGCCCATTTCAATCCTTCCAATTAAAATTTCCATTTTTACGAACTGGCGATCAAACTGTAACAGAAGGTTATGCGTTCTCAACAGGTTCTGTAGAATTTAGAACAAAAAATTATGGAATGAATTATGGTTTTGCTGCATCCATCACGGATTGGCTCAATTTTTACATGATTGGAGATTTAACAATCTTTGCTGGCCAACTAAAACTATTAAGTTATGGAATTGAAACATCTTCCACAGGTAGTTTAAATGCAAGTAACCAAGTTGTTTTTAGCTCGCCTGTTTCCAAAACTGATTTAACTGCATTCCAATCGAAAGAAGGATTGATGCGTGGACTAGGTGGTGCCTCGGTCTCCTTGGAGATGGGACTTGTGTGGAAAGTTTTTGATACTTTGGGAATCAAATATGGTGGTTTTTATCAAATTTCCTCTTTTAGTGTTTCGGAAGTAACTGGATTTAATTTAGGCCAAGGAAAAACTCCTGTGGAACTCAGCTCTGTGCCAGATCTAAATTCTTCACAAAGTTCCAAAGAATTTGGATCTTTTGGTGTGAATGTATCTCTTGTTAAAAACTTTTGACATCGTTTCCTTGTCTTATCATTAGAGGGTGATCCCTTTTGTGATAGGACAAAATGAAACACAAATCCATACTATATGCTCAAAAACTAGACTTCCAATGGCCAACTTCTGACCCATTTTTGTTCTGCGTACACCACGAAGATTTTTATCCCAACGGCAATGGAAAATTTGGTCCCAATGCATCCTTACAAGGACGCCAGATTGGACAAGATTTTGTTGGAAAGGACGGTTGGAGGATGTATCATGGAGAGACCATTCCTGGTTTTCCTGGTCACCCACATAGAGGATTTGAAACTGTAACAGTTGTTCAGCGTGGTTTGGTTGACCACGCAGATTCACAGGGAGCTGCTGGCCGATATGGTGATGGTGATGTGCAGTGGATGACGGCAGGAGCGGGGATCCAACATTCTGAGATGTTTCCACTCATCAATGAATCAGAAGAAAACACCCTTGAACTTTTCCAAATCTGGCTCAATTTACCCGCTAAACATAAGTTTGTTGACCCACATTTCAAAATGTTTTGGAACGAAGATATACCTATAAAAATTTTATCTGATTCAAATCATAAAAAGGTCAAAATCAAAACGGTTGCAGGTTCTTTGTTTGGTGACAAAGCATTAGACCCACCGCCCAATTCATGGGCAGCAGATAATGCAAACGAAGTGGGAATTTACATTTTGGATCTGGACCCAGAAGTTCAATTTGTGATACCAGCAACTTCAAAAGAAAACAACCGTAACGTATATTATTTCCGTGGTGAAGGACTCGTTGTCGATGGAACCCAAGTACCTGGAAAACATATGTACAACTTAAAAGCAGACGAGACGATTGAAATTAGAAATGGTTCGGAAGCTGGAAGGATTCTGATCTTGGAAGGAAAACCAATTGCAGAACCCGTTGTCCAATATGGACCATTTGTAATGAACAAACAAGAGGAAATCCAACAAGCGTTTGATGATTACCGCAGGACTCAGTTTGGTGGTTGGCCTTGGGACTCATATGATCCCGTGCATGTTGGCAAAGGCAGGTTTGCCAAACACGCAAACGGGAAAGAAGAAACACCCACAAATTCAAATTAATAAATCTGTGAGTACAAAGGATCGGTAAAATTACCGGTCCGTCAAACAACCAGTACTTGCATCCTTCACCATCTGGATGTACTTCCACAGATAACCACTAGTCACCCTGTAAGGTGGTTTTTTCCATTTGGCACGGCGTTTTTCTAGTTCTTCCGCACTCACTTTTACATCTAATTTGTTCGTACGTGCATCAATGGAGATAACATCACCGTCTTCCACCAATGCAATTTCTCCCCCTTCCATCGCTTCGGGAGTAATATGACCTACCACAAATCCATGGCTTCCTCCAGAAAACCTTCCATCAGTGATGAGGGCTACATTATCACCAAGGCCTGCTCCAATGATGGCAGAGGTTGGTTTTAACATCTCAGGCATCCCTGGTCCACCTTTAGGACCCACATAACGAATCACAACCACATGGCCAGGTTTCACTTTCCCATCTCGGATACCTTCGTTTGCCTCCACTTCGGAATCAAAACAGATGGCTTTCCCTTCAAACATTTCCCCTTCATGACCAGTGATTTTTGCAACTGCACCTTTTTTGGCGATGTTACCATATAACACTTGTATGTGGCCTTCTTTTTTAATGGGGTTACTCACTGGTCGGAGTAAGTCTTGGTCATTTGGAAGGTCTGGAAGTGATTCCAAATTTTCTGCAATGGTTTTTCCTGTAACTGTCATACAAGAACCATCTAACATTCCTTCTTTCAGCATAAATTTCATGATGGCAGGAGTCCCACCAATCGCAAACAGATCTTCCATCAAATACTTTCCACTTGGTTTCATGTCAGCAAGAAGTGGTGTTGTATCCGTTACCTTTTGGATTTGGTCGAGGTCCAAATTGATTCCCATCGTACGTGCAATGGCGATCATATGGAGAGCTGCATTTGTAGAACCACCAAGGATGGTGATGACACGTAAAGCATTGAGTATTGATTTTGGAGTGATGATATCGGAAGGTTTGATGTCTTTTTCTAAAAGATTGTACATATACTTTCCAATCTCTTGGCATTCTTTCTTTTTTTCTTCACTTCGTGCAGGAGAAGACGAACTGTATGGTAAACTCAATCCCATCACTTCAATGGCAGTTGCCATAGTGTTAGCTGTGTACATCCCTCCACAAGCTCCAGGGCCTGGGCATGAATTTTTGATGACTTCTTTAAAATCTTCTTCGGAAATTTTCCCGTTAATTTTTTTACCGTAAGCTTCAAAAGCCGATACAATATTTAATTTCTCACCTTTAAAGTGACCACCATTGATGGTTCCACCGTACACCATAATGGCAGGACGGTTGAGACGAGCCATCGCCATGATAGCACCTGGCATATTTTTATCACAACCAGCAGTGAATATGATCCCATCATAAAAATGAGCTCCAGAAATTGTTTCGATAGAATCAGCAATGATTTCTCTTGAAGGAAGGGAAAAACGCATCCCATCATTTCCATTGGTAATTCCGTCACTCACACCAATTGTATTGAAGAGTAGACCAACCATTTGTTTTGTATCGATGACACTTTTTTTTTGTAAGGCAGCAAGTGTTGTCAAATGCATGTTACAAGGATTCCCATCAAAACCTGTACTACCTATGCCTATAAAAGGTTTGTTTAAATCTTCGTAGGGAACTCCTGAACCAATGATCATGGCTTGGGATGCTGGGAGAGATTCATCTTGGGTTAAAACGCGGCTGTATCGATTCAAACTCATAATTTACAATTTCCTTGGGATTAAAGTCAAAATGGTAGAGTCTTAGAGAAAGGAAAGCGGATTTTCAATTTTAAGGTAGTGACATTTCGATCAGGATTTTGTTGTCGTTGTTCGCTTGGGCTAAATCTTTTTCCCATTCTAAAAATTCTATTTGCAAACAACTGTTAGCCTTATCTCGAGATGATTGGGGCAAAAATCCATTCGCAACAATCGCTTTTGCTGCTTTTGCAATTTTACCTCTTGCCGATTCCAACCATTGGATTTGAACAAAACTGGCTAGTTGTGTTCCTACTGCAGGTTGAACGCCAGCAACTTCACAGGATTCCGTTATGGTAAATCCGTATCTAGTTTTAAAGCTGTCTGTATTTGCGTTTGTGGTTGCCTTTGTATTTAAAATTCCCGATTGTAAAATTGATTCTTGGCAATCTGGGACACGGTTTTGTAAGTTTTTTGTTTCGTTTAGGAGAAAATTAACTTCTGCCTGTGTCACAATGAGTTGGTTCACATTACAAATTCCTAATGGTCTTCGGCTACAAGTTCTAGAATTCGTATTCGAATCAAGTTTGATACAATTGCCAGAATTCCTTTGCCAATACAATGTTGTTAGGATCCAAGTTTGTTGTTCCTCCTTCCTATTTTGCACATCCTTTCCACTTTCAAAACAGGATGGAAGTGTCATGATACATATTACGATGATGAACAACTGTTTCAAAATCTCACCTCCATCCCTATATTGATTAGAGGAATGATGGCCATCTTTCCATTGGGTGTTTGGGATACAATGTAAGGAGAGTTCACTGTATCATAAGTAGGGCTTGGATTTTGGTTTCGTTGGTAATTTTTAGTATTATCAAATTCGAAACCTGCTTGGTTTCTCCGACCATAAAAATTCACAAATTCAATGTAAGTGTTGATATAACCCCATGAATAGTTTTCAATGCGGTCAATGCGCAAATCAAATTGGTGGAATGGTAAAAAACGATCACTATTATAATTTCCTGAATAATTAGGAAAATATAGATTGAGTCCAAATGTTGCTGCCTGGCTTGCTCGTGTAGCTCCTGTTATGGGAGTGTATGGAGTTCCAGAAAAATAACGAAGGCGTCCACCAATCATCCATTCTGGATTAAATTTATAGCCGAAAACTAAGTTTAGAATATGAGTTCTATCGAGGTCGTACAATTCTTGTTTGTCATTATTGTAGATGATCTCTAAATTATTATCATCATAATAGTTTATGTAATTAGTACCAAGTTTCGTTTGTGCCAATAAGGTTCTAGAACTGTTTTGTAAGGTTCGATTCCTTGTCTCATCACTTGTAAGTCTCGATTGGTTATTGATACGTTTTGTAATCGAATTGGTATAAGAAATCCATCCAAACAATCCTGATTGTTCTCTTGGGTCTCTTGTTTTCTTCAAAAAAATCTCCACTCCTTCAGAATACCCATAACCAGCGTTAGAGTAATTTAAATTTTTAGGAGTAATTGGATTGGCTAGAACTTTTGCCGTCTCATTTACGAAGATACGTGTATCATTATTGAGTGCATAAGGATCGACTATATAAGCATCCGGAACAATGATGTTTTGGAATATATTCCGAAAACCTTCGATTTTAATTTGCCAATTGTTTGCAAATTCCTGGCTGATTCCCAAAGAATTATGCTCTGCTCTCTCCATGAATAAATTTGGATTCCCGGATTTTTTTGATAAGGCCTCAACTGAAACAGGTGCATTATAATGAATCCCATGCCCAGCCATAATACTTGTCTTCGTTGAATCAAATACATAACCAGCTGTAATTCTAGGTGCTAAATTACTCTCATTACTTCCTGAATAATTGTCTACTCTTGCACCAGGTGTGAAACGAAATCCTCCATACTTCAATTGGAATTCTGCATAGGCAGACTTTTCACGGTAACGAATTCGATCACCATCGATCACAGAACGAAACGCTGCATTGGAATTCAACAAGTCGTTAAAAATATTGTAAAACAAACGGTTGTAAGACGAAATATTTTCACCTTTTAAAGTTGTCTCACGAAATCGACCCTGAACACCAGCTTCAAATTTTAAGTGTTCCTCCCATAATTCCCACTCAAATGAATTTTGTACGTAAGTGATGGTATCAGAGGTTCTATTTTGTAATCCGAAAATATTTTCTGCTGTGAGAGGATTTGTGAATCGGAGTTCAAAAAATTCATCAAACCATGTACGTGAATAAGACAATGTATTTCGAAACGATTTCCCTTTCCAAACATAACGCACAGCATCAGTTCGGAACATTCTGTCAAGGCCAGTCGGTGGTCGTGGGTCTCCACCACCTCTTTCTAAATCGGCCTGTGCTTTTGTGTATGCTTGTCTATCTCTCGTTCCAAATGTTTGGAATGTGATTCGATGGTCTGAATGAACATCCCAAATCAATTTCCATTGGTAATCATGGTATTCTGCAAATTTGGCATCATCAGGAATCCCTTGTGGGTATGCTTGGAGAAGCACTAAGTTGGGATAATTTTTTCGTCCAGAACTGATCATGGCAAGACCAGGTAATACTTTTGTTTGGTTATAAATATCAGATAAAAATAAATTTACATTGATGATTGTTTTATTCTCATCCACTCGATCAGTACCTTCAATGGCAATGATCCCTCCAGTCGCATAACCATACTTTGCTGGAAATGCACCTGTATATACGTCAAATGATTTGATTAAATTATTATTTAATACAGAGGATTGGTTGCCCAAATGGAAAGGATAAGGAAGAGGGAACCCATCAAAATAGTATTGGTTTTGTCTGGTACCTCCACCTCGTAAGGATAAGTCTCCCCTTTCACTATTGGAGTAGGGATTTCCTGTGAGTAAATTGGTTCCTATATTGGTAAATACAGATGGCAAAATTCCAACTGGTGCACCAATGACAACACCAGGAACGGTTTGTAAGGCTTTTAAGGAATCACCCGAAACTCCAGGTAAACGTTTGATTTCTTCTTGGACAAGGCCATACCGAGAGAGTGGAGTTTTATCCCTTTCACCACTCACCACGATTCCTGAGAGATTTGTCTCCGAGATTGAAACAAGAATCACCTGTCCTTTGAAACGAACTTCACGGAATAACGATTCGGTTCTATCAGCAGTGGAAACTTTGATCTCATAATAACCTGGTTCAGGAAACTGTAGTTTGGCGATCCCTTCTGCATTTGAGATACCACTTGTTTTTCCTTTTTTCGAAATCACTACTGCATTTGGAACTGGTTTCCCTGAATTAGATTTTACAATTTGGATTGAAACTTCTAAATTTCCTTCTGCAAAAACCGGAATTGTTCCAATCGTAGAGACAAAAAGAAACAAGACAATCAATCGGATTGTGGAGTGAAAAATGATAGATTTCATTCTGAGATAGGGATTAAGTTTTCAGCGATTTTATATAGTTCGTCTAATGATTTTTTATCATCTAATAATCTGTAACTCTGCAATACCCCTTCATACACAATAAACAACTGTTTTGCGAGTGAATTTGGGTCCACCTTCTTTGAAATATATCCATTTTGGATTGAATTTTGCAGAAATTCAGATAAACATTCGATCGTTTGGTTGGCGATCCTTTCAATTTCAGAGCGAATGTGAACTTCTTCAGAATTGATTTGGGCACGAAAATTTGCCATTCCACAACCAAATAATTGTGACATCCGAGCTTCCCTGGAAAGGATTCGCACCCAAGCTTTGATGAAGTCTAAAGGTTTTGGATTTCGTTTCATTAAGGTTTTGAGTAAATTTAGATTTTCGTCCGAATAAATTTTGAGGACTTCTTTTCCCAACTCTTCCTTTGACGAAAAATGTTGGTACAAACTTGCCTTCACCGTTTTTGCCTCATCAACAATTTGGTTCAAACCAGTTTCTGAATACCCTTGTTTTAGAAAAAGGTTTCGGCTGACAGCCAAGAGACGTAATTTAGTCGGTTCCTTCTTCATTTCTGTCCTAAAATGAGGATAAACAAAATCCAATCAAGAAATACACCGACTAGTCTGTTCAATTTTTTTGTTCCAAACTAGAAGTTCGCACATAAAAAATCCTTGCAAATACATACCGACTGGTATGTATGTTTTCTTTAGGTGTACGATGAACCAAGAATTAATCTCCATTCATGAAGTATCAAAAACTGTTTCCGAAGCAATGAACACTCGTCATAGCATCCGAGAATATGATCCAAAACCAATTCCAGAGGAAATTCTAAAGAGAATTTTTGAAACATCTTTAAGAAGTCCCAGTTGGAAAAACTCCCAACCTTGGAAGGTTCACATTGTCAATGGAGCCAAAAAAGAACTACTCGCAGAAAAACTAACAAAAACTGCAAAGGAATCTGCACCTACTCCCGAGACTTCTTGGCCAGAATCTTATCCTAGTGATGCCAAAAAACGAATGTTTGATTTGGGTATGAAAATATATGGAGTTGCTGGCATCGATCGTAAAGACAAGGAAGCAAGAGACCAATTTATGCTTCGTAACTTTAGTTTTTTTGGAGCACCCACCGCCGTTTTTATCACATCCAAATTTGATCTTAATTTTTTTGTCGGAATTGATCTGGGTTGTTTCCTACAATCTGTTTTGCTTCTTGCGCGAGAAGAAGGACTTGGAACTTGCCCACAAGCTGCATTAGGTGCTTTCCCTGAAGTGGTTCGTGAAACACTGGATCTGCCGAAAGAAGAAAAAGTGATTATGGGTTTAAGCATTGGTTATCCAAAAGCAGATTCGGATTTGAATCGATACCATACACCGAGAGAAGAAGCCTCTGATTTAATTCGATTCTATTAAAAAATCATTTTGGATTCTGAATCTTTGGTATATGATACTATAACAAATCAAAAGTTGGTTGAGTATGTATAACAAAGATTTCTGGAACGAACGTTATGTGAGCGAAGAATATATTTATGGAAAAGAACCGAATGAGTTTTTACGTTCTCGACTTCCCAATTTAAAAAAAGGAAAAATCCTTTTTCCTTGTGAAGGTGAAGGAAGGAATGCAGTTTTTGCTGCAAGTCTTGGTTGGGATGTGTTTGCATTTGACCAGTCAGAAGCGGGAAGACAAAAAGCCATCCAATTAGCTAAAGAAAAAAATGTCACTTTCCATTATGAAATTTCTGATGCATTAACGTATCCTTACGCACCCGAACAAATGGATATGGTCGCACTGATTTATAGTCATTTTCATAAATCGATACGAACAACTGTTCATCGAAATTGTGTACGAACTTTAAAACCAGGTGGTCTTTTACTGTTAGAAGGTTTTTCTCCTGAACAATTAAAGTATACTTCAGGTGGACCAAAAGACCCCGATATGTTATACCAACTAAAAGATCTAAGAATGGATTTTTCAGAAATGAATGTTGAGTATGAAGAAACACTTGAAACTGAACTCAATGAAAGTCCTTTCCATAGAGGCAAAGCAAGTATTGTCAGGTTAGTACTTCGAAAGATTTAAATGTGAATCAATTTAATCATGTAGTTTGAACTTATGAAATTTACATTGAATCTGAAAGACGATGAATTTTAAAATTAGAGAAGCCAATGAATTGGATATTGATCACATTTTCCAATTCATTATCAATAAAGCAGAATTTGATCGGAACTTAGGAGATTCTTTGGGATTGGTTACAACTAACAAAGAAATCATAAGAAAAACAAGGTTTAATGATCTTTATGTAGAGCAAATTGATAGAGGATTTGGTTTAGGCAAAAACCTAATGAATTCTCTTCTTACCATTGCAAAAGAAATGAACGCATCCGATATAAGCTGGATTGCTAGTGACTTTAATGAAGGTGCAAAGGAGTTTTATCATAAAATCGGAAGTAAACAAATTCAAAAAATGGTCCTACCATTACCTACCAATTACCTTTAATACCTAAAAATTAAATCCACACCAAAAACTATCGACATGAGTTCATTTTGTACTCATAAGCCGACCATGGTTTATTATTTGTTATTCTATTTTTGTCAAATGATTGGTAAAAATTAGTTATTTCCATGGAAATTGAATCTTCGCATTTCAAGGAATCATATACCCTATCATCTAACGGAACATTAGAAACTTCTAATTTATTTTTAATCTATGAAATAAAATTTTAATTGAAATTAAATGACTAGTTCCGATCTCATATTCGTTAGATTTAACATCTATTTTATGTTAAATTTAAGAAGTGAAATATGTTTAATTTGAAAAAACCATTGTTAATTGTTGTCAGTTTAGTTTCCGTGACGATTTGTTTGTTAGGATACCTCCTGTTTTTTACGAAAACATTCTTAAGTTTGAACTAAATTCAAATTTAATAGATAAAATCGTTGTTTGTATGAATCTTCCGGCAATTGACTTGAAATATTTGTAAATTTTATCTTATACTTTCCAAATACTTCAAAATGCCCTCTTCTCCACGTTCTTCTGCTAGTTCTAAAATACTAACTCCGCCTACTGTTTTTGCCTTTGTCTCAGCTCCCGCTTTTACTAAAAGTTTAACAAGGTCCAAGTTACCACGGAACACGGCTCGGTAAAGAGCTGTTTCACCCATTGTATTGCGAAGGTTTACGTTTGCTCCTTTTTGGATCAGAAACTTTGCCAACTCCATTTCTTCCTCATCAACAGCTTTGATGAGCGAGGAATTTCCGAGTGAATCTTTTGCATTGATGGAAACTCCTTGGGCTAATAAAGATCTGACTTCTTCTAAATTCCCTTTTTCAACCGCATGGAAGAGACGTAATTCCAGGCTTGGAGGATTTTTAACGACAGTTTCATCCTCCACACACCCATTCCCAACCACAGCGATTAGAAAAATTATGAGAAATGGAAAGATATTTTTGAAAAT
This sequence comes from Leptospira limi, assembly GCF_026151395.1. NCBI lineage: Bacteria > Pseudomonadati > Spirochaetota > Leptospiria > Leptospirales > Leptospiraceae > Leptospira > Leptospira limi. The sequence goes on from NZ_JAMQPV010000001.1 coordinate 528,955, forward strand.
TCGGCTCGATAAGATTTGGAACATCTGTTTTAGTCTAATAGTTTAACTATGAAACGTCGATCCATTTTTCTGCTAAGTTTCCAGTTCGTTCCTGTTTTGTTACTTGGGATGATATTCATCTCTTGTATTTCGATCATCAACCCAGGTGAGGTTGGGCTGATGTGGAGGCCTTATAGCTCCGGTCTCAGTCAAAAACCTTTGGAGTCTCGCGTACAAACATATATGCCTTGGAACAGTGTCTACGTTTACTCAATCCAATGGAGCAGTTACCAAGAAAAGGTTGAGGTATTGACTCGTGACGATTTGACAATCACTGTGACTGCCAATATCATCATACGACCCATTCAAAATGAAATTTACGAATTAGAAATGGAGATAGGTAGGGACTATTACGACAAGGTAGTCAAACCCCAGTTCAGAACAGCAATTCGAAATATACTCTCAGCTTATAATATGGTATCGATATCGAAAGAGACTCCCAATGTTTCCGCGCAGATTAAAAAATCTTTAACTGAAAAATTGAAATTTAAACATGTCGAAATTGATGATGTAATCATTGATGATGTTGAATATAGTCCTTCGATATTAAAAGCGATCGAAAGTAAACTCACAAAACAACAAGAACAAGAGCAGATGAAGTTTGAAATCAACATTGCCAAACGTGATGCTGAAATCCAACAAATCACAGCTGATGGTAAAGCCAAAGCAGTGTTAATTGAAGCAGAAGCTCAGGCCAAAGCCCAAAAGATGATATCTGATTCATTAACTCCAAAATACATCCAGCTCAAAGCAATGGAAAATCCAAATAATAAATTGATATTCGTACCGAACGGGAAAGATGGATTGCCTATTATTGTGAATACAGAGGGAAAATAAAAAGAATTGGATCAAATCCAAACCCCACTTATGCGGGGTTTGGTGAATTGGATTTGATTTTAAAATCGATAACTAGCTGACATAGAAAAGGAAACACCTTCTCTGTAGGAACGAAAGAGTTTCTCATCGTTTAGCAATTCATCTTTAACATAGATTTTAAACCTTTGGTCTGTAACGTTTTTCGCAGCAAATTTGAAATCGAGTTTATCATCCATTCTATGTGAAAAAACGATATCTGTTAAACCAACCCCTCTTTCGTAAGCATCAGGTGTTCCATTCGCCCCCACTACGAAAATTCGATCGCCAAAGTAATTATAGTAAAAACCTAATGTTGTCGTTTTCAATTTATTTAGGAAAATATCGAATTTAAGATTTGCTACAAAATCAGACTGTCCTTGTAGAGGTCTTCTTATATTGGTAGGATCATAGGAAAAACTTCTATCAATCGGATCCAAAAGACCAGCTTTAGCTACTGTGTATTGTTCCCATGAAATCACATTAACAAGTGATTTGATGAAGAAGACATTTGTTTCAAATCTAAATTTATCGAAAAACTCTCTCCTAAAATCTAACTCAACACCACGAATGGTAGCGCGACTTGCATTTGCATAAGTAAAAAATGGAGAAATTTGACCAGCAACCGGTTGTCCAATTAACTCAATCGGATTGGATAAATCTTTGATAAAAGCACCAGCTCCAACATAGTTTGAGCCACCCATGAAATATTCATAACGAAAATCAAAGTTATGAATATATGTTCTTTGAAGGTTTGGATTACCACGAATTCTATCACCACCAAAATATGGTGTAAAGGCAAAAGGTGATAATTCTCTAAAATCTGGTCTTGTAAGAGTTTGAGAATAACCAAATCGTAAATTTTGATCCTGAAGGAATTCATATACTAAATTTACACTAGGTAAAACATCCTTAGTTCGAATCTCTCCAACACCATTATTATCAGCAGAGCAAATATTATTCTTAACTAATAGAATTCTTTCGCCTTCGGATCCAACGTCACAACCATATCCCGGTCTTCTCACATCAAATTGTTCTTTTAAAACAAATGTTTTTACTTTTTGGTAGGAGTCTTCATAACGAGCACCACCAATGAATCGGAATTTTGGAAACAATGGTAAATCAAATTGAGAGAAGTAAGAATGTAACTTCTGGTAGGCGTCGTAAGCATTTGGTTCCACTTGTCTTTCCGAAAATGTTCGGTTAGCAAGTCCGGAACTATTAGTTCTTAAGAATTCAATAGGGTTATATGTGATTTCTCCTGGTACTAAGTAAAGATCACCAGTTCCTGTTCCAATATTAGATTTAGAACCAAATTCTCTAAAGGTAAACGACTTAAATCGATCGAGTGCGGAACCACCAAATTTAAATGAAGATTTTAACCCATTCCACTGATCAAATGGAATTTCATAAGCTACACTGAAACTTCTCACTGTGTCATTCGATGTTGAGTAGAATCTGGATCCATCGGGGTTATTTCCAAGTCTTGTTGGAATGGTTGTAACTGGGCTCGTTTGAGGCCTTCTCCATACTTGTTGTGTTAAATTTGGTTCATCACGTTTTGCTTCACCATAATTCATTTGCCAATCTAATGTATGAGGTCGACTCATCGAACCCAAATTGATAGCATGTTTACCACCGAAACTAGTATTGAAAAGTTGACGGCTGATGAAATCATTTGTTTGGGAAAAAAATTGAAAACTATCAATATTATTTGTTCCAACGGACTCTCTTACTGATTTTTCAGAAGAAACTGAGTAAAAATTCTTTAGAAAGAATTGTTGTCCAGCTGTCGGTTCATACGCCAAGTTTAAATTATTACCGAAAAGCCTTTCTTCTAAATAGATATCAGCATCTTGCGTTTGCAATGGAGTAACTGTCGTTAACTCTTTTACAGCAAGGTTAACTGGGTTACCAGGAATATAACGTACATCTTTTTGTCTTTTGAATCGATAGTCAACAGAATGAGTTGTTCCAAAAATTACACCCAATCGTTGTCCCGATTCAGTTAATTTGAATGTATTACCGATTGTAAAATTAAAATTTTTATCATAAGGTGCTTTTGTTTGATCAGGTGACCATTGAGAAGGAAAGGTAACCCCACCAACATTAACAAGCGTTGGGTTCAGACCACCAAAACGCGATCCAGGTTCAAACGGCAAAAATTCTGGAACAGCTTTTACTGCAGAGGGAAGCTCTTGGTTTGCAGTTGGTCTTCCAAAGAAATCGCCACCTTTAAACGTTAACCATTTATTGCGAGTTGTGTTGGAATTGTATCCAACACCCATTCCAAAATTTACTGTTAGTTGGTCAGGGTATTCCTTGGTTTCAATTTTGACTAAACCACCTGAAAATTCGCCTGACTCTTCTGGAACAAAAGATTTAATCACTCTAATATTTTTGATTAAAGAAGCTGGAAATAAATCTAAAGGAACAACTCGTTTATCCGGTTCTGTTGACGGAATATATGCATCATTTAAATAAGTAGATGAATATCTTTCACCTAATCCTCGAACAAATACAAATTTTCCACCAACGATTGTAATTCCTGTAACCCGTTTGATAACATCACTGGCTGATGAGTCTGGTGATTTTTTAATCGATTCAGCACCAATTGAATCGGAGACTGTTGCTGATTTTTTTTGTAACTGCAATAGAGCTGCATCAGATTCATTGATGGCACGATCTTTCACTTCGACAGTTTGTAATACTTGTGCACCAAATGTTACATTCATTTGACTCGGTTTTCCAGCGGTTACAACAACAGATCTGTTTTGTGGACCATAACCATACATTTGGTATTCAACTTGGTAAGTGCCTGGTGGTAGCTCTAAAATGTATTTTCCGTCAAAATCAGTTTTAGCAAATTTTTTTTCAGATCGTATAACAATGGTCGCGCCAAAAACAGGTTCTCCGTTTTCAGAATCAATGATAGTTCCTCGGATTGATCCATTACTTTGAGCAGATAAGCCAAAAGTTGAAATAAAAACCAATAAGGATAATGTAAGAAGAGTTTTGATTGATTTCATAAATTCCTTCAGAGCCAAGCTTCTAGAATTTACGTGTACGTAAATGAAAAGGGGATTAGATTGAGTTACGTTTATGTGAACTAATTGTTACAAACGGATTACAAAAACTAAGGTCCAATCACTCCCACTTTATAACCTGATTTTGTTTCAAATACCATTTTAATTTGATCAAGGACTATGACTTGATTTTCAATTTGAATCTTTATTGTTTTAGGTTTGTGTCCTACGATAGCACCATAAGATCTTGGTTTTTCCCAATCAATTGATGTGATTTTATATTCCTTATCCTGAATGCGATTTTTAATTTCTGTGATTGCGAATGTTTCTCTCGTTTCTAAAACTTTTTTATACTCTACCAATGGTGTTGTATCCAAAAGAGTACCTTTGCCTAATGTATTAGGAAAAATTACGGACATCTTTTCGTCCCAGGTCACATAGTAATCATATTGTGATTTGTTTTGAATGACTTCTTTTAAAAAATTTTGGATAGCAAGTTCTTTAGTTTTGGAAGATTTTTCCCAATCACCTTTATTAGAAGCATTTGCTCTAATAGTTTGGTGGTCTTTTTCAACTTGAAACATAACTTTTTGATTTTCAGCTTCCATTTGTTCACGCCAATCTTCTTGGCTACAAAATGAAAAACTTAATAAGGATATTAATAGAAGGAGTTTACGCATCTTAACTCCTAGTGACCTTTGATAAGGCCACTAGGTAAAGTTTTAAAATATTTATCGAGCTCTAAAAACTGCCCAATCTCTGTACCATTCTGTTGAAGCACCACCCACATACGTTCCTGATAATGAACTAATTGTTCTATAGTCAGGTTTAGCATCTCCAAATCCACAATTTGATGTTGATCCGTCAGATGTAATCGGAGTTGTCGTTATAGTAGTTGATCCTGTTGGAGTAATGGCAGTTGTTTTTCCATTTTCGTATGCAAGATTTGCAATCGTTCCACTCACCGCAGGATAAGTTCCAGAAGTTGATGTACTCACTGCCGCAGCATCAGCAAACCCAAAGATAATCGCTCTATTGATTGTCCCTGCAAATCCTTCTCTCAATCTCATTCCTTGGCCGCCTGCAATACCTGCTCCAATCAATGTTACATTTGTAATTGTTGGGTTAGTACAACGACTAAGCGAACCTGCACAAGTTCCGCCTGCACCACTTGTTGCATCTGTTCCGTCCATCTCAAATCCATGCGGGTCAGTTGAGAACGAACCACCACAAGAAGATGGGTATTTGTGGCCAATTAAATTTGTCATAGTTCCTGTGAATGCTTCATCTAAATCGAAGTCGTCATCCAAACCACCAGTTGCTAAGAGATTTGACCATGTTCCAGATCCTCCCCAAGCCTCAACTCCATCATCTAAACCCCTATGAAGTTGAACGTGACTTAGCACAGATTTAGAAGCATAAATGGAAAGGTTATTTAACTCGTCTCCAGGTGCCACTTCGTTCCCTGCAAACTCAACAATGTTATAAGACATATTCAAATTTTCAACATCGGAGCCAATTGCCCCACCATAACCTTGTGGCGTTGTTCCTTCTGTGTTCGAAGCTCTAGAAGCACCACTTGTTCCAATGACAACAAGACCACCCCAATCTCCAGGAAAACGTGAACCAAGTGACGCCGCGGAAGACCAACAAATAGGATCAGCAGCAGTACCATTTGAAACTAATTTTGATCCTTGTTTGAAGAAAATAGAGGATCCTCTTTGTCCAAAAATGGCAGTTCCTGGAGTTACTGTGATTGTTGCACCAGATTCTATAAATACAGTTCCTTGGAGAAGGATACCACCAGACCAAGTCTCAGAACCAGAAATAGATCCTGTTTTGATAGTTGGACTTCCAAGTAATCGACGACCATCACATACGTTCTCTCCTACCGTTGGGCTAACAATTGGATATTCGCCTTTTACAAATACATTCACAGATTTAACAGTAACAGAATACCCTGCTGCCGTAATGGGAAATGCATTAACGTTGGTTCGGTTGCTCAAGTCTATATCCACACCTAATGTTCCGTCACCTAATGAATTCGTAAAAGCTGTTGAAGCTAAGTTTGTTACTGTAGAACAGGCTGTCGTATTATCTGCTCCAACTGCTTCTACTGCTGACATAGTTAGATTACCTGTTAAAGAGGTTAATCTAAAGCTAATCACAAATTCTCCATCAAGAGCACCTGCTCCTGCCGCGGCTACATATGAGTTAGTTTGACAAGTTGTAAAGTCAGATAAAGCAGATTGGCCACTAGATAAAATTCCACTGGAATCTGCAATTGTCACTTTTCCATCTTTGATCGGAAGTCCACCAGATGTTTTTAGAGTACCTGTCATAACTACAGTGTATTCTGGTTGGTTTAACAAAGCTGCTAAACCAAGAAACAATGCAGTATCATCTTTTTTCTTTCCTGGGCAATTGATCATCGTGAATCCCATCATCGCGATGAAAAGAAGCACCATGCTTTTTTTGAATGAATTTTTCATTTTGTTCCTCTTTCGAAAAAATTCGAATTTGTTTTGCTAGCGGGTCTTCCCGGAAAGGGATTCGCAAAAATTCTCCCTCTAGCAATAGAAACTATGTTCTTTATTTGTTACAGAGGGATGACAAGCTGGTGAAGGTTTGGTAAAGGTTTCATGAAAGAATGATTATGTATGGAGGCGGTTTAAAATTTTAATGAGATTACTTTTAATTCTACGAATTTGGTCAGGAGTTAATTGTAGTTCGCCAGATTCTGCTTTTTCGATTACACGTTCGGCTTTGGTGATAAAAACAATTGCTTCTTCATCTATAGCTTCTTTTCGTAATTGTTTTTCACGGTAAGCATCCAAAGCCTTTTGTACATCCAAAAGTTCTTTGGAAATTCCTCCGATCGCGATATTCAATTCGACAATGTTTTCATCCATGAATCTATTGAATTACCATTTTATTATACTTTTTGAATCTATTGATACAAAACATCAATGAATTTTTTCTTAGCTTCCAAATGTTCTTTGAAGGTCGCAGAAAAATAATGTGATCCATCTGGTTTTAAAAGGAAAAACAATTTATCAGATTTCATTGGTCGAAAGGATGCTTCGAGTGCAGGTAATCCTGGGTTCGAAATTGGACCTGGAGGCCAACCACCATTCATATATGTATTGTAAGGTGATACAATTTTCAAATCAGACTCAAAAAGTCTCTTTTTTGGTTTATCGAATAAGTATTGTATGGTGGCACATGATTCTAAATTGATGTTTTTTTCAATTCGGGTGAGAAATACTCCAGCCATCATAGGTCTTTCTTCTTTTCTCACAGCTTCTCTTTCCACAATCGAAGCAAGTACAACTCTAAAATGTAGATCTGCGGGTTTGATTCCTTTTGCTTCAGGGATGGTCTCCAATTTTTTATAAAACCGTTTGATCATCATTTCAGTGATGCGTTCAAGAGGATAATTTAATGGCACTGAATATGTTTCAGGAAATAAATAACCTTCTAAAGTTTTAGCAGGAATATTGTATTTTGTAAGTAATGCTTGGCTTTGAGTTACTTTTAAAAATTCTTCTCGTGATGGAGCTAGTTTTTTTGTGACTAAGAGATCACCTATCTGGCGATTGTTATAACCTTCAGGAACAGTGAATGTGATGAGTTTAACTTTTCCTGAAATAATGACATCTAAAATCTTACGAGAACTCATTCCATCATTGATGTCATAAACACCTTGTTTGATTTTGTTTCCAGCTCTTGTAAATTTGATGAGATAATTAAAGTATACGCTAGATTTAATCATTCCAGCACTTGCTAATTCTCTTACAACACTGGAAGAAGGTTCTCCGGAATCAATGATGAGTTCGTATTTGTTTTGACCGTCTCCAACAGCTCCGCCCTTTATTTCATCCACGACGAAAAAACTGATGAGTGCCAAAACTAAGAGTAAAGCAGCACCTAATCCTGAAAGTATCAGGTATTTTTTAACTTTTGAGTTCATTCCTTCCCCATCCTTCTGCAACTATCGACAATTACCAAATCTTTTTTAGGGTCTTACGACTGGTTCCCTCTCCAAATGGATGGAAAAAGTTTCAAACACACGATTTTGGATCGATTCCGCCATGGCCAATAATGCATTTGCGGTTCCATTTATATTGATTAGACCCAAACAATGGTTCGTGGAGATACCCACTCCGCCTGGAAAAATATCACCTTTTTTGATTCCAGAATGTTCAATGAGCCATGCTGCCGAAAGTTTTTTGGTTCCGTTTGATTCATTATAGATTGGCGGATCAGTGAATCCTAAATTGCTAGCTTGGATTAAAAAATTTTGAATCTCTGAATCTGCTAAGATTGGGTTTGTGAAAAAAGAACCAGCTGAACGCGTGTTAGGATCATTTTCATCTAGCACCATGGATTTTTTCTTCCTCAATCCTATAATCAAATTTCTTAGAGATTCTAATTGTGTAGTGCGTAAGTTTTCATTCAATTTGTGTTCTTTACTTTCAGAGAGTAAAATTTCCCATTGTTTTTTTACCTCTGGATAAAGAATACAAGGTTCTTTTTGCTTTGATAATTGAAACGTAACAGAACATACAATCCAATTTCGAAACTTTCCAGACTTAAATTCGCTATTACGATAAGCAAATTTACAGTCTTCATTAGAGATTGTTATTTCATTTCCAGCTTCATCTAAACATTGAATCGAAATGATTGTATCTTTTACTTCTTGGCCGTATGCCCCAATATTTTGAATGGGTGAAGCTCCAACAGATCCTGGGATTCCAGATAAGCATTCAATTCCAGTTAATCCTTGTTTGACGATAAATTCAACAAATTGATCCCAGATGACCCCAGCTCCTACTTCATAAATAACTGATGATTCATTTGCATCTAAACATCTAATACCAGGAATTTGTATTTTTAAGACAACTCCATCAAATCCAGAATCTCGAATGATTGTATTTGATCCACCACCTAGTATCATGTACGGGAGTTTTTGATTTTGGCAATAGACTAACGCATTTTTAATATCTTCAATTGTTTTGATCGATATAAAATACTTTGCCTCACCACCTAATCGAAATGTTGTAAAGGGAGCGAGAGGGATATTATTTTGGACCAACATAGTTCCAATAAAAAGTTTCCTCAAAAATAGTAAGTAAGAAAATCGGTTCTATGGGTCGATCCAAACTGAAAGTTTACGAATATTCTGGCTGTAGTACGTGCAGAAATGCACTCAAATATTTAAATTCCAAAAAAATCGAATTTGAACAAATTCCCATTCGCGAAACTCCACCCTCAGTTACTGAATTAAAGAAAGCAAAACAATACTTAGGTGATATTAAAAAACTTTTTAATACCTCTGGCAAAGATTACCGCGAAGGAAATTGGAAAGAAAAATTGGGAAAACTTAACGAAGACCAAATTTATAAAGAACTATCCTCAAATGGAAATTTAGTGAAAAGACCGTTTGTCGTTGGAGACGGATGGTATTTGGTAGGTTTTAAGGAAGGGGAATGGGGGGAACAGTTTTAGGTGAGTTGCGGGAAATTGGTATCCCCGCCCTGATTAGGGTGGGGAACTAGACCCGCCACCCAATACGTCCTCTCTATCACATACCATCGATTCAAACAAACTGATTCTCTAATTTACAAATTATTCTTTTAAAAAGTTCATATTTGCTCGCGGATCACATCAACTTCAACTTTCAATTTGTGTTTGCCGCCGCCAAACAAAATCCCTTTTAAAGGGGAAACGTCTGAGTAATCACGACCAATTGCTGTAATGATATATTCTTCCGTAATCAATTTTCCATTCGTAGGATCAAAATCCAACCAACCAAGTGTTGGGCAATACACGGATACCCAAGCATGCGTTGCATCACTACCCTGTAATTTTTGAGTTCCAGGAGGAGGAAACGTTTCTAAATACCCACTTACATAACGACATGGAATTTTTAACGAACGTAAGGTGGCAATCATCAAATGAGAAAAATCCTGACAAACACCTTTTTTCTCCATTAACACTTGTTCTAGTGGAGTATTAATATTAGTTGCTTTTGGATCATATTTAAAATTTTCAAAAATATATCTCGTTAGTTCAAGTGCAGCGACATAAACTGGTTTGTATTCACTAAATAGAAATTTTGCAAAATCTGCATAAGCTGATTTCGAAGAAATATAGGGAGACGGCTGAAGGAATTCAATTGCTTGCAGGTCGGCATCAAGCGTTGACTCATGGATGATTTCATGAATACTTTCCCAAGGAGTAGATTTTGATAAATCAAAATCAAAACTTTGATGTGTTCTTACAGTTGACTCAACTACAACTTCTAAAAAGCGATGTGGGTCCTCAACCGAAAATAAAAAAACTTGGTTTCCAAAATAATCCCTTCTAAAGGAAGACACAACTGGTTTTGGATTTACTGTTACATGAGTTCTGTAACAATCCTGATGGTTTGTGGTTAGTGGATACATATGTGCCATGTTATGACAATAAGCTACTAAATCATCATAACTGTATTTTGTTTTATGAATCACTCTAAAATCAGCCATTGGTATCACCAATTCTAGTTTGTTCTTCTGTGTAATTGAAGTAACGTGAAGAAAGTGCATCTGATAAAAGTCTTAAATACCCATGTAACTCTTCTAACCATACAGATACTGCCGTTAATGGAGTTTCTGCTTCAAAGAAAATGGCAATATCTTTCATTTTGAAATGAGTATACAATTGCAATGCTGCTCTATCTTCCGAATAAACAATTTTTTTATCTTTACCTGGTAAAAATTGTAAATCTCCATTGATCTGTTCTAATTGGTAAGCCAATGATCTAGGATTGGTTGTATCAAACAGTAAAATGTCTAAGACAGATTCTTGGTCAATTTTTCCGGAATACCTTCGATTGTATGTGAGGCGTATGTCACTGATTCTTAAGAATGTCTCAAAGGAAGATTTGTCTTCAAAACTTTTCCATTGGATCATACCTTGCAACATAAGAATCATGTTAATTGATCGTTCAATTCTTCGACCTAAGTTTAAGAAGAACCATCCTGCTTCACGACTCATATTTTCAAATGATAAACCAGTAAGTGAAGATAAGTTAACAATAATTTTTTGGAGGAAATCAATGATTTGATCATATGATTCAATATTATGAGTAGATTGGTCTTCCAAATGAAGAAGGATTTTCTTCATATCATCAGATAAACGATCTCTTACTGATTTTGAAGCGATCACCAAACTCCTTAAGTGAAAACCTAAACTACCAACAATATTTTTATCAACTGTCAATCGTTGTAATTCTGGGAATGGATTTGCAAAAAGATCTCCAGAATCATCTCCCAAAAAGCCCGGATAACTATTTGTAACATGTGTTACCAATTTCAAAATATTCTCTAAAGATTCTTTTTCATAGCCATCTTCAACCTGAAGGATTTTGAAAACTGCTTCTCGTATCACTCTAGTTTGATTTTCCGATCTTTCTAGATAACGAGCTAACCAAAATAAATTGTCTGCAACTCGGCTTGGAACACCTGAACTTTTTCGAGAGATTAAAATTTGGTCCGATTTTGGTACAAGTAACGATTCTTCTTTCTGAGTTTCAGTAGACAAGACCCACAAATCTTTGCTCCAAGCACCACGTTGGCTTGTAATAAAAAATTCATCGAGAGAAGGAGAAACTCGAACTAGACCACCCGCCATAGTTTGGTAGCCGGATCCAGAAGAAGATACAAAAGTTCTCATAATGGCACGGCCAGGACGAAATCCATTTTCACCTAACACAGGAACTGTGGCAGATTCAATCATTTCTTGAGCAATAAATCTTTTTGGAGCATGTTTTAGTTTTTGTAAAAAACTATCTTTTCTTTCTCCACTGAGTTCAACGAAAGTTACAGGAGTTTCTTCATCAGTTCTTGATACTGTTTTAAAAACATATTTCTCTGGATTTTGTAAAACCAATTGAAATTGTTCTTTGTTACCCAACCAATAGGTTGGTGCCATAGGAAGTAATAAATCTTCACCTAAGTAAAATCTACATAACTCTGAATAAAAAGGTAATAGTGCACGATTTTCTAAAAATCCTGTTCCAATTGGATTTGCTATTTTTACATTTCCAGAACGTACTGATTCTAACAAACCAGGTACTCCTAATAAAGAATCCCCCTTTAGCTCCAGAGGGTCCATAAAATCATCATCTACTCTGCGTAAAATCAAATCTACCTGTTGTAACCCTTCAACAGTCTTCATGTACACTTTATTCTTTCGAACCGTTAAATCCTCACCTTGTACAAGAGTGTAACCTAAATATCCTGCGAGATAAGCATGTTCAAAATAAGTTTCATTGGATGGACCGGGAGTTAACAAAACAATTACGGGTTCTCTTCCACTAACACCTGATAATTGAGTTAGAGATTTGCGAAGGGATCGAAAGTAAACAGCCACACGATGAACCATCGCATCTCGATACATACTTGGAAAAATTCGAGAAAGAACAATTCTATTTTCTAATGAATACCCTGAACCTGATGGAGCTTGTACTCTATCATTTAAAACATAAAAATTTCCGTCAGCAGCACGGATCAAATCGCAAACAAAAAATAATAATGCAGGATTTTTTGCTAAAAAATGATTCGAATCATACATCCCGTCACAAGCTCGCAAAAAAGATGACTCGTTGAATAATATTTCAGGTGGAATTTTTTTCTCGTATAACAATCTTCTTTTGGAATATACATCACGTACTAGGGCATCCAAAAGATCTGCTCTTTGGTTTAATCCTCTTTCTAATATTCTCCACTCTTCACTTTCCATCACCAAAGGAAATAAATCGAGTTCCCAAGGTCTTTCTTTCGCTTCAATTTGTTCTGACTGATAGAGATTATAGGTAACTCCATTTTCCCTTAAGATTCGATCAGTATCACGCCTACGATTGATTAATTCTGCAGGACCTAACTCTTGGAAAGATTTGACTAAGAATTTATATTTGTTTCGAATTTGACCATCTGCATCATACAATTCGTCATACACACCAGGTATGGTTTTATAATTGTCAATTAGATGATAGGGATCTTTTGTCATCATTACTTAGAAGTAACCATACGTAAATCTAAGGTACAAGGAAAGGCTTTATTCTCCAAACGAACAGGTGGCAAACTTTTTCCTATTTTATGACCGTGAGTCCAAAATCGAGAAATCCTTCTGGATTCCGCTTCATAAGCATTAATTGGAATTGTTTGGTAAGATAAACCCCCAGGGTGTGAAACATGGTAAGTACAACCTCCGAGTGAGCGATGATTCCAAGTATCGTAAACATCGAATACCAATGATTGTTGTGATGGCAATTGCGGATGTAAAGTAAAAACAGGGTTCCAAGCTTTAAAACGAACACCTGCAACAAACTCATTTTGAACCGAAGTCGCCTGCAATGGAACTTCATAACCATTACAGCTGAGTTTGTAACGTTCAGGATGAAATCCTTTTATTTTCACTTGTACTCTTTCAGTGGCTGAATCAACACCACGAGATGTTCCTTGAGAAGTATTCTCCTCACCTAACACATTCCATGGTTCAAGAGCCATTCTCAATTCAATTTCCATTCCATCTAAATAGCAGACTCCATATTGAGGAAATCGAAATTCAAAAAAAGGATCAAAATCTTTTGATAAAAATGAAAAACCTTGGTTTTGTAAATCAAAGATAACTTCTTTAAAATCCTTATAAACAAAGTATGGTAACATATAACGATCATGAAGTTCTGTGTTCCAATTGATTGGATTTCCATAGTATGGTTCTTCCCAAAACTTACAAATGATCGCCATCATAAAAGCTTGTTGGACTACACTCATTTGAAAATGAGGTGGCATTTCAAATGCTCTCATTTCAATCAACCCAAGACGGCCGGTTGGAGATCCTGGATCGAATAATTTATCTATCGATATCTCTGTTCTATGTGTATTACCTGTTACATCGATCAATATATTCCTTAACAATCGATCCAATAACCAAGGCGGAGTTGTTTTGCTCGAATCAATTTGTTGAAACGCAATCTTTAATTCATGTAGTGAATCATTCCGTGCTTCGTCAACCCTTGGGGATTGTGAGGTTGGTCCAATGAATAATCCAGAAAATAAATAGGAAAGCCCTGGATGGTTCTGCCAATATGACACAATACTTCTAAGCAAAGATGGTTTTCGTAAAAATGGACTGTCACTCGCAGTTTCACCACCTAACGTGATATGATTTCCACCACCTGTCCCTGAATGCCTTCCATCGATTAAAAATTTTTCAGCCGTAAGACGTAACTGATAAGCTTCTTCATACAGAATTTTTGTTTTTTCTACAATTTCTTCAAACTGACTCGAGGGATGAAAATTAACTTCAATCACACCTGGATCGGGAGTGATCTTAAATCGATTTAACCTTGGATCATTAGGTGCTTCGTATCCTTCGATCACAATTGGTAAATCTGTCTCTAAAGCAGTTTGTTCAATAGCATAGATCAGATGTAACCAACCTTCTAAGGATTGGATTGGAGGTAAAAATACTCTTAAATTGCCATTCCTAGGCTCCACACACAATGCTGTGCGAGTATGAACACCACCCAATGAATAACTTACGTTGGCGATAGATAAAGGATATTGGCTTAATTCTTTTACCTTTGGAAGAGCTGATTTTGGAGAAAATGGATCCTCAGGATTCGTATAATACGATTTACCACTTAACGATTGTAATGGTAACCGTAATCCAATTGGTGAATCTCCCGGAATTAAGAACATCTTTTTCCTGCGAAATTTCCATTCATCTGATTTCCATACCTTCTGGAATGCATCAAAATCCAAAGGTAAAACATACCCTACTTCTTTATGAAGGCCTTGGTCTAAAACTCTTATAATCCGTTCTCTTTCCAAAACATCATAAGAATTTAAACCATTTAACAAAGATTCCGTTTCTTCAGGCAAATTCGATTCTTGCCATAGATAATATAAATTATCTTCATAAGCAGGTAAAACGGAACCAGAAGATACATTTAGATATTTGATTAAACTTGAAATAAATTTTCTCGCATCATCAGTGTTTGCCGATCCAGTGTAACGATCATCGGCAAGTAAATGAGGGTTTGTCCATAATGGTTCCTTATCTTTGCGCCAATAAGAAATCATTGCCCATCTTGGAATTGGTTCCCCTGGATACCACTTGCCTTGTCCATATTGTAGTAATCCGCCCTCTGCAAAATGTTTTCCCAATCGTTTGATGAGTTGTTCCGATTTGGAATATTTTTCAAAGCCAAGAGCATCAAAATTCCACTCCGGGGCTTCTCTGTTTTCCGTAGAAACAAAAGTAGGTTCGCCACCAATTGTTAATCGGATGTCATTCTTTTTAATTCGTTTATTAATTGAATCACCTAACTTAAGAATACGATTCCAATCTTCTTCCAAATAAGGTAATGTGACTCTAGGAGTTTCCAATACACGTTCCACGTGCATTGAAAATGAAAATTCCATTTTTGCTTTTTCAGCAAATCCATAAATGGGACCTGCTGATTCAGGTTCTGGAGTGGCTGCAAGTGGAATATGCCCTTCTCCTGTGAATAAACCTGATGTGGGATCAAGTCCAACCCAACCTGCTCCTGGTAAGTATACTTCTGCCCACGCATGAAGGTCAGTAAAATCAACCTCTGTACCCGATGGACCATCTAGCGATTTTACATCTGCCTTCAATTGGATGAGATAACCCGATACAAAACGAGAAGCAAGTCCAAGATGTCTTAATATTTGTACGAGTAAATATGCAGAGTCACGGCATGAACCCATTCGTTTAGAAAGAGTTACTTCAGTTGATTGAACTCCAGGTTCCATCCGTATCACATAACCGATGTCATTGTAAACTTTTGCATTCAGTGCCACTAGAAATTCAACGACTCTTTTTTTGTCTATTTTGATCGACTTCAGGTAAGAAGTTAAAAGTTTTCCTGGTTTTTTTGGTTTGAGATATGGGGTGAGTTCTTTTTTAAGAATCTTATCGTAAGAAAAGGGATAATTTTCTGCATACTCTTCGACAAAAAAATCAAAAGGATTGATGACCTTCAAATCGGTAACCAAATCAACTGCTACTTGCAAAATGTTGGTTTTTTCTGGAAACACCAAACGAGCAAGGTAGTTGCCAAATGGATCCTGTTGCCAATTCAAGAATTTTTGTTCAGGCAAAATATTTAAAGAATAGGAAACAATATGATTCTTTGTATGCGGTGCAGGCCGTAATCGAATCACATGTGGAGATAGTGAAATCGATTTATCATACTGGTATGTTGTGATATGTGTTAAGGCAACTCGTATACTCATAATTAGTTGGTGAAAAATCGTTCCACAATCTTCGATCCGATTTGATTGAGTTCAATTTGAATATCATCCAGATATTCATGTAATCCTTTGTCAAAAATTGATTTGATATTTTCAGATCGTAATCTATTTAAATAAACCGTTGTTGCGTCTTGAGCAGAATTTCGAGGTAAACCTTCCTTTAATCCCGAAATTTTTTCCAAGGCTTCTTGCATCTCTTGGATACAAAAGATTATTGATCTTGGGAAAGTATCGTTTAAAATTAAAAACTCTGCAATATCCGTCGGATCGATTTTTTTATACCTGCGATTGTACATCTCATGCGCACTTGCAGATTTTAATAACGATAACCATTGTAGTAAATCCAATGTAGAACCGACATCATGGACAGATGGAAGGAGAATAAAATACTTCATATCTAAGATACGAGTGGTTTTATCAGCACGTTCTAAAAATCTTCCTAATAAAGCAAAATTCCATACTTCATCGTGAGAGATCGTAGCATCAGAACATCCATAAAAACTTTGGCAACTTTTGCGAACCGTACTTAGAAAATCCGACAGTCCCATGGACAAAGTATCTCCATGATCGCCATTCGTTTCCAAATAAAGTTTACGATAGTCTTTTACATAAAGGTAAAATTCATTTAATACTTCCCACATCGATGTGGAAATGTTTTCACGAATTGTACGGGCATTTTCCCGTGCTTTTGATAAACATTGGAAAATAGAATTCGGATTCTCTTCATCAAAGGTCATAAATCGAATCACGTTCACAGGAGAGGTTTCAGAATATTTTTTAGCAAATAATTCATAATCACCAGTAGTATGCACTAATGGTAACCACTGGTTTGGAACCTCTTCATTTAAATCCAAAGACAATTGATGATTGACATCGATAAAACGAGAATAGTTCTCCGCTCTCTCAATGTACCGATTCATCCAAAAAACTGATTCGGCAACTCGGCTTAACATAAAAACACCTTATCCTAACACCCAGGTGTCTTTTGAACCGCCTCCCTGGGATGAATTCACAACTAAAGAACCTTTACGTAAAGCCACTCGTGTCAATCCACCAGGCATAACATAGATATCTTTACCGTACAATATGAACGGTCTTAAATCCACATGTCTCGATTCAATTTTATCTGAAATTAATGTGGGAACTGTTGAAAGATTTAAAACTGGTTGCGCGATATAGTTTCTTGGATCCGCTTTGATTAATTCTTTAAAATCTTCCTGTTCTTGTTTAGAAGATTTTGGACCAATGATCATACCATACCCACCTGCACCATTTGCCGCTTTGACAACCAAGTTATGAATATTATCCAATACATATTTTAGATCAGAATCTTCTGAACATAGATACGTTGGAACATTTGGAATGATAGAATCTTCACCTAAGTAATATTTAATGATCTTTGGCACATAAGAATAAATTACTTTATCATCCGCTACACCAGTTCCTGGTGCATTGGCAAGGGCAACATTTCCTCGTTTATAAGCTTCAAATATCCCTTTGACTCCAAGTAAGGAATCTTCACGGAAACTGGATGGATCCATAAACGTATCATCGATTCTTCGATACACTACATCTACTTTACGGAGACCTTTTGTTGTTTTCATGTAAACTTTATGGTTTTCCACTACAAGATCCGATCCTTCCACCAAATACACACCCATCTTTTGGGCTAAAAAACTATGTTCATAATAAGCGGAGTTATAAACACCTGGTGTCCAGACAGCAATCACTGGATCACTGGCATCTGTTAGATTTTCTAACATGGAACGTAAGTGGTAAGGATAATCATACACTTGGCGGATGTTTAACTTTTCAAACAGTTCGGGAAAGGTTCGTTTCATCACCTCACGATTTTCCAATACATAAGAAACACCAGAAGGGCAACGTAGGTTATCTTCTAATACATGAAATTTACCTGCTCCATCACGAACAAGGTCAGTTCCTGTAATATGAATCCAAATGTCTTTCGGTGGTTTTAATCCTATACATTGTTTGAGAAAACCAGTACTAGACTCTATGATATCCCGCGGGATAATTTTATCCTTAAGAATCTTTTGTTCGCCATAAATATCATTTAAAAATAAATTCAGTGCAAGGATCCTTTGTTTTAATCCTTTTTCAATATTAATCCATTCCTCACTTGGTACGATTCGAGGAATGACATCAAAGGGCATAATCCTTTCTTGTTCGCCACCATCACCATACAACGTAAAGGTGATCCCTAATGACATTAATGCACGTTCGGCGGAACTACTCCGTTTGAGTAAT
Organism: Leptospira limi; assembly: GCF_026151395.1. NCBI lineage: Bacteria > Pseudomonadati > Spirochaetota > Leptospiria > Leptospirales > Leptospiraceae > Leptospira > Leptospira limi. Next base: position 547,472 of record NZ_JAMQPV010000001.1, read on the forward strand.
TCAATACCACCTAAACTTTCCATTTTTGTTTTCACAAAATCATAACTTTTACGTGGAAATCCTTCATTGGAAAACATCTCATCATAGATATTTTTTGCGCTATAGTCTGCGATAAACATGGGTTGGCCTCTGCTAACTTAAATAGCAATATTTGTACCAAATGGAAAAAATGTCGGGAAACCAGGAGTTTCTGCCCTATCCGACATAAGAAATCGAAAACGAGTGGGATTTACGCTTATTTAATCAGCAACGAGGGAGGAAGGTAGAAGAGAGTGTATAATATCTCAACAGAATGTTTAAACTTCTGTTGTTAGGGCAGAGTGAGAGGGTGAATTTTTCTTTCTTTTCTCTTCTTTTAAGCGAAATCCATAATAGAAACTGCGAAAAAATTGTGAAAAAGGCAAAAATCGAAGAAAAAGAACCTGAAACCAAAGTTTCCAAGATTCATACCGAGATCGTTTTGGTCTCAAAATTGACTGAACCACCTTTTTTGCCAATTGGTTGGGTTTTGAGTTGGAAGGCACATCAGCCAACACACGAGAGAATTGGAAAGATTTGCCAATTTGTTTGCGGTAAGAATCCCAAAAATAATCAAAAGCGAGTTTGGAAGATCCATACAATCCATAACCGGGAGTGGGATAAATGGAAACATTAGAACTAACAGAAATGATATGGAGTCCAACAGAAATAAGATTTGTCAACTTTTGAATCGCAAAAATTGGTCCTAGAGAATTTGTTTGGAATAAATGTTTTAGTTGGTTCCAATTTTCCTTATCATCTTCGGCAAATGTTAATTCCTCTGAATTGATGATAAACACATCGATTTTATCTAATGTTTCAATTGCAGATTCAATTAATCTCTCAATCTGATCAGGTTTTGATGGATCTATTTTGTATTTTTGTAAATTTGCATGATTTGGAATTTCTTCAGGAGTTACATCTCCAACAACTACCAAGGCACCTTGGGAAAGTAAAATTGATAAAAGTTCTTTTCCTAATTCAGATGATCCATTGGTTAATACAATTTTTTTAGAAGCAAGTTTCATGATTATTGTGTGATGATACTTTAATTAAGGGAAGGATCTTTGGTATGGTCTACAAAGTATTTGTAAATTCCACCTTTACTTCGAAGAGCTTCTCGCCAAATCGATTCTGAATCATCTTCTTTAAATACGATGGAATCATCTACTAAATCAGAAACAACCCAAGACAACCTGTCAAATTCACTTTCTAATTGTCCAGAAGACCAACCAGCATAACCTTGTAAGACACGAAATTGGATTTGGTCAGAAGATAAAACTTCTAACATTGTATCAAAACTTCGAGCCATATAAATCCCTGGAACCACTTCTACTCCTGGATCCGCTGTTTGTTTTCCATTATGTAAAATAGATACAAACAAATTGTCTACCGGTCCACCAGCATACACCGGTTTGTTGGAATGAACTGTATCTGGTAGGTTTTTGATGAGTGATTCCATTGTTTGGTCAGTGGGTTTGTTTAACACGAGACCAAAGGCCCCGTCGTCGTCATGGTCTACCATGAGGACAACGGATTTATGAAAAAAATCCTGAATCACACTAGAATTGGAAATGAGTAACTTTCCGCGCGTTGAATCAGGATGATCTGTCATTATTTTTTGCCGTGAATTTCTTCTAAGATACGATATGCCACTTCTAATGTTTTAATATCGGAATCACCTTTCACCATCGGTTCGGATTCTCCTTTAATACATTTTACAAAGTGTTCGTGTTCTTGTTTAAGAGGGTTATCTTTGTGTACAAAGATTTTTTCCACAATAGATTCTTGTCTGTATTTGATTTCTCCACTTCCCAGTTGTGTTGTTGAACTTGCTTGTCTGTGCAGTTCAATTTCCTGGTTTGTAAAATCTAAAAATACATACGAATCTTTTTGGGAAATGTTAAGAGTTCTAATTTTTGCCTGAGAAGAACGAGAAGCATTGAGCGAAGCAACACAACCATTTGCAAATTTTAAAACCACACTCGCAATATCCTCATGGTTCGAAACAACAGAAGATCCAACAGCTTTCACTTCTGTTACATCTGATTTTACTAAGTTAAGAACAATGTCGATATCGTGGATCATCATATCGAGAACCACACCAACATCAGTAATTCGACTATTGTAGGGAGCGATCCGTCTCGATTCAATGAGGATTGGGTGTTCAGCAATTTTACCTAACTCAAGTACCGCACCATTAAATCGTTCTACGTGACCTACTTGCAAAATCAAATTGTTTTGTTTTGATAAGGTTACGAGTTCTTTCGCTTCTTCGACTGTTTGGGAAATTGGTTTTTCTACCAAAACATGTTTTTTTTCAGTAAGCGCCTGTTTGGCGATTTTGTGATGTAAGAAAGTTGGTGCTGCAATGATGATTGCATCCGCTTCTTTCAACAATTCTTCAATCGTTCCAAATGCCTTTGTTTTATGTTTCTCAGCAATTTGTGTGGCACGTTCCGCATTGGCATCAAATATACCGATGAGTTCTGCATCGGTTAATTGTTTGGCAACGTTTACGTGGTACTGACCCATATGGCCTGTACCAATGACTCCGAGTCGGACTTTTTTATCCATAGATGCTCTCAATATTTTAAAGGTTTAGCGGAAAAACAACTTCGATTTTCCCCCGCTGCCGACCTTTTCGCCGGACTCACGAGCAAATTCTTCCATCAGTTCTCTCTGTTTTTTAGAAAGTTTCTTAGGAATTTCGACTTTGATGATCACATGTTGGTCCCCTTTTCCATAAGAACCGAGGTATGGAATTCCGTGTCCTTTCAAGCGGAAAATTTGTCCACTTTCCGTCCCTTCTGGGATTTTCAATTGGATGGTTTTTCCATCAATGGAAGGCACTTCAATCTCTCCACCAAGGCAAGCCATAGATAAAGAAATGGATTTTTGAACGATGAGGTCATTTCCTTGGCGTTCAAACGTTGGGTGTTTTTTAATATGAGTGACTACGTATAAATCACCACTTGGGCCTCCGTTTGGACCGGATTCCCCTTCGCCGGAAACTTTAAGTCGGCTTCCAGATTCTACACCAGCAGGGATTTTGATATGTATGGTTCGTCTTTTCTCTGTTAGGCCCTCACCTTTACAAGTCTTACAAGGATTGGAAATGACCTTTCCCTTTCCTTTACAACGTGGGCAAGTAGTTGTGACACTAAAAAATCCTTGGGTTCGTCTCACTTGGCCTGTTCCTGAACAATCAGGACAAACAGTTGGAGAAGATCCTTTCGATGCGCCGGAACCCGAACAATCTGCACAGGTTTCGAGTCTTGGAATTTCAATTTTATATTCTTTTCCAAGAGCAGCGTCTTCTAAACTGACTTCTAAATTATAACGGAGATCTGATCCCCTTTGAGGACCAGACCTTCTTCCACCACCGCGGCTACCACCACCTCCGCCTCCGAAAAATTCACTGAAGATATCACCGAAGTCTCCAAAGATATCAGAGAAGTCGGTATAAGCACCAGCTCCATACCCTCCTCCAGCACCTGCATTCACACCAGCTTTTCCAAATTGGTCATAAGCTTGGCGTTTTTGCGGATCGCGTAACACTTCATAGGCTTCAGTAGCCTCTTTGAATTTTTCTTCCGCTTCTTTATCACCCTTATTTTTATCAGGGTGATATTTGATGGCTAACTTACGATAGGCGCTCTTGATCTCATCATCAGAGGCACCTTTCGAAACGCCTAATACTTCGTAGTAACCACGGTCGCTCATAGTTTTACTTCTTTATCTCTATTTATTTTTTGTCTTCATCCACGACAGTGTAATCTGCATCGACTACCTTCTCGCCACCTGCATTGGAACCAGCAGTGTCTTGGTTTGCACCAGCACCAGCTTCTGCACCAGGAGCTCCTTGTTCAGGACCTGCTTGGCTATAGATTTTTTGTCCAATTTGCATTGCAACTTGTTGGATTGAATCTCTAGATGCTTTCATACGTTCGAGATCACCAGATTCCATTGCTTCACGGCCGCGTTTGATTTCGTCCTGAGCTCTTTGTTTTTCTGATTCATCGAGTTTGTCAGCGGATTCTCCGATGGTTTTTTCCAATTGGTAAACAATTGCTTCCAATTCGTTTTTAGTATCAGCGGCTTCGCGAAGTTTTTTATCTTCTTCTGCGTGAGCTTCTGCATCTTTTACCATCTTTTTGATTTCTTCTTCAGAGAGTCCGGAAGAAGATTCAATGCGAATCTTTTGTTCTTTACCTGTTCCCAAATCTTTTGCAGATACATGAACAATACCGTTTGCGTCGATATCAAAAGTCACTTCGATTTGTGGAACTCCGCGTGGAGCAGAAGGAATTCCCACTAAGTCAAAACGACCAAGTGTCCTGTTGGCACTTGCCATTTCTCGTTCCCCTTGTAATACGTGAACGGAAACAGTTGTTTGGTTGTCTGCCGCAGTAGAGAATACTTGGGATTTTCTTGTAGGAATGGTTGTGTTTCTTTCGATGAGTTTTGTCATCACACCACCAAGAGTTTCAATTCCAAGAGAAAGTGGAGTAACATCGAGTAACAATACATCTGTTACATCACCAGCAAGAACACCACCTTGGATCGCCGCACCAACTGCTACCACTTCATCAGGGTTCACAGATTTATTTGGTTCTTTCCCAAAAATTTCTTTTACAAGTGCTTGGACAGCAGGGATACGAATGGATCCACCCACAAGGATGACTTCATCAATTTCACTAGCAGTAAGACCTGCATCTTTTAATGCATTGATACATGGAATACGAGTTCTTTCGACAAGAGATCTTGTGATTTCATCAAACTTTGCTTTGGTGAGAGTCATATCCAAGTGTTTTGGACCAGACGCATCTGCAGTGATGAATGGAAGGTTGATTTGAGTGGAAGATGTTCCAGACAACTCGATTTTAGCTTTTTCAGCAGCTTCTTTCAAGCGTTGTACTGTGTTTTTATCTCCAGAAATATCGATTCCAGTTTGTTTTTTGAATTCGTCGATCATCCATTGCATGACCACGTTATCAAAGTCGTCTCCACCAAGGTGAGTATCACCGTTAGTAGATTTTACTTCGAATACACCGTCACCAAGTTCTAGGATCGAAACGTCAAATGTTCCACCACCTAAGTCGTATACAGCGATCTTTGCATTGGTTTTTTTCTTATCAAAACCATAAGCAAGAGCCGCAGCAGTTGGTTCATTGATGATACGTTCTACTTCAAGTCCAGCAATACGACCAGCGTCTTTCGTTGCTTGTCTTTGTTCGTCATTGAAGTAAGCGGGGACAGTAACTACTGCTTTTTTTACTTCATGACCAAGAAAGTCTTCTGCTGTTTTCTTCATTTTTTGAAGGACACGAGCTGCAATTTCTTGTGGTGTGAATTCACCAGATACGGTTTCAAATTTCACACCATCATTTCCAGCACGGATCACTTTGTATGATACCATCTTTGCTTCATCACCAGCTTCGTTAAAACGACGGCCAATAAAACGTTTCGCAGAACGAATTGTATTTACCGCGTTTGTAATTGCTTGGTTTTTTGCAAATTGACCAACAATGGTTTCACCCTTTGCTGTAAAAGCAACAATCGAAGGAGTGGTTCTTGCCCCTTCAGAGTTTTGAATGACAACAGGATCTCCACCTTCCATAACCGCCACACATGAGTTAGTGGTTCCTAAATCGATACCTATGATTTTTTCCTTAGACATAGTCTTTCTCCTTCTTACTTATATTAACTTTGTGGTTTTCCCACTTTCACACGTGCAGGACGAATTGATTGTTTGTTTTCACCTTCTTCGTGGTAATAACCAGCTTGGTAAGTTTCAACAACAGTCTCTTCAGTAAATTCTGCACTTTCCTCGGAAGCAATTGCTTCCATGAGCATCGGGTCAAACGGCATTCCTTTTGGATCTAATCGTTTGATTCCTTCTCTTTCCAATACGGAATAAAATTCCTTTTGTACCATCTTGATGCCTTCAACAAAAGCAACCACTTCAGGTGTTTGGTTCGGAACATTCGAAACACGTTCCAAATTATCCAATGCACCTGTCAGTCCTTCTGCAAACTTCTTGATGGATTCTTTTCTTGCATTTAACAAATCGTTAGCTGTTCGACGTTTGTAGTTCTGAAACTCCGCACGTTCTCTGAGCCAAGAGTCCTTTAAAGATTCGATTTCTTTTTTTGCACTATCGAGTTCTTTTTCAGCTCCTTCTACTGCTTGTTCAATGGCTTCGTCAGAAATAGTTTGCCCTTCATCGACTTGCACATTTTGATCTTCTAGGGATTGGTTCGTTTCTTCTGCCATTTCGCCTCCTACTACCTGCTCAATTTCGTTATCATTTCTGAAACTAACTTCGAAGTGAATTCAATCAAAGGTAATGCCTTATTGTAATTCATCCTCTGAGGACCAATGATTCCCATTGAACCTATCCTCTTTTCACCCATACGATAATTCGTTGTGATGATGGTAACACCACCTAACTTTTCATTACCGTCTTTTCCAATAATGGTATAAACACCATCCATCGGAACATAATCACTAAAAAACTCTTTGAGGAACTGTTTTTCATCGAATAGATGCAGGATGTTTTCTAATTGTTCCTCTTCATCCTTAAAGTTTTCGTATAAGTTTTTTAATCCATCGATATACAAGTTATCAACAGACATACTATCTGTTCCCATTGCTCTTGCAATCGATGGAGCGAACAAAGAAAATCCTTCCGGGCCTTCTTTTTTCAACATCATCTGAGGGATCAGATTACTTTGAATTTCATGAACATCAAAACCTTTGACGTTATCATTCAAATACCTTGAAATTTGGTACAGACTCTCTTGTGAGATGTGAAAATCGAAAAATATATTTCGATTGAGCACAGTTCCAGACCGCATAACAAGGATCATAAGAACTTCTCCTCCATTTACATGGATGAGTTCTATATGTTTTAATGTGTCGAGAGATCCTTCCGGACCTAATACCACACTTGCCGATTGCGAAAGAGAAGCGAGAACCTTGGAGGTTGCAATGAGAACCTGGTCCAAACGAAATTGCATCCGAAGATACTCTTCTTGGATCCTTTGTTTTTCACGCATTGTGAGCTCAAAAAGCGTCACAAGGCTATCCACATACAACCGATAACCGCGTTCTGTTGGCACCCGACCACCCGAAGTATGCCGGGCTACAATGTAACCCATGTCCTCGAGTTCTGCCAGACAGGAACGAATGGTGGCTGGTGATAGTCCGATATCGTACTTTTCAGAAAGGGTTTTGGAGCCGACAGGTTTGTTGTCTGAAACAAACTCCTCAACCAATGCTTTCAAAATGGAACGATGTCTAGGGGAAAGGTCCATAGCCTCCAAGCACTTCCTTTAGCACTCTGATGATTAGAGTGCTAATCTATGCTTAAAGTTTACGAATTTCCGTTTTTTTCGTCAAGCACGATGTCCACGCAAGTTGCGAATTTTAGCAGACTTTCAAAGAAACTGCTAAAATTTTTCAAACGGGATAGACTTGGATTTGATTCCTTCCCTGGTTTTTAGCTTGGTAGAGGGCGATGTCTGCAAATTTTAGTGTCTCTTCTGGTTTCTGAATCGGATGCACTTTCGTAAAACCAATACTTAGAGTTACATTTAGGTAATAATTATCGAAGATAAAAAACCTATGTGCTTCAACTGACTCGCGGAGTCTATCGAGAACGATGGTTGCCCCTTCGGTGGTAGTGTCTGGTAATATACACCCAAATTCCTCTCCACCAAGTCTTCCCACAGTGTCCTCTTCCCTGAGGCAATCCACAAAGATATTGGCCATTTTTTTGAGTACCAAATCCCCAATGTCATGTCCGTAGGTGTCATTGATCACTTTAAAATGGTCTATGTCCATTACCGCAAGCACCGATTCCCGATTACGGCGTTTGACTGTAGCAATCGTTTTTTGGAGGGTATCTGCGAAGGAACGACGATTTGGTAACATCGTAAGTTCGTCCATATAGGCCAAACGTTTCAAACTATTGATGAGTATATTTTTTTGTTCTTCTAAACGCCTACGTTCTCTCACATCACGGATGATTGCCGCGTAGTACTCTTTGTTCTCTTGGTGGATGGTAAAAGCACGAATTTCCACTGGAATCGTACCTTTTGGTTTTGTGATGAGTTCTAATTCTTTTAAAAATCCTGCAATGTAATGTGCTTCGTTGGAACTAACAAATGCTTCTATTGATGTTTGTTCGCCTTTTTCATTCGGAGGGAATAAAAAAGAAAATGATTTACCAAACAATTCTTCTTCTGAATATCCAGTTAACGATTGTAACGCTATGTTACTAAATAATATCTGTTGGTTTGTGTCTAAAACGACAATTGCATCGATGGATTGGGAAACAATTTCCTTAGCCAGTGTTTCTGTATTAAACTCATTCATTTCCCCAAATTACCCCATTTCCTTTTTCACTTCGGAATGAATCTCGCCATTTATGGATATGACGAAAATTGATCTCGGGTTGGTTCACCCTAAATTCTTTTTTCGGCAAAACCTTCATTGGTTTTGGATTCAGACTCTGATACCAATAAGCAACAGAGATCAAATCTAAGGTCAAGGAATTTGCATGACCATGTTCCAATAAGAATAGGAAATTTTTTTCAAACCGAATGGGGGATTCTACCCAAAATCGATACAAATGGGTTCTGCCCAACCATCCTATTGAATCAGAAACCCTAGGGTATCCAAAATAAGGATGCATAAACACTTCTTTCGGTGACCAAGCTGTATTAAATACATCTTCAGTTCCTGTTCCTTTTAGTGTAGCAGTTGTTTGGTTACCATCTATAAAAATTAGATCATCTCCTTCGCCATACCACAGAGGAGTAGGAGAATCCACATATAAGTTAAGTCCAATGAATTGGCCTTTTCCTTCAGTTTCGAGGACAGAGAAGTAGTTTTCTTTTACAAATTTTGTTTTTTCAGTTTCCCCAAGCAATCCCCATTCATTTTCCTTTTGGTTCGAAGTGTTCGGTTTGGTGATACTTCTGTTCCATTGAGCATGGAATCGTAAAGAGGAATCGAGAGGTGATTTCCATTCTTCATAATCAATGTAAAAGTAAAAATTACTAATATCCTCATCTGATTCGTTTTCGATTTGAATTTTCGCACTTGATTCAAATGGCATAGGAAAGTAAGAGTTCATTGACTTTCCTTTTTTGGGTGCTGCGACAAGTGGTAACGAATTGAGTATGTATTCTTCTCCCCAACCTTGTCCAAAAAATTCACCTAACGGAACCTCTACTGATGGAAAAGAATGATTGTCCCAATACATGCGTATCACAACATTTTTCCGTGCCATAGGGTCTTTACTTGCCAATGTCATCCAAATGTGTTTGATCACACCACGGCCTTTGATTTCAGCAATCGTGATGGTTGATTTTTTTGGAATTTTAATAAAATCATCATTTCCATTTGTTGGATCCGCACTTGAGATTCGTTTGTTTTGGTAGTTTTTTTCCTTCCAAATGGAAGACTCCCACCCATCGCTGAACAAAGGATTGGCGAATTTAAATCCAAAAACAAACAAAAATACCCAAAAACGGAATCCAAATGAAGTTTGATTCGTAACCATAATGACCTAACTTAAAAAAACTATTTCCTTTGAAGGATTAAAAGCGTTTCAAAAACCAAAGAAAAATTCCCGCTTGGACAATTGACTGTAAAAAAATTTCAAATAAAACATACAGATGGATCGAAAGAGTCACTTCAGAAATCATAAACACCATCCCTTCCAAACTTCCCACAGAAGGTGAAATTGCTGCCAGTCCACCTAAAATGGTTCTCATCCATACCAATACAAACATTTGTTTGTTGAAAGATTGAGTTTGGAACCAGTCCCAAATCAGATGTAAAAAACTCACAATTAAGAGAGCTTGGAGGAGTAAGGCTGGAAATAACCAAGTCATTGCTCTCGACCAAGCTGCACCATCACTCGATGTAACCAAAAAAAGAGGAAACACAGCCAAATCACCTTCATAATACTCTTTCATTACCAATTGAAAGTATGGGATGGAGACAAGGAGATAAGCTAAAAGATGGCTGAAAATAAACTGAATTGTGATTTTAATCTTCGGATTCATGTTAAAGTTGTCCAATAAGGTAAACTTTACATGATGAAATCAGAACTCAAGGCAAAACTGCAACGGACCTTTCCAAAAGCCAAAACAGTCTCTTCAGGAAGGTTGTTCACCCGTCAGTTGAGTAACCTGATCGACGATTCCTTACGACAAGTTTTTTTGGAAGTTTCAAACGGAATCCCCATAAAAGACCACCTCTGTCTCATTGCAGTAGGAGGTTATGGAAGAAGGGAACTCGCACCTCATTCGGATATTGATTTATTATACCTTCATGATGGAAAACTTTCAGACAAAATCTTAAGTGATATCATTTCCAAAATCAATACCTTCTTATATAACAATGATAAGGAAGTCGGTCATAGTTGCCGTACGATCAAAGAATCATTTTTATATTTAAACCAAATCGAAACCTACCACGCTGTACTTGATGCTCGGTTTCTTGTAGGTTCAGAAGTTTTATTCCAAAAATTTAAAAACGAATTCCTGGGCAAAATTCCTGAAAAAACCATCAAAGAATACAATGAATGGAAACTTTCTTATCTCAGAGAAAGAATTATCAATTCTTATAATCCAATTTTACTTTCAGAACCCAATATTAAAAACGATCCATTAGGACTTCGTGACATCCAACAAATGTATTGGATCGAAAAAACAAATCCACTCGCCGATAGTGCCGATGGTGGGATTTTTGATTTTTATTTAATTGGTGATAGTTTAACTCTACTGTCAGCTTATGATTTTTTACTCTTAACTAGATCCGCTCTCCACATCATCAGTGGCCGTAAAAATGACAGGTTAGATTTAGGCTTACAGGCAGAAGTTGCTGAGTTTTTAGGATTTGGTCCTAAGAATGAAATTAAAACTTTAGAACGTTTTATGAGCCAATTTTATAAAGCTCAAAAGGATGTTTATTTTTATATTGGAACCTATTTAGATGAAAAAACCAATCTGAATAAAAAACGGATCCACAAAGAACTTTCCAATCCAGATACTTTATACGATGACATCATTCAATTTTTCAACGAATCACAAAAAAACGAAGAGGAACCATCTCGAATCGATTTAAACGAAATCCGTTTTGCATCTCATTTTCTCGATGATGATTTTAAAAACCAAAAATCGGTTTTGGATTGTTTTATGGAGATGTTACGCCACAAAAAACGTATTGGGCATACACTCACACTTATGCATGAATGTAACGTACTAGGAAAACTCATTCCCGAATTTGGAGCTTGTACCAACTTTCCCCTTTTTAGTTACCACCACCAATACACAGTTGATGAACATACATTACTCATATTACGTGAGTTAGATGTATTGATTGCTGATTTATGGGAAGACCCACAAGTCCAAGACGTATTTAATTCTTGCGAAAAAATTGAAATTTTAGCTTTAGCAATCCTGATTCACGATGCAGGGAAAGTAAAAGAAGGTGACCACTGCCAATACGGCGCCGAACTTGCTCTCATCATCGCGGAAAGGTTCCGATTTTCAGAAGAAGATACAGAACTCTTGCGATTTTTAGTTGCAGAACATATCGTCATGTCTGAACTCTCATCCAAACGAGATATTTATGACCCAAATCTAATTTCTTCGTTTGCAAATCAATTTTCCAATGAAAACACTTTGCGGTTGTTATATGTAATGACAATCATTGATACAAAATCGGTTGGCCAATCAGTTCTTACCAATTGGAAAAAAGAAATTTTACATTTTTTATTTACTTCCACATTGACATACTTACAAAACAAAACCAATCGACCTGACAACCAAGAACGCATCGAGAGTACTCTTGAATCCTATCTAATCGAAAAAGAAGGACTTACAACAGAACAAGCGGAACAAATTGTTTCGTTTGGGATGCAAATTCGTCCCACTTCTTATTTGAACTATAATACCCCACGCAGAGTCTACCAACATTTTGTATTTTTACATGAATGGATACAATCAGGTTCTACGTTTCGATTAATTTCTGAAAAAGAACCTGCGTTTGTTACATTGTCTCTATTTGCTAAGGCAGACAAACGAATGTTACTGTATCTATCAGGAATTATTTCCAGTCTTGGATTAAATTTAGTAGGACTCAGATTATTCCGAAGCGAAAATGAACATTTGATTTTACAAGCGCAAATCACAGATGAATTCGGAAGTGGAGAGATCGCCGAACCACAAATAAACGAAATTGAGTCCACTCTTGCCGATTGTATTGAAGGGAAAGTGAATATTGAAGATTTGGCTTCGACTACCAATATTTGGAAAACCTTACCACAAATTCCGGAAGGAATGGTGGAAGAACTAGTCAAGTTTGCAAATGATTTATCAGATACTTATTCTGTATTAGAAGTAAGAGTACCTGATTCAATCGGTTTAGTGTATCGTATTCTCAAAACTTTAATCGATTTTGAATTGGAAGTAATCTTTGTTAGAATCTCGACAAGTGCTGATTTTGCATATGACTCCTTTCACATCCAAACTAAAAATGGTAAAAAAATAGAAGATACTGGCCTACTCCTTTCGATTAAGGAAAAAATTCTCTCGGTAGCAAGAGTCAAAGATAACCAAGGTATCATGGAGATTAGTTTTTAATATGGCATGGTGGAAAGAAGCAGTTATCTATCAAATTTATCCACGTAGTTTCCAAGATTCCAATGGAGATGGGATCGGAGACCTCGAGGGAATCATCCAACGTTTGGATTATTTAGCAGGTTCCAAAGACTCACTTGGTATCGATGCTATTTGGTTATCTCCAGTTTATCCTTCTCCTATGTTTGATTTTGGTTATGATATTTCTGACTATGAGGAAATAGATCCCGTATTTGGAGATATTCAGACCTTCAAACGTCTGTTAAAAGAAGCTCATAAACGAGGGATTCGCATTATCATGGATTTGGTAGTCAATCATACTTCCCACCTCCACCCTTGGTTTATTGAATCCAGATCGTCTGTCAACAGTCCAAAACGAGATTGGTACATTTGGAAACAAGCAAACCATAATGGGCCACCTAACAATTGGTTGGGTGCATTTGGTGGATCTGGTTGGGAATATGACAAACGTACTGGTGAATATTATTTTCACTCTTTTTTAAAAGAACAACCTGATCTCAATTGGCGTAATCCGGATGTGGAAGACGCCATCTTTCGGATGATGAAATACTGGCTCGATATGGGAGTGGATGGATTCCGTTTAGATGTTGTCAACTTATATGTAAAAGATGAATTTTTTCGAAACAATGCTTCTTATTTTATGAAAGGTCCAAGACCTTATGACAAACAAGTACATACATACGATCGTGACCGACCTGAAATGCATGGAATCTTAAGAAGGATGCGAAAACTTTTGGATTCTTATACCGAAAAACGTATGTTTGTTGGAGAAATCATGCAAGACTTCCCTGGCAATGTTTTACTTCCAGCAACTTACTGTGGTCGTAATGATGAACTTCACCTTGCCTTTAATTTTATGTTTTTATTTTCGCCTTGGAAAGCGGAACGATTTTACCAAATTGTCAAAGACTTTGAATCAGCATTAGGGGAAGATAATTGGCCAAATTATACTTTATCCAATCATGATTTTCCAAGGCACATCACTCGTTACGAGAAGGGTGAAGATACATTGGATCGTGCCAAACTTGCCGCTTGCATGATGTTAACATTACGTGGAACACCTTTCTTATACTATGGAGAGGAAATTGGTATGAAACGCCAAAAAGTTCCATTCAATAAAATCCAAGATCCAGTTGGTAAACGGTATTGGCCTTTCCATCCTGGACGGGATCCCGAAAGAATTCCTATGCCTTGGGATGGTTCCGAAACAACTGGATTTACAACAGGCAAACCTTGGCTTCCCCTCTATGAAGATTCCAATACGCTGAATGTTGAATCTCAAAAACTGGATCCAAATTCTCTATTTTTCACATACAAAAAACTGATTCAGATACGGAAGGATCGAAAATCACTTCGTAAAGGAAAATTAAAAATCATATTGAGCGACGACAAACAAGCATTATACTACAGAAGGAGAGAAGGAAAAGATGAGACATATATTTTTTTGAACTTTTCAAGCAAACCAGTTCGAGTTTCTTACCCAAGAAAATGGAATTTGAACCAAATTTTATTCAGTTCTAAAAATCGAAATGCATCTTTTGAGTTAGATAAAGAATTGGATACAGGTGATTTGATTTTACACCCAAATGAGGCAGTCATATTTGCAAAATAAATTACATCCAATTGCCTCGAGTGCCTTAGTTGGTTTCATCACATAACATGAATTGCAAAAAGGCCCCGCTTTCAGCTGCATTCTTGCCTACTTTTTTTCTCATTCGATGTCTAATGATGAGAGGAAAGGATTTCCGCTACAATCGACACTACGACAGACCAGTCGTAAATGGCGCAGTGTTTTTGTTTTTAATTGAGACCTAGAACTGTTCGCTAAACTGTTGACAATAAACGATTCGGGAATTCGCTGACATTAGATGCGCTTGATGATGGTAAATACATTGATAAGTCGATTGGCAATTTTGCTTCTCTCCTTTGTATTCATCAGTACTAATACTGAGGGTTATGCATCCCATCGAGACACCTACCAAAATCACCAAACTTACAAACATAGTAGTTTATACGATTTTTCTTATGTCATCAAAGAAGTAAGTGAGGAAGAAGCTGAAATTAATTCCCACCGTGAAAACGAATTAAGTCATTCATTCGCTTTTTTTCTCAAAATTTCCCTTACATTTTACACTGAACTAAAACTTGTCTTATTCACTTTTCCAAATTCATTTTTAGCTAAAAATAGCGTCAAAGACCGCGCACCTCCCATCATCGCTTAACATATATTTTTTTCTCGGTAGATCGCAATCCAAAATGCGTTCGATGATTTTTTAAATTTTGCCTAACAAAAGTTAGACAAAGTGGGGACACAATGAAACTTCTCAAAGGGCTTAAGCACTCTTTCACTTCAAAGATACTAGTAACAGTATTTTTATTAACATCTTTTCTTCAGATGAATTGTCATTCAAAGAACCATGAAGACAAAAACGCACTCATGGCCACATATCCATGGAAACAAGATGTAATCATTGATAAAAACTATGTAGCGCAAGTTAGGGCGATCCAACGAATCGAAATCAGAGCGTTCGAGAAAGGATACCTTACCCATATTTATATGGATGAAGGTAAGATCGTAAAACAAGGTCAGAAACTTTTTCAGGTAATGCCAATGTTGGTTACTGCTCAATACGAAAAAGCTAAAGCAGAATATGAATCAACTCAAATTGAATTTGAGAATACTGAGAAGTTATTCAAAGAGAATGTTGTATCCCAAACAGAATTATCTCTAATCAAAGCTAGATTGAAAAAAAATAAAGCAGCCATGGAATTGGCACAAGTTCACTTAAATTTGGCTACTGTAACTGCCCCTTTCACTGGGATCACAGATCGACTCCAAGTGCGACTTGGAAGTTTAGTGGAAGAAGGAACTCTTTTAACTACTATCTCTGATATTTCAAAACTTTGGGTTTATTTCAATGTATCAGAAAAAGATTACCTAAATTTTTCCAATGCCCGCAGATCAGGAGACAAACCATTAAAAGTTAAATTTTTAATGGCAAATGGTGAATACTTCAACCATGAAGGAAACGCTGACACAATCGAAGGAGAATTCGATAGTGAAACGGGAACCATTCCTTTTAGAGCAACTTTTCCGAATCCAGAAAGATTATTACGTCATGGAGAAACAGGAAACGTTGTGATCAAAGAAAATTTAAAAGAAGCCTTACTCATTCCACAAAAGGCTACTTTTGAAGTATTAGATAAACGTTATGTATACACAATATCAAGTAAAGGTAAGTTAAAATCGACTGAGATCAAAGTCTCAAACGAAATTCCTCACTTGTTTGTCGTAGAATCAGGTATTACTGAGAGCGACATCATTCTTTTAGAAGGACTTGGTAAAGTTCATGATGGTGATATTGTAAAATTTAACATCGAAACTCGTGAGAACGTCATGAAAAGTTTCGAGTTACAGGCTCACTAGGAGATATTCTATGTTTTCAAAATTTCTCCAGAGACCAGTTCTCGCCATAGTTATATCCGTTTTAGTTGTGTTTGTTGGATTAATTTCGATAAAGAACATTCCAGTATCACAATTCCCCGAAATTGCCCCTCCTCGGGTAACAATCACTCTATCCTTTCCAGGCGCCAGTGCTCAAGTATTAGTCCAATCAACGATTACAACATTGGAACAAGCAATCAACGGGGTTGCTGGAATGAGGTATATGATTTCTTCTTCCACAAGTTCTGGAGATGCAATCATACAAGTATTATTCGATCCAGGAACAAATCCAAATGATGCCTTAGTACAAGTGAAAACTAGGGTAGACCAGATGATGTATCGTGTTCCAGAACTCGTACGTTTGGAAGGTATATTTGTACAACCTGTTCAACCAAGTATGTTATTGTATGTAAACTTATACAGTAAAGATCCTAAGGCGAGTGAGAAATTCTTATACAACTATGCGACAGTGTTTTTATTACCTGAATTAAAAAGGATTCATGGTATCGGACAAGCAAAGATCTTAGGAACGAGACAATATGCGATGCGCGTATGGTTAAATCCGGATAGGATGCGTGCTTATAATGTGACAACTGCCGAAGTAATGAAGGCAATTGAAGACCAAAGTATCATTGCAAGACCTGGTCGACTCGGTCAAAGTTCTGGAAAACAAGCACAATCATTAGAATACACTCTTACCTATGAAGGTTGGTTTAACGAACCTGGGCAATATGAGAATATCATCATCCGTGCTAAAAATGGAGGTGAGTTGCTTTACCTCAAAGATATTTCAAAGGTTGAACTAGATAGTGAGTTTTACAATATTTACTCCGATGTTGATGGTCATCCTGCTGCCGCGATTATGTTCAAACAAACGGAAGGTAGTAATGCCAAAGTTGTTATTGAAGATATCAAAGCAAAACTAGAAGAGTTAAAACAAACTTTTCCACCAGAAATGGATTACAAATTAAGTTATGATGTGTCGAACTTTATCGATGCAGCTATCGAAAAAGTTATCCATACATTAGTAGAAGCCTTTATTTTAGTAGCGATCGTTGTATTTATCTTTTTAGGTGATTGGCGCTCAACGTTAATTCCTATCATTGCGGTTCCCGTATCCCTCATCGGTGCCTTTTCTTTTATGATGGCATTGGGACTTACCATTAACCTAATCACATTATTTGCGATGGTTCTTGCGATCGGTATTGTGGTGGATGACGCCATTGTTGTTGTGGAAGCAGTGCATGCGAAAATGGCCGAAGACCATTTGAGTGTGTACTTATCCGTAAAAGCAGTATTAGGTGAAATTAGTGGAGCTGTAATTGCGATTACATTACTCATGACAGCAGTATTTGTGCCTGTAACTTTTTTACCAGGTCCTGTTGGGGTTTTTTATCGTCAATTTGCGATCACAATGGCCACTTCAATTGTGCTCTCTGGTATTGTCGCTTTAACTTTAACGCCTGTTCTAACGGCGATGATTTTAAAACCTCATAATCATAACAAAAAAACACATAACCCCATTGATCTTTTCTTAGAAAAATTCAATTTTTACTTTGAAATTATGACAGAAAAATATGTGAACTTAATGCACAGATTTTCAGGTTCAAAAGTATTTATTGTTTCCTTATTACTGTTCTTTGCGGTTGGTTTTGTTTTCTTATCGCAGTTGGTTCCTGCAGGGTTTGTACCTGGAGAAGACCAAGGTATGATCTACGCAGTGATCCAAACACCACCGGGATCAACCATTGAAAAAACAAATGATGTCGCAAGAAAACTCCAAGAGATTGCCTTAAAGATTGAAGGTGTTGATTCAGTGGCTTCACTTGCAGGATACGAAATCCTAACGGAAGGGGAAGGATCCAACGCAGGAACATGTCTCATCAGTTTAAAAGATTGGTCTGAAAGAAAAAACTCTGTCCATGATGTAATGGAAGAACTAGAGCACAAAACAAAGAATTTCGGTGCCATTATCGAATTCTTTGAACCACCAGCAGTTCCTGGATTTGGTGCAGCAGGTGGAGTTATGTTTCGATTATTGGATAAAACCAATAGTGGTGATTATACAGCCTTCGATAAAGTTCACGTTGAGTTTATGGAAGACTTAAAAAAACGTGAGGAACTTACAGGTCTTTTTTCCTTTTACTCAGCAAAATTTCCACAATTGGAAGTGAAACTTGATCGAAAACTTGCGATGCAAAAAGGAGTCAACATTGGTGATGCAATGGACAACTTGGACATCCTAGTTGGAAGTACATATGAACAAGGATTCATTCGATTCAATCAGTTCTTTAAAGTATATGTTCAGTCAGCACCAGAATATAGAAGATTACCAACAGATATTCTTGGCTTATTTACTCCAAATGACAAAGGGGAAATGGTTCCATATTCTTCCTTTTTGTCCCTTGAACAAAAACAAGGTGCAAACGAGATCACAAGGTACAATGCCTATACATCATCTGTAATCAACGTTTTACCTAGCAAAGGTTACACAACCGGTGATGCAATTGATGCCATTAGAGAAGTATCCAAAAATCTTCCAAAAGGTTTTGAAGTAGGTTGGGAAGGACTATCTTACGATGAAGCTTCTCGCGGAAATGAAGCCATTTTCATTTTCATAGTTGTGATTGTGTTCGTATACCTTGTGTTATCTGCACAGTATGAAAGTTTTATCATACCTTTTTCCGTAATTTTTTCACTCCCACCAGGAATCTTTGGTTCCTTCTTCTTGTTACGATTGTTAGGTCTTGCGAATGACATTTATGCCCAGATCGGGATGATCATGTTAATTGGTTTACTCGGTAAAAACGCCGTATTGATCGTAGAGTTTGCAAGGCAAAGACAAGAATCAGGACTTAGTGTGTTTGATGCAGCGTTAGAAGGAGCAAAAGCAAGGTTTAGACCTATTTTGATGACTTCGTTTGCCTTCGTGGCTGGTTTGATACCACTCGTTGTAGCGACAGGTCCTGGTGCGATCGCCAATCACACGATTGGTGCCTGTGCATTAGGTGGTATGTTATTTGGAACGATCTTTGGAGTCATCGTAGTGCCCGGACTCTACATTATCTTTGCAAACATAGCAAAAGGCAAAAATCTAATTTACCATGAAGACAACATGCCACTTTCTGAATCAGACCGAATGTATGAAACTTCTGAATTGGAACGTAAAAAATCCAGGAAAGGAAAGAAATAAGATGAAACGAATCGTTATCACATTCTTAATTTTATGGAATGTTTCCTGTATTCCTGCTCTTTATGAAAGAGATAAGGAAGATTTAAAACTTCCAGAACAATTTGAAAATTGGGAATCTTCTGAGAAAGCTCAGAAGTTACAAACCGAAATTTGGAACCAGTTTTTTAATGAACCACAATTGATATCATTAATCGACACTGCGATTGAAAACAATCAGGAACTCGCAATTCTAGAACAAGAAATTAGTATCGCGAACAACGAAGTGTTTTCAAGACAAGGGGAATATTTACCAAAATTATCTCTCCAAGCGGACGGAGGAGTCGAACAGAAAGAGAGATTTAGCACACCTAACGCCAATTCACCGACATTATTTGCACATGGTGGGCTCGTAATGAGTTGGGAAATTGACATTTGGAAAAAATTAAGGAATGCAACGAAATCCGCTTACCTACTATACCTCGCAAGTATTGAAGGTAAGCGGTACGTTGTTACCAATTTAGTTGCAGAAATTTCAGATACGTATTTCGAACTTAAATCACTAGATAATCAATTAACATTAATTGAGAACTATATTGAAGTTCTCTCTAAGGTAAAAGATATGGTCGTATTACAAAGGGAAGCTGGTAGAACAACATCCCTGGCTGTAAAAAGGTTTGAAGCTGAGGTAGCAAAAAACCTTGCTCGTAAATACGATATTGTCCAAAGAATAGCCATTACTGAAAACAGACTTAATTTTCTTTTGGGACGTTTCCCAGAACGAATTACAAGGAAGTCTGATGACTTTTTGGAAATTACACTTCCTGAAATTCAAAAATCAGTTCCTGTTGATCTTTTAGAAAACAGACCAGATATCAAACAGGCAAGTTTGGTTTTAGAATCGCGAAAATTAGACATTGAAGTAGCAAGAGCAAGGTTCTATCCTTCACTTAAAATTGATGGGAATATTGGATATGAAGCGTTTAATTCAAAACATTTCAAAGGGACTCCTGTTTCGTTAGCATATGGGTTAGGTGGAGGTATCATTGCACCACTCATCAATCGAAAAGCAATTGAAGCAAATTATGCAACAGCAAATAACCTACAAATCCAAGCCATTTACAATTATGAAGTTTCACTTCTAAAAGCATTTACGGAAGTAACAAATCAAATTGTGAAAATCAAAAATTTATCTCAGAAGTATGATGCAAAGAATAAACAGGTTCAAAATCTAAGAGAGTCCGTTGAGATTTCGAATATTTTATTTAAAGCAGGTAGAATTGATTACATCGATGTTTTGTTTAGCCAAAGAGATTTTTTAGAAGCCCAAGTAGAAGCACTTGAATTAAAATACAATCTATTAGAAGCGAATGTCGGATTGTATAAAGCTCTTGGTGGTGGGTGGCGAGGTCAGAAAGAAATGGATGCCGAAAGGAAAAATGGAAGTTTCTAGTTTGAAAATTCTAATTTAATCACTTTGCTTAGTGTTGGTTACTTCAATAGCAATGAACCAACACTAAAAATTTCCAATCTCCAAATCAATTTCAATTCGATCATGTTTGCTTTGAATTCATTGATAGTCTTATGGTTCTTGCAAAATATATTACGATCAAATTTTTATCATAACATATTTGATATTCAACTTCCAAAAGTCATCAATATTGAAAGACAGGTCCAATTTTATCATCGATTGTTTTCAAACGAACTTGGTCTCCAATTTTCACAGTAGCAAAATCATTTACACCTTCGATTACAGTAGTGAGTTTTACATTTTCTTCTGTTTGAACGATCGCAAGAACATAAGGAGCTCTTTCTGCCATGTGACCAAACCCAACATGCACAATGGTAAAAGAAACGATATGACCAGTTGGTTTTAACTCTACCGTTTCGATCAATTCACTTCCGCACGATGGGCAACCATCTAATACTTCCGCTACCTTAAAATGGCATTTGTTACAAACAATGCCAGTCAATGTGACTGTTGCGCTCATAGTTCCATTACTCATATTTGCCGAAATTAAATGCAAACTGTTTCTAAAGAGTTTTTGGAATTAAGAAAAAATACTTAAAGCCAATTTGCAAATAAGATAAGATCATTATCCTTGCTTTTTGGCATCCAATGGCAGTTGTCTGTTAAATTGAATCTAAATGATTCCATCTTTTTTCATCTGGACAACTAACTCTTGATACGTATTTAAATATAGTTCGTCTCTATTTTTAATTGGTGTACCAGTAAATGGAAAAGCAAAAATCATAGGCAACCATTGTACCATAGTAAAAGAATCATTTAGTTTGTATTCGTATTGCTTATTACCTTTCACTACTGTTACTTGAATATCAACATTTGTTGTTGCCCAATAAGGTAAAACAGTACCTGTAGCAACACTTAATAAATTGAAAAAATCTCTCATCGGATGAATGTGGTTAGCAGCAATTCCATCAACAATCAATGTGGCTTCGTTTGGCTTTTCAACAATGACGCAACATCCAGAATCTACAATTGCTTTATCAAACCAGCTTTTATGAAAATCAGCCCTAGGAATCGCATCGGGACCATTCGATTGATATTTCCATTTGCGAAAGACTTTTATTTTTTCGTCTTTGTTAGATTTATAATCACTATCTTTTACAGTAGAAATATTGTTCTCTCGAAAAGAGGCACAATACGAAATCAGATTGAGTGATAAAATTAATAATAAAATGGATTTTTTTTTAAACATTTAAATACCTTCCTTAAAAAAACTCTAACTTTTGCAAATACTTAAAATAGAAATTACAAACTAATGACTATTATACTATTTCAAAATTTTCATGTTAACAAAATCATCTAGCAATTTATTCATTGTAACTTGGAGTGCTCTTTCTCTTGCCAATCTCGCTCTAAAACCATACATTAAATTTTCCGAAGGTTCCGATATTGCAGAACCCTCATAAATATTCTTAAAGACTAACTTACTATTTAAATATAAGGAATATTCCACTTTAATGTAATACGTTACTTCTATGCTATCATCGGAGCCTATATCCTCAATTTTCTCTGCTGTAAGGAGATATTCGCCATCTTTCTCTTTTACTTCAGAGAACAGTTCCGAATATTTCAAATTTTCTTCTATCAAATATGCAGCCAAAACATAATAAAAGTCCTTTGCAAAAAATTCAAATCTACTATCAGGTTTTTTTACCGAAATAGATCGTTTCACTGACTTAACTTCATATTTCCTAAAGTTCTTTGAATAATCTGGCACTAAAACGCAGTTATGAAGAGAAACTATAGCTAGTAAGAATAGTAATCCTATGTTATATCTCATTTTATTCATCCGTTAAATTTATATTGGTTCCTTACATTATTTTTTTTTATATTTTACATTGAAATCATACGAAAACTCTTTAGTAATACTCTCTTGTGATAACCTTATACTTGACACAATATCTTTAGATACTCTGTTGCTATCTAAATTTAAATTAAACCACCAAGATGTAGTTACTATGACATGTTTTTGATATTCAAATTTTTCGATGAGATTTAAATTTGAATCATAAATATGAAAAGAAGCATTTACCGGTTCGACTTGTTTAGTTGGGTAAATAAAAAAAGTTAACACCGAAAAAGCACTTTTGAAAAACCCAAAAATACTTTCATCATAATTTCTCCAAGGATTGATAGGTTTACCAGGAATTCCAAGAATATAGAAATCAATATTTTCAGTTTTTACGATACATTTCGATTTAGAAAGATCTGGAGTTAATTCAAAGTCTATAAATTTCTGAAGTTCCATTTTTCCAGAAGCTTTTACAATATCTAAATACGAATATACGAAATTTAAACAATTGTCTCTTGTGATTTTTGAATTACCGTTCCTAGAAACATAACTAATAATGTCTTTTCCATCTAGAAAAAGCGGTTTCATGGAATTTTCATAATCGATAGTTGCTGATGACCGATAAAGTTCACCCTGTCGGTCTTTTTGTATTAGATAATTATAAGGAAGAAAACCCACTAAGGCAATTTTCTTTGCAGGTGAAATTTGAGTGTATTGTAAGTCAGATACAGTATAACTTTCGTAAGAAGAACACCTAATTAATGTAAAAATAAGAAAGATTATTTTTCGCATCTGTAGATCAGTTGCATATTTGATTTTATTTGTAAACAGATTTTTATATCAATGTATAAAAAAATCTAACAACTGTAGGTTGATCATCCAAATTGGTAAATACATTCGATTTTAGACTATACTTATGTATATTTGTAAAATTAGGATTTTCTAAAGTATTGTTATTTTATGAAGGTTTTTGCGGATAGGAGATATGGAGCCAATTAAAAAAAAAAC
Source organism: Leptospira limi (assembly GCF_026151395.1). Lineage (NCBI taxonomy): Bacteria > Pseudomonadati > Spirochaetota > Leptospiria > Leptospirales > Leptospiraceae > Leptospira > Leptospira limi. Next base: position 571,118 of record NZ_JAMQPV010000001.1, read on the forward strand.
GTTTGAAACCTGCCTTTCGCAAGTTCCAAACGTGTTCCCAGTTGAAATGAACTAGAATGTTTTACTTCAATCGTTCGATGATTGTCGCAATGCCCATTCCACCACCAATACAAAGTGTGATGAGTCCGTAACGAAGGTCTCTTCTTTCCAACTCGTCAAGAACAGTTCCAGTAAGGATTGCACCAGTTGCTCCGAGTGGGTGTCCAAGCGCAATCGCTCCACCATTTACGTTGATTTTGGATTCATCGATTCCGAGTGTTTTCTTTACGTATAACACAACAGATGCGAAAGCTTCGTTGATTTCCCAAAGATCAATGTCTTTTACTGTAAGACCAGCTTGTTTTAATGCTTTTTGAGAAGCAGACACTGGACCAGTTAACATGATGGTTGGGTCTTCACCAGTAGCAACAGTCGCAAGGATTTTTGCACGTGGTTTTAATCCGTATTTTTTTAATCCATCATCATTCGTTACTAAAATTGCAGCAGCACCATCCACGATACCAGATGAGTTACCGAGTGTATGAATGTGATTGATTTTTTTGATTTCTGGATAAGAACGGAGTGCGATTGCATCGAGTTCTTTTTCACCAATTGTTTTGAAAACTGGACCAAGTCCAGAAAGGAAAGCATAATCGGATTCCAATCGTGGGTTCTCTTCTTCTGTAACAACAGTTCCATCATCCAATGTAATTGGGATCACAGATTTTTTGAAGTAACCATTTTGGATTGCTGCATGAGCTTTTTGTTGGGAAGATTCTGCAAAACGATCTGCTTCTTCACGAGAAATATCATACTTTGTTGCAATTAAGTCAGCAGAGATTCCTTGCGGAACAAGATTGTAGTGTGCTGCAATTTTATCGTTGCCTACGTTAAAATCACGACCAAGCATATCATCACCCATTTTCACACGGCTCATGGATTCAACTCCACCACCAACGCCAATTTCCATTGCTCCAGAAGCAACATGGTTTGCTACGTTGTTAAGTGCTTGTAATCCAGAACCGCAGAAACGGTTTACTGTATAACCAGGAACATCTTTTGGCCAATGAGCTGCCATAACCGCATAACGTGCGATACAAGCAGCTTGGTCAGCAACTTGGGATACACAACCCATTACAACTTCTTCTACCGTTTTTGGATCGATTCCTGTTCGGGTTTGGATGGCTTTTAATGTGGCAGCAGCTAATTCTTGTGGATGGACGGATGCAAGTGTCCCGCGTTTTTTGCCCTTTCCTCTCGGAGTTCGGACAGCATCAATAATATAGGAATTCCCCATGGGTTTACCTCTCTCTGGGTGTTCTAGGAAAAACGTACAGAGTTCGCCTCACAAGAAAAGTAAAAAAATCATCATTTCGTCATAGTTTTTGTGAATTTGTGACGGTAGTACTTCATTTTCGCTTGGAATTGGCAAGAATACCCCGAAATCATCGCATCAAACCGGTCTGCCTTGCTTTCTGTCCGTTCGTCGGCGATTCGGATGTACCGAAAATTGGGGTCGATTGCTTCTGCAAATTCCCGTTTATTCCAGTCCACATAGCGCCAGGCACTAAAACTATGGTTCACACCGACCTTTTCATCGATGGTTCCAATGAGTTGGAATTTGGATTCACAGGGAGTTCGGAAGAAAATGTAACGATTGAAGAAATACAAAATGGTCCTGTGTGGATTGGCATCCAAAACAGAGCGAAAATGTTCCTTCATCTCCTCGACAGTATAAAACAAATCAGGTCCAGAATTGGTGCTCCGAAAGATCACAGGCGAAAATTCGTTGGGTGTGTAAAGTTTCGTCAAAATGCGAATGTAGGAAGGGTCATCCAAACGGTAAGGGATTTCATTGAAGGCAAAAGGAAAGGGATCTCGTTCCGTGAAATGAATTTCAATGTAACGGGTGTGATCGTATTCAGGGTCATTGATATCCGTTGCCACAATTTTTTTGATGTAACGAGCGAGGAATTGGTCTTCGTATAAGTCTCTTACTGTTACAGCACCTTCTTCATACAAGATAGCACTGCCAAAATCGATAAAACTAGCACCGTCTAACAACCTTCCAATGGATCCATACTTGTGGTGCAGAATTCGATTCCGAAACATCGACCGTAAAATCAAATTATGATCATACAATCGTTTCCGACCAGACCGTTGTTCAACAACGGTATTTTTTGTTTTTTTGACTTTGTAATAATGGATATGATTGGCTAAACCAAAACGCAATTTTTCAAAGGCATGGTTTTCTAAGACACGTTTTTCATCTTCTTCGTTTTCAATGATGGTGGTTTCAGCAACCAAAGGAGAGACAATTCCAATACCCATTCCAAAGGAACAAATGAAAAAAATCAAAGAGATCCAAAATTTCCATACGAAAGGAAAATTACAGCCATTCGAAACTAACGTGCAAGTACGTAAATATAGAACCGATCGTACATGCGAACTGACTAAATAGGTAATGAATGAAGGAATTTTGGAAAACACAGATAATGGATTGAATTGGTTAGAGGTAAAACCCGGCTGTCCTTATTCCATACAATTCCGGGTTTTTGTTTCGTGGAACGAGTGAAATCTTAATTCCTTTGTCCGAGGATGGGACCACCAGTTTTTTCCATCATTCTTTCTTTGGTCAAAAACAAATCTTCTCGGTTGTCGGCCGCCATCTCACCCGTTCCATCCAAATAAATGGCTCCTTTCGGACATGCCTCTTCGCATAACCCACAAAAGATGCAACGGAGTAAATTGATTTCAAATTTTTTGGCATATTTATCTTCAGGGTGGAGGTGTTGGCGTTCTGAAGTCACTTCTGCAGCTTCGATGTGAATGGCATTGGCAGGGCAAATCCACATACAACAAAAACAAGCAGTACATCGTTCTCTACCCTGTTCATCTCGTTTCATCGAGTGCATCCCGCGAAACCGAGTGGAATACTGACGTTTTTTATCAGGGTATTCAATCGTTACCTGTTTGTTAAACAAAGCAACTTTTACAAAATGTTTGAGTGTGATCCAAAGGCCTTTGCCTATGGACCAAAAGTAAAATTTTTCATACCAAGAAAACTGGTGTTTTTTGGCTACGTTGACGACATTAACGGTTCCCAACGGATACCTCCATTTTTTTAGTCATCGTATTCAGTATTTGCTCAACAACACCGGCAGAGGTTAACAACCCTTGGATGGGATTCATTGACTTCTCAAAGTTTTGTTTGAGGCCGTTTTTATTGGTAAAACTTCCCTCTCGTTCACAGAAAATTTGAATTGGTGCCGCCAAACTTGCGTTCTTTGCAGCTTCAGTCAAATTGGTATCAAAACAAATCACTTTGTTTGGATCAATTCCTTCTGGAATGGATTCTTTGATGAGGATCACTAAGTCCACCGACCCTTGTTTGACTGCTGAAACAATCCCTGTAATTCCAGAAGGAGTTGTGAGACCTAAGTCAATAGCTCCTTTTGTATTCGGGTGGTTGTCTTTTGTGAGTAAAAAGTCTACTTGTTCAGTTTCTTTATTTTGTGCATCCGTAACACGAGTTTCCCATTGGATGGATTTACCACCTAATGCTTGTGAGAGGGAATTTAGGTTTTGTTTGAGTGTTGCCAAAGTTTCGTTGGATTCGTGAGCTCCACCGAGAACGGCAATGGATTTTGCTTCTTTTAATCGATCAATAATTTTGGAAACCACCACTTGTGATGTGGAATTTTTTCCATTTTCCAAATAACTGAACAAACGATTTTCGTTCATCCAATCCAAATCAAACCGACCTTTGTCACAGAGGAAAAACATTCCTTGTTCAAAATTTTCACGTACCATGTATCGATACATTTTATTGTCTCGTACGTTTGTTGTTACATTACAACCTGTGGAACAACCATGGCATACGGATTTGTGCGATTTGTACCACCAAACACGTGATTTAAAAAGTGTTTTGTTATTAAGAAGGGCTCCCACAGGACAAATGTCTGCAAGGGCACCTTGGTAGTTATGATCAATTGGTTCTGATTTTGCAAGACCAATGATGGAATGGTTCCCTCTTTCAAAAAGGCCTAAGTTAGATTCCCCAACTTTTTCTTCTTCAAACCGCACACAACGATAACAAACGATACATCGATTGTGATTGATGATAAGATTGGTTCCGATTTCTTCTTGAGGGATATTTCGTTTTTCAAATTCAAAACGAGAATGGCCAGACCCAGAACCAAATGCATTGTCTTGCAAACGGCATTCTCCTGCTTTATCGCAAACAGGACAATCTAACGGGTGATTGGCGAGAAGGAATTCCATGGTACCTGCTCGTGCTTCTTTCACACGATCGGATTTGGTAATGATACCCATTCCCTCTTTTACAGGAGTATTACATGCGGCTTGTAGGCGCGGCACACCTTCAATCTCAATGAGACACATACGGCACATACCGACAATGCTCAGAGCTGGGTGGTAACAGAAGTAGGGAATTTCTACTCCTACTTCTTTTGTTGCATCAATGAGGTTTTTCTTTTCGTCGACTTCGTATTCGACTCCGTCTATCTTTATCTTAACCAAAGAACAGACCCCCTAGGTTTGATTAGACTTAGGTCTTTTGATTTTGTCAAACCTTCATTTGGAAATTATATTTACCTCGGAAAGATACGCGTATGGCTGTAAGTCCACTACGTGATTGCTAAAAAATTCGGAATCTACAAACAGGGAACTGGCTCTGATATTGGTCTGTTTTAGAATTTTGCCGATCAAATCATCTAAAATTTGTAAGGCTCGGACTTCATAAAAAAAAGCATTATCGAGATTGATTCTCAAATTGGTGAAACTACCCCTTCCTGCTAAGGTAAGCATAAACCTGTCATAAATCTCGTCTGTGGATTTTTTACCAGGGCAACCTTTGATGTCGAGTTGCATCTGTGAAATGGAAAGTTCCATCACATTGATTTGTAATGGAAATTCCTTTTTATCGATAATGTTTTCGGGTTTGAGTTGTAAGACCTGTGCAATCTTTTCTAGAAGTGCTTGGTTTGCTATAGGTTTTAATAAATAAGCAGTGACATGGCTGTATGCTGCCCGTTTCACTTGGTCTTTTTCACCAACGGCTGTTAACATGATGACGGGTGTCATTTTTAACATGTCCTTTCCTTTTTCGAGAAAACTGATTCCATCCAAATAGGGCATATTCACATCACTGATGATCAAATCATAACTATTGTTTCGGATTTTGGTAAGACCTGACATTCCATCTACAACATGAGTCACATCAAAGTTATATCTCTCTAAAGTATGTAATAATAATTTTGCACTACTTTCATCATCTTCTAAGAGTAAAATTTTATAAACTTTGGGGCGATTCATTTGATTCGTTTTCCTTTATTGGTTTGGAATGGCGTTTAAATTCGCATACTTCATAAACCATTTTGGTTGTAAGGCTCTTTGGTATAAGTAAGCATCAACTAAAACTAGGTTTACGACAGCTTCGACAATCGGAACTGCCCTTGGCAACACACATGGATCATGACGACCTTTTGCCTTAAGAATAGTTTCTTTATTTTGGTCGTTCACAGTTTTTTGTTCTTTTTTGATTGTAGAAGTTGGTTTAAAAGCAGCACGAATGACAAGATCCATTCCGTTCGAAATTCCACCTTGGATTCCACCAGAACGATTGGTTCTTGTTTTGACTTTACCTGTTCCTTCTTCGATGTAAAATTCATCATTGTGCGTACTTCCTGTTTGGCGAGTACCCGAGAATCCAGATCCAACTTCAAAACCTTTACAAGCCGAAATGGATAAAATGGCTTTGGCCAAATCAGCATCTAACTTATCATAAACGGGATCTCCAAGTCCTGGAGGTAAATTACGAACCACAACTTTCACAACTCCCCCAACGGAATCTCCTTCATCACGGAGTTTACGGATGAGAGTTTCCATTTCATCATTGGCAGAAGGTTTTGGACAACGTGTCGGAAACTGGTCAACGATGTCCCGTGAGATTGGGTATTCATCTTCTGTAATTAAGGAATCAATGGGACCAATCGAATCCACAAATCCAACAGTTGAGATGCCCAATTCGTTTTCTAAAATCACTCGGGCAAGACCCGCAGCTGCAACGCGACCGATGGTTTCGCGAACGGAGGAACGACCACCACCTACATGGGCTCGGTGGCCATATTTTTCAGAATAAGTATAATCAGCGTGAGACGGGCGAAACACATGTGCCATCTCATCATAATCACTGCCAATGGTATTTTGGTTATTTACCTTCATGAGTATCGGGCTTCCAGTGGTTTTGCCTTCAAAAACTCCAGACTCAACTACCATTCGATCTTTTTCATCCCTCGGAGTTGTCAGATCATTTTGACCTGGTCTTCGGCGTGTTAAATCTTTTTGGATTTCTTCTTCTGGAAATGGAAGTCCCGCTGGCACTCCATCCACAACAACTCCTACGGATGTTCCGTGAGATTCTCCATAGGTAGATACTCGGAAAATTTTTCCCCAACTTGATGGCATATACGGACAATGAAAATGGAGATTGCATTCTCTCCAATAAAGTTTTTCATGAACTTGGAATGCATTTACTCTTTGAAGGACCCAAATATAAGGCAATCACCCTTAGCATTGGGGTGCATGTATTCATTCTTTTGTCTTATTTGGCAATGGAATACCGAAGTGACATAGATTCTACTCACATCAAACTCAAGGAAGGCGGAAATTTTTCCTCTTTCCAACTTCATTTTTCAACTGGATTGGGAGAAAGTAAGGAATCTATTTCGCCAAAACAATCTCAGAATGATGGGACCAAAACCACAGAAGATGAAATCTCTGAATTCCAAAATTGTCTCAGTTACCCCAGTTTGGCATTGGAACAAAAACTAGAAGATCATTGTGTCTACCGACTTTCTGTGAAAGAAGACGGCAGTTTGGAAAAAATTGCAGTGGTCACAGCATGTAGGTATGCGGTTTTTGATCAACAGGTGCGTCGCCAACTTTCCGATTGGAAGTTCCAATACACCAAAGGCAAAGAATTTGTTTTACCCATTAGGTTCCGTTTAGATGTCAGAGACTAATCCACAATCGGAAGAAAGTGCATGGTATATTGTTTATACCAAACCACGTGCAGAAAAAAAACTCAGTGAACTTCTGAACAAATACAAAATCGAAAACTACTTACCAATACGGAAAGAACGGAAAAAATGGACAGATCGATTCAAATGGATCCAAGTACCAATATTACCTTCTTATATTTTTGTAAAGATTGTGTATTGGAGAGATAAAAATAAGGTCCTACAGCTACCTGGATCAGTTCAGTTTGTATTTCATAAAGGGCAACCAGCCATTGTGGAACAAAATGATTTGGACGTTTTGGAACAAGGCCTTAAAGATTATGCGGAATCTTTGAAAATGAACAGAGAACTATTATTTCAAAAAGGCAAAATGGTGAAAGTGATCGATGGTTCTTTTGCTGGTAAAACCATGGAAATTCTAAAAGTAAAAAACAAAACTCTTGTTGTTTTAAGAATTCCTGGTGTGGAAACCATTTTCTCTTATGAGATCAATATGGATCACTTAGCTTGGGAGGAATTACTTGTATGACAAATAAAGATACTTTAAATATCGTAAAACAAGCACTTGATGATGAAATTTCATCTCTCGTTCACTTCCGTGAACAACTAGACCCATCAGTGAAAGACTGTATCGATCTGATTCTAAAATCAAAAGGAAAAGTAATCGTGACGGGCGTTGGTAAGTCTGGTGATATTGCCAAAAAAATCTCACACACACTTTCTTCGACTGGTACTTCAGCATATTTTTTACACCCAACAGATGCATCACATGGAGATTCTGGAATTGTTGGACCCGACGATGTAGTTCTCGCCATTGGAAAAAGTGGTGAATCTGAAGAACTGAATTATATCCTACCAACCCTCCGCAAAATCGGAGCAAAAATAGTAGGTATCACTGCAAATGCCAAATCTAAGTTAGCCGAATTATCGGACGCTGTCATTATCACACCAGTTTTAAAAGAAGCTTGTCCCTTAGATCTTGCTCCTACTTCCAGTACAACCATAGCCCTAGTACTCGGAGATGCGATTGCAGTTGCTTTAATGGAACTAAAAGAATTTAAAGCAGACGATTTTGCATTGTACCATCCTGCTGGCCGATTAGGTAAACGATTGTCCTTATATCTAACTGACGTGATGCGAAAAGGAGACAGAAACGCTTCTATTCCCATTGATGCAAACCTAGAAACTATTTTAAAAGAAATTACAGAAAAAGGAATTGGTGCTACTGGAGTTGTGGATTCGAATTCAAAACTTGTAGGACTCATTACCGATTATGACATTCGTAAATATCTCACAAAACATACATTATCGCCTGATGTAACCGCAAAAGAAATGATGAACCCAAATCCAAATAGTTTTCGACCAAATGAAAAAGCATATGATGTTTTAATCAAAATGGAAGGACGTGAAAGGCCAATTTCTGTTGCTCCTGTTGTGGATGAAAATGGGATTTTTGTTGGGATGATTTCTCTCCACGATTTATTACAAAAAGGATTATAAACTTTATGCCAGATTCTTATAAAATCATAGCCTCAGTCGGTGAGGATGAATTACGCCACCTTCAAAAAAAAGATGTAAAAGATGTAGATGTCATCGAAGTTCGATTGGATTTATTCTCTAGAAATTACATCCAAAAAGAAATGAAAAAGAAAATCAAAGCACTTGGTTTACCAGTGCTTTTTACATATAGAAGAGCCGAAGACAGTAGTGTTCGATCCTATGTGAAATTATTCCCAGAAGATGTGGAAGGTATCATTAAAGATTTTAATGACAATGCCAATTATTTGGATATCGAACTGAATAGAGAAGATACAATTTTTCGAAATTATGAAACCTTAAACTATCGAATCATTTATTCTTATCATTCTTTTAAAAAATCAATTTTAGCAAATGAAATGAACCAATTCATTGCGAAATCAAAACCGGTCAAAAAAAAGAATCCCATTTATAAGTTTGCAATCACACCAGAGAACATCGAAGAAACAGCAGACTTTTTAAATGATATCAAACTTTTATCAAAAACTCAAACAATGATCGGAATTTGTATGGGTGAACTTGGAATTATATCAAGAGTATTTGGTGATAAGTTTAATTCATCTTTCACCTATATGACATTAGGTGAACCAAAGGCACCTGGTCAAATTTCAGTCGATACTTTTAAAAAACTACGTGCGGACCTTTTCAAAAGCCCACATTCAGCAAAGGAAGAATAATGGTTCTTCCTATTCGTTATTAATTTGATCCTGGAGTAGAAAGATTCGTTCCTGATACCTTTCCACCTTTTGTATTGATAAATTCACGGAACGATTGTTCCTTCCAAATTTCTTTGAAATCTTTTTCTAAATTTGCAGATGTCCAATATTCAGGTTTTAAATCCGCTGCCAGCTGAAACTGTTCTTTCGTTTTGGTGATGTCATTTTTCTTCGCAAAACAACGTGCCAAGAGATAGTGTGCTGCAGAAGAACCATTTGTTTTTTGCAGGTAAGGAATTGCTAAATCAACTTTCCCACCGTAAAAATAATTCCTTCCTCTATAAAAAATGTATTCCCTTCCATTGGAAATAGTTTGGTCTTTTTCCAAAACGGCAAAATAACTTTCGGCTGTATCAAAAGCATTGTTTTCCGTATATTTTCGCGCTAATTTTAAAAACCCTACTTGAAATTTTTCAGGTGTTTGCGATAAATCTGGAAATTTCATTTTAATGAATTCAGAATATTTTGCGAAACTAGTTTCAAATTTTTTAGTTTTATTACCAGCTTCAAACATACAAACAAAACGAAACATATGGGATTCAATTTGATTGGGATTAAAGGAAAGTGCTTTATCGGATGATTGGATACATTTTTCCCAATCAGATTTTTGTTCGTATAACCTTGCAAGTGCAAGTAGTGGAGTGTCTTTTTGTAATTGTCTGAAAGCTTCCTGAAAGGATAATTCTGCTTTTTCAATTTCTGCTAATTTTTGATAAGCTATCCCTTCATTTAGAAATACATAATATAAAAACACATTTGTATCTTTTGAGAATGGATTTTTTTTTGCTTTTTCAAAGGAATCAATGGCTGATTTAGGATCATCCAATCTTAACTTAATGATACCCATTTTGTAATGGTATCTCGAACGTGTTGGATTTTTTTCGATTAATATGTTTAGATTCGATTCTGCTTTATCATATTTTTTTTCTTCAAATAACGCTAAAACATAATCCCAACGAACATCTTCTAAATGAGGTTGGTTTGCTAAAATTTGTTCGTAAGATTCACTAGGTTTAGTAGTTTCTTTATCCTCAATACTTTCATCAGGTTTTTTTACTTGGTCTTTTTTATTCTCAGTATTCTTGGTTTCTGGATGTTTGGGTTCAATTTTTGTATGTTGTGTATATGTATGTGTTGTGGAAGAAGGATTTCCTTTATTTCCTACAGCACGGTTATAAATTTTTTGAACTTCTTCATTTTTAGGATCATACTTTAAGTAACGTGATGCATACGTGGCTGATAAATTCCAATCTTGGTGGTAATTAAAAAACAAAGCTAATTTTAGAAGTACTGTTTTTCTTTGGTCTTTGTCCAAATCCAAATCAGCAGCTCTTCGAAAATTTTGAATGGATTTCGGATAATCTTTTTTGTATTCATAGATATATCCTAAGTACATATAAGCTTCACCGTCTTGCGGGTGTGAGTCGGCATGTTTGGTAAATTTTTTAATGGCTTCGCCATAAGCTTTTTTTGAAAAAGCCTTTTTACCTTCTTTCATAGCATCGCTGTCTATAGGAAAGACTGTAGTTTGAAAGATGAGAAAACTGAGAACTAAGGAAAGATATTTCCGCACGGATTCCAAACTAGTTGGAACCCATGGGAATGAAAGGGATTTTTGGAAAAAAGTTAGATCTTCGTTCTTTCTTCTTTTTGCGACGCTAAGTTACGCGAAGCTCTGAGAACGATACTCATGGTCGTTATTTGTGGGTTCACCGAAAGTCCTGTAGGGTAAACTGAGGCATCCATGACAAATATGTTTTTATGACCATAAATTTCCAAATTTAAATCAACTGCTCCCTTCTCTGGGTCGTTTGCAGACTGAATGGATCCATGTGGGTGTGCAGATCCAACTGTCAAATCACCTGGTTTTGTGCTCTCTTTTAGAATCCAATCAAAGTTATCGTTTCCAGTCACTTTGTATGGTTCTGTAAAACGTGTGAAAGGAAAAATCAGTTCTTTAGCTCCAGCAGCCACAGTCACTTCCGCTAATGCTTTTAATCCTTTTAACATATTCAATCCATCAGTTGGAGTGAGTTCAAAGTAGACTTTTCTTCTTCCTAAACTGTACTTCACACTTGCATTGGCTTCGCCATCCGCACCATCACGAACTAAAACAATACCAGCATTGTACTTTGTATAATCTTTCATGACATCAAACTGTTGTTTGCCGTAAAAAGGAACCAAAGAAGAAGCAAGCGTTGGTCTGTAAGGAGCCGCTTCTAACCAGTAACCATAACCAGTTCCATTTTGGTTATGACCATCCTTAATCACAACGGATTGTGGTGGGCCTTGGAACATTTTGATTTCGGAATCAAATTTGCCGAAGATCGTAGACGTTGGGTGGACTTTTAAATTCCTTCCTACCCATCCATTGCCAATTCCGCTCCTTTGTAATAGAGCAGGTCCTTCAATCGCACCCGCACTCACTATGACAACAGGTGCTTTGATTTCCATGGTTTCAATGATTTCAGTTGGTGCTTTTTCATATGCATCGGGTGTAAATTCGGCAACCACTGTTTTGATTTTTCCATCCCGAATTTTAACAGCACGCATATTGGAAACAACAGTAGCTCCGGCTTCTATCGCATCAGGTATCCAAGTGAGAAACGTAGATTGTTTAGCATTGATTGGGCAACCAAGTCCACACCTACCAAGACCAATACATCCACGATTATTATTTCTTAAAACTTGTGGAGTTAATCCAATTTTTTTGCCACCAACGCGTAATACATTATTGTTTGCATTGATCAAGTTATCTGGTACTTCGTGTACACCTAATCTTTCATGTACTTCTGAAACATAAGGATCCATCTCTTCTCTCGAATACCCTTGCCACCCAAATCGTTCGTTCCATTCATTGGTAACATAATCAGGAGGGTAAAGAGATGTTTGCCAGTTTACGGTTGTTGAACCACCAATAGACTTACCTTGTAGAATTGATAACGTCTGTTCTTCGGTTACAATAAATCCAGCATCTCGGTAGAGTCTTGCTTGTGATACAAATTCGTCAGAACTAAATTGAGCGGGAGTGAAGTAACTACCTTCTTCAATCAGGATAACCTTCCATCCATTTTTTGCAAGTTCTCTTGCGGCAACTGCTCCGCCTGCCCCGGATCCAATGATGACTACATCCGCAGTTAGTTCCCATTTCCCATTTTGGATTTGGTGGGTTTTGATTGTTTCTGCGTGTTTTTTTGGAGTGATGATTTTTTCGTTATGAATTGAGATTCCCATGTATCGTCCGCCTTATTGGATGTAACCGACAAATTTTTGGTATTCTTTGTCAGAACTGAGAAGGAAAAATGAAATTTGTCTGAGGATGGCGTAAACACCACGTTTGATTCCAAGTGAAGAATGTTTCCATTCAAGCAACCGTTTGATACGTTCTTCAGGTGGTAGTTTGACAATCGGTGTAAAAGAAAAATCAAGTGCCATTGCTGCTAAAATAGAAGATGGAACACTAGCTAACAGCTGTATAACGCTTTCAGTTTCTATTGGATATGGATGTCCATATACATAATTATCTAACGCAAGTCCTAAATCAAAATTTGGAATGGGGTTGTCTTGTAAGAAGACTTCTTGCAAACTGCGAAAACTGTGGTATTGTTCTGGTGAAATTCCCCTAAGGGTGGGAGTGTTCACTCCTGGACCACAATTCACACCCTGTATGGAAACAGCGGTTAAGGCAAAACATTTGAGAGAAAATTTTAAGAAACGATTTCGTGAAAGTAGGAATGGTGTATGTGGCTCCAAATCTCATTTCCTTCTGTTAGATTTGAACCCATTGTGTCAGAATCTTGTAAAAATATCACTCATTTTCCTTATTTCGACAGGATGCAGTCGTTTTTTTGTAAGGACACCAAATTTCACAACCATCCAAATTCCTAATTTAATTCCTTTCTCTGAAGCAGAAGGGATCAAAAAAGACCAGTGGCAAAAATTAGCGAAACCTCGAGACCAAAACTTAATTTCAGCAATCATCTTGCACAATTCAGGCAAACGAAAGTTCTCTGATTTCTTTCGATTGTCAGTTGAGAATCAATTTTTATTCCATTTGTACATTGATTCCAATGGAACCATATATGGAGATCCGATGTTTTTAACTCGGGAATGGACTGCTTCACCTGGAATCGATACTGAATCCATCCATATCGTTTATGAAGGAACTCAAGAAACTCTCTATAACCAAAACAAACAAAGGGAAGTGTTACAAAAAACCATCCAATACTTGGCTGAATCATTGTACATTCCCAAATCCAATTTTGACATTATTTCCAAAAAAGGAATTTTCACTCACAACCAAGCCAAACGTAGGTTTGGTGGATTTGTGGATTTTTCACCCTGTGGAAGTGAGTTAGCACTCAATCAAATCCTCAAAGAAATTGGAGGGACCTTTTATGAAGAGGATGATTGGAAAGATCGATTTGTTACAGGTTGGGTTTTAAAAAAAGAGAACAAAGACCTTTTGAAGGAATCATTCCATCCAACCAATGGACGAGGGATCACCAAAGCGGAAAAAATCATCTTTACCCAATTAGAAAAAACAGACAAAGGTTTCACACCTGAAGAATACAGGGTGAAGTATACGTTCCGCGGGAAAATCAAACCAAGTTGTGTGGTCTTACATTATACTGCGATTCCAGATTACTTTCGATCTCTTCGAACCTTAGAAGCAAGGAACCTCACTGCATCCATCATGGTTGATACAAATGGAAAAGCCTACCAACTTGTGGATGTGATTGAAGACCGAGCGGCCGCAGCCACCGGGACAAATGACAATTGTATCCAAATCGAAATTGTTGCCAAAGACACAGAAGAATTACTCAAACAACCAGAACAAATCCAAAAAGTAAAAGACCTTGTATTAGAACTAACATCTAAATACAAAATTCCTTTATCCAATGAAAGGTTGGAAGATTTGAGTGGAGTTTTTAGCCATACCCAAGCCAAAAAAAAATGGGGTGGTTCGATCTTCCTGAATGCAAAAGACTTTGATCCAGGGGAAGAATATATGGAGCTCATCTTAAATTCGATTGGTGGGAAATACTTTCCAGAACCAGAATGGAAAAATCGAAGTGCTATGGACTGGGCGATTTTATACCGCAATTTTCAACCATAATAAGGAAAATCCGATGAAACAACTATTCAGCATTTTTACTCTTGGAAGTTTACTATTCTTAATCCATTGTAAGTTTAACCAACCAAACTATCACCTTACTTTACAAGAAGCTGAATACCGATACGAGACCATTGAAAATATAAAATACAATTTAGAAATCAATCTCTCACCTAAAGAAAGTTTTACGGGGAAAGTTAACATCCAGTTTGTTGGAAAAAAAATCAGAGACTTACGTTTGGATTATTTCCAAGGAGAAATCAAATCCATCATTTTGAATGGAGAGGCGCTTACTGATTTTGAATATAAAAAAGGACAAATCCAACTTCCTTCGAATCGATTGATGATTGGAAACAACACAGTTTCTGTTTCCTTTGAAACACCTTATGCCAAAACGGGGAATGGACTCCACAAATTCCTAGACCCTGACGATAAAGAAACATATATCTACTCACAATTTGAAGCATTCCACGCAAATAAAATGTTTCCATGTTTTGACCAACCAGATCTAAAGGCAACCTTCCAACTCCAAGTAACAGCACCAAAAAATTGGAAAGTAATCTCCACAACTCTTCCCACATCACAAAACAAATCGGAAAATCCAGAAGAAGTCTTACACCAATTCCCTGAATCGAAAAAAATTTCAACTTATGTGTTTTCCTTACACGCAGGTCCATACCAAGTTTGGGAAGACAAGGCTGAATCCATTCCACTTCGCCTTTTTGTTCGTAAATCTCTCGCGAAATATGTAGAGCCAAAAGATTGGTTTACGTTTACAAAAGAAGGATTTGCTTTTTTTAATTCTTACTTCGGGATTCCTTATCCATTCGAAAAATACGACCAAGTCATTGTGCCTGAATTTAATTTTGGAGCCATGGAAAATGTAGCGGCCGTTACCTTTTCGGAACGATTTGTCTCACGTTCTCCGATGACACGTTCACAAAGAGAAAATTTATCCGATGTGATTTTACATGAAATGGCACATATGTGGTTCGGGGACTTAGTCACAATGAAATGGTGGAATGGACTCTGGTTAAACGAAAGTTTTGCTACTTACATGGCAAGTTTAGCCCAAGCTAAAAATTCCGAATTCCAAGAAACATGGATTAGTTTTTTTGAAAAAATGAAACAATGGGCTTATGAAGAAGATGGTTATAGCACAAACCATCCAGTAGAAGCAAAGGTAAATGATACCGAAGAAGCATTTACACAGTTTGATGGCATTACCTATGGAAAAGGTGCTTCTGTAATCAAACAATTAGTGTTTTTTATAGGGGAAGAAAGTTTTCAAAAAGGAGTTCAAAACTATTTACGAAAATACTCTTATTCCAATTCTACTTTACTCGATTTTTTAAAAGAACTCGAATTTGTGAGTGGGTTCTCTATGAAAAAATGGTCCAAAGATTGGTTAGAGACTAAAGGTACAAATCAAATTGAACTCACAACCGTTTGTGCAGATAATCATCTATATGGAAAAATTATCCAATCAGCTCCTGGACCTGAGAACAAACTACGTGATCATAAAACAATTTTAGGTCTCTATTTTTTTGATAAAACCAACAAACAAGTTTCATACGAACAATTCCCTGTTGTTTATTCCGGTAGATCGAGTGAAGCCATTCTAGAAGTAAAATCCTGCCCTGATTATGTTTTGTTCAATGCCGAAGATCATGACTTTGTGATTTGGAAATGGACAGATGTTAATAAACAAAATTTAGAATTTGTATTGGAGTATGACAAAGACCCAATGCGAAAACTTATCTTATGGACTGACTACTTCAGACAAGTTTCACTTGCAAACATCACATTCGATGAATTTAAAGACAGTTCAGTTCGTTTGTACCAAATCGAAACTGATACAAAAATCAAACGATGGATTTTATCCAAGTTAGCGAGTGATAACGGTTATACATACCTAACTAGCCGATTTTGGTTTCCAGAATCCAAACGTAACGCGAATTTAGATTCCTTACAAAATTTTCTTTTAGATGAGTTAAAAAAAGTAAAAGCGGGAAGTGATGAACAAAGGTATTTATTTCTGTCACTCATCGATTCAACTTATACCGAAGTGAGCCAAAAAAGATTATATGATATTTTGGAGAATAAACTCAGTTTTTCAGGCCTAAAACTCGATCAAGACTTACGTTGGAGTATGATCATCAAACTTAGTTCTCTCGAACAAGACCGAAATAAAATTCAATCCTTCATTGATCGTGAAAAAAAATTGGATCCTTCCAGTCGAGGTGTGAATTCAAGTTTAGCAGCAGAAGCTTCAGAACCAAATCCAGAAGTTAAACAAAAATGGATTCAAGTCTTATTAAATCCAAAGACTAGTAACCTTTCCTCTTCTACACTTAGAGTGGTTTCCTATTCTTTATTTCCAGAATACCAAAAAAACATCCAACTTCAATTTTTAGACCAATACTTTGATGCTTTGGACAAGTTCCAACATACAGATGATGAAAACTACTTGGATGCATTTGCAAAAAGTTTAACACCCGATTTTTGTACGGATGAAACTTTATTAATCTTAAAAAAATTCACAAACAATCACCCAAAATTGCCAGTACCAGTGAAAAAAACCTTACTAAAACAAATCGATTCAGAGAAGAAATGCATTCAAATGAAATACAAACATAAAGAATTAATGACTCAATAAAGGATCAAACTTTGGTTCAAAAAAAAATATTATTGAGTTTCATATTGTTGATTCTACTTCAGCTGTTTTTTGTTAGTTGTGCATCACCAGGATTTGGTCCAAGGGGATTTATTTTTACAAAAACAAAAATCGGCGTATTTGGTACAGGAGAACCTTCTAAAAGACGAGTCACTTCCTGTGTCCATTCCATTCTTGGATTATTTTCATTTGGAAATGCATCCTTTGAATTTCTAAAATCTAGGTCCAAAATCCAAACTGTCACTGAAACCAATTGGACAACTCTTGTTGTACTTGGTGTGTATGCCAACCTATGTGTTGAGATCTCTGGAAACGAGTGAAAGTGAAACTTCAAAAGATTCAATTTTATTTTGTCTTTTTGATCCTCTTAGGATACCTTAGCTCTTGCGCTAATTTAGGCCAACCACAAGGTTTAGGTCCAACAGGGCTTCTATATGCTTCCTATACAATTGCTGTTTCGGAAAGACCTCTCCCTAAACAGTCATTAAAACAAGGAAAAGCATGCTTAAAACGGATTGGATTCTTTTATGTGACGGGAGATGGTAGCATTTTATCAGCAGCACAAGAGGGAGGAATCCAAGAAGTGTTCCGAATCGAAAAAGAGGCAACGAATTACCTCTCTCTCTATTCTACTTTATGTACGGTTGTTTGGGGGATTTAGTTCTTTTTACGAACCACTTTATCTAACATATCTGGATAATCGGATATAATTCCATCAACACCACAAGTTACCAAACGATTCATTTCCTTTTCGGTATTAACCGTCCAAGGAATCACCATCATCCCTTTGTCATGAGATGTTTTGACAAATCTTGGTGTTACATATAAAAAATATGGTGAAACGATATCTGCTTGTTTCTCTATTGCTAAACCAAGAATTGTCTCCCTATATCCATTCCCAAGTCCAATGGTCATTAAAAATCCTTGGAAGTATGTTGGTACGAACAACGCACTAGTTTTAATTTTTGAATTCTTTAGTTTCGACACTGAAAGTGTTCTCATATCAAATGATTGGATTGTCGAACGCTCTACCACTTTATATTTTTCTATGATTTGAATGAGTTTTTCAGTATGTTCTTTGACTAAACTATCAGGTGCGGATCCATCATCTGGAAATTTGGTTTCGATATTGAATTCATAAACTTCTTTCGTTTTTTTTTCGTGTTTCAAAACTAATTCAAAAAATTCTTCGAGTGATAAAAGTTTTGTTCCAGGTACAGGAATTTGTTTTGGAAAATTAGGATTTTGTTTAGAACCACAATCTAATGCTTGTAATTCAGCAAGTGTAAGTTCATATAATGATTTTTTTTGGATTTGAGTTCCATCAACATTTTGGCAAATGACTGGATTGGTATCAGAATCATGATGGATGACCACACGTTTGTCTTTTGTTAAAACGGTATCTAATTCTAAAGTAACCATTTTATATTTGATTGCTTCTTCAAACGCCGGCCATGTATTTTCTGGTTTTAATCCGCGTGCACCACGGTGTCCCTGTAAGTCGATGTCTTTACGCAAACGATTGGGAGTTTCAACTGTAGCACAATTCACAACTAACAAACTAAAAAAACTCACGGCTATGTAGAGTTTACTAAATGAGAGAATCAATTTCATCAAAGGTTACCTGCTTTTGCAAAATTCCATTGATTTATTTTATTGCATCAAGTAAGAAAAAAGTTTCGATTTTACAAAAAAAATGAAATGATTCGCAGATTGAAAAATTGAATGGATTGTTTCTTTTTGTCTTCTTTTGCCAGTCTCAAAAAGGAAAAGAATGGAAAAAACGAGCACACCACCTACGGTAACATCGGTGGTGGCTCCAGAAAGGAAATTTAGCGTAATTTCAGCGTAACGCAAATTTTCCAATCTAAGTCAACCTTATCCATGCGAATCTTATTCATCCAAACCGTTCTTAACGTTTTTGGAGCCTTTTCAGAACGTAAATAACGTTTTTTTACAATTTTTTTTGGGAACTCATGGAAAAAGTAAATCATTTCAGAAATTATAGAGAGAGAAGAAATCTCACACGCATTCAATTATCAGAAAAATTGAATATTCCAAGATCAGCCATTGAGTTATTGGAATCAGAAGAGTGGATCCGCTCTAAATTTGATTATGTCGTTTTAGTCTCTAAAGAGCTTGGTCTATCACTCATTGATCTCATTCGAAATGAATTTGATTACGATTTAGAAAGAGAATTTTTTAATGAGGAAGAATTTGAAGAAATTGTCGCTCGTTATGCCAATGCGAGAGTCACTTTGATACTTTCGGAACTCAAACTTTTCTGCCGGAATGCCAAAGTACGGTTAGATGATTTTGATGTGACAGAACTTTCCTTTTCGATGGGAAGTTTGCACAAACTCATCACACTCAATCAAAAATTGGAACGTGGTGAAATTAGCACAAAGGATGCACTTGTTGAATTTCCACCGAAGTGGGGAAAATTTAGCAACCGAAGTAACTAGAGAAAAATTCGAAACGAAACCTGTGGACTAAACCACAAGTTCGTCTTCTCCCGCACGAGCCACAACGATCTCGCCCGCTTCTTCCAGTTTACGGATGATGTTTACAATTTTTTGCTGAGCGTCTTCCACGTCTTTCAAACGGACAGGACCCATAAAGTCCATATCCTCTCGGAGTAAGTTAGCAGCACGTTTGGACATGTTTTTAAAGATTTTATCTTGTACTTCGGAATCTACGGACTTGAGTGCTTTCGCCAAATCTGTGTTATCGACTTCACGCATTACCTTTTGGATCGCACGGTCATCGAGTAAAACGATATCTTCGAATACGAACATCCGTTTTTTGATCTCTTCGGCAAGTTCCGGGTCTTCTTCTTCCAAGGCTTCGATGATGGTTTTTTCTGTTCCACGGTCTACTAAGTTCAAAATTTCCACCACAGAATCAATACCCCCAGCAGAGGTATAATCTTCAGAAGCAAGTGTAGAGAGTTTACGCTCTAACACGCGTTCTACCTCGCGAAGTACGTCTGGTGACACACGGTCCATCGTTGCAATCCGTTTGGCCACTTCCGCTTGGATTTGGTGTGGAAGGTTCGATAAGATATTGGATGCTTTTTGCGGATCCAAATAGGATAAAATAAGGGCGATGGTCTGAGGGTGTTCCCCCTGGATAAAGTTGAGAAGGTGAGCCGGGTCTGTTCTTCGAATGAAGTCAAAAGGCCTTACTTGTAAGGACGAAGTGAGCCGGTTAATGATATCAATGGCTTTTTGGTTCCCGAGTGCTTTTTCAAGTAGTCCCCGTGCAAAGTCAATACCACCATTGGTGATAAACTCTTGTGCCATCATGAGTTCATTGAACTCAACGAGTACCTTCTCTTTGTCTTCAGGAGTGATCTTATCTAAACGAGCAATTTCGAACGTGATTTGTTCGATCTCGTCTTCACGAAGGTGTTTAAAGATTTCGGAGGCCACTTCGTTTCCAACCGCAACCAAAAAGATGGCGGCCTTTTGTCTTCCTGTGAGCGATGGCTTCTTATTGATCATACTTCGTCCCGAAATCCGTACTACTTAGTTTATCGGCGGACTCTGAAAAAAACAATGAGATTTATTCTTGAGAGAAATTTCCTACCTTCTGCCAAATTTTGTTTCTCACTGGATACGGGAATTTTTTATGTTGACCGGTCTATTATTTTTTTAACGAATGGGTTTTGTGGGCAAAAAAGGAAGTGTTACCAAACAAAGGATCATTGAGGTCATGGCCGGACTTTTGGAAGAAAACGGGTATGAAGCAACAGGCCTTAGCGAATTGGGAAGGGAAACAGATACTCCCAAAGGTTCACTGTACTTTCACTTTCCTGGTGGGAAGGAGGAACTGACAAGTCTTTCCATCTTACACTCAGGAGAACAATTAAATGAATTTTTTAATTTCATACTCTCAAAAAGTGAAAGTCCAACTCATGCCATCAAACAAGTGTTCTCTGCTCTGGAAGATCGAATTGTAACAAGCGATTACAGAAAAGGATGTCCCATTGCCACGACAGCAATGGAAGCTGCGAATCAATCAATCCCTGTGGCAAATGCTTGTAAAGAGGTGTATGCTTTATGGTCAAAAACAATCGAATCTTACCTAATTCAAAATGGGTACAACCCGAGAGTTGCAAAAACACTTTCTGTTTCCATCCTTTCCTTATGGGAAGGAGCCCTTCTCTTGTCAAAACTCCAAAAGTCTCCCGAACCTCTTCGAATGGCTCAAAAAACCGCAGATCTTTTGCTCAAAACTTAAAATGAAAAACGATTTCATCTAGAATTCAAAATCAACGTTACAATTAAATATAGGAAATGAAACAAATGAAACCTCTATCAAAACAAAAGTCCATCTCGATACTTACCATCATTGTCTTGGTATGTTTTACATTGTATTTTTTAGGATATCCGAATGAAAACATCCAATGGGAT
Source organism: Leptospira limi (assembly GCF_026151395.1). Classification (NCBI taxonomy): domain Bacteria; kingdom Pseudomonadati; phylum Spirochaetota; class Leptospiria; order Leptospirales; family Leptospiraceae; genus Leptospira; species Leptospira limi. Next base: position 592,603 of record NZ_JAMQPV010000001.1, read on the forward strand.
GTATCTTCAAATCCAATCACTAACCAAATTCCTAAACCGAAGGGTAAATCCAATTTGGTATTTTCCATCTTAAAAACGGGAGAAGCAAAAACTCTAGAAGGGTTTGTGATTGAAGGTGGCTCAATTTTGAAAATGGTCACTGTTTCCCATTCCAGTTTTTACATCCAACACCCAAAGGGAAATTTTCTTTTTGATACTGGCCTTGGAACCAATATCGAAGAACAGTTCGCCGTATTTCCTTTTTACTTAAAACTATTAATGGAATACAAACTGATTGAAACAACAAAATCCCAATTACAATCCAATAAAGTTGATATCAATTCGATTGAAGATGTATTTTTTTCACACCTACATTGGGACCATGCCAGTGGGCTTAAGGATTTTCCAAATGCAAAGATTCATAGTGTGAAAGAAGAATTAAACAATCCAAAGATTGAATTAGGTTACATTCCTTCACAATATGAAGGTGAATCGGTAAAATGGAAATATTTAAATTTTTCAAATACACCTTATGCATCTTATGCGAAAAGTATCGATTGGTATGGAGATGGAACTGTTGTTTTTGTTCCTATGAAAGGTCATAGTGAAGGTTCAGTTGGTTTATTTTTACATACAGAAAATGGAGAAACATACTTTTTAACAGGTGATATTGTTTGGCGGAAAGAAGGATTTGTGAATCTCAAACACAAACCTCGTGGCGCAAGATGGATTGTCGATTTTGATACAAAAGAGTTAGGAGAAGAAATCGCTCGTGTCCATCAGCTTCTAATCGATAACCCTGGACTCAAAGTGATCCCTGCCCATGACTATGATTCACAATTCCCGCTTGGGTTTTATCCAAAAGTAATTGGTGGAACCAAACTTTTGACAATGGAGTGATCAACAAAATTAGAAAGGTAAAATCCATTGGGGTTTCAAAATCAATGAAAGAAACTGAAAATCATATTTAGATTCCCCAATCCAAATTTTAAGATTACCCGTTTGTATCTTTGTTTTCCGTCTCCACCGACTTCTTTTGGAGTAACAGTCCTTTGATCCCTTGTAAGGATTGTTCCAATCGTTCGATTTCTTTTTGAATGGAGTCTCGATTTTCTTGGATCACATTGTGATAACCATGTGCTTTGCCCATAAACTCGTGGTAGTCAAGTGATACTTGGTGGAGAGCTGCATCCCATTGTTTGGGAGCAATTCGTCTTTTTTTCCAATAAACCTTTTTGCCAATACCATAGAGCCATTGGCCCATACCAATAGCATGTAAAGGCACAAGGATATACAACGAAGCAATGATGACCTTGCTATAGGATACTTCTTTGGCAAACAAACCCCAAAAGTAGAGCCAAAGTGCAGAAAGAAAAACTACCGAAACAGTCAAATTGGCTTTTGGTGTACTTGGAGAGATTGAGTTAAAAATAGAAAGGAGGATGACAGAAAAGATTAGTAAAAGGAGAACTTCCCAGGGGACTAATGTAAAAAATAAATCCCAAAACTTTTGAAAGTTTTCCCAACTGGTTTTGATCTGATTGATCGTAGTTTGGATTTCAACAATTTGGTTTTGGATTTTTTGAAAGAAGTCTGTGATCGCTGACATGAACCAAATACTAAACAAAATCAAAAATCAGGCAAGTGGTTTCTTTGTCCGATTTATCTCACCAAGCACCACAAAAAATTTACTCGTATTGTATGCGATTTTGGTGATACCATTTTTCGTTTATCACGAATCCCATCTTCCATGGCATTATGTGTTAGTTTTATGTTTGGTCTCTTTATTCGTCGGACTTCTCATTACTTATATAAGTTTATATATCATCCAATTGTACTGGAGAGAAACGTTTCATCCATTGGTTGAAATTGGAGTGTTAATCCTCTTTATCTTTGCTCTTTGGTTAGCAGAAGTGTTGATGTTTGAAGCAGGAACCGTCTTTTTATTTATCTTTGTCATCATCGCATTTTTCATTCGGATCTTACAATTAACAGAATATGCAAGGCTTTTACTTGCGTTTTGTCTTGTTGCAAGTAATGCTTTTATTTCATTTAAAGCATTGCAAGGTGCTGAGGTTTTATCTGCGTATTTATTATTTAAAAACAAATACCAAATAGAAGAAAAAAACTTAAACAATTGGGTTATCACCAATGAAAAAGAACATTGGAATGAAGAACTTCAATTTGGTTTTACATTACCAGAGGGAATGTTTTTTTATAAACCAGATGATCTAACCTTGGAAAACAAAACAGGTGTAGGTCAAATTGCTGGTCTTTTATCATTTAGCGATCATGATGCAGAACGGTATCCATTTGTAAGGATTTTTTATTTTCCTGATTATGTTGGGTTTCAAAAAGAACAAGCGATCCAAGAATTTTCAGAATTTTTAAAAATACAAGTCAGTAAAGGTGACATCGAGGACTTACAAGAAATCCAACAAAAAGAAATCGAAGAATTTATCTTAGTCAGTAAATTTTGGACATTTTATGATTTGTTACGGCCCCGTTATTCAAAAACAGGTTTTATGATCATAGAAACAAATAATCACGATAAACTTTTGTTACATATTACTGAAAATTTAGAAAAAGGAGAAATTCACGAATCAGTCATTCGTGAATTTTTAGCATCAATTCGATTCAGAAATTGATTGTAACGCAATGAGTGAAAGTGGATCAACTAACACTCCATTAATTTTTGCACCTAAATGTAAATGAGGGCCAGTGGACATACCAGTAGTCCCTACTGTTCCAATCTGTTGCCCTTGTTTCACTTGTTCTCCAACTTTTACTTTGATTTCATCTTGGTGCATATAAAAAGAAAAGATTTTATTCCCATGATCGATGATGGTAAAATTTCCTTCATAATATGTTTTTTGCGCTAAAACAACTGTTCCATCTTGAATGGCATAAACAGGAGTTCCCGTTTTCCCTCTAAAATCAACACCTCCATGAGGACGACCTTGTTTGTTATTATAATCGCGTCTTACATAGAATTTACTTGTGATGTAAATAGACTCTAAAGGATTTTTAAAATTCTTTTGGAATTGTAATTGGCTTGATTTTGAAAAGGCAAGTTCTTTTGCGTTTTTGCATTCTTGGATAAAATCCAATACTTCCTTCGGCAATTCCTTAGTGACAAACTTTTCATCGACTTTGATTTGTTGGTTTTTTTTGATCACTTGGAACTTAGTTGGTTCTAAGATAATTTGGTATTGTTTTTGTCCACGTTTGACAAAAAAGATTTTGGAAACAATCTCTAAGGTCATTGCTCCTGCTGGAGTGTCAGGAGAGATTGGCAAAAATGCGATCATACTATTTTCGCGTTTGGTTAAAATGACATCCTTGCCTAACCAACTTACTTTGTAGGATTCGTTGATCCATTTTTTATCTTTTGGAGTTAATCGTAAAAAGATAACCTCACCACGGCCAAACCTGCGAGCTTCCATGAGTAGCGAAAAATTTTTCTCTTCTTTTTTTACATAATAATTTCCTGAAGACATTGTGTGTTTGGGGGATTTCTTTTTATTCTCACGAGATTCAGCAGGTACTGCTTGGACAAAGAAAATGATTATGAAGAATATTGAAAGATAACGAACCATCTCTCCAAATTTCGGCTATTTTGTTTTGGCGGATTCGTTAAATTTTTGCACAAACGCAACAAATTCTGGCTCAGGTAATGGTTTGCTGTATAAATACCCTTGGATCATATGACAACCCAAGTCATGTAACAAATCCCTTTGTGCAGGGTTCTCAACACCTTCCGCTATCACTTCTAAACCAAGAGAATGTGCCATATTGATGATTGCCTTACAAATAGCGCGATCATCTTCATTGAGTTCCAAATCTACAACAAAGGATCGATCAATTTTAATCACATCAGCGTTGATTTTTTTGAGATAACTCAGTGAACTATAACCAGTTCCAAAATCATCAATCGAAACTTTGATACCGAGGTCGGATAAATACTCAAATGCCTCGATACTTTTTTCTGGATTCTCCATGATCGAACTTTCAGTAAGCTCTAATTCAATTTCTTCTGGATTGATTCCAAATTGTAAAATTGTGGCTTGTACACGATGAGACCAGTTAGCGCGCGCTAGTTGTTTACCACTCACATTGATACTAAGTGGAAAAGTTGGTAGATTCTTTTCACTCCAAGTTTTTTTCAATCGACAAGCTTCTTCTAAAACCCAATCCCCAATTCTTTCGATGATACCCGAGTCTTCTGCAACGGGAATGAATTCAATCGGTGGAACCCAACCTCTTTCTGGATGTTTCCACCGGATGAGAGCCTCGGCTCCACAAACTTGGTTGGTAATCGTAGAGATTTTAGGTTGGAAAAATAAAATTAACTCTTCGTTTTGGATGGCCTTTCGAAGTGAGTTTTCAATGTACAAACGTTTTTCGGATCGTAAAATGAGTTCGTTTGTATAAAATTTATAATTATTTCTGCCTAATTCTTTTGCTTTGTACATGGCCATGTCAGAATTTTTTAGTAACTCGGCAGATGTTACACCGTCATTAGGTGAAAGAGCAATTCCCATACTCACAGTTGTGAACAAATCTCTTCCCATGATATGAAATGGTTGGCTTAAGATATCTAAAATTTTTTGCGCAAACTCAGCAGCCGCACTTTTATTTGGAACATCAACTTTCAGAATTGCAAATTCATCTCCACCAAAACGAGCAACGGTATCCACTTCTGTCATCACTCGTTTGAGTCTTGCTCCTACCATTTGTAATAAAATATCACCTTTGGTATGACCCAAACTATCATTGATGAATTTAAAATTATCGATATCAAAAAAGTAAAACGCTAGTAAGGTTTCGGTTGATTTATGATTCTTTAGAGCTTGGTTCGCATGATCAATAAAAAGAGTACGATTCGATAATCCTGTCAATGCATCATAATAAGCTAGGTAGGTAATTCTTTCTTCCGATAATTTTCTTTCCGTAATATCTACACCAAAACTAATAAAACGTTTTTGTTTAGTTTCGGAATCATCAATCGGAATGTACTTTCTTAAGAGATAAGTTAATTTGTCATTATGGTCTTGGATGAGCTCTTCGAATTCAACAATCTCATTTTCTTTTGCAGCGACATCTAGGAATTTTTTCCTTCGTTCATAAAACTCGGGAGGTAAATCTAATTTTTCAGCAAGTTCGAGATCTGTTTTTTTATATAACCACTTACGGATTTCTTTATTAGATAAAAATACGGGATTTGTGTATTCATATTCAAAATCTGAATTTAACACGGCAATATCTGAATCCAAATTATCCAAAATAAATTCATAAAAGGCTTTTTGGTTTTTGACTTGTTCTTGAGAACGTTTCCGTTCCGTGATATCTCGGAACGTTGCCCATATTGCCATCTTTCCATTCACTGGAAACAAACGAAAAGAAGACTCTGTAGGAATCAATCTCCCAGATTTTGTTCTGAGTGCAGCACTTTCGATCAAGTTTCCTTCAAACTCAGTATCTTCATCTACTTCAACTGGTGGCATAAAGTAAGAAAATTCTTTTCCAATAATCTCATCTAATGTATATTCCAGAACAACAACTGCTTGTTTGTTCGCATTGATGATTTGTTTGGTAGTTGGGTCAATTTGCATTAAAATGTCCAATGACTCTTCAAAGACATTTTCTAAAACAACAACCTTCTCGCGAATTTTATCATAGGCAATCGATCGGTTCATATCTTCTATCAAGCGTTCTGCGAAGTTTAAGACCAAATCCAAGGTACCTACTGAATATGTTGGCTCTGTTAAATGCAAAAATGTGGGATGCGCAACTTGAGAAAGTTGTTCTGGTAAAAGAATGTTAGGTGATAAAATAATATAAGGGGATTCGGGAAAATGTTCAAAAATAAATTTTTGTTTTTCCATTGCATTGGAATCATTCCAAAATAAAAACACTGCTGATTCTTGGATAGAGCCAGGTTTGATTTTTAAGATTGATGGGAAACTATGTACATGACAAGTTTCAATGTTCGTTATGTCACGTAACAGCCGATTGTAGAAGTTATGATCAGATTCTTCAATATAGATTGTGATTTGTTTCAGTGACATGATCTAGGCATAGTAGACGAAAAATCCTTTTCCTTACAATAGATTTTTTTAACCATACGCGTATGCGACATGAGAGCCATCGATCCATTGTTTGTGAGTACCGTATGACCAAACATAAGGAAAATAGACTCTTTCTGTCACAGTACTGTCATGGTTTGAAAAAAAGATCATTCTCTATAAAATGATATTGATTCTCAATAACAGTACGGAAGTTTGGATAAAAAAGACCGAGGTTCTCATGAATTTCTTAGCTACAAAGTTTAAAACATTACTTCTACTGGCTCTCTTAGGTGGACTCACCTTCCAGTGTGAAAAAAAAGAAGATAACAAAGACACTGTGACGATTGCGGCACTAGCTGCTCTGACAACCTCTGCTGGGGATTGTTCTGTCTCTGCATCAGGAAAAGCAACAATCAACACATGGACAACTGATATAACAGGGACTACGTCCGGAACAATCTCAAAACTCGGATCTGTGCCAATTGTAGGACACACAACAGCAGCCATCAAACTCACTTCGGATGCTTCAACTACTGTGACTGTGAATGGAAGTGCTTTTATCATTGTATATAAAGCGGATGCTTGTCCATTATCTCCTTCCAATTTAGCAAGTACTCCTTCTAATTTTTCAATTTCAGGAGCAACCGATTCCAGTAGTGAATTTCCTTCGTCTTATAAAATTGCAAACAGCACTGCGACGATTACCTTTAATGGAACTTCTGGTGCAGGTGGATATTATGTATTCATTTATGCAATTCCAAGAAATGGACAATCAGCAGCAGTTAACTATACTTTTTCTCCATAAACTGTGATTCGTAATCTAAGCATCGGATTATTACTTTTAAGTGTTTCATTTTGCGCAAGGCAGAAGTCTGCTTTGACGGATGAAGATTTGTTAGTGAATAATTTAATCACTAGTTTAGTGAATGCAGGAAATCCTAATGCCTTGGATAAAATTGTATTCTCCCGTTCCAATGGGGATGGGAGTTATACAACCAGATTTAACGCCACCAATTTAGATTTTTATATCTATTTCCAATTTGAATCGAATAAACAAATTCCATTTTCAGAGAAAGATACATTAACATGGGATATTGCATTTAATCGCTATAAGGTGGCAACAAATTCAGGTGATACCAATCGGTTTGGACTAGGTGGTGGTTGTAAAAGTAATACAACTGATTTTGGAATTGCTAGTTCCACATCGGCAACATCACAAGGTTGTACAAGTTTCACCACAGACATCTCCACTACAACCCAAGGGATAGGTGGAGCTGGTGCCGTTTATGTAGGGAATCCTCTTGTAACCGAGTGGTATTTTTACACAATCGGAAATTTAACTCCAAAACCTGATATCTTTCTCATCCGCTCTGGGAATGGAGCATCAACTTACGCTGTTCATATAGAAAATTATTATAGTGATGCAGGAACCTCAGGTTATCCCACTATCCGTTGGAAAAAACTTCCTTAATGATAACAAATCTACATTTTCTATTTCCTATCATTTGTTTGTTTTTACTCTTTTTAGGGGAACTCCGTGCGCAAACTCGCACTAATGGAAAAACGACAAAACCAACACCTAACACAGAGATCACGGCACCTAATTCACAACCGGCTCCTCCTGTTGATACAAAATCTGAAACAGGACAAGAACAAACGCAAACGGGGACTGTTGAAACAAAACAGGAAGAAAACACAGAAGAAGATCGATTTAAAGAGTTAGAAAATAAAAACGGAATTGTTGTTACTGGTTCCCGTGGAGAACGTCGCCTCAAAGACTCAGCTGTTGCCACAGAAGTAATTTCCCGCAAACGAATTGAACAAACAGGTGCGCGTAACCTAGGTGAGGTGTTAGATACCCAACTTGGAATCAATGTAACTCCATTTTTTGGCGGATCACAAGTTCAAATGTTGGGCCTTGATTCGAAGTATGTATTATTTTTAGTGGATGGACAACGGGTTGCAGGGCGACTCAACAACACAATCGATTTGACTCGATTTAAAGTGCAAAATATCGAACGGATTGAAATTGTAAAAGGTAGTTCTTCTTCTTTATACGGAGCCGATGCCATTGGGGGTGTGATCAATATCATCACCAAACAAGCAGAAAAACCAGAACATTACCAATTCCGTACTTCCTATGGAAATGGCCGGCAAATGAATTTCGGAACTCAGGGCGAAAAAAACATGATCGCCGATGTTGGTTTCAAAAATGATTTTGTAGCGACTAATTTTTTTGGTGGTTTCAATCAATCCGCAGCTTACGACTTAGATCCGAGGACTCCTGCAACCACAGGAAACTCTTTCCAAGACAATAGTCTTGGAGGGAACATGACATTTAATCCGGATGGTCAATTCAAAGTAAAAACTGGAATAAACTATTTAAATCGTAACCAAGCTGGTGTCGATTCAAGAGCAACTGGTGGTGTGTTTGATCGTACAAATATGACAAACGACTTCTTAGCGTTAGGTGCTCTTGAATACACATACGGAAAACGCAATATGGTTTCTCTGCGAGGTAATTTTTCTCGTTGGGAAAACCATTACAAATTGGACCAAAGAAATTCGAATGAGCTCGATGTAAAAGAAATTACCAATGAATTTTCTTCGCAAGGTGTCGCACAGATAGATCATGAAGTTCACAAAGATCATATGATCACAGCTGGTTTTGAATCGTTTTCCGAAGAGTTACAAACAGATCGATTGGAACGAAGGAATGCATACCGAACAAGACGTGCTGCTTTTATCCAAGATGAATGGGTAGTTTGGCGCCAAGGTTTTGTTTGGCGATTAGTTCCTGGAGTTCGGCATGATGTGGATTCACAATTTGGCGGGCAAACTACTCCTAAAATTGCAACAAAAGTCGATATCACAAGTAATCTTGTATTTCGTGCCAGTTATGGAAAAGGATTTCGACCACCTTCGTTTCGCGAATTGTACTTACGTTTTGAAAACCCAGGTGTTGGTTATACCGTCGAAGGAAATGACAAACTCCGACCCGAAAAATCAACCACAGTGAATGCTGATCTCGAATACACTCCTTATAAATTTTGGACATTATCCCTCAGTGTGTTTCGAAATGATATCACCGACCTAATCCAATATAGTTTTGGAACTCGTACCAGTGAATTTGCCACTTTCCAATTAAAAAATGTGCAACGCGCGTATACAAGAGGTGTGGAAGCTGGATCGCGTGTTCGTTTTTTAAAGTATTTTGCATTAGAACTTGGATATAACCAGACTGATACAAGGGACCTAACAACGGATAGACCTTTAGAAGGTCGTGCCCTCCACCAAGGTACTATGAACTTTTTTGTGAATGCTCCAGGTGGTTGGGAATTTGCACTTCGCGCCAAACGGCTAGATAAACGTCCATTTTATAGCACTACGAATGATTTTACGGCAGGGACAAGCACAGCTCTCATTGACCAACAAACAAAGAGTGTTGAAGAAAATAACAAAGTGGTGTATGGAAAAGCATTTACACTTCTGAACATTCGAATGGAGAAAAAATTTTTTGAAGGGAGGATGTCGCTATTTTTAGGAGTAGACAATGTTTTGGACCAATACGAGCTTACTTACAATCCTATTCGTCCAAGGTTTTACTATGGCGGACTCCAAGCTACATTCTAAATTCAGTTCGCTTTTACTCTTACCCTTAGGCATTTTTTTATTTATTTTCTCCAACCAACCTCTATTTTCCGATGAATCGAAGTTAAATGCAAAACAAAATAAAATTCTAAAGGAAACGTTTGCTTATTTAGAAACATTAGAACCTAAACGGATCAAAATTGATAAAACCACATACAACCGACACAGTCAGTTCGAATCGTTTTTTAAATTTCCTTTTTCGGGCAAAAAACTTTCCCGTTGGATCCAATCACGCAGCAAAAAATATACATTTGGTTCCACTGGAGATTACGTTGCCATGTACCAAGACGGAGAAATTCTTTTGGGAAGGGGGTTTTTTAGCCTCAACCGATTGGATCGGCTACTCGTTTTATTACATGAAGCTAGGCATGCAGATGGTAAAAATTATAGCCATGTGGTTTGCCCCGATGATTTTCCTTATCTGAATACCCGTGATTGGAAAATCCACCCTGCGGGTAAAAAAGGATGTGACTCTGTACCGGATGGAGGTTACGGAATCACAGCTTCGTTTTTATTTGAATTAGGTGCTTATGGTTTTTTAAGCCAATCAGATGCTGCGTATCGTTATAATTCGGAAATTTCCCGAGTGATACGCGACTAATGCATACAAACAGTTTTTAAATTGGAATGCGATGCAATTTGAGTTTTAAGACGAGTTAAAATTTCCTTGGATCGATATTGATTTTCCAAATCTGTCATACTAAATAAATACGAATGATTTTCTTTCATTAATTTGCCCAATTCATTTGCATGAGTTGGACAACCAAGTAGAGTCGCCATAGCCCTAATCCTTTCACCCCTCCCTTTTGTTGCATCTAACTCTAACGTACCTTCATTATAAGCAATGAATACTTCCTGTGCCATTTCTTGTTTCACAATTCCATCTGTTGTACAATTGGATGTACCTGAAGTAATTCCAAACGTTTGTGATGAAAAACTGACATTCGTTGTCGCAGCTAGAACTTGCCCAATGTCATTTTTCCAAACAGGGACCATGGAACCAAGTCCACAACCTGCCATTCCATAAGGCTCTGCTTGCATGGGTTGATTGGTAAAAAGTAAAACTAAACTAATAAATGTTATATGGAGAAAAAGAAATGTCCTGCCCCGAAATGTATGCATAAACAACTCCTAGTTCAAAATGTAAAAAGGGACTCGGAACTATGGTCGATGTGAGGGTGCTCGGAACCACGGGCTAAAACCTCACCTGTCATAGAAATCACAGCCCATGTGGTTTCAGTTTTGGTTTCAGTTTGCAGAGATTGGAGCATTGTATTCGTAAAATTCTCCAATTTTTGGTGAAGGACGGAGCTAGGAAATGGATAGGACTTCTTTTCTTGTACTTCTGTCGATCTCATGCAAATGATTTCCCTTTGGTTTAAGGATCGGCGGGAGAGCCGGAATGACTAAAGTTTAAAAAATCCAAATTTTGAGTCAAGGAAGAGACATAATTCTTCGGACGAAAAATGAAAGATCCAAGTTCTCCTTTTCCCGAACCCCAACCTTGCCAAACTTGACGTAAAACCACCTGTTACGAGGACGACTTTGCTTACCCCTCAGATTAATTTATTCAAAAAATCCAATCCCATCCAAGCCCAAGTCTTAGCAAACACCCGTTTGACTCCCGAACTCGGCAAAGGAAAACGCCAATCCAAAGAAGGTGAGGCCGCGGTCCACCGCATCACAGTTGCCATCGACCATTCTGTTTACCCGTATATGATTGGGCAAAGTGCTGGGATCATTCCTCCAGGCCAAGACCCAGAAAAACAAGCAAAAGGCCTAGCTGATGCCAGTTATACGGTGCGGCTTTATTCCATTGCGTCTCCATCCTATAGTTTTGGCCAAACCAAAGACAATATCGAATTCATCGTCAAACGTGACAATGTGTATGATGAAAACGGAAACCTTCTCCATAAGGGGGTTTGTTCCAATTACATCTGCGACTTAAAACCTGGAGATGTGGTGACGATGACTGGTCCTGCAGGGAAAAAATTCCTTTTACCACAGACGGATTTTAAAGGTGATATTTTCTTTTTTGCGACCGGAACAGGGATCAGTCCTTTTTTTGGAATGGTGGAAGAGTTACTCGTCCAAAAACTAATCCAATTCCAAGGCCAACTTTGGCTCATTTACGGAGCACCGTATTCAGATGAAATTGTCCTTCGTGATTATTTTGAAGAAAAAGCAAAAGAACACTCTAGGTTTCATTTTGTTACCGCAATCAGCCGCGAAGAAAAAAACAGTTTTGATGGTGGAAAGATGTACATCACCCACCGTGCAAAAGAAAATGCCGAAGCCATTAAAAATGCTGTGAATGGAAACGGTAAGTTTTATATTTGTGGCGGTCCTAAGGGAATGGAGAAGGGAGTGATTCAGGAAATCATGTCTGCATGCGGAACTGAGATCACTTACGAAGCATTCAAAAAAGACCTAGAAGAAAAAGAACAATTATTTGTAGAGACGTACTAACATGGCAAAAACAGGAATCATCCGAGACATTGACAAGGGAAGAGGGGAAGTCATCCGAGTGGAGATTTCCGAATACAAAGGACAAACTTTTTTTAACATTCGAGTTTGGTATACAGATCCCAATGGAGAATTAAAACCAACCCAGAAAGGGATTGCCATTGCACCAACTCTTGTCAGTGAATTAAAAGAAGCAATTGAGGAAGCCGAACGCTGGTTAGCCTAACCAATTCAAATGATTTGATCCCCTTCATTCGCATAAACGATCCTCTGTAAAATTTCTTTTGCAGAGGGCAAATTTTCTGCGACTCGGATGTGATTGTACAACCTCGTAATCTCAAAGATTTTTTTCACTGAGTCACGAATGTTTGTGACAACAAGTTCTCCACCTCTCCTCCGTAACCATCCCACAATTTGAATTACCATACCGATTGCGGAAGAATCAATGTGAGACGTTCTGGAAAAATCAATGATCATATAACGGAAACCTTCTGCAATTTTTTGTTCCATCAGTTGTTTGATCTCAGGGCATTTATACAAATCAATATCACCGACTGTCTGGTATTCAAAAATTTGGTCATGGACCACTACATCTTTTAAATCAATTTTATCAGTTCCTTTTGATAAAAATTGTGAATTCATGAATAAATGTTTATGTAAATCATCAGACTTGGTTGCCATTTTGGATTCCAATACTAATAATCTATTGAGTAATGAACCTAATGCATTCGGTGCAAAATGGAGATTATTTCTGATATCTTGGATTAAGCCAAATAACATCGTTTTGGCGTCTTCTATTTGTTCTCGTTTCACAAACTCTGTGATTTCTTTGATACCCAAAGTTGCATTGGCAATTAAAATTTCAACAAGCACATCTGGGTCTTGTTTTCCTCTGGTTTTTCCTCTTTCAAACGAATAGGACTCTTTTACGTTCTCTAAATGATTTTGTTTCAATAAATTGTAATAGGAAACATTCACCTCGCAAAAGGGAGTTTCTGTTTTATGAACACGATCATCAATCTCTAATCGTAATACCAAATTCCGAAGGTCATCAGCTCTCAAATCTCCTAACTGTAGATTGATTTTTTGACGAGAAATGGTTTTGGCATCTCCAATAAATTCATCAAATTCTTCGAACACTTGGTGGGTTGTTTCTGACAATATCTGTTTCAAACGAACACCTGGTGCTAGTTGGAGTTCTACATCAATTGCTTGTGCATACAAAGCTCCAATGTCACCAAATTCTTCAAAAAAGATATCGGATGCATTTTCTGGATTGTCGATGTAATGAAAATTACCCCCACCTGCCTTTGCTATTTCCACCAACATTTCTTCGTTAAAATCATTCCCCACACCAATCGTTGTGGTAGAGATTCCCATTGCTAAATGATCACTAGCAATACCTACAAGAGCTTCCTTTTCTTTTAGTCCTGATGTAGGATTTCCATCGGTTAATAGTAATACACGTTTGTATGCATTGGGAATTTTGGTTTGAGTAAGACTCTTAAGTGCAGATAACCATCCACCACTTAAATTGGTAGATGTTGCCACCTGAATGTTTCGAATTTTATCAGTGACAGAAACTTTTTCTGTTAGGTGAGTGACTGGTTGGATCAGTTGAACATCAGAAGAGTAAACTACTATGGAAACAGCATCATGTCTCGTTAACCAATTGACAAGAGCACAAGAAGCATCAATCACTGCTTCCATTTTTTCTCCTTTCATTGACCAACTTTTATCAATGGCAAGCCCAATCACGAGAGGTTTTCGATCTTCTACCTTGGGATTGGCAGGAGTTCGAAATCGTAACAAGAGATGGTTTTCTTGGATTTCTCTCTCTAGGATGATTGGGTATTCCAATTTTGCTTCTAAAAACATAACCTCAAAAGCAAATTCCGAATTAATGTTTTCGCAAGAACAATTTCAAAGAAACTGACAGGAAGGGAAACGACCATGTACGGAAAAATTCATGAAATTTATTCATCCATTTCAGGGGAAGGAATCTCCCAAGGAATCCCTACTGTTTTTGTAAGGTTTGCAGGGTGTAGTTTACGTTGTGGTAAAACAGAATCAAGGGCATTGTGGTGTGACACTCCCTATGCACTTGGCCCTAACCAAGGAGAATCTAAACCATTCGTTTCCATCATCGAAGAAATCGAACAATTCGACAAAGAACATGGATTCCAAATTTTGCTTACCGGTGGTGAACCTTTAGAAGGCCAAAACCGGGACTTATCAATTTCCATTGCAGAACATATTTATACCTACCGTAAACAAAATGGAAAACCTTATCCAGCTTCACGTGTGGAAACCAATGGTAGTGAAAAAATCACCCTCGATCCATTTTTTATATTCACCATGGATTATAAATTACCTGGTTCCGGGATGGAAAATCGTATGGATTCAGAAAATTTCAGGATCTTAGAAAAGAGACATAATTCACTTGACGAAATTAAGTTCGTTGTGCGAGATAGAATCGACTTTGAGAGAAGTATCGAAGTCATTCGCGAACAAAAAATACAGACAAATATATTGTATTCGCCAGTCCACGGTGAAGTGGATGCCAAAGAACTAGTTGAATGGATAAAAATAGACAACCCACCTAAGTGTCGTTTGTCGCTTCAGATTCATAAAGTACTTTGGGGAAATCAGAAAGGAGTTTGATGGACATCCCTACTCAATTAAGTTTAGATTTTGAAACAACGGTTGAACCAAAACAATCGAAAGAGTATGGGTTTTTAATCGACGAACCAGAGTTAGGTCTCGCAAAAGTTACAAAAGAAACTGCCACCTCAGTAGAATTATTCTTCGAATCGAAAGAATTATTTAGAACTGTCAATAAATCCAATCGTAATTTACATTTTTTAAACCAATACCCGGAATCACTTCGAGTTTGGGAAGAATTTCCCAAAGCGATGGACCTTGCTCTTACCGCAAGCCAACTCAAACTTACTTATAATTTTAATAAACTTTCATCACTTTCGAATTCTAGAACTCGATTACTCCCTCACCAAATCGAATCCACTTTTATCGTCGCCAATAGTTTAAAACCTCGTTTCATTTTAGCTGATGAAGTGGGCCTTGGGAAAACCATCGAAGCCGGCCTTGCCGTCAAAGAATTGATGTTTCGACGAGGATTGAAGCGTGTGTTAGTTGTAGCTCCATCACCTCTACTTGTCCAATGGCAACAAGAAATGAAAAACAAATTCAACGAAGAATTTGCGATTGTTCGTCGCCGTAATTTTGTAACAAACGGACCTGATCATTGGAAAAATTTTAATAAAATCATTACTTCCATCGACTTTATCAAAAACCCAAGGTATGCAGAAGAAATTTTGGCTACTAAATGGGACATTGTTGTTTTCGATGAAGCACATAGGCTCCGACGTGATTATTCTAAAATCACACGTGGTTATCTATTTGCTGAAAAAATTGCACGTAAAACAGAATGTTTACTCCTTCTCACTGCCACACCATTTCGTGGAAAATTAGAAGAGTTATTTTACCTATTACATCTTGTTGATCCAAATATTTTGGGTCCTTATCACACGTTTATCAACGATTATGTTGTTGGCCAAAAAGGGGATCTTAAGGAAAAAATCTCCAAAGTATTACTCCGCCGTCGGAAAGTGGAAGTGGGTGGATTTACCAAACGATTTGCCAAAACGGTTCGAATCGATTTATCTCCCATTGAACGGGCGTTTTATGATGAAACCACTGAGTATGTAAAACGTGAATACAATATGGCGATGGGAACTAAAAACCGTGCTATTGGATTTGTAATGGTGGTTTTCCAAAAATTACTCGATTCATCTGTCATTGCCTTACTCTCCGCTCTCCAAAAAAGAAAGTTTATGTTGGAATCCAAATTCCATTACATGAAGGAACATGAAACAAACCTTGATGATTGGGATTTAGATGAAACAGAAGGTGTGGAAGATTTTATCACAGAACTGGAAGACGAAGAGATGTCTAGTTTCCAAAGGATTAAACGTGAATTATTCACGCTCAATCGATTGATCCATTTAGGAAAACAAATCAAAGAAGATAAAAAAACACAGAAACTCAGAGAAACTCTCTATCGATTGAAAAAAGAAGGTCATAAAAAGTTCATCATCTTCACTCAATTTCGAACCACACAAGACCATTTACAATCGGTCTTAGAACCAGACTTTAAAGTTTCTCCTTTCCATGGATCTTTGAGTATGGATGAAAAAGAAGTCGCCATCCAAAAATTCAAAGAAGACTACGAAATCTTAATCTGTACAGAAGCAGGTGGAGAGGGACGAAATTTACAATTTGCTAACATACTGTTTAATTACGATCTTCCTTGGAGTCCCTTAAAAATTGAACAAAGGATCGGTAGGATCCATCGTTTTGGCCAAAAAGACAATGTGTATATCTTTAACTTCGCATCCAAAGACACTGTAGCCGAACGAATTTTAGAAGTATTAACCAATAAAATCCGTTTGTTTGAAGAATCCATTGGTGCTTCCGATGATTTACTCGGTACAATCGAAGAAGAATTAGATTTTAACTCTAGTTTGATGAAATTTATCACAGGTACAAAAACTAAAGAAGAATTAGAAACCGAATTTGACCTTCGTATCCAGGTTGCTCAAAAAGGTTTTGAAAAACTGAATGCCCTTGTTACACCGAAGGTATTGGATTTTAATTTAAAAGATTATTATGATCACACTCTTGAAGAAAGAGAATGGAATAACAGTCACCTAGAAGAAGTGGTTTCCGAAGGATCTAAATTTTTTCAAAACCAACTCCCTGGTTCCTTAACGGCCGTTAGCAAAGGAGCTTATGAGTATAAAAATTTAGAAGGAAAAGTTAAAAAAGCAACTTTTGATTCTGATTTAGCACTTACCAATGATTCTTTGGAATTTATGGCATTTGGTCATCCATTTGTGGAGAAGGTAACAGAACTTTTAACTCAAAGTGATGTTGGTCGTAAGAAAAAATACTTATACTCCAAAGATCTGAGTCAAAAAATCCTTTTTGTCTTCCAAGTTGAGTTTGATTTTTCGCTCAAACGAAAGGATTTATTTTTCATTGAATACGATTTGAAAAAAAAGAGATCTGTTGTATTCACTGACAAACCCAAGGAATGGATGGAGGGTAAAACATACGTACCTGAAAAGGAAATCGCCCTTTCCAAACTCGAAGAAGCATTTATTCAATGTTATCCCATCGTAGAATCAGAAGCAGAGAACAAAAAAGAAATCTTACGTAAAGAAACACTCTCCATTTTCCAAAAAGAAGAATACAAAGTAGAACTCTCTCACCAAAAAACAATTCGACAATTGGAAGAAAAATTAATGCGCCAAGAAGCTGCTTACAAATGGGACAACCGACCTGAAAAAAAAGCAGTGCTTCATAAAACAATGAAGGAAATCCAGAGGGCAAAGGATGAATACACTGTAGAAATGCGCAAAATTAAAAATGGAGCGAAAATTTTCCACAGGATCCAACTTTTCCAAACGTATATCTGCATTTAAATTCATTTACATAGAATTTCAAAAGGAAAAAATTTGGGAATGTCACTTCCCAAAATTGCCTTTTGGAAACAAATTCTCATCTCTTTAGTGTTAGGTTTATCTTTAGGAATTAGTTTAAATCCTGAATCCGGAATCGTTTCTAAAGAATCGATAAATCCCTATTTACCATGGCTTAAACTTCCAGGTGATATATTTTTAAACCTATTACAAATGATCATGATTCCACTTGTGATTGTTTCCATTGCACTAGGAGTTTCCAGTCTAAAAAATCTGAAAGACCTTTGGAATTTGGGCAGTAAAACATTAATTTATTTTATCTTCACAACCATTATTTCTGTAAGCATTGGTGTTTCGCTTACTTTGGTTTCCAAACCTGGGAACCAAATCCAAAACAAAATTCAATATCCATCAACGACAGATTCCATCTCGGTCAATGTATCTAAGGATAAGGAAGAATCGATTCCTGAAATCATAACAAATATCATCCCGAAAAACATAATTAATGTTTGGTCGAAACAACAAATGTTATCGATCGTATTTCTGGGAATGATGTTAGGAATTTTTTTTCTAACATCCAAAGAATCTGGAACAGCCCTCAAAGCATTTTGTCATTCCTTGGAAAGTTTTTGCCTCTGGGTGGTTTCTTTGGCAATGAAACTTGCCCCACTCGCTGTAATGGGCCTGATGAGTTATGCCATGGTTCAAATTGGTTTTACATTAGTTATGGGCTTGATTACATACATTTTGACTGTGTTAGTTGGACTATTTTTGATTTTGTTATTTTATGGATTGATAGTGTTCGTTTTTACAAAACAAAACCCAATCTATTTTTTTTACTTAATTCGTGAGATCCCAATTTTGGGTTTTTCCACATCCAGTTCGAGTTCTGTTTTGCCTTATTCACTCAAAGTCGCAAAAGAGAAGTTAAAACTAAAAGAAACAGTAGCTGATTTTGTTTTACCCTTGGGAGCCACTATCAATATGGATGGAACAGCCCTATACCAAGCAGTTGCCACTGTATTTTTAAGCCAGGTGTACCAAATTGAATTAAGTTCAATTGATTTGTTTTTGTTAGTTGGAACAGTAACAGCAGCTTCCATTGGAACAGCAGCCACACCTGGAGTAGGTCTCGTAATTCTTTCCTCCATCCTTTATACCTTCCATATACCCATAGAAGGTATTACAATTCTTTTTGGTGTTGACCGCTTTTTGGATATGTGTAGAACTTCAGTAAATCTGACCGGCGACCTCTCTTGCGCTTATATCATGGACCATATCTGGAAGGAAGAAAAATAATTATGAAAAAACTTAGATTCATATTTTTAATTGGGGTCACAGTATTCCTCATACATTGTGACAAAAAAAAGGATCCAGTAAATGATTTTGAAACAAATTTACTATGTACTACCCTTGCAATTTGTAATGGAGAAACACCAGCAAAAACGGGAATCATTGGTGATAGTTGGACCGACCTTTTATTAGGTTTTCCATTTGTCGAAACCCTAAGACCTCAATTAGAAAATCGATACAATTATAAATTTGCGGGAGCAACTTTGGGTGGAAAAACTCTACAACAAGTTGTTAGCCAAGGACTCCAGTTCCAAGTGATCGACCAAGGCGGCGCTGATATGAAAGTTGTTTTACTTTCATTAGGTGGAAATGATATCCAGGCGAATCTAAATGAATACATTGGAAATATCAGCGCTGTCCAAGCTCAAAGATTTGCTACCATCAAAGCAAATTTAAAACAACTCATCATCACCGGTAATGCATATAAAATCTCTCGTTTTGGTGGTCCACCAATCAAGTGGATCATTCATGGGTATGATTATCCAAATCCATATATGTCGCCAGTGATTGGAAGTTCAGATGAAGGTTGTAAATCTAAATTCGATCGAATTGGACTGATTGTTCCTGATGCAGGTGTATTTACTTCCACTCAACTTGATGCTTTTAACAACTTACTTGTTGATATCACAAGAGAGGAACCTTCACTGATTTATGTTGATTTAAGAAATACATTGGGTGGAAAACCTGCTTCAAGAGCTGAATTGATGTTAGATTGTATTCATGCCAATAATTTAGGGTATACACTTCTAGCAGATAAATTGGCGAGATTGATTTACCCATTCACAAATATAGGACTATAACCATGAAACATGTATATTTATTTCTAATTTTATTTTTCAGTTTTGTTTCGAGTGTATTCTCGCAGTTTAATAACAAAGGATTTGCGCACCCTCTTCAAATTGAACCTGTTGCAGTGTATTCGAAAGTGAGAGGAAACATAAGTTACTGGGACAAAGATTACAACCAAGTAAAAGAGATTAGCAAAAACGTTGGTGTCGAAGGGGAATATAAGTTTAGTGAATCTTTCTCTGTGATTTCCTCATTGGGAAGGACAGAATATTCACAAACGGATACGGCCAAGGAAGTTACTTGGGATAGATACAATGTTGGTCTCAAATATGGTAAGATTTTTGATGCTGGAAATTCCCAATTTTTAATTGGTGGTGGTCTCCGTATCTACGATAAAAAACGAAATTCCGTATTCAGGGAACATGAAAATCCTGAGTATTATTTGATCCGCCCCAATTTCGGACTTGGTTATAAATATGGCATTTTCCAAATCATGACCGAACTTCGTTTCCAAACAGAAACTAACAAACAAGGACGTGAATCAAAATTAGATGAATTCAAACGGTATTACCAAGTTGGTATCGCACCATCTTTCGGCATTGCAGACTCAGTTCGCATCTTCACCGAATTAGAATACCGAGAACCGATTGATAAAACTGCCGATAAAAATCTGCGTTACTTTAATTTTTTCCCAGGTATCTCCATGAATACAGAAAGTCTGGGAACTTTTAGTTTCAGCTTTATGTTTGGTATGCTACCAAAAGCAGATAATGCAATGGACCGAGGGATTCGATTTTCCTATTTTTACTTTTTTGACACTAACTAATTTTGTATGAAGAAATTCCTAAGTGTTGGATGGATTTTTTTTTTAGGAAACTGTCTTAGTATCCAAATTGGAAATCCATCTTTCACCGTTTTGCAAAACAAAGGACAATCTGGATGGTATACCCCTGGAAAAATTCCAGTTCCCGGGGATACCTACGTAGAGTCCTGTACCACCAATTATTTTGGTCTTGTGAGTGTAGGGAATGCTAGTTATGAATGGGTAACAAAAAAATCCCAGCTAAAAGAAATTCATAGTGTAGATCATATTTATAAAAATCAGTATTTCTTTTTCCAAGAACTTTGTTTGCGGGTAACAGGAATATGAAACAAAACATTGATTCACTGAAAGAGTTTTCGAAGAAATTAAAGAGTGGTTTGATTTACGAAGAAATTGAATCTAAACTAAAAGAGTTTCATTCCAAAAAGAACACAAATCCCAATAAATCACTAGAAGCTTTGTCCTCAAAAATTCGAAAAAAAGAAGAACAAATCGAAAAACTTTATGATGATATCATCCTTTTACAAAACCAACTTTCAAACCTATTGGACCAAGAATTGCAAAAATAATTTCATAATTCCCTACCGAGTTATATACAAACGATTATTAACAAATTCCGTTTCCAAACGAAGCGTTCGCGTTTTCCTTTTTATTCTGCCCTTTTTTTTCCAACAATGTGCGAGTTCAGGATTTGGTACCCAAGGATTGTTGTACGAAAACCAAAGAATTTCCATGTTGGAAACAGGAATCTCCTCTTCCAAGGAAGGCTTCGCTTGTTCGAAATCTTATTTAGGACTCGTCGCCTATGGGGACGCATCGATCGAAATGGCACAAAGGCAAGGAAACATCAAAGAAATTACGTCAATTGAATTAGAAACCTATAATTTCTTCGGGATTTACGCAAAACTATGTACGGTAACGAGAGGAAATTAGTCGAAACTAAGGATAGAGCCAATGGTCATGTGGAAAAGAATCAGATTGTTATTTCTATTTGTTTTTTCTTCCGTACATTGTTTGCCGGAACCATCTCCTTCCTTACTAGGTATTCTTGTTTTACCCCTTGTCACGCAAACTTCTGCTACCTTTACCATTGAGTCCACAACACCAGTCAATGGAGCCACAGGTGTCAGTTTGACTCCTACGATCACCATCATCATGACCCAAGCAATTGATTCCACCTCTCTCAATACGAATATTTCCTGCTCTCCCTCTTGTCCAAGCCTGACCGGTGGATCATCGAACCGTACGATCACTCTCACGCCATCAAGTGCACTTACTTCAGGGATTACTTACACAATCACCTTAAACCAAAACATCCAATCCACCTTTGGACTCACCTTAGGAACCAATACTAGTTTTAGTTTTACAACCTTATGAAATAAAAAAGCCGACGATTGTACGCCGGCTTTTCCAAAAATCCAATCACTCTTTCGGAGATTGGATGATCTAGAAATCTGTTCCTCTAATTTAGAAAGATAGAATTCCTTTGATCGTATTGGTACTTTCAAATCGAAAGTACCAATGTTCTGAAATCATTTCACCTCTTATTTAAAGAAATTTAAAATGATCCCACCTTTTGTCACAAAAAACTCAGCAAACACGAGTGAGGTGATTGCCATCAGTTTAATGAGGATGTTGATTGCAGGTCCAGATGTATCTTTAAACGGATCACCTACTGTATCACCTACAACTGCAGCTTTGTGTTTTTCAGAACCTTTTCCACCAGCAGTTTTTTCAATGTATTTTTTCGCGTTGTCCCATGCTCCACCTGAGTTAGCTGAAGAGATCGCAAGAACCACACCAGAAACAAGAGCTCCTGCAAGTAAACCTGCAAGGGACTTCACACCAAACAAATAACCCACAACAATTGGGCTAAGGAGTACAAGAAGTCCTGGAGGGATCATTTCACGTAGAGCAGCAGAAGTGGAGATATCCACACATTTTGCATACTCTGGTTTTGCTTTTCCTTCCATAAGGCCAGGGATTTCTTTGAATTGGCGACGAACTTCTTTTACCATATCAAGAGCTGCTTTTCCAACTGATTTCATTGTCATGGCAGAGAAGATAAACGGAAGCATCGCTCCAAAGAGAAGACCACCAAATACCAATGGATCAAGCAGTTCGATCGAAGTTAAATCAATCGCACCTTCTCCCATTTCCTTGGAAGCGTTTTGAGTTCTTGTGATAAACGCTGCAAATAAGGCAAGTGAAGTCAGAGCTGCAGAACCAATCGCAAAACCTTTTCCTACAGCTGCCGTAGTGTTTCCAGCCGCATCAAGGTTGTCAGTTCGATCACGAACATCTTTTCCAAGTTCTGCCATTTCAGCAATTCCGCCCGCGTTATCAGAAACAGGGCCGTAAGCATCAATGGTAAGTCCAATGGCAATTGTAGAGATCATACCAATTGCTGAAATCGCAATTCCATACATCCCAGCAAGGATATTGGAAACCACAATTACGATCACAAGTAAAATCACAGGGACTACAGTGGATTTGTAACCAAGTGCTAATCCATAAATGATGTTGGTAGCAGCACCAGTATCACAAGCGTCAGCAACTTCACGCACAGGTTTGTAAGAATGAGACGTATAAATCTCAGTGATCCAACCGATGAACATACCAGCAAACAAACCTAATGCGACTGAAGTGTACACATTCCATTTAGTGATGGTTTTGTCTCCGATTTGGAAACTATCAATCATGAACATGTCTGTTGCGAAATAAAGCGCACCTGCTACGATGAATGTTGAAATCCAAAGTTGGAGTTTGAGAGCTTTTTCTACGTTTCCACCTTCTTTCACTCGCGCAAAGAACGTTGTGATGAGGGATGCAGGAATTCCAATCGCAGAAATTAAAAGAGGATAAAGAAGAGCAGAGTTATTGTCTGCAAGAGCTGAAGCCGTTGCACCAATCACAAGAGCAGCACAAGTAGCTTCCGCAGCAGATCCAAAAAGGTCAGCACCCATACCAGCAATGTCACCTACGTTATCTCCAACGTTATCAGCAATCGTTGCAGGGTTACGAGGGTCATCTTCAGGGATTCCTTTTTCCACTTTTCCAACTAAGTCAGCACCAACGTCTGCGGCTTTTGTGTAAATACCACCACCCACACGACCAAAAAGTGCCACTGATGATCCACCAAGACCAAAACCAGCAAGAGATTCCATGAGGATGTGTTTAGCAACAGCTGGATTGGAACCTGTAAAAAGGAGGAATAAACCTATCATGCCAAGAACAGCAAGACCAATAAGCCCAAAACCCATAACGGCTCCAGAGTCAAATGCAACTCGGAACGCTTTGGAGAGAGATGTTTTTGCTGCTTGGGCAGTTCTTACGTTTCCGGCAGTCGCAATTTTCATCCCGATAAATCCAGAAAGGCAAGAAATGAGGGCTCCCGAAACAAAAGCGATCGAAGTATAAATTCCTTCATTGAATTCTGTGTTGGGATTATCTAATAAAAGATAAATGAGAACCGTCATGAAGCTGATAAAAAGCAGAATGACACGGTATTCTCTGAGAAGGAAGGCCATAGCCCCTTCTGCGATCGCGGCGGAGATTTCTTTTAATTTGGCGGTTTCTTTGTCGTTGCCACCCTCTACACCCACTTGGATACGTATTACACGTGCGGCGTAGAAAATCGCCGTGGCTATGGAGACCAGTGCCATGACGATAATGATTAACTCTACATTCATGAGATCCTCTTTGAGATTGTTTATTTGTATTTCTAAGATATTTTAGAAGATGACCGATGAGAATCCATAGATGATACTTCGGTCTAGGAGAATATGGCAATTTAGTGTTCTGGTAACAAGTCTATTTCTTGTCTTACCTTCAATTTTAGCTGAACCAAAGCCCTTAAATCCCGTAAAAGCGTTTTATGGTTACGAGGACCTACTGCGGATGGCAGAGGACAAAATTGTCCAAGAAACTCCTGCCAAAGCCTTTGATTTTCTCATCAAAGCAAAAGAACTAAACCCAGACCCCGACTACAGGTATTACAATCTATCTGCCCAGGCCCATATGAAATTAGGCCAGATTTTTGATGGAATCCATGCTTACGAAGAATCCATCAAACGAAAAAAAGACCAATTGGATTTGGTATTGTACATTGCCGATTTTTATGAAAAAGAGAAAAAACCGAGAGAAGCACTTTTTTATACAAAATTGTATTTAGAACAAAAACCAAATGCGAAGTACAGATTGTACTTAGCCGCTATCCTTTCTCGCCAATTGGGGTTAGAAGCTGATTACGAAAAGTACATCCAAACTTTGGAAAATGACAATACGTTTGTCTCAGAAAAAGATGCCCTACAAACTAGCCTTCTCAAAAACATCAAAAATAGAAAATGGAAAGTAGCTGATGATTTAAGTTTACGATACCTTGTTTACTTTCCACGAGAAGAAGGAATGTATGAAACTTTGATCTTAGCAAGGCGTGGTCGAAATTCAGACTCACTTGAACAAGCCTACATTTGGACTTCTACAATTTTTCTAAATGAAACAAGATACTTCACACGTTATGGAGTTTACCTACAAGAAAAACAAAGGTATTTGGAGTCCTTAACTTTATTTCGGCGAGGATTTTACAACCTTCTCAAATATGATCCAAATTCAGATGCCAAGGAAATTTTATTTCTCATCCGCCAAAGTTATGCGAATCTTGGAAAAGACCGTGACACCTTAGCAATTGATTCCTTAGTCAAAGATTTCCAAAACCAAAAACAGCTCACTGGATCTGATCTTGAAAACCATGTTTCGACCTATCGAAAAAATAGAGAATATTTGCTTTTTGCGATCCATTGGTTTTCTTCGCGAGATGAAACCAAGGCAAATGAATACCGTAGGAAACTAAAGGAACGTGATTTGGAATTTGAAGAATCGGAATTCCTTCGTGTGATGGGCCCGTTTGCCGCTCTACCACAAGATTTATAGAGGAATCTAATTATAGTTTTTAAAATACCAAAACAAGGAACTAGAATCTTCAATCTCTGGTTACCGACTCAGAGATACCTAACACAGAATTTACGTTTGAATATTGGAACTATGCATTTGATTCTAAAATCGCCATCAAAAGAGCTCCTCCCAAAACCAAAACAACCAAATTCGTTTTTGGAAGGAGTGAACGCTTACGAAACGATCTTTTTAACTATGATATTTCTTTTTATCATCAATTAAGGATTGTACTACAGATGGATCCGCAAGGGTACTAATATCACCTAATGTATCAAATTCATTGTTGGCAATTTTTCGTAAGATCCTACGCATGATTTTCCCGGAACGAGTTTTGGGAAGTCCTGGTGCCCAGTGGATCACGTCGGGTCTTGCAATTTTCCCAATCATTTTTTCCACCATGGCAATGAGTTCTTTTTTCAATAGGTCGTTTGTTACAACCCCTTGTTTCACAGTGACATAGGCATAAATCCCTTGGCCTTTGATATCGTGGGGAAAACCAACTACCGCAGCTTCTGCCACGGATTTGTGTTCGACAAGGGCACTTTCTACTTCTGCTGAACCAATGCGGTGACCTGAAACATTGAGCACATCGTCGACTCTTCCCGTGATACGAAAGTAACCTTCTTTGTCTCGGTTTGCTCCATCTCCCGTAAAATAATACCCTTTGAATTGGGAAAAATAAGTATCAAAGAATCGTTTCGGATCTCCATACACCTCGCGCATCATGGATGGCCAAGGTTTTGCGATGCAGAGATTACCTGAGATTTCTCCCTTGCCTTTGATCTCCACACCCTCATTGTCCACAAGGACTGGTTGGATTCCGTAAAAAGGCCAACTGGCCGAACCAGGTTTTTGTGGGATTGCTCCCGGGATTCCTGAGATCATAATGGAACCCGTTTCTGTTTGCCACCAAGTATCAACAATTGGGCATTTTGATTTCCCAATATTGGCATAATACCATTCCCAAGCTTCTGGATTGATTGGTTCTCCCACTGATCCGAGTAACCGTAGTGATGCGAGTGAACGTTTTTTGATTGGTTCAAGTCCTTCTCGCATGAGTGCACGGATGGCAGTTGGTGCCGTATAAAATACTGTAACTTTGTATTTATCAATCACATCCCAAAATCTACCCATATCTGGGTAACTGGGAACCCCTTCAAACATCAGAGACGTGGCTCCATTGGAAAGAGGTCCATATAAAATATAACTGTGGCCTGTGATCCATCCTATATCTGCCGTACACCAGTAGGTGTCAGTGTCTTTATAATCAAAGATGGTTGCAAACGTAAGATTTGCACCTAACAAATAACCAGCTGTCGTATGTAAGACACCTTTTGGTTTCCCTGTGGAACCGGAGGTGTACAATATAAAAAGTGGATCTTCAGAATCCATAGGAACAGCGGGACATTCCTTTTTCACCTCTGGGTCTTTCATGAGGTAATGGTACCAATGGTCACGGCCTTCTTTCCAATTCAGATTACCTTCGTCTCCAGTTCGTTTGACAACGATGACATCATTCACTTGGAACTTGGTTTCTGATAAGGCAACATCTACGTTTTTTTTCAGTTCAATGGGTTTGCCACCGCGGTATCCACCATCAGCAGTAATGACGAGTGTTGGTTTACAATCCTCAATACGACCAAGTAGGGCTTCTGGTGAAAATCCTCCAAACACAACAGAATGCACTGCCCCAATGCGAGTGCAAGCAAGCGTAGTAATTGCAAGTTCAGGGATCATAGGAAGGTAAATGAGGACACGATCCCCTTTTTTCACTTTGAACTTTTTTAAAACATTAGCAAAGTGATTCACCTCACGGTGTAGATCATGGTAAGTGAGAACTTTTGATTCGTCTGGATTGTCTCCTTCCCAAATCAGTGCAGCTTTGTTTTTGAGAGGTGAATCCAGGTGACGGTCCAAACAATTATAGGAAACATTTAGTTTTCCGCCGACAAACCATTCTGCTTTGGCTTTGGCAAAATCATGTTTTAAAACCTTTGTCCATTTTTTAAACCATGTTAGGCGTTTCGCTTGTTCGGCCCAAAATTTTTCTGGTTTTTCAATCGATTCTTTGTATTTGGCTTTGTATTCTTTTAAGCTAACATTTGCAAATTTGGCAAATTCTTTGGATGGTGCCACGATTCTTTCTTTCGGCATAGTGTCCCTCTAGAGGAAAAAGACTGAACTTTTTTAGAAAAAAGTCCAGCATGAATCGTAAAAAAAGAATTTAAAAAATGAACTTAGTGGGAACCGGTTCGGATCAGATCTAAAAATTCGCTTCTAGTGGTAGGATCTGTTTTAAAAACACCAAGCAAACTAGAAGTGAATAGTTCCGAGTTTTGTTTTTCGACACCTCTCATCATCATACACAAATGTTTTGCTTTGATGACAACACCAACTCCCAGTGGGTCCAAAGTTTCTTGGATGGCTTGTGCAATTTGGTCGGTAAGTCGTTCCTGAACTTGTAACCTACGGGCAAATACGTCGACAATTCTTGGAATTTTACTAATCCCAATTATTTTTTTATTTGGAATGTATGCAACATGTGCTCTTCCATAAAAAGGAAGTAAGTGGTGTTCACATAAAGAGTACATTTCGATATCACGAACAAGCACCATTCCCGTTGTACTCTCTTCAAAAATAGCCCCGTTTACCAATTGGTTGATGTCCGCTTTGTATCCGCTGGTTAAAAAGTCATACGCCTTTTTGACTCGGTTGGGCGTTTTCACAAGACCCTCTCGATTTGGGTCTTCACCAATTTGTTTCAGGATTTCTTCGATTAAGTTTTCCATCCGATTCCTTTTTGAAAGTAAGTTCTATGTGAACCTGCCCTTCAAAATTTGAATGCAGAATATTCACTACTTATTTGACTAGACTTGGCTTCTTAGGAAAAGATACATTTCCTTTTTTTGATTCGAAAGGACATAATCATCAAACAAATGCAAAAAAAAATTGGCTACGATGCAAGGATGATCGAAAATTCTGGGATAGGAATTCGCATCCAACATATATTAAAATTTTGGCCTTTAAGTGAAAAGGACGCCAAACTTTATCTATTCGGAGATCCTATCCTTCTCAAAAAATATGAAGTTCCAAAACATGCAGAAATCATAGAATACAAAACAAAAATTTATTCACCAAGGGAATTTTTAGGCCATCCCAAAATGGAGGAGATGGATGTATTGGACATACCCCATTTTAATATTCCACTCAAGTACCTTCGTAAATGTATCGTTACCATTCATGACTTAATCCCTTATCACTTTAAGGAAACCCATAGTTCTTTTGTAAAACGATTGTATCTGCAAATTGTTTTTCGTTCCATTCAGTGGTTTGCCAAAACGATAATCACGGTTTCTAATTATACAAAAGAAGATCTAATGAAAAGTTTTGGTTATAGAAGGGATCGAATTACTGTTATTTATAACGGGATTGATTTAAAAAATTTTTCAAAACGATCAGAGTCACAACTGGACGTGTTTCTTAAAAAACATAAATTACCAAAACAGTATCTCTTTACCGTTGGGATCGGCAAATCTCACAAAAATTTTCCATTCTTATTATCACAATTGGAATCGTTATGGAATGAGAAACACCTCAAACTTCCACTTGTGGTTGGTGGGATAAGTAAGGAAATTCCAAAAGAATTATTGGAATTCCAAAAACAAAATCCAAATCGAATTTATTTTCTCTCTCATCTAGCATATGACGAGTTACCACTAGCTTACCAAGGAGCAACTTTGTTTGTCTATCCTTCACTCTTTGAAGGGTTTGGTTTTCCTGTATTGGAGGCACAAGCAATGGGAACTCCTGTTTTTTCTTCCAATGCGACGGTGTTACCAGAAGTGTTAGGAAAAGGGTTTGAAGCGTTTGATCCTAAAGAACCAATTTCCTTTTCCGACCAACTTCTTTCCCTTCTCAAAGACAAAACTCGTCTTTCTGAATTGAGAAACTTCGGGAAAGAAAATGCTAAATCGTTTACTTGGACGAATGCATTAAAAACTCTCGAGGTTTTGTACAAAAAACAATTGGGATAGTTTTTTGCAGTAACTGCAAAGGCCGCATTTCATGTTCTCAATTGATACGATTCTAGATTATGTCCCGTGTCTTGGTCCTTTCTAAATGCAAAAATTTCAACTTTAAACCAGGAAAAATTCTTGTCATGTTTGTAATTGTGCAAGAGACTGATTCTCAGAACCATGATCAAGTGTCACTGTGCAGAAGTTTTCTTTGAAAGCATCTTAAATGTTGTCAAAGAAACAAATCGCCCTATACTAGAAGTTGCCCGTGAGATGGGAGCGGCAGATACTTGTACGGCTTGTGTTCCGGATATGTTAGCCTTCATCGAACGAGAATTGGAAGGCCAACTTGCAGGAAATACAAATCATTGATTCCGACTTAATCGGAAATCTCATTTCAAAAGCACAAAACGCAGAACGAAAACGAACAAATCATAACTTCCACGAACAAAAGGAAGTGTACCAAAGGTTTCTCAATGTTCTATCAAAGAATACATATATTTCACCTCACAGACATTTGTCGGACCCTAAACCAGAAACCTTTGTTGTACTCGAAGGGGAAATTGGATTTTTAATTTTTTCAGAGGATGGAAAAATCAAAGAATCCCACAAATTATCTTCAAAGGGGCCAAAACGAGGGATCGATTTACAACCTGGTGTTTGGCATAGTTTGGTCTGTTTGACAGATGTAGCTGTTTGTTTTGAAGGAAAATCTGGTCCCTACGATCCAACCGTCGATAAAGAATTCCACCCGAAGTATCCACTCGAGGGAGATTCCAAAGTCGCAGAAACAATTCAATACTTTGAGTCCCAATTTATATGATGGGATTTGTAAGACGTATCTTCCTTTACTCAAATGTATTTATGTTAGCGATTCCATTTTCTTTTTTTTGTAAATCTCTTCCAACCATTGTTCCAGTAAAGGACCATACTTTGGAATCCATAGTCTCTGATGGGATCATCCGTAATTTCCGTTATTACATACCTAAAAATAGAAATGAATCGAATTTACCTGTTGTTTTTGTTTTACATGGTGGCGGAGGAAGCGGTGAGGGAATGATTTATCTTTCACGCATGACAGAAAAAGCGGAAGAATATGGATTTATTGTCGTTTATCCCGATGGATATGGGAATCGATGGAATGATGGAAGGAAAATTCCACATTCTCTCACTGACAAAAGAAACACAAAAGATGTTCAATTTTTTCGGGATATGGTCTATTTCCTCGATAAAAAAATACCTGTGGATACAAGTCGTATCCATGCAGTAGGTATTTCCAATGGTGGATTTATGACACAACGTTTGTTATGTGAAGCAAATGATTTGTTCCGTTCGGGATATTCTGTTGCTGCCGTAACATCCAAAGGTCTAACGGAAATTTGTCCCAAACCACCAATCAAATCAATTGGTTTTATCATGGGTACCTCTGATGATGTTGTTCCTTATACAGGAGGAATTGTATCCATACCAAAAGATATGAGTCCAAAAGCGGAACGAATTCCGGCTGGTGAAGTTTTGTCATTTGTAGATTCACTTTCGTATTGGAGTTCTGCCTTTCCCTGCAAAGAAGAAATCAAAACAAAAAAACGTCATATGAATCGTTTTTGGAAACGAGACATTGAATATTCGAAACTGTCCGATTGTTCAGGTGACGATGTTGTGGAAGGTTATTTAATTCCTGGTGGAGGGCATATTTGGCCTAATGGATTTTATTACCAAAATGAAAAACAATATGGATACCTAAGTAAGGACTTGGATACGAGGGAGATTGTGTTACAATTTTTCCGAAAAACAGAATCTAAAGAAAAGTTGGTAAACAATGCATCATTCGGAAATTAGAAATTCATCCACTGTATTTACCACATTAGAAACAGGTTCTGGTGACCCTGTCTTATTTTTACATGGTTTTCCTGATAACCATAAAACATTTTCTCCCATCATGGAATCGATCGCTAAAAAAGGCTATCATTGTATAGCACCTGTGATGCGAGGATACGAACCATCTACTATTTCACATGCGAACAAACTACATGTTGTTGATTTAGTGAATGATGTTTTAGGATGGATGGATGATCGCAGATGGGATACTGTTCATCTTGTGGGACACAATTGGGGAGCAATCATTGCCTACGCTGCCGGAATGTACTATCCAAATCGTTTTCGATCCATCACAAGTTTGGGAGTCCCGTTACTCAAAACCTTTCAAGATTCTTTTTTTTGGGCGCCGTTACAAACATTCCATTCGTGGTATGTTGCTCTATTTCAAATTCCCTATTTAGCAGAATTAACCATTCGTTCGAATCAATTTGCCTTGGTTGATTTTTTATGGAAAGACTGGTCACCTGGATTCACGCCGAACCAGGACCATTTGGCCGAAATCAAATCGAATTTCCAAAATCCAGGGATCCTTTCCTCGGCTCTGGCGTATTACCGAAACTTAAATGATTTATTCACAGAATCAGGGAGAGAAAGTATCATAGGAATTTTTGATACACATATTACAGTTCCCACCCAAGTGCTTTATGGATTGAATGATGGGTGTTTTCATAAAAATTTATTTGAACACCTATTAAATGAATCTGATTTTCCACGTGGATTTCGAAAGATCGGATTTGATCATGCTGGTCATTTCCTCCATTGGGAAAAAAGAGAAGAAGTCACCAAACTGATCATAGAGTGGTTAGAAAAAAATAGATAGAAATTTTGCCAAAAAATCGTCAGATTATGTAAGGAGACTTAGTATGTTTCAAAATATGGGATTATATGACAGAGTCATTCGTGTTGTAGTAGGCCTTGTTTTAGGCGGTTTGTATTTGGGTGGTGTTGTGGAAGGAACCACTGCAATTGTATTGTTCGTAATTGGTTTAGTGATGATTGCGACTTCAGCAATTGGATTTTGTCCAGCATACCTACCTTTTAAGATTACAACCAAAGGAAAATAAACTTAGATTTTCCTTTGCATTTCTACCAAATGATAACAACTCATTGAGAACAAAATGAGTTGTTCATTTCCGTTTTCGTAATCGCACTAACACCTCATAATGATTCGTCCTCGGAAAAAAATCAAACAAACTCAAATAGTCCATTTCGTAACCAATCTCTTTCAGGGAAGTTACATCCCTTCGCAAAGTACTTGGATTACAGCTGGAATAAACAATTTCCTTTGGTTTTAACATTTCCACTGTTTCAATGATTCCTTTGGATAAACCTGCCCTCGGTGGATTCACGATCCATGTAGGATAGGTTTTAAGATCTTTGGGTATATGTTTTTGGTACAAATCCAAAACTGCATATTGATAGGTTGTGATTCCATTGGCTTTTGCATTTTGATTTGCATATTGAATGCTTTTTTCATGAGATTCGATTCCATAAAGCGATTTGATTCTATCGCGTAAGGTAATGCCAATGGTTCCACATCCACAAAACAGTTCCAAAACATTTGCATCCTTAGGTAACAAGGACTTAATTTTCTGAATCCAAGTTTCTACTAAGAATTGGTTGATTTGAAAAAAACCTTTCGCAGGTACCGTAAGTTTTGTACTCAAAAATTCAAACTTTGTTTCTTCTTTTTCGTACTGCACCACTGCGTTTTGGGACAAACGTAAGGATAGGGAATTCGCTTTGTTTTGCGTTTTTGGCAATCGGGTTTGTTTTGGCTTTTGTTTGGAAAGAATACCAAAGTCGTTTGGTTTTTCAATTAACAACCGTTTATCGACATTTTTACAAATAGAGGAAGAATTAGGAATGATCCGGTGGGTGTTTTTTGCAAAAAAACCAATTTGTCCACCTTCCATTTGCCATTGTACATTATTGCGATACCCAACACTTGGTCCCGTTGCCACCTCTACTTTTCCAATCCATTCCGGGAACATAAATTCCAATAGGGAAGTTTTCACTTTCACTTCCTCTTCGTAGGAAATGTGCCGGTAACTACACCCACCACATTCTAAATACACAGGGCAGTCAGAAGGAACCCTGAGTGGTGAGGATTCAATCACTGAATCTACAATACCAAACCATTCCTTATTGCCTTGTTTGGTAAGAGTTATGTCCACAGTTTCACCTGGGATCCCACCTTCCACAAACACTGCATGCCCATCATAGTGAGCTAGACAGTAACCACCATTCGCCCACTTTTCTAATTTTATCTGCAACTTTTCCATTCTTGTAGACCATTCATTGAATATTCATTTGACACTGCACTCGCATTTAACATAACGGATAGGTACTCTTGGAGAAGTGGCTGAGTGGTCTAAAGCAGCGGTCTTGAAAACCGTCGTGGTAATCCCACCGTGGGTTCGAATCCTACCTTCTCCGAGTCGCTGGAGACGTGCCTGAGTGGCCGAAAGGAGCGGTTTGCTAAACCGTCGTACGAGCAATCGTACCCAGGGTTCGAATCCCTGCGTCTCCGTTGTTACCGCCATGAAATTCACCCAATTCAAAGAACAAATCCAGAAAATTAAGACCTACCTTCTGACTGATGAGGCGGCAAAAATTTTTGCGGCTCTACCTTTGTATTTTTCCTGGGTTCCCATTTTTACTTGGAAACGCCAATTTCCTGAATTTGTGACCCTTTCTTTGTATTCTGCGGTTAATACTTGTTTGTTTTTATTAGGAATTGTTCTCGCACAAATCCTATCACTCCTTCCATTTGTGGGACTTTACCTCGCGACTACCTTACATCTCATTTCCGTACTACTTTATCTAGGAATTGCGGGATTTTTGATTTACTCCATCCGCTTGCAAAAAACCATAGTGATACCCGTTCTTTCGGACTGGGTAAAAATGCTCCAAGCATTCATTGCGCCCATAGCTCAACTGGATAGAGTATCTGACTACGGATCAGAAGGTTAGAGGTTCAAATCCTCTTGGGCGCGCGTGGACATCTATGAATCGTTTTTGAAACGATACACAATAGAAATCTCCAAACATAAAAACGAAATCCCTTCTTATTCGGAAATTTTAACAAAAGATGGGGAGTTTTTAACTTCCTCATTTAATTCCGTCGAACAAACATTAAATCCAACAAAACACAGCGAAATTTTAGCCATCGAAGCTGCACTTTCTCTTACCGATGGGCGTTATCTTTCAGACCATATCTTAATCACTGCTCTGGAGCCATGTTTACTCTGTGCCGGTGCTATTTTACGAGTGAAACTTCCAGAGGTAGTATACTTTGTTCCTGCAAAACCAGGAGAAGGGATTTCCTCTTACACAACAGAATCCATTTATCTCTTGAACCATTTTCCGAAATGCACTCTCATACCAAAGTCGCACATAAAATTTGAATTTCTTAGTTTTTTCAAAGAGAAAAGGTAGAATTCCTAAGACCGTTTCTTTTTATGGAAGGCAGTAGAAATCACTGGAGAGATGTCAGAGTGGTCTATTGTGCATGCTTGGAAAGCATGTGTGCCAAAAGCACCCCGGGTTCGAATCCCGGTCTCTCCGCCACTTTTTTCACCCACAACTCCCTAAATTTGCACCTCACTTAGAAATTATTTCATTGCTTCCAAGCCATGAATTTTCATACTCAAAGGGAAATCCAAAATTCAAATCTTACAAAAAGTAAAACAAAGAACTAAATGAGCGAAAACCACCAAGTACTCTTTCGAAAATACCGACCACAGTTCTTTCGGGATGTGATTTACCAAGACCTTGCTGTTGGTTCTTTACAAAACGCATTTAAATCGAAAAAAATTGGACATGCTTATATCTTCATTGGGCCAAGAGGTGTCGGAAAAACAACCATCGCAAGAATCCTTGCAAAAAGACTCAACTGTGAACGCCCAGACGGTGTTGAACCTTGTAATGAATGTACTTCTTGTTTAGAAATCACAAAAGGAAATTCAAATGATGTTTTTGAAATTGATGCAGCATCCAACAGTGGCGTTGATAATATCCGTGAATTAAGAGAAAATGTAAAATTCAATGCAATGGGGGGAAAGTACCGCGTTTACATTTTGGATGAGGTACATATGCTCAGTGGAGCTGCCTTCAATGCACTACTCAAAACACTAGAAGAACCTCCTGCTCATGTCGTTTTCATCTTAGCAACAACAGAGTATCATAAAATCCCTGAAACAATTTTATCACGTTGCCAAGACTTCCATTTTCGAAAAGTACCAGTTACCGTTTTACAATCTTACATCGAAACATTATGTACGAAGGAAGGACTCAAATACGATTCGGAAGGATTATTTTGGATCGCAAAAAAAGGTGATGGTTCTGTTCGAGATACCTTATCCTTTATGGAACAGGCGGTTATATTCACTGACGGGAATTTAACAGGAGCTAAATTAAGAAAAATGATTGGGTATCATGGAATTGATACCTTTACTGATTTTCTGAACCAACTCATCGATACCTCGCAAAGTGCTCAAATTTTCGAAACTTTGGAAAATTTATTCCAAGCAGGAATTGATCTTAGCAAATTTATTTGGGATTTTATCGAATTTTTAAATTCACTACTTCTCATCAAAGACAACTTAGCTGATCGTGAATCAATTAACATTCCCCAAGAAGATTTACAAAAACTCAAACAAAACTACCGCGAACTTGATCGTGAAATTTTAGTTTTACTTGCTGAAAGAATTTTTTCCGTATACGAAAAATTGAATTTAATGAAACTTCGAAGTTCGTATGAGATGAAAGTATATCTGGAAATTCAATTTCGAAAATTAATATTGGACAGAGAGAAACCAAGTGTTTCCGGATTATTAGCAAAAATTTCAGAATTAACAAAACTAGTGCAGGGGGACATTAGCACCCTTCCTGATGGGATTGAATCGGTTAAAAAACAAATCCAAACTCCTATTCCCAATCAGGAAAAACCGATTCCAAACCCAAGTACACAACCTATTGCAAAAATAGAATCACCAACGCCAGAAACAAAAACACAAATTCCGAATTCACCCACATTGGATAAGAATCCAAATACCAAAGAACCAAGTACAAGTGGAAATCACCCTGAGGATATGGAAAAATTATTAAAAGAAAAATTCTCTGGTATGGAAGTGGATCCAAAACAATTTAAAAATTTATAAGTCCAAAGGTTAGTATGGGAATTTTTGACCAAATGAAACAGATGCGAGAAGCATTTTCGCAACTGGGAAACATCAAAGAAAAACAAGAAGAACTTCAAAAACGACTCGCGCAGATTCGAGTCACTGCATCAGCCGGAGCTGGAATGGTGGAAGTCACTGCGTCTGCGGATGGAACTCTTACAAATTTAAATATCAATCCCATTATGTATAATGCGGATGATAAAAAAATGTTAGAAGATTTGATTTTATCAGCAACTAACGAAGTGCAACGAAAGGCAAAAGAGACCATGGCACACGAAATGAAAAATGTCTTAGGTTTTAATCCTAGTGATTTTGAGGGTGTCTTCAATCAAATCCAGAAGGATGGAGGGTTTCCTCCTGTCTGATCCACAATTCCAAAAACTAATCCAAGCATTTTCAAGCCTTCCTGGTATTGGAAAAAAAAGTGCCACTCGTATCGGATTTCATATTTTACGAATGGACCCTAGTACATTCCAATCATGGTTACATCATATTGAAGAAGCTAAAACCAAACTTCGATTTTGTGATGAATGTGGAGGGCTTACAGAGGAATCAATTTGTTCTATTTGTTTATCTGATCGAAGGGATAACGGAATTCTTTGTGTTGTGGAGCAACCAGAGGATATCTTTTTCATCGAAAACACAAAAGAATACTCTGGAAAATATCATGTTTTAAATGGAGCCATCTCTCCATTGGATGGAATTGGACCAGAACAATTGCGCATCAAA
Source organism: Leptospira limi (assembly GCF_026151395.1). Lineage (NCBI taxonomy): Bacteria > Pseudomonadati > Spirochaetota > Leptospiria > Leptospirales > Leptospiraceae > Leptospira > Leptospira limi. Next base: position 630,001 of record NZ_JAMQPV010000001.1, read on the forward strand.
CAACTCATGTCGCGATTGGATACTGGTGAGATCAAGGAAGTTCTCATTGCAACAAATCCGACTCTCGAAGGGGATGCAACTGCTTCTTACTTATCAACCGTGATCAAACCGATGGAAATCAAAATTACAAGGATTGCTCACGGGATTACAATAGGTGGAACTTTGGAATATTCTGACCAGTATACATTAGGAAAAGCAATCAAGTCTCGATTGACATTATAACTATTTTCTTTGGGTTAAATGAGTTTGCATCTATTTTGATTCTACAATTTCAAATTCTAATTTTTCCCCAAAGAAATGAAATTTTATTTTTCTTTCAATTTCGAAATAACCAGCTAACGAAATATAAATTAAAACTATATAAATGGGAATCGATACTGATTTGGGATAGTGAAATTTAAACCCCAAAATTTGGATGATGATCACTGCTAAAAAAAGCTGTGCAGTAAAAAAAACTGATAATTAATTAAGAATGGTGTTTCATAGAAATGATCAGATTTTTGCGTGATGATCTCCACTTCACTCGGGTGATTGAATATCTTTGAAAAATAAAGGTATAGAGATGTAATTTCATCATTTTTTCTAAACTCTTCACAAATAGCTTTATTCCCATCCACAAGAAACTCTTTCTCTAACTCATCTGCTAACAGATAAGCAGATGGTTCATGAATTGGGTGAATATTTTTCAATGATGAAAACAAGTATCAGGGTTTTTAGAATAAGAAATATATTGGATGATTCCTTTTACTTCGATATCTTCTAGATAACAAAGATCAATCAAAAACAATGTTTCGAAACTTAAAGTAAAAAGAGTTAGGATTCTAAGAATAGTTATATGCATTAACATAAACGATCATATAAAATATTTTTGGTTTCCTTTAAAACCTGTGCTCAAACACAATAAACGATTCTCGTAACACACGACCATATTTTGAATCTAATAAAACAAACAACGCATCACCTGCGACAAAATAACCTGAACGAAAAATAATTTGGAAATCGGATGTCACGTTGTAACGAATATTAAAATTATATTCCATACCCATATAGGTAGATGTTTGGTATCCATTCCGTTCACTGAATTCACGGTTAATTTTAATTTCGGGAGATTTTGTTGCCCATAGTTGGTAATAACCTAATGTAAATTGATATGGTCCGAATGCGATGATATTGGAATACAAACCATACTCATTCAATCCAGAAAAACTGGATCCATTGAATAAAGCATAACCTCCAGTAAAGTCAGTCGCAATGTTGGAAATGGAAAACCCTGGTGCTAGAGTTCTATAACCATTTCCTTTTAAATTTGCTTCTTCGCCATTTGCATCGTAACCAGGTCGCCCTGTAGTTCCTAAGGCGATTAGATTAAAATTTAAAGATTCATTCCAACGGTACGTGAACTGAAAATCATACATACCACCTTTCACAAAATGCCTTTGAGTAGTGTTATAGATTGTTACATCGTTTGAATCATTGATAGGTTTTAATTTTTTTACTGTTCCAGTATTCAAAATACCATGTACAATGAAGGAAAATTTCTGAAAATTAAATTCATTGTGTAAACCATACCATGCGAGTCTTGCTGTTTCATTATCTGATTTATCATTATCATCTAAAAAGTATGCATACACTTCATTTCTGATATTCCTAAAGTACTCAAATTTTAAACGATTGTAGTAAATATTTGAACTTTGATAATTTTTATCAGCAAAACCATTTTTATCTACATCTAAAAAACTTTGGTCTCTAGCACGAAGGATTCCACCTTCTAGTGATAAGCGTAGAAATTGAAAATTTTTTAGAATACTAACTCCAGTTCCAGTAGAGAATAAAACGCGTCCTTGTGCGGAACTAAACAATTGTTGTCCGACTTTGATAAACAATCCTGATTCTGGAATTCTAAAATTTAAATACAAAAAGTTAGTTTGTACGTTAACAGCAGAAGTTCGACCTCGTTCCCCACCTGAACCTGGACCCACTAATCCAGGATCAAATCCATCTGGCCCTGTTGACCTTAAGCCTTTACCCCCGAATGGAATATCTCCTACCTGCATCCCCCAAATTCCTTCCACATATTTGTTTGCAGAAAAGCTCATATTATAAAGAAAACGCGAGTCATAATAACTTACGTCTTCTTTTCGAGGTGTAATTTGACTCGGTAAACCCTTTTGTCTTCTCTCTAAATCAGTTTGAATAGTATTTTGCTCTGATTGTAATCGATCAGCATTTTCCTTATCTAAATTTGTGATTGGTGTTACCGGAGTTTTACGTTCCAGTAAAACATCTCTTCCAACATTTGTAGCTCGAACACGAAACGAACCGTTAAAATTCATAATAGTCCTTTGAGACTCTTCTTCTTGCGAATATAAGAATCCCAATGGAATTAGAAATAAAATACAAACAGTCAGTAAACGAGTGAACATTTTCAAATTACTCTTTTTTTACCCATTTGTTTGATTTAAAATATTTGTTAATCAACTGTTGGATTTTGCCAGTTCGTTTGAGTTCCTTAATGAAAAAGTTAAGGTTATAAAGAAATTCAATGTCTCTTTTTGCAATTGCCATACTAATGTGATCTTCTTGTACCACCCCTAATATTGGTAAATAATTAGCTCGCAGAGAAGAATCTTTTTGTAGTAATGCTTGGATGTAAAATGAATCAGCTACAAAAGCATTTACGTTATTTTTCTTTAATTCGTTTAAGGCTGCTTCATTTGTGAAATAAGAAAAAACTTGTGCCTTAGGAAATGCTTCCCGTAAAAATTGATGGTTGGAACTATTTGCTAAAACTGAATAGGAAATTCCTGTAATGTTCGTTAAATCATTTAAATTTCTAAATAGTTGGACCGTTACAATTTGTCCTTCCGGTTCTGGTGGAAGTGCTGTACGATTCACTAAAGCAGCAGGTGTCGAAATTAAATATGGATCTGTAAAATAAACATCTCGGAAACGATTGATAGAAGAAGAGATTCCAGCCATTGCAATTTGGCTATCTCCTTTTTCTAACATACGAGCGTGCTGGTCAAACGTACGTAAGGGAATAATCTTTAAATCAACATCTAGAAATTTTGCATATTCCTGCGCCAATTCAACATCTAGTCCAGGAAACTCATCGTTTGGATTTTCAATATAAAATGGATCGTAAAATTCATTAACGGATACCGTTAATGTTTTGGTTTTTTTTATTTTTTCCAGAGTTGGACTGGATTGTCCCAAAAGTAATGTTGGGACAAATAGAAAGGCTACCAATATTTTCCAAACATTTCGATGGTTATTAGGGAACATCCAATTAACCTTCTTTTTGGAAAGAGAAACGGCAAGGAAAAATTAAGGATTTAGTAAGACAAATTCTGTCCTTCGATTTTTTTTCGAAGATGCTTCATCTGTTCCCTGAACCATCGGTTGAGTGGGTCCCTTTCCTTCTGTCACCAATCGGTTAGGATCTACACCTTTAGAGACTAAATATTGTTTAACGGATTCAGCCCTTTCTTTAGATAAGATCATATTGTCTTCAAAAGTTCCAGTCAGGTCAGTATGTCCGATGATTTTCATTTTTTGTTCAGAATTCTCATGAAGGTAATCTACAATCGAATCCAATGGAATTGATGATTCTGGTTTTAATATGGAAGAGGCTCTTTCAAAATAGACAGAATCGAGAGAAATTTTCTTTGTTTCTTCTAATTTCTTTTGAACCAAATTTTCCTGCTTAGGAACTGATGCTGTGAAAATATCAAATGATTTTCCTTCCACTCGCCGGCAGAATAGAAAGGTTTTTTTCACCTGCTGAAACACAATATAGGCTTCATCTTCAGAAGAATTAATAGGACTTCCTAAATTCTCAACATCCTTAAATTCTTCCCCTTCGATTTTTGCCATATACAAATCAAAACCACCAAATCCACCAGGACGGTTGGATGAGAAAAAAAGAATTTTACCATCATCATTAAATGCAGCTGCAATTGTTGCATGTTGTTCATTGATAGGTGAAGGCAAAAGTTTCGGATTTGTCCACTGATTGTTTTTAAACTGACTATAATAAATTTTTGCTAAGTTTGGTTTTCCGAACGGGTAACGAGTGAATAGGAGAGTATCACCTAACAAGTGCGGATTTTCTTCAATTTCCTCAGTATTGATAGGGGCAGGTAAAGCAGTAGGAACAGACCATGTTTTTCCGTTCCAATTGGAAACATACAAATCTCTCGAAATACCGACTTTCCCATCTGCTAACATCACTTCAATGGATCCATCTCGATTGGATGAAAGAAGGATCATTTTTCCATCGCGAGTTATAAACGGACTCTGGTCATCGAAAGGAGAATTTAAAACACTGACTTCTTCAGGAAAATCCCATGTTCCATCTTTCTTTCGTTCTGATTTAAAAATTTCTGTATAACTGCGTTCAGATCGTTTCGAATAAAAATATAAAGTTTTTGCATCAGGAGTCATAGTTGGACCAAACTCTTGAAATTCTGAATTGATAGGGCCTTTGATCGGACTCACAACTAAAGTATCTTCACCTTCCTTTGTTTGGGCAAATACAGATGAAGCCATCAAAGATGTAAAAAATAAACCGATCGTCCATTGGATGAGTTTTTGTTTATGAAAAAATTGAGGGGATTGATTCGTAATGCGTTTAAAAATAAAATATGATGCGTTATTTGTAGCTCTTTTAAATACTTTCGCTGCTATATTAATACTAATTCGTTTAATTCCACATCCAGAGTTATTAACCGATTTACGTTTAATACCAGATTTAATGAATATAATGGATTTGTGTTTTTTGATCGCAAAAACGAAATTTGGATGAGTGAGTTGATTGGGCATTTGACACCTCGGTCATCTGCCCAAAAATTCTTATCGGATATATTGTTTTAAGACATCCGGAATTTGGAAGGTTCCATCTTCTAATTGGTAGTTTTCAATCACTGCTGCCAGTGTTCGACCGATCGCAAGACCAGAACCATTCAAAGTATGGACGAGCAGGTTTTTTCCTTCCTTTGACTTGTATCGAATTTTTCCTCGTCTTGCTTGATAGTCTTTGAAGTTCGAAACAGAAGAAATTTCCATAAATCGTCCAAGTCCTGGCATCCACACTTCGATATCATATGTTTTGGAGGAAGCACTCGACATATCTTTGCTACAAAGTAACATCACACGATACGGCAGATTTAATTTTTGCAAAATGGATTCTGCATCTTTTAACATCTTTTCGTGTTCTTCCACTGACTTCTCAGGTTCTACAAATTTAACAAGTTCGACTTTCTGGAATTGGTGAACTCGCACTAACCCACGTGTGTCTCTTCCATAAGATCCAGCTTCTCTTCTAAAACAGGATGTGTGGGCACAAACAGAGATCGGTAATTCTTTTTCTTGGATGATTTCATCACGGTAATAATTCGTAAGAGGCACTTCCGCTGTTGGAATGAGATTCAATCCATCTTTTTCCAATCGATAAAAATCTTCCGCAAACTTTGGGAGTTGGCCTGTAGCCGTCATGGATTCGTCGTTCACAAGAACAGGAACCCACATTTCTTCATATCCATTTTCAGATGTGTGCGTATCGAGCATCAAATTCATTAACGCACGTTCTAATTTTGCACCTAAGCCACGATAGGTGTAAAACCTTGCACCAGAAAGTTTGACCCCACGCTCAAAATCAAAAATACCTAGTTTTTCCCCAATATCAAAATGGGTTTTTGATTCAAAAGAGTATTTTTTGATTTCACCCCATTGTCTGACTAGAACGTTATCTTCTTCTGACTTCCCTTCTGGTACCGAAGGGTCCAATAAATTAGGAAGTCCTAAATTAAGATCATGTAAAGATTCTTCTTCTTTTGAAAGTTCTTCTTCGATTGCTTTGATGCGATCTCCAACTCCTTTCATTGAATTCGAAATTTCAGTAATATCTTTTCCTTGTGATTTTTGAATTCCTATTTCTTTTGAAACGCGGTTTCGTTCCGCACGGAGTTCTTCTACTTCTAATTTTAATTTTCTTTGTTTCTCTGAAACAGATTTAATTTTTGCTTCTATGTCAGTAGAGACAACACCACGTTTTTGTAAGGTGGAAAGTAGTTCTTCTGGGTTCTGAACAATACGATTGATATCAAGCATGGTGATAAGCCTTTCTTTCTGTAAATTTTAGTGAATTTTTATAAATACGTTCTGCTACTTCTGTATTAGGTTCTGTTCGTAATGAAAACATTTTCTCCAATACAAAGGGTAAATGCGAAGAATCATTTCTTTTCCCACGATGCGGCATTGGTGATAAAAATGGTGCATCTGTTTCAATCAAAATGGATTCGAGTGGAATTTTTTTGGCAGCTTCTTGGATCTCCACCGCTGATTTAAACGTAACAATTCCTGAAAAAGAAATATAATACCCAAGATCAACAAATTGTTTTGCAGCTTCATAATCATAAGTAAAACAATGGATCACTCCAAATGCTTTTGTCTTATATTCTTTTAATGCTTCATACGTATCCTGAAAAGCATCTCGTGAATGGATGACAACGGGCATTTGGTACTCTGAAGAAAAATCCAGAAACTTTCGCAATACATCATTTTGTTGGGAACGAGTGCTTGCGTCATGGTAAAGATCCATACCAATTTCACCAATCGCTGCAAACTTAGGATCATTCATTCGGGATTTTGCTAAATCTAAAATTTGATCGGCATTAGGGAATTCATGAGTTTCTGTTGGATGGCATCCAATGGAATACGAAATCTTTAATTCATCTGTAGAGTATATATCTGAAATACGAACAGCTTCGATGGAACTTGGTAGATCAATGCCAATCTGCACCAGTTGGTCTACTCCAGCCATTCGGGATTTCTCCAGGGTTTCTTCGATACTTTGTCCTTGTTCTCGAATTATGTCTAAGTGGCAATGTGTGTCGATCAACGAATATCCCATAAATAGCAAGATTTGTAATTTCCACTGGATGAAAATGAAAATTCAATCGAAAGATATAGTGGGTAGATTAACTTTTGTTTAAATCATCGTAGGTCTATAACGAACGTGGAAGTAAAACAAAGACTACATTTAATTTTTTACCGACTTCGGTATAAAGTCCAGGAATGGAAGCTTAAGTTGTCCCAACGTTACGAAGATTTGGACAAAAAAGGTCGTGAAAAACTGACCATTATGGTCATTCCTCATACTGACCGAAAAACCATTAACTTTGTCATCTCTTACAAGGCCATTTCTATCTTCATTGGTATCATGGTAGTGTTACTTGTCATCAGTGCGGTAAACGTTTTATCTCATAGTGGATCCATCCACCAACTCACAGAACTCAATTTAACCAATAAAGACTTTATTAGACAATCATCTAAGATGAAAGAAGAGGTAAACTCTCTTCACGAAACCATCCAATACTACTATGACCGTATCTCTAACCTTTATATCAAATTAGGTGGAGATCCATCTCGCGTATCAAAAGGGATGGGTGGACAAGCGGGACAATTCCTTGCTTTACAAGGAACACCTCAAACTGACATCACAGATGAATCCTTTCGCATTAAAGAAGACATTCATAATTTAAAATTATCATCAGAGCTTTCTGAAGAAATTATCAAACTCATCAAAAAAAGAAAAAGCATCATTAAAAACACACCATCGATTTGGCCCACAAAAGGGTATGTATTGTTTCCCTTTGGAAAGTACATCTCACCAATTACTGGCAAAGAAGAAATCAATCGTGGTTTGGACATTGGATCTTTTCCAGGAGCAGAAGTCATTGCTACCGCACCTGGTTTAGTGTTTGATACTGGATACTCACCAGCGACTGGTTATTATGTAAAAATTTCCCACAGATTTGGTTGGAAAACGATCTACTCAAATTTAGATCGAATCCGTGTGAAGAAAAACGAAAAACTCTCAAAGGGTGACATTCTTGGATATGTCGGAAAATCGCCTGAAAATCCGATTTACCACCTTCATTATGAAGTACATGTTGGTACCCAAGCGTTGAATCCGTTTTCGTTTCTCAACCAAATCCAAGAATAATGTCGAATCCATCAACAGAAGAAGAATTTTTAGTTAATAGCATCATCGGAGAAGGGGCTGAGTTCACTGGTGAATTTAAGTTCCCTGGTCTCATCCGTATCGATGGAAAATTTCGTGGAGTTCTTGAAACTACAGGAAAGGTCCTCATCGGAAAGTCAGGAATCGTCGATACTGATATCAAAGCACGAGTTGTGGTTGCTGGTGGAGAAATCCGCGGAAATATTTATGCAACAGAACGTGTAACACTACTTTCAAGTTGTCGATTAGAAGGGGACATTGTCACTCCTCGCCTCATCGTTGAAGAAGGTGTAGTGTTCCACGGGAAATGTACAATTAACCCCACTCGTCATTAGGCGGGTTTATGATCATCCAAAACAACAACCCCAAGTCGGTCTCGACTCAGGCAAAAAAAGGTTCCAAAGAAAAACTCAATGGTTCCTTTGCTCCCGTCGATGAAGCCAAACAAAGTTTTTTAGAAATTTTAGAATCGATTGTTCCTTCTGGAAAAGAAGAAACAAGAGAACTGAATGAACTTTGGAAAGATTTACCTGATTTGGAAAAAGACCTAATCAAAGATCCCAATCACAAAAACCTCGAATCGTACAAAAAACATATCAAACAAATAGCCGAACTCATTCTCAAAAAAAACTACAAAGTGATGCAAGCACCCCAACGCGGACGAAATGACCAAAAAGACGTTCGTTATGTGAAGGTAGTGGATGAAAAATTGGACCTTTTGGCAAAAACCATGTTTTCACCCAACAACAGTGCCTTTGTTATTTTGAAACAATTAGATGAAATCAGAGGTCTACTCATTGATCTAAAAGGATAATTCATTGCAAACACCTGACCGACCTAAGTCAAAAAACCTCCGAGTCCTTTCTAAAACTTTTTCCTATTTAAAACCATACCGAATCCAAATGATCCTCTCTTCGTTTGCTCTCCTTTTTACAGCGGGGGTTACTTTGGGTCTTGGACAAGGATTACGCCATTTAGTGGATGCAGGATTCTCTGCTAAATCCAAACAAGAATTAGGTTATGCTCTTGTCTTTATCATCTTCGTTGGAATCCTCCTTGCAATTGGAACTTACATTCGGCATTATACAGTTTCATGGATCGGTGAAAGAGTCGCTTCTGACATTCGCATTGATGTATTCAAACACATCATCTTCATCCATCCCAGTTTTTTTGAATCCAACTCTCCTGGGGAAATCCAATCCCGAATTACAACCGATACTACTCTCATCCAAACTGTCATTGGTTCTTCTGCCTCGATTGCTCTCCGAAATATTTTGATGTTTGTCGGTGGGATTATTTTTCTTTTTATCACCAATGCAAAACTCACTATGATTGTTCTTATCAGTGTTCCCTTTATTGTGTTTCCCATTCTATTCTATGGAAAACGTGTGAGAAACCTTTCTCGAAACACTCAGGATAAAATTGCGAATATTGGAACCTATGTAAGCGAATCCCTTCTCAACATCAAAATTTTACAATCCTTCCACCACCAAAAAGTAGATATCGATGTATTCTCCAAAACCGTCGAAGATGCTTTTACCGTTGCAGTTGCCAGAATTAGACAACGGGCACTTCTCATCGGAACTGTCATTTTATTCATTCTAACTGGAATTAGTTTTATGTTATGGGTTGGTGGAACAGATGTCCTCGAAGGAAAAATCACAGGGGGAGAACTCATTGCATTTTCCTTTTATGCCATCATGGTTGCAAACAGTGTAGGAGCTGTGTCTGAAGTTCTAGGAGATTTACAAAGAGCAGCAGGTGCAACAGAAAGACTCATGGAACTTTTGTTATCCGAATCTGAAATCAAAAATCCAATTCTTGCAAAACCTATTTCAGAAGTATTCCATTCCCAAAACTCTTTAGTTTTAAAAAACGGTTCAGGGAAACAAAATGGACTTACAATCCTTTTAAAGGATTTAACATTTTCGTATCCTTCACGTCCGGAATCGAAAGCCATCAAAGGAATCAATTTAGAAATTCCTGCCAATAAAACCACAGCTCTTGTTGGACCATCAGGAGGAGGAAAGAGTACATTATTCGAACTCATCCTACGTTTTTATGACCCAACTTCAGGTTCCATCTCCATCGGTGGAATCAATATTAAAGATTTAGAGTTAGGAGACTTACGTTCCCTCATCGGATTTGTTCCCCAACAACCAATACTCTTCAGTGGAACCCTACGAGAGAATATAGCCTATGGAAAACCGAATGCAAGTTTCGAAGAAATCCAAACTGCAGCAGAAAATGCTTATGTGATGGAATTTTTAAACCAGTTACCAGATGGGTTTGATACGAACTTAGGGCACTTGGGTACAAGATTATCTGGAGGACAAAAACAAAGGATTGCAATCGCAAGGGCCATCCTCCGAAATCCAAGAATCCTTCTACTCGATGAAGCGACATCAGCACTTGATTCAGAATCCGAACAGATGATCCAAAGAGCTTTGGATTTTCTAGTAAAGGAAAGAACAACCATTATGATAGCACATCGTCTTTCGACAGTTGTGAAATCAGATCAAATTGTTGTGATTAAGGAAGGAGAAATTGAGTCCGTTGGAACACACGACGAACTCTTACGAACAAGTGAGTTGTATGAGCGTTTAGCGAAATTACAATTTCACACCGAGTTGCTCTAAGATTCGTTCCATATCACTTAGGTTGGCATAGGAAAAAACAATTTTACCTTTGCCATTGGTTTCATTATGAGACACTTCCACCTTAGAACTAAATTTATTCCTTAACTTTGTTTCTAGTTTCACAATGCTTGCATCACGTTTGTCAGATACACTCGTCGAGGAATTAGATTTTTTATCAGGGTTCAAAAGATTAGAAACATAGTTTTCCACTTCACGAACATTCCAACCTTCTGTGATCACTTTTTGAGCGACCTCAAATTGTTTTTTGGAATCGGGAATCGAAAGAAGAGGGCGCGCTTGTCCTTCTGAAAGTTTCCCTTCCTTCACCCAATCTTGTAATGGTTTTGGCAATGCAAGGAGTCGAATCAAATTGGAAATGGTTGCTCTGTTTTTACCCACACGAGTGGCCAGGTCAGTAACCTTTAACCCTCGTTTGTCGATGATGGCTTGGTAAGCATACGCTTCATCCATTGGATTTAAATTTTCCCTTTGGATATTTTCTATCAGGGCAAGTTCCATCATATCTGCTTCGGATAGATCCCGAACAATCGCTGGTATCTTTGCAAAACCTGCAAGTTTACACGCACGTAATCTTCTTTCTCCAGCTACTAAAAGGAAACCTGAACCAGATGGATTTTTTTGAACAACGATGGGTTGGATCACACCATGTTCCACAATTGTATATGATAATTCTTGGATAGATGCGTCTGAAAATTGTTTTCTAGGTTGGTGAGGGTTTGGAGCTATTTCAGATACTTTGATTTCTCTAAGACCCGACTGTTCGTCCTTAGAAATTTCAACATTGTTCTCATTGACTGGAATTAAATTACCAAGTCCTCTTCCTAAAACTTTTCCTTTGCCGAGTGCCATACCTTATGCCCTCCCTACAATTTCTTCCGCTAAACTTTTATAACTTTTTGCACCAACACCATCAGGATCATAGTAGTTGATAGGTTTACCGAAGGAAGGTGCTTCTGATAATTTTACATTCCGAGGAATGACAGTTTCATAAACTTTTTCTTTGAAATAGTTTCTCACATCATCTGCAACTTGGTTTGCGAGGTTCGTACGTTTGTCATACATCGTAAGAAGAACACCTTCAAGAGCAAGAGAAGGATTCCATTGTGACTGCACTAAGGAAATGATTCTCATAAGTTGTGAAAGTCCTTCGAGTGCGAAGTACTCTGTTTGTAAAGTGATCATCACTGATTGAGAAGCACAAAGTGCATTGATGGTTAATACGCCAAGAGAAGGGGGACAATCGATTAAAATATAATCATAAGATTCTTTGATGGAAGCAAGAGCATCTTTGAGTTTGAATTCTTTTTTCTCAATTCCAAGAAAGTCTACTTCAAGTCCTGAAAGGTTAATATTCGATGGAATGATATCTAGATTTTGAACAAAAGTTTTTTGGATCGCCTCTCTAGCTGATAACTCTCCGATCATTACTTCATAAGTTGTTTTATTCAGTGATTGTACTTCTAAACCAAGTCCAGATCCTGAATTACCCTGTGGGTCAATATCAAGTAGAAGAACTTTTTTTCCCAGATCAACAAGATTGGATGCTAAGTTGATCGCAGTCGTTGTTTTTCCAACGCCACCCTTTTGGTTACTGATCGATACGATTTTACCCATTCTTGTTTTTTGTCTCCTTTACGATTTCTTTCCAGTCACGGGGGTATCCCTTTTTCGGAAGTGAATTCTTTTGCAGTATTTTGATATGTCTCTTTCCAACAAACTCTAATTCAGGAATGGGAATTTCTTTTTTCATCACAAACCCATTATTAATCAGGACCTCTGTTTCTTTTTCCAGATCTGGATACGGTTGCGCAAGAAAGGGACATAAGATTCCTTTTTGTTTTACCATTCTCGATGTGACTTCCGCGATGTAAGGATAGGGAACCATAGCTCTGGAAGTGACTACATCGAAATTAGAATTGATCTCTTCTGTGCGCGCATAGATAAACTCAACACGTTTTGAAACTTTAGAAAGACTTCCAGACGTGACTTCCGTTTCCAACAAAGCTAGTTTTCGTTTTTGAGAATCTACTAAGAAGACATGCGGTGCTTTTTTCAAGAGCGCAAATAGAAATCCAGGCAAACCTGGTCCTGTTCCGACATCAGCTACATTTGTTTCACGTGAAACATATCCTGTAGTTTTCAATTTCCAAACAAAGATCATCGATTCTATAATATGTCTCTCTAGAATCTTTTCTGAATCATTTCTGGAAAAGAATCCCCCTTTCTCATTATCTCGTTTTAAAAACTCATAAAAGTTTTTCACAAGCTCCCAATCAAATTCTGGTTCGATTAATGGAAAGAGTTCTGGGATGATCGTTTGGATTTCTTCTTGGATAGTTTTTTCTGACATAATCGTATTATCGTTTTATAGAATTTCGCCGATGTCTCCTGTAGGAGAAATCATTTCCATGTTTCGATTGTTTATTTTTTTCATCATCTTATCCTTCCCCATCTTAGGTTACACTCCAGGCAAATGGTCCCACAAAGATGCCTACCTTTTCAAAAAGGTAAAAAAAGTTCCAAACAAAGAGATCGTTCGTAATGCCGAGGGCCAAGTGATTTATGTTGCAGAATATGAATACAGCTCAGATGGAAAATTAATCTCCGAATCTTATTCAGACAAAGAAGGGAAGGGAGATGGAAAGACAACCTTCCGTTATACAGATGGATTGTTAACCAGTGAAGAAGTGTATGATAATGGCGGTCACCTTGTCGAACGTAAGGACTTCCAATTTAAAGGTCGTGCTTTGAAAAAGATGAACGTGAAAGATGCTGAAGGAAAACTCGTGATGGTTTATTCCATTGAGAGCGATGGAGAAGGAAACGTCTTTGCTGCCGAAGGTAAAAATTTAGAAACCAAAGACACCGAATCCTTTCGTTTCCAAATCGATCCGAAACGACCTAATGTACAAATCCAATATTTAACCGACGATAAGAAGAAGGGACTAGGTGAAATCCATTTCAAATTTGATACGAAAGGCAACTTAGTCGAAAGGGAATTTTTCCAAGGCGAGAATCGTAGGGTTCACAAATTGAAATACAAATCGGATGGAAGTTTAGAGTCCCACTCGTTTCACGTGAAACAGGGAGATAACTGGATCCTAGAGAAAACACATGTCCTTGTTTACGAGTAAGTATTAAGAAATCTCTCCTATCTAATTCCGTTGGCAAAGTAGAAAGTTTTGCCAACACCAGTCTCATGAATCTTTACTGTTCCTTCCTCTTTAACGAAACAGTTTTCGGAAACAATTCATCTCTTGCTTTCCAGAGGTTCGCCTCGTTCTTATCTTCAATCAATCCATTTTAGAAATTCAAAATTTAGATTCAATTGTTTCTGAATCAATCAACCAGGAGTCACGGCTTAGTTTACTTCTGGTATTATCTGTTCTCTTTGGATGCACATCGAATAAGGGGAGGTATGGTTGTTCTTAACCTTAAAACAAGTCTGAATCCCCTATGATCAAAACTGTTCTTGATGATTACGTTTTCTTAAAACTCTAGTGAGTCCCTTTAGGCATAAAAAAACCAAGAAGGGAAACCTTCTTGGTTTATAGTCTTCTATCCTTTCGTAAAAGATGTGCTAATTGGAAAAATCAGTTTCCTCTCGTTTATCTTCGATCGACCAAATGATAAAGAAGTAAATCCACATCCGATGGATCAACTCCTGAAATATGTAAGGCAGTTTCCAAATTGAGTGGTCTATGTTTTTCTAACTTCACGATCGCTTCTGTTTTCAAACCTTTCACACTTGCGTAATCAAAGTCGGTAGGAATTTGGAAGTTTAAAAACTTCTTACGGTATTCAATCGTTTCCAGTTCTCGTTTCAAATACCCTTCATACTTAATTTCCATCTCCAACACCGCTTTTTCATCTTCATTCAAAATCGAAAGTTCAGAAACAATCGGTTCAATGTCTTTAATTTTGATATCCGAACGTTTCAAAAACGAAGCAAGGGTATGACCAAATTTATAATTGGTGATCTGCTTTTCTTCTAAGAGTTTTGTGAGCTCTTCCGATGGTTTCATCGCAGAAACAAAAAGATGGGATTTGATTTTTTCAATTCTTGCATATCGATCTTTCATCTCTTTATACAAAGACTCTTCGACAAGACCCATCTCATATCCATACTGCATAAGTCTTTGGTCAGCATTGTCTTGTCTGAGTAGTAGGCGATACTCAGCACGGCTTGTGAACATTCGATAAGGATCTTCCACACCCTTGTAAACAAGATCATCCACAAGAACTCCGATATAAGATTCACTCCGTTTGAACAAAATTGGTTCTTCTTTTCTCACAGACCGAATCACATTATAAGCGGCAACAAGTCCTTGGGCTGCCGCTTCTTCATACCCAGTGGTTCCATTGATCTGACCCGCATGGTAAAGACCTTTTACCTTTTTTGTTTCGAGAGTTGGATTGAGTTCCGTTGGATCTACATAATCATACTCGATGGCATAACCAGGTCTCATGAGTTCTACTTCTTCCAAACCTTTGATGCTTCGTAGAAACTTCCATTGCACTTCTTCAGGTAAACTTGTGGAGACACCATTCAGATACATCTCGTTTGTCTCGTAACCTTCTGGTTCGATAAAGATTTGGTGACGGTCTCTCTCAGCAAAACGAACTACCTTGTCTTCAATGGAAGGGCAATATCTTGGACCTATACTTTTGATCTGTCCTGAATACATAGGAGAGAATTCTAAGTTCTGTTTGATCAGTTCATGAGTGGTGTCGTTTGTGTAAGTGATGTAACAAGGAATTTGTCTGCGATCAATCTTCTTTGTGGAGAAAGAAAACGGGCGAGGGTTTTCATCGCCGTCTTGGATTTCGAGTCCATCAAAGTTGATGGAGTTTTTATGAACACGAGCAGGAGTTCCTGTTTTCAAACGACCAAGTCGTAATTCAAATCGTGCCAATGTGTGAGACAAACCTTTGGTGGTTGGTTCGCCAATCCTTCCTGATTCTTTTTGGTAAGTTCCAATGTGAATCACACTCGATAAAAATGTTCCCGTGGTTAAGATCACATGATTTGTATAGAACGTAAACCCACGACCTGTGATGACACCAGTCACCTGGTTTCCATCCACAATCAAATCTTCAACTGTATCTTGTCTGATGGAGAGGTGTTGTAATTTTTCCAATTGGTGTTTCACCATCAGTTGGTATTGTTTTTTCTCTGCTTGTGCACGTGGTGCCCAAACGGAAGGACCTTTGGATGTATTTAACATCTTGAATTGGATCCCTGTTTGGTCGATCACTCGACCCATCAGTCCACCAAGGGCATCCACTTCTCGCACCATATGTCCTTTTGCAATTCCACCAATCGCTGGGTTACAACTCATCTGCCCAATTGTATCTAAGTTCATTGTGATGAGTAAAGTTTTGAGGCCTGCTTTGGCTGAGATATAAGCGGCTTCGGTTCCGGCATGTCCTGCGCCTACAACGATACAATCAAATTGGTTGGGATAAAAGGAAGGATTCATATTATGTCTTCTTAGTGTAACGATTCTTATGTCTTATGAAAAATAAGGAGAGTTAAGACCACTCTCTAGAACGATATCAAAACCATCGGCGTATGCTTCGAGAGAAAAAAAGATAAAATTCATTTTCTAATTTTGAAACTCCTGAAGATTGGAAGGATAGGAATCTCAATGGCTCAGAATTCATTTCCGTATACATACTTTGAAGGCAAAATTGTTCCGTCAGAAGACGCGAAAGTCAGTGTCCAAACCCACGCTCTCCAATATGGCACAGGTGTCTTTGGAGGAATCAGAGGTTACTACAACGAAGCTAAAAAAAATCTATATGTGTTTCGGTTACCAGAACATTGTAAACGACTTGTGAACTCCACAAAGATCATGCAACTTCAAATCAAAATCACACCTGAAGAAATCCAATCTATCATCTTGGATCTTCTGAGAAAAAATGAAGCCAAACAAAATGTTTACTTAAGACCTTTCATTTATACATCAGCCTTACAACTATCACCACGTTTCCATGATGTGAAAGCAGACATCACTGTGTATGCTTTGAAACTTGATGATTACTTAGACACACAAAATGGTCTCACAACTATGGTGTCTTCTTGGCAACGATTCTCAGACAACCAAATACCAACTTTATCCAAAGTAAGTGGTGGGTATGTAAACTCAGCGTTAGCAAAATCAGAAGCAGTTCAAAATGGAATGGATGAAGCAATCTTTCTTGATGCAAGAGGTTTTGTATCAGAAGGTTCTGCCGAAAATTTATTCATCGTTCGTGATGGTGTGATCCACACTCCAACCATTCCTTCTTCCATTCTTGAAGGAATCACACGACGAAGTATCATTCAAATCGCAAAAGATTTGGGATACCAAGTTATCGAAAGAGACATCGCAAGATCTGAACTTTACATCGCTGACGAATTGTTTTTTTCAGGAACAGGAGTGCAAGTGGCTTGGGTAAAAGAAGTGGACAGACGTGTGATCGGAAATGGAAACATAGGACCGATCACTAAAAAAATCCAATCTATCTTTTTTGAAACCGTACGTGGTGAACAACCAAGTTACATGAATTGGCTGACTCCGGTGTATTAAGATAAAATGGCTGACGCTTTGTTTTCATTCGAGCAGGTGTCAGGCCAAGACGTTGCACTGACATATATAAAATCCTTTTTAAAAGACCGTTCCAAAATACCTGGATCCATTATCTTTCACGGACCTGATGGAGTAGGGAAGTGGCTTGCTGCAGAAAGATTCGCAAGGCAAATCCTTTGTTTAGAAGGAACCTCTTGTGGGATTTGTGATTCCTGTAGGCAATTTATGAGAGGTGTTCATCCCGATTACATTCAATTTCCTCGTCGAAAAAATATTGCGATTGGAAAAGAAAAGGACCCTGAAGAGTTTACGATTCGTTGGCTTCTATCTGCAAGAATTCCTTATAAACCACATACATCCGATTATCGGATTGTATTATTTCCAGAAGCCAATCGTATCAACAATGAAGCTGAAACAACTTTATTAAAAACGTTAGAAGAACCACCACCACATACAAAATTCATTCTCATAGTCAATGACCTTCACAATTTAAAACAGACGATCGTATCACGATCTGTTTGTATTCCGTTTCATTACCTACCACAAGAAGAGATTAAAAAAATCAGAAGGAATGAAATCGCGGAATCAAAATTGTATTATGGTGGATCACTCAACCCATTTGAAATTGCAGATGAGTTTTTAGAAGAATGGCATGAAAACGTAAGAGAACATTGCCATGATTCGATTTTATTATTCAAATTGGAAAATTGGGTAAGAGACCAATTAGGTGAGTTTCGTTCTAATAAAGAAGGTCTCACTGGAATTGATTTTTTAGAAATGATTTGTTTGTTATTACTCTATGAATACAGACAAAAAAACTTTGAGGCCAATATAGGAAGAATCGAAGCCATCCTCGATTTCAAATTGAAACTCCATTATGAAATTCCTGCATTAGAGTACGTTCTTTTATCACAACTATTCTTACGACTTGCAACTTAATCAAATTTAAATGAATTGAATGAACCTTCTATAGGAAGGAATAAAGAACACCTAACATACAACATACGGCAATTTTCTGTCAAATAGAATAAGGGACATAATTTTTTTATTCGGTTCGACTATTTTTAACAGTTTGGACCGTTTCCCGATTTTTCATTTGAATTCTGCCTACTTGCTAAAAGTATAGTACCCGATTTCACATTTAGGGCGGAGAAACTTGGACAAACGTTGGGAAGAAATTTTAGAAGAAATATCGAAACAGATACCTCCCAAGTACTTTTCCAATTTCATTGCACCACTTCGATTTGACAAATGGGAGAACCAAGTGGTTCACTTAACGGCCCCATCGAGCGGAATCAAACGCCATGTGGAAACAAAATATCTGAGTTTCATTGAAGATGCTGTCTACCAAGTCGTTGGAGATAAATTTAAAGTAACGATACTCACAGAATCTGAGACATCTTCACATGTTTTAAAAGAAGTCATCCAGTCCAAATTTGATGATTCCGACTCAGACCTTAATCCCGAGTATATTTTTAGCAATTATATCACTTCAGATTCCAACCGGATTGCTTTCACTGCCGCGAAAAGTGTAGTGGAACATCCTGGAAAATACAATCCATTGTATTTGTTTGGGCCAGTTGGTGTTGGCAAAACACATTTACTCCACGCAATTGGAAATGAAATCAAAAAGAAGGATCCATGGAAAACAGTTAGGTATGTAAATAGTACCTCGTTTTTGAATGAATTCATTTTTACTGTCAGACAAAACAATCGAGAATCTTTGGAATCATTTAAGATTCGTTACCAGTCATATAATGTTTTACTTTTTGATGACATTCAGTTTTTGAATGGTGGAGCGGAAAAAACCCAAGAAGAGTTTTTTGCCCTCTTTAATTTTTTATATGATCGCAAAAGACAAATTGTCATCGCATCAGACAGACCTAGTTACGAACTTCCTCTCCATGAAAGGCTCAAATCTCGCTTTGTGCATGGATTACAAGCCGACATCAAATCCCATGATTTGGAACTTCGAAAGTCATTATTAAAATCTAATTTTTCAGAATACAATATTCCTGCCAGTGATGGATTACTCCATTGGCTCGCCGAACGTTTAGAAGGTGATTCCCGTGCTCTGATAGGCATTGTAAATGATTTGGTGATGTACAAAAAAGCGTATGAGTATTTTTTACTCACCGAAGACAAAATCAAAGAAATTGCCGAAGCTCGATTTCTCACCAATAAAAAACGAATTGGGTTTAGCCCCGATATGGTCATTGATTTGGTTTGTGAAAGGACAAATGTAGCAAGAAAGGATTTAATCGGCAAAAGCAGAAAAGCTGACTTCATTCCGCCACGCCATCTTTGTATGCTCCTCCTTCACGATGTATTAAATGTACCAAAAGCGCAAATTGGTCGGATATTTTCGACAACCCATTCGACAGTCATTCATGGGATCGATAAATTTAAAGAACGAAAGGCATCCGAACCTCTTTGGGAAGATCTCTATCAGTCCATCAAACACAAGATTAGCTTCCAATAAACTGTGACTAACAACGCGAAAGTCTGTCGATAAACTGTCGATAGGACATAGTTAGGACTTATGGTTCCAACTTTCTCCGATAAACTGTTCAAAGGGACATAAATATTCACACTTGCCAAATGGAAAAAAACTGACATAATTCAATAAAAATTGAACTTTCCAGGCTTTATCGACATACTGACAGAACCAACGGAAACGACATAATATATATAAAGATATATAATATAAATAAGAAGAAGAGGAAAAATGAAATTCACTGTCAATACTACAGAATTCCTAAAAGCAATTAACTCAGTGGATGGAGTGATCTCAGTTCGAGAGATCAAGTCTGCTCTCTCCAATTTAAAAATTCAAACTGGGGACAACGAAGTGTATTTATCTGCGACGGATTTAGAGATCGCAATCAAAACTTCAGTACCTTCCACCATCGGAGAAAAAGGAACGGCATCCCTTCCTGCAAAACAACTCTCCAGTATTTTTAAAAATTTAAACTTTGATACAAGTTTACTCACAACTACAGAGCAGTCAGAAAATTCAGAAACCACTATCACTGATGCTTCTGGAAAAATGGATACAAAGTTCAAAGTGAACGGTATCGATTCAGAAGATATCAAAACCATTCCGAAAGTAGAAGACTCAAGTGTGGTTGAATTCCCTTGCCAAACCATTCGAGAAATGTTTCGAAAGACTTCTTATGCAATGGCGATTGAAGAAACACGTTTTGTATTCAATGGATTATTTTTAAAACCAGATAACACGGATCTCATTGTGGTTGGAACAGATGGTAGACGATTATCTAAAATTGTTCGTAAATTTCCAAAACAATTCCCATTCAAAAATGGAGTGATCATTCCTCATAAAGCAGTTCGCGAAATGCTCAAAATGATGGAAGGAAAGGAAACAGCAAAAATTGGTTTTGTTGAAGAACAAATTTATGTTTCTTCAGGAAACGTAGAACTTCTATTCAAACTCATTGATGGAAACTTCCCTGATTACGAACAAGTGATTCCAAAACAAACTACAGAATCGGTTCGTGTTGTGAAAGCTGACTTTTTAACATTCTTAAAACAAGCATTGATCTCTGCAGAAGAACCATCAAAACAAATTCGATTGGCTTTTACAAAAGGAAATGTCAACATCAGCTCTTCCAATCCTGGAACCATGATGTTTGATCACAATATGCCAATTGAATACAATGGTGAAGCAATCACTATTGCCTTTAAAGGGGATTATTTAAGTGATGTGGTAAAAGCAGTAGATGACCCTGAAGTCATATTGGAATTCACAACTTCCAGTGCACCTGTGTTGTTTAAGGATCCTTCTGACAGTGACTTTGTTTCTGTCATCATGCCAATGAAACTTTAATGTTTCTTAAGAAAATCTACATTAAGAATTTTCGTAACCACGAAGAAACACAACTCACATTCAAATCACGTCTTGTCTTTTTCATTGGAAACAATGGAGAAGGCAAAACAAACTTACTAGAATCGATTTCCCTTTTATCTTACTTAAAAAGTTTTCGTGAATCAGATCAAAACCAACTTTTACGTTGGGATACATCTGACACATTCATCCGCGCTGAATTCGAATCGGAAGGAAATGAATATCTTTTTGAATATGGAATTGAACATTCCCATACGAAACGAAAAAAACTAAAAGTGAATGGAGAAGAGTTTAAAAAAATTTCCGACTATGTAGGATACTTTCGTTCGATTGTGATGAGCCCTCCTGATATCCTCATCATAGAAGATGGGAATGTGGAAAGGCGCCGATTTTTAGATGCATTCATTTCTTCTACAAATCGTTATTATTTAAAACAACTCATTGAATATGATCGATTGGTAAAACAACGAAATGCTGCTTTAAAAAAAGAAAATGCGAGTGATCGTGAAATTGGAATTTGGGATGAACCGATCATTGAGCATGATGCAGAGATTCGTGAGATACGAACAAAAACCATCGAAACTTTAGCAGGTTACTTCCACCAAAATCTTTTACAACTTAGTTCCGGAAAAGATCCATTTTATCTTACCTATAAACCAAATGTATCTTCCAAAGAAGAACATAGGCAAAGATTATTCGATAACTTAAGAAAAGACAAAGCCATTGGTTACACAAGTTGTGGAAACCACCGTGATACTTTACCGATAGGATTTGATGATAAAGATTTAAGTGGTTTTGGATCCCAAGGGCAAAAACGAAGTGCGGTCATTGCTTTAAAAACAGCCTGTTTCCAAATGATCCGTGATACAACTGGTGAAGCACCCGTTCTTCTCATAGATGATATCATCAGGGAACTGGATGTGAAACGAAGGGAATACTTTGTGAATTTAATTTCGGAATGTGGTCAGGCATTTTTTACAACCACGGATTTAGAAGGAATCAATGAATATGTTGGAAACCTAACAGTGGATAAAGAAATATACCAAATCGAATCAGGTAAAGTGAAGGAGCTCACTGGAATATGAAGAAAGTAGAACTCTCTGAACTATTCCAAAGTCTCGAAAAACTTGGTCTTGATAGGGAATCCGTTTTCCAAGACCAAATCCTAAAAAAACTTCGATTACAATGGAACGACATTGTCGGAGAAGTTTTTGGCAAACAGAGTTTTCCAAAATCCATTGATGGTAAAAAACTGACAGTCGTTTGTCGTCATTCTATGGTCTCCCAAGAATTGGAGTTCCAAAAATCGGAACTTTTACTAAAAATTAATCGAATCACAAGCCCAGTTTTATTGGAAAAAATCCACTTCAAAACGGGAAATGAATTTCAAAATCCAAGGTCTTAAACCTTCCGTTTCCCCCTGATTTCACTTGCCCTTCGAGAGTGTTTCTAGGATACTTCCTATAGGGTATCTTAAAATTCTATGTCCAACCAAACCGATCAAAACGCCTATTCAGCCTCAAAAATCAAGATCCTAGAAGGTCTAGAGGCGGTCCGGAAACGCCCCGGAATGTACATCGGAACCCAAGATGAGTCGGGCCTCCATAAGATGGTGTATGAGGTCGTGGATAACTCTGTCGACGAAGCAATGGCTGGCCATTGTACTGAAATTGACGTTCGTATTTTACCAGAAAATATCATAGAAGTCCGAGACAATGGACGAGGGATTCCAACTGGGATCCACCCTGACAAAGGTAAGTCAACCATCGAAGTAGTTCTTACTATCCTTCACGCTGGTGGTAAGTTTGAAAACGATGCGTATAAAGTATCGGGAGGATTACACGGGGTAGGGGTTTCTGTTGTAAACGCCCTCTCTACCTATTTGGAAGTGGAAGTTCACCAAGAAGGTAAACTCCATTATCAAAAATACCAAGCAGGGGTTCCCATCGAAGATGTTAAAATCATCGGCGAAACATCACACCGCGGAACAGTCGTTCGCTTTAAACCTGATGATACCATCTTTACGACTGTTGATTTTTCATTTGATACTCTTTCTGCCAGGTTTAGAGAAATTGCTTTTTTAAATAAAGGACTTCTCATTCGCATTGAAGACCAAAGAAAAGAAGAAATTGCTAAACACGAATTTAAGTTTGATGGTGGAATTGTTTCCTTTGTGGAATACATTACAGAATCAAAACACCCACTACATAAAGTATTACACTTTGTCGGTGAAAAAGAAAACGTTTGGGCAGAAATCGCTCTTCAATACTGCGACACATATAGTGAAAATATTTTCTGTTTTACCAATGCCATTAATAACAACTTAGGTGGAACACACTTAGAAGGTTTCCGAACTGCTCTCACTAGAACTCTAAACGACCATCTAAAAAAAGACCAAACCTTATTCAAAAAACAACCTAATGGTTTGCAAGGTGATGACATTAAAGAAGGGATTTGTGCTGTGATCTCCATTAAAATTCCACAACCTCAGTTTAACTCACAAACAAAAGAAAAGTTAGTGAATGCTGAAGTGAAAGGTTTAATGCAAACCATCACAGGAGAAGGACTCAATCGTTACTTTGAGGAAAATCCTGCGATCATTAAAAAGATTCTCGAAAAATGTATCTTAGCATCAAAAGCAAGAGAAGCTGCAAGGCGAGCTCGAGACCTCACCCGTCGTAAAACAGTGTTAGAAGGTGGTGGCCTTCCTGGGAAACTTGCTGACTGTTCCGAAAAAGATCCCGAACATTGCGAACTATTCCTTGTGGAGGGGGACTCTGCGGGTGGATCTGCTAAACAAGGACGAGATCGGAATACACAAGCAATCCTTCCACTCAAAGGTAAAATCCTAAACGTCGAAAAAGCTCGTTTGGATAAAATCCTTTCGAATGAAGAAATCCGTACATTAATTACTGTTATGGGAACCGGAATTGGTGATGATGAGTTTAATGTTGAAAAACTCCGTTATCGAAAAATCATCATCATGACAGATGCCGACGTGGATGGTTCTCACATTCGAACTTTGTTATTAACGTTTTTCTTCCGTTATATGAAACCCATTATCGAACGCGGCTCTCTCTATGTAGCACAACCTCCATTGTATCTATTGAAGTTTGGTAAAGAAGCGGTGTATGTATATACAGACCGAGAAAAAGATGAAATCTTAAAAGCCAGACCGAATGATAAAGTTGTCATCCAACGATACAAGGGACTTGGAGAGATGAATCCGGAACAACTTTGGGATACTACTATGGATCCAAAAGAAAGAGTCATGTTACAAGTAAAGTTACAAGACTTTGTGGAAGCAGAAGATACATTCAATATCCTGATGGGTGATGAAGTTTCACCTCGTCGTCGTTTCATTGAAGCGAACTCGTACAAAGTAGCAAATTTAGATCTTTAATCGGAATTAGGAAAATCAAATGACCGAACAAAACGGCCAAGAAAACGAATCAAACAAAACCTTAGCACTCAATTTATCCGGTAGACCAGACGTAGCCGGTGCCTTAAAAGCTGGTGTCAGGGTCATTCCGGTAGAAATCGAAGACCAAATGAAGGAAGCTTACCTTGATTATGCGATGAGTGTCATCGTAGGTCGAGCTTTACCTGATGTGCGCGATGGTTTAAAACCCGTTCATAGACGTGTCCTTCATGCGATGAACGAAAGAGCATGGCGATCGGATAGACCTTATGTAAAGTCAGCGAAAATTGTCGGGGAAGTGATCGGTAACTATCACCCACACGGTGACTCTGCTGTTTACGAAACCATGGTTCGTATGGCTCAAACTTTCTCCATGCGAGAAACATTGATTGATGGCCAAGGTAACTTTGGATCTGTCGATGGAGATAATGCTGCGGCCTATCGTTATACAGAAGCACGACTCACAAAACTTGCGGAAGAACTTCTCAAAGATATCGAAAAAAATACAGTTAGCTTTTCACCTAACTTTGATGATACGAGACAACAACCAGACGTATTACCAGCTAACTTTCCTAATATTTTAGTCAATGGATCTACGGGAATAGCTGTGGGGATGGCTACCAATATTCCACCACATAACCTAAAAGAAGCTGTAAATGCAGTGATCGCGATGATTCAAAATCCGGATATCACTCTACCTGAGCTTATGAAGATTTTACCGGGCCCTGATTTCCCTACAGGTGGTATCATCATTGGTGGAGAAGGTTTGTACCAAGCCTATGCAACGGGCAAAGGTTCCATTCGCATTCGTTCCAAAGTCGAGATCATTGAAAATAACAAAGGTCGAGAGATCATTGTTATCCATGAAATTCCTTATCAGGTAAACAAGAAGAACCTTCTCGAAAAAATCGGTGATCTTGTGAATGAAAAGCTGATCGAAGGGATTTCTGAAATTTTAGACCTTTCCGATCGAAAGGGAATTCGTGTAGAAATCCATGTGAAAAAGGATGCCAATGCACAAGTAATCCTAAACCAATTGTTTAAGTTAACACAACTCCAAGTGAGTTATGGAATCACTATGCTTGCGATTTTGGACAATCGACCCAAAATCTTTTCGCTAAAAGAAATTTTAAAATCTTATGCAGAACATCGTCGCGAAGTTGTTGTTAAGCGAACAGAATTTGATTTAGACAAAGCTCAAAAAAGAGCCCATATTTTAGAGGGACTCAGGATCGCTTTAGAAAATATCGATGAAGTGATTAAAATCATTCGTGCTTCAAAAGATGTAAGAGAAGCTCAAAGTTCCCTCATGGCTACGTTTGCTTTATCTGAATTACAAGCTGATGCCATTTTAGAAATGCGACTTCAAAGATTAACGTCTTTAGAAGTCCAAAAAATCATTGATGAATTAGAACAAGTGAGACTTCTCATTGCAGATCTAGAAGACATTTTGGCAAAACCAGAGAGAGTAAAATCAATCATATGTGATGAACTTGGAAAAGTATCACAATCCTTTGGGAACACGCGCTCAACAGAAATCAGTTTAGAGTCTTTGGAATCTTCTACGTTTAATGCAGAAGATTTGATAGCAGATGAAGAAGTGGTTGTCCAACTATCTGAAGATATGTTCATCAAACGACTTCCGATGGATACATTCCGCCGACAAAAACGAGGTGGTAAAGGTGTTCAAGGAATCTCTACCAAAAGAGAAGACTTTGTTAAAAAACTAAGTAGTGCGATGACTCATGATAACTTAATGTTATTTTCTAATAAGGGAAGGGCATTTCTACTCAAAGTTTATGAATTACCAATTGGTTCAAAAGAAGCCCGTGGGAAATCATTAAAGGCTGTGATCAACCTTAATGATGATGAAATGATTACTTCTTTATTCACCTTCAGAAATTTTGATGACTCGTATCTTCTCATGGTCACCAAGGAAGGATTTGTGAAGAAAATTCAATTGGATGAATTCACAAATACGAAAAAATCAGGGATCATTGCCATTGGACTTCGAGATGGTGACGAACTCATTGATGTGATCGCCAATCCAAATAACTACGATGTGTTTATCGGTAGTAAAAATGGACTCGCGATTCGAATGAATTTAAATGAACTCAGATCCCAAGGAAGAACAGCATCTGGTGTAACGGCAATGAAGTTGGAAGATGATGATGCCATTGCAGGAATTACAAAGGTGGAACCGAACACCCATTTATTTTGTATTTCAGAAAATGGATTTGGAAAACGAACTGACTTCGAAGAATTCTCTACCAAAGGTCGCGGTGGAAAAGGTATGACATACCTCAAAATTGGCGAAAAAAATGGAAGGGCTGTTGGTATCTCTTCAGTAAAAGAAGAAGATGAACTTCTTGTGATCACACAATCAGGTATGGCGATACGTGTTGAAGTGAAAACAATTTCCATGGTAGGTAGATCTGCTATGGGAGTGAAAGTTGTGAATACCAAGGATGAAGATTTTGTGAAAGACTTTGCCGTCGTTCGTGAAACAGATTCGGACCAAGCGGAATCGTAATTAGGCATTAGTAATATGGTAAGGATAGGAAATGTAACAATCGAAGGTGATGTAGCTTTATCACCAATGGCTGGCATTTCCGATAGCCCTTACCGACAAATCACTAGAAGGTTTGGTTCTGCATTCTCTTACACAGAGTTTGTCTCAACAGAACAAATTAAAATTGGAAATGTAAAGTCTTTGGATATGTTTCGATACAAAGAATTGGAACGACCTCTTGTTTTCCAAATTTTTGGTTCGGATCTGGATACTGTTGTTAATGCTTCCGAAATTGCAGCCGAACGAAAACCAGATATCATTGATTTAAACATGGGATGTTCTGTAGCAAAAGTATCACATAATGGATCTGGTGCTGGTCTTTTGAAAAATGTTCGTTTAGCGGGTGCTATGATCGAAGGGATTCGAAATAGAACCGGTCTTCCTGTGACTGCTAAAATTCGATTGGGCTGGGATTCTAATTCTTTGAATTATCTAGAAACAGTCAAAGTATTAGAAGGTTCTGGAGTTTCTGCAATCTCTGTACATGGAAGGACAAAGGCTATGGCGTATACTGGTTTTGCAGATTGGAATGCAATTGGTGAAATCAAATCACGAGCCAAAGTACCAATTTATGGAAATGGAGATGTGAAAACATATGCGGAAGCGATTGAAAAAAAGAAACTATATGGCGTTGATTTAGTTCTCATTGGTAGAAAAGCAATTGGAAATCCTTGGGTCTTTGGCAACACTCCAAAAGAGTTGGTTCCATGGATTGAAATTCAATCTGTGATTCTTGAACACCTAGATTTGATGTTGGACTTTTATCCATCAAATGATGATTATGCGTTGGTTTTATTTAGAAAACATTTTATAAAATATATAGAAAATACAGGATTCCCAGAAGATACAAAAAGAGAACTGTTAACAGTTACTTCCGTGGATGAATTTAAAGATAGATTAGAATCCGTTCAAATGGATTCTAAATTTTTGGAAACAAGCGAAATCAAAAACGAGAATATAAACTGTGAAACGTTTGTAACTCTTGTATAAGGAAACTGAAATGGCGGATTCAAAACAATCGATATTCTCCGATAGTTATAGTAAATATGGCGGAGCAAAACAAAAAAGAAAAGATGCTCGAGTGAAATTAGATGTTCCCTGCACTGTAGAGTTGGTAAAAACAAAGTCTGGCCCAGTGACGGGACACCTTTCGGATTTGGGAACAGGTGGTCTTGCATTCCAAACAACAGCAATTTTCTATGAAGGTGACCAGGTAAAAATTCAATTTTCGCTAAATCAGAATCCACTCGAAATTTTAGGAACGGTGCATCGTACAGCAGGGAAAACTACTTCTGTGATTTTTAAACCACTTGCTGCTTCCGAACACAAAGTAGTCCAAGAGTTCATTCACAAACATTACTTTGATCCAAAAGTGAAAAAATAAAATAGAAACTGTTTCTATTGGATAGTGATCTTGTCTCTATTCGAAAGAATCAATAATGATTAGGTGATCAGGGCATAAAAAAAGCCTCCTTTACGGGAGGCTTTTTCGTAACAAAGCGCTATTGTCAGATTACTGAGCAGCAGTTGCTTTTGCTTCGAGAGCTTTTTGTCCACCCGCATATCTGAGGTAACCAACACACTGACATTCTTCCCAAGTTTCAGGCTCACCAACGTTTGCGCAGATTCCTGTTTCATTGTTTAGAGAGCAGCAGTCATAAACTCCAACACCTTTGATAATACCTTTTGATTCAGATACGATTACGGAACCAGTAGATTGACCATCGGACACACCAGAAGCTTGTTCTAAGTATTCACCTAAGATTTTTTTCAAACCATCACCAGCAACTTGTAAACGAGCTGCTTCACGGCAAGTGGATTGTTTCATTGCTACTGAATTAGCTTTGATCGCTTTGTCAGATGCACGTGCAGAAAATTTCATGTAAAGATAATCGAATTCTTTTTCTTTTCCTTGGCAGTACTCAGCAGGGCTTTGACCACGTTTTGCAGCCGCCGCGTCTGGGGCACAAGCCCAACCTTCAAAAATCCAACCATTTTTACCTACGGTCGTAGCGTCTCTTCTGCCTCCATCATTGGATCCGCAAGATACAACAAATGCGATTAGAGAGGCACATACGATAAGTGATTTCTTCATAAAGAATCTACTCCTTTTCCGAAGAATTTGATCTGATTCATAACGCTTGTCAATCTTTTATCAAAGAAAACGAATTTCACTTGTAGGATAAAGATTTACATTTTCTCATTATAGACCAATTCTAATTTTATGTCTCGATTCCTATCTTTGCATGTTATTGCATCGTTGCTTATTTTTTTTGCGTTCTTCCCTAAAAATGTTTATGCGAAAGAAATTTCTATCCTGCCTGCTTATATTTCGGGAGAAGTACCACCTGTTCTTGGGTCAAAACGTGAGGCTGGTTATGAATTGTCCCGCCTTTCGCGACATTATTTAAAACGAAATTTTTTTACTGAAATCACTGACCCTAAACTAATAGAAAATTATCTGAATGAAACCGAATGGAATGAAGAAGCGGATCTGAAAGATCAGGATTTTAATTCCTTTTGTAGTGAATGGGATTCTCATTTTGTTGTCCAGGATCAGATTGACTTTGGAAATCCAATCCTAGTAAAAACGGTAATTTTCAATTGTAAAAATTTATCAAAACAAATCATCCAATCTAAATTAATTTCGAATTTTGTTATGGCGTATGAAAAACATAATGAGAAAAGTTTTCGATTTTTACCTCCTCGTTATTATGAGAAAAAAAGCAAAAACCCAGTTTATTACGAGATCAATTTATTCATCGATGTTCATTCATCATACGCCTATTATAAAAAAGACATAGTAAAAAGTTTAAACTCGATGTATGACCAAGATGGTTTGTACTTGGGTGTTACATTAGTCAAAAAAGACAAAACCCTCACTATACCTCCTACCAAAGAACATGCTGAAATTAAAAAAATTATGGAAGAAACAGGGTGGCAAGGATCAAACCAATCTGAATCTGTTTTAGGAGCATTACAAGGTTTAAAAGGTAAATTTTCGACTGGTAAAAAAGAATCTAGAAAATTGTTCCTTTTACTTTCCTCTAGTGTAAAAGACAAATCTGGTTCTATCATTATGGCACTCAATGATCTCCGTCATATGGAAATCGAACCAATTATCTTAATTCCAAATCATTCAGATCTTTCGACCATTCGTGAATTGCAGAGAATAGGGAAGGCAAGTAATTCCAGAATCGTTGGCATTACAGACTACCAAAAAATTGGAACACAAGATGGATACGAATACTTATACTTAAACCAATTTAATGTATATTCATCACAAGAAGAGTTACAATTTCCATTCCAATGGAACCAAAACAATATCAAAAAATATGACGCTTCTCTTGTAAGAGCAGCAGTGGATGTTGTCACTCCTTATAATCTTTATATGGCATATGAGAAAATCAGTGAAAAAAGAGTTTTGGAAAAGGAAGAAATTAAAACTGATTTAGAATCCATATTAAGAATGGAATCTAACTCTGAGTTGTTAGAAAAGGATAGATTCCAAACGGTACTTGTTGAGTCAAAAGGAGAAGCCATTTGGATCCAACTACCTTATGATGTGCAAGTAGCAAAGGGAAAGGAATACCTAATCCAAACTACCTTTGTATTGGACCCATTATCAACTTGGGGGATTAAAAATGTCCCAGCAGAAACTAACTTGTTAAAAACAAATTATTCTTATCCGAAAACTTTGATGGTAAAACCCTCTCAGGCTAAAAAGTTTTTAGATGTAAATAAAATTAGAGAATTTAATGGATATCTACAAGGAACAGTGAGTGTCATTAAGAAAAGATAAGGCTAATCTTGAGTGGATAACGAAAGGTTCTGACATTGAAAAAATCAAAAAACAATGGTTAGAAATTTCGAACTCTACATTGCCTATCTTAATCGTTGGGGACAGAGGAATCGGTAAATCTTTTTGGATTGAAAGAAGTTTAGAAAAAAGAACTATTCCTGATTCTTCTATTATCTCCTTTGATTTTTCTTATTCGTTTTCATTTGAACAAAACTTAGATAAAATAAAGTCTTCTAAACAGAATGTAACGGTTGTATTAGATTGGTTAACAAAAGCCAAAAAAGAAGAGATCGTTTTGTTACAACAGTGGTGGAAGGCTGAAAAATATAACGAAAAATCAAAAGTATATTTGTATTGGGAAATTCATTCGGAAGAAATGGAAATCCTAAATCAAAAGAATATATATTCTGATTTTTATGAACAGTTTAAATCTTTTCGTTTTGAATTACCAAATTTAAAAAAAAGGGTTTCGGAACTACCACTATTCGTATATGAGTTTCTGTCTGAAGCGAATCAAAGTCTCAATAAAAAAGTATCAACTTTAGATGAAGATTTTTTTGTCTTTTTTAAAAACAAAATATTTAACCGAAATTATACGGAATTAAAGGATCTCATCTTTGCTTTGGTTGGATTTTCTTCCGGAAAACAACTCCATTGGAAACAGATTCCACCTCACTTCTTCGAAAATTCATTATCTGATTTGAATATCTTACCTGGCATTAGCCTAGAGCAATATGAAAAGGAAATCATTAAGGCAAACTTAATTTATACAAAAGGTAATCGAGAGAAGGCTGCAAAACTATTGGGAATTTCTGAGCGTAACTTGTATCGGAAATTACATGAATTTCAATTGGAAGATTTATCTTGAAGGAGAGAAAACAAATGCATGATCTTTTGAATGAAGTAGTTTTTACCTTCTTCATCTCTCAAACCTGATTTAAATTTTATATTCATCTCAATCACAATATCATAAAATTGGTCCAATAATTTATCCGTAAAATTAGCAGAGTCTGTTACCAATTGACGCCTTACGAAATTTTTTCGCGCTTCTGAAAAACTAGAAGTTTTTAAAAGTTCATCCATAATTGGAATAGGCACTTCACCATTATGCCTGGAACGAATCACTTTTATTTTTCGGATTTCATCCAACTTATAAGTAAGCCTTGTTAAAAAGTTTAATATTTCAGAATTCTGATCATTGAATTTAGTGAACTCTTTGAAAAAATCGACCTTTCGTTTTTGAATCAAAGACTCAACTAATACATTGGTATTCAATTCATTTTGACTGAATAACACTGTGTTCACATCATCGATTGTAAATTTTGAACGGTGTAAATACTGTTTTAATTTTTTTACACTTTTGATGTAAGCACCAACATTTGCAGGAATTCTATGTATAAATTCCTCACTTGCATTTTGTTCAAAATGAACTTGCTCTTGCTCACATACTTCCTTAAAAATTTTTGGATAATCATTTGGGTATAAGATTTTTGTTTTAAAAAAACTCAAAGTTCCTTGGAACAAATCGATTAAATTTTTAGGGACATCTTTTCCATCGTAATGGATGAGGGTGTAAATCTCATCGGAAACAGAAGTGATATTCTTTCGAAAACCAGAGGCAAAGTCTTTCCACTCATTGGTTGTTTTGGTATCTAAAATGGGTTTAAAGAGTGCAGTAGCATTTTTGATGATGATTAGTTTTCTTGGGTAAAACATATCAGGAGTAAATAGTTCTGCAAATAATTTGGCCTGTTCGCCAGATTCCGATACAATCAAAATGACTTCAAAATCACCCAAAGTTTTTTGCAGAGTTTCCCTGTAATGTTCCACAATCAGTTCAAACTCATAAGAATCTTCACCTGCATAAGCGAAGAATTGGGGAATTTGAGCTCCGGGTGTCTTGAATAATTGGAAAAGGGAGTTATATTCTCTTGCTTGGGATTTTTTTGTTTCCATTTTCTTGAATCTGGTCTAATCTAACAACAGGACTGAGGCGATAATCATACTATGGAAATCTCAAGTAATGTGGCAAGAGTTTCAGGATTAGGAGAACCGTATATGTATGTTTCTCCTACATACAACACGCAAGCAGTGGAACAAGTGGAAGCGATCCAATCCCGCTCCTACCAGCCAAAATTCCCAAGTTCTGAAACGAAAAATCAAGCTCAGGAGATCCAATCCACTCCAGAAGCCAAAGCCAGTTACAAACCTGGAAATTTAGTTAATCTTTACGCATAAAACTATCTTCCCACGAATGGATCCAAAGTTCGTGGCGTGCCAAAAAACTACGAAATGGAAATCCTAACACATTCAGATAAGATCCTTTCCACATTTTTACGGGTCCATTTTTATCCTGAATTCCGTAAGAACCAGCTTTATCAAATGGTTTGTATTCTTTGATATAAGTTTGAATTTGCGAGTCATTCCAATCCTTAAATTGGATTAAGGTCTCTTCGAAAAAAAAATCAGTTCCAGAACTATGCTTAATAACAGCACCCGAAAAGACTGAATGTTCTTTTCCTGATAGGTATTTGAGAATTCGAAACGCATCTAATCCATCCACAGGTTTGTGGAAAATTTCATTTTTATGGACCACGATCGTATCACATGCCAAATAAAGATTGTTTGGTTCAAAATGAATTCCCAGTTTAGAGTGAACCATTCGTTCTAAATATTGTAGTGGATTTTCATTTTCATATTGAGATTCGTCTATGTGTTCGGGTTGGATGAGGAATAAAAAACCCAAATCAGACAGGATTTGTTTTCTTCTAGGAGATGCCGATTTTAAAACAAACAATTTCTTGCTATTCCTTAAGGGATATTGTTTAGTTAGTCCATGGTGAGTCCAAGATTTTTTACAATTCTTATATGGGCATTCGTTTTAGTGGTTGGTTGTAAACGGGGTTATTCAGAAGACATTCAAGATTGTAATCCCATTGCTGATTATTATGAAAAGGGAACCCATTATATACGAAGGGATTTAGTAAAAGATGATAATACACTAGACTACAAAAAATTAATGGAAGATACAAAGCCACAAGCTAGCGAATGTTATCCATCCAATCATGAGGTAAAATGAATTTATTTGATGTAAAAGGTAAAACAATTTTAATTACAGGTGCAAGCCGAGGTATCGGAAAATCGTTAGCACTTGGGTTTCGTGATGCAGGAGCCATTGTCTATGGTGCCGGTTCCAAACCAGAATCAATCCATTGGATGGAAAAAGAAGGGATCCATGGTGTTGTCTTGGATGTGAGAAGCGAAAGTTCTGCCTACGAAGTCATAGGTCAAATTAAAGCTAAACATGGCCGATTGGATACTTTAATCAATAATGCAGGTATCGCAACAAATACACCCGCTTCTGGTTTTAAAGAGGATGAATTACAAAACATAGTTCAAACTAACTATGTTGGTGTTTTCAGAAATTGCCAAGCGTATTACAAACACCATAAAAAAGAAGGTGGAAATATCATCAATGTTGCATCTGTCTTAGGAATGGTTGGAAGTAAACTTGCATCTGTTTATTCAGGAACCAAAGGAGCTGTTATCACATTATCAAAAGCACTTGCCATTGAGTGGTGTAATAATGGATACCGAGTGAATGTGATTTGTCCGGGACTGATCGATACTGATATGACCGATATGATTAAGGATAAAGAATTTATTATGAAACAAGTATTAGCTGGAATTCCTATGGGTAGACTAGGAAAACCAGAAGATATTTTGGGAGCCGCTATTTATCTAGCTTCAGACTCTTCTTCCTATATGACAGGACAATGCATTGTCCTTGATGGGGGATTAACTGCTCAATAGCAGAATTTTCTATGATCATTTATCTCCATCCAGAAAATCCTGAAGTTCGCAAACTGAAACAAATTTCAGAAAGGTTGAAGGATGGAGGGATTTATATTTTCCCTACAGATACAGTTTATGCGATCATAGCCGATGCTCATTCAAAGACAGCAGTAGAAAAAATATACTCGATCAAAAAATTGCCAAAAGACAAACCTCTTTCCCTCTTATGCAAAGATATTTCAATGGCATCCCATTTTATCGAATATTTACCTAACTCTGCTTATCGTTTTATGAAACGTGTAACTCCTGGTCCATTTACATTCGTATTAAAAGCGAATAAGAATTTACCAAAACCCTCCATTGCCCATCATAAAGATAAACAGATTGGCATTCGTATTCCAGACCATATATATTTACAAGAGCTTTTAAAGATTCATGATTCTCCTCTTACCTCAACTTCGGCTTTTAGCAATGATGAATTCATAATTGATATAGATGATCTAGATGCAATCTATGGCAATCTCGTTGAAGGAATTGTGGATGGGGGAATTGTAAAAACAGAGTTATCCACCATGATCCAAATTAATGATGATTCAATAGAATTGATTCGAGCAGGTAAGGGCTATGAAGAAATTAAAAACGAAATTCACAATTTAGAATGAATTGATTCCCAATCCAGGAATTTTGCGGATATGTGAATCAAAATCATACATCCGTTTCTCTAAATGTTTTGGTAATTTTGTTGGAAGTTCAAAATTCCTGTATTTGTTTATCGGAATGATTTTATAATCGCGTGGATTGACCCAAACAGGTTCACTTTCAAGATTGAGTATTCTTTTTTGATTTTGATCTCCAATTTCCAAAACAAATGATAAAATAATACCTCCATCCGTATACTGTCTGTTCTGCGCTGAAATGAAGTTTCCTAAAGAATAGGCGATAAGTTTATCTTCATTCGTGTTAGGATCTTGGTGAAAATCTATTTTCTGCACAACATGAGGATGGCCACCGATAATAATATCGGCTCCAGCATCCATTCCAATATTGACCCATTTTTGCTGAGAATGATTGGGAGATTCGTCATACTCATTACCGTAATGATACCATAAGATAATAAAATGAACTCCTTGTTCTTTTGCGAACTTTACATCATTTCGAATTTGATCTTCATTTAGGATGCGGACAATACGCCCATCACGAACAGGAATTCCATTCGTAGAATATGTATAATTGTAAATTGCAATTTTTATCCCATTAACATCCTGAATTAAATCTTTTCGTTTCTGGAAATCTTCAGGAGAAACATAAGAACCAATTGGAATCATATTATACTCAGTTACTTTCTGGATTGTGGTGTCGATTCCGTAAGATCCTTTATCAGCTGAGTGGTTATTTGCAGTAGATAAAATATCAAAACCAGCATTCTTTAAACCATTCAAATATCCAACAGGAGTTCCGAATCTTGGATAACCTGAATATTCATTTGATTTCTCAGTAATGGTAGTTTCTAGATTACCTAATGTTAGATTTGCATTTTGTAAAGATTCTGCAACATATTCGAAACTTTTAAAGGAATCATATGTTTTAGTTTTCACATCAAGATAAGAAGTGATCTGAGAAGAATGGCACATTAGATCACCGACAAATTTAATTCTCACTTGCCGAATGGGCGTAAAATCTGGAAGAGTGTAGCAAGAAAGGAATGAAACTGTGAATAATAGTGTGAAGGAAAAATTATTTATCTTATTTGCCATTGGAATTTATTTTATACTATCTAGTTGCAAATGGGAACAGGACTATAAACGCGCAGCTTTTGTTTCCATGCAACCTGATACAGATCTGATTCTTGCACCTTATCCGTTTAATATATTTGATAGGGAAGCAAGAGACGCAATCACTCTTTCACATTATTCAAAAGAAGAAATCAAAAATATCTTAGCAGAACATGAACTATCATGGGACCAGCTCAATTCTGATTGGAATTTAGATACTGAAGAGGAACATTTTTCAAAGGAAGTCAATTATACTTCTCACTATACACAATACTCATACGATACTGAAATTCCAATTTGGATTTATGGACCAAAATGGTTTGAAAATGGAGTGTATTCAGATGAAATTTTCCAACAACACATTCCATCTATTTATGCAAAAATCTTAAATTATAAATTTATAAATCAGATACCTTTACATGCTTTTAATAAGATTTTTAAAAATACAGATGTAAAACCAGAAATCATTGTTACGATTGTTGTAGACCAGGGTGGTAGACAACTCTATAAGGCACACAAAGGATCTTATCCATTTTTGGAGTCTTTGTCTTCAAATTCAACTTACTTTAAAAAGGGAAAAGTAATTCATTTAGAATCCCATACAGCGGTGGGACATATGGCGATCGGAACAGGAACTTTTCCTAAAGATGCAAAAATCTTCTCAAATGAAATTTATACCTATGTTGAAGGTAAAGTGAACCATCGACCAGTTTACCAAGGAATGAATAAAAACTTTGATTTAAGCGAATTACAATCTGCGAGTTTTTCTGATGAGTGGGATCTATCTCAGAATAATCTTCCAGTCATTATTAGCCATTGTTATGCGAATCGTGCTGCTGTTGGAATGGCTGGTCACGGTAAAGAATACAAACAAAGTGAAAGTGCAAGCCAATCAGTCACTCCAGATGCTGATTATGTATATTGGCAAGATGCGAAAAAATTAGCTTGGTCAACTTATTCCAATGCGTTCCAATTACCTTTGGCTTCACAGAAATATAATCTGTATTCATTTTATTTAGAAAATAAATCTTCAATCAAGACACATTTTGATGCAAAGGATCCAATTGACTTACTTTCAAAAATTCACCATTTCCAAGCTTCTGAATTCCAGGTAAAAATGGATGGTGCTTTATTTCGAGATACAATCGAGGAAACGATATTAAAACAAAACAAACATACAGATGGAATCACTGACTTAGCATATTTAACATTAAAAGCAACGGATGCTGTTGGTCACTTGTATGGGTGGGAAACTCATGAGGCAAAACAAGTTTTACATGCAACAGATAAAGAAATTGAAACAATCTTTGAATTTTTAAGAAAACACTATGGCGATAAATTTGTTTTGTTAATTACGGCTGATCATGGTGCAGCTCCAATGCCGGAAATATCCAATGGACTCTTTTTAACCCATGAAACATTTTTTGCTAATGTGAATGAACTTCTTCCTGAATCTGAAAGAAACAAAGTTTCGCTTATCAATTGGGTCACCCATTCGCAATTATCATTAAACAAAGATTTGATGGAACAATACAATATAAGTGAAGATATGATCATTGATAAAATTTTATCAATCAAGGTGAAGGATAGGAAATTTTTCAGGAAAATTTGGAGACGAAATGAAATACCGAATGTATCCTTTTAGGATCCATTCGGTAAAATATTTATTTTTTCTTTAAGGTAGGTTCATCCTTTTTAAAGTCTTTGAGTTTTAAAAATACTTTGATTTCCTCAAAGTCTATTCGATCCAAACTAACAGTCACAGGATCTCCGATAAAAAAGATTTTTGAATACTTTCTAGAATAGAAGGAAAAATCATTTTTGATCACTACTTCAAACTCATCAGTAAACTCTGATTTATCGAGCACTCCTTCCAAATTTGAAATATCAAGTTCCACAAAGATTTGAGAAGGCCTTATTCCAACGATAAATCCTTTAAATTCTTTGATCCCAGTGGATTCTAAATAACGAAATGACTTAATTTTAACAATGTCTCGCTCTGCATCAGCAGCACGTCTCTCTTCTTCAGAACAATGAAGTCCCATAACAGCAATTTCATTGTCTGAATATTCTTTTTCACCTTCGAGTAATGTTGCATGCAGAACTCTATGAACGATTAGATCAGGATAACGTCTGATGGGAGAAGTGAAATGGCAATAGTCTTTAAATCCTAATCCCCAATGTCCAAGTGGGTCTGCACCATAATACGCCTGCATAAAACTTCGGAGGAGTAGATAATTGAAAATTTTTCCGACGGAATTATCTTGGATTTCTTTTACTGCCTTCATGATTTCCGCATAACTCGTATCATGGATTTGTACATTGTATCCATTCAGTTGGAGAAAATGATTCAATGTTTCAAGCTTTTCTTCATCCATTGGTTCGTGGATTCGATGAAGAGTTGGGATTTTCTTTTTTCTCAAAAATTCATCTACTTTTAAGTTTGCGGATAACATGAGTTCTTCAATGAGAATATGACTTGTAAGTCGCTCTCTATTCTCTATTCCAATCGGTTCTTTTCGTTCATTCCATGTGATTGTTGTTTCGCGAAGATTTAAATCAATCCGTCCTGTTTTCATCCGTTGTTTCCGGAGAGCATCAGTGAATAAAGAAACTTGGTACATCCAATTATTTGGATCTTGGGCTTTGATTTCCTCTTCCGCCATCTCATAGGTATAACGTTGTTTCACTTTAATGATGGATTTATAAAATTTTGCGTTATAAATTTCACCAGTTTTACTTGCTTCCATCTCGACCGTGAACGCCAATCGATTGGTATTCGCAACGAGACTGCATAGGTCTTCTGAAAGAATTGGAGGTAACATTGGAACTACACGGTTAGCTAAATATACCGAAGTTGCTCTTTCATATGCTTCTTTATCTAAAGCTGATCCTTTCTCTACATAATAGGAAACATCAGCAATATGAATCCAAATTCGCAGTCGATTTCCTTCATCGACAAAACTGATAGCATCATCAAAATCCTTTGCTGTGATTCCATCAATTGTGACGGCATATAAATCGCGGAGGTCAGTTCGGCTATTCCAATCGGAGACTGTTTTTTCTGATACTTCCTCAGGAAAATCTAAAGGAATAAAATCCGGATGAACTGGATCATAATTGTATTTCATTAAGATCCTTTGTAAGTCAGAATCTTCCTTTGTATCCGATTCAAAACGTATAAAACTTACATCGTAAAGGTTGTCTTGGGGTTCTGCACCTTCTTTTAACTTAACTATCAATACATCATTGATATTGATGGCATCAAAACTATCCTTCAGGATGGATTTAACATGTAAGACTCCTTCTTTTCCCTCTCCTAACATATCTAAGAAATTTCCAAACACAAATTTGTTTGTTTTTTCTCTTACCTTCATTCGGTAGAGAATACGACCTCTTTTGAGAACTTTGGTTACTTCTGCTTCTAAACGATCTTTTTTACCAACACCAAGTGGGATTACTTCTACTTTGTCACCTGTGATCGCTGTGTTTGTGAGTGGCCCAGGGACAAAAATTTCATTTTTGGAGGGTAAGGAAATAAAACCATCACCACGTCTTGAAATTGAAATTCGACCAGTAAGTCGAAACGGATTCGCAACAGTGAAATACTTTTTGTTTGGGATGAGTAAACCCTCTTCCTCTAGAAGGTTACAAAGTTGATCGATGAGAAATTCGATTTCCTTTCTTGGAACTTTTTCTTTTCGTTTAAAAGATTTTACTTTTTTTGAATTTGGGTCGGGTCGTTTGAATTCACTAGATTCGGTGAATTTTTTTTTGATCTCTTGTCTTGTGATATCTTTACCAGCTTTTTGGTCTAGGTATTCGATGATTTTTCTTTGTATTTTATAGGTATCCATAAATTCATTTTTGATCTACATATGTCCCACGGATGTAATTGGGAAGGAGTGTTAAATAAGTATAATCATTAAGGTTAGATTGTTTCATTTGTTCGAAACTATATTGCAGTATAGACGATAAATTTAGATTTGTCGCTTCAATTTTTATAGCATCTTTTGGATAAAAACTAGGCAATATTCCCGTATAGTACCAATTGTTAGGTGTTATTTTCTCAGTTTCTAGCCAAAGTCTGATTTCCTCTGGAGTTTGGTCTTTTGTTTCACTAAAAAAAACACCATCACAAAACTTTGTATAGTATTTCCCTTGTTTTCCATCTAAACAAATGATCGATTTTTGGTTTGTATATTGATTTGGATTCTGGAATTCAATTTGAGAATTGTTTTCTTTTAATCCAATTAGATAGAAATGAGCCGTATCGAATCCCATTACAGGAATTTCCCATAATTGTCCTAGATCTCTCGCTGTCGTCACTGTGATTCGTATTCCAGTAAAGGATCCAGGACCATTGGGGACTATGATGATATCAGGTTTTTTGATTTGGGCTTGAGTAAGTACTTTTTGAATCATTTCTACCAAACGATACGAAGCTTCTTTTGGTGAGGTTTCCATGATCTGTGCATCGATTTTCATATTCGAAAATCCATCATTGGATCCAACTAAAACTTGAATCCAATCTTGTGTTGTATCAAAATACAATAGATTCATCTAACTTCCTCAGACGACCATTCGATGGTATAGGAACGATTCTCAAAATTCTCTGATGTGATAGTGATATAAATTCGATTTTCCTTTGGGAGGAGGGTTTCGGCCTTTTGCCACCATTCAATGGCTGTTACATCTTCTTTCCCCCAGATTTCTTCAAATCCCAAATTCTCTAATTCGTCCAAAGAATGAATTCTGTATAAATCAAAATGTACCAAACGCATCTTATGCGAATCATAAATATTATAAAGTGAAAATGTAGGAGAATTGATTGAACTATTTGTTCCATAACGGGAAAACCATTCTCGAATGAATGTAGTTTTTCCCGCACCCATTTCGCCCGAAAATAGAAGGATAGGTTTTTTTCCTTGGATTAGAAAAGAATCGATGATGGTGTCCAAAGTAGAAAAAACAGGTTGTAACTCAGATTCTCTCAATGAGAGAAAATTCGATTTCATTGTTTAAAAAATTTCTCCACATCGAAGGAATCAAATTGGTAGGCTGTTCGACAAAATTCACAAGTGATTTCGATTTTACCCATCTCATCGATGATAGAATTTGCTTCTTGTTCCCCTAGAGATGCGATGATATCAGCAACTTTATGCCTAGAACAATCACATAAGAATTCAGGTGTCTCTTTACTGAGAACTTCCAATGAAGAACCAATTTCTTTCTCCAATGTTTCTAACATCGAATCAATCCCAAGATTCCAAAACGCTTCCTTTGTAATAAGTGAATCAATTTTATTTCGTAAAAACACAAAACTTTCTTCAGTTGCTTCTGGCAATGCTTCAAAGAAAATACCTTTTGCGGAAAAATCATTTCCTGGAAAATCAAAAGGTGTTACATCCATACCTACTAAAGCTCGGATCTGTTCTGATTCAGTGAGGTATTTAATGAAGTTAGCTTCAAACGTATCTTCTATCAAATTGGTGTAGGATTGATAGGTATCGGATTCATAATCCCAACGGATGACTTTCATAATCCCTTGGCCCAAGATAAATTCGTTACGAATGTCTCCTTCCGCATGGGTTGTCGAATAAGCAACGGATTTCATTTTTCCATAACGATCACTATAGGCTAATGCTTGTTTATTGGATTCATCTTTCCATTGGATGCTGACTTTCTGTTGGTTCTTCGTCATTTCCGCGAGGAATAGGGCTCCCATCATGGTTTTGGATAAAAAAACAGACATTTCTTTGTTAAGAGAATGTAGAAACATAGGTTCCTTAGCTGTTTCGGTTAGATTTACAATGGTAAATCGGTAATGATGAGTATTGGAGATTCCTAAAATA
Organism: Leptospira limi; assembly: GCF_026151395.1. Classification (NCBI taxonomy): domain Bacteria; kingdom Pseudomonadati; phylum Spirochaetota; class Leptospiria; order Leptospirales; family Leptospiraceae; genus Leptospira; species Leptospira limi. Next base: position 672,344 of record NZ_JAMQPV010000001.1, read on the forward strand.
ACTTTGTCAGACATTATTTGATTGAAAGGGGTGTTTTCTGATTCAGTCTGTGTCACAAGATAGATTCTGCAATCGCAAAAAGGAAAAATATGATCTTTGGAGCCTGTTATTACCCAGAACAATGGAACCCTAAGGACTGGGATGAAGACCTTAAAATCATGAAAGAAATGGGTCTTTCATCGGTTCGCCTCGCAGAATTTGCGTGGGGAATCATGGAACCCCAAGAAGGTAAATATGATTTTTCCTTGTTTGATGCAGTTTTAGAAAAAATTCAAAGCCATGGTATGACTGCTATATTAGGCACACCTACGGCAACGTTCCCTCCTTGGTTGTACCAAAAATTTCCGGAAATTGTACAAGTTTCAAAAGATGGAATCATACGCGGGATCGGTACAAGACGCCAAGCTTGTTTTTCATCTCCTGCTTATAAAAAAGCTACAGAACGAATTGTCACCGCGATGGCAAAACATTTTGGAAACCATCCTGCAGTTATAGGCTGGCAGATTGATAATGAACCTGGTCATGAAGGATCAGATGTAGATTATTCAAAACTTGCAGAAAAAAATTTCAGAGTCTGGTTAAAACAAAAATATAAATCTTTAGACTCGTTTAACAAACGTTGGGGGAATATTTTCTGGGGTGTGATTTATTCAGATTGGAACCAAATCCCACTCCCGGGTGCACATGTAGCGAGTAATTATAATCCTGCAATGATCCAAGACTACTACCGTTTTCAATCAGATGAACTAGTCTCCTACATCCATTTTCAAGCGGAGATCCTTCGTAAGTACAGCAAAGGAAAACCACTCACTACTAATTTATATCCTTCACCTTTTTTACCTGTGACAGATATGTACGAAATGTTCAAAAAACTAGATTATGTGTCTTGGGACAATTATCCTGTTTGGGGGAACCAACAAGAACCATACCCTCATCCTTTGGTCACCGCCACCCAACAATATTCACGAGGACTTAAAAACAAACCATATACAGTGATGGAACAATTCTCAGGTGTACAAGGCCATGATACGTTAGGTTATCTACCACCTCCTGGCCAAATTGGACTTTGGTTAACACAAGCGATTGTCAATGGTGCCAATCAAATTTATTTTTTTCGTTACCGCACTGCAAGGTTTGGACAAGAACAGTTATGTTATGGAATTTTAGATCATGGGAAACGAAAAACTTCCAAATACTATGAACTCAAACAAACCATAGAAGATATCAAAGAATTTGCGGAAGATGTTGCTGATTCACCTTACCCAGCAACGGTTGCGATCCTACATGATATTGAAAACTCAAGAAATTATAAACACCAACCATTAAGTGATGGCCTTCGTTTTGCGCCAGTTCCATTTGCTCAAGTGGGATATGATATAGAACTTGCAACTTGGTTTGCTGGTACGAATGTATTAAATGTAAATGCACATTCATTACCAATTCATGCCGATATGGATTGGTCAAATTACAAAGTTCTCACACTTCCTCTTTATACAATGTTCGATCCTACGATTGTTGAGAAATTAAAATCCTATGTGAAACAAGGTGGAACATTGGTTTTAGGGTATCGATCGGGAATTAAGGATAAAGACCACTGGATGGTAGAAGAACCTGTTCCTGGTGTGTTTGCTGAGATGGCAGGAGTAGAAGTATTTCAATTTGAAGCGCCTGCCACAACTAAGGTAGGAATTCGAATGGGAGTTTGGCCATTAAAGGGTTCCAAATTTTGCGAAATTTTGGAACCAAAAACGGCAAAAGTTTTAGCACGTTACCGTGACAAAAAGAAATTCTATTCAGGAAAACCAGCCATCACAGTGAATCAATTTGGAAAAGGAAAGGTCTATTATGTAGGAACTTCCTTAACGCCTGAAAGTTTTGTCCTTCTCTATCGTCGGATTCTGAAAGATGCAGGAGTTCGATTTGGTTTACTTGGTTCCACAATTGAAAGGCATATCCGAGAGGGAAAACGTTTTAATTATGAAATTACAATGAACCATTCGAATCAATATAAATTGGCTGGTTTATCTATCTTAAAACCTTTTGGATATAAAATCAAAAAAATTGAAAAATAGAATCATATTTGAAAACGAGAAATGAAAGTACAAGATTATAGATCCATCAATCGAATGTTGGGAGATGTTTCAGGAAAAAATAAAGTCGGGGATGTTTATGTAGATAATTTACATTCACCTTACATTCAATTTTCTGATCGTTTTACAATCCATGGAACATCTATCACGGATCCAGAGTTTGGTGATATCAAGGATTTTGTTCAAACTGTTATTAAATTTTTACCAGAAGCAGTTGAAGGTACAAGTTTGTTACCTGAACCGAGGCCAAAACGAGAAACTGGTAAATTGTTTTTTGTCAGGCCAATGATGTTTGGACCTTACCAGTTTTTATATGTATTTTCTGTTGATATGTTATATTTGGGTGGTGCCAAATCAGAGGAAGTCAAACGAGCTGGTTCTCAAAATATGACACCAACGATTGTAACAGATCGATTGTATTTTCAGGTTAAGGTTATACCGATTAAAACGCTTAAGGAAGAGGGCGAAAACGTTCTTGATTTTGAAGCGAAACGATTCCAAGGAGGAGAGTTTCGTGTTGAATCTGAAAGAGACGAAAACAAACCAATTCGGAAATTTTCTGAAATTTTTGATGAAATCGACTTTTCTGATACCGAATCTAAAATCAGAGAAGAGTTAGGAATCACGACAGACATTTGGAAATTGGGGAGGATTTATAGTCCTATTGGTATTGATTACCTTTCTCTTTCGTTACGTTTTTTAAATCCAAGTCTTCCAACGACAATTTACCAATTTAAGAAATTTTATCAAATCTTAGAAAATACAAACCAAACCATTCCAGAAGAAACACTAAAATCTTTTCATGAATATCTTTCTTCCTTCGAAGTTGAAAGAACCGTTTCTAAGTCTGGGAATATTTTATGGAAAGTGAATCAAAATTTAACCGATAATGGATAAGTAATTACAATGGGTATCTCTTCACCAACGATCAATTTCCCTGTCGATGAGACAATCAAACGCATCGAGTATGTTAAAGCAAATGCCATGGGAATCATCCATGAAGCTAAAAAAATCCAAAGAGAAGTATCTGCGATTAGATCTGATACAGATGCAGATGAAAAAGAAAGAATTGATGCCGCAGATGGAAAGTTAGGTGATATTCTCATTCGATTTTTACAGAAATCCTTTCCCAAAGATGGAATTCTTTGCGAAGACAAACCACCCATCGATGGTGGAGAGTTTAAATGGGTTCTCGATCCTGTGGATGGTTCCATGAATTTTGTGAGAGGACTTCCTCTCTATGCAATCTCTTTCGGTTTAGAACACAGAGACACACCGGTCGGAGGAGTGGTGATTGTCCCACCTCAAGAATCTGTGTATTCCGCTGTGATGGGAGAAGGTGCCTTTAAAAATGGCGAACCAATTGTCACATCGCGTGTTTCGGAACTCAACCGTGCTATTTTTTCTCCCAACCTTCCTACCAAAAGAGCCCACATGATCCAAGAGATTATGGCTGATTTGTCGGGATTTTTGACCTATGCACGTTCCTTTCGCCGAACTGGTTCCTTTGTTTTGGATGTGTGTTTCATTGCAGAGGGAGTTATGGATGCCATTTGGGAAAAAACAGTGAAACATTGGGACGTTTCAGCGATCTCTGTCATTTTATCAGAAGCCGGTGGGAAATTAACTGACTTAAATGGAGTTCATTACTATACAGGACTTCCTGAGTTAGTAGCATCCAACGGGGTCTTACACTCAGAAATTTTAAATTTATTGAAGACAGTTCGTTCTACCGTCAGTCGAAATTGATAGAGAGAATGATTAGAATCATTCTACTTTTTTAGTTTACGATTTGCTTTTGTGAATGAGACTAGAGACAAAATACAAATACACTTAGATCCATCAGGAGACCACCATGGAACATAAACTCCCAGAACTTCCTTATGCAAAGGATGCACTCGCTCCCCATATTTCAGCAGAAACTTTAGAGTTTCATTATGGAAAACACCACCAAACTTACATTACCAATTTAAATAACCTCATCAAAGGTACAGAATTCGAAAATGCAAGTTTAGAAGACATCGTGAAAAAATCCACTGGAGGAATTTTTAACAATTCCGCTCAGGTTTGGAACCATACTTTTTATTGGCACTCTCTTTCTCCAAACGGTGGAGGAGCTCCTAAAGGGGCAGTAGCAGACCTCATCACAAAATCCTTTGGATCTTTTGATGCATTCAAAGAAAAGTTCACACAATCTGCTGTGACAAACTTTGGTTCTGGTTGGACATGGCTCGTGAAAAAAGGCGATGGTCTTGAAATCGTGAATACAAGCAATGCTGGTAGCCCGCTCAAAGATGGTCTGCAAGCCCTTTTAACAATCGATGTTTGGGAACACGCATACTACATTGATTTCCGTAATGCTCGTCCAAAATATGTAGAAGCATTCTGGAATTTGGTAAACTGGGATTTCGCAAACAAAAATCTATAAGTTCAGGATTCTCATCCTCAGCCAGAAAAGGCAGGTTCCGGAATCCGGCTCCTGCCTTTTTTATTTCTAAAATTGATTCAAAATGAATCTTGGTAACAAACATTGAGTACACTATGAGCCAATCACTTCCGAAAATCTCCATTCCTAAAAAACCCAATTACACTTCTTTAAGTTTACCGGAAGGGATCGAGTTTTGGGAACTCTTTCGGGAAATTGAAGAGAAATACGAGAATTGTTTTCTTTTGGAATCAGCGGGAGATAACCAGTACGACTCAAGGTATTCTGTCATTGGATTTGATCCTTCCCATCTGATCAAAGGCGAACCAGGTGTTCTCGAAATTGATGGGAAACCATACAACGTTGAGAATCCCTATTTTGCTCTCCGAAACATTACAGATTATAATTCATTAAGCATTAGTTATGCGGGAGGTTTGGTTGGATACTTGGGTTACCAAAGTATGCAGTTCTTCGAACCCAAATTACACTTAAAACCACATCCTGATTTTCCAGCTATGATCTTCGGTATGTATCTAGATGGCCTAATTTATGATAAATTTACAGGTGAACTCATCTATTTTGATAACGGGAACAATCGCATTGACCTTGTTAAATCAATCCTAGGCTCATTGGAAAAACCAAATACCAAAAAACCAAAAGCAAAAGTTTCCATTGTAAGTGATGGTCTTTCCAAAGACGTACACAAACAAATGGTGGAAGAAGCATTAGAGGAAGTCAAAGCAGGAAATACGTTTCAATGCCAAATTGGTTTTGAAGAAACATATTCAGTAGAAGGTAATCCATTAGCCATTTACGAAACCCTTCGAGATATCAATCCATCACCTCATATGTATTATGTGAAATTTGATAAACGAGTGATTCTTGGTGCAAGTCCGGAATTATTATTCCGATTGAGACAAGGGGAAATGGAATCTTTCCCTCTTGCAGGCACCACTAAACGTGGCAAAGATGCAAAGGAAGATACAATCCTTGCAAGAAAACTTTTAATGGATCCGAAGGAAATTGCAGAACATAATATGTTGATCGATCTCCATCGGAATGATATTGGTCGAGTTGCAAAATTTGGAACTGTAAAAGTGAGAAGAAGGTTTGATATCAAACGTTTCTCACATGTACAACATATCTCAAGTGAAGTGGTAGGTATTTTATCTTCGAAGGAAGATATGTTCTCTGGTCTTGCATCATCCTTTCCAGCTGGGACCTTATCAGGTGCACCCAAAATAGAATCCATGAAAATCATTGAACGAATTGAAAAATCTCCACGCGGGCCTTATGGTGGAGCTGTGGGGAGTTTTGGGTTCAATGGTGATTGTACATTTGCCATTCCAATTAGAAGTTTTTTTGTAAATGATGGAAAAGGATTTGTGAGAGCTTCAGGTGGTATTGTTTATGATTCCAAACCGGAAGATGAATACCAAGAGATCATAAATAAAATGGCATCCGTTCGTAAGGCTTTAGATTTACACAAAGATCCAATACCTACAGAATCAAAAGGAAAAGGGTAGGGAAACAAAATGAAAGTTCTTATCTTAGACAATTACGATTCCTTTACCTATAATTTATACCAAATCATTGGCGAGATTTTAGAAGAAAGAGAAACTCCATTTCGATTGGATGTGATTCGCAATGATGAAAAATCATTTTCTGAAATCAAACAAGCTAACTATGATAAAATAATCATATCTCCTGGTCCAGGCCATCCAGCAGACCCAGCCTATTTTGGAGTGAGTGCTGATATTTTAAAAGAATTAGGAAAAACAACTCCTATCTTAGGAATTTGTTTGGGTATGCAAGGAATGGCTACTGTGTTTGGTGGAGAAGTAGTTCGTGCAAATGTTGCAATGCATGGAAAATTATCTCCGATTGAGCATAACGGTAAGGGTGTATTTTCAGGTCTCACACAGAATATTGAAATTATGAGATACCATTCACTAGTGGCAAAAGAATCTTCTTTATCAAAAGATTTGGAAGTGACTGCTCGTGTTTCTTCAGGTGAAGGAAAAGGTGAGATTATGGGATTACGCCACAAAACCTTTAAAATAGAAGGGGTGCAGTTCCATCCGGAATCCTTTGGGTCTGAAGAAGGCAAAGAACTACTTCGAAATTTTATTAACGGAAGATAATCTAAAAATACGAGTCATGAAACTCAAAATTCAGTTTCGTTTATTTGAGATCACCTAACATTGCTTCCTCCCAAGAAGCAAAAAAATCAAAATCATTACTTGCTTTTTGTGAATCATCATTTCCAAACAAAGAAAACTTTTTACGTTTAATCTCATTGTAAGTGGTAATCGTGTTTATTTGACCTTGTTTCGTTTTTTCAAATTTGGCATGTAATTGTGATCCACCTTTGCCTTGAGTACCTTGTATGAGTAGTGTAAAGAATTCATCAAAGTATTCATCCATATTTCCTGGGATAAAAAAATTAACGAATCCCTGAGGGATTACATAGAAAAAGTTACCATTGATTTCTTTTTTCCCAATTCTTATGAAACTTCCGTGTAGGGTATCCACGTTTTTTTCAAATAAAGTTTTGAGTCTGTATTCTAAATTATCAATTTTTAATGTGATCCCAAAGGAACGAATTTCGATATCACCTAAAAAGTGAATTTCCTGAGGCGAAAGAAAATAATCCTTAGGTGGGTTCACGGGGAAATGGAAGATTAAAGTTTTTCCTTGGTTTGTTATTTTGAGTCGATGGGATGGATTTCCTTTATCCCAAATCATGATATTAAATTTTGTTTTTTCTAACCTGCTACCTGTTCGTTGGTAAAATCCTGGAAATTTGGATTTTGTGGTTTCATTCAATGTAAATTCTAAAGTTTGCCACTCGGCAGTTTCCGTGGTATGACAATACATAACACTACAGAGGAATTGTAGATTTTTGGAATTTGATTTTAATTCCTGATATGCATTATGATCATTCACTATTAGAGCAAATTCATTCAACCATTTGAAAAAGTCTCTCGGTTGGTATCCACTCAGTTTATGAATGATTTTTCGATCAACAGCGTATATTTCTTTTTCATCCCAAGATTTTGGTGTGAAAGTCACATTAGCATAATAATCATAATTTTTAGAATCAAACTCATACCATCTAAGATTCCAATTTTGATTTTGGTCTTTTTTTCCGGTAAGAGTAACCATTGGAAATCCATCGGAATTCTTTAATAGTTGGGATTCATTTTCGTCTGATAATGATCCAGCAAGTGCTGCAAAAAGAACTTCATTTTTAGCAGTTGTTTTAATTGATTTTTGTAGATGATCATATCCAGTCCAGAATTGGTATTGGTCGAGATTTTTATTAAGGCAATTATGAGAACTTATGCAAATGAAGACCAATGTGAAAAGTGTTTGGAGATTAAATTTCTTTTTTAAGAATTTCATATACTTCCTGGATTAGTGTTTCCTCAATTTGAGATTGGTATGAGGAAGAGATGAGTTTTCCTGATTTGTTATAGATTCGAATGTAAACCTCTCCCTTTGACAAACCATTTGTTAGTTGTCCTTTCCTATCTAACAAAATATTTTCATATTGTTTGTGTTTAGACTCTTCAATGTAGTCTTCAACAATTTTGTTTGATTCTTTTAGGTCCAAATAAAGCAAAAAATTGACTTTGTTACTATCCTTCCATAATAAATTTTGCATTTTCCAATAGAGTTTTCGCCCTTGTTTCCTGCACACTTCCACATCGCGCAAAAAACATCCCATCAAAACAACGGGTTTTCCTTTGACAGAAGAATCAGAATACGATTGCCCATATTGATCCTTCATTTGAAATTGTGGTATGGAATCTGCTTTGATTGGAAGAAAGAACAAGAGCAAAAATAAATGGATCAAATTTTTTTGCACTTTCAAAATATCGTTCATAAATCTATTAACGGCAAGTTCAAAATTAACTTTTCTTTTGTTTTTGTTATTATCAAACATTACCTGCTCCCAATTCCAACAAAAAATCAAATTGATTGATTCCACAGCATCCATTGCCTTTTTTGAAGTTGAGGAAGAAGACTGGAAGCAACTATTTCCAACACAATTGAGCCAATTAAAACTTAGCAGTGCCCATTTAAGTGACGTACCTAAAATTTTGTCATCGATCCAATACAAACGAGGGGTATTGGCTTATGAAGACTGGGACCACTTAGTTCCTGAGTCTTATTTATCAGAAATAGAACGATTTGTACAAAAAATAAATGAGCAAGACCAAAAGAAAGTCTACCTATGTATTTTCAAGATTGATGATCTATTGTCTCCCAATGTAAAAATCTTAAAAACCAGTTTTTACATTATGGGTACAGAAAATGGAATTGTGATTTTATTCCAAGAGATCAATACCAATATCACCTTCCCAACTCAATATGCTTTTGAAGATTGGGTGATTTTCCAACCAAGACCAATTAAACCAATTTTTAAACCAGAATTATGGCTCAAAAATAAAGATTCCATAAGTTTATACCGGGATCAAACTCAAATCAAAAATCAAATTTATGGAAATGTGATCGTTTATAAAAATTCAGAAATTATGCCAGATCCACCTATTTACCGTTATCCGAAAGAAGACGATGTAACTCCCATTCCTCAAGAAAATTGGAAATCCGTTCCGGATAAATTGAAAACTTTAGAAGAGATGAGGAAAAATAAATTAATTACGGATGAAGAATACCAAAAGAAAAAATCAGAATTGTTAAAAGAATTTTAGATTCCATCTCCATGAATGAATTCTTGTAAAAATAAATCATCTTCTTGAGGATTTGAGTTGGATTTCTCTAATAATTGTTGTTTCTCATAAAGTTTGTTTATCAATTGTTGTTGTGTTTCCACTTTCTCAAGTAGGACAGAAAAAACTTTTGCAATAGGGTCAGGCATTTGGTTGTGTTCTAACATTTGTTCCATGCTATCTGAAGTGCCATCTCCAGCCTTTACAACTTTACCCGGGATACCAACTACAGTACAACCTGCAGGGACATTACGCATCACAACAGACCCAGCACCTACACGAACGTGGTCTTCTACTGTGATGTTTCCGAGAATTTTCGCACCTGCTCCGATCACTACATTTTTGCCAATCGTTGGATGACGTTTGCCTGTCTCCTTACCAGTTCCACCTAAGGTCACACCTTGGAAAATTAAGGATCCAGATCCGATGATGGCTGTTTCTCCGATGACAACACCGGCTCCATGGTCTATGAAAACCCCGGGTGCAATTTTTGCTCCTGGATGGATGTCGATTCCAGTTAGAAAACGAGTCAAATAATTGAAGAGTCTCGGAATGATAGGAAGTCTAAGACGATATAGAAGATGCGCTAGTTTGTGTAACCAAAGTGCATGCAAACCCGGGTAACAAAGAATAATTTCCAGATACGATTTTGCGGCCGGATCAAATTTTTTTATAATTTTAATATTTTCAAACATCGATTTGTTGGAGAAAGACTAATCCTTAGACAGTTCTAAGCGTCCTAAAAGAAAGTGGAACAATATTTTTCTAATACTTCTAACTTCTCTCCGATTCTGTTTCTCGGATTTTTATCGGAATCTAATTGATTCTTTGAGAATTTTCGATTGAATGATTCATAAATTTATTTTTAGGTGATTCGGCCTTGGAATCTAATAAAACAACTCACATTCTATTATTTTTTCTTACATTTCTCACTCTTACTTATTCTGATATTTTTTTGAATCCTGAGATCCCACAAACATTAGAGAATTATAAACTCTATTTTTTTGAGAATTGGCCTTATTCAGTGTCTTTATTGTTCATATTATTAGCTCATGAAATGGGCCATTATTTACCGGCAAGGTATTATGGTGTTAGAGCAAGTTTACCTTATTTTATCCCTTTACCATTTGGTCCTATTGGGACAATGGGTGCTGTGATCAAAATCAATGACCAAATCCCAAATAAAAAAGTTTTGTTTGATATAGGAGTGGGGGGACCTGCCCTTAGTTTGTTTCTATCATTAGTGGCTTGGACCATTGGTATTTCTCTATCAAAGGTTGTGGAGATACCTTCCGATTTTGATCGGTCTGGGTTTTTGTTTTTCGGAGACAGCGCATTCACTTATTTTTCCACACAATGGATCCTTGGACCAATAGATTTTGTTACTATGGATATCCAAGCACATCCTTTGGCAAAAGCAGGATGGGTGGGACTACTTGTGACTGCTATAAATTTGCTTCCTTTTGGACAGTTAGATGGTGGACATGTTATTTATTCAATGTTTGGTGAATCATATCGAAAATGGATACATATTCTATTTGGATTTTTTTTGATATTTGCATTCATTCACTTCACATGGTTAGTTTGGGGATTTCTAATCTATTATGTGTTAAAGGTAGAACATCCATTCATCAAAGATGCAAAGTACGGCATCGGTAAAACTCGATTCCTGTTTGGTATTTTTATGCTAGTATGTTTCCTAATTATTTTCGTTCCAAAACCAATCATAATCGGTTCTGAATATGATAATCCTACTTTACTCGATGATCTATTTCGTCTGATAGTTAAGACAGTAGGTATAAGCGATTGAAACGTATTTGGATTTTATTATTCATTTTTACATTACCATTATTCTCACAAGAAAGTAAAGAATACAAACTTTCTGATAAAGCATATGGTTTAGCTTGGGATGGTGTAAATTTTTGGTATATAGATACAAATCGACGTGCAATCATTAAAATTAATGAAATAGGTGAACAAGAGATCTTTAATCTTGGTTTGGCGAATTTACGAGGAATCAGTTTTGATTCTAGAGAAGGAAAGATATTAGTCGTAGCTCCAAAGCAAATTTTAAAATTAGATCCAAATTCAGGTGGAATTACGGATAAAATTTCAATTCCGTTAGCAAATGTAGCGGGAATTGCAAGTGTAGGAAATTATTATTATATTTTGGATTTAGATTCAGGTAAGGTGCAGATTTATGACCAGTCCACTTCTCTATTAATCGGTGGATTTTTTACGGATCGCACACGTCCAAGAGATATTTGTTATGGTAGGGATTCATTATGGATCTCTGATTCAGCAGATAATAGCATTTACAGATACGATACAAAAACCGGAAAAATTACAGGTTCTATTAAAACCAATTTACGATCTGTAAGAGGTGTGTTACTCAGTGGATCAAAACTCTGGGTTGTAGATCGTGAAAATAAAGAAATCAAGAATATTCCCTTCATTGAAACAGAACGTTTCATCGCTTCAGGAGAAGAAGAGTTTAACTTAGAAGTAACATTAAAATTTAAACTCGATTCAGTATCGTTATCAAAAGCCCAAATTGCAATTTTACACCCTCCTTCTAATGAACAACAACGGATCAGGGGAGTAAAGTTCAGCGATTCATCGTATGCACCGTCCTTCATTCAAAGGAACAGAGCTCATTTAAAAAAATTGTCCATTGAAGATTTACCAGGTGAGCAGATCGTAAAATATAAATTTTCTTCTAAAAACCAATTTATTAAATACTATGTAACAGATGATTATTTAGAGAAAGAAGCAACGTATCCAGGCGATGTAACACCATTTTACGAAAAACCACAGGAAGACATTAAATTACTTCCAAGAGACTATTTAGATTTAATTTACCAAACTAGACAAACAAGTGTTAGTATAAGTGATTTTAAAGAAAAAATGAAAGAAAGTGGTATTCCTGTTCAATCATTCCGTATGATTCGATTCGATAAAGGAAAACCAAAGTCCATTCAAGATTCATTGTCTGTATTTTTATTAGGTTATGGTTGGATTCCAATAGCTGATTTAGGGTTAGGAAATAACACTGATAAACGATACTTTGAAAAAAAAGAAACGGATTTGATTTTATACCAAAGTTTGAATCTTAAAAATTCTATTTCTCCAGTATACTTTCGTAAAGATTCAAATTCGGAATGGGAGAATTTACCTGCAGAAATTACTTATAAAATTAAGTAAACTTGTCATAGTTTTCTTTTTCTCATGTACGGTTTTCCAAACGTCTATCCCTTTCTTAGTAAAGGAGGTAGACTCTTCTCAAGAGAAAAAATTTAAAGAATTGATTGAAACAACATGGATCCAATTTCCAAAGATTGGATTGTATTGTGAAAAAGAAATTTCCTATCATAGGATTTTCTGCAAACTACAAACAGTTATCAGTTTAAAAAAACTTTCTGAATATTTAGGAATTCAAATTTTCTTAGATGGACCTCATTCTAAGTATTATTTGGAACTAAATGATCAGTACCAATTTGGACATTATAATCCAGAATTTCCCAGAAGAATTAGGAATTTGTTTTTACCTGCAAAAACCCAACCTAAGTTTTTACAATTAACAAAACCGGTTTATGATAGTTGGTTCAAACAAACAGCTCGTGATTTTTTCATTGTTTACCAAAAATTAGATTCAAATCCTAAATTTTTCAGAAAGGAAGCAGATCGTTATTTAGTGTTAGTTGAAGAATCCAGGTTAGATCCTTATTATTTGGATCGTTTTATCCTTTTTTTATACCCTGCTTACACTGATAACGAAGATCCAGAAGAAGCAGCCAAGTTTTCTATTTTTACTGGTGATGAGAGTATGGATTCTCAAATTGTAAAGGAACTTGTAGGATTTTGGATTCGCAGAAAGGCAGATGGCACTGATACAGAATTTATATTGGGTTTAGTTGATTTAATCAAACTGTATGATCCAGAGTTTTATGAATTCCGGACCAGTTTGAAAAACAATCCGAGCAAAAATTAATATCTACGATAATAATTCTTTTACAGCATCTATTACGTCTTTTTCATCTGTTTTTGTCATTCCTGCAAACAATGGTAATGAAACTGATTTATCATACATCTGACATGCGTTAGGATATTCTTTTCTTTGGAATCCAAACGTCTTTTTATAATAAGGATGTTCAAAGATAGGAATAAAATGTAAACTTGTTCCAATATTTCTTTCTTTCAATTCTTCAACTAAAGTATCTCGGCCAATTTTTGCCAATTTCGGATCAATTTCGATTCGATACAGATGCCAACTATGAATCCCGTTTTCATCTTCTTTAGGTAGTTTGACTCCCTTTAGTCCAGAAAATTCAACATTATAATGTTTTGCGATTTCAGTCCTTCGTTCCCAGAATCCATGTGATTCCTTAAGTTGTATGACACCAAGTGCAGCTGCAATATCGGTCATGTTATATTTATAACCAGCATCCACGACTTCATAATACCAACCAGGTCGATTGAATGCATCACGGTTAATTCCATGCAAACGCATCCTACGAATTCGGTCGGCAAACTCCTTATGATCTGTGGTGATCATTCCACCTTCGCCTGTGGTAATGCCTTTTGTAGCATAAAAACTAAAAACAGTAAAATCACCCCAGGTTCCAATCATTTTGTTTTTATGAACCGCTGGGAAGGCATGTGCAGCATCTTCAATCACATAGAGATTGTATTTTTTTGCAATGCCTAGAATGGCTTCCATATCACATGTATAACCAGCTAAGTGTACAGGTAAGACTGCTTTGATTCGTTTCCCTGTTTTTTTACTCGTTAGTTCTTTACCATTCCATTTGCACTTAGCGCTGATGGTTGCTTCTAAGGTTTCAGGAGTCATTACGTTATGAATGGGATCGATATCAGTAAGAATGGGTTCCGCTCCAAAATAACAGATAACTTCAGCAGTGGCAGTAAAGGTAACAGAGCTTGTAATGGCAGCATCGTTTGTCGTGAGTCCAATTGCCTCGAGTGCTAAATGAAGGCCAGCCGTTGCAGAATTGACGGCGATTGTTTCTTTACTGCCAACAAAATCACCAAACTCCATCTCGAATTGTTTTACTTTTGGTCCGGAGGTAACCCATCCTGATCGGAGTACCTGAGCCACTTCTTCTATTGCATCTTCTGAAATGGAAGGAAGTGCAAACGGTAGGAAGGTTTTACGAGATGTGAGCATATTCATTTATACGACATAATTCGGAAAAAATTTCCAGTCTTTTCCGCTCCCAAACTTCCTATCGACGGGATTTTTCAAACCTAAATAGGGATTTTCACCCACGGTTTAAAAATCTACTTGTAGGCACTCATCAAATTCGGCATTCTTTCCTGGAACATGGAAGTTCCTTTTTCTGAAATCCTTAGCCGCATTGCTGTCATTGACCGTGATATTGCGGAATTAAACCGCCTTAAAAGTCGATTACCAGCTGACAGGCCGTATTCGCCAACCATCCAACTTACTTTTGATAAACAAATTAACACTCTCTTAAATGAAAGAGTGTCTCTAATGGAATTGCCTGTCCTACACCCACCCCTATGGCTTCTGCCAAAAGAAGGGATGGATGGTCCAGAGCAATCAACACTTCTAAAAGAAAGAAAATCACTCCTTGCTGGTGACCTTTCTGTTTCTCATCCAAACGAGCAGGATGTAATCAACTTCATTCGCGAAATTCCAAAAACGGAAGTCCATTTGCATTTAGAAGCTTGTGTGAATAAGGAAACACTTAAGTTCTTATACAAAAAAAATGGAATCGAAGTCACAGACCAAGAATTTGAAGATAAATACAATTTCAAAGACCTCAATGGTTTCATCCAAGTTTTCTTTTTTGTGCAAGGCTCTGTCAAAGAGGCAACCGATTTAGGATACTTCATTGATAGTTTAGCTGACTACCTTCGTTCTAATAACATCGTATATTGTGAAGCTTTCTTTGCTCCTTCCAAGTTCATTCAAAACGGATTGGATTTTGACGAAATGGTAGAAGTGATGGTCAATCGCATTCGCCAAATCGAAGTGAAAGATGGAATCTCCATTCGGTTACTTGTTGACGTTTCTAGATCATTTGGCCCTGAAAATGCAATGAACAATCTAAAACGTGTGTTAGGTTTGAAACACAAAGAAGTGATTGGAATTGGACTCGGTGGAGCTGAACTCATGGGTCCTGCAAAAGATTATGCAGATGTGTTTAAAATTGCACGTGAGTCTGGTTTACGATGTGTTGCTCACTCAGGGGAAGATGATGGTCCTTGGGCAATTTGGGATGCAGTGAATCTATGTAAGGCGGAACGTATTGGACACGGAACATCTGCCATCCAAGATCCTGAACTTGTTCGTTACATGAAAGAGAACAAAATTCCAATCGAAATCTGTGTCACATCAAATGTTTTTACGGGAAAGTATGTGCGAAAAGAACAGAACCACCCAGTACGTTATTATTATGACCAAGGTTTGATGCTTTGTATCAATACTGACGATCCAGATATTTTTAATGTCAATTTAACATATGAATTTTTTAAGTTGTATCGATTTTTAGATTTCTCTATTGATGAGATCATTGATTTGGTGAGACAAGGTGTACTTTGTACCTTCCATCCAGAGAAGGAAACTTTGTGGAAATCGATGGAAGAGAAAATCAATCAAATTAAGGTAAAATACAATCTAATTTCAGAAAGACAAACAATCTCAGTTTAATCACGAGGTTTTGGAAGTGTGCAATTGTAATTTGATTTTGATTCGAAAGATAATGATCGGAATCTAATTCACTATATAAAAATTAGATTTTGTATAGTGAATTGAAATCATTTATTTCACTGATTCTTTTAACTTTGCAATGTCAATTTTTTGCATCTTTAACATCGCCTGAGTCGCTTTTTCTCGTTTATTTGGATCCTTATGAGAAATCAATTCTAATAAAATGTTTGGTGTAATTTGCCATAGCATACCAAATTTATCTTCGACCCATCCACACATAAGTTCTTTCCCACCTTTTGAAAGTTCATTCCAATAATGATCGACTTCTTTTTGATTTTCTACATGGATCATAAAGGAAACACCCCATGAGAATTTGAATTCAGGACCACCATTGTAAGCTGAAAATTTTTGTCCGTTTAAAATGAACTCTGCCTGCATTGGATTTACTGAAATGATTTTAGATTGTTTGAAAATGCCTGAATAAAATTTAGTAACCTCTTCTAAGTTTGCATTAAACATCAAAAATGGTGTGATGGGGTTTGTTTTTGCTGGTGATACTTTTATTTGTACTTTCGCGGTTTTGGTTTTTGTGAGTTGTTTTTTCTTTTTTGGTGCGGCCATTCTAAGTTCCTCAATTAGTAATTTTTTAAAATGAATCAAGATTCAGTAATTGGTTTGATTTTGAAATTGGATACGAATACGCAACTTTTAAGTTTTTCCTTTTGGAAGTAAGGTACCTAGAAATTCACTGGTAATCCATTCTTCGACAATTTGATTTCCTTTGAATTTAGAAATGATCATCTCATCCCATTTAATCAATTTTCCAGCTGGTAGATTTTTCTTTTTGGAAGGTTTGATTTTCCCTAAGATTGTTCGTTTCCATACAACAAGATCCTTCGCTTCATAGATGAATTCTAACCTTACAATTTTTAAGTCCGACAAAAATCGATTTAAGTTTTGGATCCATTGGCTTACAATTTTCAAACCTACATAATCCTTTTTAGAAGTGTGTGCGATGTAGTCGGAGGCAAAAACCTCTGGGATCATTTTGCTTTTGGGATTCGAAAATAATTCCTGTAATATCATTTCTATTTGTTGTTTCGGAGACATTGGGACTTAATCCTTTTTTTAACGAAATGAGATACGAACAGAGTGTACAACTCTCCAATCGAAGAATGGAATCAGCAGTTTCAAATTAAGAAAATCAGAAAATTTCTGATAATGGAAAAAAGTGACTTTTATGGAACAAAATAGATTGACAATAAATAGTTTAATATTAAACTATTTATAAGGTTCAGATTTCCAGACAAAACAACAGTTTTCTCAATGGAACAGAGGGAGATTTTCATGGATACAGACAAGATACAAAAGAGTGAGATCTTTCCTTCTTTATTTTTAGGACATGGCAGTCCTATGAATGCAATTGAGGAGAACGAATTTGTCGAAGGTCTTCGCATTGTTTCGAAAACCTTTCCTGAGCCAAAGGCGATTCTTGTGATATCGGCACACTGGCTAACAGATGGAACCTTTGTGACAGCGATGGAACATCCACCCACCATACATGACTTTGGTGGATTTCCAAAAGCATTATTTGAAGTACAATACCCTGCTCCTGGTAATCCAAGTTTGGCAAAGGAAATCCAATCCCTTGTTAAATCTCAATCTGTCCAACTGGATTATGATTGGGGTTTGGATCATGGGACATGGAGTGTATTAAAACATATGTATCCCAAGGCAAATGTACCCATTGTACAATTGAGTATGGATTACAAACTTTCGCCAGAAAAACATTTCGAAGTCGCCAAGGAACTTTCTCCACTGAGAGAACAAGGTGTACTCATCGTTGCTAGTGGGAATATTGTGCATAACCTCCGTATGGTGGCATGGGATCGGTTGAGTGAGGTTTATGGTTTTGATTGGGCACTTTCAGTGAACCAAAAAGTAAAAGATTGGATTCTATCAGGTGATACCCAATCCTTATTTTCCATCCGAAATAAAGGAAAAGAATTTGAATGGGCAATTCCTACGACAGAACATTACCTTCCTT
This sequence comes from Leptospira limi, assembly GCF_026151395.1. Taxonomy (NCBI): domain Bacteria; kingdom Pseudomonadati; phylum Spirochaetota; class Leptospiria; order Leptospirales; family Leptospiraceae; genus Leptospira; species Leptospira limi. Next base: position 690,342 of record NZ_JAMQPV010000001.1, read on the forward strand.
TATTGTATACGATCGGAACTCAGTTTCCATCGGACAAAATTTCCTTTTTTAATGACAAACCAGTGGCTGGAGCTTTGACGATGACTTCCGTTCGATTGGATTCCAATCTGCAATTAAATGAAAAGGAAGATCTAAAATGATGAATCCTCCACTCGAGTATTTAGTCCGAAATCCGAAAGTTCCCAGAACCAACCCTCCGCTTCTTTTGTTGTTACATGGAGTGGGAAGCAATGAGAAAGATTTATTTTCGTTAGCTGATGATTTACCTGAATCATTACTTGTTATTTCAATCAGAGGGCCTCTTGTTTTAGGGAGAGACAGGTTTGGTTGGTATGAAATCTCCTTCCAAGGTGGGAGTCCTAAAATTGATATTGGACAACAAGAAGTGAGCCAACAAAAGATTTTGGAATTTTTAGAATATGCAAAGAGTCAGTTCCAATTTGATGAAAACAATGTTTGGATTGGTGGTTTTAGCCAAGGCGCTGTGATGTCTTATTCAGTAGGATTGGAACACCCCGATCGATTCAGAGGAATCATTGCTCTCAGTGGGAGATTGTTAGAGGAAACGAAACAGAAAATCGGAACATCATATAAAACTAAAAAACAAAACATCTACATTGCTCATGGAACCAATGACAATGTAATCTCCATTACTGCCGCCAGAAGTGCAAAAGAGTTTTTGGAATTGTCGGGAAGAGCGCCAAATTACCAAGAATACCCAGAAGGTCATACCATTTCCAGGGAAATATTGAAAGATTTAGTGAACTGGTTTGTGGAACAATTACAAGAGATGTGAATCGAAATAACGATATCAAAAATTAGTTTAGATCATGAATTTCATTTCAATATTACTTAGGATTAAAATAAAAAGGCTAGGGATCGTTTTCATATCACCTAGCCAAAGTTTTGAAATCAAATGTACTTTTAAAAATTTGTTTTAGTCTGTAATTCCCAATCTTTTGAAGATGAGTGGGATACGTTCTAAATATGGTTTGATTTGGAAAATCTCATCCAAATCGCTATCCTTTAGGATGGCAGAACATCTCGGATCTTGTTTCAATAGGTCACGAAGATTTTTGGATTGGTCTGCCCAAACAGCCATTGCATTTTCTTGAACGATTAAGTAGGCATCTTCGCGAGTGATCCCACCTTTTTCGATGAGCCACAACAGTACTTTTTGAGAAAAGATGAGTCCTCTTGTGACATTTAACGTACGTTCTGTGGCATCCGGATACACATGGAGTCCCTTGAGGACAAAATTCATTTTTTCTAAAATGTAATCGAGTGCAATTGTAGAATCAGGTAAAACTATTCGTTCTGCAGAAGAATGAGAAATATCCCTTTCATGCCAAAGTCCTACGTTTTGTAATCCAACGTTGACGTTGGAACGAATGACGCGAGAGATCCCCGAAATTCGTTCGCAAACCACAGGATTTCGTTTATGAGGCATTGCCGAGGATCCTTTTTGTCCTTTAGCAAATGGTTCTTCCACTTCTCGCCCTTCTGTTTTTTGTAAGAGACGTATCTCTGTTGCCATACGATCCAAACTCGCAGCGACCACGCCAAGAACAGACATGTAAAATGCATGTCGGTCTCTCGAGATCACTTGGGTGGCAATCGGATCTACTTTAAGTCCAAGTTTATTTAATACATATTCTTCAATTTCTAAATCAATATTGGAGTAAGTTCCAACTGCTCCTGAAAGTTTACCAACTGCAACTTGTTCGCGGGCATCTTTCATTCGTTCCAAGTTACGAGTCATCTCTGCATAGAAGAGAGCAAACTTAAGGCCAAGTGTCATTGGTTCTGCATGAATTCCATGGGAACGTCCGATACAAGGAAGGTCTTTGTACTCTTTTGCTTTTTGTTTTGTTGTCTCTAATAATGTTTCAGTACGTTGGATGAGAAGATCCATCGCTTGCACCATCTGGACACAAAGTGCAGTATCACCAACGTCACTGGAAGTAAGTCCAAAGTGAACATGACGGCCTGCTGGTCCTATATAAGAGTTTAAATTGGTTAAATATGCGATCACATCATGGTGTACTTTGGATTCAATCTCTAGAATTTCTTCTACATTGAATTTTGCTTTCTGTTTGATGGTCTCGAGGTCTTCTTTTGGGACTTCTCCTCGGTTCGCACGGGCTTCGCAGGCATAAATTTCAATATCTGTCCAAATCTTAAATTTGTTCTCTAATTCCCAAATGGCGGAAATTTCAGGATGGCTATAACGATCGATCATAAGGGCAGTCTTTCAGTGTAAACTTCCGTTTCAACTGGGAATTTTACGATTGCCGAACGATGTTCGAGTTTCATGTTTAGAATCTAGTAATAAATCCTAGGGGGGCATATGTCCAAAGAATTCGAAGGAAAAGTAGCACTGGTAACGGGAGCTGCCTCTCCCATTGGTTTGGGTAGAGCAATCGCAAACCGAATTGCATCGCATGGTGCAAGTTTGGTGCTTGTTGATTTGAATCAGGAAAAAATTGAAGAAGCTGCAAGAGAAGTAGAAGCAAAATTCGGTGTGAAAGCAATCGGTGTTGCTTGTAACGTAACAAAACCAGAAGATTGTGATGCTGCGATTAGCAAAACAAAAGAAGTATTTGGAAAACTCGATTTCCTTGTAAACAATGCTGGTGTATTAAAAGACAACTTACTCATTCGTATGTCAGAACAAGAGTATGACTTTGTAATGGATGTAAACTGTAAGGGTGTTTTTCTGATGACTAAGTCAGCAAGTAAACTCATCCTCAAGTCTGATTCTGGAAGAATTGTCAACATTTCTTCAGTATCAGGACTCACTGGCCAACCTGGCCAAGCTAACTACTCCACTTCTAAAGCGGGTGTGATTGCTCTTACAAAAGTATCTGCACGTGAATTTTCTGGAAGAAACGTACTTGTAAACGCTGTATGCCCAGGTTATGTGCAAACAGAAATGACTGGAACTCTTTCCAAAGAAGTACAAGAAAAGTTAACTGATCCTGCTGTGATCCCTCTTAAACGTCCTGGAAAACAGGAAGAGATCGCATCTGCTGTGAAGTTTTTCTTAAGCAATGATGCATCTTACATCACAGGAACATACCTCCGTGTTGACGGTGGTGCTGCTATCGGGATGTAGACTTTTTATCTTTTGCCTTTGGTGCGATCGTGATTGGTTTTGCCACCTTTTGCACCTTAGGCGAAGACTGTTTTGTTTTTGACTCTTTTGTTGATTTTTTCTCTTTTGAAGTTTCTACAGAAATTGTTTCAGTGATTTGTTTTTTCTTCTCTTCTACTACTGGAGGTGTTTGGATTTCGTAATCATATCGAACGGTCGAACTCCAATTTCCAGCAAAATCCCTAACACTCGCAAGGACAGTATGTTTACCTGGTTCGTATAAACTTTCTGGTTCAAATATTTCAAGTCTTCCATCTTTAGGAAAAAATTCTGCCTTTCCTGGGATTCCATCTACGGTAATATCGAATCCATCAGGCATAATTCCAGATCCGATATCCACAGCTTTTAAGTACAACGCAAAGTCTTCCCTTGGATAAACAGTTTTGTTCATCAATTCATGCAAATAGATGTTTGGTGGTGTTTGGTCAGAAAGAACAACAAAAAGTCCCGTTTTTCTGAGTCTTACTTTGAAAAATTGTCCCCAAGAACTAAAGGAAGAACCATTTATTTTTTTTACATTCCCATCCGATAATACTTCGTATAAATCGGCCGAGTTGATATCCTTTGTTTTCGGAACCTTTACATAAAGGTCATATCCCAAATTAAAATCTTTAAAGTCAGGACCTATTTTATAAACACTTGAAAGTTGGTTAAGGCCTTGTGTGTTGATTTTGATTTGTTCTTGGGCTTCAATTTCAAAAAATGCTTTGGAATACACAGCATTCACTGGAAAAAACAATTCTACTTTTGTATCTTTGGATTTAAATGTCGTGTAACGATCGTAGTACACATTGTATTTCCATTCTTTAGTAACGATGTGGCTATAATCCCCTTGGTCTTTCAAAACATAAAAGGAAGCGAGTGACATTTGTCCACCCATACCGGTAGCTCGAATGGTAACTTCTTTGGGTTCTCCCATTTTCATTTGTTCACTATCGAGGATACCCTGTTCACGACCATTACTTCGCATTCCTAATAAATCATTTCCATCTCTTGTATGTAAATAATAGGAAAATGGATTTCCATTAGGTTTACTGACAGAGCTGTCATATAGTAAAACATTTTTTCTAGTATGTTCTTTTAAAATTTTGGATAATTGAAAACCTTGCAAAACATTATCACCAATTAACATATCCAAGGTGAAAATACCTAGTCGATTATTATTGGATTTTTGATGGATAGCAATTTGGATCCCTACTTTCCCTTGGATAAAAAGTGTTGGAGATTCAGATAATTCAAATCGATTTCCACTCGTTTCATAAAAAGGAATTTCTATTGTTTCATTTCTACCATTGATGAAAGTTCGTGGAGTTTGTGGAGTGATCCTTAACGTATTAAATACGATTGGTTCTGCAGAATTGTAACCAAGTCCAAAGTGCATTGGATTGTAATATACATTGTCTTTGAATAATTCGAAATGTAGGTGAGGTGGACCAACTCCTGTATCACCAGAAAAAGCAATGATTTCTCCAGCTTCTACTTCAACAGGTTCTGGAAGTGCTATATCAAAATCGGTTCTATCTTTGAATCGTTTTGATTGTTTGGATTTTAGGATTTGTTTTACAACCTTCGGTGCAAATTTGTGAAGGTGTCCATAACGAGATGTCATTCCATCGTCATGTTGTAGAAATAGCGCATAACCTATGCTAGTCCATCTTCTTTGTACACGTGTGACTTTTCCTTTTGCCGCAGCAAGTATTGGAACTCCAATCCTGCCGCCTGTAGAAAAATCCTGTCCCATATGAAAATGTCCCGTTCGAAATTCACCAAAGGCACCTGTTATTGAATCATATCCTTTCACTGGCCATACATAAGGGTTCTTTAAAACAAATCCTGGTGGGAAATCAGAAGACGATATTGCTAAGATTGGAAAAAAACTAGTTATGAGGACAAATACGAAAGAGCGCAACATCTGATTTCACTATAATTTTCGGCATCTATGGTGAAAACACTTATAAGAAATAAAGGGGATTAGAATTCTTCCCCATTATTTCCATCAATTTTACTTATTGGAAAACAGGTCGTCTTTTTTCCTTTAATGCCGTCATTGCTTCTAGTAGATTTTCTACAACTCCAGGTTGTTCAAAAGATTTGGTCGTATCAATTTTATACTGTTCCAAATTTCGAAGTAAAGCGGCGTTGAGAGTATTTTTTGTCGCACGGTATGCAGACGAAGGAACTTTTGCAAGTGCTTCTAATTTTTTAAGTGATAGTTTTCTTACTTCTTCTGGAGAAGAAGCAATCTCATCAATCAAACCAATTTTTTTAGCTTCAGGTGCTTTGTAGATTGTTCCTTCTAAACAAACTTCTGCCCAATACCTTGGTTCCACACACATTTTGATTCGATCAATAAAACTTGCCGGTAGTGGTAGGCCTACATTCACTTCTGTAAATCCAATACGGCATTTACCATCTAACATGTATTTGAAGTCTGATGCAACTGTAATCACTGCACCACCACCCATAGCATAACCTGTTACTTCAGTAATGAGTGGTTTATCAAATTGAACCATCTCACCAAATAAAATGACAATGCCACCAACTTCATCAATCAGTTTGTTTCTAGGTGTTGAGAGTAAATTTTCTGCATCTAATCCATTGCAAAAAAACTTTGGATTGTCTGTTCCTAAAATCACACCTCGTTTGGTTGGATCTGCTTTGATTTCTTTTAAAATCTCACCAAGATCACGCATGTTTTGACCAGTTAGTGAGTTTTGTTCATTCATTTGAAAACGAATGATTTCTCCTTTGCCATTTGGTAGATCGATTACTTCTCTTTTGTAGTTCATGTTTCTCTTCTTAAATTACGTTTGTTATTGAATGTACTATTTTGAATTTTCCGCTTGTTCTGGTCCAGGAATTGGTTCCGAAGTTTCTTTTTCTTTTGGAGTTGGAAGATTATCTGCAGGATTAGTATCGTTTACAATTGTTGCTGGATTTGCTTCTGGATTGGTGTTGATTTCAATTTTCACATCACCTAAATTAGTTGGAGGAACAGGATTGTTTTGATTTGGTTCTTTGTTTGAGTCTTTTGCAAATTTTTCCTTTTTCTCTTTTTTACGAAGTTCTTCCTTTTTTAGCTCTTCCATTTTAACGTATTCATCGTATTCGTTTGGAGCCATAAATACTAACATTTTTTCATCATCAGTTGAATGTTCAATGAAGGCTCCCATATGTCGGCCTGCTATGAAGATTACTTTTTCATGATTCTGGAAAATTTTAATCACGCGTTCAAAAACTTCTACTTCATCTTTTCCAAGCTCAGGCACTACACGAACATCAAAACAAATTCTTTCGGTGTGAATGGATTTTAAAAAATTGAGTGTGAATATTTTTTTAAATTCAGGAAAAACATATCTTTTTAGATTCGCGCGGCATTGGAATAAAACACGATCCTGTCCACGGTCAACAACGACAAAGGATACATTGTCACGAGTTTTTGAAGATTCACTAAACTTATATTCTTCGATATGAGAATGGATTCTATCGAGTAAAGATTGTTTGGCTAATGGTTTTACTATATAGTCTGTAAATCCAAGTTTTTTATGATTAGCAATGAAGTTTGTGTCTTCCTTTGGAATCATTGCTAATATTGGAATGTTATGAGTGATCACATCACGTCGTAATTCCAGGATGAATTCTAACTCTTTTTTATCTTTGAAGGTCAAACCCATGAGAATGATGTCTGGATTTGAAGATTTTACATACTCTTGGACAGTTTGGGAAAATTTTGTAATGACAACTCTTTGTCTTAATCCAAGGAAAATGTTTTCCAAATCTTGGGAAGAATTTGGATCGTTTTCAATTGCCATGATAAAATGCATAAAAACTTTAAATGAGTCCTTCTTCGGATGCGACTAAAAACAAGTTACCAACTTTCTTTTGTTTTTCCGATAAAATTTTGTCTGTCAATACTTCTTTCACAACATCTTCGTGTATGGAATGGAGTAAATCAAAATCTCGTTTGTAATCAGAAACTGTCATTTTACCAAATAAAATATTTGCTTGGAATTGATAAATTTGGTGTTCCATAAGGAAACGTAATGTATCAAAATCTTCTACAGCTTCTGCTGTTATGACAGCTTCTCGGTTGTCAGCTAATCGTTTGCAATAATCGATAAAAGCTAAGTTGTCTAAAAATTTAATTTGGTCTTCTTCAATTTTAAATTTAAAACTAATTGGGTCCAATTTGAATTCTTTGATCATAATTCCCAAATCTAATACGATTTGATGTGACTGACTTTTTACGCCAAAGTCATCGGCAGCAAAACTCATTCCATGAGAATAAAACGCATGGCATACGTCTTTTAATTGGTATTTTGATTCGTCGTATGGTTTTTCTACCAGTTCGAATCGTATGTTTTCAGGAGACAGGTCTTTACTTAAGATTAATTTTTTGAGTCGGTCAACACGTTCGTTTTGTGAAAATGTATCAATTAAAGATTGAGGTGAGATATTAAATTTTAAAAGACCAGGCGCACCTTCACATGCAATGATCAGTTTTTCTAAAATTAAAAGTTCAATCCGATTGAGGTCTTGGTCGGCGGGAATGTCATTGATTAAATCTTTATAACCAATATAAGCACCACCACCCAAAAAAACTTCCCCTCCTTTTACAGAATAGGTTTTGTCTTTTGGATTAAAAATAACTGTCGGTTGGATCATTGCTTCATGCACAGATCCAGAGATATAAGTGTTTGCTTTGTTGTAGTAAGTCCAACTCCAACGAACTAAGTTATCATTGAGATTTTTTTCAGAAGATTTAAATAGTTCGGCAAAGATTTCTTCGTTATCGGAAATAAAGTTGGACTGAGTTCTTGAAACTCCAAAATGAAACGAAACAATTTTGTTTTGGATACATTGTTGTTGGAATTTTCCGACAGAGTTTTCAATATTAGGAAACTTTTCAATATCCCATTCAAATAGAGGTGAAATTCCCATGAGTAGAATATTTTGTTTTTCAAAGTAATGGAATCCGAAACAAATATCTTCTAGGTCCAAACAGGAATAAAATTCAGTGCGTAATAAATCTAAAAATTCAGTGAGTTCAATGCCTGTGATATTTTCAAACCGAATGAGAAAGAGTGGTTTCCCTTTATTTTCTTGGATGAAATGTTTTTTAAACACTTCCAAGTCTTTCATTCCAAAATAATAAGGACCAGTTAAAAGTTGATTTTTCAAATGTTACCTTCGTATATGATTTGATTCTTTCACGACGTCTTGTAATTTTATGAGAATTCAATAGAAAAGGCAACAAGGATAGTCACTTATGTTTAGTTTTATTTGGTTTTTACTCATTGGTCTTGCGGCTGGATGGCTTGCTGGTCGGATCTTACGTGGAAAGGGATTTGGAATCATCGCCAATTTAGTGATTGGTGTTGTAGGTTCCTTTTTAGGCGGGATTGTGTTTGGTCTGCTTGGATTTCGTTCTTACGGACTCATCGCGGAACTCATAGTTGCCGTTGTTGGAGCTATTTTATTGATTATCATTGCTGGGATGATCAAAAGAAAATAGAATTCTCCGGTTTATCTTTCAGATCTGATCATCTTGCGAAATAAGAGGGCGACATAAGTCCCCTCTTCTGCTTCACTTTTTTTGATTAGTCGAGTTCGACTCCCTCACCTAACTCAAAATTGGAACTCACACCTTGCACATCATCATTTGCTTCTAGGTTTTCAATGAGTTTCATGATTTTTTCTGCCATTTCTTTGTCGTTCACTTCGACAGTTGTCATGGGAATGTATTTGATTTCCGACTCTTCCATATTCAAACCTTTGGAAGATAAGGAAGACTGAACTGCTTCGTATTCGGATGGAGAAGTGAGGACTACGTACATGCCATCATTGACTTGGATGTCTTCGGCACCTGCCCCCAATGCTAAATCAAACAATGCCTCTTCTGATATTTGATCTGCTTTTAAAGTGAGTTGGCCTTTTCGCTCAAATAAACGAGAAACGGCGCCCGCATTGGCAAGGGATCCACCAAGTTTGGTTAAAATGCTTTTGATTTCGGGAGTTGTACGAGACTTTTTATCGGTAAGCACATCGACCATAATGGCAACACCACCAGGAGCATAACATTCGTAGAGACACTCTTCGTATACCATACCCTCAAGGCCTCCCGTACCTTTTTTGATGGCACGTTCGATATTGTCCTTAGGCATATTGGCAGCTTTTGCCTTTGTGACGGCTAAACGTAATCTTGGGTTTCCTTCTTGGTCACCACCACCTTCTTTGGCTGCCACAGAAATTTCTTTGGCTATCCTTGTAAAGATGGCGCCTCTTTTGGCATCAATGGCTCCCTTTTTTCTCCGAATCGTCGCCCATTTCGAGTGTCCTGACATTGTTGTCTCCCATGGCTAGAATTTTGGATTCAAAAGATTTTTCAACAGATTTAAGTCGCCCTAGTTTCTTGACTCATAGAGAAAATTCCAAAGTACTGTAAAAAAACATCTATAAGGCAACCCATGATCGACTTTTCAATCACCGATGAACAAAAAGCCCTCCGCGAATTAGCCAAAGATTTCGCAAAAAATGAAATGATTCCCAAAGCGGAACACCATGACCACACAGGTGAGTATCCAAAAGAGATTTTGAAAAAAGCATTTGATGTGGGTCTTATGAACATGCACATCCCTGCAGAATATGGTGGTGCAGGACTTGGTGTGTTGGATGAACTGATCGCCTCAGAAGAATTATTTTATGGATGTTCTGGGATGGCAACTGCGATCCTTGCAAACAACTTAGCACTCGCTCCAGTATTGTTAGGTGCAGATGACTATGTGATGAAAAAATTCATCCAACCAATGACTGAAAATTTTACACTCGCAGCATATGCAGTAACAGAACCTGGTGCAGGATCTGACGTTGCCGGAATTCGAACCACTGCAAAACGAGTCGGAGATGAGTATATCATCAACGGATCTAAAATGTGGATCACAAATGCAGGACATGCAGATTGGTTTTTTGTCCTTGCGAAGACAGATCCAAACGCAGGGCACAAAGGAATGACAGGCTTCATTGTAGATGCAAAAACTCCTGGAATCATCATCGGTAAAAAAGAAAAGAATATGGGTCAACGTTGTTCCGACACTCGAGGTGTTACTTTCGAGGATGTGAAAGTTCCAAAAGAAAATATGATCGGTAAAGAAGGGGAAGGTTTCAAAATTGCAATGGGTGCATTTGACCAAACTCGCCCGGCAGTAGCAATTGGAGCAGTTGGTGTAGCTCGTGCAGCTCTTGACCATTCCATTCGGTATGCAAACACTCGTAATGCGTTCGGGAAACCAATTTCCGTTAACCAAGGTGTTAGTTTTATGATCGCAGAAATGGCTCGTGATATTGAAGCAGGACGACTACTATGCTGGCAATCAGCATGGCTCATCGACAATGGTTTTCGTAACACATACCAAGCTTCCATTGCGAAAGTTTTTTGTGCCGATATGGCAATGCGTGTCACAACAGATGCGGTTCAAATTTTTGGTGGATACGGATTCAACGAAGAATACCCAGTTGAAAAATTGATGCGTGATGCAAAAATTTTCCAAATTTATGAAGGAACTTCACAAATCCAAAGAGTGATCATCTCGAAATTCCTCAACGATGGAGTTGGGATCGAAACTCCAAACGCTTAAAAGTTGGAATCGGGACCAGTGGAATTTGAAAAGAGTTCCACTGTTCCTATCCTAATATGTTTTTACTCATCGATAACTACGACTCCTTTACTTATATATTATTCCAATACTTAACCAAAATCGCACCAACATCTGTAATGCGAAATGACGAAAATTTACCATTGGATACCCTGCAAAAATACCAAGCTGTTGTTCTTTCACCTGGACCTGGTTTACCAAAAACTTCTGGGAAACTCATGTCACATTTTGTTACTTTGTATCCAAAAGTTCCGATTCTTGGAATTTGTCTCGGCCACCAAACGATTGCGGAAACCTTTGGGGCAAAATTAGAACAAACCAAAGAAATTTACCATGGAAGACCTTCTCCCATTGAACACAGTGGAGAGGGGATTTTTAAAAACATCCCAAACCATTTTTTGGCTAACCGTTACCATTCATGGGCGGTTTCAAAACTGAATTTTCCAAGCGAATTGGAAGTGACAGCAGAAACGAAAGATGGTGTGATCATGGGGATTCGTCACAGAAAATGGAAAAAGGTCTTCGGGGTACAGTTCCATCCTGAATCCATCCTCACTGAATATGGGGAAACCGTTCTTCGTAACTTCTATGAGGAAGTTCATTCATGAAATATTTTTTTAGATTATTGAGTTATAGCGTTCATTATAAACAAAGATTTGTTTTGGGACTTGTATTTGCTCTCTTAACAGCTGTACTCAATGGAATTTCGTTAACTGCACTCATTCCTCTTTTTGATTCACTTGGTAGTGACAAAAACAATCGTTTTCATTTGGATTTAACTTTACCTGAAAAAACTATTTTAGTTCAGGAAGTTTTACTAGGTGAAGATAGTTTAGATGGATTGGAAAGAATCAAACGATTGATCCTCTCTGCCAAACTCCAAATCAATGCTTATACAGAAAACATGGAACCCAAGGAAGTAGTTTGGGCAGTTTGTATTGCAGTGTTTCCATTGTATCTTTTGAAATTGGGAACCTATTTATTATCTGTTTATTGTATAGCTACAGCTGGTTACAAAGCGGTTCGAGATATACGGCAAGAGTTATTCCAAAAGGTACAAAAATTACCTCTCACGTATTTTTACAAAGAAAAAACTGGGCTTATCATGAGCCGTGTGATCAATGATGCAGAAATTGTGGCAGCCGTTATATCAAGTAACTTACGTGATGCGGTAATCAATTTCTTTTATGTGTTAACACACTTAATCATTCTTATTTATCTGAATTCTGATCTTTTGATTCTCGCTTGTTTGACAGTTCCTGTTGTGATATTACCAGTTACATTGTTTACTAGAAAAATTTCTTCATCAACAGCTAGGTTCCAAGAGAAGATAGCAGATCTCAATGGGCATATCCAAGAGTTTATATCTGGAATCAAAGTCATCCGTACCTTTCGACAAGAAAAACAAGACCTTAAAAAGTTTGATAATATTAATTTTAAAGTTTATAGAAGGACATTTAAAGGCCAATTTTATCTCCAAATGGCACCAAGTCTTGTTGAACTCACTTCTTCGATTGTGGTTCTAGGATACTTTGCGTTAGGTGCCAAATTTATCTATTCTGGCAAATTCACACAAGGTGAGTTTATGGCCTTTCTTCTAACATTATTATTTTTAATGAGACCACTCACTCAACTTTCGCAAATGGTAGGAAAAATCACTCAAGCCAATTCTGCTGGAAAACGAATTTTTGAAATCATCGATCGTGACCCAGAAGTAATCGAACATGGTGATGAAACTGTACTCGAAAAAATCAAAGACGGAATCAAATTCGAAAATATCCATTTTTCATATCCTGGAACCAACCAGGAAGTTCTCAAAGGAATCAACTTAGATATCAAACTTGGCGAAACCTATGCATTTGTAGGAACAAGTGGTTCTGGAAAATCCACCATGATGGATTTAGTTCCACGTTTTTTTGATCCAACAGCAGGACAGATCAAAATTGATGGAATCGATATCAAACAATACTCACTCAAGTCCCTGCGCAAAAAAATTGGAATTGTGACCCAAGAAATTTTCCTCTTCCACGGCACCATAGCCGAAAACATCGCTTACGGAACTGGGGCAGCCACACGAAAGGAAGTGGTAAGAGCTGCTCGATTAGCGAATGCACATGATTTTATTACTAAAATGGAAAACGGATATGATACCGTGATTGGTGTACGTGGATTGGATTTAAGTGGTGGGCAAAGGCAACGTTTAGTCATTGCTCGGGCATTATTACGAAATGCCGAGATTATGATTTTAGACGAGGCGACTAGTGCTCTTGATGCTGAATCGGAACGTTTGGTGAGCCGAGCCCTCGAAAGACTATTTCAAAATCGTACAACTTTTATCATAGCACATCGATTATCGACCGTAAGGCGAATCAAAAACATAGTTGTCATTGAAGAAGGTGAGATCAAGGAACAAGGTGATCACGATTCTTTACTTGAACAAAATGGTATTTATAAAAAACTATATGATAGTCAATTTGCGGATGCGGAGATCCAAATATGAAAAAAGTTCTGATTGTTGATGATAATGACCGCTATGCGAACAATCTAAAATTATATTTGGATGGTAAAAAAATAACTTCCGACAGAGCAGTTGATGCAAAACAAGGTTTGGAGTTATTTACGAAGTCCAATGATTACGATATGATCATCTCCGATGTCACAATGGAGACTCAAACTTCTGGATTGTGGATGATGCGTAAAATTTACAAATCAGGATACAAAGGAATAATGGTAATCGCATCCACGGGATTTGACGTCTGGGGAGTGATGCCGTTTTCTTCTTATTTTTTATCTTGGTTTTGTGGATTACATTGGATGATTCCAAAGGTTCCACTCAAACAAGGAACGGTGGAATGGGTTCCCACCATTCTCTCAAAAGATAAAACTACTCCTTTCTAGGAACTTTAATTTCCTCAATTGGATTAAACAAGTTTTTGTGTTTTCCTTTTTTTAACTGAGAATACTTCCCAGAATTTCCATCACTGCCTAATTGTTTTACTTCAATGATATCAATTTTTGGATAAAACACCCAACCTGTTACAAAAGCACTCCTTGCTCCAGGTAAAGTAGATTCCATTTTCATTTGGATGTATTTATCTGTGACTATGTCTTCACCAATCCGAACAGCGAATTCTTTTTTGGTTTCTGATAGGATGAGACCAATTTCTTTGTTTTTAATATAAGATAAAGGAATGGACCTTTCATTAGGTTCTGATCTTAGATAATCATCTTCAACAAGAATGATCGCATACTTTCCAAATGCTTTTCTTCGAAGGAGGGCTTCACCAATCCGTTTTGTGAATTTTTCATCGGTTAAAGATTCATTCAATCGAATCAATGCGAATGTCGCAGAAAGAGAAGGATTTTTGCTTATTTCATCGATCGCCATCATGGTTAATGTAGGTTCTTCTGCGGCCACACGTTCTAAGATTCGTAAACTCTCTCGGCTACCATGAATGGCAAGAGCTTCAATTGCTGCTTCTCTGATTTCCTGTTCCGGCGATTTTAAAAATTTAGCAAAAATTTCAACATCAGCATCTAATTTATGATAGGCGAGTCCACGTAACGCACCAGATACAATAACTACATATTCAGATGCAATTCCTTGTGTTAAAATTAATTCACGGCCAGCAGGATCCTTAGTTTTTCCAAGTCCTTCAAAACTGACAGCTATTACTTCAGGGTCTTCTGCCTTTGTCCCTGCAATAAAATAGGATAAAGAACGTTTATCACCAATATCAGAAAGAGCTTTGTAAGCTGCAGGACGAACTTGGTAACCATCTTTATCGATCGCAGATTGTAAGGTAACACGACCAGCTTTCAATCGGCCAAGGGCTAGGGCTGCCGCAGATCGAACTCTTGGAATGGGATGAGTTGCGAGAATTTTTTCAAGATTTTTCGGCTTACGATAGTATTCCCAACGGAAAACCTGAACAAGTCCATTTCGAATTTGTTCTGTATATTCTTTGTCTTTTTTCTCTTCATCAGAGAGGACTTCTTCCTCTTCCTTCTTTACCATTTCATTGATTTGTTCCGTCGCTTTTCCTGTAACTTTGGATTTGCGATTCAATCGTTTGATGGAAATTTTATTGGAGGAATCTTCTTTTTTAACAGTTATCTTTTCCGGTTTTTTGGAAGTTTGAGTATCAGTATTGATAAGAATAGGATCTTCTGTTCCCGTTTTGGTTTCAGGTTCAGCTATATCTCTGCCTTGGTTATAATTATTGGAATCTGATCTTAGATTACGGATTGCATTTTGAATTCCAATCGCTTTAGGACTATATTGTTGTAATGACTCCAATATAACTCCTAATTCACGAGAAACTCGTCCAATTATTGGTCCATCAAAATCATTTGGAGTACTATCAATTAAAGATTGGTTTGTTTGGATGAGTTCTGGTAACCGAGTGATTACGTTAGGTAAATCTTCTTCCAAATAGGCAGCTGCTTGCATTTCTTTATCAACTGCTTCCCCTACTGTTTTTTTGCTATCAGCACGTAAGGCAATATTCTCACCAAATTCTAATAATGCGATAGTTCTATGTGCTTCTTCAATAAAGGAATCATACTTTCTATTATTTGTAACAGGAATGACAACATCTTTTGTTTTATGTGGATCTAAATCACTACCTTGGTATTCACGATACTTCGGAGAAACATCTGTTAATTGGAAGGGTTTTGAAGTCGAACAACTGAAGAAAAAGAGTAAGAGCACCCACAAACTGCCTTTCCAAATTATGTCTTGACCCTTTTGAAACATATGATAGCCTACTTCCATACTTTGAATATCGGATACGTACTATAAGTAAAATTAGCGGCAACCTCGCTGGTCTTAAGCCAAACCAGCTAAAAAAGTTAAAATCTCTCTCCGAAAGGCGACTTCGAGAGGATTCTATCATCTCTATGGAGCTCGCAAGGCTCGTCGGTGAGATTTCTGTCGAAATCGGAAGGCAAATTGGCCTTCTCATAGAGAGGACAGGTTATGTCACTCATCTGATTGTTGGCAACGACCACTCCATCGAAATTCCCCATTTAGACCGTTACCGAGTTGCTCATTCCCGTTTGCGTGGCCTTCGTTTATTCCATACACATCTCAAGGAACAGCCGTTAAACCAAGAAGATTTAATGGACCTTGTTCTCAACCGTTTTGATTCCATTACCGCAGCCTGTGTGGATAAAGATGGAATTCCAAAATTCTTTTTTTCGGCCTTTATCAATCCAGACCCCGATGCCAAAGAACCTTGGATCCTTTCTCCTAAACAATACCCAGGACAAATTAAGTACGGTTATTCGGACGAAGTAGAAGCACTCGAATCTGAATTTACAAAAAAAACATCTAACCTGAAGGAATCACAAAAAGAAAACCGCGCTTTCCTTGTGGGTGTTTATGATGTCCGAAAAATGAAACGTTCTCCTGAACATTCCATGGCTGAATTAAAGGAACTTTGTCGTACTGCAGGGATCCATGTTGTGGATACTTATATGCAAAAAAGAGATCCCGATCCCAGAACAGTTGTGGGAAAAGGAAAACTCCAAGAGATCATTTTAACTTCTGTTCACAAAGACATAGAACATCTAATTTTTGATTTGGAACTCACACCTTCTCAGGCAAAAAAAATCTCTGATGCTAGTGATTTAAAAATCATCGATCGTACCCAACTCATCTTAGACATTTTTTCCAAAAATGCAAAGTCCCGTGATGGAAAATTACAAGTAGAACTTGCCCAACTTAAATATCTGAAAAATCGACTCTCTGAACTGGATGATAACATGAGTCGCCTAACGGGTGGTATTGGTGGTAGAGGACCTGGGGAAACCAAACTAGAGATTGGAAACAGACGAGTGGAAGAAAAAATCAATCGTTTGGAAAATGAACTAAAAGACCTCAAACGAAGAAGGGAACTCAATCGTAAATCTCGTTCTCGAAATGAAATTCCGATCGTAGGAATTGTAGGTTACACCAACGCAGGGAAATCAACTCTTCTCAATGCTCTTACGAATTCAACAGTGATCGCGGAAGACAAATTATTTGCAACCTTAGACCCAACCACAAGGCGTATTCGGTTTCCCGAAGAACGAGAGATCATCATTTCTGATACAGTAGGTTTTATCCATGACCTTCCTCCCGATTTATCCCAAGCCTTTAAAGCTACTTTAGAGGAATTAGGTGATGCGGATTTATTATTACATGTGGTGGATGTGACCAATCCAAATTACTCTGAGCAGATGGATGCAGTTGATACCATCCTCAATTCGTTACAATTAAATGAAATTCCGCGGATGGTTGTTTTTAATAAAGCGGATGGATTGGATGAAGAAACATATGGCAATTTACAGAAAAATGGTTCTTTGTTGGTTTCTTCCATTACAAGGGAAGGGCTTTCTAAGCTCCTTGATTTGATCGAGTATGAAATTTGGAAAAAGAAGGAACAAAAACAGTTGGAAGTTACATCCAATTGAGAATGGCTTCTTTTTTGGTATTGTAAATTTGTAATTTTTTGGGTAGATCCATGAGTTGGATTACGTTTTCTAAAAAGTGATTTAAGCCTCCAATTTTAATTTTTCCAGTTTGTGCTTCTACAGTTTTAATAATACTGATCAGTGTTGCTACACCAATGCTATTGATGTATTCC
The DNA here is from genome assembly GCF_026151395.1 of Leptospira limi. Classification (NCBI taxonomy): domain Bacteria; kingdom Pseudomonadati; phylum Spirochaetota; class Leptospiria; order Leptospirales; family Leptospiraceae; genus Leptospira; species Leptospira limi. The sequence continues at coordinate 707,783 of NZ_JAMQPV010000001.1, forward strand.
AATTGACTCAAATCTAAAATAATTTGGTAAATCCCATCCTCAAAAACAGAAGATATGCTTCGGTTGATTTCATAAGCGTTGGTATTCGTGATTTGGCCGACAAAGGATACTACTTGCACGACTTCCCCTTTGATGCGGATGGATTCCGTTTCAATGATGAGGGAAGGGAAGGTAAACTTTGTCATACGTTTAGAGGTTCTCCAGCAATCGAATGGCAACAGTCTTTTGTTTGATGATGTTTTTCATCGTGTCAATTTCCATTAACGATTTTTGAAATTCACCTTCTGTTGCTGCATGAGTAACGACAATCACTGATACAGGTTCCGAAGAGGATTCCTTCTGTTGGACGGATGCAATTGAAATATTATGACGACCTAAAATTTGGGAAATTTCGGCAAGAACACCTGGTTTGTCCACAGTAGAAAAACGTAGGTAGTATCTAACTAAATTCTCAGGTTCTGGGAATCGTTTACCTTCAGGGAAAAGATTGTTTTCTTTTGCGATGTCTTTACTTCCTAAACGGGAGGCATAATAAATGATATCTGAAAGTACAGCACTAGCAGTTGGCATTCCACCTGCTCCCTTACCTGTCATCATTCCAGAATCCGCTTCTTTTGTTTTGTAAAACACAGCATTGGATTCGTTCATCACATTTGCGAGTGGATGATCGAGTGGTACAAGAGTAGGGTGAACCTTTGTTAAGATCCCCGCCGAACTTCGTTTAGAGATTCCGAGTAGTTTAATCCTATATCCAAGGGAAAGTGCTGCTTGGATATCCATGGATTGTAATTCAGAAATCCCTTTCACGGAGACTGTTTGGAAGGAAACGTATTCTCTGAATGCTAGGCTCGCGAGCAAGCTGATTTTATGACCTGCATCGATCCCTTCCACATCAAAGGTTGGATCAGCTTCGGCAAATCCAAGTTCCTGTGCTTTTTTGAGAGCTGTTGCATAGTCCCAAGATTCTTGTTCCATTTTGGTTAAAATAAAGTTTGTGGTTCCATTGAGAATCCCACAGATCACTTCAAATTCACAAGAAGCAAGTCCATCTCGTAATGTACGAATGATGGGAATGGATCCTGCCACGGCAGCCTCATACCCTAATTCAACACTGGCTTTCTCGGCAATCGGGTAAAGTTCGCGTCCTTTTTCAGATAACAATGCCTTATTTGCTGTGATGACTGTTTTTCCATTTTCCAGGGCAGAACGTACGGCTTGGTATGCGGTGTCGGTACCGCCTATCAATTCAACAATCATATCAATATCCGAACGTTTTGTAACAGAAAGTACGTCGTCTGTGACGGGGATGTTCGTTTTACCTTGGAGTTTAGCCGGGTTACGGGTAGCAATGATTGTTAGTTGTAAGTTGATTCCATAATGACGTTGGATTTTTTCTCGGTTTTTGTCCAAGAGTTGGAGAAGACTTGTGCCGACAACTCCGGCACCCAATAGACCAATGCGAACTTCTTTCATCTAGGATCACGATTTCTTAGGAGAAACGGAAACACACTTAAAAAAATTTTAAAAAAAAACAAAATTGAGAAGAAGTTCTTCAGCTTTTTCTGTTTTTATGAGATAACTATAATTAGAATTGTCTCGGCAATAAGGATTATCATTATGGCAACGAAAAAATCATCATCTGCCGCTAAGAAGAAGGCTGTTAAAAAAGCGGCCAAGAAAACAAATACGGTTAAGAAACAATCTACAAGAAATGAAAGCGCTTCGCTTTTCGGAAATGACGAATCGGCACAAGCTTCCCTTCAGTCTCCTGTTTCCCATTCAGAAAGTTCTCATGGAACGAAAGAATCTGGCAATGGAGTGTATCTATTTTTAGTGTTAGCGGGAATCCTCGCAATCGGATACTTAGGGTATGTCAAATACCTAAAACCAAAGGCTCCTGCAGCGACTACACAAGCGGAAGCACCAAAAGCACCGGTTGACGCTCAAACAAAACCAGTGGCTGAAACACCTGAGAAGAAAGTAGAAGAGGCTCCAAAAGAAGTGGCTTCCTCAGGTTTTCTCGTGGATAAAATTGCTTCTAAAAAATTCACAGAAGCAGCTGCGTATTGTAAATCAGTAGGTGGGGTGGTTCCTTCCAAAGAGGATTTGGTTAAATTTGCTGCAACTGCACCAAATGAGATCAAAACGAGCGAAGATAAATTTTGGACAAAAACTGAAATAGACAAAAAGTCTGGTTTGGCTTACCGTTTTTCTAATGGAAAAGCTCCCAAAGTAGACAAAGCGACTGCTCTTAAGGTTCTTTGTAAAAACTAATCTCTAACGAGAGTTCGATTGGATCGGGGCAAGAATTTCTCTTCTGATTTTTAAAGCTAAGTCAGAAGAGGCAAACATCTGCCCCGAACCATCTGTTAAATAAAAACTATCCTTCGCTCTCCCCGTTTCCATATCTGTTTCAATGGTTGCACTCAAGATGTTGATTTGATTTTGCATCAGGATTCGCGAAACATAATACAACAAACCTCTTCCCGCACTACTTTCTAAATACAAACATGTTCGGTTTTTTTCTGGAAGATCACTGAAGATGAATTCAGGAGTTTCTTTAAAAAAAGTCGCCACGGCTGGTTCTTGGATCTGCAATTTTTCGAGAATCTCTTCAAATTTTGCATTTTTGGAAAAAACAGAATCCATCATCATTCCTAATTGGAATGCCACTTTTGTTGTATCGCCACCATCTGCTTGCAAAATAAACGAATCGATCGTATATTCATTTCCTTGTTCAATGACTGTGCTAAGTTCACCAGAAATGATGTCCATTTTTAATGCATAAATGATTGTTGCAATCCTGTGAAAGGTTCCAATTTGTGTGGAATCAGTTTTTAAGGAAATGAGGATGTTTTCTTTTTCCCGTTTGTATTGAAACTCGATCAATTTTGCATTTCCTTTTCCCACTGATTGTATACATGCACAGGAAATTTCAATCAAAAGGTTTCGGCGAAATCGGCCGATGATGATAAAAGACAGTATGAAAAAATTACTAATGATTCTATTCGTATTGGGGTTTTTCTTCACACCCCTTGTTTCGGAAGAGGAAACGTCGGAAGAATCACCCTTCGCAACGACAAAAAAGAAAGTCCAACTTTGGAAAGGTGAAGTGACTGGAGTTTATAAAAATAGACTTTGGATCAAAGTACGCATTTATCGAAACCAAAAGATTTCAAAGTATTCAGTTTCAGAATTAAAAGCACTTTTTGCGGAAACCAAAGAGTTTCCAGTCTATCAAAAGCTCACACAAATCAAACAAGGTTTGCTCATTGTAAGAGATACCATTTGGGAAGAAAAAAATATCAGTAAAAACAATCAATTTATCGAAGTTGTGTTAGTCGGTGATTATAAACCAGATCTTAATTCAAAAATGAAAGAAATCACTACCGATGCTTATATTGCAAGTTATGTGGAAGAAGATTTTTTTACAGAACCAGATGCTTTTTTTAAAGGAAGGTATACCTCTCCTCGTAAAACTGTTTTTCATCCGAAAGATCGTAAGGAAATGGTTTTGGTTTCTAGAGGTTTGTTTTTATACGGACAAGGAACAGACCCTTCCTCTGATAGTTTTAACCCTTACTTTTTAGAACCAAAAGCTTCTAGTTTAAAAGAAATTCCTTCTTTTTATATTGATAAGTATGAAGTTACGAATGCTGAATACGATTTTTTCCTAAAACAAACGAATACCAAATCACCTCCACATTGGATTGGTGGTAAGTATCCTGAAGGAGAAGATGATCATCCAGTTGTACATCTTACATACCGCGAGGTAGAAAAATATGCAGCTTGGGCGGGGAAACGAATTCCTACAGAATGGGAATGGGAAAAAGCGGCTCGTGGTCCAGGAGTTGTGGAATATACAAACCGAGATGAAACTTTAGGTTACCAAATTATTGCCTCCAAATATCCATTTGGTGATGAATATGATTCCTTGTATTGTAATACGAGAGAATCAAAAATTGGAAAAACACAGTCTGTTTATGAACTTTCTACTGAAGGTGCAAGCCCTTACGGGGCACTTGGAATGTGTGGGAATGCAGCAGAGTGGACATCCAGCGATTACCAACTGTACCCTGGCCATCATATCAAAAACTTTTCCTTTGGAAAAATCTACAAAGTAGTGAGAGGTGGATCTTATTCCGATTCCGCCAAAAATGCGACGGCAAGTGCTAGATCTTATGGTGGGATTCCTAACCTAAGTGAAGATAGGCGAGCTGGATTTCGATTGGTGATGGATTACCGAGACTAAATTATTTAGGACAAGTCTCGTTTTTTTTACCGAGTTTTTTACAGATTTTACCAAGGACATCTTGTTCTTCAGGAGAAAGTACAGCAAATTCAGATGTGATCCGTTTTACGTGGTCAGGGAAAATTTGTTCGATTAGTTTTTTTCCTTCACCAGTTAGGTGGACAGAAATAAACCTTCTGTCCTCCACTCCACGGACTCGTTCCACCAAATTTCGTTTTTCTAAGTTATCGATGACGAGAGTGATGTTTCCCGTACTTTTGAGGATTTTATCTCCCAAGTCTTTTTGGCAAAGGGGACCTAAATGGTACAAAGTCTCTAAAACTCCAAATTGGCTTTCCGATATATTCCATTTGGTGAATTCAGATATAAGTCTGGAAGACAAGGACTCGGACGCACGTTTTAATTTGATAAACGCATCGAGTGCTTGTACTTCCTTTTTAGAGCCTTTGAATTTTGTTCCCATTGGTTTAATATCAAACTATCAAATCTCAAACCATTTGTCAATCGGTTTCTTGGCTCTTTTGGAAAAGTTCCTTCATGAGCCTTAGAGTGCCCGAAAGACCAAGCACTACAGACGAAGCAGCTACACCACCCATAAGGGCACCCGCCACTCCTGGCGAGCAAGCATCTGCGCCTGTTAAGTAAAGGTTTTTGACAGTTGTCCTTACTCCTAACCATTCTTGGCGAAAGCGTTCTGGTGTACAGGAAAGTCCATAAATGGAACCTTCTTTGTGGCCTGTAAAGTATTCAGTGGTGATGGGAGTGGATAGTTCTGTAAATTCAATCAAGTCACGGAAACCAGGAAACCGTTCTTCCAAAAACGACAACATCCCCTCTGTGATAGTTGCCTTTAATTCGTTGTAGTCTTCTCCCCGTTTTTTCCAAGGTTCTTCCTTCCATTTTGCGAAGTTTGTATAATCAGCAAAACTAATCGCTTCGGCTGTGTGGCCCTCTGCTTCTGGATTTTTTAACGAAGGAAATGATAAATACATCATCGGTGGTTTTCCATGGATCAAGTCGTTTCGTTTCGCATAACTTTCGTCATGATCTACAGTTGGAAAGATCCAATGGTTTTCTCCGTGAAATCCAAGTTTGGTTGGTGATTCCTTAAAACCAATGTAGAGTGTAATGGATGTAGTACCTTGGGTACTCAAAGATTCTAAGGGTGAACCAAATGCCTCGGAATATTGTTTTGGTAAAAGTTTTTTGTAAGTGGTGTAAGCACCTGCATCCGAGATGATTTCATCAGCAAAAAAACTATGTTCGGTGATGGTTTTACCTTTTTGTACATCCACCTTCACTCCAATTGCTTTGTCACCATCCAAAATGATTTCTTTTACAGTGTGGAGGATTTTCATCGCACCACCATTTTTTTCGACAATGGGTTCAATTGAATCTACAATTTTGGAAGATCCACCGATCGGAAAATAACCACCGTTAAAGTAATGGGCCACTATCATAGAATGGATGGCAAAAGAAGAATCTTTGGGGGGAAGGCCATAATCACCCCACTGGGAACAGAGTAGAGCTCTCAGGTTCTCATCTTGGAAATGAGAGTCCATGTATTCTTTCGTTGTGATGTAGGGAGTTTTGATATGGTCTAACCCTAATAACTTTGCTGCCTTTTCAAAAAAAGCAGGTAAGGCTTTGAGAGTGAAATGCCTACCAAACCATTGTGTGAAGGTTTCTACATCCTTGAAGTATTGGTCGATAGCCTTTTCTTCTTTGGGGAATTTGGATTTGAGATCATTCCGAAACCGTTCTTTTTCTCCATAAACTGGAAAACTGAAGTTTGGGTAATCAAAGACCTCAAAAGGTTCTTCCATTTTTTTCCATTGGACTCCACGTTTTGTGACAGAGTCAAAGAGGGTTCTTAACATAGAACCTTCGGCCAAATCACCAATGTAATGGATTCCAACATCCCATTCATACTTTCCTAAACGTTTGAAGGTGTGTGTAAAACCACCTAACTTAAAATGACGTTCGAGGACTAAAACTTTTTTGTTTGCGACCTGTGACAAAATGGAAGCAGCGGTTAACCCGCCGATTCCAGATCCAATGATGATGACATCGAATTTAGTTTCCATGATTAGTATTTTGTCTCAACAGTATAATCCAAAGTCACTGTTTCACCAGCTTTGAGTGGAACATCAGAATAGGATTTTGTAGAGGATTCTTTAATGAATTTGTGGGAGGATTTTGTAATAGTCCAATCTCCCCATAAACTTGCATAAAATCGAATTTCAATCGCTTCTTTTTTTCGGTTTCGAATTTCAACCGAATAAGAAGATTTATCACCTCGAGATAGTTTAAACACTTCATAGGAAAGACGTTTTCCGTTCGCAACAACATCAAATGCTTGGCCAGTTTTAATTTTTACATCTTCGTTTTCAGGTGTATGGTCAATTGTGTCTTCGCCAAGTAATTGTTGTCTTCCTTTGGAATCAGCTTTAAAAACACGAATGGTTCCTTGAGGCAGTGGTCTTCCTAAGTTATTTTTTTTAGCATTTTTAAAAATATACTTAATCGTAGCGTTATTAAAATTTTTTTCATTTCCTTCATACATGGGAAGATTTTCGAAAACAAAATACTTTTTGATTTCAATTCCTTCTGATTGGAAAAGTTGAACCTGTTTGGTTTGGTTGTATCCGATTGTTGTTGGTTGGTCTAAAGTGTAGAGGTAATATTCAGAAAGATTTTCTTGGTTAAATTCAGGAGCAGAATCAGCCATTTCATCATATTCTTTTGCCATTGTTTTTTTTACATAACGTGGTTGTGGTGTGTAGGCTGGTCTATTGGAAATTAAATTAACTTTGCCTGCCACTAGTTGGAGTACTGCATTTTTAAATTCAGCACCTGAGTTATTATTGAGTGTGACCCAAGAATTTAGACCACATTCATTTTCTTCTTTGTCTAAAACAAGAATGTAGTCCGCTGACCATCCGAGCCCATTGGTTTGATAGGAAACTTCTACTGATTGTTCTTTCTCAGTTTCATTCTTTAATTTCCAAACTAACGTTGGTTTAGCGAATAAGTTCTCTGGAATCGTTGGAACAGTGACACGTCCATTGTATCCCAAAGAGACTTCATTTCCGATTTGATAAACAGGACTCCCATTATTGGCAATGAGTTTGGCCTTCACGGAGGTAGTTTTTTCCTTTCCATCCTGGTAAAGTGTAACTTCTTTCCCAATGTATTTATCCATAAGCCGTTCAGGAGAGATTAAATCATATTCATAGTTTTGTTCGAAGACAGTTAGTTTTTTTGGGTCTTCCCCTTTTACTCTCACAGTTTGTGGAATGATTTGGGAAGGCACATCTTCGAATCGTAATGTTTTGATTCCTTTTGAAAGATTGAGAACTCTTGTTTCTCTTACGAGTCCAATCCCACCATTATAAATGGTTACACTCACCGACTTACGATCAGATTCAGTTGATAAATCAAAGGCACTGTCAGAAGTGATGGTGGTTGTGGTAAATAATAAAAATGAAAGACTTGTGATGGTTACGATTTTGGATTTCATGTACTCTCCCATGAGCATTCTACAGTCTGAAAACTTAAAAAACGAATGCAACTAAAATCGTTAGGGGAAAACTGCACTTTAAGAGGATTCATATGACAAATGTAGTAAAAATCGGGGTAATTGGTGGAACAGGACTCTATTCAATCGATGGAATGGAAATTCTTAAGGAAATTCATCCTGATACACCGTGGGGAAAACCTTCAGATACAATTACAATAGGTCGTTTTAAAGGGAAAGAAATTGCATTTTTACCAAGACATGGGAAAGGTCATTTTTTAAATCCAAGTGAAGTTCCCGCACGTGCAAACATTGCCGCATTAAAACAGTTAGGTGTAGAGGAAATTATTGCTTTTAGTTCAGTTGGGAGTTTGAGACAGGAAATCGCTCCAAGAGATTTTGTAATCCCTTCCCAAATCATAGACAGAACAAAAGCAAGACATGCAACGTTTTTTGAAAATGGAATGGTTGCACACGCTCCTTTTGCTGATCCGTTCTCATCTGGGCTTGCAAAAAAAGTAGAAGAAGCAGCAAAACAAATTAATCTTTCAATTCATACAAACAAAACATTAATCTGTATGGAAGGACCTTTATTTTCAACTCGTGCAGAATCTCATATGTATCGATCTTGGGGTGCTGATATCATCAACATGACAGTATTACCTGAAGCAAAATTAGCGAGAGAAGCAGAGATACTTTACCAAATGGTTTGTATGTCTACCGATTATGATTGTTGGAAAGAAGATGAAGCACATGTAACATTGGAAATGGTTCTTGCGAACCTTAGTGCCAACGCAGACACTGCAAAAAAATTATTATCTACTTTGATCGACCATTTAGGTAAGTCGGATGATTCTAGTTTGGTGGGAAGTACAAAGTTTTCTTTAGTGACTGCTCCAGAAAAACGAAATCCGGAACAGATTAAAAAATTAAAATTTTTATTTCCAAGTTACTTCTAAACTTGTGCAACAGCTTGCTCCAATGTCGGAAAAATTTGGAGCAGGCTTTTTAATTTGGTAAGTTCTAAAACATAACGAACCTTTTCAGACGGTGAAACAATGCGAATGTATCCTTTTTGTTTTACGAGTCTTGAATGGATTCCTAAACAAACTCCTAAGCCAGAACTATCAATATAACTAACTTGTTCAAAATTCAAAAATATATGATTGATTCCTTTTGAAATTAGAATTTCTAGATTTTCTTTCATGACTTGGGAATTGTATAAATTTATTTCTCCCGATAACTCAAAATAAACGGCAGAGTCTGGGAGTGGGACAAATTTTTGTTGTAGGACTTCCATTTTGAAGTCACCACTCTCTACGGTATAATCATCCCAATTATCAATCATATGGAAATTTCCTTCACTCCGTCCGAGATTTGAAACTTGTAGAAGTCTAACGCAAGGTTAAATTTTTGTTGATAACTTTTTTTCATTTCTTCATTTATTTTGGCAAAACGTTCCTTTTTGTCTAGTACGAGTACGCATCCGCCAAATCCTCCACCAATCATCCTTGCGCCCATGACTCGTAAATCTTTAAGTTTGGATACAATGAAGTCAGTTTCATCACATGAGACTTCAAAGTTTTTAGATAAGGATTCGTGTGCTTCATACAACGCAGATCCCACCGATACAAATTGATTCGATTCCAATCCTTGGATGACTTGTTTTGTTCTTTCTCGTTCTGAAATGACATGACTTGTTCGTTTGAGCTCATCTGGAGTGAGGTTACAATTTTTTAGTTCCGAATCTGTTAAGGTAACATCATACAATTGTTTAAAATTTGGAAACTTGGATTGAATTTTTTGCAATGCCGATTCACATTCTAACCGTCTCCGGTTGTATGCACTGTCTTTTAAGTTATGTTTTACATTGGAATTGATGAGATAAAATTCATGTTCACCTAATTCAAAATGGTGATAAGAATAATTCAGATTATCAGTGTTTAAGGAAATACAATCATTTTGTTTTCCCACTGCAATGATGAATTGGTCCATGATCCCACACTTGGTGCCAACAAAATTGTTTTCTGCTTTTTGTCCGATGACCGCTATTTTTTCTCTATTGATTCCCAGTCCAAAGGATTCAGAAATCGCAAAACCTGTTACGACTTCTAAAGCAGCTGAAGATGAGAGGCCAGAACCTTGCGGGATATTTCCATCGACTAATAAATCAAAACCAGGAATGGAATGTCCTTCGGCTTCCAACTCAAAAATCACTCCAGTTATATAATCTGTCCATGGTGCATTCTGATTGGATAAAAAAGGTTTTTTGATGGTGATCGTTTCGTTATAAGTGATGGAATGAAATCGATACAGATTGGTTTGATTTGGACGTAAAAATACTTGGACTGAAAAATCAATTGCTGCAGGTAGAACGATTCCACCTAGGTAATCCACATGTTCCCCGATGATATTGATCCTTGCGGGGGCTTCAAACAAACGCGGATTTGTATTTGTTTTTCCAAATATACGTTCAAATTGATTCAAATTTTCTTTACTTCTCAATGAATCCACTTCATCTTCCTTTCGATGCTATACTTTATTTTAGGACAGGTGCCATGTCGAATCTAAAAATTTCTGATCGTTTTGTGAAACCCTTCCTCCCGCAAAATCATCTGGAAAAAGAATTAGAAAGGGCAGAAACAGCTCGTCAAACTGTATTAAATCGAACTGGATTAGGGAAAGAATTTTTAGGATGGGTAAACTTACCGAGCCAAATGAATTCAGAAGAATTACAGGCAATTCGAAAAGCTGCTGAAACCATCCAATCCCATTCGCAATACTTAGTCGTTGTTGGTATTGGAGGCAGTTATTTGGGTGCAAGAGCAGTCATCGAAGCACTCACTCCCGAGTTCAGTCATCCTGAAACACAAAAGAAAACGGTCAAAATCTTATACGCTGGGCATCACTTGGATGCAGATTATCATTTCCGTTTACTAGCATTTTTAGAGAACAAAGAGTTTTCTGTAAATGTGATTTCTAAATCTGGAACAACAACTGAATCAGCGATCGCCTTCCGGTTGTTACTTTCTTTGTTAGAGAGAAAATATGGAAAAGAAAACATTAAAAATCGAGTGTTTGCAACTACTGACAAATCAAAGGGTGCCCTCAAACATTTAGCCGATGAATATGGATTTCCGACATTTGTCATTCCTGATGATGTAGGAGGAAGGTATTCCGTTTTTACGCCTGTTGGATTACTTCCAATTGCGGCAGCTGGATTTAGCATCAACAAACTAATTGATGGTGCAAAACAGATGGAATCGAATCTAAAATCAACAACATCCAAAGATGGTAACTTAGCTAGTTTCTATGCTGCAATGCGAAATGGTTTGTATGGATTAGGAAAAACAACTGAGATTTTTGTTTCGTATCAACCGACATTGCATTATTTGGCAGAGTGGTGGAAACAGTTGTTTGGTGAAAGTGAAGGAAAAAATGCAAAAGGTATTTTTCCTGCTTCAGTTCAATTCACAACAGATTTACATTCTATGGGTCAATACATCCAAGACGGTGAAAGGAATTTAATGGAGACTGTTATAAAAATTGAAACTCCAAAACAAGATGTTTATCTCACCGAAAAAACAAATGATAGTGATGGATTAAATTATTTAGCTGGGAAAAAACTTTCTGAAGTAAATCAGAGTGCTATTTTAGGGACTCTGATTGCACATAAAGATGGGGGAGTGCCATGTATCGAAATCATTCTGCCTACTATCAACGAAGAAGTTTTGGGTGAACTTATGTATTTTTATGAATTTGCATGTGCTATTTCAGGTTATATGTTAGGTGTAAATCCATTTGATCAACCTGGAGTGGAAGATTATAAAAACAATATGTTTGCTCTACTCGGAAAAAAGGGATATGAAAAACGAAAAGAGGAAATTCTAAGTCATATTAGTCCGACGTAAGAATGATTTTATATTCATTAGGCTGGAACCAAAAATATCTTTGGATTGGTAAGTTTCCCATAGTTCCTTCGTACCCAAATCTAAAACTCTACCGGGGAATATTTCTCCGGTAATCTCACCGTTATTTGCACATTCTCGGAATATATCAGACAAATCATAATATTGATTCTTTTCTAAGTTGGATAAACTAGATGGATCAATCACTGAAAGTCCTATATAATAAAACTCACCTTTACCAAACTCCAATGCGCCATCTTTTCCAATAGAAATTTGTGTATAATTTTCTCCCTCTGGAATTGGCAATAAATACAAATGAATTTTGCTTCCCGTCGCCAAATTTCGTTTAGGTGTAAATTCAGGATTTGGGAATAATAAAGTGTCGGGATTGATCAGCAAAATTGGTTCAGAAAAAGCATTTTGTGGTAAAGCAGTGCGAATTCCTCCAGCTGTACCTAAGATTTTATCTTTCTCTATCGAGACATCTAAAGGAAAACCAGTGAAGTTTTTTACATGATCGAGAATTTGTTCTCCTAAGTAGTGTGCATTGACCCATACTTTTTGAATTTTCCAAAGATGTAATAAGTATAATGCATAATCAATTAAGGTGATCGATTGGATTTGTAAAAGTGGTTTAGGTGTATTTTGAGTAAGAGAACCCATTCGTTTGCCAAAACCTGCAGCAAGTACAAAGGCATTCATAATTTTTTAAAATCCCTTTGTAAAATTAACTCATCTCTTAAACTCCTCACAAAAATGAAAAGCGAATCAGGGAACATACCTAATTGGATGATTTCTTCCAATTGGTTCAAACAGGAAACTATCGATGGTTTGAATTTGTCTTTTTTATGATCAGTTACCATTCGAAAATATGTGCCTAGTGCTTTAAATGATCTCTGTAGAGCTTGCAGATAAAATGTATCTTTGAATTTTTTTGTCTGGTCAATATTTCTTTCTTCAAAGTATTTTAGCATCTTCATCCGAAATTCTCTTGGTAGTGGATAGTAAGCATCATACAAAATTGATGCCAAATCATACTGAGGTACACCCATACGTGCATCTTGGTAATCAATTAATACATAATCAGAATTTGGTGATCGTAAAAGATTTCGACAATGAAAATCTCGGTGTGTAAAAACATTGATGGGATATTGATTTAAATAACCAACTGTCTCTTCAATAAAAGCCATAGCCTCATTTGTTAGGGAAGTTTTGATTTTATAAATTTCTTTAAATGCATTAAACTTTTCAATTGTTAGATTTGTTTCAAAACTTAGTTTCTCTGTATCAAACTTTCTTGTTTTTACGAAACCAGGCGGATCCAGTGTTTGTAATTTTAAAATCAATTCAATTAGATTGGAAAAGTGATTTTGGTATTCGGTTAAACTATAGGAACTATAATCCAACTTTCCTTCAAAAGACATACAAATGATGCCTATGGTTTCATTCTTTTCAAAAATTTTTGGAACATGAATTCCATTTTCAGCTAAAAATTGACTTAACACAATAAAGTCTTCGTTTACTGATTCATCAATGCAAACGACTTCTTCAGTATGTTTTGTTGTAGAAATATGAAAATATCTTCTGCTGGAAGCTTCTTCTTGTAAGGGTGTGATGTTACAATTTTTTCCATAACGAGAATGGATAAAATCTAATTGAGTTTCATTGATTCCAGTTTGCACGTTACGAACTAGGATTCGGAAACCGCTGGAAAAATAAAATGAAATTTGGAACCTTGTCCTGGAGTAGAATCAATTTGTAATACAATTTCAAAATTCTCCACGATTTGTTTGACCACAAACATTCCTAAACCCGTTCCTTTACCCAACTCTTTCGTGGTAAAATAAGGTTCATAAATCTTATCCAATGTTTCTTGTGACATCCCTTCACCATCGTCTGTTACAATTAGATGGCCCTTTTTGTCTTCGGAATATGCTTTGATCTCAATCGTTCCAATATTGTTTGTTGCATCCGCTGCATTTAATAAAATGTTTGATAGTAATAATGCAAATTGATCCGAATTCATCCGAATTGGAATTGGTTCGGTAGAATCTTCTCGTTTGATTTGACAGTATTTGAGTTTCGCTGTTTCTTTAAACACTTGTAAGACGGACGATATTTCTGAATTTAAATTAAGGATTTCAATTTTCTCCGTATTCGATTTTACTGATTTTCCCAATTGCAAAAGATTTGAAGTTAAAGCTCTTAATTTTTCTGTTTGGTTTAGAGTGACTTTTAGAGCACGATCTTTTAACATTTGATCAGCATTTTCGCGTGAAGCCATTTCGACAAATCCTTGGATGGCTGTTAACGAATTATTGATTTCGTGTCCAATACTTGCAGCAACTACCGATAAAAATGCTCTTCTTTCTGAGTGGATCAACTGTTCCACCATCAATTTTTTTTGTGTTACATCACGGATAACACCAGTATAAAAAGAATCACCATCTAAACTATAAGAACAAATTGCAATATCAGCCAGAAATGTCGAAGTATCCGATCGTTGTAATGTTACATCAGAAAGTTGCAAAGTTGATTTATTTGGTTCTTGGCTTAATACATTAGAAACCTGACTCATGTATTTTTGCATTTTATTTTCAGTAAATAAAATTCGTACATTCTGTCCTATTAAATCTAGTGGAGAATGAAATCGAAACATATCAAAGCTCGCCTTGTTTGCTGATACAATGATTAGTTTGTGATTGATAGTAACAACCGCATCTGATGTTGCATTCAAAATTGCAGCATTTTGACGGTTAAGATCTAGATTCTGAGTCCGAAGGGCTTTTTCTAATTTTTCGGATAACAATAATTTTTCTAAATCTGAATCTTTTTGGTTTTTTACTTCTAATGCTCGTTTTACGACTGATAGTAATTGGGTTCTATCGACTGGTTTTGATATATATTCATAAGCGTGATAACGGATGGCAGCTTCAGCTGATGATAAATTTGGATTTCCAGTGATTAAGATTACAGGTAAGTTTATGTTTTTTTCAGCTATAAATTTTGTGAAATCGATACCAGACATTCCTGACATCAAAATATCTGAAATCACTAATGAAAAGGATTCCCCGGATTCGATTCGTTTCACACCATCAGATGCAGATTCAGAAAGTTCAATTTGATATCCTTCACGTGATAAAACACGTTTTAAGGCGATACGAATGTCTTCTTCATCATCGATAATTAATATTTTATCCATTTTCATCCGCATGAGCAGGCAAAAAGATTTCGACCTTTGTTCCTACACCATTCTTTGTTTTGATATAAATCTCACCACCGTGTTCGGCGATGATTTTTTTGGAAATTGATAAACCCAATCCTGTTCCTTGTTTGTTTCGCCTTGTCGTGAACAAGGGTAAAAAAACTTTTTCCAATGTATCGTCATCGATTCCTGGTCCGTTGTCTTCCACAGAAAATACAACCCAGTCTTTCTTTTGACTCCTAAGAAAATCAATTCCCAACTCAATTCGAGGATTCTCTCTGGGAATTTCCATTTCTGACAAAGCATTAATCGAGTTTACCACACAATTGATCAACACTTGTTCGATTTCCTGCCAACGTACAAAAATTCCAGGTAAATTGGGGCCAGCATGCCTTGTGAATTGTATATTCTTTTTACGACAACTCACCTCGACAAGTTCACTTGTTCTGACGAGTATGTAATAAGGTGAAACAAAATCACGATTTGGGCTTTCCATTCGGCCTAAGTCAAGCAGAGCCTTTACCAAGTCGCGGATTCTTAAATTTGCCGCTTCAATTTTCTGAAGGATATTCTTTCGTTCATTTGGATCAGTTTCATCGACGGTAATTAAATCTTCAAGGTAGAGTAATGCACTTTGGAGGGGATTATTAATTTCATGCGCAAGTCCTGCGGCAATCTCCCCAATACTTGCAAATTTCATTGATTCAATTAATTGTCTATCTAATCGTTTTGTCTCAGTGATATCAGAAAATACTAACATTACTTTTTTATCATTAGGATTCAGTTTTCTAACAGGAATAAACTTTATTTCGAACGTTCGATCCTCACCTAATAACGAATAATCAAATTCGGCTCTTTGAGTCGATTGTGAAGAAATTGATAAGTTTAAAACTTCAATCAGTTTATTTCTTTCACTTAAATCAAAATATTGAAAAATATTTTCTCCTACTTCAAATGCCAATAGTTGAAATAATAGAAACTTAAAAATAGGAGCTACTTCAATGATAATTGCTTCTTGGTTAACGATTACAAATCCATTATTAATTGTTGCAAAAAAGGTTTTTAATTTTTCTTCTCCATACCTGATTGTATTTTCTGCATTTTGTAGCGAAGATAAATCTAACAAAAGTATAGTGATATTATTAATGCTGTTTGAATAATTTGGCGTTACAAAACTTTGCAACTGAAACTTTTGTTTTTCACCTAAACCAGAATAAATATCGATATCATGTTTTATATTGGTTTTTAATAAATTTGATTTAACGGGTTCAGGTAAAGAGAGAAGTTCAAAGATGGATTTCTTTTGGATTTGTTCCAACGAGATGGAAAAAAAATCTAAAAATCGTGTATTCGCAAATTGTACATTTCCGAATGAATCTGTTGTTAAAAATGGAATCTCTAATCCCACATTTTGTGGATGGTGAACAGTCTCAGTGATTTGATTCCATTGAATGTACAGAATATAAATTTCAACTTCATCATTCAAAACATCATCAACCGATGAAAACTGAACAGATACTGGCAAAGTTTCTAAATTTGCCTTCTTACATCGGATTTGGTGATTTCCTTTTTGATTCGATTTTTGTTTTAGTAAAGTGGATACTTTGATTGAATCTTCGAAGATTAGATCCATTGGGCATGGAAGAGAAACATTCAAACCCAAAAGATTTTTAATTTGATCATGACAATACAATACATTTTGGGATTTAAGATCGACGAAAAGATAGGGAATCGAGGAATGGGAAAGTAACTCCGATAACTTGTGAATTTTTGTTTCTAACATTATGTTTAAAATTTTTTACCGAAGCCTTTATCGAAATTATCAGTCCCAGAGACGTAAATCAATGAAAAATATGGGTGGAATTCCCTCTTATGTCAACTTAGGAGGCCACAAAATTTTCTATTGGAAGTTTGGGAAAGGTAACCAAAAACCGATCGTTTTTTTTCATGGATTACTCGATGAAAGTTTTGGATTTCGAAGAGTCGTAAAAGAATTGTTAAATGATGGAGTTCCATTATACCTTTTTGATTTGCCAGGATATGGAAAGAGTAAACTTCCACTTGTCAAATACCTTTACCAAATCGATGTTTGGGCGGAATTACTTCTCGAATGTTTAGAAAAACTAAACTTGAGCCAAATCAGATTGGTTGGACATTCGATGGGTGGACTTATCTCTCAACATTTGGTCCTCCATGACAGAAATCACCGTGTGGAAAAATTAATTTTACTCGCACCAGGTGGAATTGCCCACCCGGAACGTGAAAAAATGCGTAAGATTCTATTTCCAAAAACGGAAAGCCAAGTGGTATTGTTGTTACGTTATTTATACGGTGAAGAGTTTCCTGAACCAGGTTATTTATTTCGTCATACACTGGTTACAATTTGGAATGATAAACCTAATGAATACTTACAAGAAAACACTCTCAGAAGAGAAGATGAGATTTTTTTCGGTGCTAAAATGAAAGAGATTAAAATTCCAACTTTGATATTAGCAGGTGCTGAAGATGAAATCACGCCACCATATATGATGAAACAAATGAAATCTTATATCAAAAAAAGTAAATTGGTATGGATTCCAAAAATAAGACATGCGATTCATTTAGAAAAACCAGATGTTGTGGCAAAGAATATTAGAGAATTCTATAATTCTTAATTACTCTCCATCATCCCCAATCGCATCGACAGGACACATCGCCATGGCTGCCTTTGCCTGTTTTTCCTCAGTTGGATTGGATGGTTGTTTTTTAAAGAAAATGTGCGTTTCGTCCGCATTGTATTCTAAAAGGCTCGGAGCTTCTTTCACACAGTCATTGCAGGGAACACAAGTCTGGTCGACATAGTATTTTCCTGGTACATTCTCGGGTTGTTTGATACTTTTATCTGCCATACAGTATTTTTACTTTTTAACAGACCCCCCCCTATAAAATAAAGCATATATGACGAAAAAGAACATCCTCATCGTCGAGGATGAACCATTCCTCGGACTCAATATCAAACAGAAAATCGAATCGTTTGGTTTTCATGTGATAGCTGTTGTACCTTCTGGGGATGAGGCCTTCCAAATTGTCTCAGAAAAGGTGCCAGACCTAATTCTCATGGATATCAATTTAGAAGGATCACTTGATGGCATCGAGACGGCCGAATCTTTACGTGACCAATTCTCAGTTCCTGTTTTGTTTTTGACCGGATTTTTGGATGAAACTTCAAAACAACGAATCAACCAGAATCCGTCTTATGCCTATCTCATGAAACCATTTTCAACGGACCAATTAAAAGAAGCCGTTACTGGTTTTATGGTTTAGTGCTCCCATTTCCTTTCCCAACGTATTAAAAATTCTCGATTCCCGTCAGCTCCTTGGATGGGAGATTCCATAAGACCAATAAATCTAATTTTTGGATCAGATTGTTTGATTTGATGCCAAACGTTTCTAATCGCATAACCAATCAATTGCGAATCAATCAAAACACCTTTCTCTAATTTAGAAGGATGTACTTCAAACTGAGGTTTAAACAGTGTGATTCCTTTCCAGTGAGTCTCTGGGTATTTCTCAAATAAAAGTAGCAGAAATGAAAATACAGGGACCAACGAAATGAAACTAAGATCCATTGTGATCCAAGTTTCGTTCGTGAGAGGTTCTATAGATAATTGTGGTAATTCTTTTAAATGGGTGCGGTCGAACACAGTCACTCTTGGATCATTGGCAATCTTTTGAGCCAATTGACCGTATCCCACATCGACTGCAAATAATTTGGAAGCACCTTTTTCGAGTAACACTTGGCAAAATCCGCCTGTGGAAGCTCCCAAATCTATACATGTTTTTCCATCAATCTGAATGTCTTTCCAGTGTTCAAATGCACCTAACAGTTTGTAGGCACCCCTCGAAACATAGGATTTGATTTTTTCTTTGATTCTAACCTTATCTTTTAGTGTAATCAGAGTTCCCACTTTTGAAATGACTGTATCATTCACGAGAACAGAACCAGATAGAATTAAAGATTGAGCTAATTTTAAATCGGTAACAAAACCTTCCCTTACGAGAAATGTATCCAGTCTAATTTTTTCTTTCTGCAATGTACTTAGGTAGTCCTAAAAAGAATTCATGATTCATAGAAGAAAGTTCAGTTGCAAGTGAGATCGCTTTGTTGACAGATTCGGACCTGAGAGATTTTGTTTTTTCCATTCCATACAAACTTGGATACGTCAATTTCCCTGCTTTTGCATCTTTTCCTGGAGTTTTGCCAAGTTCTTCTAAATTTCCTTCTACATCGAGGATATCATCTGTGATTTGGAATAAAAGCCCGATTTCTTTCGCATAACTTGACAGTACAGATTCTCTTTCTTTCCAATCAGGTCGTAATCGATTGCCTAATAAAAAGGATGATTCGATCAGAGCGCCTGTTTTTTTTTCATGGATGGAGAGTAATTTCGATTCTTGGTCAGTTTTACTTGGATTTTTTTCTTCCTCGATGTCTTCCATCTGTCCTTGGATCATTCCCTTCAATCCTGCACCTTTGTGGAGGATTTGTATGGCATCACGGATGAGAAATGGATCTTCGGAATCCATCATGGACAAAAGATAAAAACTAAGGGAGTTGAGAGTATCACCAGCTAAAATGGCCGTTGCCTCATCAAATTGTTTGTGACAAGTTGGTTTACCCCGGCGTGTGTCATCATCATCCATTGCAGGTAGGTCATCATGGATTAACGAATAGGTATGAATGCATTCAACGGCGAGTGAGGCAAGTAAAACAGAATGGTTTTGAGTTTCGATGCTTTGCGTTAATTTGTTTGGTTCAAAAAATGAATTTAAAACAAAAATCGGTCTTACTCTTTTTCCACCTGCCTTTAGGCTATACAAACAAGCTTCCGTTATGCGAGATTTTGGTGAAAATAAAGTTGGTGTATATGATTCAAAAAATGAATCAAAAATTTGTTTGGAGTTTTGTAAGATTTCGGTGAAGGTGATTGGCACGATGGACTGGAACCGGTTCCGATTTAGAACCGATCCTTGTATTGATAAAGAACTTAGTTAAGTTCGTAACCTTTGAAGAAAAACGCAATTTCTTGTAATGCGTTTGCGACAGAGTCAGAACCATGAACTGCGTTGGCTTCTTTGCTTTCAGCAAAAAGTGCACGGATTGTTCCTGCTTTTGCTTCTTTAGGGTCAGTAGCTCCAATTACATCTCTCCAGTGAGCAACAGCGTTGTCACGTTCAAGAGCACATGCTACGATAGGACCAGATGCCATGTAAGTGCAAAGGTCATTGTAAAAGGGACGAGCCGCATGGACTGCGTAAAATTGTTTTGCGTCTTCAAGGCTGAGTTTTAGGAATTTCATTCCTAGGATTTTAAATCCTTCTTTTTCGATTCTTTGAAGGATGTCACCGATGTGTTTGTTTTTCACTGCATCGGGTTTAAGCATGATAAAAGTTCTTTCCATATCTCCAGTTGCTTGGAGAAACCGAAAAAAGCAATCGAATCTTTAGGTGGTTAAAAAACGTACCAAAAGAAAAGAAGTAGGGAGAAGGTCCATTTTTTCAAAACCTAACTCTTCCCAAACATTCAAATCGATGAGGATCAGTGAATAGCCTGTGATTTGGTTGATCGCAATTGGATATGGGTTCAAATCCGTTTCTGGTTGGATCAGGTTTTCCACTTTGATTTTGTTTGATTTCATCCCTTTTAAGGAAGTGAGTTTTTGAGCAAATCCTAAGATGGGGTCTTTATCCCCTTTGTATAGGATGGCCACACGTTCAATGGTTTCCAGGCCATTGTCTATGAGAACCCCAACGGTTGCGGGGCAGTAGTTCAGAATGCCTTTGATTTTTCCACCTGTATAACTACGCGAGAACAATGGTTTTGCCGCTCCGATCAGGAGGATGTCCGAGTGTTTGATTTTGGCAAAGTTTACGATTTCATATGTGACATTATCAGTAATTCGATATTCGGTTTGGACTTGGATGCCTAAACTTGAACCTGTTTGGCGAATCGCTTCAAAACTTGCATCCCGATACTTCCTGATTTCTTCATTCGAAAGGGAGTCGTTAGGTGAAATGTGCAAAGCGATGAGTTCCAAATTTTTCTTTTGGTTTCCCGATAAGGAAAAAGCAAACCTGACTAAACTTTTGCCCATTTTTTCTTGGGCAAAAGCAACAAGGACTCTAAGTTTACTATCTGATGGTTTATCTGGAGAGGATGTGTTTGCAGTCCTTGCGAAAAACTTTTGGATTCCGTCAAGCAGTGGTCCCGTGGAAAGAGTTGTGACAAGAGCCATCATCACAAACACAGCAAATATTTCAGGACTAAGGATTCCTAAATCATAACCAATATTGAGGACAACCAGTTCCATCAGGCCTCGTGTGTTCATGAGAGCACCTATGGATAAAGAGTCTTCCCAATTGGATCCTGCTACCCTTGCAGCAAAGGCACTTCCTAAAAACTTGCCCACTACAGCGACAAGTAACACAAGTCCAAACACAAGCCAAAGGTGAGATCCATTCAGAAGTGTGACCTCAGTACGGAGGCCTGTGATCACAAAGAAAATCGGTAGGAATAAAATTACAGCTATATCCTCTATCTTTTCAGCGATGAGTTTTTTTAAGTTCCCTTCCGCAGGCATGATGACACCCGCAAGGAAGGCGCCAAAAAGCGCATGGATTCCAATCACTTCTGTTGTCAGTGAGGATAAAAATAAAATCATCAAAATGAGAGCAACAGCTGTTCTTGTTAGGTTTTCGCGTGAAATATAAATCGAACCCAATCGTTTGAGGAAGGGTGCTACCAAATAAATCATAGTTAAGATATACGCAAAAGACAATCCAATCGTAAATAAGGCAGTGTTTAAGTTTCCTGCTTTGGAGATAGTCACAATGATCGCAAGTAAAATCCAAGCAGTGATATCATCAGCTGCTGCACATGTTAACACCATGGCGCCAAGTGGTGTACGTGTAAGGTTTCGTTCTTGTAAGATTCGTGCAAGGACAGGGAAAGCAGTGATACTCATTGCGATTCCCATAAAAAGTGAAAAGGATAAAAATCCTACGTTTTTGGGTGCATAATCAGTGTAAAAATAATACGCTAAAATCATCCCTAAAAAGAAGGGAAAAATGATACTCGCATGACTGATGATAATCGCTGAGTGGGCTTTGTTTTTGAGAACAGAAAGGTCTAATTCCATTCCGATGATGAACATAAACAAAACGAGACCAATTTGGCTTAAGGTGCCGAGTGTAGGAAGGCTAGCAGGTGGGAATAAAAATCCCATAGTTTCTGGGAAATAATAACCAAGTAAGGATGGTCCAAGTAAAATTCCAGCTACGATTTCACCCATGACAGATGGTTGTTTTAATTTTCTGGTGAAGAGGTAACCAACAAAACGAGCACTTCCACAAACTATGATGATTTGAATGAAGAGTAAGGCTAAGGGATGATGAAAACGATTGAAGAAATTTTCGGTGTCTAGATGTTCACTCGCCGTGACAGTAAGATTTTTTGCGGTTTCTAAGGCACTCCCAGCTTGGAGTAAATAATAACCTAAGGATCCAAACAGAAGTAAAGTGAAACCGTAAAAAACAGAAGAACGAGTTTTCATAGACCCTCAAGGTTCCGATCAAACGGAGAATTTTTTCACAAGTGCTTCGCCAACAACATCCGGAACTTGGTTTGATACCGCTCTGCCATGTCTTGCTACTTCTTTGACGATTGTGGACGACACAAAAGAGTACTCATTGTCAGCCATTAGGAAATAAGTTTCAATTTCTGGTGCTAATTTTTTATTCATGAGAGAAATTGCATATTCATAATCAAAATCTGTGACAGCGCGAAGGCCCCGAAGGATGACCCGAGAATTTTTTTCCTTACAATAATCTACTGTAAGTCCTTCAAAGGAATCAATTTTGATTTTGTCCCAACCTTTGAATACCTTTCCAATCATCTCCACTCGTTCTTCTGGAGAGAATAAAGATGTTTTTTTGGAATTGATGGCAACGGCGATGATGATCTCTTCAAAAAGAGGATGGGCACGCCGTATAATGTCTAAATGACCATTTGTAAATGGATCAAACGAACCCGGGTATACGGCGATATTTTTCATCTTAGTGGTTCACCCTTGCCCATTCTTTCATTGGTAGTCCATACAAATTGATGAAACCTTCTGCATCATATTGGTTGTAGAGTTCTTCCTTTTCAAATGTAGAAAGGCCTGCGTTGTACAATGATTTGTTGGACTTTCTTCCGACAACCGTACAATTTCCTTTGTACAATTTGATACGAACAGTTCCATTGACATACTTTTGAGTATAATCCATATAAGCGCGAAGTGCATTCATCTGGTTGGAATACCATTGTCCATTGTAAATGTATCTGGCAAATTCTTGAGAGAGTTCGTCTTTTTTGTGTTGGGTGTCTCTATCGAGAGTGATAGATTCTAAATCTCGGTGAGCAATGTGGAGGATAGTTCCACCTGGTGTTTCATAGACACCACGAGATTTGATTCCAACAAGTCTGTTTTCAACGATGTCCACACGACCTACTCCATTTTTTCCACCTAATTCGTTTAAGGTTTCCATTACTTCGAGTGGGTTCATCTTTTTTCCATCAATCGCAACACAATCACCATTTTCAAAATCTAATTCCAGGTAAGTTGGTTTGTCTGGAGCTTTTTCAAGTGAAACAGTTAGGATAAACATGTCTTCTTTTGGTTCATTGAATGGATCTTCTAAAATCCCACCTTCAAAGGAAAGGTGCATAAGATTTCTATCCATACTGTATGGTTTAGCGGCTGTTACAGGGACTGGAATTCCTTTTTTCTTTGCATATTCAATAAGATCTGCACGGCCACCAAAATTCCATGTTCTCCAAGGAGCAATGATTTGTAAGTTAGGCGAAAGAGCTTTGAAAGTAAGTTCAAAACGTACTTGGTCATTACCTTTACCAGTTGCTCCATGAGAAAAAGCATCTGCTCCTTCTTTTTTAGCAACTTCTGCCATCGCTTTTGCGATGAGAGGTCGCGCGAGAGAAGTTCCAAGTAAGTACCGCATTTCATAAATGGCATTCCCACGAATGGCTGGAAAAATAAAATCACGTGCAAACTCCAAACGTAAGTCTTGGATGTATACCTTGGATGCTCCGGTGTTTTTACCTTTTTCTTCAAGGCCAGTGAGTTCTTCCTTTTGGCCAACATCGGCACAAAAAGCGATGACTTCACAACCATAGGTATCTTTCAACCAAGCAAGGATGACAGAGGTGTCGAGTCCACCTGAGTAAGCGAGAACGATTTTTTTGGGAGCAGGTTTCTCTTTCATAGAATAAGGTCAAAATAAAAGAAAAAACCAAGAACACAATTAAATATTGTCTGAATTGAAATACTAGTGTAGATTTGGTGGATGTGTTTTTTTGTCTCTTTGACTCTTTTTCTGTCCATTGGATTATCCAACATCCAATGCAAAAAACAGCAAGTGGAACCGAGTGTTCTTTCCGATGCCCTTCCCAAACCAAAAATTTTCATACAAATAGACGGCAAAGGCAAACGTGGAACTGTCATTGGTTTGGAACCTTACTTAAACAAATATAGTTACGCTACGGAAGAGAGTTTTTATTCGAGTTTGAAGGAATACTTTCAAAAAGCAAAAGAAAACGAAACCATCTATGTGGACAGATCTATTTTCGTATTACCAGAATACCTCGGTACTTGGCTCGTTGTTACAGCAGAAGATAAATCCATTTTTGGTAAGGTAACCATTGCTGATGCGATGGAAGAGTTAGTGAAACAAAATCTTGGTTCCTTCTTATGGCATTATCTCTTTAGCAATTCTTTTTCGAAAGACCACTTAAAGGAAACTCTCTTTCGGATGAAAGCTTGGCAAATGGCCGATCGTTACCAAAGGATTTTTTCACGTTTGGCATTGGAATACCGAGTGGCAATTGTTGCAGGTTCCATTGTATTACCTCATCCTAAAGTGGTAGAAGGAAAAATCACTCCTACCGATGGTCCTTTGGAGAATGTGAGTTTTTATTTTCACCCTGACGGAAGAGTGGATGAACAAATTGTGCGTAAACTCTTTCCGATCGAAGAAGAAAAACAATTCTTAGTCGAAGGAACTTTGGATCAAAATCCAACATACCGTACTCCTATTGGAAAATTATATACGATGATTTGTGCTGATTCTTGGTTCCCTGAAGTGTACAAAGAATTAGAAAACTCAGAAGCAGATATTTTAGTGGTTCCTTCGTTTGTTGCTCCAAGGGATGCATGGCAGACAAAATGGAATGGATACAATGGTTATGCGAATCCAAAAGATGTAACAACAAAAGATATAGGTTCCATCACAGAAAAAACTGCATGGAAAAAATATGCAATGTTAGGTCGGCTAAAAGTTCCCAATGTAAAACTTGGAATCAATGTATTTTTTCGAGGTGAAATTTGGGATATGACCGCTGGTGGCGATGCATTTTTCCAAAAGATGGGAAAACCAGTGAACAATTTGGTTAAAGAAGAAAAAAATCAAGGTAGGCTATATGTATTCTATCTCTAGGAAAACATTCCTCACATTGCTTTTGTTTTGTGCAGGAATCAAATCGAAAATCAAAACCTTTTACTTTAGCGAATCTGAATCCAAAACTGTTACGAGTTTTGCTGAGGTTGTTCTGCCTATCGGGGAAACTGGAATGCCGAATTTAGAGGAAGCAAACGTTATGCGAAGATTAGATGAAGAGTTGTACTTTGTTTCTGAGGAAATCCAAGAAGATTTTCACTCTGCTGTTATGGTTTTGGAATACCTTCCATTTTTTTACGGAAGGTTTTGTTGTTTTTCAAACTTAGAACCTGAGGAACGGATTCGGTTATTAGAGCTTTGGGTGGAAACCGATTCCGATACAGTTCGTGCTGTTGTTGGGAACTTAAAACTTCTGGTTTGCCTTGTTTATTATGGTCATAAGTCCACTTGGGAATCGATCTCTTACCCAGGTCCGTTTGCGAATCCACCTGAGAAATGGAGTGAGGCAAGACTTCATTACCATAATTTACTCAAAGGAAATTAAGGTATCATATGAAAAAATCAGGGATGTATCGCGATTATAAAAGTTACCAACCAGGGGAAGTCATCCAAGTAGATGTGGTAGTGATTGGTTCCGGTTGTGGTGGTGCAACGATGGCCTATGAACTTTCGAAACGAGGGATCAAAGTGGCTCTCCTCGAACAAGGTGGAAACTACCATACAGGAACCTTTGATAACAATGAATTGAATATGGCAGGAAAAGTTTCTGCAGAAAGGAATTTTCACACCACAAGTGATGGTGGTATTAATTTAGTGTATGGTAATAATTTAGGCGGAGCATCGGTTCATTACTGGGCAGATAGTTACCGAACTCCCGAAGATCGCCTACTCCTATGGAATCGTAAATACGGGATCGACTACCATCTCCCCGAAGACTTAAATCCATATTGGTTGGAATTAGAAACAGACTTACATGTCACACCTGCAACAGAAGAATATTTTAATCCCATGAATCGATTGTTTCGAAACGCATCACAACGATTAGGTTGGGAAGGGCATCATGTCCCACAAGCAAGGAAAAAATGCCAAAAATCTGGCCATTGTATGCAAGGTTGTATGTTCGGAGCAAAACAATCCCAACTGATCACTCATATTCCAAGTGCTGTTCGACTTGGAACTGACGTGTATACTGATTTACGTGCTGAACGATTGGAAATTGTCGGAAACCAAGTGAAGGGACTAGAAGCTGTGGTGATCGACAGACGTACCTTAAGACCAACCCAGATGAAACTCCGCTTCCAATCAAAAGCCGTTTGTGTATCTGCAGGAGGGTTTGGAAGTAGCAAATTTTTACTGAAAAATGGTCTCAAAAAAAGACTTCCATCTCTTGGAAAATTTTTGGCCATCAACCCTTCTCCGATGGTGCATGCATTGTATGAAGAGCCAATTGTTCAATGGCGAAATATTCCTGCAGCGTACGGCGTTGAAGGTTTTCGATTGGCAAAATTCCAAAACGGTTCTTACAAAGAAGGTGGGTATATGCTGATGCCAAACCAATTGCAACCAGGAACCCTTGCCGCATTACTTCCAAGTTTTGGAAAAGATCACTTCCGTTATATGAAACAACTAGAATATTTGGGTGGTACCATTGGTTGGATTGATGATGTGGATGGAGAACTTGGATCCATCGAAGTTGATTTTTTTGGTAAAACGAAAGTTCATTATCCGTTTGGAAATACCACCAAACAAATATTTAGCGATCTAACGTACAAACAAATGAAATTGAATTTTGAAGCAGGTGCCAAAGAGGTGTTCCTTGCTGGAATGAAACTTAGGAAATACACAAAGTTACCTAAAAAAGAAGAAATTGATGCTTTGGCTTGGAGGCCAGCAGAGTTTCCGATGGCGGCGCCTCACCCTGCTGGAGGCTGTAGGATGGGAAAATCGAGTGAAACTTCCGTAGTCAATTCAAAACACCAAGTGCATGGATTTCAGAATCTCTTTGTAGCCGACTCTTCTGTGTTTCCAACAGGTGTCAGTGTGGATCCAAGTTTTACGATTATGGCATTTAGTAAAAAAGCATCAGAGTTTATAACGGAAGTTATATGAGATTTTTATTTCTGAACACTGCCACTGTTTCCACATGATCCGTTCTTGGGAACATGTCCACTGGCTGTAACGAATTCAAAAAATATTGTCTTGCTAATAGATTTGTATCTTCTCTGAGGCTCATGGGATCACAAGATACATAGACAATCTTTTTAAATCCCATACCGAGGATAGTCTCTGCGACGTCTGCACCAAGGCCTGTTCTCGGTGGATCGATCACAATGGTATCATAGTTTTTTCCAAATAGAGATGGTAATACTTCTGCCACTCTTCCTTTACGAAACCGAACATTATGTACTTTATTGAACTTAACGGATTCCAAAGAGGTTCTATGAGAATTTGGATTCTCTTCGATGCCAAGGACTTCCTTACACTGGCCTGCAATCCAAAAGGAAATAGTTCCAATCCCTGAATAAGCATCGATCACACGTGAGTCTTTTTCTATCTCATCCAGAACCAAATTGTATAAACTCGGTGTTTGGATAGGATTTACTTGCAAAAAGGTAGAAAGACCTACACGAAATTTATGTTTTCCAAAATGTTCGTGTATATATGGTCTACCCCATAACAGATGTTCTTCGCGACCAAGAGCCATCGTTGTGTGTTTGGTATTGATGTTATGGATGATTCCCACTAATTTACCAAATTTGCCCGATTTTCCAATTCGGTTTTGGATGGCAGTGTGAAGTCTTTTTGATGCATCTTTAGCATGAGGTAAATCTTCTTTAGCAGTCACAATTCCCAGAATGATTTCGCCTGTGGAAAACGACTTCCTTGCAACAAGGTACTTCATCATACCACGTTTGGATTTTTCATTATAAGGAAGTAATCCCTCTCGCCTAGCCCATTGTTTGACGGCAAGTGCGACTTCTGTTAATCCTGGGTCTTGGATTTGGCATTCTGTTTGGTCTAGGACAAATGTTGCTTCCCGGTTGAAAAGTCCAAGTGTGAGTAAGGTTTTGTTTCCGACAATACGACGGCCAAAAGGTAATTGGATTTTGTGACGGTAGTATTCTGGAGAGGGACTGGGAACTATGGTTTTGAATTCCACATGACGGAACGTTTTAAAAAGTTCTTTTATGTTTTGTTCTTTTTTTCGAAGTTCTTTTGTGTATTCAATGTCGAGGTAGTTACACCCACCACAGGTTCCGAAATGAGTACAAATAGGATTGTTAGTTTTTGTTGTGTTCATTTTGATTTTCCTGAACCGACCAGTTGGTCAATGGAGTTGTATCCACGGTCTTTCATTACTTTATCCAAATAGGAACAAATTTGATACGGTAAAAAAGGACCTTCATAAATATAACCAGTGTAAATTTGGATGAGATTGGCACCTGCTTCGATCATCTGTAGGGCTTTTTCTCCCGAATCAATCCCTCCCACACCGATGATGGGAATTTTCCCTTTTAGAGTTTGGTACGCAAGAGATACAAATCGAAGTGATTTTTGGAATAAAGGGCCACCTGATAAACCACCTTCAGGAGGATTAGTTTCACCTAGGATTTGTTTGTCGAGAGTGGTATTGGTAAGGATTACACCACTTATTTTGTAATCCAGACAGACATTGAGATTTTCGATGAGTTCTTCTTCGGAAAGATCTGGAGCAAATTTTAAATACAATGGAATAGGGAATGAGTTTGAAAATTCTTTTTGGATCCCAACGATAAGATCAATTAAACTTTGTTTGGATTGTAGGCTACGTAATCCAGGTGTGTTTGGTGAACTGATGTTGATTACCGCATAATCCCCGTAAGGTAGCAGTTTTTTAAAAGTGTAAACATAATCACTGACAGCATCTTCTAAGGCCGTAACTTTCGATTTTCCGGCATTGATCCCTCGTACTCCCATTTTGGATTGTTTTTTCAATTGGATCTCGGCATTGTCAGCTCCCGGGTTGTTAAAACCCATTCTGTTTACGAGAGCTTTTACATTTGGAAAACGGAATAATCTTGGTTGTTCATTCCCAGGTTGTGCTTTTGCAGTGATGGTTCCCACTTCTATGAATCCAAAACCCATGTGGATCATGGTAGGGAAAAGTTCTGTTGTTTTATCAAATCCTGCCGCAAGACCAACTGGATTTGGAAAATGGATGCCTTCGATGGTTTGTTCTAAACGTTTGGAATTGTATTGGAAAAGAAGGTTCAGAGTTTTATGGAAAAATGGGATTTTTTTGGATAAAGAAAGAAAAGTAGCGACTAGATGGTGCGCTGATTCAGGGTCTAAATGAAAGAGAATGGGTTTGATCAGGTGGTGGTAAAACAAGGGAAAAATCCTTACGTTGATTCTTTTTTCCCCATGATTTCTTACAATTTCTTTCCGAAAATAGCGACGTTTCCTATATTCCTTCCAAGGACAGTACTTGATGCCATCTAATTCCCCTATATCTCGTATTTGGCAAAATCCATCTGCCTTTCCCCAGGAAGAAGTTCTCCGGGAATTAGAAAATTTACTCAGATCAAACCCAGACTTTTGGCTTAAAATTAATCGTGATGGGATCATCGTTGATTATAAAACTTCAAGGTTTGTCAATATTGGAGATAAACCAGAGTCACTTTTAGGACAACATATCAGTGTTGGTCTTCCTCCTTATTTACGTGAAATCACATCGGAAGCTCTCGCTTACTTATCTGACAAAAAAAGTTTAGTATTTTGGAAAGAGTATTCGTATGGAGAGGAACCTAATATTCGTCATGTGGAAGTTAGGTTTGTGGTTTTATATGATGGTTATATCATGTCCAACCATCGTGACATTACAGAACGCAAACGTTTAGAAAATGCTTTTTTAGAAAGTGAATCTAGATTTCTTTCTATGGCTCAGAATGCTGCTGATTCCATTGTGATCATCAATGATGAAGGAATCATTCAGTTTTTTAATAAAACAGCTGAGAATACGTTTGGTTACAAACAAGAGGAGGTAATTGGAAAAAATGTTACAATCATCATTCCTCCCGATTACAAGGATAAACATGATGATTTCCTGAGGCAGTATAAAGAAACAGGGGAAACTCATATCATAGGTGTAGGCCGAGATGTTTTCGCACAACGGAAGTCAGGTGAAATATTTCCATGTGAACTTTCGGTAGGAGAATTTAAAACAAAATCTGGAAAAATGTTTACGGGAATTCTGAGAGACATTAGCCAAAGAAAACTCCAAGAAGAGGAATTATACCAATATAGAAATCATTTAGAAGAATTGGTCGAAAGACAAACGATGGACTTAAAAATGTCCAAAAATATTGCCGAAGAAGCTTCCTATATGAAGTCTCTGTTTCTTGCCAATATTTCACATGAGTTAAAAACTCCAATCCATGCAATTTTAAGTTATGCGGAACTAGGAGCGGAAAAATCAGCCACTGTTCCTCCCGAAAAAATTAAAGAATACTTTCACATCATCGATTCCTCAGGGAAACGGCTACTCGCTCTTCTTGAAAATTTATTAGATATTGCCAAATTAGAATCAGGAAAAATGCGATATCTTTTTGAACGGAATTGTTTAAAGGAAACTACCAAATTTGTGATCAACGAAATGCGCGCAATTTTGGAAAAAAGAGGGATCACAGTTGTTTTATTGAATAATGAAGAACGTTGGGAAGCTGAATTCGATTATGAGCGGATCCAACAAGTGATCAGAAATATCATTTCCAATGCATTAAAATTCATTCCAAATGACACTAATATTGAGATTAGTTTGATAAAAAGAGAATTTATTCCAAGAAAATCTCAGTCGTATGTGAAAGGAATTGGCATCCAAATCAGAGATTACGGTCCAGGAATTCCTTCCGAAGACTTAGATAAAATTTTTGAAAAGTTCATCCAATCCAAACAAGTAAAAGCTGGAACCAAAGGAACTGGGCTCGGATTGTCGATCTCAAGAGAAATTGTAAATGATCACAACGGATTGTTATATGCTGAAAATCATGAAGATAAGGGAGCAGTTTTTACAATGTTAATACCAAGTTCCCGTGAAGGATTTCGATGATCAATTTACTTGCTGTTGATGATGAGATGATCAATTTAATGATCATTGACGAGTCTTTGTCAGATAAAGGATTCACTGTTGTCAAAGCAAAAGATGGAGAAGAGGCATTCCAAATTTTAAGCTCTGGTTCGATGGTTTTTCATGCCATTATTTTGGATCGATTGATGCCAAAGATGGACGGGATCGAACTCCTAAAAAAAATCAAACGATCAGAAAAGTACCGAGATATCCCTGTCATTTTCCAAACTGCTATGAGTTCCATTACCGATATGACAGAGGGGCTTGATGCAGGTGCTTTTTATTATTTAACAAAACCATATTCACGTGCCCTTCTTGTTCGCATAGTGCAAACTGCTGTTGAACATTTTATCAAATTACAAAGGGCAAAAGAAGACCTTCATAAAGGAATGGGTGCCCTTCGCCATATGGTTACTGGTGAATTTAGGATTCGGTCCATTCGTGAATCTCATGAACTTGCTCCCTTACTTGCCAATGCTTGTCCCGATCCTGAACGTGTGTTAACCGGGATCATGGAAATTCTAAACAACGCAATTGAACATGGGAATTTAGGAATTTCATACCAGGAAAAATCGGAACTCCATGATAATGATAAATTGATGGAAGAAATTTTTCGAAGGTTAGATACACCTGAGTACAAAGAAAAGTTTGTAAAGGTAACCTTTGAAAGAAACGAAGAGCGCATTGAAATTCGCATCAGTGACCAAGGGAAAGGATTTGATTGGAAACGATATTTGTCGATTGAAGCAATGACCAAAAATGCTTTCAAAACGCATGGTCGTGGAATCTTTATGGCAAAAAAATTATCCTTTGATGATCTTACCTACATTGATGAAGGCAGAACGGCCATTATACGCATCGATTTAACCAACAAAACTAGTAATTTACTCACTGACTTTCAGGAATAAATTTATAATGAAAACACTAGTGGATCAGTAAAATCAGAAATGATTTGGTCCACATGATTTTTTAGTTCTTCGACTGTATGGGAAGTGGCAACACCTACAATGGTACAAGCTGCGGCCTTTCCAGATTGTAATCCAGCAATCGAATCTTCAAATACGATACAGTCCTTTGGACTAAGGCCAAGTCCTTTTGCACAAAGTTCGTAGACTTCAGGGTGAGGTTTGCCTTGAGTCACCATGGAACCATCAATGATGACATCAAAGTAAGATCGTAAGTTAAGGTTATCCAACGTAAAATTGACATTCATGGTTGGTGCGGAAGTTCCTAGAGCTAACTTGACTTGGTTGGATTTCAAATACTGAAAGAATTCGATGATTCCACGATGAGGTTTCATTTCTTGTTTGTATAAGGTTTGGTATAAGTTTTCTTTTTCGGCACCGTAGTTTTGGATTTCCACTAAAGAAATTTCTCCAAAAATCATTCTGAATAAATCAGCATTGGTTTTTCCATTATAAGTATCTCGATAGATTTGGGAATCGAGAGGAAATTTGTATTTTTTGGAAAATTCCATCCATGCTTTGAAATGAAATTTGTGATTATCAACAACCACTCCATCCATATCAAAAATAAATCCTTTATGTTTCATCTTGTATCCTTTCGTAACCACCCACAAGTCCTGTAATAAAATTTGGTATATTGGTTATAAATGTTAATGGTTTTTTTTGAAAAGGATGAGTCAAGGTGATGGAATATGAATGGAGTGCCATTCTTGGAAAGGATTTTGTTTCGTTTCCATATTTAGTATCTCCGACAATGGGATGACCTTTTTCTGCAAAATGTACGCGAATTTGATTTTTTCGACCAGTGATGAGATCAATTTCGAGAAGGGAATACAAATTGGATTCTTTTAACACTTTGTATTTTGTTTCAGAAAACTTTCCGAGTTTGGGATCATCAACAGAATAAACGCGGTGGGCTTTTGACTCCGTTAAATAAGATTGGATGGAACTTTGTTTGAGTTTCCATATACCATGTGTAACTGCGATATAAACTTTTTTGGTATTGTCCCAATCTTCTTGTAATGTTTGTTTGGCGACTTCTGTTTTAGCAAATACCAAAACACCAGAAGTATCACGGTCTAATCTATGAACGATAAAAATTCGATTTTTGGAACGATCACTTCCTTTTTTTACATAATCCATAAGGGAAGCGTAAGCAGTTTTTGATTTTTCAGAATCAGTTGCAATGGTGAGTAGTCCCGCCGGTTTATCAACGACGAGGATATCTCGGTCTTCATGTAAGATGGTTAAGCCTTTTGGTAAAAACCGAGTGTTTGTTTTTTGTTTCATTCTTTTTTGAGGAGTTTTAAAACTTTGTGATTATTTTGTCTTTCGGCAAACTCAATCGCAGTTTTCCCCCATTTGTCTTTTTTTTGCGGATCGGCACCTGCGTCGAGTAGGAGTTGGATGAGTTCAAATTTTTCATTTAAAATTGCACTGTGTAATTTCGTAGCACCATATTTGTCCCATCCATTGATATCGGTTTCGACATTCAAAAGGATTTTTGTGGCTGGCCAATTCTCATTGGTAATCGCTTGTTCCAATGCGGTACATCCATTCGGTGTAATTGCCATAGAACGAATGGTTTGTCTATCTTTCACTTGTAAGTCTTCCGAATTACTTTGTGGAATGTAGATAATGGGCCCAGCTGGTTTTTCTTCAACAAGACTTATCTTACTATTTTGGTTCAAAATGGACTCATTTAATTCATGGATCCTTCCGTGGGCATTTCCATACAAAATAGTGTTTCGTTTTCCTTGGTCTATGAACTTTGCACTGTCAATCGTTAAAATCCAGTTAGGTGCATGACCAGATTCTTCACGACTTAATTTGACCTCATCGCCAGGATACCAGTCTATATCTGCTGTGATGGAATGGATGGGAATTTGACATCTGACTGCGCGTTCGTTGCCAATGTGATGAAAACAAAGGTGAGGACTAGGCTTGTGTATCGCATTCGCGAGAGTCTAAGGGAAAGCGAAACTTGGGTCAAGACATCTCTGAAATCAGAAGATTGCCTGGAAATGGAACAAGATTCGATCGAAATATGTTTAATTTATTGAATAAAAATCTGTTAAAACAGAAATTGGAACAGGGAGACATTTGATGAACATGATGGCAGGAACCAAAGAGAAACAATATGTCCCATTACTCCAACCCATCTTTTCTGTGGAAGAACAGACTGTCATCGGGTACGAATCTCTAGGCCGTGTCCGAGATGAGAAAGGTTCACTTGTAGTGGTTCCTGAATTTATGGATCCACAGGTAACTCCGCTACGGATGACTGTGATCGATCGTAAGTTACTCGGTCTTTCCTTGGATAAAATCAAAGATAGTAATGACCAACTTTTTGTGAACATGTCACCAGATCAGGTGATTTTGGAGTATGAAGAGAGTAAAGGGAACTCACTTCCCATCGCTGAAATTGTAAAGGAATCTGGAATCCCACTCAATCAGATTGTTGTGGAAATCACAGAAAAATCTGGAAGTTATGGGACCGATGTTCTTGCAGCTGGTGTGGAACTACTGCGAGAACAAGGATTTAGTATTGTTTTGGATGATGTGGGATCAGAATCATCCAACTTGGAAAGGTTAGGTGCAATAAAACCAGATATTATCAAAATCGATTTAAATTTGTTAAAGAAGTCTATTGAACAAAGAGAATACCAGTCAATCTTAGAATACTTGAAACAAATTTCACTTAGCATTGGTTCTCAGTTACTATTTGAAGGAATTGAATCAGAGGAAGAATTGTACCAAGCAGTCAGTTCTGGTGCGACATATTTACAAGGTTATTTTTTAGGAAAACCATTAGAATACAAAGAAGATAAACAAACTATAAGGGATGTTGTCGTTCCCCATTTACATTTGTATCACGAAGCAAAACGAATCGAAGTAGCAAAAGAAATTGAATTTGAAAAACAAATCAAATCTAAGTTGATGTCACTTCCTTTAAAAACTATTACGCTAGGGAATCGAGTGATCATTGACCCGCAAAGTTTCTTCAAATTGGATCCGATGATCCAAAGAGTATATGTAACAGATTGGCAAGGAACCCAAGTTTCACCTTACTATGAAAGGACGAATGATTCTGGATTTATTGAGAACATGGCTTTTTTGCAGAAAAACTGGTCATATATGCCGTTTTTTTATAAGCACGTCAAACAAGTGTTTCGTGACAATGGCAATTGGCAAGTCAGTGACCCGTACTGGGACAAAACATTAAAAAAGAAAGTAATTGTATTTTCCCATGTAAATGAAATGGGATATTCCTTTTTTGTGGATTTAGTTTTGGAAGATGGGAAATAATTAGAAATGCTTCAAAATATTTACGTTGGAAGTTTAATTGCATTCCAAAGTAAGTCTTCTGTTTCTTTTAAGAATTGATCATCCAATTTTATTTTTCCATTCCGAGAACCTTTTACGAGTCCAACAAATGCTCCCCATACGATCGCAATGAGTGCATCTGGTGGAAATTTGATAAGTATATCTCGGTTGTCATGAGCAAATCGAGTGAGAAACATTAGAAGTAACGCACGTTTTGCGAAACTCTCCCTATCTAAATAGGGAAGGTTGTACTGCATTTCTAAAAAATCAAACGCCACAGGGTTTTCTCTTTGGAATTCGGCCATGGATTTCCAAATTTGATGGAATTGTTCTTTTGGCCCTGCATCGTGTGGAAAATTATCTCTGATTTTTGAATAAAGACTTTCTTGCCATTTTTAAAAGAGTGAGTTCACAAGTTCTTCTTTACTAGCAAAATAACGGTAAATCGTACCCGCAGCTACATTGGCTCGTTCTGCAATGAGGGGCACAGCCGTTCCATCAAACCCTTTCGCCGTAAACAATTCTAATGCAGCAGATAAGATCTCTTCGCTTTTATTCAATTTAGAAGCCCTTTCGCTCAAATGGTTTACCTATCCAAACCCATTTTCATATGGGATGTTCTTTTTTGGATAGGGGTCAAAGATAACCCGAATCCATTTAATTAATACATCAATTGATTGTTAGATGGGACCCATGGAAGCAAAATCCGCATTGAACAACACTGCTGTTCTACTTGTTGTATATTTTTACCTCATTTATTCTGGGTTTTTAGGGAATCCAAAGTTTGTACTGTTTAATGGGTTATTAGCAAGTTTTGGTGTCATCCTATCTTATTTTATTTCAGTACACTTTGGAGGACTCATTCCTTCTGAAGATCCAAATTTATACATTCAGACAGGATATGTAGGTACATCCGCGGAAATCGTGAAAGGGATCTTTGTGATGGTGAGTGGGATCTTACTATCTAGACTGATTGCTTTGCTCATTTCGATCAGTGACAAAGGGATCGAAAAAGCAAAAGAATCTGAATATTTGTAAAACTAGAGTTTAAAACAGAAAAAAATCATCCAGGATTCTGCAAAAAATTTAGAAAACTCGATTCAAAGTTGTGCCAATTATATTTCTCATACTGCCGAAAGATTAGAATCACAAGCTGCTTCATTAGAGCAAGTAACAGCGATTAATACGGAATTGTTTTCTTCATTTGAATCCAATGCAAAAATCATTGATGATCAAAATGGAAAAATTACTGATTTGTTTTCTGGTTCCAATGATTTAAATCAAATGGTTGCAACCATTAGTATGATCAACCAAGAATTAATCACGATCGCAAATGAAAACAAAAAGGATACCTCTGAAATTACAGTTGTCTCAAAGAAAACAAGTGAATATTTAAATTCAATCAAAACTTCCTTTGACAAGGTTGATGAAATCAATCAAATCATTGCTGAAATTGGAGAAAAAACCAACTTACTCGCATTAAATGCTTCGATTGAAGCGGCACGGGCTAGTGAAGTCAGTAAACTTGCTGATTTTACTGCAAAAAACGAAAAAATGATTTCTGATGTTGTTAACCATTCTCGAAAATTTATCTATGATGCTGCAGAAGTTTCCATCCAAACCGGAAATTTGACAACCAATCAAATTAAAAAACTAGAAATGACAACTGAAAAAGTGAGTCATATGCATCGATTATTTGAAAAACAAAAATCAATCATTTTTGATACGATTAACCAACTAACTGAAATCAATGATCTATCGACTCAAATTTCATTTAGCACCAAAGAACAAATTTCTGGTCAAACAGAAGTCAATAAAGGCATTATGGCATTAGAGAACGAAGTGAACCAAATTTCAAATGCTTCTAGAAGTTTAGAACAATATGTGGAACAAATCAGAGCCCAATCTTTAGATTTATTGACGTTAAGCGAATCATAATCATAAACTTGTTTTTTGGAGATATTCATGTTAGAAAAACGATTTCAAATTCTTAAAAAGATAGGAGTTTTCCTTTTGATAATGTCAATCTTGCAGTGTTCAAAGAGTAAATTATCACCAGACCAAGTGGTTGATGAACATGGAAAAATCATCCAAGTGATTCCTGAACCAGATGCGACTGAGACAAAACAAATTGAATACACTTCCTCTGTAGCTCTTCTCAAAGAAGATGGTACTCTTAATGTTTCAGGTTGGTCGAGATTTCCACACTTTCAGATTAACGAATCATACATCAAAGCGGAACCTAAACGTTATAAACGATGGGAACATTACACATTTTATAATGAAAATTTCGGTGGTGCTATCACTGTAACTGATATTGGAAATTTAGCGATGGGTAGCATCGAGTTATTGGAATTTAAATCAGGTAAAACAATATTTTCGAAAACAGAACTTGTGAGACCAGGTGCCATTTTTTTTCCAACAAATACTACGGATCCAATTGAATTTACGAAAGGAAAACAATTCATTCGTATTCAAAAACAAAAAGGCAAAAGAATCATCACTTATTCAATCCAAGGTGATTCCTCTAACGAAACTATCCAAGGTAATTTTGAATTTACTGAAAAATCAAATGAAGCTCTTGCAATCATCACTCCATTTTCCCAATCAGATTTCTTTTACGAGTACAAAATGCCAAGTTTGATTTGTAAAGGTACGATCCTATACAATCAATCTACTTATGATTTTGAAGAAAATAGTTACGCAGTGTTAGATTGGGGAAGAGGTACTTGGCCCGAGAAAAATAAATGGCTTTGGGCAGCAGGCGCAGGAATGGTCGGTGGAGAACTTCTTAGTCTCAATTTAGGTTATGGATTTGGAGATCCTAAAAACGCTACAGAAAACGGTATTGTTTATAAGGGAAAAGTTCATAAACTTGATAAAGTAGTTTGGAAGTATGATGTTACAGATTACAAAAAACCTTGGAAATTTGTGAGTAACCAAGGTAGATTGGAGTTAAACTTTACTCCAGTTTATCTATTGTATTCTGATATAGATCTTATGGGTATGATCGGTTTTTTAAAACAACTGATTCAAAATTTTTCAATTTCTGAAATCTTTGAATTACTAAAAACCGAAGCGTATTTGAATAAAGCCTTCGGAGTTTATAATGGTTATGTGATTTTAGATAACGGAACAAAACTTGAAGTTAAAAACTTGTTTGGTTTTGCCGAACAAATGTACCAACAATGGTAAATCATATCGAATAGTTTCGAAGTGTTTTTAACCTGATTGTGGTAAAAATCACAATCAGGGTTAATATAATTCCTGCTGATACAACTGCTGTTGGAATCGAAACTTTTACAAGAATGATCCCCGATAAAAATCCAGCAAACGCAGGTACCACTTGGCTTGTAATTGTATACAAACTCATTAACCTTCCTCTGTATTCTTGGCTCACTTCTGATTGAAGGATGGCAACAAGCAAACTGATACTAGCCCCAGCACCAAATCCACTCACGAGTAATAAACCGATGGAAAGCCATAGATGTGAACTGAGTCCGATGCCTAAAAGACCTAATCCACATAACAATCCAGAGGTGAGAATTAGTTTTCCATAACCAAACGGTTTTGCCAGTTTTAAAGAAGTTCCTCCTCCCAAAAGTAAAGCTAAGGCAAGGGCTCCTAAAAAGAATCCACGTTCCATCTCACCCAATTGTAAGACACCTTTTGCATACCTAGGCATCATCACCTGGACT
Organism: Leptospira limi; assembly: GCF_026151395.1. Classification (NCBI taxonomy): domain Bacteria; kingdom Pseudomonadati; phylum Spirochaetota; class Leptospiria; order Leptospirales; family Leptospiraceae; genus Leptospira; species Leptospira limi. Next base: position 747,258 of record NZ_JAMQPV010000001.1, read on the forward strand.
GGTCCCATTGAACAATAGATCACAATCGAAAATAAAAGTGTTTGTCTAAGTAATGTATGGTTTTTTGCATAAGATACCCCACGTAGAATCCTATCCCAAGCAGAAGAAGTTTTTCCTTGTCCTTCCGTTTTGATCCCGATGAGTAAACACATTGCAATTAAAAATAGGATAACACCAGTGATGTGAACCATTTGCCAAGAACCAATACTTCTGCAAAACGCCAATATGGGTGGGGCAGAACCAAAACCTAACATCACGAGCACATTAAATATCACTGCCATCTTTTTTTGTTTCTCTCCTGCCAATCGGCCGAGTAAAGACATCCTAGCGGGAGCAAGGATTGACCAACCCACTCCAACAAAAAAAGCAGCAAATAAAAATAAAGATACAGAAGTGACACCAATCAATTGTGAGGAAAGATTTAATAGTCCAAGTGCGATTAAAAACGAACCATGGGCAATTTGTGCTAAAATTTGTGGTGAGTGAGAATCACACCAGGCTCCTGCAAACCATCCTAGTACCAAGGGAACTCCAAAACATAGTCCAAATCCAATTCCTGCTAATGCATCTTGGTTCCAAACATCTTGTGCATATAATATTACACTATAGTTCGTTAGGTGACCAGCTAAAAAACCCAAGAAGGATGCGGACAAAAATCGAATCATATGTCCTTGGTTGTAAGTATTAGAGGAACTCATTTTGCCTGTGTAACTTCCATAAGAGTAGGTTGCCCATCTTCAATTTGCCAACTTGGGAAAGCACCATTCGAAGAATAAGCTTTTCCATCCGGTGAAAATTCAATATCACGAGTGAATGTAACTTTTCGACTCATTGGATATACTTTCCAAATTTCTGTTTTGATATCCATTACCATCAAATTGTCTGATGATGTTCCTGTGACCCAAACAAGATTACGTTTTCTATCCACATTCAGAGAATAAGGTGTTTCCACGCCATCTACTGCTGTTGGAAGTGGGTACAGTTTGAACTTTCCATCTTCTGGAGTGTACTTAGCGATTGATCCTTCTGGAAATACGGATATCCATACATGATTGTCTCGATCTACTCGAAGTCTTCGTGGGCCTTGGAATGGTGTTTCAATTACCTGAAAGGAAAAATCTTTCGGATTGATTTTGCCAATTGTATCAGCGTGTAATCTTGTAAACCAAACAGTTCCATCAGGTGCAACATCAATCCCATATGGCAGTGGCATTCCACTCACACGTTCATCTACAGGTAACAAATGCATTGGAAAACCCCAATTCATCAGTTTCACAATGAATCCACTGATCCATAAACTAAAACTTTCTTTTTTGGTTCTTGCAGGTAAATCGAAGTAGTGGAAAGAAAGATCCTTACGATCAAACATACCTACCTGGTTTGAAAGTGCTAACGTAAACCAAACTCGATCTTCATCGTCAATACGAATAGTATGCGGATAAAGTCCATTCTGAAACATATGGTCTTTGAACTGTTTGGTTTTTGGATCAAACTCTGTGATTCGTTTTTGTAAGGAAGGAGTGATAAAAATATTTCCGTCAATTGGAGATTCCGCAAGGGAATGTAAACCAACATAGGTTTCATGTTTTTGAAATGATCGTAACCTTCCTGGTAATAGACCACCCAACTCATCATCTGGTTGTTTTGGAACTTTGTATACTACCGTTTTACCTGTGTTAGGATCAATTTCCCAAAGACGGTCCTGGATATTATCACCTACGTACACAAGACCTGTTTTTTTATGGTATAGTAAATCATGCATTTGGGAGAAACTATCACCCATAGGCCATTCTCTGATGACTGCTCCATATAACTCTTTTCCCCATGGACGACCAGGTGACACACGTTCAGGGTGTTTGAGCAAATCAACATATGCATTTGAAAGTAAACTTGGAAGTTTTTTCTTAGCTTTCCCATGAGGTCTTGCGCCATAACCCATCATTCGATTGATGATTTCTTCCCAATCATCTTCAGAGAATGCTCTTCTCATGAAAAAACTTCCTTGTTGGTGACAAAAACCACATTGTTCTAAATATGTTTTTCTTAAGTCTTTGTCTTCACCAAAGTTAAGTGCTGCGACCCAACTGTTAGAAGGGTATTGTCCTACTAACAAATTTAAATCTGTTTGTTTTTCCATTCGAAATGATACAGAACTCTGATTGGAATAGGAACGTAAATTGACATCTTTATAACCAATTTTACGTAATCGAATGTTTACTTTTGGTGCATAAGGAAATGAGATATTTACCTTACCATTGGGATTTGTAAACATTGTCACTTCTGGTGTAATCATAAACTCAAGTCTTTCAGGTGGATAACCATGATCATCACGAGGAGGCACTTGTGGTTTTTCGGCTTTAATCGTAACCATAACAAGATCTAAATTTTTTCCATCACTATCTTTGATATCCAACTGGATTGCAAATAACGAAGAATAGGTGAATATTAATCCAAATACAAAAAATTTAAATTTCATCATATGGAACTCCTTTGGCATTTAAATACATTATGAATGTCTCTTTTGAATTGTACTTGGGAATATAGCCAAATACTGTCTTTAATTGTGTGTTTGATAATACAGGCCTATAACGTAAAAAATCAATTTGATCGGGACCATATTGTGTGAGCCGAAGTTTCTTAAGTACCCATAACAAGGTCTGTAACAAAAAAGCAGGAATGGGAACATATGGTTTTCGGATCATTTTACTAATCTCTTGTAAACTGAGAGCTCCATCTCCAGCTAAATTAAACTTACCTTCCTTTTTTTCGGCTATACCTTTGGTGATGATTTGAATTGCATCTTCATCCCAAATAAACACGAATGGACTTTTGTGGCCTAAGATACCCATCACAAAAGGTTTTTGGAACATATCGGTAATGAGATTATTCACTGTTTTGCCAAGGATGGTTCCTGGTCTTAAGATCAATTGTTTGAGTTGAGGGAATATGGATCTGTATTCTGTTAATAATTCTTCCACTTCTCGTTTGTGTTTGGAATATACAAATGCCGAATGGCCTCGTATGGGGTCTGTTTCTTCAATCCATTCTTTATTTTCTTTATGATAACCGTATGCTGCACCTGAACTTGTGATGATCACTTGTTCCGTTCGAGCATATCCTGCTCCATCTAACACATTTTTGGTGCCTTGAACATCAATTTTCCACTGCGTTTCCTCACTCATTCCTGGCGGGGGATTGAGAATTGATGCAAGATGGACAATCGAATTGGGTTTCCAGTCTTGGATCAAATCAACAACAGAATTTCGATCACTGATATCCAAAATTTGAAATTCAAATTGGGAAGAAACAAATGACTTAGACATCGGTTTGATATCCGTTGCCATGATTTGCCAAGTTGGATAGGTATTTAATAAATGTTGGATGAGCGTGGATCCAATATAACCCGCTCCCCCTGTCACTAAAACCTTCAAATTAGTTTCCTTCTACGGGTGGTCGGCTTTTCCAATATGAGACTAAAATCAAACCAGAGATTATATGCCATATTCCCCAAAACGCAGCCACCAAAGCCATGTTTGGCTCTGCATGGAATTGTGTTAGAATGAGGCCTAAGGCAAGTCCTGAATTTTGCATTCCTACTTCAATGGTAATGGCACGTTTGTTTGCTTCGTTTTGTAAAAATACTCTCGCGATTAAATTCCCGATAATTAAAGCTATGAAATTATGAAAAACAACTATCACAAAGACAAACCCAAGATTGTCTAAAAATATCTTCCAATTCCCACCAACTGCAACGATGAGAAAGATTAAAAACGCAAAGGATGAAACACGTTTAAAAAATGGAGTGATTTTGTGAGCGAAACCAGTGACAAAGTTTCCTAAGAACATTCCCAGCAATAATGGAATTAGTAATAATACAATTAATCCTTTGACAATCATCAAACTATCGATCCTAAGATCTCCTGAACCAGAAATCATAGCATAAGTGACTGGATTTAAATTTGCCGTTAATGTAAAGTTAAGTGGTAATGTAATGATTGCAAATAAACTAGAAACAGCGGTCATACTTACCGAAAGAGCAGTGTTTCCTTTGCCAAGATGGGTAATGATATTGGATAGGTTTCCACCGGGACTTGCGGCAACTAACAACATTCCTAATTCAATTCCAGCAGGAAGATCCAATACCAGCGTGATAAGCAACGTGACCCAAGGTAAAAAAATCACTTGGCCAATGAGTCCAGCAAGGGCAGCTACAGGTCTTTGTAAAACAGCCTTAAAGGCAATGAAACGAAGTTCTAAGGCAACTCCAAAGATCATGAGAGCCAAAACCAAACCTAAAACAATTTGGTAATCATTGTTATAATTCATATTTGAATATTCCTAGCGAACCTTCATAACCAAACATTAACCAATTGAGTTATGAACGGATGTTCATCGGAGTAATATTCTAAATCAGAAAGAAGAGATTCTATCTTTTTTTATCATCTTAGAGTCAGAAACCAAAGTTATTTCTGAACACTTCGTTACATTTTTAGTAGTAAATGGATTAAAATAAGTGGGATCATGACAAATTTCACAAAAGGATAGTGGATTTATCCTTTTGTGTAGCTAATAATTTATCTAAATAGCGAGTGAATCTGGTTTGATTAAAAACCAGATGCCGTAATCGCAGATCTCGAACAAGGATTGTTATTGGGATCACAAGTATACAGTTTAAATGTGAAGCCATCATTTGGGTTAGGCCTTTGTGATGTGGAACCAAAATTAGTTCCACTTGCAAATCCCAAATCAGTACAACTTGATGTTGATACATTGTATTTTTTAATGTTTGTGTTCAATAATCCTCCAGAACCACCTGGTGGAGTATTGAAATAAGATAAAGGTCCAATATTTCCACCATTAAGTTGGAAAGTATCATAACAATTTCCTGTGTAAGAACCACCTAAATCAGCGACTTCCATAATCACAAGAGACTTGTTTCTATCGACTCCACCATTGAGTATATTGTTGATGATTAGGGAAGATATACCATCTCTGTCTTGTTCCTTCGATTGGCAATTTAAAAGGAATAAAGAAAGTGAAAGTGTTAAAATGATTCTGATCATGAATGTTAATTTAATTTTCATAAATATTCCTTTTAGTTTGGCCTATAACTGTAAGCTTCTGGAGAAACAACTCCCGTCCAAAAGTTTGCTTGGAATTGTAAATAAACACGTCTATCATCAATTGGCATTGAGTTTCCCGTATTAGGATTTACATCAAATTGATTTCCTAAAATTTGATAGTAGAGTTGTGCTTTGAAGTGATGTTTATCGCCAAACAAGTTCAAACCTGCCCAATACACTCTTAAAGAATCTGTAGGATCTACCTTACCGTTTCGATTAAAATCTCCTTGGATGTATTCATATTTTAGCAATGGCATGATATAATAACGATCCAAAAATGGAATGTTATAACCAATAGTTCCATGGTATCCATATAAATCATTCGATGCGGCACCACCAAACTTTGTATAAGCACCAGATAAATAAATACCTTTGTAGGTAAACGTTGTATCGTAAGTATGTCCTACTAATCCCATTTTTGGTCGAGCTAATGTAGGTACGGAATTCTGAACTAAAAAGTTTGGATTTCCATTTGCATCTAAACTTCCTCGATCCGGATTCGATCCTTGAGATGTTAATAATTGAATTCCACTTGTTGTGCCAGGAGTGTATTCGGGAACGTAGAGTGCTGGTGTAATTAAGTTTTGGGTTTGTAGATAACCGGCACCCAAAGACCATTTCATCTCGCGTTGGAAAATTTCTTCTCCTTCTTGCCAATTCACCATTTTTCCGTCGGATTCTCGTTTTAATCCACCAAACACATTCACTTGTGCTCGTGCATAATACATAGGAGAAGTATTGATTGCTCCATAACGATTTGCAGTTGTTAAGTCTTGTCTTCTACCAGTACCATAATCACCACCACCACCTTTTCCATTACTCACCATTAAGGAAACTTGTAAGTATCGTTCCCATTTGTGATCTAATTCTTTTAGTGGAGTTGCTTGGATCATAACACCATGATCAAATTGTGGAATGGCATTAACGATCATACTTCGTTCTAATGTTACGAAGTTAGCTGAGGATTGTAAGTATTCACGGCTGAACTGAGTTGGCAATTGTCCAAAGACAAAACGTAATCCAGCATAAGGTATTTTTGCATACCCAAATGCTTCGTGAATGTATCCACGATTGTCTTTTAATCTTGTGTTGGATACATAACTCGTTGTTGCTGGTCGACCATTTGCATCTAAATAATTTAATGTACTTGTTGTTTGGACAATATCAGGACGATTCAACATGTTCTCCAATCGGAGTTGGATATTAGTTCCCCACCAATCGTTTTCGTATTGAGCACCTAACCGTAAACGTCGAAAGTTCCAATCCACGTTATTAAAATCTCTATGACCATTGTTGTAGAGAGAATCTTCGGAACCAGAGACTCCTCTAAATTGGATACGGCCATAAATCGTTAATTTCTCTTTTGCCGTATCATCGGGCCTGTGTGCAAATGCATCGGGTAAGGTTGTGGCATTTCCGTTGGAAAGGGGACGGTTGTATTCCACCTTCACACGATTGGGTCCTGGTTTTGAGTAAATTTGCCCAGTTTCCGTGTCTTCGTAAAGTTCTTGGTAAACTTTCGTTTGTGTTTTTCTCGATTGGTTTTCTGCGGGATTTGACTCGTTTGTGCGGGTCACTTCTGCTTCGGCAGAAAGTGAGCTAACAAATAGCAATAGTCCCAAAGGTACTTTTCTGATGGTATTCATTCGATGTTTGTCTGTACTGATTTGGATTCATTTCAATAGAGGATACCTCCATTACAATGTTTCAGTCTGGTTACAAACATATTGAATCCATGTTATGATTGGATGACAAGAATATTACAAATTGATTACAAGGAGCAAAACTGCCCGTTTGGTGAGCATTTTTTTTCGAAAATGGAAGTTTGTCATAATCGAAGGGTTGTTTTGTGACAATTTTATAACGATTCCAAATTCGAAACGTTTCCAGAATTAGCGGTTTGATTTCCGGATCACCAACTTGAGACCCGACCAAATGGGATCGATCGCGCAGACTTTGATGTCGACAAGTCCCAAACCCAAGGCAAAATCCCGGATTTTGTTTTCATCTAAATCAGAAACAATTTTGGAAGTTTTTTTAGGCCAAGAAACCCATATCATACCGGTGGGTTTTAAATGGGATTGGAGTTTCGGGAGTGATTTTTGGTAATCTGCTAGTGAGGTAAAAAAACAGTGGATGAAGTCGAGTTCCTTCACGAGTGATTTTGTAATTTTGACAGTTACAGGCATTTCCCCCCAATCTACCAAATTGAGTCCATTTGGTAGATTTAGAAAATAGAGGGACATATTGCCCTTGATTCCCAATTTTTCAATGACCGATTTTCCAGAATAACCCGCTTGTTTTGCCACCATCACATTCCTTTCCCATTGGAGAATGATCCTGTGAGGATAAAAAATCCAATTTATAAGTTCAAAATTCAAACTCGACAGTAAGATTCATTCCTTTTTTTTAGTAGACTATTGTCGATCACCAAGTTATTGCCTAAATTCCCAAAAGAATAGGTAAGTTTGTATTTTGAGGGTATAGAGTGTTATCAATCGCAGATCTTTGGAAACAGGGAAAAATCATCATCAACCGAATTCGTTTTGGATTAGTATTACTCTTCCTACTTGCCATGATTGGGGCCAAAGATGAATTCCAGCCGAAGATGTACCTCATCCATATGATTGGAACTTGTACAATGGGTTTTTATTGTGCACTTGCTTATGTATTAGAAAAAAAAACAAACCCACCCACTTGGTTTCATAAAATTCTCATCTTAATGGACACATTAGTTTTATCATTAACCATTATCTTAGATTGTACGTTGAGTTTAGAAGAAGCAGAAGCGGCTCTTTCGAATGCAGTTGTGTATTTTATCTTTTTCTTTAACGCGATTTATTCTGGATTTTTAGGAGATCGTAAATTTGTTTTGATGAACTCACTTTTAGGTTCTGTCTTATCGGCGATAGCTTTGATAGTTGCGGTGAATGTCGGTGGTGTCCAACTTTCAGTGGATCCAAAACAATCACAAGATATTGGTTATGTTGGATTAGCAGGAGAAGTGATGAAACCGATTTTCATCATGATCGCTGGATACATTGTCAGTTTATTAGTCCAACTTTTGACAAAAATTAGTTCTTTAGCGGATATCAAAGCAGATGAAGCAGAAGTGCTCCTTCACCAAACAAAAGAACGAAGTAAAGTTTCTGCAAATGCTGCACTCAAATTGGAATCTTCGATTAGTAATTTTAGTAAATTTGTTTCCGATACATCTGTAAAATTAGAATCACAAGCGGCTTCTTTGGAAGAGATCACTGCTGTGATTTCTGAACTTTCAAGTTCCTTTGAATCCAATGGAGTTTCCATTGAAGAACAAAATAATAAAGTACAAAGTATGGTTGCTGATACAGTAGAATTAAAAGAGACAGTTGACCAAATATTAATCCAAAGTGAACAACTTGTGGAAATTGCAGAAATCAATAAAAAAGAAAGTATGTCCGTCACAGAAGTGGCAGACCAAACTGCATCTCATTTGGAATCCATCCAAGCCTCTTTTGACCAAGTGAATGAAATCAATAATATTGTTGCAGAAATTGGAGAAAAGACAAACTTACTTGCGTTAAATGCTTCCATTGAAGCTGCTCGTGCGGGTGATGTTGGTAAAGGTTTTGCTGTAGTTGCCAATGAAGTGAGTAAACTCGCTGAATTTACAAAGAATAACGTAAAACGTATATCAAGTGTTGTCAAAAGTTCAAAAGAGATCATCACCAATGCAAGGAATGCATCAAAAAATACAGGTGAACTCGCAAAATCACAAATTGATCGCCTAAACCAAACTTTAGTGCAAATCCAAAATATGAACCAACTCTATATCGAACAAAGGAACACTTTGTCTTCCATTTTATCGGAATTGTCTCAAATCAGAGAATTATCGAATCAGATTGCGGGATCCACTAAAGAACAATTATTAGGTCAAAAAGAAGCCTCCAAAGGAATCATCCAATTGGAGATGGAAGTGAATGAAATCAGTCGTGCTTCAAAAGACTTAGAAGAACATATCCAAATGATCAAAGAAGAAGCCAATACCTTGGCTTCTATGGGGAATCAATAAAAAAATATCCTAATGTTTTGAATGTTAGTGATTCGTTAGAAAGTTAAGTATCTCATCCCTCACTGTGTCGGATCGTAATATCATTTTATGACCCAATCCATTTGTTGTGATGAGTTTTCCTTGTTTCCATGATCTTGCAACTACCTCACCCATACTGTAAGGGATTTCAATATCATCTCGGTCATGGATGACTAATAATTGATTCTTAAAGTTGGGACCAGAAGTTTCTAAATCAATACTTGCCATGGTTCGTTTGACTTTTTTCTCCAAAACCAAACGCATATTGATTTCTTCCATTTCCGTTAAGTCAAAATGCCTACTAAAATCCTGGATCAATAATTCCAATTTGGATGGTGGTGCAATATAAACCAATTTGTTTGCACTGACACCTAACTCTTGTGCTACTGTCGCAACAGCTCCACCAAAAGAATGTGTAATGATAAAATTAGGATCTCCAATCTGATTTGTGAGTTCTTTTACAATTTTTGCAGATAAGACAATATTGGAATACCGGCCTGAAGAAAATCCATGGCCCGGTAAATCTATTCCTATAACTTTATAACCCTCTTCGATGAGGGATGGGATGAACCTTGAAAAGTTTCCAGTATGACCATTCCATCCATGGATGAGTAAAATAGTTCCTTTTGAATCTCCTTCCGAATTCCAAATATAATATTGAATTTTATGTTCCCTTACATGTAACATTGATTTGGTTGCTTTTTCTAATACATCCATTTCCTTTCTAGAAGGACTTTGTTTCTGGGTTTTCAAAAACTTTTGAACGGTGACAAATCCTATCCAAGTCGGATTCTTTTTTGCAAATTCCCATTTTTTTTCCATGGGGATTGGGTATTCTCCGTTTAAAGAACGAACGATCGTGCTAATTGTATTCATAAAATTCTCCTATATTCCTTTGTTTTCGCATCCAAATTGGTATTCGTTTATTTCATATGTCGTTTGATTAATTCGTTAAAACACTGTTTGGTTCGTTTTTCGGAAGATTTATCTTCCAATAATCGATTGTAAAAATGAAAGGATAAGACAAGCCCCCAAATTTCTTGGACCAACTGCTCCACATTTGTTTTCGGATCTAACTCTCCTTTTTCTTTGGCTTCTTCCACAAATTGTTTTAAGGAAGAGTGCCATGAGAGTTGGATTTTTCGTAAATGATCACGCACAATCCCAGGTCTGTCATCAAACTCAGAACTTGATGCCAAAAACAAACATCCACCAGGCAAATCAGAACGATTGGACCAATCAAGCCAACTTACAAACGCATTCCGTAATCTTGTCATTCCTGGTTTGGATTTTAAAGCGGGGTATAACACATAACGTCGAAAAAGTTCACTCCCTTTTCGCAAAACATCGATTTGGAGATTTTCTTTCGAAGAAAATTTAGCAAAGAGCCCACTTTTGGACATTCCCAATTCTTCCGCAAGTGTTCCAATGGTAAGCCCTTCCAAACCATGCACACTTGCAATTTGAACAGCCCGGTCTAAAATCAATGATTTTGTCTCTTCGCCCTTGCTCATAATATTAGTACGATCGTTCGTTTAATTTTGTAAACTCTTTTTTTGAGGTTGGGGTGCCTCAAAAGGTAGGAATTTCAGATCCAATTGAAACATGACCGGGCCTTACGCTTCCATCTTTCGTTTCTCGAAAGGATGTCCGCTACAGTCCCTGGCGCGGAGATTCGGTTTATCAGGGACATTGGTGTGGGAATTTGGTAGAAATATGTTTTGCCTTTTCTTTTGGAATCTTAGAATAATGACAGTTAGTATCTTGTAACACCATCGTATGGCATCACAAAAAAAGAATCACGAATTTTCAAATATTATAAAATCACTCAAACAAAATGGAAGAGAATCAGAAGTAGAAACTCGATTGGTATTACCACTAATTCAGTTGTTCGGTTTTAACAATGAAAACTTTCGAGATAAAGTATCCTTAAAAAATTGTGGTGAAGCAGACTTTGTTTGTTATGTAGATCAAAAACCATTTCTAGTGATTGAAACAAAATCAAATTCAGTAAATTTATCTGATCCTAACGGAAAACCTTACTTGGATACTAAATTTCAATTATTTGAATATATGCGTTCAAAAGAATTGCAGCAGGTTCCATTTGGATTATTGATCAATGGCAAAAACGCACAGATTTTCAAAAGGAAAGAAAATATTATTTTCCCCTTAACTGAAATTTTAAACTTAGAATCAAATACAGATAAATCGATTTCCACCTTAAAAAAATATTTAAAAAAACCATTTCAATACGAAGAAAGTTTTAATTCTGCAATTATTGCTATTTATAATAATAAGGGTGGAGTTGGTAAAACAGTCACAACAGGTAACTTTGCAGGAGTACTAGCGGAAAAAGGGAAAAATGTATTACTCATTGATTTAGACCCTCAACAAAGAGATCTAACCGATTCTTTTAAAATTGATCATAAAAAGATGGATTCATCCACAAGTATCTTTGATATTTTACTTGGTAAAGAAATCAAGGAGGGAATCAAAACAATTCCAATCAGAAAAAATTTACACATCATCAAAGGTGATGAACGTTTTGATAGTTCTACGTATGCGACTAAATCAATAAGCCTTTCTATGATTAAGAAATTTAGAAAGTTATTGGAGATGTTTAGTAGCAGAGGTAAATTTGATTATATCTTGATCGATTGTCCGACAAACTGGAGTTTTTTTAGTAAAATGGGTGTTTCTGTTTCGGATGCAGTTTTAATACCTGTAAACTACCAAGCAGCCCAAGCAATCCATAATGCAGTTCAAGTAATAGAGAAATTTATTCCAGAAGTATGGTATGAGAGAAATGGGAATGGGCCAGAAGTTTTACCCATTCTTTTTAATAATGCATATACGGATCAAACGAGTAAAAAACATTTTGATGATGTAAGGCGTGATGAGATTAGAAAATTAACAAAAGATAAATGGTATTTAAAACTATTTGATGAAGTGATTGAAATCAAACACCATCACGAAATTTCAACTTCTCTTTTTCTACACATTGATCAAAATGGACCATCTCCCTATACTTTAAAAAACAAAAACTCGAAAGCATTTAAAGAATATGAAGAAGTGATAGGAAAACTTTTTGGAATTTAAACCAAAAAGTTAAATACAATCCTTGTGATCATTAATTTACTTTTTTATAAAATGTCTCCGTTGCTTTTGCCTCTTCTCCTTTTGGGCTGATATTATAGGTTGTGAGTGAAAATTCTGCTTCACCTAGGATTTGAAATTCTGTCCTCCAACCCCAAAGGTCTTCTCCATATTCTGGATTACCATACGATCCTGTCATAACGAATCCATTTCCCTTTTGTGGTCCACTAGACAACATGATTTGTGTTCCCATATGAAAACTATCAATCCAAGAACTCGTATAACGTTGGTAAGGGATATCATATCCGACGATCATTTTTCCTTCGATTGGTTTCCCTTCTAAACTACCTTTGGTATCTAGGCAAATAAACCGACCACCTAATATGCTTGTGATGGTGGTTTCTGCTGCTGATTCATCAGCCAATTCATCTTTTTCAAACCAAGTTTTTGTGGTTCCTTGCCATTGCCCAATGAGTTGTTTTAAATGTTTATGTGCTCCTTCTTCTAAAGAAATATTGAATTTGTTAGTGGTCATAATGAATTTTCCTTTTTGGATTTTGTTTGTTAAATTTGCAATATATCTAAGGTGTATAACGAAGGATCACTGCACCAGAGGAAAATGAATTTGTTTCAATTCGTTTTAAAGGAATGTTTGGTATGCCTTCTTGGAATAATTTTCTTCCCTTTCCCAAAAATACAGGTGCGATGCAAATCCTGTATTCGTCGAATAGATTTGCTTTCATCAAAGATGCCGATAAGATTCCACTTCCAAAGACAAACATATTCCCTGAACCTTCGTTTTTTAATTTTGATATTTCTTTCACTGCATCTTTGACGATAGTGGTATTTTTCCAATTTGCAGATTGGAGCGTTGTGGAACATGCAAGTTTAGGGAGATTGTTCATGAATTTTGCAACTTCTCCTTCATCTTCTGGAGCATTTGTCCAATAATCAGCCATTCCTTGGTAAGTTGTTGCACCAAACACAAGAATCTCGATTGATCGCAGTTGTGTTAAAATGAAGTCTTCGAGTTCTTTTCCCCAAGCAAGCCCATGGAAACTAAGGTCCCAATTTTTTTCACCTTCGAAGTATCCATCTAAGGTTATTAAATTCCACATAATTAATTTTCTCATCATGACCTTCTTTTATACTGATTTTAAATGGTAATTGTTATGAATGTTACAAAATGTATCATATCAACTTTCATTCCAAAAGGTATATCTGTTTTTTGAATTGAAGTCAAGAAGTTTGCAATGTGTAGGGAATTCATTTACAAACATAGCGTAAATTTTTTATTTCAAAAAGATATATTATCATCTCAAATCGATGTTAATTGATTCGATTATTTTTCGCTTTGAATGGTAGTTGCTTTTTTAGGAACGAGTATGGAAATCGAATTGGATGGAAACAAAGATCGTAACAATAGAACAAAAGTATTTGGTTGGGAAAAAATTGGAGATGTCTCTAGCCAATCCATTAACTCCGATACTATGGAAATCGTTTAAACCGATCATCCCTATAATCTTACATCGAAATTCAAATGAACTCATTTCTCTCTCAGTATATCCGACGAATTATTTTCAATCGTTTGATCCCAATTCCAAGTTCCAAAAATGGGCAGTCGTAGAAGTTTCGAAGTTTTCCGACCTGCCTCCGGAAACAGAAGGATATACACTTGTGAGTGGATTGTATGCAGAATTTGTTTACAAAGGATTACCGAGTGACGCAGGACCTTTTTTCCATTCGATCTTTATGAATTGGTTACCTAATTCTGGCTTCCAATTAGACAATCGTCCTCATTTTGAAGTGATGGGAGAGAAATATAGAAACGACGATCCAGAATCTGAAGAAATGGTTTATATTCCGATTCAGCACACAACGTAGATACCTTGAGAAATTGATGGAGTTTTGGAACTTACAATCACCTAACAAATTCGTTGACAATAGCTAGTATCAGAAAGACTCTGAGTACCCGCGGCACAAACACGCACATTTGAAAAGGAATTGAAAAATGAATTCAAAAATACTGATCGTTCTATTATTAGGTATCTCCTCATTTCGTTGTATCGGTTTTTTACTCCCGCAAGAGAAACAAAACCAACCTTCTTTTTTAGCCTCCTTTTTAGGACTTTTTAGTTCCAATCCAGTATCATCTCGAAGTGTATCTGGGGAGGTTGGACCGAGTGGTGGTACATTACAAGCTACTGATGGTAGTTTCTCATTTGAAATTCCGGCTGGTGCACTTTCAGAAACAAAGGTCATCACTATTTCTCGGAATGTTAACCCTAATGGTTCCATTCCTTCCGAATATGGAGCAACAAGTCCTGTTTTTAAATTTGAGCCTGAAGGGTTAAAGTTCTTAAAGCCCACTTATTTAACAATTAACTACGAACAAGGACGATTGCCAGAAGCTGGTATCGAAGAACGTAGTGTTGGTATGTATTACATAAAAGATGATTCCACTCTTGAGAAAATGAAAAAAGTATCTGTGGATTATTCATCTAATACAATGAAGGTGGAGGTGATTCATTTTTCATTCGGAGTTGGATTGAACATTCAAATTTGGCTAGTTTCGAGTGGAATCATAACCAATCCCAATCCAGTTTCCAACGTTGCTGATAAAGTGATAGAGGAATTGGCAAATTTTGCTGACTACGGATATGCAAGTGTTAGCGAGTATTACCAAGCCAATGCGGGAATTCTTGGACCTTTTATCAATCAAATAGTAGCAGTATTGGGAACAGATCCGATCACTGCTGCTTTTCCTACGGCAGATTTTGACGGAGATGGAGCACCTAACTTTGAAGACCCGATGGTACCTTCACTTGGACCCGTCATCACTGTAAATTCAATTTCGGCACAAAATGTAAGTACACTCTCTGGTTCCGTATTATCGACAGAGATCCAATGGAAATCTTCAAAAACAGGGACATATTCCATTCGAAAGAATGCAGCTGATTGTAATTCGGGAACTGTTTTATATTCAGGAAGTGTGACAGCTAATGTGAACCAAACTTCTGGTTCAATACTTGCTTCATCATTAAATTTAGGTTCAAATGCACTTCGGATATGTGTGACAAGCAGTGGAATAACAGGTTTTGGTGTTGCAACGGTTAACCGAGATGACACAGCTCCTGGTGTCACAATTTTCCCATCTGGTGGAAATTATGGATCTGTACAATCAATTGTATTGAATTGTTCTGATACTGGTGGTGCAGGATGTTCCAAAGTGATCTATACATCAAATGGAACTACACCATCATTTGGTGCCAACTGTTCAGTAAATTCTGGTAGTGTATACACAACTTCAATCCCAACTCCAAATCAAACCACTACAACATTTAAAGTAAGGACTTGCGACCAAGCAGGAAACCAGTCGGTTGTTTATAGTGAAACTTATACGGTGGATACTGTTGTTCCAACAATCACAATCAATAGTGTTCTTCCTTCTACCTATTTAAAATCTGGACAAACCGCTACAATCAATTGGAAGTCGGATAAGGCAGGAAATTATCTTTTGAAACTTGGCACTTCATGTGCAGCGGGAACTCCTCTCGTAGGAACAAATGTTTCAGGAACAGTGGCGGCCAATGAATCAGTTACAACTGAAATTCCAGTTGCGTCGTTAGGTGCTGAAGGGAACAAAACAGTTTTGGTTTGTGTGGCGAATTTAATCGGAACAAATGGGTCGTCTTCCGTTTCATATGTTTTAGATTTTTCTAATCCAGTCATCACAGCTTCTGTTAACAATGGTACCTATACTCTCCCACAATCACTGACAATCAATTGTGATGACCTTCATTCAGGTTGCCAAGAGATCATTTACACAACAAACGGAACTAGTCCATCGTTTGATGGATCAGGAACCATTCAGAATGGCCAATTATATACAGGATCAATCATCACACCTAACAATACTGTGATTGAATATCGGTTTTTGGCAAAAGACCATGCAGGAAATGTTTCTAATGAACTTGTAAGAAATTTTACGATTGGGGAATTGATACCTAAATTTACATCGTTTGAAGTTCCAGAATCTGGAACAAAAGGTGTTATTGATGAAACAGAAAAATCAATTACATTAAATATTCCAAATACTCTTAAGAATCCTTTCCTTATACCGACCTACACGACTGAAAATACTACTGCAGTTGTATATACAGCTGCACTTCCTCAACTAGTTCCATTCAATCCTGCAGATGAGATGATTAGAGTTAATTTATCGGAAGGTAGAATGCTTTCAGGCGAACTAACTGTAATCAGCCCAACTGGAACTCGAGTTGATTACAAAATTTATACGATTTGGCTTCATGGTGTAATCTCTCCAGATGTGATTGGTATATCTACACAATACAAACTCTTTCTGATGGGTTGGTTTAGTGAACAGGCACAATTTCATTTTGAAACACCTAATGGTAATATTCCGATTACATGTGCAAAGGCCGAAGATTGGAACGAATACAATCTTAAATACGCATGCAATTTTACACCGATCAATGTTGGTAATGGATATTTGATGGATTTAATTGTTACAGAAAATTTACCTTTTCATTCTTTCCGATATTATAGTAAATTTAAAATGGCAGCTGTAAAAAACGGAGCAGGGGAAGCGAATGGAGAAATTCCATACTGCAACATTCAATATCCATCTTCTATTACAATGCCTGTGCCTGGAGATACTGAGATGATTTATGCGCGTGTTTATTATCCGGGACTCACAAGTAGTACAGTAGAAAATACAGCTGTATCTGGTGAAATTGGCATGGGTCCAACAGGAACCGATCCTCGCACAAATCCATTTTGGTACTTTACACCTGCCAAATACAATAAGACCGAATGGAGTATGGATACCAATAACGCTGAGTATATGGCAAAATTGAATGTGTATCGAGGTCTTCGATCCAGATCTTATGTAGCAAGATTTTCTATTGATAAAGGGTTAAATTATACTTATTGCGATATAAATGGAAGTGGGTCCAATAGAAATTTAATGGGAAATTATTATCCAGAACTTGAATTTACTTTAGACAAACTTGGTTTGATTACTGTAACAAATCCGTATCCGTAACAAATCGATTTTCAATTTAAGAATCTCAGTCAATGCAAACAATAGCATTTTAATTTTTTAAGGTGCTGTTGTTTGTTTTGAATTACCTAATATAGATTCCTTATCTATTTGTATTTGAAACAAAATACCTCAAATCTAAGCATCTGCGAACGTTCGCTAAATTGTTCAAACCAACGGTGGCCAAACACTACTTTTGGTCGGTTCATCTGGCATATAAACAACCCAAAGTTTATCACCGACTTTTTTTGTTAGATGGACTGATTCATAAATATTACCAACGTTTCCGACATGTTTTTGGCCATTGGCTTCAAATAAAAATTCCACAACAGTGGGTGATTTTCCGTTTAGTGACTGAGTGTAATCTTTTCGTATTTCTGTGATTTCACCTACCGTTGCTGTACCAAGTTCTAATGGTAGCAGTTCGTCTTTGGCAGTTTGTAATCCCTTTCGCCAACAAAAGATTCCAATGATAGGTAAAAGAATTGTCCAACAAAATGGGATCGTAAAAAAAATTCCAATGAGGGTCATCACATTCCCTGTGTATTTGATCCTTCTTACAAATTGATTGGGTAGGGCTCTCGGTGTTTTGGGAGGTTCTGTTCCAAGTTCGTCAGAGTTGTAAGAATAGGCAAGTGTCCGTCCCACCGCAGTTTTTACAGTTACTCAAACTTTTGTCTATGTATTGTGATTTGCACCAAGGGCATTGGATGATGAGATCAAAAGGCATATTGGTTCCGTTTCCAATCAATAAAATCCTTAAGAGAAATTGTCAAGATTAGTTTAGAAGGGACTGGAATCGAACGTAAAACAAGTTGATCTTAATCACTCAACAAATGTCTCTATCAAAGATAACGTTACTGATTCCAGCTAACAATCAATAGATCATGAACAGCGATCTTAAGTTGATTCTAAACAATTGTTGATTTTCTCATTCGATTGTTTCGGATTTTTGTTTGATTCCAAATATTGTTTGAAATCAAAATGATTTAGAAAGGTACGATTTCGTAGTTGATTCGAAAACATATGTGCTTATAATCAAAGTATGCATTATTTGTTTTTGAGTTTGATTTTCCTTTTTTTCCAATGCACACAGCCAACACTCAACAATCCGAGTGACATCCAATCCGATGCATTTAAGGAAAATGAAACACTTCTGTGCCTCACGGGGCAACTTTCTACTTGTAACATCCCCGTTCCTGTCTGTACTGAATGTAGGTTTTATACAACAAGTTCAACGTATGTTGGAAATCGAGAAGGGATTACTGGTGCTGATGCAATCTGTATGAGTGATGCTAAAAAACCACCACTTCCAAGTCGAGCCGTCTATAAGGCCTTCCTTGTGGATGATCTGAACCGTATTGCCTGTACAACTTCAAATTGTACCACAGGTGGAAATACAGAACATAAAGATTGGATCTTAAAGCCAAATACTTCTTATTATAGAGCTGCGGATTCCCAAAAGTTTGCGGTAACTGATAATTTTGGAATCTTTACTTCACAATTATTAGATGTTGATGTAAATGCACTATCAAGCATACATACTGGTCTTGCAACCGGTGGTTGGACAACACGCACAAATAACCATTGCAATCGTTGGACAGATGGAACCGGTACAAACAATTCTGGTGTTGCAGCAACGGGCACATCAATTTTTACTTCTACATTAGGGAGTTGTAATGCACTTTCCGTTATCCTTTGTGTGGAACAATAAAAAAAGGCTCACCTCAATCAAATGAGGTTTAGAATTCGATTGGAGTATAAAAAGACATTTCAATGGTAGTAAGTGAAATTTTATAACCATTTTGATTATAAAATGGTCCACCAATACCTAATCGCCAATTGATTACTCCAATTGGTATTTCCCAAAATACATAAAAACTTTTTGCATAATTGGAGGAAGAGTTCACACGTCCTATTCCTAATGTCAAAAGAGCATACAATTCGAGAGGATTCAGTTGGTTTCCTGTGAGTTGAGAATAGAACAAAGCGAGTAATGGATCTATTGATTTAGGATTCACATCACCTTTTAACAGAGTATAAAGACCAAGTGCTTCTAAGTTATTTCCAGAAGACAAATGTGACAATAGGTAAACACGGTATGGGTCTGCATCAATGTTACCATTATTAAGCAATGAATACCTTCCCATATTATCGATTTTTTCATCTAAATTTCGACCTGAACTAAATACGAGAAAATTGTTAAAATAACCATTTCCATCATTAAAATCTGCAGTACCTTGGATATTGACTTTTGAATATCCAAAACCAGCACCTAACCGAAAGTGGTCGTTCCCTTTTTTTCCAAAATAGATTGCAGGAAGTAACATGTGGTAACTACCATACGTTTCTGTTCCTAAATCCTTATTGGTGTATTGTTTGATAGGAGATGAGTCCTTGGAAGAATTCGAATCTTCACTTGATGAACTGTTGGTAGCAACGACATCTGTTATTTTTTGTTTTGATTGTCTAAAGTTTACGTTACGATTTAGTATGAATAAACCCCAATTTTCACCTATTTGCCATTCAGGAGATTTTAAGTCGTAAAGAAAGGTTAGATTTTGGTCCATCCTTTGGTCATCTTTCATGACTGCATTTCCACCTGTATCGGATTGGATGGTAAGGTCCGTTAAATTTGCTTGTACACCAGGATAAAAGGTAAGGAAACGGGAACCATTTTCCTTCTTTAACGAAAATTCCTTCGGTGGTTCATATGGTTTTTTTGGTGTAAGAGGAATGATTGTCTGATCATTTTGAAACTTAATTTTTAATTCTTGGACGCCATCATTGGAAAGTTTTGAATTTAGATTTTTTGCCGGAAGTTTTTGGTTTGTCTCTTGGGATAATATCGGAATTGAGAATAAGTATAATGAAAAGATAATATATCTAAAAAAAGTTTCCACTAACGCATGTTTCAAACGAATGAATAAATAACCAGCATATTTTTGCGTTAGGTTATAAACTCTATTGGTAAAAATCCTTACGTATTCATTAAAAATCACTTAAACTCGATAGTGTGATAACCGTTGTGAGGGTGTTTATTGCGAAAAGCACCCATGGATGGGTGCGGGCGGGAGCTCTGGCCAGGGAGGGCCAGGCGAACGCGAGCAATGAATATCCGAACTTTGGAGACGCTCGGTGAGTCGGCTTCGACGGTTCTCCCGTCCAGGTCGAACACGTTCCAGCCCGTCCCGCATCAGCCTTCGCACATCGTGTGCTCAGGACGAAATGGCTTAACGCACGCAGACAGGGGTGTCCCAGTCCGCGAGCTACCATTTCTCTCTGCTGCGGTCGTTCGACTCCCGTCGTAATTTTTTTGTTAGATGAAATTGATTTGTAAAATATTTAAAATGAAACTTTGGAGACGCCGGGAGTCGAACCCGGGTCCTATCGTCCTCAAACGCAGCTTCTACACGTTTAGTTTGCAAATAAATTTCGGAAAGACTTACCCTACAAACGGGGGACTAATTCCTATCCTACTTAGAGTTCAATCCGGTTCGAAGCGGGCAACAAATCCGAAAGGTCCTTAGAGAGGTGTCGGTTTCTAGGCCACCCAAGGAAACAGCCACCGAAACCGTAGAGCTTAAAATTAAGCTGCTAGAGCAAATTCGTTATTTGCAGTTATTGTTTTGAAGGTTTTTAAGAGGTCCCTCACCCCTACGTGCCACTGAATCCAAGCCAACAACAGTCGAAACCAATGTCGTCCCCAATTCTTACTACTTAGACGATGATAATCGTCTGGATTGTACCGAAAAGCAAAAAAGGTTGAATTGAGGTTTTAGTGTGCTGGAATGATTGTATCCTTATGAATTTTTCCCGTTCTTACTTCTATTCATTGTCTTTTCTCTTTTTTCTCCTGATTTTTTTTCCGTTTTGTTCCCAAAAGGAACACCCTTCCGATAAGGAAATCCGCTTGGCTGTTTATGGAAAGGAAGAGGGAGATCCCATCCGTATCCTTGGGCAAAAACAAATCAATTTGGATGAAACACAAGAAATGGAAACGCTTGTTTTGTTCCAGTCTGGGCAAAGTGAAGTGTTGTCCGCATTTCGGAAAGAGGGATCAAGTTGGACCTTTTTATGGAAGTTAGAATTTTTTCTAAAAGATTTAGGACCTATGTATTATGACGGCAAACAAAACAAATGGTTGGCTGGATCCATTTCAGGAAAAGAAAAACCAACGTTTGCTGGTGATTGTTTGAGACGTGTTGTCGTTGCAGAACTGCCTGGAGATAATTTTAATTCTGTATTCATAGAAGTTTTGTCCGAGGAACCTCCGTTAGGTTTATTTTCAGTTCCAATGGGATATCGTAAGGGCAAAAAAATTTGGGACGGTTACCAACTCAAGGAACATGAAGAATTGAAACGTAGCAAACGTGTTGAGTTTGAATACAGTGCCAAAGACAAGTCATTTCGAATTTTTCCAACCAATCCGAATTATTCACAAGAATTTGTGTTTAATGGATGGGAAATGATTGCAAACCTTCCAATGCAACCTGTTCCTTCTTTTGTATCCTTAGAAGTAGAACCAAAGTTTGAAATAGGAAAAGAATCTCTTGTGACCTTACAACTTAAGAACAGGGGCAATTATGTGAGTTTAACATATCTCTCTCTTTCTTTTCCAGATTCTGGATCTCTTCGGTTGGCAAATGAAACACAAGGTGTCCGATTGTATAAAAAGGGAGATATTGTATACAATGTGGTTCAAAATAAAAAAATCCCAGCGGAATATCCATTATTAGAAGTTACAAAGGAAGGATGGGCAAATAACTTTCGTTATGGTGTAAAATTTTATTACACTCCAAGTTCTAAGGAAATTCCTCGAATTTTATTTCGTTCAACATATAAGTTTTACCAAGAAATCATTTCGATTCCCAATCAATATTCAATCGCACCTTTTGAGAGAGACCAACAAGGATTTCCATCTTACATTTTGAATGGGATGACAAATTAATTTTGAGATGAAATCAAACAAAATCACAGAGGAAATCTTAGTAGCGAGGCGAGAAATTGTTCGAGTCCAAGTGGAACGATTTCAGTTGTTTTATACTGATTTTTTCCACAGAGCAGAAACAATTGCTATGGCAAAGTTTTTCTTTGAAACGGTATATAATTTGGATGGTAAGGAAGAATGGGAAAACTTAGCATTCCAAACTTATGACAAAGTGAAAAACATGCTAAAAGAAGGCACTCGTGAAAGTATCGAAAGGTTGATGGAATTAAACTCAATTACAGATGAATTAGATATCCAAATGGCAAAACTTTTATTAAAAAAAGGTTGGGTCTATGGAAACGAAATTAGCCAAGACGAATACTTTCAATTGTTTTGCGAATTGGACAAACGAGAACTTCGTAAAAAACAATTAGAAGTGGTACTGTTCAATTTAAAAAAATTTTACGAACTTGCGCATAAACCTGTTAGTGCTTATATCATCAAACCTGCTGCGATGATGTCTAAACTACTTGGTGTATACCCACTTTTTAAAAAAGTAGAACAAGGTTATTATGCAACTTTGCCCGTCAATCAGACGTTATTCGACGAATTTTATGTTTTGGTCAAAGAGAAAGAGTGGGATTTTTTATTCCAAGCCTTTCCATCTCTTAAAGAGGAATTATGAGAAGACGATCCCGTTTTGTTTCCAAAGAAGAAGAACATGTAGAAGCTCACGATCGTTGGTTGTTAACCTATGCTGATATGATTACACTTCTATTGGGATTGTTCATCATTCTTTATGCCGTGAGTAAAGTAGATTCCAAACGATTGAACGAAGTGGCTAAAGACATCAAACTAGGATTTGGATTGAATGTAAGTTCCGTAGGTGCACTTCTTGATGGTGGTTCAGGGATTTTAGAAGATGATACGATGGTACCAAAATCGGAAGTATTTCGACTTTGGGAAAGAATTGGTTTTGCACTTAAAACTCTTAAAGAAAAGGCAAAATTAAAACTGGGCCTTGCTGAAACAGAAGAGCTAAAATTAACATTTGCCGGTTCCGACCTAGCTTCGGATGACGTACTCAAAACCGATCCCGATCTCAAATTTGCCTTTGAACAGTTGGCTATTTTATCCAAAGGAATGGATATTGATATTGTTGTTCGTGTTCATATTCCTTACGAATCACAAATTGATAAATCCAAATTCCAAAACTCTTGGGATTATCATTCCAATCGTGCTTCCTTACTCGCTGAAAAGTTGGTAAACGAATACGGAATTCCAAAGGAAAAAGTATCTGTACAAGGTTATGCGATGTTTCAAAAATCTAAAACTTCCGACACACCTGAAAAAAAAGCGAATGAAGAACGGATCGAAATTTTAATTCGAAAAAAAGAAACAGTAGAGAATGCGAAATGATAGAAAATGTTAACAAATTTTCTTTTCAATTTTAGAAAGAATAAAACGATAGCAAAGCAGTTCCAAATCATTTTTGTATCAGAATCTTTATAGGCATAACACAATGAATCCAATCTTAATTGTCACAAAACACCGAATCAATTTGAAACAATTTGCAAGTTTATGTCTATTGTTGTTACTCTTTGTAACTTGCAAAAAAGAAAAAGGTATCAATCACATTGAATGGCAAAATGAATCCTTGGGTTTAACATCTGAATTATGTAAAAAATTTCGTGAATGTGCCGACACAGAATGGAAATCAATTCCTGAAAATTTAAAAAAATTTACGGAAGGTCGATTGGAAGAATCAAACTGCCAAAAACGATTCCGTGAAAGTAATGCATACAAATTGATAGGTAACGATCCTAAGTTAATCCAATCGTCTTACGTAGAATGTCACAAGTTGGTAATGGCCATGACTTGTTCGGATTTACAATCTGGAAAAATGGATTCCATCAATGCCTGTGTTACATTCCAACAAATTCAAAATCGATAATTTATTAAATTTCGTCATTAAAAGAAAATCTATAAGAATGTTTGAATTTTATTCATAATAAAAACTCTAACACATACTGATTATTAGGATCTAACTTTAGAGTTTCACAAGCATAGTAATTGTGACTTCTTTATCAGATTTAGAAAATAAAATATCGAATCAGCAAAGCCGCAATTCCCGCGCCAACTAACGGAATCACTACGGGAAGCCATGCATATTTCCAACCTGAATTTCCTTTATTGGGTATGGGAAGAATGGTGTGAATGATCCTTGGGCCTAAGTCACGAGCAGGGTTAATCGCATACCCAGTGGTTCCTCCCATGGAAAGTCCAATCGCCCAAACGAGAAGGGCGACAAAACCCGTACCCGCAATTCCATTTGCCCCACCGTTTGCGGGAGAAAAGATTGCATGGATTCCAAGGATGAGAAGGAAAGTTCCAAATCCTTCACTGATCACATTGGAAAGAGTGTGTTTGATGGCAGGTTCCGTCGAAAAGACGGCCAAGATTTTCCCCGAGTCTTTTGTTTCTTTCCAATGGGGAAGGTAATGTAAGTACACAAGAGAGGCTCCGAGGGCAGCACCTGCGACTTGAGCGATGCTATAGGGTAATAAGATCGAATAATCACCCGACTGGATACAAACAGAGAGAGTCACTGCTGGATTCAAGTGGGCTCCGGGACTTCCGAGTGATTTTGCCACAAGGACTCCAAAACAAACAGCCAAAGCCCAAGCAGAGGTGATGGTTATCCAACCACCATCTTTGGCTTTGGATTTTTCTAATAAAACACCTGCGACAACTCCATCCCCTAATAAAATCAAAACAGCAGTTCCAAAAAATTCGCCAACCAGTTCCAAAATACCCTCCTCACGCCAAAGGTGAGGACTTTATCTAAAGGGACAGAGAACCACTGACAACCTTTTTTGAAGGGTTACACCCTCAATTTATTCTAGGATTTTCCATTGAATCATAAATCATGGGAAAATAGACCATGAAAAATCACGCGCTTGAGTATCACTCTAGGTTTCCGAAAGGAAAAACCAAAGTAGTTCCGACAAAACCAACGGAGAACAGTTATGACCTGTCACTGGCATACTCACCTGGTGTCGCATACCCTTGCCTTGAAATTGAAAAACAACCTGATCTCGTTTATGAATATACCAACCGTGGAAATTTAGTTGGGATCATCACCAATGGAACTGCCATTTTGGGTCTTGGCAATATTGGAGCTTCCGCTGGGAAACCAGTGATGGAAGGAAAAGCAGTCTTATTTAAAAAATTCGCAGGCATCGATGTGTTTGATATTGAAATCAACGAAACAGATCCTGAAAAATTCATCACCATTGTAAAAGCCCTCGAACCAACGTTTGGTGGGATCAATTTGGAAGACATCCGTGCTCCGGAATGTTTTCACATTGAAAAAACTTTGGACCAAAGTATGAAGATCCCAGTCTTCCATGATGACCAACATGGAACCGCAATTATATCCACTGCGGCACTTCTCAATTCACTTGTGATTACTGGTAAAAAAGCAGAAAATTTAAAAGTTGTTATCAATGGTGCAGGGGCTGCAGCCATATCCATTGCAGAGATGTTAACTCATATTGGAGTGAGACACGAATCTATTTTTATGTTAGATTCTCGTGGTGTTATCAATCACAAACGTACCAATTTACATGAATCAAAACTTCCATTTGTTCGTAACACAGAAGCAGAAACACTAGAAGATATTTTTCCTGGAACCGATCTATTCATTGGAGTTTCTGTTGCTAACGTTGTGACAGAAGCGATGGTGAAAACAATGGCTGAGAAACCTGTGATGTTTGCTCTTGCCAATCCAGACCCTGAAATTCCTTATCCAGATGCAAAACGTGCAAGACCAGACCTCATCATGGCAACGGGTCGCAGTGATTATCCTAACCAAGTGAATAACGTACTCGGGTTTCCTTTTATCTTTCGTGGGGCACTTGATGTCCGTGCAAAAGTGGTAAACATGGAAATGAAATTAGCCGCCGCATATGCTCTCAGTGAACTCACAAAAATCCCTGTTCCTGTTGAAGTATGTGAAGCGTATAACCAATTGGAAATTCGATTTGGGGAAGATTACATCATTCCAAAACCTTTAGACGAACGCGTGTTATACCATGTAGCACCTGCCGTGGCGGAAGCTGCTGTCAAAACCGGTGTCAACCAAGTGGAATACCCTGGTCGCGAAGCATACGTGAAGTTTTTGGAATCCATCATGGCCCAACAAAAAGAACCTATCAGTGCTTTAGAAATCTAAACCTGGTGATTCCTTTCGTTTAGAGCCTCCTCCGAGATCTGAAAAAATTTTCAAAAAAAACGATCTACCCTAGAAAAAATACTTGTTTAAATTTGTGCAACGCACATAACTGTATTGTGCATTGCACAAATAGGTGAAAACCAGGAGCTAAATTATGGAAAAACAAATCATGGACATTCTTAACGCTGGAATCGGTCTTTTTCAATCTGGAAAAGAAGGTTTAGAAAAAGCAAAAACACAATTGGAATCTACTTACAATGAGTTAGTTTCTAAAGGTGCTTTGGACAATACTGAGGAATCAGTAAAAATCCGCCAATCTGTGGACAAAATCCTAACAGACATTAAAGAATTCTCTAGTGTTGCTGGAAAAAACTACGACGAAACTCGTTCTAAAATCGTAGAAAACTACAACAAAATTGCTGAAGAAATCAAAGCAAAAATGCCTGAAGGAAAAATTGAATCTGTAAAAGCAAAAATCAATGAAGTTGCAGAATCGATCAAAAAAACAGGTGCTGCAAAAGCATAATCATCATTTACAAAGAGAGGGTCGGATCTCCGGCCTTTTCTCTTCTTTCTTCTTTGTTTTTTCAACTCATTCTTTCCCCAATCACTTCCAACTGATTAACCATATCCAGTCTAACAATGTAAGATGCATATGAAATGTGAATGAACCTTTGTCATAAGGTTTACTTCCTTTCACTTTCCCTATTGACATCTTTCTATTTATGATGCAAGTTACCTTTATGTTTCGTTCTAATTTTCTGATCCTATTTTCTCTCGTTTTATTTGTTTCTTGTGGCACAGCAGACTTAAGACCACCTCATTTGTCATATGACAAAGTGGATTTGGAATTGAAAAAGAAAGGCCTAGCAGTTGTTACGAACCCACCCATCAAAGAATTAACCCCTGGTGATTGGAAACAATACAAACAAGTTCAATTTACCATTAAGGATGTTTGGCATTCTAACTTTGTTCGTTTTTTTACTCCCATCAAAGAGCCTGAAGTGAGGATGCGAGTGCATCTTGATTTTGAAGCAGATGCCATGCAGGTTGAGTTTCTTGGCGGAGAAAAAAAAGGCCTGATTTATGGATTAGAAAAAAAAACCACCTACCAAATCGCAGCTGACACTGGTAAGGTGTATAGCGATGATACGGAAGTTAGAATCTATTTAGAATCATTACGCCTTTATCTCACTTTGCCATGGCGATTAAAAGATTACTCAATTATCCAATATGCAGGCACAAAAGAGAAGTTAAATCAAAGTTACGAAGTAGTTTATTTCACATCAGTGCAGATGAATGCCAATCCTGATACGGATCAATATGTAGGATACTTTGAGAAAAAAAGTGGTGCTTTGGAATGGATGGAATTTACCTACCGAGAATTATTCGGATTTTACCAAGGTGTTTTAAAATATGGATTTTATGAACCATGGAACAACCAACAATACCCAAGAAGGATTTCCATCTTAGATAAATTTGAAGATGGAGATTTTGTACATGAAATCCGAATCGAAAAAATCGAAATTCCTGTGAAACCTATGGAAGAAGTAGATAAGGTGTTAGAATTACCGGAGCCTGGGAAGTAAGTTCCTTAAACCTGTTTGCGAAAGGGATCGTAGCGGAAATCCTGCATTCCTTGCAGATTGAAGCGTAGAGCCCGGTCCACCACTGGAACAGTGGTGGATTCGCCCCAAACAAATCTTAGATGATTGCATTTGGAAAACGCGAATCGAAGATTAAATTGTAAATACCCCAAAAATCGATTGAATCCTTTTTTGTTATTACTAATGTTATAACCATGGATAGTTCAGCTGTCAAAAAAACGACGATTCGCGCAATTGGGAATTCATCTGGTGCAACCATCCCAAAAATCATTTTGGAAAAATACAACCTCCATGAAGGGGACACTGTCTTTCTTGTTGAAACAGAAAACGGCATCCTTTTGTCTCCCTATGATCCTGAGTTTGAATCAGCCATGGAATTGTACCAAGACGCTTCTAAAAAATATCGGAATGCCTTGAAAGAATTGGCGAAATGAAACGGGAACCTAAGTGGTTAAACCGAAACATTGCAGAAGCAATCCATTTAGACCAAATCAAACAACACGGTGGTGCATTAGGCACTCGTGATATAGGTTTACTTGAATCGGCTTTGGATCGACCAAAGAACCAGTGGCATTACAAGCCAGAATCTTCGATTTTCGAACTCACAGCATCCCTTGGAATTGGCATCGCTAAAAATCACCCCTTTATGGATGGAAACAAAAGAACATCGTTTCTTTTGATGTATGTATTCCTTGCGATGAATGGTTACCTGATAGACACTTCGGAAGAAGACGTTGTGATCACGATTTTAAAAGTAGCAGATGGTTCGATGAAAGAGGATGAGTTGGCCAAGTGGTTGCAACAGGTATCGAAGGTTAGAAACGAACGGTAAGTATTGGATTGATGAAATGATTTGGCGTTCAAAATGAAAGTGTAAGATTATAATCTTTTTAATTTTATGGTAACTCGAATGTATATGAAAATATTAAAGACGTTTCTTTTTCTATTTCTGCTTAACTGCGGAACGATAAGAGCAGAGGGAGTAGTCTACATACCTTTTGATAAATATTATGTTTCAAGCCAGAATCAAGTAGTCGTATTGAAAAGGGCAAAAATCAATAGAAATTTATTAAACGGAATTATGCAAGATTATGATACGATAGATGATTTTTTTATAATAGGAAAGAATCAAGAATTGATCCACATCGGTGAATATAATGATTTATCCGCAATAAGATCAAATCGAGGTAGCAAATTTTTGACCATTGGAGATGAGACCTTATTAGTCGCTGATGGTTGTAGAATTCATATAATTGGTGAGAAAAAAGATTTAAACTATAATAAAATAGATAATGTAAATTGCTCGGAAGATAAAGGGGAGAGATATATTGGAATTTTCCAAGGATCTGGGAAAGATATATATGTTCTTCGTTTCGGTAGTGTTGGATCTGAAAATGATGGGTATGGAGGTGAGTTACTAAAGGTAAATAAAATGGGGAAATTATGAGTAAATTTCAAATGGATACTGATTCATCCATGCAAATATTTCTTTATGATAACAGGATTCTAGTATCAAATAGACGTAAAAATAGTTGTCTAGATGTAAATTTAAATGTAATCAACCAGATTGATTTTAATCACGAATGGAATGTTGGTTATCTGAGTTCCAAATTATTCTTTGGGATGGGGACACTATCAAAAGAATTATTCATTTTGCAAAAAGACACAGAAAAATGTTTCAAAGATTATGCAGTTATTGAAGACAAAAAATCATTACAAGATGACTACTTGGTACAATTAAACAATTTTGATGATGGTCGCTTTTTTTATTACCTCGCCTTTTCCGAAAATTTATGTTTCTTGGAATATTCAATAAGTCCAATTTGAAAGAATTGTTTTCATTTAAGCGGAGATATAGATTACCTTAGAAAGGAAGATGAAAATACTTATGAAGCTATACGGTATAAAGATTTATATTTTGGCTATTCATCCTTAAGGTTTAAAATCATGAATCAAATGAAAGTTGAAATCATCCAAGATTGGGAGACAAAGCAATTCAAGTGATAATGATCAATCTAATCTGATCATCACATTTAGGCCAATAATGATAAAAAAAGCCACTACTCAATTTTACCAGTGGCTTTCCTTTTAATTCAACGTAAAACGAATTGGAACCAGTACTTTTACAGTAATTGGTTTTCCTTCTAATACGGATGGGGAAAAACGTTTTCTGCGATAGACTTTAATCGCTTCTTCTTCCAATCCACCACCTAACTGTTTACCTACGGATCTAACACGAAGTACTTCCCCTGTATTGGAGATGATCACTTCTAATGTCATGGTTCCCGTCACACCTAAAGCTTTTGCATCAGAAGTATATTCGGGGCGCACATTCGGTGATAAATCAACTGGTGAGGTAGCTCCAGATACAATTGGATCAGAGGCTCCTGCGATACGTGGGTCTTCTTTTTTTTCTTCTTTCTCTTTGTCAGTTAGATCAAAGTCACCATCAGTTGGTTTGGAATCGGTTGTGGGTTCTTGGATTTGGACGTTGTCGATAAAGGCAACTTCTTCCACAAGATCATCCAAACTATCAGTTTCCAAATGAGGTGTGAACCAAAAAAGTATGATTAACGCCTGTATAACGGCAGAAATTCCAAGACCCGTTTCCATACGGTAACGATCAATGAATCTATGGATTCTTTCTCGTTTGGATCTTTTTTGTGTAACAACTGTTCCGCTCACGTTACTTACCTTTTAATCCGCCACCTTGGGTGGTCTTGGTAACAAGAGAAACCTTTAAGGCACCAATCTCTCGGAGAGTTTCAAAAACATTGTCTAATTCTTCATAAGTTAAGTCTTGGTCGGCATGGATCAAAACCTTAAGATCAGGTGTTGTGGAAATTTTGGCTCTGATTTCACTCATCGCTTCGTTTAATTCCATCTTCACTGAATTGAAATAAACAGTTCTTTTTTCATCTGCCGTTAAGTAAAGATTGGCGATCTTTTTGTTTAACTGCTCTCCACCAGGAACATCTGGTAAATTAATAGGAAGGTCAGGATCGGAATCTAGTACGGAGGTTACCATAAAGAACACGAGAAGTAAGAAGGCAATGTCTGCCATCGAACTTACTGGAACTGAAGGTGCGACTCTCTTTCTTCGTAACATATTATTTCTTCTTTCTCACTGAGATTTTTTCAAATCCGCGAAGTTGCACTGCTGATAAAGCATCCAACATCTTTGCATATTTGGTATCACCGGTTGTAACAATGAGTGCTAGTTTGTTTTTAAGATCTGGGATTTCCATTTGGTTCAGGTCATCACGAAATTCTTGTAAACTAACATATTCTTTGGTTCCAAAAGCTGGGTTACGCATCTTGTATCTGTCTTGTGTGACTAAAATTTCATATACATTTTTACGTAAAAATGGCTGTGGTTCGGATTGTTTGCGTGGAAGGGAAATATTCAATCCTTCCTTTACAAAGAATACTGCTGTTACCATAAAAAATACCAAGAGTAGAAAGGCAATATCCGACATGGATGCTGCCGAAATTTCCTCTAGTTCTTGTTTTTTCTTTAACTTAATCATGGTTAGTTTCTTACCGTATGTTTTAAGCTTTTTTTCCGGCTTTAAGTTTTAAGTATTCTTTGTAGATTTTGTTTGCTGCTTCTTCTACTTCAGATGTAAAAAAACCAACTCGGCCTTGTAAGTATTGGTAGAATGTCATTGCAGGAATCGCAACGATAAGACCAGCAGCAGTTGTAATGAGGGCTTCTTTGATACCACCAGCAACTACCTTTGCGTTTACTTGGTCAGCATTTGCTATTGCATCGAATGCATTGATCATACCAGATACAGTTCCAAGGAATCCAACAAGTGGTGCAATGGTTGATACTGCAGAAAGAACAGTGAGTCCTTTTTCTAAAAGTGTCATCACTTCACCTGCTTCTCTTTCGATACCAGCAGCAAAAATTTCAGGATCGTTTTGAGAAACTTCCATTCCATTTTTTAATACGTCAGTGATTTTTTGGCCTTCGTTTGCTTTTAAGAATTCATCAACACCTTGCATACCAGAAGCATCAATGGCATCTTGTAAGTCTTGGTTGTAACCTTTTCTAATTAATTTTGCGGTGAAGAAAAAGTACATCCTTTCGAGGATCACTCCGAAACCAACAATAGAAGAAAGTAAGAGTGGCCACATGGACCATCCACCAGTTACAAATAATTTTACGAGTCCGATTTCTGAATCTTGCGTAGGAGTTTGTTCTGGTGCTTGTGCTACTGGTGCAGGGGTTTCCTGTGGTGCTTCCGTTGTTTGCGTAGTTTCTGTGCTAGGTGTTGTAGGATTCGCTTGTGCTTCGATTTTTCCAACAATTGTAAAAATTGTGATAAGTGCGATCACAAAGGACAAAGTGATATTTTTCTTTGCCAGGTTACATGAAACGTTCATGAATGTCTCCATATCTGATTGATATGTTTCAAATCTAGAATATCTCTGTTACATTTAGATGACAGCTGGATGACAAAGAGGGTAATTAAGCTTTTGAAAATAGATCTCTGAGTTTTGGAATGCCTTCTAAAAATAAAGCAGGGCCTGGTTGTAATATAATGCTTGGGTCCATCTCATAAATTCGGTTGTTTTGGATAAAACCTGTTGTTTGCCATTCGGGTTTGTTTTTCACCCAATCCCTGTCCATATCCTTCCCACACCATGAGCCAACATAAATGTCTGGGTTTGCGTCTCTTACATCATTTGCTTGGATGATACGGTCTTTCGCTAATTTGCGATCTTTTAGGTGGGAGAAACTATCAATCCCACCTGCCAGTGCGATGGCTTCGCTTACCCATTGGATCCCTGTGATGATGGGTTCGTCCCATTCCTGAAAAAACACAGTGGGTTTGTTAGAAATGGATTCGTTTTCCTTTTGCCATGTTTGGATTTGTTTCTGCCAGCCATCCGTGATGGATTTGGCTTTTTCAGACTGACCTACAAGGTTTCCGATGATTTGCATATTGCAGATAATTTCATTGATAGAACGTTGGTTGAAAATAAGGACATTTAACCCGCGTTCAATGAGATCTTTTGCGAGTTGGCCTTGGATGTCAGAAAATCCAATGACAAGATCTGATTCAAGAGAGAGTATTTTTTTGATATTGCCGCTGATAAAAGCGGAAACTTTTGTTTTTTCTTCTTTGGCACGGACAGGCCTTTCCGTATAAACAGAGATTCCTACAATTCGCCGCTCTTCGCCTAACAGATAAATCATCTCTGTTGGTTCTTCTGTTAAACAGATGATTCTTTCTGGACCCATTTGATTTTTAAGTCTCTAAAAATTTTGTAAGATCTGTTTGGGATCCAAATAAAACAACAATGTCATCTTCGCGGAGAACAGTATTTCCATGAGGAATCCCTAATATTTTCTCAATTTTTGAATCAGATGTGCGTTTTGAATCTTTATTTGTTGTTGGTCGTTTGATTGTAATCACATTGATGTTGTATTTGTGTCTTAGGTCTGCATCCGCAATTGTTTTGTTGATGTATCTTTTGGGAACGGTAACTTCGACTACGCTATATTCATCTGATAATAGAAAACTCGATCGCATTCCTGCAAATGAAAAAGTTTCTGCCATACTTTTTGCTGCTCTTTCTTCCGGATTGAATAAATCGTGTATACCTAATAGTTCTAATACTTTTTTTTGAAGATCAGTTTGGTATCTTGCATAAATTAAACTAACTCCAGATTTTTTTAAACTATCAGCACAAATGATGGAAGTTTCAAAATCGTCAGCTAATGCAATTACAGCATAATCAACATCGCCAATTCCTTGAGAACGGAGAGCATGTTCATCTGTTGCATCCAAAGTAACAGCTACTGTTACAAAATCTTTTATCGAATCTATAACGATTGGATCTTTATCTATAGCAATGACTTCGTGTCCATCCTCAAAAAGATAACGAACAAATAGTTTCCCAAAACTTCCAATTCCAATCACTGCAATTTTTTTTCTTTGCATAGTATCAACCAACCACTACATATTCTTTTGGATATTCGTAAGAAATATGATCTACTTTCTTAGAAAAGGCAATGAGTAGAGTTAAGATTCCTACTCTTCCTACAAACATCACTATACAAATTAAGATTTTTCCAAAATCCGATAAATGAGGAGTCAAACCTCTTGTTAACCCGACAGTTCCAAAAGCGGAAACCACTTCATAACATAAGTCGATAAAATTTGCATTTTCTGTAAGTAAAAGACAAAAGATCGCTATAAAAATAACAAATAAAGATAAGACAATCGTTGCACTTGCTCTTGCAATTGTTGAATGAGCAATCATTCGGTGCCCAATTTCCATTTTTTCTTTCCCTCGAACCTGATTGCTAATATTCATAAATGAGATTGCAAGTGTAGTTGTTTTGATCCCTCCACCAGTTGAAACTGGAGATGCACCAACCCACATTAGAAAAAATGAAATGAATGTCATCGGATATCCCATTAAAGATAAATCAAAAGTATTGAAACCAGCTGTCCTAGTGGTCACCGAATAAAATAAAGAATGAAATATCTGTTTCTCAATCGGTAAACCATTTAAGGATAATTGACTTTCGAGGAAATAACAACTTACTGTTCCAAATAAGAGTAAGAATCCCGTTACGAAAAAAACAAGTTTAGATGTAATTGACCAGCGAAACTTAGGATCAAATGGATTTGATAATTTTGTTCTTAATTGGTAGATAACGGGAAAACCCAAACCACCAAATACAATGAGTAACATAATAACTGATAAAAACCCTTCCGATTCTTTAAAAGCATCTGTTGCCAATCCATTTGGCATTAAACTAAAACCAGCATTACAAAATGCAGAAATCGAATGAAACACTGAATAATAAATTTTTTCAGGTAAAGGAAGAGGATAGTCTTCAGGAAAACTATAAAAAAGAAATAGAGCACCAATCATTTCGATGAATAAAGTTTGTAATGTAATTTGTTTTAAAATTTCCTTTGCACGACCCATTGTTTCTTCTGAAAGAAGATCTTTAATCATCAAGGTATCACTTACGGAACCTTTTCCAGTTAAAAAAATGGAAAAAAAACTGGTTAGAGTCATGAGTCCTAGTCCACCAACTTGAATGAGAAGTAAAATCACAAGCTGACCAGTGAGTGTAAACTGACTACTAATATCAACCGTCGATAATCCTGTTACACAAGTTGCACTTATCGTAGTAAATATGATATCGATTGTATTTACATGTACGAGAGTTGATTTAGGAAAATGTAAAAAACACACTCCAACAAAAATGATAAATGCAAAAGAAATGACAAAAACGATGGATGGGTTGAGTTTTTTGGAATCTCTTTTTTTGGATAAACGAAAGAAGTGAGCTAAATTGGAAAATAGAAATAAAAACTGATTTGCTGATAAAAAAATCAATGTAGTGTCATTACCAGAAATGTGATAGGATTTTAAGATTTGAATGATGTTTTCTTCATAGATCATTTCTAGACCTAACATCAATAAAATGGTAAGTTCAATCTTATGTATGTTTAAATATTCCTTCCATTTTTTATTTGTAAAAGTTAAGTGTAAAGTTTCATAACAGATAAAAAAACTGACGAGAGTTCGGATGGAGATAGTAACATATGGTTTCCATTCTTCCGGATAATAAAAACCAAAATCTAAAATTAAAATAGTAACCGATAAAAAACCAAAAAAAATATAAAACACTCTGCCTATCGGCCGAATGTATTCCATATAAAATTTACGAATTTCATATCTTTGGACTTGTAAGTATTGAATTAGATGGTGTAAAAAAACAAAAATACGTTTGGACTTCAAGGTTTAACGTCTGCTAATTGCTTTTTCTTTTCTCGATGTTCTTCGAGTCTTTTTTGATCTAGATATACATTGGTACCAGAAAGTCCCGTAGAACCACCAATAAGAATGATACTACCAACAATTGTTTTTTCCACTGCAAATGCTCCTGCAACTGCGGCCGATGCGCCAAGTGCAAAAGGTAAAGTTAAGAAGAATATGATGTAACCTCGACGAAATTTTGTTTCTTCATAAACTGCATCTTCATCAAATTCTTCTTTTTGTTTTTTCTTTAACTCTTGTTTGGTTCTACTTTTTTGCAATTGGTTTTGTAAGGCTTGCTCATTGATTTCACCGGTAAGAGGATTGATCGGAGAATTTTGAGCATTGGTCAGACTATAAGGATTGGATGCATTCTGACTGGAATTACCAGTGGTTCGAGAGTTCATTAGGGAACCCGCTCCTGGTATAGAATCGATCCCACTGTATTGTGTTTTAACATTTTTAGGTGTAGCAAGGACTGGTGTTTCAAATTTTGGAGGAAGAGTGACATCCTTCAGAATATTTGATTCGGGATCGGAATTTGGGATGTTTCTTAGGTCATAATTATTTGTGTCGTAAAATCCTTCTTTGGTTTGCCCATAAACGGGTCCAAACACCAAAGTAAAAACAATCATAGGCACAAAAAATTGGGAAAAAATCCGCATACATTCCAGTTTACTTGATCCTTGTGAGGGTCAATCCAAATCACGCCCGGAAAGTTTCGTGGAACGGTAGTCCAATGAGACAGAACGTATCAACTCTAAGTCTTTTTTTGATACTCCTGCCGTATGTGCATGGTTGTATTCTTCTTCCATGGTTGTACCAAATAAACCAGGATCATCCGATCCAATCGTAATTTTGACATCGTTTTGTAAAAACCGAGTGATAGGATGATCGATATGGGATTCTAACATTCCTATATACAAATTCGAAGATGGGCAACATTCGATCACAACATTTGTTTTTGCTATTTTTGACATCGCATAGTTTTGAAAGGTGTGAAGGTATTGGGACTGAGTTTCATCAAAAGGAATCGTCATTATTTCTGTATCAGGTTTTGATTTGATTTCTTTTCGTTTTAGTTCTAGTTCTTCTTTTGCATAAAACGGACCATAGGTGGTGATTTCGTCATAAAACATTAGTTCGTGTTCTATTTGGTCTTTTGCTTCAGAAACAAGTTCTGTGCGTTCCTCTCCTAAAAAATAATCAGAACCAATACCAAGTGCAAGAGCATGTCCAAGTCGATGTGCCCCATATTCAGCCGATTCGACGATCCAACGTACTGCAGAAAATGGAGTTTTGTCTCGAAAACTTTCGCCTACGTGGTAGAGGATCGACAATGCAGTTTTAGGTTCTGCTTTGTTGTCTTTGTTGATCGAATGAAAAAAAGATTGTTTATCTTTTGGAGGAAATCCTTCTTCAATATGACAGAAGTCAATGCCAACAAGTCCATCTCGAATGAGAGATTCTTTTTCCATCCAGTTTTTCATCCAATCATAATGCCTTTCAAAATTTAGATCTCTATGTAAAGACATCACAAGTTTTGCTTGGATCGGTTTTCCTGCTTTTTTTGCTGACTCTTCTCCTTTTTTCAAACCTTCAAGTGAAGCCATTAGTTTGGTATAAAAACTTTCTTTAGGCTCTTCTTTTCCAAACATCAATCGGTATTCGGCATAACCTATGTCTTCTAAACTATTTGAAAAAACGACATCATGAGAGACCTCTGTTATTTCCCTTTCATCAAACTTTACTAAGGCGATAATCAGATTAAACTTTGCTTGGAAATGCAAAAATGGGGCTTTTTCTTTAAAATGATATAGTTTCGAAAATTCTTTTATGTCCGCATAATCATCAAAGAAGGTAGAGGGACGAATTTTAATTCCATATGCTTTTTCAAATGACTCTAGATATAGATGCCATCTTGGGTTAGGGTTATTTTTTCCAATTCGAAACAATGTTTCAGGGGGTAAACATCCATAAAGGTGGTTGTGTAGATCGATATACATATAAAAATGACAAAACTATGCTTCACAAAATTAGACGCATCTTGAAGCCAACTAGACTCAATCAGAAAATTCTTAGTTTAGCAATCCCTGTTTTTTTTGGAATGATCAGTTATACAGCCATTATGGTAGCGGATACTGCTATGGTAGGTAAGTTAGGGGAAGTGCCTCTTGCCTCTGTCGGATTTGGTGGTATGGTCTACTTTTCCATTTTTGCTTTTCTCATGGGTGGATCCATGGCAGTTCAAATCATCGTAGCACGAAGATTTGGTGAGAAAAATGAAAGAGGGGTTGGAATCACCCTTGTTAATTCAATTTATTTATCATTGGTTTTGGGTTCTTTATTATCATATTTCGGATACATTTATGCTCCAAATTTAATGGCTTGGATTGGTGATGATCCAGAAGTGATCGAGGTTGCTGGAGTATATTTATCATATCGATTTGTCGGAACAGTTTTATTTTTTGTTGGATTCGCCTTACGCGGATTTTTTGACGGAATTGGTATTGTACAAGTTGGAATGATATCCTCAATTGTCGCTGCTGTTACGAATATCTTTTTTAACTGGTTACTGATTTTTGGAAACTGGGGATTCCCTGCTTTGGGAGTCAAAGGTGCGGCGATTGCATCTAGTTTGAGTTCGGTGCCATCTCTCCTTGTTGTTGTATTTTATTTCTTTCGAAAGGACGTGATCAAGTTCTTTCGTTACCAAATATTTTCACCTAGTTACGAAATTATAAAAGAACTATGTATAGTTGGTTTTGCACCTGCATTGGAAGGCACACTCGTAAACTTTGCATTCTCTGGTTTTTATAAAATTGCTGGTATGATCAGCACAACAACACTAGCTTCCGCGAGTGTTGTGTTAACGTGTCTTAGTTTGTCTTTTATGCCAGGTTTTTCCTTTGGAATTGCAGCTACTACAATTCTTGGCCAAGCGATGGGCCAAGGGAAAATTCGTTTGGCTTATGAAGGTACAATGCGCTCTGCCACTTTCTCAGCAATTGTGATGGGAAGTATGGGGCTCTTTTTTATCGTAGGTGGGCCATGGCTCATCAGTTTATTTACCGATGTTCCCACAGTTATGAAGGAAGCATACCCTGCTTTGTGCATTGTGGCACTCATCCAAGTGGGTGATGCCTATCATATGGTCGTTGGATCAGCACTTCGAAGTGCAGGGATGATGTACTATGTGATGTATGTTTATTTGATAGTATCTTTTCTCATCATGTTACCTCTTGCTTATTTATTCGGGATTGTCCTAGCATGGGGAACGATTGGGATCTGGTCTGCGTTTTTTATTTGGATTTTACTCATGGCAGTGCTTTTTGTCGGAAAATTTCGTAGAAAGGAGTGGGTAAGTATACGAATTTAATAAGGTGAGGGAAGAATGAAACGAACAGAATTAGAGCGACAAGCGATACAGAAATTTTTAAAATCTGTGGAGCTTTTCAAAAAACTTCCCACATCTGTTTTGACAAGACTTGCCAACAATGTCCAAGAAAAACTCATCCGAAGTCACGAAGCTCTTTATTACAAGGGAGAGTCTTCGGAATCCATCTACATCGTACGGTATGGGGAAATCCTTTTAGAAAATGTAGGTTCAGGCCAAGTCTTAGCTGAAAACTCACTCATTTCCAGTTCTAATCATTCTACTTCCGCCATTGCTGTTATTGATACACTTGTGTATGTGTTAAACGGTAAATTATTCCTCCAACTTGCATCCCAAGAAAAAATCTTTGCCCAAAACATCATCCAAATGATGGGAACAAGGATGCGTGAAAATTTAGACCGATCCAATGCTAAAGATAAATTCACAGGCTTACGAAGGTTATGTGTTCATATTCCTTTAGAACCAGAATACCATTTTGGTGAAAAGGTAAAAACCTTTTTAGACGAATATGGAGAAGTCACTAAAAAACTATCTTCTGCCATTCCGATTTCTACATTTAAGGGAATGGACCCCACACAAATTTCTGAATATCTCTCCAATTTAAGAAATAAAACACCTCTTCTTCATATCTACTTTGACGAATCCACTTCTAGAGTCGACTTACATTACTTAGTTGTTCAGTCAGACTTTTTAGTATTTTGGGAAGATGAACCTGAAAAGTTTTACAAAGAAAAAGAAGAGATCATTCAGTTTTGGAAAAGTCGGATTCGTAATTTTGAAGGTCGTGCCATTCGTATGATGGAAAGTGGAGTGCGAAAAAGTTACCTTCCACAAGACCAATCGCTCAAAACATTTTACCAAAAAGATACGTTAGCACGTTACTTAGTTTCAAAAACGAGAGGACTTTCTTTGGGTGGTGGAGGAGCAAGAGCACTTGCCCATGTGGGACTTCTTAAAGTCTTACATAGAGAAGGCATTCATTTTGATTTTGTTTCGGGTGCTTCCATGGGAGCCGTGATTGCTGCATTGTATGCAAGGAAAAATAGTCCTGAAGAAATCGAAGAGATGATAAAAAATTTCTTTGGTGGTCTTGAAAGTGCATTTGATCCAACACTTCCAGTGGTTGCTTTTTTTAAGGGCAAACGTATGAAACGAATGCTCAAAAAAGGTTTTGGAGACCAAAGGATTGAAGAACTTCCACTTCCTTTTGCTACGTCTGCAGTCGATTTACAAACAGGAAAAGAACATATCTTTGACCAAGGTCCAATTACAGAAGCTCTTACAAGTGCAATGAGTTTACCAGGTGCATTCCCACCATACCGACTCGGCGAAAAGTTGTTAGTCGATGGTGGTATGATCAATAATGTCCCTGAAAATCTCATCCGTTCCAAAGGTGCTGATGTTGTCATGGGAATTAACGTCTCTCCTTTACAGGAAATTGTCCCAGTGAAACTGTTTGAAGACCGCAATACCACTGAAAAAGGTTTTTTCCGATATATTTGGGATACTTTAAAATACCCACCCATTTTACAGATTATGACAAGGACCATCACCTTAGAGGGTAGAGAGATCACTCGACTCAAACGTCCCAAGATGGATTTATTTGTTCATTTCCATTTGGAAGAATTTCAGTTATTTGATTTTGCAAGATACCAAGAGATCATCGATAAAGGGGAAAGAGAAGCAGAAGCCAACTTAGCCGAAATCAAACAATTGTTTTCGTAAATTTAGATTCCCAATCCCACCTAACTCAAACAAAGCGAGTTGTAAGGTAGGATTGGAAAATTTAAAGGAAAGCAATTTGTAGGATCAAATAGAAGAAAGGATCTCCTTCTTTTTGGTTTCAAACTCTTCTGCACTGATGAGGCCTTGGTCGAGTAAACCTTTGAGTTTCGCAATCCTTGCCGCTGGATCGTTAGCTGCTTGTGCTCCACCAGCTTGGTTTTGTCCACCTTGGTTCATCATATTGCCCATCATTTGGCCCATGTTCATACCCATACCCATGCCCATTCCTGCACCCATGGCACCACCACCTTGGCCTTCGTTTTCTGCAGCAGCTTGGCCAATATCGAACATTTTTTTCTGTTGGTACTTATCACCTAACATATCAATTTCAAATTTGTCTGTGATGATTTTTTGGATCCTTTGGTAGTTTGGATCGTTTTGGTCAAAGTTCACCGAAGATACGTTAAATTCCGTAAGATCAATCCCATACTTTTCAAATTCGGGAGCAAGTTTCACTCGGCCAGCAGTTGAACTCTCATCGCGGTATTTATTGATTTCTACAACAGAAGTATTATTATTCAAAATAACTTCTGAAATAAAATCACCAATCCCACGTACGATATTTGGTTTTAGAAATTCATCAATCGCTTCGTTGGTTGTTCGATTTCCACCCTTGACTACATTCAGTAAAAACGACCTTGAATCTTTGATACGGAATTTATAATCACCAAATGCCCGTATATTGAGAACAATTTTATACTTTGGGTCTTCAAGTGGAATCGGTGTGGTGGTTCCCCATTTTAGGGCCATAATCGCTTTATTTACAAAATACACTTCTGCTGTAAAAGGTGTTTTCCCACCAAACGGAAGATTGACGAGAGCTTCCAAAATGGGGATATTCCCTGTTTTTAAAGTATGAGTTCCAGGTCCAAATGTATCCAGAGCCTTTCCTTCTTTGAAAAAAATTGCCTCTAGGTTTTCATCGACTACAAGTTGTCCCGCCGTGCTGATTTCATCAGATGGGTATTTCCAAACGATTTCACTTGGATTTCCTTCAAACTTAATTCTATCTATTAGTGCCATGTTTTGTTCCTTATTTTATATTTTTAAAAAGATTGAGTTTCTTGCTTCGAATTGTGATTCAAAATCGAGTAAGAGTTTGTTAATCGCTTCAATCGCTGCTTCTGGGTTTGTGGCAAATGAAGTTGGTAACGTTTCTAAAATTTCTTTTTGTAAAACCCCAACTTTTTCCAACATTGAAAAGTCGTGATTGAGAACCTTTTCAATTTCAGCGGAAGTGGCTTGAACTCCTGTCCCTAGTCCATTCAGACCATACCCTGCAGAAGTCACTTTCATGATGATTCGATCGAGTAGGGTTGTCGCGGAATTGGTTTTACCGATGTTTTGGATTTGGGCTTTTTGAACAAAACCTTCTTCCAGTTTTCGAAAACTTTCTTTGAATGTTGTCAGTAAACCACCAAGTTCCTTTCGGATTAGTAAATCTGTTTTCTCAAACTCTTGGTTGGCAAGTGCCTCTTCAAATAGTTTTGTTTCTTTTAAAAACTTCCGAATCGGATCTTGTTCATTCTTAAACCGTTCTAAAGTTGTCTTTAACCAAGTTTGGTCCATTTTATTCCTCTGTTCCATTTTCATCTAACATCTGTATGCTGTCACAAGTGATATAATTAAAAATGACACTTTTTTCTGTTTGGTATTGTGCTTTCGGTAGAACTGATTTCCATTTTGTCATATCATACTCACAGTCATGTTTTTCACCTTTGGTTTCCCCACTGGATTCAACAAAATAAACCAAATACTTCTCTTCTTTTTTACCAAGCCGTTCACAACCAATGGAAGTGCTTGCACATTCTTTGATTTGTGGCGTAGGCCAATATGGTTCCTGTGTTGTGCCAAATCCTTTTGCTACTGCATTACGATCGAAGGCCCATTTATCAATACGGTAACTACAATGGTAATCATATACAGGTTCTTTTCGATACTTGGTTGTACAACTTTCACTTTCGGAAAAAGTACCATCACCCTTGTCCTTACGAACTGTATGGCAATCTTCGCCATCAGGGATACTATCATA
This sequence comes from Leptospira limi, assembly GCF_026151395.1. NCBI lineage: Bacteria > Pseudomonadati > Spirochaetota > Leptospiria > Leptospirales > Leptospiraceae > Leptospira > Leptospira limi. The sequence continues at coordinate 790,399 of NZ_JAMQPV010000001.1, forward strand.
ACTTCGGATCTGCCGACTTCTGGAAACACTATAGGCTCCCATTGGCATCGAATCACACCAATCTGATTCGGATACTGGCTTGAATTGGTCTATGGCAATGGTGCGAGACCACTCATGGTGAGTGACTTGGAGTTCGACTTTTTCAGTCCACAAGATACCCAAACATACAAAACCGATTCCACCAAACAAAATAGAACCAAGCATCCAAAGAACCCATTTAGGTGTTTTGGGATGTGGTTTGACCCATTCAGAATTTTGGAATGCCAAATCTTCTTTTGCTTTTTGGACAGAGTCTTCTGTGACACCATCTTGTTCGGAACGAAGTTTTACATTTTGGGCACCATCTAATGAACCACCACAATTCCCACAAAAGGTTGCTTTGGCTCCATTCGCAGTTTGGCAAAAGGGACAAACTTTATCAGCACCATAATAGATATGGTCTTGGACGGCAACTTTATCCTCTTCCTTGGGAAAGTACCTTCGGTTTGGGTCTTGAGTGGCTCCACAATTTGGACAGTGCCTATGTGTTTTTCCCAGTAACTTTTTAGAACCGCAAAATTCGCAGTCCCAAAGCATTTCATAGATTTTTTCTTCTGCCATCGCAACCAAGGTTTATCCGCAAAAAATTGACTTTTGCAAGAAAAATATTTTCAATTCCCAAAATCCAACATAGAATCTTTGCCATATGAGAATGGTATTCCTTCCAATCCGAAATTACTTTCTACTCATTCCATCTGTGTTGTTCCTCGTTGGATCTTTGAGTTATGTTTTTTCACGTTCAAAACAGAATGCAGTTCATCCATTGGATCATTTGTATCTTAAGATATCACCTAATATAGAAAAGGCGGACAAAAAAACAATCTTCCGTCGATTATCTCTACATTTACGTGGAGTGATTCCAAATGTTTCGGAATGGAGTGAATTAGAAAATTCTAAAGAGGAAACATTAGAATCTTTTGTGGTTCGTTTTTTAAAACAGCCAGAATTTGCCGAATATTGGGGGAATCAATTTGCTGCCATGTTCCGTGATAAATCCAAAGGGAGAAAAATCCCAACAGGAACTTTTTTCCAATACTTAGCCAATTCCATTCATTCCAATAAACCATACGACCAGTTGGTAACAGAAATGTTTCTTTCCACTGGTTCAGTGAAAGAATCTCCGGCCACCATCTTTTACATTCGTGATGGAGCAGATCCTTTACAAACAGCAGAGTATGTTGGTAGACTATTTTATGCGAAACGAGTGGCATGTGCAAGGTGCCATGACCATCCCTATATACCCGATTTTACGAGAAGGGATTATTATGCACTCGCTGCTTTTTTTAGCCAACAATACTTTCGAGATGGTAGTTGGGAAGCCAATCGATATGGAAAATCAATCAGTTATGTTCCGAGAGAGTTAGAAGTTCATTTGCCAATGGAGGAACAAAAAAACCTCCAAGATAAAAATAATGAATGGAACCGAGACAATTGGAACAAATGGACCGACGAACAGAGGAAAGACTACCAAAAAAAACACGAACTTGAATATGCTACTTTGTATTTCGAACCTAAGTTGGGCCTTCGTTTCCCTCATACTGATGATGCACCTGGAGGAGATCTGGTAAGACCTAAGTTTTTAGATGGTAAGGAAGCAAAGCTAAAACCAGGTGAGGATAGAAGAAAGGTTTTTGCGTCATGGTTAACCGACAAATCGAATGACAGGTTCCGAAAGGTAATCATTAACCGTATTTGGACTGAACTTATGGGATGGAGTTTTTTTACACCACTTGATGATTGGAATGAAGATACAGTGGTCCAAGGAGAAGAGATTCTAAACCATTTGGACTCATACTTTTTAGCAAACAAACTACAACTAAAAGAATTGGTATTGTACATCGTTACTTCCAATGCTTACATGCGTAGTGTCACAAACCAATCGGGAAAGGATGATCCAATCCAATTTTTTACTCCAAAACGTTTGGACAGTGACCAACTCCTTAACTCTCTTATACGAGTTTCTGACTTACAAAAAGTAGGGAACATCAGAGAACGAAATCTTTCCTTTTTTACCAATCTCATGGGCCAAAAACCATATGATTTAACAGGAGTAGGTACCATTCGAATTCCTTTAGACAACCCAAAAGAAATTTCAAACGCAGTGGAAGTCGAAAGGCCTGCACCGTATCATTCCATCCTTGCTGTATTTGGTTCTGGTCAAAGAGTAGATATATCGGATGACATTTCTGAACTCACAATCGAACAGATGTTAACTTTAATGAATGGACGAGTGGTTGGCAAATTAGTTTGGGATTTTGGCAATAACCCATCCCTTGTAAAGGCCGAATTTGATCAGTCCAAATCGATGAATCTAGTGATTCAAAATTTGTACTTTCGATTGTTAGGACGTTTTCCAACAAAAGGGGAAATTGAAAAAATCAAAACCTACCAAACAAAACCTGATACAGTCTTTGACAAAGATTTATTACAAGATCTCTTTTGGGCTCTTTTAAATAGTCAAGAATTCCAACATATCAATTAAGGAACCATAATGGATCGCAAAGAATTTTTAAATAAAACAATGTTGAGTCTTGGAATGGGATCGTTTCTTTTTTCCCAAAATCCATTTGTTTCTCTTCGTGCTGATGAAGATGAAAAAGAACCTGAATCCATCACACTGCCATCAAAGGTAAAATCAGTTATCTTTATAGAGATGATGGGAGGGATGAGCCATGTGGATACCTTGGATCCAAAACCAAATAGTGCTTTTGGCAAAGTACCTTCTAGTATCTCCGGCCTTTCCTTACTCGAACCGTTTTCTCTCACTGCAAAACAACTCCATTCGATAGGTATCATTCGCTCTACTTGGAGTGAAGATGGAGATCATGGATTTGCACAAATGTTACTTGGAACTGGTTACCGAATGACAGAAGCGATGGGATTTCCCGACATTCCTCATTTTGGATCTGTGATTGCCTATGCCAAAAAATCAAAAGTTAAATCTTCGTATTTTCCAAGTTATGTGTCGATTGGTGGGAGAGGTGGCAAAAATGGAAATTCTGGATTTTTAGGAATCAACTATTCTGGTTATCATGTGGGGAATGTGGATGAACCCATCCAACATCTTAATCCTTCGTATGGTAAATTTTCTGATGAAAGGCTTTTAAGAAGAAAAGACTTAGTTTCCTTTATGAACGATGAATTTTCAAAAACATATCCATCGAAGGAAACAAAACATTGGAAAAAAATGTTAATGGCAGCAGAAGAATTTCGAAATTCAAAAGACATTGATAGTTTTCGAATTAGTTTAGAGGACGAAAAAACAAAAGCCCGTTACGGAACCACCTGGCAAGGAAAGGCAATGTTACTTGCGAAACGCCTCGCCAAACAAGAAGTTCCCTTCATCCATATTTCGATTGGAGGTTGGGATACCCATACAGGTAACAAAGCTCAAATCACAAAAATTATGAAAGATACTGATATGGGAATTGCAGCTCTTCTCGAAGACCTAAACCAAACCGGCCTCATCAAACAAACGTTATTTGTTTTAACAAGTGAGTTTGGACGTACACCAGATGTTGGATCGAGGGATGGACGTGATCACCATCCCAAAGTGTGGTCCACTCTTTTGGGAGGTGGTCCCATTGAGAAAGGATTTGTGTTTGGAGAAACAGATGAACTGGGTGCCAAACCAACAAAACCAAATGAAGCCGTGCATCTAAGGGATCTCATCGCAACCATTTACAAAGCAAGTGGAGTGGACCCAGAGGCAGAACTTACCAATTCCTTTGGACGACCTTTTTTACTCACAACGAAAAAAGCCAAAATCATCGAAGACTTGTTTTGAACCAGTCCTCATTTTGGGCAGTTTTGTTTCCCATCCTGCCCATTTCACAGAAACCCTATCAAATTTGTTGGAAGTTTTGTTCCGTATCCCCCAAAACCGAAGGGAACATGGTTTGTTTTGGTGGGAAATTTGGGATTATTCGCCAGACTTTCTCCATTTTTCCTTTTCTTTCGAAAGAATTTTGAAAAACTGTTCACTGATCTATGAAAAAAGCACTTATCACAGGAATCACAGGCCAAGATGGTTCCTACTTAGCAGAACTCCTCTTACAAAAAGGATACGAAGTCCATGGTATCGTCCGCAGAACGAGTTTATTCAATCGAAACCGCATTGAACACCTTCATGGAAACCCAAAACTCCATTTACATTATGGGGATCTCACTGATTCTTCCAATCTCAATCGTATTCTTGAAAAAATCCAACCATCGGAAATATACAATTTAGCTGCTCAATCTCATGTTCAAGTGTCTTTCGAAGTACCTGAATACACAGCAGAAGTAGATGCGGTTGGAACATTAAGAATTTTAGATGCTATCAAACAAACAGGCATTAACTCAAGATTCTACCAAGCATCCACATCTGAATTATATGGACTTGTCCAAGAAGTTCCACAGACAGAAAAAACACCATTTTATCCAAGATCCCCATATGCAGTCGCCAAATTATATGCGTATTGGGCAGTTGTGAATTACAGAGAAGCGTACAATTTGCACGCATCGAATGGAATTTTATTCAATCATGAATCTCCAAGACGTGGAGAAACATTTGTTACAAGAAAAATCACTCTTGGAGTTTCTGCAGTGAAAGCTGGCAAACTCCCTTTCATTACGATGGGTAATATTGATTCAAAACGTGACTGGGGATATGCTCCTGACTACGTTGAAATGATGTGGATGATGTTACAAAAAGAGAAACCAGATGATTATGTTGTGGCTACCAATGAAACTCACACAGTTCGTGAATTCATTGAAGAGTCTTACAAAATTGCTGGGTATGAAGTGGTTTGGGAAGGAAAGGAAGATAACGAAATTGGAAAGGACAAAAAAACTGGCCAAGTCCTTGTCAAAATTGATCCAAAGTACTACCGACCAACCGAAGTAGAACTACTCATTGGAAATCCTGAGAAAGCAAAACGCCAATTAGGTTGGGAACCAAAAGTAAAGTTCAAAGAACTTGTGAAAATTATGATGGAAGCAGATTTAAAAGCACAAGGTTTTTAAACACAGTCCACATAGGTAAATCCTAAGAGAAAAGAACTAATCTTAGGGTTTATCTCCGAGTGCTTTGTATCGATTGAAAAATTCTTGATTCGGAATTTTGGAATGCCCTTCCCTTTGTAATTCGGGAAGTAATCCTTCGACAAAATACATTTGGATTTGACCTTTGTGTTTTGCTGGAATTTCTCCTCGGTATTCACACTGGAAAAAATCCTTCACCAAAGTATAGGTTTCAGCTGAAATGTTGATTTTTCCAGTCATTCCAGAAGATTCACACCGACTTGCCGTATTGACTGTATCACTCCATACGTCGTATGCGAATTTCTTATCGCCAATCACACCAGCGATGAGTTCTCCTGAATGGATTCCAAGTCGAAGTTGCCAATAAGGTAATCCTTGTCCTTCTTTGATTTCCTTCATTTGGTTCATAAAGGCTTGGATTTCAAGTGCGGCAAGGACAGAATCAACAGCATGTGTTTTGTTTGGTTTTGGAATTCCACCAACAAACATATAACTATCTCCTATGGTTTTGAGTTTTTCCAAATTGTGGCGTTCCATAAGGCTATCAAAATAGGAAAAACATCGATCCAATTCTTCTACAAGTTCTGTCGGTGTTAATGTCTCTGCAATTTTAGTAAATCCTTCAAAATCAGTAAAACAAACAGTGGCAGACTTAAAATGTTTTGGTTTACTCACACCATTTTGTTTTAATTCTCGTGCGACATCCATTGGTAAAATATTTAACAATAAACTTTCAGATTTATGATTTTCTGCAATGAGTTTGTCTTCTGCTTTGTTTACTGCTTTTACAAATTGATTGATTAAAAGTATAAAAAAGTAAACAACCATAACGAGTGGAGGCATTAGATAATCAGCAGGCACAATCCATTTTGGTGGACCATAGAGTCCCTCTCCACCCATGACTCTATAATAATACATTGAACCTAAAAATAAAAATGAAGACAAGCTAACAAAGAAAATACGAATGTATTTGTTTTTTCTCGGAATCATGATAAAGGGGATAATTGAAAAAAGTAAAAATCCCAAGGGTGCGGGATCATCTGCTTGGAAATAAGTTAGTGATAGAATATGAAAATTACTAGTTAACAAAGTGATGATAGCACTCAGAGTAAATTTACCTCGATAGAGTAAAATACGAGCAATACCTAGAGGAATCACGAGTAAAAAGTAAGAAATAAAAGATGTGAGATGAGTCTCTTTAGGTTCCGTAAAGATGATGACGGGAATAAGAAGAGTTGGTAATAAAAACATTACCACTTGGAATGTCGCATTTACTCGTAACGCGCGGGCAGTTTCATCATTCAAACCTTTGGTGAGGTGTGTAAGTTGTATCCGGTATAAAAGTTTCTGAACGCGTCTGGACATAGGGATTGAATCAAAAAGGAAACAGTAAGAAAATCAATTCAAAATGTGAAGTGAATCGTTAAGAAGTTGCTAAAAACGCAAACTTCCCCAATGGAATTCCAAACGATGAGATGTGTTTGGAATACCGAGTGGGGTTTTAAAAAAGAGTGGATTGTTGTTGTGAATTAAATTCCAAAAAACTGATCTAACATCAATTTTTTCAGAGTTTCTCTTAACTTGTCTTGGATGTTTACAATTTTAACTGTCATTTTCTTTTCGTCAGCTTTGTTCTTAAACGAAAGGAGACGAGAGATCCCGAGGGAACTCACGATGACAACCTTCTCCAAATCCAAATAAATTTCTTGGACATTCTTTTCCAAAATCTCCGCTAAAATTTCCCGCAACTCGGGTGCATTTCCATCTAGGATTTGGTCCATAAAGCGAACACGGATCGTGTTTCCCTTTTCTTCCACTAATATCTTATCGCTCATATTTCTTTGGCCTCTAACATAGGTCAGGAGAAATCGTTTGGCAAGAAGTTATTTCAACTTCTTGAGCTTATTCTCCATATTAGCCTTTTTATGATAGAATTGGACGAGTTTTTCTAATTCTGCCATGTCGGAACAAACAATTTTTCCCATATCCATTCGAATAAATTTATTATTTTTCATGATATCGGATATGATTAGTTCGTCCTTCGGATCAGTGAGTCCCACCATCTTCAGAAGGTCTTTGGTTCCAATCTCAAAATTATAGGCTTGTTTCGGCGCCACTTTGATTCGATTTTTTTCTGCGAGGGTCATGAGTGTGTCCACAATTCGACCTTGTGGGTCTTTGAGGAGAAGGTTTGCTAATTGTTTGTAAGCAATCCAAATCCGTTCGGACAAAAGTGTGATGAGTCGGGTCGCAAGTTGTGGTTGCGCTTTTACCATGCCTTCGAAGTTGGCTTTGTTAATGGCAAGAAGTTCCACATCACCCGCAGCCACTGCCGAAGCAGAACGTGGTTTATTATCTAAGATTGCCATCTCACCAAAAATGTCCCCGGCCTGAAGCACCGCGAGCATCACTTCGTTTTGGTTTACGATTTTTGAAATTTTAACCTTTCCACTTTGTAAGATGAAGAGTTCTTTACCAGGCTCATGTTCACAAAAGATCATTTCACTGTCTTTGTAATTTCGATTGAACTTTGTATAATCAATGGGAGCTGATTGGAAAGGTTGGTTTATGGTTTGTAATCGCAGTTTTGCCTGCGGAACAAATTGACCATTGGGAAGGTGTTTTAAATAACTTTGGTAAGCAAAGGTTGCGTGTGATGTATTTTGCTGTTGGAAATAATATTCCCCAATTTTAAAAAGTTCGTTTGGATCTTCTTCAACAGCATTTCGAAAGGATAACCTGGTAATTGTTGTATCAAATTGTCGTAACTTCATGGAGAAGAAACGAATGATATTCATCGCAACTGCAGTTGATTTTTGGATGAGAGTTCCAAATTGGTCGTAACTAACAGAGATTAAAGATACATTGGTAAGGGAAGTAGCAGATTCGATCTGTGGGTGTTGGCTCATTGCAGCCACAACACCAAAAAAGTCACCGGGTCCTAAAACCTGATTGGGGTCCTCACCAACAACAGCTGTCTCACGAGTGACACGTACCTTCCCCTCACGGATGATATAGAAATTGTTCGCATCCTTTTTCCCCTCTACAATGATGTAGGAGTTCGCTGGGAAAGTAACCATTTGAAAAAACGACATTCTTAAATCTCTGGACCCTTTTTGCTCAACGTGCCTAGTTTATTATCGGAGATCCCTAGGGCAATATTTTCGTAAAAATTACTTATTTTTACTCTCTCCTAAAATTTCCATCTGAGTCAGTTCTAATTCTGCTTCTTGGGCAATTTTACTCGAATACGTATTTTTGATAATGTCCTGAAAAATCTGATACGCTTTGTCTTCTCTGCCCATACGCACATAGGCTTTCCCAGACAATAAATATGATTCTAAACCTTCTTCTGTATTGGGAAATTCTTTGTAGATTTTGAGTTCATTCTCTGCGAGAGCCAAAGTGTCCCCAGTCATTCGGTAATTGGCACTTAAGGTTTTTCGAACCTCTCTCGTTTTGGGATGCCCAGGGTACAAAATCAAAAAACTTTTGCAAGTTTCGACTGATTGGTAATGGTTACGGTCTTCTAAAAATTCTTTTGCTTTTTGGTAGAGAAGGTCTGCTTGTTTGTCCCTTTCTTTGGCAAAAACAGATTGGGTGGAACGTTCAGCGAGAAGGGGATGGAAAACTCCCAATCCCAAACAGAAAAGGCATACAATTCCCAGAACAAAACACTTCCGAATATTAGAATTCTGTCTCATTACTTTTCATTTCGGTCAAAATTGGATTTATCGTGAATGGGTTTTTCTTCTGATAGGGCAATAATTTTGGGAACCCCTGTCATATCCCAGAGTTCGAGGGATGATTTCATTCGTTTTCCAGGAGGTAAGGGGACCACAAATTTTCCTTTTCCTTCTTTGCCCAACTTCAATTCGATTTTTTGGCTAACGAGGTCTCCCATTCGCCTTTCCCGAAGTGGAGGGATGGGAAAACTCCTGTGTTTTTCATCCGCAGGGTAGAGATAAAATTGGATCATGTATTCAGTAGGTTGGGTTGCAGAATATTCATAATTTACGATATACCCATTTTCGGATCCATCTTCATACGGTAAGATATTGACGATTTGGATTTTACCAGTGTTTGGAGTTGTTGGGAGTGAGGAATCTATTGGTAGTGTTAAAGGAATGTTTGTGAAGTTTCCATTTGTTTCTGTGGTTTGCAAATGGGAAAATATCTTTCGGAAAGAACGGTCGTAGTCTTCTGGTCCTTTTAATGGAAAATAATTTCCTTCTCCTAAAATGGATAGGCGTTTTAAATCTTCTTCTCCCTTCGGATCAATGTCGATGCCAAGGATCTGGAGGCGAAATTTTTTTCCTGATTGGCGCCAATTGTACAAAACAGATTTCGGATCTCCTTCACAACTTTCAACTCCATCGGAGATAAAAATAATTTCAGTTTCAATTTGGTCATTTAACAAGTATTCGCCTACGACTTGCAAGGTTTGTGCGATAGGAGTAGAGCCGGCAGGGACAATCGTGGCAAGTTTTTGGCTCACAACGGATGCTCCTCCTCTTTGGATGGGGTGATACAATCTTGCCGATTGGCAACCGGCAATTCGATTTCCATACGCCACAAGACCTACACTTGCATCTTTAGGCAGTCCACTTAAAACTTGAATGAGTTTTTCTTTGGCGACGGCCATTCGTGTTTTGCCATCCCATTTTTCGGACATGGAACCACTTGCATCTAAAATAAACACATAGCGTTTGTTATTTGAGACTTGAGGATCAATGGAATATGAATAGGAAAAAAACAAAAAAAGTAATAATACAACCAACCTTCCCGATGGATGAGTCTGTAAATTTTTTGAATTCTTACCTTTTCGTTTTTGCACCTGTACATCATCGGCGAAAACGAGAAATGACCTTAGAGGGATTTGGGATCTAAAAAAGGAGGTTTTGCCAGGTTCGGTTTGACTAATTTGGGTGTTCGGTCAAAGGAAGAATGGGCTTTCAAAAAACGAAGGATCATTTCACAGGTTGCTCCCCACAAAAGTCCATCTGGCAAATCAAAATAATATGCAAAATGTTTTGGTTCTCGATTGGGAATCTCAATTGCATAAAAAGGTTTTATCCAAAGTTCTGAAAAGGGAAGGAGGATCACTCGTTCCACCTCATCTACGTTTTTGGAAAAAGAAAAATCCCCATTGTATTTCGCTAAAAAGGGAGTGATATGAAACCCCGTGCGTGTGTGGAGTCCTTCTAATTTGCCGAGTACATCAAGAGTGGTTTGTTTGACACCCATCTCTTCTTCCCATTCCCGTAGAGCAGTGACAAGCAAATTGGAATCTGATGTTTCCATCACACCACCTGGAAACGAAATTTGACCAGGGTGGGATTTTAAGTGTTTAGCACGTTCAGTGAGGATGATCCCCTCGGCGGTTGTGTTCGAACCAAACAAAGGGAAAATGACACCGGATTTAATTTCCGATGTCTCTGGGATCGAATCAAAGTCCCTTGAAAGTTTTTCGACAAAGGACTCGTAGGGTAACATCAACCCTCGTCTTTCGAGTTTTGGTTTTGTTTTTTCCTACGTTTGGCAACAAATGCTTCTTTGGAACGAATCGCCACCAAACGGTTGATCATCGAATCAAAAGGAAGTCCTTGGATGGCAGCGAGTAAACTTGGGCCATAGTTTTGTACTTTCCAATCGGAAAACACATGAAGGGCTTTTAACTCTTCTAAATCTTTAGGAGCGGCTTTTAGAATTGTGATGAGTTGTTTATTCGAAGGTAGAAGTGAATGTTCCATTCGTCTAGCACGCATAATGCGGAGACGCCATTTTTTAGCATTTTCGAATTTATGATTTTCGTCTTCGTTTAAGTCTTCACCATGTCGTTTTGATAGTTCAGAAGTATCAATAGGATCATTGTATTCAGCTGTCAAAAGTTTGAAAATTTCGGTTCCATCTTTTTTTCCAAACCATTCCACACATTTTTCTTCGTTTGGATGTCCCTTAACCGCTTGTGACAATCGATCATTATTAAAGACACGAAAACTTGCTTTATTAATTCGTTTTGCTTTTTCATCTCGGTAACGAAGGAGTTCTAAAATTTTCCTTCGTTCGAGTGGTGTGAAGTTGAGGATGTCTGGAAATTTTCCAAGAGAAAATCCTTCTCCTTCCTTCGCCACGTAATCTTCAGAAGCAATGAATTCAAATTCTGACTTTGCTTCTTCGTATAATGTCCTTCGTTTGAGTTCCTCTTCCATTTTTAACCAAATGGATTCTAAATAGGCAGTGTCGAGAGCAGCATATTTAAGTTGTTGTTTTTGTAAGGGACGGATTTCCCAATTCGACTTTTGTTCCACTTTGGAGAGAGTCACTTTGTGGTAATGTTCCACGACAAATGATAACGAACTTTGTTCTAAAGACAATAAACGAGAACTGATCATTGTATCTGCCGTGTTCACAAATTTGAACCCAAAGTCGCGTTTGAGGGCTTTGATGTCATCTTGTGCAGAATGGAAGATTTTCAGAATATTGGGATCTTCAAACAATGGACCCAAAGCTGACAAATTTGTGATCTTTAGTGGGTCAATTAGGTAGTTTTTGCCATTGGAATTGATCTGAATGAGACAAACTTTGGGGTAATATGTGTAATAACCCGAAGACTCTGTGTCAATCGACATGATTTTGGACTGTCTTAGATTGATCAGGGCCAAATCTAACGCTTTTGCTGTATCGACGAGAATATAGTTGGAATTGATTTGCATCTAATTGGGATTTTGGAAATACTGCAATTGTCATTCTAACAATGATTCTCCAATCTGACAAACCAAAAGAAGAATGTGCCATATTCGGCATCTACAATAGCAAGGAAGCTGCTAATTTTACCTACCTAGGTTTGTACTCGATGCAACACCGTGGCCAGGAGTCCAGTGGGATTGTCTCAACCGATGGATCACACTTATACCGGTATGCCAATATGGGTCTTGTGGCAAATATCTTCACCCAACCGAAGATCAAAGAGCTCATTGGGGATTCGGCCATTGGCCACAACCGGTATTCCACAACGGGAGCGAGTTTTCTTCGGAATGCACAGCCGATCCGCGTGGAATCTCACTTGGGTCCTGTGGCACTTGCCCATAATGGAAACTTAGTCAACTCTTGGGACATTCGAAATAAGCTCGAAAGAGACGGATCGATCTTCCAAACCACTATCGATTCCGAAGTGATTGTCCACTTAATGGCGAAAAGCCATAAAACAGACCTTCTTGAAGCTCTCTGTGAATCTCTTGCACAAGTGCGAGGGGCCTATTCTTTGTTAGTTTTAACTCCAAGATACCTGATTGCCGTTCGTGATCCGAATGGATTTCGCCCTCTTGTGATGGGGAAACGTTCTGACGGAGCAATTGTGTTCGCATCGGAAACTTGTGCGTTTGACATTACCGAAACGGAATATGTTCGGGATGTGGAACCTGGTGAGATGGTTGTGATTGACCATACTGGAATGAGGTCGCTTTATCCATTCCCAAAAGCAAAACCTAGCCTTTGTATTTTTGAATACATCTACTTTGCAAGACCTGATTCGTATATCTTTGAAGAGTCGGTTTATAAAGTAAGAAAGTCTCTTGGTCGCCAGCTTGCACGTGTTATGCCAGTGGAAGCAGATGTCATCATACCAGTGCCGGATTCTGCTAATATTGCAGCTCTTGGGTACAGTGAAGAGTCAGGCATTCCTTACCAAAGTGGACTTGTTCGTTCCCATTACATTGGTCGAACCTTCATTGAACCAGACCAAAAGATCCGCGACTTCGGTGCCAAGATTAAATACAATGTGGTAAAGGAAGTTGTGAATGGGAAACGTGTTGTCATCATTGACGACTCGGTAATGCGTGGGACCACTAGCCGTAAGATCATCAAAATGATCCGGAATGCTGGTGCCAAAGAAATCCATTTCCGCGTATCGGCACCACCAACCGTTGCCCCATGTTATTATGGAATTGATATTCCAACTCACAAAGAACTCATCGCATCTACACATACAATTGAAGAAATTCAAAAGTACCTTCGTGTGGATTCACTTGCCTATTTAACATTGGATACAATGCATAAGGCAGTGGAAGGTCATAAAGGTGGTGGTTTTTGTGATGCGTGTTTTACATCTAATTACCCAGTAGAATTCCAAGACCATGCGGGAAACCAAAAGTCACTCTTTACGGAATACGCAACGGAAGAGTGATGGAAGAGATCGAACTTTCCAAAACCTTTGGTTTTGAAGCTGCTCATTTTTTACCAAATGTCCCAGAAGGACATAAATGCAAACGAATGCACGGACATAGTTTTCGTTTTGCCGTGTATCTAAAGGGTGAAATCGATCCTCATACTGGATGGATTATGGACTTTGGCGAACTGAAATCCATCGTCAAACCAATCTTAGACGAACATTTGGATCATTATGTATTAAATGATGTGCCTGGCCTAGAAAATCCCACAAGTGAAAACATTGCGGTTTGGCTTTGGAACCAACTCAAACCAAAACTTCCACTACTCGATAAAATCACTCTCTACGAAACTTGCACAAGTTCTTGTGTGTATAGAGGGCCAAAAAAATAAATGGTCTCCGTTTCGGATTCCACAAACAAATCCCAATCTGAAAAAAAAGGTGCCGTCGTACTGTTGTCAGGTGGACTAGACTCTACTACTTGTCTTTATGTTGCAGCAAAGGAATTTGGATTCCCCAAAAACAAAAAACTACCAATCCTCGCACTTTCGTTCGATTATTCCCAAAAACATAAAATTGAACTCATCAAAAGTAAAAAAATAGCAAAAGAACTCGGAGTCAAACATGTGATCCAAAAATTGGATCCAGGATTTTTTTTAGGAAGTTCTCTCACCGAAAAAAAGATCAAAGTGAGAAAAAACGCCAAATCACTGTTTAGTGGTAATGATAAGGAAATTCCGAATACCTATGTACCGGGTCGTAATATTTTGTTTTTATCGTTTGCTTTGTCGCTCGCGGAAGGACATGGGTATGATTCCATTTACATTGGAGTGAATGCTTTAGATTATTCTGGGTATCCCGATTGTCGGCCTGAGTTTATCGAGTCCTTTCAAAAGATGGCAAATCTCGGAACCAAAAAAGGGGTAAGTGGTATTGGGGATTCCATCCAAATTAAAACACCCCTACTTCATCTCGGGAAAAAAGAAATTATCGAGCTGGGAATTCATGTAAACGCACCTCTCCACCTAACGCATTCTTGTTATGATCCTGTTGTTGGGAAACCTTGTGGAAAATGTGATTCTTGTATTTTAAGAGCAAAAGGATTTTTAGAAATGGGAATTCCGGATCCAGCTCTGTCTAAGAAATTTGTTTGATTAGATGAGAAAGGAAACATGCGCAGATATAAATTCATCTTTCTTTTTTTCTTTCTTATCCATTGTGATCACTCAAAAAATCGCAACGAAACACTTTTATTGAGCCTTGTTCGACCAACTTTAGGGATGTTTGGTGATAGTATTATGGCTTTATGGCCAGCAGAAGAACAACTAAAACCATTTGTTGTGATTAAAAATGCTTTTCCCGTTCGAAAAACGACTGATATCTTATTTGCAATTGAAAATGACCAATCTAGATATAATGCCTGTATATACAACGGGGGTGTGAACGATTATCTAGGGAATTTTACACCACAACAATCTGAATTAGAATTTACAGTGCAAAATCAAATTCGTGCTCTCACACACCTCCAGACTAGATGTGATCAGATTCTTGCGATCAATATTTGGTATGTTGAATTACCTTGGCCTATGGAAGCCGCATCAAGGCTGAATGTTTTAATGAAGGAAAGGGTTCAGTTTGTTCCAAGATTGGATCCAGAAACTTGGATCAAAAGTTCTGACTTATTGGATGGGGACCATCTAACAGAGAGAGGGTATCAAAAACTTTCAGATAAAACATTAGAGCATTTTCGAACACGTATTCCATGGATCGATTTTTTACCTAGATGATAAAATGTATTTACTCGAGGTCAGCGTATCTAGAGTATTAACTAAATATTAGGATATTTCTGTGTTATTTAACTCTTTCGTTTTTGTCGTATTTTTTGTCTTCCTTTACACCATTTATTGGCAAGTTAACTCAAAAATTCAAAAATTGACAATCCTTGTTGGATCTCTTGTTTTTATGCCACTTTGTTCTAGTTGTACTTCTCAATTATTTATTTTATAAATTCTTTCGTTATCAATTTAACAAAATCCAAATTACTGGGATCATTGTCCTAAATTTACTAAACTTAGTCTTTTTTAAGTATTTTTACTTCTTAGTAAATGTCATCCAGGACATCTTTGGATTCCAACAAATCTCAGAAGTAACATCCGTTATCCCTAATATTGTTTTACCATTAGCAATTAGTTTTTATACATTTCAGATCCTTGCATTTCAAATCGATGTATACAGAGGGAAAATTCAATCTGTAGTTTCAGCAGTTGATTTTACTATTTTTATTATGTTTTTCCCTCAGTTGATTGCGGGACCAATCATGAGGCATACTGATTTTTTTAAACAGTTACATAGCAAAAAACGATTTCTCGAGTTACCATTCAATGCTGGCGGATATCTCATATTACTAGGAGTGTTGAAGAAAGTCATCATCGCTGATAATATTTCGCCTGTCATCGAACCATTTTTTAGCCATCCCGAAACATACAGTGGCCTAAGCGCTCTACTGTCCGTATATGGATTTGCGATTCAAATCTATTGCGATTTTTCTGGGTATTGTGATATTGCGAGAGGATTGGCATTACTTCTGGGTTATGACATTCCTGTAAACTTCAATGCACCATATTTTTCCACTTCTCTTAAGGAGTTTTGGCAAAGATGGCATATCACACTTTCTCAATGGTTACGTGACTACCTATACATTTCGTTAGGTGGAAATCGATTCGGTAATTTGAGAACTTATTTTAATTTAGTGATCACGATGGTATTAGGTGGTTTATGGCATGGTGCTAATTATACTTTTTTAGTATGGGGTGCCCTTCATGGTTTTTATTTGATCTTCGAAAGAATTATTTCCAAACCGCACAAAGAATCTTCTTCTTATCTTATCAGAATCATAAAAGGATTAGTAGTATTTCATTTGGTGTGTTTTGCTTGGTTATTTTTTAGAATTGAAAAAATCCAAGATTTTCAATCAATTTACCAGAATATATACAATCAATCAGGTATCGATATTGCCGAGATTCCAAAGTTATATCGATTGATAGCAGTTGGATTTTTACTCCATACATACGAATATTTTCAACGTAATGTCGCAATTCAGTTTCAATATCGAAAACTATTTTTACCAAGTTTAGCAATCGTTTGTGGGATTTTGGTTCTCACATTGTCATCAAATTCAACTCAGTTTATATACTTTCAATTTTAGGTCGGACACATGAAGCTTAGAAAATTCCGAATTTTATATTTATTTTTACTCTTTTTTTCCATCGATAAATTGGTCTTGATTCCTCCTATAAAAACTTTCCTAATAGGTGAAGAGGTTGGAAATCCATATGTTGAATCTCTTAAAAATTTGAGTGCGGATTATTTAGGAAATGTAAAATACCAAGATAAAAAGAAAATTTGGGCATTTGGCACTTCTCGTTCGATGAATTTTTATCAATATGCATCATTGCCTTACTTTCAAAATTCAGAATTTATATCATCACAACAGAAAAAAGAATTAGAAAAGTATAAAATTTATACTTATGCTGCACCAGGATCCAATCCCTTGGTTTATTATACTCGATTCAATCAATTGTTAGAACAAAACTACAAACCAGATATAGTTTTTTTAGAAGTATCAGCCTTTTCGTTTAATAAAAATAATCGTTTCTATCATATTACTTTGTTAGAAGGTATGCCTTTAGAATTTGCTTTGGCACATTTCGATGAGTTACCAAAAGAGTTTGCTCACGAATTTTTCTTTTCCCGATTATTTGCATTGAGTCGTTATAAAATCTCTACTAAGGCGATTTCTGCCAATGTACTTGGAACCAAAGATAAAAATATGGAAATGTTAAAAACATTTCTCCCAGCTAATGCTGGATCAGTGGATCCATTTGCTGCCGCATTCGATACAAAAGCAAACAGAGAAGAAGCCCCTTATAAACCTGATCAATTCAATGATTTTAAAAATTTTCCTTCTAATGATACAGACAAGTACATCAAAGTATCTATGTTAGTGGATGTTTTAAAAAAAGAATTTTATGGAAATTATACGGAAAATGATAACAACTTCCAATTTTTATCTCACATCATTGACCGCTGCCAAAAAAATAATATCAAAGTGATCTTATGGATTCCGAAAGTTCACAAAGAGCTAAATGATTTTTATGACACGGCTACTTTTTATCCGAAATGGAAACAAAAAATAGAAACAATAGCAAATGAAAAACAAATCCGTTTTGTGGATTTGAATGAATCAGGCAAAGTGCAGTGTGATTATTACCAAGATGCTGCCCATATTTCTGGCAGATGTTTACCTGAAATCACGGCGAATGTTTTAGGGATTCCGAAGTAAAATGGTAGATTTTGTTACTTGTAAGTAATTGAGAAGTTATATTCTTAAAACTGACTAGATTTAAGCATGGAATGACAGAGAATGATAAGAATGTATATTTCCATATTCTATTCTTTTATCCTTATTAGTTTTATATTTCAATGTAAACCATCCGTATTGAATAATCCTGCTGATCTCCAATCAAAATCATTTTTGGAAACACAGATTTTAAAATGCATATTGAATGGTTTGGATTGTATTGAGCTACCACAAAACAATCAAGGTAATAAACAGTGGACCAAAATTTTTGGTCAATCCGGTACTTTCCAAACATTTGGAAATTCAACTGCAGTAGAACGAAGTGGAAATGTATACATGGTAGGAACTACCACTGGATCTATTTTTGGACAAACCAAAATATCACCCACTTTAGAGAACGATCTTCTGATTGCAAAATTCAAACCAGATGGCCAATTGATTTGGGCAAAACAGACAGGTAGCACTGTTACAAGTTCGACTTATGTGGAGTTGTCTCATATCGATATATTTGGTAATTTATACCTGATAGGATCTGCCAATACTCCATTCAATGAACTTGGATCAATTGGAGCTGGTTCATTGTTAATCAAAGTTAATAGTTCTGGAGTGATTCTTTGGACAAGAGTTGTCCCTACTGGTGGGGAAACATTGGGATATGGAGTCACATCTGACCCATGGGGAAATGTATACATTACCGGAAACACAGAAGAACAACTGCTAAATGGTCAATCTGCGGCAGGTGCACGAAATACTTTCATCTTTAAATATAATCCTGTAGGAGATTTAGTTTGGACTAAACTTTTTGATAGCAGTGGGATTAATTCCTATGGGCAAAGCATTCAGTATGAAGCCACAACTCAGTCTTTAATTGTGTCTGGGCAAATTAGTGCAACAGCTCAATTTTTTAATAAAACTCCTCCTGGCTCCATCACTGATTCATATATCGTATCATTTGATTTAAATGGTAATTTGAAATGGGTACAATTGATAGGTGGAACAGGTTTTGCAACCCAAATTCGAACTATGTCTGTTGACCAAAGAGGATCTATTTACGTCTCAGGTGACACCAATGGTAATTTGGAAGGAAATACCATAGATGGAGCTTCAGTTCAATTTTTAACTCGTTTGAATGTTTTTGGAGATAAAATTTGGACAAAACTGTTAGGTGGGGGTGGTTCAAGTGTCACACTTGTAAGTGGCCTTTCCGCAGATAATTCCGGTCATATTTATTGTTTTGGTAAAACAAATGGTAACTTATTAGGTGTGAGCAAATTAGGAAATAATGATGCGTATTTATCGAAATATGATGCAAATGGAAATTTAGAATGGATTCGATTATCAGGGAATACATCCATTGATTTGACGGGACGAGGGATTTCCTCGGATCGTTTCGGTGTTTTGTATGTCACAGGATTTACAACCGGTAGTTTTGATGGCCAAAACAAACTTGGAACATACGATGCATTTCTCATCAAATATGAATGATTGGAATACAATTTCATTTTAAATAAGCAGCTCAAATTAAGATAATCCTTAGTTTTTGAAAAAATTTGTAAAATACCGCTAAAAACGTTCTAAAAATTGATTTAAACCATAACAAACGTTCTGAGTTCAGAAACATCAAATCAAAAGTCTTGAAAAAATTGGTAACTTTACACTTTACTATGCTAGGTGGTGCCTAGATGAAAAAAAGTATATGGATAATATTGACGAGTTTTTTTATATTCGGAAATTGCAATACAAAGAACGGAGAGGATTTAAGTTCTTTAATCGCATTATTGAATGTACCTTCCAATACAAGTTCCGATAGAGATACTTCCAATGAACAACCGGATGTGAATGTTGATTTCTCGTATTCAGTGGGTGATATAGGAACCGGTACATCACAATCAATTTTGCCTACTGGTTTACAACCTTCCACTGGAGTTTCTTTCTCAGTCACTCCAAATTTACCTGCAGGATTAAGCATTAATGTTTCAACTGGTGAAATATCAGGAACTGCCACGAGTTATGTAGCAAAAACGGACTATGATATTACGGGACAAAAAAATCAAAAAAGCAAAACTGTGAGAATTAGCTTTGGAATTAGTCACTTAAATAATGATCGATTGAATCAAACAATTCCATCTAGGCCAATTGGACCAAATTACACTTACAATGTAAATGGGCAGCTTACTCATACGATTCCAGCTGATGGATGTTCTGCGATTCAAAATGAAATCACGGGAAAAATTGCTATTATCAGAAGAGGAACTTGTAATTTTCAAGAAAAAGTAATCTTCGCACAAAATGCAGGAGCTATTGCTGTCATCCATTATGATAATACTGCATCGAACACAATTCCAGCTGTAAATGCATATCCGACACCGAATTCGATCACAATTCCCTCAACCGTCATTTCAGGTAATGCTGGGACTACGCTTGTGAATGATTTAGCAACATTTAACACGAATGCAACGATGCGTCGATAGGTGAATTCGTTGGTAAATGTCTTTCCTACTTTCTCCATTTGGCTGGTCTCGAAAAATTTTTACTTCGTCCAGGTTTTATATTGAATTTGGAACGAGTGATTTTAGGAGAACGCATCCTTGCCTGGTTGAATTTAAAACGACCAGGTTTGATATCTAGTTTTCCCTTAGGAATATGAGTTCTTGCTTTTAACAAGGCAAATAATCCATTCAAATCTATTTCACTTGAAGTAATAGATCCAGGTAATTCCTCTTCTTCATCATCCTCTTCATCATCTTCTTCCTCTTCGTCATTTTCATCTTCTACATCTGTTAATGATTTACCTTTTGCATCATTCATACTGACTTCCAAGTTGATTGGTTTGGGTTCCTTATATTTGGCACGGAATTTGGTGATCGCATAAAAACTTAAGATTTCTGATTCTGCAAGTTGTTGTGAAATTGGTTCATTGGATACATTCGGTAACGATTTTGAAAGGATGAAGATCCGGTCTTCTAATTTAAAACAAGAGAAAATAAACAATTCTTTCTTGGCACTTTCGTAAGCTGATTCTGGTTTGTCAATTTCTAGTAAAAATGTGTAAGTTCCGTTTCGGTATTCAGGTGTGAAAGATTCATGTTTGATATTTGATTGAGGGAATTGTCTTTGGATTTTATCAACTAACTTTGTTTTAATGAAACTCTTCAATGTAAATTCAAGTCCATTGGAGACCACATCTGCTTCAATTTTCTCATCAACTTTGATCGCTTGGATTTTGTAGAGACCACGGACTGGATCATAAAAACTTACTTTTTCTTTTCCATCTCTTAGCACGGCAAACCTTACATCTACAGGAATCATTGTTTCAAATAAACCAGAGTCTGATCGATAAATATCCCCTCTAATGTCTCCATATACCGGATTTAAATATTTGATTGGTAGTGGATTGCTGTATTTGTTTTCTAGTGAATCCAAAAACTGGTCTTTAGAATGGTCAAAAAATCTATAATCTTGGTTATACGGTATAACTTCATTAAAAAGATTGAATGTCGGTAAAAAAAGCCAAGAGATTACTTTTCTAAAACCAAATTTGTATGTCGTTATTTCTGGATTCGGTTCTAATGATTTTCTTTTGGAAACGACAAAATAATGATTTTCATATTGTAATGCTGGAATGACACCTAATGTGAATACAAATAAAAGTGAGTTAATGTCATCGATTTCTTTTTTTGCATAATTCAATTGATAGTATGTATCACAGTTTTCTATTTCATGATCTAAGTAAGTTTGGTCATTTGTATAAAAAAATGTGTCTGCATCGACGATTTCAGCATATTTGGACAAAGTTTTTTTATCGGTTGGGTTCCCATTCAAGTTTTCGATTCGTTTGAATCGTTCGAATGTTTTGTTAGAACGAAACGATTCTAACTCTTTTAAATACGGCCAAGAATTAGGAATTCCATATATTTGTTTGATGTGTCTTGAGTTTGTATTCTTGAGTTTTAAATTGGTTCGAATGTTCTCGATGAATTGGAAATCGATTTGTTTTTCCGAAGCCAAATAGGTCTGTGAATTTTCCGATTCCATCTGGAAGGGGATACTTGAGATAAAACAAGAAACACCGTTTCTTGCAAACACTGATTCACTTTCGGAAATTGGAATTTCATGTCCTTTATCTTTTGAAACTCGGGTGTGGTACCAGCTGATTTGGCATTGGTATAAAAAAAGGAAAAGGAAGAAATAGAATTTCATCTTAGGAACCACCAAAGAGGGTAGTGGTTCCTATAATTCTGTCAAAACAATTAACGAATCTATTTTTCCTAAAGAACCTTTGGTTTTAACATGATTGTTCTACACAGATAATTCTTGTACTTCCATACCCAGAACTTCCACCTGTAGAAATGACATTGCTGGAAAATAAAGTTAACAATTATTATGTATCTCTTCTGAAGAGTTCTGGATACAATTTGAGATCTTTCCCATTCGTTCCAATGAAATTTTCAGATTCCACACAGGATCACTCGGAACATTTATGTTTTTGCTCCTTGGAAATTCAAAATCGTTGTTTGATTTTTAGGGAATCTGAGGATTTGGTACTGAATTTGATTTAAGTAACACATTCCAAACCCAGGACATTTGGTTCAAAAGTCTGGACGAGGCCCTAGTTTACGTAAAATTCCCGAAAATATTGTTTCCAAAATGGCCATTTTTTCCATAACTACTACTAGTTTATGGAAATATTTGTTACAGCCGTCACGATTTTCGTTTTAGCGATCTTCGTGGGATTTGAAATCATCACAAAAATCCCTCCCATCCTCCACACCCCACTTATGTCGGGTTCGAACGCCATTTCCGGCATCACCCTCATCGGTGCATTGTATGCTGCTGGAATCCAAGAGAGCAATATCACCAAAATTTTGGGCTTACTCTCTGTTATTTTTGCTACCATCAACGTTGTGGGCGGATTTCTCGTTACACATAGAATGCTTGGAATGTTCAAGAAAAAGGATGCACCGAAATAATGGAACTCATCAGCATTTTAAATTTAGCCTACCTCGTTGCTTCCATCCTATTCATCATTGGTATCAAACAATTAGCACATCCAAAGACAGCCACTCGGGGAAACCTACTCGGTGCACTGGGGATGCTCATCGCCGTTGTCGCAACACTCTTTGACAGGGAAATACTTTCTTATGAATGGATCGCTGTTGGTGTTCTCATTGGATCTGTGATTGGAATTATCCTCGCAATCAAAATCCAAATGACTGCGATGCCTCAACTTGTGGCAGTTCTCAATGGATTCGGTGGTATTGCTTCTGTTTTCGTAGCAGGTGCTGCATTACAATTGTCGATTCCAAAATATGCGACAGCAGTGAATTACCAGGAAATTGTTTCGATTGTTTTCTCTGCCATCGTAGGTGGGATTACTTTCTCTGGAAGTTTTATCGCCTTCGGAAAGTTACAAGGTTTTATCACTGAAAAAGCAGTTCGTTACCCAGGTGACCAACTTGTTAAGATCTTAGTCGGACTCACTGCAGTTGGACTTGGTGTGTATGGTTGTATGGAACCAACAGATGAGTCTATTTATTGGATCTTAAGTGGTGTGAGTTTACTACTTGGAATTTTCCTTGTGATTCCAATTGGGGGAGCTGATATGCCAGTTGTGATTTCCCTTCTTAACTCTTACTCAGGGATCGCGGCATCTGCAACAGGATTTGTTCTCAATAATAATGTGCTTATCATTTCAGGATCACTTGTAGGAGCATCTGGAATCATTCTGACACAAATCATGTGTAAAGCGATGAACCGAAGTTTGACGAATGTTCTCTTTGGTGGATTCGGGGCTGTCGCTACAGAAATGAAAGATGATGGCGATTTTTACTCAGGTAAAGTCAAATCAACGAGTGCAGAAGAAGTGGCAATGTTACTTGATGTTGCAAGAAGTGTCGTAATTGTTCCAGGTTATGGTATGGCTGTGGCACAAGCACAACATACAGTAAGAGATTTATACCAACTCTTAACGGCTCGTGGAATCGATGTTACTTTTGCAATCCATCCAGTAGCAGGTCGTATGCCTGGTCACATGAACGTACTACTCGCTGAAGCAGATATTCCTTATGATCGATTGAAAGAGATGGACGAGATCAATAGTACTTTCGAAAATGTTGATGTTGTAATCGTTAATGGCGCTAATGACGTAACGAACCCACTTGCAAAAACAGATCCAAAATCACCAATTGCTGGTATGCCGATCTTGGATGTTGGAAATGCAAAAACGGTAGTTGTGATCAAAAGAAGTTTGAGTGCTGGATTTGCGGGAGTTCCCAATCCACTCTTCATTGCTGATAACTGTTTGATGTTGTTTGGTGATGGTAAAAAAGCTACGCAAGAGATGATTGCAGCGTTAAAAGAATCTTAGAGCCGGAAGTTATGAAAAAACAAGTCTATATCGTTGATGACCATCCTCTTGTAGTAGATGCATTACAAAACCTAATCGCTAAATCTGATGATTTAGCGTGTATTGGAAGTGCAGATAATATTGAAAAAGCCTTTAACGATATAGAACAAATGCAACCTACACTTGTTTTGATTGATATCCAACTCAAACAAAACCAAAACGGTTTACAACTTCTGAAGAAACTTCGAACAACTTTTCCAAATATTGCCGTCATCATCATCAGTATGTTGACGGACGATACCTTTGTGGATCGTGCATTCAAACTAGGTGCTATGGGTTACGTGTTCAAAGAAGATACAACCACACAAATTGTAGAAGCAATTCACACCGTACTAAAGGGTGATTATTTTGTAAGTTCTTCCCAAGCGACAAGACTACTTGGGCATTTGTATCGTGCTTCTCAAAAAGACGAAAAGGATCCAATTGATCGATTGTCCAATCGAGAGTTGGAAGTATTTCTTATGATTGGAGAAGGGATGCCTGTGAAGGAAATTGCAGCCAATATGGGACTTGCACCTTCTACAATTGAAACCTTACGTTCCAGAATCAAATCCAAACTGAGCATCACAGAAAACGAAAAATTGATTCGTGTGGCAGTGGAGTGGAAATACACCCAAGCCAAAACCGATATCGTCGTTTCGTAATCTAATATCGCAATTTAAAGTAGTGATAGAGTAAATCTTTTCC
Organism: Leptospira limi; assembly: GCF_026151395.1. NCBI lineage: Bacteria > Pseudomonadati > Spirochaetota > Leptospiria > Leptospirales > Leptospiraceae > Leptospira > Leptospira limi. The sequence goes on from NZ_JAMQPV010000001.1 coordinate 815,083, forward strand.
TTCACGGGAAGAGAGTAACATTCTATACGCTTCTGCAATTTTCGATTCGTTTTGAGATTGTTTTTGGATGAAATGAAAAAAGTCGTTAGCCCTTTCATCAAAGCCAAGATTGAGAAGTAAGTTAAGATAAAAACTTTGATCGTATTCGTCAGCAAACGGTGAATACGCAATTGGTCTGAGTAAATTCTCCGCTTCTCTCCATTTTCTCATTTCAAAATAACAACGAGCGTATACCTTTTTTTCTCTCCAACCCAATGCCCTTGGATTTTTTAAGTAGGTAAGAGATTTTTTTGGATCTTTTTCGAGTAAATACACCACTCGTCCCATTAAATGAGATGCTAATATATGTTTTGGATCTTGTTCTAAAATAGCAGCGAGTTCTGTTTTTGCTTTTTCTACTTGGTTAAGTTCCAAATAGGTTTTTGCTAAAATAAGTTTTGCTTCATTATAATTGGCTTTGTATTCCAAAGATTTGCTGAGAGAAATAATGGCATTATTGTAATCTTTTAAAATGTAGTACGCTAATCCTAAGTTATAATGATAAAAAGGATTATAGGGTGAAATTTGGTTTGTTTCTAACCAAGTTTCCTTTGCTTCAGACCAACTATCCTCTTGCGCATAAATCATACCTAGTAAGAAACTTGCGGCTTCATGATTCGGTTCTTTTTTTAGAGTTCGATTTAAACTTTCTTTGGCTTCTTGCCATTCCATTCTTGAATATAACAAACTTCCGTTTAAATAATCGTACTCAGCATATGATTTGTAAACTTCTGATTGGATTTTTTTCCACTCTGCATCTGCTAAACCAAATTTTCCATAACGTAAAGCATTGATGATATTTCGACTTACCTTTTCGATTTCAATTTTTGCGTTGATCTCAATCGATTCCTGATCCTCAGCAATTAAGGCATATTGAATACTTACAAAGAAGAATAGGGTGAAGATGAGCTTAAGTTTTATTTTCATATCGTGTTTAATTAATGGAATTTAACCAACTTAGAATTTTTGTATGAGCATCGCGAACCAATTTGATTTTCTTTGAGTCCGTTTTGGTAGGAAAATGATCGATTTGATTCAGATTGGATAAGGAAGCAATGTATGGAATTCCTAGTTTTTGTTCGGCAAACAAACCAAGAGTTTCATGGATTTCAGAAATTCCAATTAAACATACCTTTTTGGATTTTGCCATTCCTTCGATCATCGTTTGACCAAAATATGTGCAAACCCATTCTGATGAATCAATTTCTCTGAGGAATTCTGAATACGAAATTCTTGGTTGGTATTCAATTTTTGAATCCTTTGGTTTTTTTCCACCAATGCGCACAATGGAATGAAAATGTGGATTCACTTGATTTTTGGATTGGTGGAACCTTAATAAAAATTCATCAAGCTGTGTTGATTCGGTTTCATCCAATTGTCCAGCATAAACCAATAATTTTCCAGATGATTCTGGAATTGTTGATTTGAGTTCAGACAATGGTGAACTATAGTAGGAAAGTGAAACCTCATTCGGAATAGAAATGGAAGGGTGTGGGAGAAAAAAAGTAGAATTGGTTGTGTTCGGTGGATGATTGAAGTTATCGATATAAAAAGCATTTTGAACTGGGTATTCGATTTCCCTTGTATCAAATATATGGGGAATGTTTGATTCTTTTTCTAAAAATGAATCTATGAGTTGAACATCATAACCATTCAGTTGTAAGTAAATTGATAAGGATTTACAACGTTCAAAGTGTCCGTATCCGAATTGGATTGGGTTCCCATATAAAACATTAACCCTCCTTTTGTTTTTTTTTGTTTTGGGAAGTGTAAATACAACTTGTTCTACGTTTGCATTCAAATCATAAATATTTGGATTAGAATCATATAATTGTAATACTTCTTCTGCTCCAAAAAAAGGATTCGTTTCTCCCAGTTGAATCCAAATGTTGCAGATCATTTCAAAATCTTTTTTCTCATCAACTGTGATCCTGAGGTGTGATATCTCACCGTTTTGTAATTTTCGAAAGATGTCTAGTGTTTGTAAATGGGGTGGAGAAAGTCGATATTGTTTATGAATTTCTGGGAATTCCTTTATGTGTAAGGATACATGTTCTATATGTCTTTCCAATTGGGTTTCTTCTGAATCATAAAACAATGAAGCCGTTGAAAAACATTCCACACCCATTCCAAGAGGTAACCCACTCATTGACAAACTATAATAAGTGTCCTTGATTTCTAAAATTGCTTCATATAAATAACGAATTGAATTGATATCTATAAATGGATTATCAGCCGTTAGTCGAAAAATATGTTTTGCACCAAAATGTTTTGCCGCTTTGCGAAATCGATCCCTAACATCCAATTCAGATCCGCAGAAATAAAGATAACCTCTGGAGTTTAGAAATCGAATGGACTCTTCATCTGATTCTGGGATGAGGAAGATGATTTGGTTGTGTTCAAATACGGTTGACAATCGCCGATGGATATGATCTAAAAATGTGACTCCTGAATCCTCAGGAATTGATTTTAATATTTTTTTTGGAAATCGTGTTGAGCCTAGTCTTGCCTGAATGAAGGCAAAACTATCATGCGTTGAATGTATACCACTCATCACAATTCAAACAAGGTGCAGGGATTTTGTCATGTTCGCCATTAAAACTTAGGCGAAAGGAGTCATGGCCTTTTTTCCAAACATCAGATAAGGATTCAGTATAGAGATTTCCAATGATTTTAGTTTGGTTTTGTTTACAAATTGAAACATCACCTGTTACAGATACATATAAATCGCGTGTTAAATGCCAACAAAAGTCTCTATGGATTGGCGTAAGGTCACTGACTCTTCGTTCTGGTAGTTGATTGGCAAAACGATTGTATTTTTGTAAAATGATGTTGATTCCTTTTTTTTCAAATGAAGTAAAGTAAGGATCAATTTCATCTTCTACTTCTTTCATCTTAATCATTTGCACATATAAAGAATTTTTTGGTAATAGTTTAGAAAGAGTATCTACTGATTCTAAAACAGTAGTAAGTCCTTTTTTGCCATATAATGTTAGGTATGTTTCTTCTTTTAAGGTACTGAGATTAGTAATGATACAAAGTTTTTCTTTGTTTGTTTGGTCTAGTTCCTGGATGAGAGAAACCAAAACATCAACATTTTTGTATAGTGCTGTTTCAATGATGAGTTCTTTGAGTTGGGGAAGAGTGAGGATTTCTTTTATAATTGAGGTAAACTCAGGGTGTAAAAGTGGTTCCCCATTTCCTGATAAACTGATGGTGATAGGAGAAGTTAATTCCTTTTGGAATTTTGAAACCATTGTTTTTACAGAAGTGAGTGGAACAAAACTTCCATCATTTGATTTATCAACGAACTCGCGTGGGCAAAATACACAGGACAGTTCACATCCCTTATAAATTTCCCATTCCATATAAGATGGGGAACTGCGAAACAATTCGGGATTTTGTTTTAAAGTGGAGTGTAAATCTTCGTATGGAATTTCATCTGCAATTGCAAGTAATCCGTTGATGAGAATATTGGAGCGTACCGAATGATAACGAAAATCCAAACGTAATTGTCGTAAATCAGGAGATTGGAAAAAAATATCTACATCATATTGGTTGATATTTTTAAGAAAAAAGGAATGAATATCGGTTGTTAGTTGGTCTGGTAATGAACTCAAAAATTCTCTAGTGATCACCGTTGGAATTAGGCCAGGAGGAATGTTTTCCGAATAAGAATACTGTGAAAAAAAGTTTTTATGGCGATTCCAAATTTTTTCAGTTAACGATGTGTTGAGTAAAGGTGAAATTCCAGTAAAATATAAAAAACAAACTTCGTCCCATTCTGGATCTTTAAAAACTGATTCTGGTAATAAACTTCCAAATTGTTTGAAGAATTCAATTTCTGTTATATTTGGTTCGTAAAAAACAAATGAATTTACGAATTTTGAACCAAATAACTTTGATTTAACGGAATCATTCACATTTATGTGGAGATTTAAATTGGGAAACACTTTGTGAAGTTTTGAAACAAATGTTTCAAATAATTTTATATCAAAATTAGATTCTAAAAATGAAAGTGTTTGGGTGTCTAAATAAACAACGGCAAAACTTGGATTGTATTCTTTGCGATTGATCATTAATCTGAATTGTACTTTTCTTCGGGATTATTTATATTATGTTCTTTGATGTAAATTGGATCAAAGATTGTGATTGCCATATTTTTGCGTGTGACAACAACCCATTCTTCGAAAGAAGTTTGTTCCTTTTCACGAAATAAAAATCCCTGGATCCCTTTTCTAACAGCATCGAGAGGTGTTGGTCTCATTCCTTCAATATATACTAAACAGTATCGTTTTCTATCGTCACGGAATACTTCAGAGAATTTTCCTTGTCCACCGACTTGTGCTAACACAGAAGCAGTGGAAGGTTGGGTTTTGTACAATTCAAATGTAGGCACCCAGTTAACAAGTCCTCCATTCAATCGGTAACGAGACTCATTTCTTGGACCAGATGCCACAAGCTTAAAAAAGGAAGGGTCATTCATAGATTTGTTTCTAATCTCAGTGAGTTCGTTAAATAAACGAGATTCTTCTTCAATGGAACCATTGGCTGGTGAAAAAACAAGCTCACGAAACTTAAATTCATTTCCAACCTTCGACTTATTTTTGTTATACCATGATTGTACTTCTTGTTCTGAAGGAAGTGGAGGACTTACTTTAATTTGTAATAGTTGTCCTTTTTTAATTTGGTAAGGAAGGTCATCCAACCAAATGTCATACGGCAAATTAAATTGGTTTTGAACCGATTTTTTAAATTGTTCTAAGTCACTGATCCCTTGAGCATCCATTCTTTTTTGAATTTCTGCTTCGATTCGTTTTTCATTCACTTGGATTGATTCTTCTTCAGCAACGATATCAACCACAGCCCGATCAATGAGAAAGTCGATCACCTGCGAATGGAGAGAACCTTTTTTGCGGTAATTTGGGAAAAATCGAGAAAGGTTTTTATACCTCTCTACACCTTCTTCATAATCCAAAGTGGATATGGATTTTGGACCAACAATGGCGAGAACTGCATTGAGTGATTCATAGGAGTTGAGAGGTTTTGTGGGAACAGCGAGAGCAAAACAAACAACCGCTGCAAAAACTAAAACGAAGTTACGCGAGATTCGAATTCTTTTTTGCATACGGTCATAAAACTACCCAATAAAGGTAGTGTGTAAAGCTTTTACTGCATCTTCCGCTTGGTTTTGTTTGATGACACACGAGATTTTAATCTCAGATGTGGAAATCATTTCAATGTTGATGTTTTTTTCTGCGAGGGATTGGAACATTTTTGCAGCCACACCCACATGTGATTTCATTCCAACACCGACTGCAGAAACTATCGAAATATTTTCGTCAATTTCTGCCTTACCGTTTCCGTGTTCTTTGGCATAGGCTTCGATGATTGGTTTTGTCGCACCAATATCTTTTTTGGCAATCGTGAAGGAAATGGTATTGATTCCATCTCTTGGTGAGGATTGTACAATGACATCTACGATGACATCTTTGTTGGATAGTTGAGTGAAAAGATCAGCAGCAATTCCTGGTTTGTCTTTTACATCCGCAATCGTAACACGCGCTTGGTCACTTTTTGCTGTTACTCCACTCACTTTCATTTTTTCCATAATTTTATCCTCACTCATTACTAAAGTTCCCGGTTTGTCATGGAAACTTGATCGAACGTGGATGACCACGTTATAGTTCATTCCTAATTCAACACTTCGTGAATGTAAGACACCAGCTCCTAAACTTGCTAGTTCCAACATTTCTTCATAAGTGATTTGTTTGTGCATTTTGGCAGTTGGGATTTTTCTTGGATCGGCTGTATAAACACCGTCCACATCCGTATAAATTTCACACTCGTCTGCTCCGAGGGCTGCTGCTAGAGCCACAGCAGAAGTATCACTTCCACCTCGTCCTAAGGTGACAATGTTTTCGTCTTTATCGATCCCCTGGAAACCAGCAACGATTACCACCTTTCCTTTGTTAAAGGCTTCGTCGATTCTGGACCTGTCGATCATTTCAATTTTACCATTGGAAAAGTTTCCATCTGTTAAAATTTTTAATTGAGAACCTGTAAAAGATTGTGCAGGAACTCCTAATTCGTTGAGAGCAATGGCAAGTAAGGCAATGGATACTTGTTCCCCAGTAGAAAGTAACATATCCATTTCCCGTTTTGGCGGGTTTTTCGAAATTTGATCAGCAAGGTCCACCAGTTCGTCTGTAGTATGTCCCATTGCAGAAACTACAACAGCAACCTTTTGGCCTTCGTCGTGGTAACGTTTGATGCGTTTCGCCACATTTTGTATTTTGGTGGTGTCACCAACAGAGGTTCCACCATATTTTTGGACAACGATTTTCGATGACATGGGTTTATGGACAGGGTAGGAGAGGCAAATCGGGAATCAAGTAGAATGAATTTTTTTGCAACCAAACCCTTTGGAAAGACTCCAATAAGTATAGGTTATTGAATGAATTCTGCATCTTCTTCGGTGGAACCTGTTGTCAAAGAACAGGCACCTTTACTTTTCCTCGTTTTATTTTTTCTCGTCCAAGCGACTGTCTTAACGGTATTTACCGTCCCGTTTTCCTGGACTCTAGTTTTGGTTGCGGTTGGTTCTTATTTCCTTCGTATGTTCGGAATCACAGGTGCTTACCATCGTTATTTTTCCCACGCATCGTTTAAGACATCCCGAGTTTTCCAATTTGTCCTTGCTTGGATCGGGTCCATGTCCATGCAAAAAGGTGCTTTGTGGTGGGCAGCTCACCACAGAAACCACCACAAGTATTCTGATACCGAAAAAGACATCCACTCCCCAAGCCGAAAGGGATTTTGGTATTCGCATATGTTTTGGTTTCTAAGAGATGATTACAATGATTATGAAGCCAAACTGATCCCCGATTTTTATAAATACCCAGAATTACGTTGGCTCGATCGTAACCACTGGATCCCTCCTCTTACCTATGCAATTCTATTGTATGTTGTTGGTGGTTGGGCTTGGCTTGTGTATGGTTATGCTGTATCCACTTTTATCCTAGGCCATGCCACATGGACCATCAATTCACTTTCTCACGTATATGGGTCGGTTCGCTTTGAGTCTAGAGATACAAGTAAAAACAATGTTTGGTTGGCACTGCTCACAATGGGTGAAGGTTGGCACAATAACCACCATTACTACTGTTCGTCGGTGAACCAAGGTTTTTATTGGTATGAAATAGATATAACGTATTACATTCTAAAAGTATTAAGTTGGTTTGGGATTGTTTGGGACTTAAAAAAACCACCTAAAAAAGTGATTGAAGAAGGCATTCAAAGAGACCGTCTTAAGAAAGAAGAGATGGCACTTGTTCGAAAACAAAAACAAGAAATTAAAACCAAAAAGAAAGTGGAAGTGTTATCGACTTAAGTTAAAATCATACACCCAATCGTTTGCGTATGTCTGCTGGGATACTTTGGATCGAGTCGTATCTTTTCTTTTTTCCTCCTGGCAGAGATACATAATAAAAACCATTGATCATTTCCAAAAAATAATCCTGTCCTTTTTCCCCTAACGAACGATTGTCGAGTTCTTTCACCATCATTTGGTATTTTGATGGTAGTAGATTCCAATTCATATAATTGGTAACAACACCTTGGTCATTGACTGTATAGGCTCCATCTTGGTGGAGGATTTTTGTACCATTATAATCAAAAATTTCCATCACCTTTAGGTTGTTATCTTTTGGTGATTTGGGATCCTTTTTCGATTTTCCATCGGAGTTTCGATTGTTTTCTAAGGAAGTGGAGTTGGATTTTGATTTTTGATTGGAGGCTGATTCTTTTTTTCTAAGTTTTCCAAATAAAAGTAAAAAGACACCAGCGAGTCCCAATGCTGCGAACAGAAACATTTCTGCAGTTGATAAATCAAATAAATAACGCCACATAGTTAACGAAAACTTGTTCCAATCGCCTTACAAGAATCGGGAGTGTACCCTTCGGTATTCCAAGCTGGGCAAGTTGTAAGTTCAATGGCTCTAAAACAAAGATTTGCATCGTCGATTTTGACTCTGCCTAAAGCAAGTGCGCCAGGTAATTTATTAGAACCACATGCTGAGTTTTTTAAAGTATACTTTTCAAAAATCTTTTGGTTCCCTTCTTGCGCAGAATAAAATAAATCATCTCGTTGTTGGATACAACTATAGAACACCAAAGTGATGTTAAAATGAAGAATAATAGAGAGAAGTTTTTGGTTCATCGTTTCAGTTTGATCCGAGAAACTTCCCGAACAGGGACTGGTAATTTTCCAAATACACTATCTATCTGTACGGTTCCATAAATTTCAAACTCTGCTTCTTCCCCTTTTTTTGCAGCCTCTCCCAATTGTTTTGCTAACAAAAGTAATTTGGGAAGGAGGGAACCTTTTTGTTCGGGAACTAGTTTTAAAACAACAAGTGTTTCTGAATTTGGTTCTACTTCCACAGGAGTTTGATTTTGGAGTTTTCCAATATATTCTTTGCCTTGGTTTGTTACGAGTTCGATATCCAAATCAAATTCGTAAATGCTGACTTTTGTAGGATTTGGATTTGTAACAGATACTTGGGGGTACAAATCAAGAAGTGGTATCAATGGAAAACTAGGATTCGGTTTCAATTCAACACGAACGTCCACCAAATCAAACTTACACGCCTTTAGGCTTTCTAAATTTTTTTTGGTATCACTGATACAATTGATCAGTACCAATGAACCAAAAAAATAGATTCCAAATTGTTTTACAACGTTACGGACCAAACACTACCTTCCCTTCGGTCATATGTTGTTTATAAAATTCTAAACCTTCTTTGTATTCTTCAAACTTAAATCGTTTGTTAATTTTTGTTTGGAATACAGTCTTTAAGTATTTTTGTGCTTCTTTTGCTTGTTTCTGAAACTCTTCCAATCCAATTTCATAAATCCATGAAGACAGCCAAAATCCTTCAATTTTTTTGTTTTGGAAAAGAATGATCCCTGAGTTCACAGAAAATGGTTTTTCAGACAAGGCACCATAACAAACTATTTTTGCCCCATAAGGCATACATTCTACTAAGGATTGTGCTGTTTCCCCAGCGACTGCATCAATAGCATATGTTGCGTTTAGTTTTTTAGAAAGTTTGAATAAATCTTTTTGGTAATTTGGTGAACTGGAATTTAAAATATGTTCTGCACCAATTTCAGTTAAGGTATCTTCTTGTTCTTTTTTTCGAACGATGTTGATGAGTGGAATTCCTTTCTCTTTACAAAGGCGAACCACCATTTTGCCAAGGGCACTTGCAGCTGCCGTTTGGATCATTGCTTGGTGTCCTTCTTTTTGGCATCGGGATACCATCGCCCAAGCGGTCATTGGGTTTACAAAAAAACTAGAACCTTCGTCAAGTGTGACACCATCCACTAACGGTAAACAGTTGTCTTCCGTTGTGATCATATACTCAGCCCATGAGCCATCATTTTGAGGGGCCACACAGGAAACAGGCATCCCCACTTTTAAAGTTTTGATGGCACTTCCTACTGCATCGACGGTTCCACTGGCTTCAAATCCTGCAGAGACAGGTGCTTTTTTTTTGAATCCATACAAACCACGAATGAACATCAAATCCGATGGATTGATGGGAGAGAGGTGGATTTTGATCCTGACTTCGTTTTCTTTTGGTGTTGGAATTTCTTTTTCACGGAGTTCCAATTGTGGTTCGATTTCATCGTATTTGAGGATGGTGACTGCTTTCATCTCATCCCATTCACTCACGGAAAATCTGCTTGCCAACTCTTTCTTTTGAGGGAAAGTACTTTGAGTACCCCGTGAAATCAAAAAAATTAAATAACGAAACCATCACTGGTATCATTTTTTTTTCGATTTTAGTTTTTGCATTTTTTACAACTGTCATAGAACCAGACAGACCCACTAAAAAATACCCTTACCGACTTTCGTTATTTTATTCACGTATCGATGGGATCAAAGAAGGGACAGAAGTTAGAATCCTTGGGATCCAAAAAGGGTATGTTGCCCATATTGACTCAAGGCCACTGATGGATGTTCCTGACAGACGGTTCCTTGACCATAACATCGATCATGCGATCGAATTACACATTGCACTCGAGGACCCACTTACCCTTTGGGATAATTATGAAGTGGATTTCCAAACAGTGACATTATTTTCAGGAAGGATTATCAATATCAACCCAGGTAGTTCCGACGGAAAACGTCCCTTTTTTAAACCCACGTTTCGTGAAGGGGAAAAATCTCCTGATTACTTACCATCCGCAAGGTATTTTGATGATTTTTTCAAAGCAACTTCTGCCACGATGGAAGAAAATCGATCTGACCTCCGACAAATCACATTGGATTTTCGGTCCATCACCGATAAATTAAACCAAACAGAAGGTACAATTCCCAAAATCATTGGAAGTACTGAGATGTATGATGAACTTCTTGCGACCATCAAAGACGCAGAAACGATAGGAAAAGAAGGAAGAAGGTATATGGAAAGTTCTAGAAATTTGGAGAACACCATGCCTATACCATTTTTAATAACAGCCTCGTATTACGGCCGTACAACGCCGATTACAGGAAGAAGGATTGGACCACAAGAATAATGAAAGTTGCAATTATACATGACTGGCTCACTGGAATGCGAGGAGGAGAAGTTGTCCTCGATAGTATGTTAAAAGCTTATCCAGAAGCAGATTTGTTTAGTCTTTTTTACTCAAAAGGCAAACTCAACGCAAGAATTGAAAATCGAAAGATCACAACAGCTTTCACAAACAATTTACCGTTCAAAGAAAAATACTATCGATATTATTTGCCTTTATTTCCGACAGCGATTGAAACATTGGACCTAAAAGGGTATGATGTTGTCATCAGTTCTTCTCACTGTGTTGCAAAAGGAGTGATCCCTCACCCGGATACATTTCATTTGAGTTATGTTCATAGTCCCATGCGTTATGTCTGGGATATGTATTATGATTATTTCCCGGCAAGGAAGGGTTTTAAATTTTTCCTATTACAATCCATAGCTAATTACCTCCGAACATGGGATGCTGCCTCTGCCAACCGTGTGGATTATTTTACATGTAACTCTCATTTTGTGGGAAGACGAATTCAAAAGTATTACAGACGAGATTATAAAATCATTTATCCACCATGTTTGCCACAAGACTTTCGAGTGCATGACAATTCCAAAGATGATTATTATTTGATGGTGTCTGCCTTTGCTCCTTATAAAAAAATTGACTTAGCCATCGAAGCCTTCCGTGAAAATGGAAAACCTCTCATCCTTGTAGGTGGGGGGCAGGAAGAGGGGAAACTCACAAAAAATCTCCCAAAAAACATCCTATGGAAAAAAGGATTACCGCGCCAGGAAGTCGTAGAACTCTACAAAAAGGCACGTGGGTTCATTTTTCCAGGAATGGAAGACTTTGGGATCACACCAGTGGAATCCCAGGCTTACGCCACTCCGGTCATCGCCTATGGAAAGGGTGGGGCACTCGAGTCGGTAAAAGATGGCAAAACTGGTGTCTTTTTTGAAGAACAGACCGTAAAATCCTTAAACGACGCCATCAAACGGGCAGAAAAAATCCAATTCAAACGTTGGGATTTCCAAAATTCCATCAATCGATTCACGGAAGAAAAATTCGTAAGCGAAATTCGAAAGGTAGTCGATAGACATAAATAGAAATCTCTGAAGGGGGATCTCTTGGTCATTTTACACCGACTCAAAGGGGCTGAATTTGTTCTCAATGCAGATTTGATTGAGACAATTGAAGCCAATCCAGATACGATCATCACTCTTGTGAATGAAAAGAAATTCATTGTACAAGAGTCTGTTGCGGACGTTGTGGAAAAGGTAATCACTTACCAAACGAGAATCCACAACCTGCCTCGAGTGAGTGATAAAAGGCCTGAGGAAACATAAGAAATGGATATAGCTACAGTCATTGGTTTGGCCCTAGGAGTGGCCTTGATGTTACTTGGGGTTGTTTCGGGGGGTCTTGCACTCACCGACCTAATTGATATTCCATCCGTCATGATTACATTCGGTGGGGCAGCTGCTGCTACCATCATCTCTTTCCCTTGGACATCCACGATCGGTGTGGGTGCGGTGACTAAAAAAGCCTTTCAAAATCCACCTTCGGATTTACCTGGACTCATCACGACACTTGTTAGTTTCTCTGAAAAAGCTCGTCGAGAAGGTTTACTTGCCTTAGAAGATGATATCAACGAATTACCAGAAGAATTTTTAAAGAAAGGAATCCAACTCGTAGTGGATGGAACCGATCCCGAACTTGTCCGTAACATCATGGAAACAGAAATTGGAAACACTGCATCACGTCATGCGTATGGTCGTGGTTGGTGGGATGCTTACGCTGGTTTTGCGCCAGGGTTCGGAATGCTTGGGACCCTAGTGGGTCTTGTAGGGATGTTAAAGAACTTAGGTGGTGGGGATGCGAGTGCCATTGGACAAGGTATGGCGACAGCTCTTATTACAACATTATACGGATCTCTTGCACAGAACTTATTTGCAGCACCAGTAGTAAGAAAGTTAACACGTAGATCAGAAGATGAACTTGTGATCAAACAAGTGATGGTGGAAGGTACATTATCAATCCAGTCGGGAGATAACCCAAGGATTGTAAAAGAGAAACTTGCGAGTTTCTTAACTCCTGCAGAACGTGTTGCCTTAAAAGATGATGGAGATTAATCCTTAACCATGGCTTCCAAAAAAGAAAAATGCCCTGAATGTATCCAAAAAGTGCCTGAGTTCATGGCAACTTACGGGGATATGGTGACTCTTCTCCTTTGTTTCTTTATCCTTCTGTATACAACAGGGAAAACAGATGCAAAGGAAATGCAAATCATCCTCTCGGCATTTAAATCCACCACAGGATTTTTCACAGGTGGACAAACATTATCAAAAGGATCTTTGGAAGAAATGGGGATGCAAATTGAATCTTTGCCATCCCAAGTGGTAGGTCGTAACTTATCCAAATCTAAAAAAGATGCACAAGAAGTTTTCAAACCAGAAGTAGAAGCAGGGAAGGTGCGAATTTCGGAAAACGAAAGAGGCCTTGTGATATCTCTTGTAGGTGCTGATTATTTTTATCCAGGGTCCGCTATCCTAACGCCTGCTATCCGAGAAACGTTAAGAAAAGCTGCAGGTCTTATCAAAGGACTCGAACGATTTGTTCGCGTGGAAGGGCATAGTGATGATGATGCTGTGAATCCAGTGAGTCGACCTGGTCGTGAAGAAAGAGAATATATCAATAACTGGGATTTGGCGGGAGCGAGGGCAGTGAACGCCACTGTATTTATGATCAATGCAGAAGAAATTGAGCCTAGTTGGTTCCAAGCAGTAAGTTTTGGATCCTACAGACCTCTTGTATTGGAAAATGAAGGTACACCTGAAGCAAAGGCTTTTAACAGAAGAGTGGATATCATCATTTTAACTGAGAAGTCTACAAAACGAGGACCAGGAGAAAGTAAATACGGACTACCTGACACTCGTTTACCGAACACTGAAACAAATGTAGAAGGAGAATTTTAACATGGGTGACCGTGAAGTAGATGAAGAAGAAGGTGGGTTAGCCGAAGGTAGTTCCGCCTCTGCTGGGATGTCCCCCATTGTCAAATGGTTATTGTACATCGCTGCGGCCATTTTTGGAATTATCATTGTAACCGTAATATCGATGTTTGTTGCTCAGAAAACAGCAACAAGTGTTTTCAAACAACAAAAGAATATCTCACTTGTGAAAGCTCCACCTCCTTTGGAAGTTTACACATTTCAGGAAGAGTTCCGAGTGAATACTTCTGATGTTGGAGAGTCACACTTTGTGAAGTTGAAGATGTCTCTTGGATTTGAATCAGGCCAACCAGCACTTTCTGCAGAACTTGCGGCACGTGTGGCTCAAATGCAAAACATTATCAACTTGGTGATAGCTCGTAAAACAAAAGATGATCTAAAATCCATTACGAATCAATTGGATTTACGTGAGGAAATCAAAGCCCACTTAAATCACATTTTGACGAACGGAAAAATCAAAGAGGTTTACTTTACCGAGTTCTTGGTAAACTAGGACTATGTCCGACCAGATTCTCGGTGTGATTCCTGCTCGTTACGCGAGTACAAGATTTCCTGGAAAACCACTGGCCCTCATTGGCACAAAACCAATGATCCAGTGGACTTATACACATGCCTCAAAATCAAAGTCTTTCCACCGTTTGGTGGTAGCAACAGATGACAAACGAATCCATGATATTGTCTTGGGATTTGGAGGTGAGTCTGTTCTCACAAGCCCCGACCATCCGACAGGAACTGATAGAATCATTGAAGTCGCAGAAACGTTTCCTAATTACGGAATCATTGTAAACATCCAAGGGGATGAACCGGGAATGGAAACAGACCTTATTGATGGAGTGGTGAATTTAAAAACCAAACACCGCAATTGGGAAATGACTACTGCTGCTGTTCCTTTTTCTCCTACAGAAGATCCTAAAGATCCTAACAAAGTAAAGGTGGTCTTCGATAGAAACGCAAGAGCCAATTACTTTTCTCGTTCTCCTATCCCTGCTTCCTTTAAAGGTGATGCCAAATACCATCGCCATCTTGGTATCTATGCGTATGAACGTGATTTTTTAATGTCTTATAACCAATTACCTCCTTCTGATTGGGAAACCTTTGAGTCTTTGGAACAACTTCGTGCCTTACAAAATGGTGGAACGATAGGAGTGTTTCTTGCAGAGAAAGCCAATTTAGGAGTGGATTCTCCTGCCGATTTAGAAGTTGTGAAGCGAGAGTTCCAAGAGAAAGGTCTGATTTAGTCCATGGAAAATAACATTTGTTTTGTGTGTCAAAAATCATTCCGAGAAAATCAATTGATCAGCGCCATTGGAATTGGTGAAGAAATAGTAGAATTGATTCATTCTGATTTTCCCGGTTGGAATGAACAAAGTAAAATTTGTAAAAATGATTTTAATCTATTTCGAATGAAGTATATTACCAATTTGGTTGAAGAAGAAAAAGGTAATATTGAAAATTTAGAAAGAGAAGTTATCAAAAGTATTAATGATAACGAAATTTTGACGATAGATACCTCGTTAAAAACGGAAGCAATCACATGGGGTGAAAAAATTTCAGACAAAGTTGCATCCTTCGGTGGAAGTTGGAAATTTATTATCGCTTTTTTTTCTGTCTTAATCCTTTGGATTTTAGGAAATAGTTTTTATCTTTATTTCAATGCCTTTGACCCATACCCATTTATACTATTGAATTTAATTTTGTCATGTGTTGCTGCCATACAAGCACCCATCATTATGATGAGCCAAAACAGACAAGAGGTGAAAGATAGAATTCGTTCAGAGAATGATTACAAAATTAATCTAAAATCTGAAATTGAAATCAGAACCTTACATGAAAAAGTGGATCATCTTTTACTGGACCAATGGTCAAAAATGATGAAAATCCAAGCGATTCAAATCGAAATTCTCAGTGAAATTCGAAGTAAAATCAGATAAGGTTCTGAAACTTCATTTGATCATCCAATTCTCTTAGTTGTTATTTCGCATCCCTCGCGAAATGTATTCATATAAAAATTCACCAGTGATCACACCGGGGATAATTACTTTTTGTGCACCGTCAGCGACTAACTTTTTTGCTTCACCCGGTTCATCACTCGTCAAAATGATTTTTGCATTCGGTGCTAATTTGCTAAGAGTGGAAAGCAAACGATTGTTATTTGTTCCTTTGAGAAAGGAATCAGAGATGGTACAAATGACCATCGAAGCATCATGAAGCCCAATATGTGATAAGGAATCGGGATGAGCAAGGTCAGCATACGCCCACTGGAACCCTTTGTTCGTGAGTTCGTCTTTGAAAGCAGGGTTGTAGTCAGCAATGATGATCCGTTTGATGAGGGATGGTGATAAGTCCTCTAAGTATTCGACAAAGGCACGAGCAATCCGAAAGTATCCAAGTACGATAATGTCTCTCACCATTCCGTCTCCATGACCACCGTGGCCACCATGACCGACTTTCTCTTCATTACTAGCGTCTTCTGTTTGGTCAGAGATTCCCACTCGAGCGAGTAATCGTTCGAAGGTTGCTGCAATATTATGGTTAAACATAATGATGTAAGTAGATAAAACGGATGCTATGATGGTTGAAGTTAAAATGACTGCTTGTAGTTTGGGAGTAATGTGTTCGAAACCGGCACCTAACGCTAAGATTACGAGGGAGAATTCAGATATCTGAGCAAGGTTTAGTGCCGTAAGAAACCCATTCCTTACACCTTTGTTCAGTTTGATGATGACTGGGGCAATGGTGATCATCCTAACAAATAACATCAGCACGATAATCGCAGCAGAAAGTCCAATCACTTCTAAACTGGGAAGCGGAACTTTTAGTCCAAGAGCCACAAAAAAGAGAGTCACAAAAAAATCTCGGATACCAATCAGTTTGGAAATCACATCGGCACCATAAGGAAAAGCTGCAATACTCATACCTGCAACAAGAGCTCCCATTTCCTTGGAAAGACCAGCTTCTCCAGCGATCCCACAAACCAAAAAACACCACATAATTGATGTTAGAAGTATTAACTCGGGGCTACTGGCACATGCTTTGTATAACTTAGCTAAAACATAACGGCTGACACTAAAACTAAACGCAATCAGTAGTACAATGATTCCAACAGAAGATAGAATTTTTAAAATTTCAGGGTTGTTTAGGTTGGGTTGTACACCCATAAACAAAATGGCCCATATATCTTGGAAAACCAAAACCCCAACGGTTAATTTACCTGAGAGAGTGTTGATTTCTACCTTGTCTTGTAATAGTTTAACAACGATTAATGTCGAACTTAAGGAGAGAGCAACGGCAATATAAAGAAGGTCAAATTTTTCAGAACCAATAGAAAGACCAAAAAATGGAAATACAGAATATACAAAAGCAACAGATAAAGTGAATTGTAAGATACCGAGTGTGAACATCGCCTTTCCCATTTTAGCGAGTTCCGCAAGATTGATCTCAAGACCAATGATGAAAAGAAGTAAGATGAGTCCAATTTCGGAAATGAGTTCAATACTTGCTTCGTTGGTAACGAGTTCGAATCCCATCTCTTTCCCAAGCATCGCACCACCGATAATGTAACCTAGGATTAACGGCTGTTTGAGAATGCGAGCAATATGACTCAAAACTGTAGCAAATATAATACTGAGACCAATGTCTTGTAAAAGTGACTCTTCCCCGTGCATAGATACCTTCTTTAGGGAAAATTTTAGGAATTCAGTGAGATGTGAAAGTCGTTTTTTTTTCTACATAAGAAATACGACTAAGGAGAAGGAGAATTTTGCAAAATCGTTGCCGTAGACGCCTGGAAGTTGGCAACCGCGACATGATGATCGTACAATGCCTTAATTTCACGCACTGCAGCTTCCGCACTTGTCTGTTCGCGAATATTCACAAATAAAAGTGTAGAATCTCCCAAGGCAAAACGTTCCCGTTCCATCTCTTCTAGTTTTCTGGCAAGTTCTACTTCATTTTGTGTGACGTTCACTCGTTTGGCTGAAGCAATGACTTCTGAGATTGCGTCTTGTACTTCGGTTTTGATTTTGTCTTTTGAGAATTGTAATTCTTGGTCAAGTTGGGCAATTTTTGCTTCTGCCGCTCCAATCATCCCACGAGGCCTTCTTGTTTGGATGGGAACATTCAAAACTAGTGAAGCTTCTAGTTCCGGCTTAGACCTTGTGACTGAACCAGGCCCTAAGTCCTGAGATCCTGCTACCACCAAATCCACTTGCGGTTTGAGTGAGTTATAACCCATGTCCTGGTCCACTCGAGCTTTCTCTCGTTTGAATTCATAGTCCTGGATTTCTGGTCGGAACTTCCATGCAATTTTGATGCTTTTGTCTAATTCAAGACCTTTGTAATCGATGGGTTTTGGAAATCCTATGGGCAATCTGTCTGTGGTTGGTAAAATCAAATTTCCATCTGCAGCTCGTAAGAATAGAGACAAATCAATTGCTGCTTTTTGCATTTCACGTTCAGCAGATACAAATTGTGACTCCCTTTGTAAAATAGCGCGATCATTATCAGTGCCTTCCATTTTGGGAATGTCACCTAACTTGATTCTTTGGGCTATTTGTTGTTGTCTGTTCTTTGCAATCTCTAACAAGTCTTTGTTGACCAAGTATTCTTGGCCACTTGCAACCCATTTCCAATACCGTTTGGTGGCTTCTTTGATTACTTCAATTTTTAACTTTTGGATTGATAACTCAGCAAGTTTACGATCAATGTCTGCTTTCCTGAGGTCGGCCCTATTTTTATCAATCTCACGGTTTCTCATGAGTGGAACAACAGCACCAGCTCTTACTTCTCCATAATCATTGGTTTCTCTTCTTCCATCATAAACAGGGAATTTTCCACGACCAATGCGGTATCCAGCAAAAAAAGATGTCCCACCAAGCGGAGTTGGCTTTTCGAACACAGTGTCCGCTCCATTATTTGTGTAATAACCAATTGGTTTTGTTGTGCCCATAGCTTTGAATTGTAAATCAAAAGCACCTTCGGCCGCTAAATAATTGTATTCTGTTTCTGTTAATAGTTTTTCAGCAGCTAGAACAAGAGGATAGGATTTCTCAACCGACCGTAATAGTTCAGAAAGAGTTAATACTCCAGGTTGTTGGTTGATATAATCTTGTGTATAAATATTGGGTCCATGTAAGGATTCGAAGGGATCCTTTGTTGGATCCGCTTCCAATAAAAAAGAAAAAAACATCCCAAAAGGGCATAACAACGCCAATAAAAATCGATTTAATAGCGTTTTCATTTTGTCTTTTCTCCTCCTCCATTTTCATCTAACAATGATTTCATTTCAGGATCATCCATTGGTAAATTTGGAGGGAAATCATTGAACCTTCTCCACAATTCATAACCAACACTAACTCGATTTAGAAAAATCCATCCTTTTGCTCTTACCCCTTGTCGGAGGTAACGACTCGATGGCCACTGACGATCTTCATTATCAGGGATCACAAGGACACGGAAATTTCCAGATCCATTGTCTGTGATGTCTACAAGTTTGACTACTCCTCCAAAAGTTCCAACAGCAGTTTCGGGCCAACCACTGATTTGTAAAACTGGATACCCTTGGAATTGTAATCGAACTTTTCTTCCTTCACCAACTAATGGAATATCGTTTCCTGAGATAAATAATTCTACAGCTTTGTCTTCCGCATCGGGGACAAGGATGGCAACTCCATCACCTTCTTTCACTTGTTGTGTGTCAGGATTCACAAGGATTCTCATGATGGTTCCATCTCTTGGAGCAAACACTTCTTGGTTTTCTTGTCTTGATAACCTAGCTTCTAATTTTGGAAGGTCTTCTAAGACTCTCGCAACTTCAGATTGTGCAGATGCAAGTGATGCTTTTGCATCATTGATAGATGCTTCTGCATCTTGTTGGACTTTGCCTGTATCACTATTTAACGCTCGTTCCTCTTTGACAGCAGCATCATAAGTTGCCCTTGCACGATCGAGACCGGTTTCCGCATTTGTATGGTCAAGTTCTGCAAGTTCCAATGTACGTTTGGAGGTTAAACCTTTTTCCCATAATTGTTTTTGGCGGTCTAAATTGAGATTTGCTGTTTTTAAGGCAGCCTTCGCTGCATCTACGGCTTGTTCGCTGGCACGGACTCTGTCTCTTGCCATCATCATACGAGAATCAGCTGCACTCACAGCACTACCTTTTGACGAACGTAAACTTAAAATCCTAGAACGGATGTTATCTTCTCTGGAACGTGCAGCTTCGAGTCTTTGTAAGAGTGCATTTCTTTCTTCTCGGATCCTAGTGATAAAATTGGGATCATTGTCTGATATGTCAATGATCGGATCTCCTTTTTTCACACGAGTACCTTCATGGACATGCCATTTAACAACTCTACCACTTATTGGAGATTCAATTACTTGTTGGCGATCCAGCGGGGCATATGCCACCACCCGGCCAAAACCCATAGTGGTTTGTTGCCATGGAACATAAAGTAAGATGAGAACACTAAGAAAAAAAATAACAGTTAAGATATAGGCTAAACTTTGTGCCGGAAGTGCAGTTTGTACCAATCGATATGATGGCAGATTTTTGCGAAGTTTCCATTTGGGTGACATATTTGTTTTCATAGTGATTTATGAATTAACCTTTAAGGAATGAGAATCATCTTCTAACCTTAGGATTTGGTCCATTTGTCCAAGAATAGTTGGTGATTTGGATACAATGAATAGAGTCCATTCCCGATTTTTCTGGAGCAAAACTTTCAAACAAGAAGTTAACAAAGGTGGAGGTAATTGGTCAAGAATTCCGTCGATCAGGATCAGCTTTGGATTTCCAATGATAACTCTTGTTAGCATTAACAATGCAGATTGGACATTGTCAAATGGATGCCCAAAGGTCAACAGTTGTGTGTGGATTCCTTGTGGTAATGTTTGAATTGTTTTCCAAAGTCCAAAATCTTCTAAAAGATCTCGTATTGTAATCAGAGAAATTTCTTCTCGTCCCACTCTGATATTTTCCAAAATCGTTCCTTCAAAAATTTCATTCCCTCTGATGAGAACTGTATACGATTGAATCTGCTCTTTTGAAACTTCATGGATATTTTGATGGTTGTATTCAACGATCCCTGAGTTTGGTTCTCTTAATCCACTGAGTAAATCAAGTAAGATATGCGCATCGTAAGGTGTATTGGAAGTGACACCTATTGTTTTTCCTGCTTGGACTTTAAGATTGAATTGATTGAATATTTTATGTCCATTGGCTAGTGAATAATCGACACCTGATAATTGAACTTGGATTGGGCCTTCCGGAATTTCAAAAGGAACCGTTTTGGCGGTTAATGTTGGCAAATGGAAAACAGAATTAATTTTATCAACGGCTGCTATTAAACTATAAAAACTATCCAATTGTTTTCCAAACTTGGATATATCATTGAGAACCTTTGCAATCACTAACTCTGCGGCGACTAATTGTCCAATTGTCAATTGTCTATGAATGACCAAATACCCTCCAATCCCTAATACGATTGCACTTGCTAACGCTTGTATACCGACAAGTCCTATGATTTGTTTGATAAAAACAGAGAAGTATTTTTTGCGAGCAAAAAGATAGTCACGTATGATGGAATCTGCTTTTTCAATCGCAAAATGAGATCCAAACGTAGAATGGAATAAAGCTGAATGTCTTGAAATTTCCTCGAGCCATGCAGCTACCTTATACTTCTCCTTTGAAATTTTGATGTAGTTTTCAGAAGCAGGTTTGCCTAATTGGTAAATAACAACGTAACCACCTACAACCAATATAAACAAAGAAAAAACAATAAAAATTGGATGGTAAAATGAGATGAGTACAAACCCAATAACGGTTGTTAGCACAACAGCTAATCCATCAACCAAAAGGGAATGTATAGATTTTTGGATCGTCATCGTATCAAAAAATCGATTCACAAGTTCAGGATTATGGTGTTTGTCCAAGGCATCTTGTTTGATCCTTGGAAAACGAACAGCAAACTCAGTGGCGATCCTAACAAACACTCTTCTTTGTAAAATTTCTACCACATAAATCTGAATGGTTTGCATTGCCCCAGCAAAACCCAAGAAAAAGACAACTAAGAAAGTTAGAATGATGACTGGTTGTAATAAAACTCCGAAGGCAACAATATTGACTAAGGAAGATGTAGCAACTGGAACAACTAATGATAAAATTCCAATTCCAATTCCATAAATAAAAACAATCCAAACATCTTTTGACTCAATGCGTATGAGATGATAAATTTGTTTGATTGCATTTTTGACTGCAGAAGATGTGGAATGAGTTTCCTTTTGCGATGAAAAAGGAAACAATGGTTCTGCGACAATCCAATCCACAACATCCTTCGTTGATTTAATTTCAAATAGTTTAAGAAACTCTTTTTCTGAAATCCATTCTTCATCACCAATATGATTGTGAAGCGGTCGGATGAGGTATGAGGATGCATGGTATCCTAAAATCGCATAAAATTCAGGAAGACCAAGTTCCTTATTTTTAATTTGAAATAAAAAAGGTGCTTCTTTGGTGATATTACTCCGAATTTCCAAAATGGATTTTTGGACGAAGTTAAGTTTAATTTGGTATTGGTGAGAAGCTGCAATTAAGTAATCCAGAAATTCCAGTTTTGCTTCATGCGGGAATTTACTGCGAAGGGATCGAAAACCTTCCAATATTTGACTTGGGACTGATTGAATGCTTAAAGATTCGGCTAAAAAGTCTAAAATGGACTGAGCAAGAGACTCACCAGTCGAAAGTCGTATTGGAAGTTCGATTTCCTTTGCTTTAAAGAGTTGGCTTCGGAAATGGCGAAGCAACGATTTTATTAATTTTAACATGTGAATTTCAATTCGTGCTTTAGACTCCTCTTGACAAAACTTAGTTTTTGATTTTCTATTTTTGGATAGAGGATTCTATGAAAATTTTTTATTCTATTTTAGCTTTATTCATTGTCGGCATTTTGGGGCCAATTGTTGCAGAAGAAAATTGTGAATATGTGTATGATCCCAACAAAACCAACTTAGAATGGACAGCGTTCAAGTTTACTGAAAAAACAGGTGTTAAAGGTAAATTTGATAACATTCAAGTTACGGGAAAAACGAAAGACAAATCAAAGTTTGGTGTCGCAGAAAAAATTCGATTCCAAATTGACAGTTCGTCCGTGAACTCATCCAATCCAGATCGCGATGCCAAAATCAAAAAGTTTTTCTTTGGATCTGTAAAAGGAAATCAAAAATTAACAGGTCATTTTTCAGACCTCACATCGGGAGAAACTGGCACTGCAAAATTACACCTACAATTTGGAAAATTCAAAACATCAGTTCCCGTAAACTTTGTATGGAAAGATGATACGGTAGAAGTAGTGGGAACAGTGGATGTGGCAACTCTTGGTTTAACACAAGGTTTATCTAAATTAAATGCAGAGTGTAATGATTTACACAAAGATGCAGATGGAGTGAGTAAACTTTGGCCTACAGTTGATGTGAAAGTAGTTTCCACATTGAAAAAAGTTTGTAAGTAATATCGTTTTGATTTAAAGAAATAATATTTTGTTAACTCATGTTAGATATTAAGATAAAAAAACTTTCCTCGAATGAGTTGGATGAATTTGTCGCACTCATTCGAGTTTTTGAAGAAGTATTTGAAATGAAACAGTTTCAAATGCCAAACGAGAGTTACCTTCAATCTCTTTTATCTCGAGATGATTTTTTTGTTTTTGTTACATTACTTGATGGAAAGGTAATCGCTGGACTCACTGCTTATCTATTGAGACAGTATTATTCTGAAAGACCACTCGTTTATATTTTTGATTTGGCAGTACAATCAAAATGGCAACGAAACGGAATTGGTAAATCGTTAATCAAAAAGATCAATGAACATTGTAAAAAAGAAGGGATGGAAGAAGTATTTGTCCAAGCAGATTTGGCCGATGAGTATGCATTAGATTTTTACAGATCTACTGGTGGTCTTCCAGAAGAGGTAATTCACTTCACGTATCCTTTAAATTAATTCTTTTCATTTTTTTAGTTCTCTAATTGAGAAACTTCCTCTCTATGAATTTGTTTACATAAAATTGGAATAGAATGATTGTAAGCCATTACGAGGCATTTTATGAAATATATTTTTGTATTCTTATTCCTAATTGTGATTGGGTGTAACACACAGCAGAAAACCAATCACCAAAAGAATTCAAATGAAAACGATACCATTCAGCTCAGTGAATCGGATCTTTACAAAGGTCCCGATTTACTCAGTCCTCCCAATTCTCCTGGATTTCAATATTCCAGTTACCTTCCAATTTCGTTTGATGAGTTCCTTGAACGCGGTTTTAGTGAAGAAAATTCTAAGGGAATGAAAATATTCAATTCGAGAAACAAAATCATTTTAAAACTGATGGCGTATCCAACAAAAAATTTGGATTCGGATGAAATTGGAAGAAGAGATACCTTTGCGCTTTTTTATCCAAATATGAAAGCCATCATTCACATTTATGATTCTAAGTTAAAATTTAAATACAAAGACCAAAATTTTTTATTCATTTTCCAATCCCAATTGGTTCCTTATTTACGATCGGAAGCGAAACTTGGAGATTTAGTAGGATTATTTGTACTACATGCTACCTACGATGAATTTTCAAACACGCATGTGATACTTGTGAATGAATTTCATAAATACTAAATCAATTTTTTATGGAATAACTCCTAACTGATTCACAAATGGATATGTCCTGCTAAGTGCTTACCTGTTTCTAAGTACGTTTTTAGATTGGAAAGAACACTTGGCCATCCAGACGAAATGCCATTAAACATTTGTGGGTCTAAATCTAAGTGAGTGACAGTCAATCGAACAAGTCCATTTGCATAATTGGAAATTTCGAACGTGACTCGAGAGTGTTTTGATTCATCGTCTTTATCTTTCGGTCGTGACCATGAAATCACTAATTTGTTAGGAGGATCTATTTCCAAAACTTTACCTACGATATCAACGGTTTTTGTTTCATCCATCTTCACATGTTTCCACTCCGATCCAAGTTTCCATTCTGATACATTGATATGAGCAGGATTTTTGGACAAAGGATCTGACCAATACTTACTTGTGATTTCTGGATCGGTGATTGCATTCCATACCTTTTCTGGTGTACTTAGAATAAATGTCACATAAACAAAGTTATATTGTTCCATGGCTTTCTCCTTCTAATTGTGTTTTGATTTCGTGTAAAAATCCTAAACGATTCTCTTCAAATTTACGTACCCATCGTTCATAAACTTCGTAAATCGGAACAGGATTGAGAAAATGAAGTTTCTCTCTTCCTTTCCAAACCACTGTTACCAAGTTTGCCTTGACCAAAATCTCAATGTGTTGGGTTGCCGATTGCCTTTGCATGTCGAGTTTTTCGCAGAGTTGGGTCAGAGTTTGTCCATTTTTAGAGAATAGAAGGTCTAGAACCTTTCTCCGGTTCGGATCTGCCATTGCCTTGAAAATGAGGTCTGTCCCTTTTCCTTCTTTTTGCACGTAAATTTATTATGCAGGTAAATACCTGCATGTCAAGGAGATTTTTGAACTTTAAGTGCAAAGTGTTGGGATTGTCACAAAAGTTTAGGTGGAGTGAGTTATCTTTGGCCTATAGTTGGTGGGAAAGCAATATGAACCAGTTATGAGATGCTAATCCCTTCTTGTTTCAATAAACTCAAAAACTCAGATTCCGAAACCAATTTCACGCCTAGTTCTTTTGCTTTGTCTAGTTTGGATCCAGCACCTGGCCCATAGAGTAGGTGAGTAGTTTTGGAGGAAACCCCTGTTACTTTTTTACCACCATGTTTTGTGATGAGATCCATGGCTAGGTCACGAGGTTGGAAATTTTCGAAACTTCCAGTGACACACCAACTTTGCCCAACAAACGGTTGTAATTCGCTTTTTTCGGTTTGGTCTGCTTCAAATTTAAGACCAAGTTTGATGAGGGTGTTTACCAGTTTTAAAGTTTCTTTGTCTTTGAGGTGGGTGAGTAATGCATCTATGGTTCGTGGTCCAATGCCATGGATCGCCGTAAGTTCTTCGGTTGCTGATTTTGATTTAGCTAAAGTGAGCAGTTTATTCCAAGAATCATAACCATTTTCTATGAGGATTTCAGTCACCTTTGGACCAACTTCATTTAGACCAATGGAAGGAAGTGTGAATCGAAAGTCTTTTTCTTTGGATTTTTCAATAGCATCAAATATGATTTTTACAGATTTATCTCCGAAACCATCTAACTCTAGTATGGTAGGTTTGTATTTTTCTAAAGTATATAAGTCAGGAATGTCTTTTACCCAACCTTTTTCAAAAAAAATCTGAATTTGCCTTTCGCCAAGTCCTTCGATGTTCATTTGTTTTTTGCTACAGAAAAAGATGAGTTGGTTGAGTTTCCTTTCTGGGCAATGACGATTTGTACAAAACAAATCAACGGAATCATCGACTTTCGTTAATTTTGTGTTACACGACGGACATTCTTTAGGTAAAACAAAAACAGTTTTGGGAGGAAACGTTACTTTTTCCACCGCGGGAATGATCTCACCACGTTTGGAGATGAGTACCTTGGCACCGATTCCAGCGCCAAGTTGATCGATATAGTCTTGGTTGTGTAAGGTGGCGTAAGTAACTGTAGTTCCAGCAAGGGAAATCGGAGTCACTCTTGCTCTTGGAGTGACTTTACCAGTACGTCCTATGGCAAAATCAATTTCTTCTATCGTAGTTTCTTTTAGAAGAGCATCAAATTTAAAGGCTCTTGCCCAACGAGGGGAATGGCTTGTTTCTCCGAGGTTTTCCCGTAAGTTTAAGGAATCAAGTTTGATGACAAGTCCATCCACTGGGAATGGCATTTTGTCTTTTTTCTTACGGAACGATTCAATTTCTTTGATTAATTTAGTTCCAGAAAGTATGGTTGTGTCCGGAGCCAAAGGGAATTTTTCTTTTTTTAAAACATTTAAAATATCTTTATGAGAATTGATTCCTTTTCTTGAACTAGAAAAATAAACATCATAAACAAAAATTCGTAATGGGCGTTTTGCGACTTCGAGTGGATCTTTTTGTTTGATTGAACCTGCGGCTAAATTTCTAGGATTCGCAAATTTTCCACCATACTCTTCATTAAATTCTTCAAAATCAGCGAAGGTCATAAAAATTTCGCCACGAACTGTGAGGTTCATAGGTTCAGATAAGTTTTGTGGAATGGAAGAAATGGTTTTCACATTTTCTGTGACGATATCACCAATTCCACCGGTTCCCCTTGTTACACAATGTGTAAGTTTTCCATTTTCATAGTATAACAATATGGAGGCGCCATCGATTTTCCATTCCAAAGAATAGGTTTCTTCCTTCCCAGTTTTTTCTAACCATTCGGAAAGTTCAGATTCATTATAGGTATTTTCTAAAGATAATACAGGAACTTTGTGTTTGAATTTACTAAATTGAGGGCTAAGGTCTGAACCTACTTGTGTTGTAGGTGATGAGGAATCTGCTAATTGGGGATTTTCTTTTTCTAATTTATGGAGTTCTTTAACAAGTAGATCAAATTCTTTGTCAGAAATGATCGGAGCATTGTTTTTATAATATAAATCATTGTGACGATTGATTTCTTTACGAAGTTCCAAAATTCGTTTTTTTGGATCTTCGGCTTTAGTTTTTTTAGGCAATCAGTATACTCCCGCTTGCATGTATTGTTCTGGATCCGTTTTTCCTTCTTCCGAAATAAAGATTTCATAATGAAGGTGAGGGCCAGTTACATTTCCTGTTGCTCCAACTTCTGCAATTTGTTCTCCAGCTTTTACTTCTTGTCCTGAACGAACATAAATTCTAGAACAATGACCGTATAACGTACTAAAGCCGAAATCATGTTGGATGATAATATGGTGTCCGTATCCCACGTTGGAGTATGTGACCCGAACCACTCTCCCTGGTGCAGACGCATAGATAGGTGTTCCAACAGCATTTGCCATGTCCAAACCATCGTGGTATTCCCAATAACCAGTAGTAGGTGATTTACGCATTCCAAATGGAGATGTTAAATTATAGGAATACATTGGATTAAACAATGGAGAACGAGATAAGATATCAGACCTTTGGTATAAAAATTGAAAATTTGCTTCTGCCAATCGTTGGTAATTATCCATTCGATGTTTTAATTGTCTTAATTCGTAAATTTCACTTAGATACTTACGACCTACATCCAATTGTTTGTCTTCTTTTTCTTCTTTTTGTAAGGATTCGATGGCTGATGATTCAATCCAATCTTCTGCTGGAATTTTTAAGAGTTCATCATCATTCCCATCTATCAAAGTAAAGAGTTCCAACATGTTTTCGTTGAGTTTTGAATACTCTTCCTTCATTTCTTCTAATTGATTGGCATGAGTGATATAAGTATCAAAATACGTTCCGTAAATTTTGGAAAGTTGGTTGATTTGAGTTTGTGTATTATTGGAACCAACAATTCCATAAATTGCTAAACTCAATAGACCTAAAGTGAGGCCTAAAAAAAATAGGATGGTAAAGTGTGAAATCTGGAAGTGGAAGGAACTATCGTAACCATGGGGGATGACAAGAATGGTCATCCGTTGGTGACCTTTTTCTTTCACCTTATCAATCTGTTTCTTGATTTTCGGATTGTCTTGTGAAAAAACAGACGTAATCTCTTTAATTTTTTTCTTCATGACGAACCGCGATTCCTACATAAATAAGACGCTCCGATTCCTTTCACGGGTCAAGTGGAAATCCCTGTTTCTGGGATTGTTGGTTATTTTTGGAATTCTTAGTTTTGTCACATTGGCATCCAATTTGGGATTTTGGATTCTGTATGAAAACTCAGTTCACACCAATCATCCTTCGGAAATCCCTGAGGCAGATGTTGCCATTGTTCCTGGTGCTGCCGTGTATGGAAAAACTCCATCTCCTATCCTCATGGACCGTTTGGCTTGCGGATTAGAGCTCTACAAAGCGGGTAAGGTCAAAAAAATCTTACTCTCTGGTGATAATGGAAAAACAGATTATAACGAACTTCGTCCGATGCTCGAGTACATGTTGTCCCACCAAGTGAAACCTGATGATATTTTTGTGGACCATGCTGGTTTTCGGACTTTGGATACACTCATCCGAGCAAAAGAAGTATTTTTGGTAACCAAAGCAATTTTTGTAAGCCAATCCTTTTTTTTACCTAGAGCGATGTATCTTGGAAAAGAGTTAGAACTAGAGTTATACGGTTACGAATGCAATTTACGAACCTATAAAAAAGAAACCTATTATCTCTTTCGAGAATTTTCAGCAAGGATGCTTGCTTGGTGGGACATCCAATGGGACACACCTCCCAAGTATTTAGGAAAACCCTATTCTATTGAAGGGAGTGGAATGAGCACTTGGAAAGGATCAATACCAGTCTCGATTCCAAAATGAAGTTTCACTTAACACTGTCCTTCCGATGGACCAAAACTTTCTTAGTGAGCATTGTTACTTTTGTTATCTTACTGAAGTTACCACCACTATTGTTTGCTGCTAAGCTTGAAGCCAAAGTTTTGAATTTTGGTATGTATCACTTGAGTCTGAATCCTTGGACTGAAAATACACAATGGGATCAATTTTTGACACCTTGGATTTTATGGGTTTCTGGTTTCATTTCAAAACCAGAGGATCTCGTTTTCATTTTAAATTGTATTACAATCCTATCTGGGGTCATTCTTGTTGCATTGATTTCCTATCAATTTGATTGGTTATTAGGTTTAACTGTTTGTTTCCTTCTCTCATCTTCCCCACTATATTTAATCTTTCAAACTTGGATTGGTTTTTCTGATCCATTTACATTTTTACTGATAACATTGTATTTGATTCTTTTGCATTCGGAATTTTTACCGAAGGTAAAAACCTTGTGTTTATCTTTGGTTTTATTTTTAGGAATGACCAATCATCTATTTCAGATGTTGTCACTCGTGTTACTTGTGAATGTATTGTATCTGGCTTATCATAAAAATCAGGCCAAAATTTTATTTGATTCCTTTGTCTTTAGTAGTGTTTTATATACGTTGTTTTTAGTTTCTATTTTTACGTATACACCCATCGGTTGGAACCAAACACGTGTTTCTGTATTTTCACAAATGTGGGGGAATGAATTTATCCGCATGAACCAATCGGAATTTTTTCTTGGAACAGTTGGACTATTCCATGGACTATGGCCCCTGGTGGTTTACATCATGTACCGAATGCCAATCTCTCTATTAGGATTTGTTTTTTGTTATCTCCTTTCCATGATGACATATGATACAGGGCGTGTTTTTGCAATCCTATCCACACCCATTCTGCTATTGTTTTCCATTCAAAATTGGCAATCGGCATCCATCATGGAAAAAAGAATTTGGATTCTGTTCTCGATTGGCTCACCCATCCTCTGCAAATTGTACCCACTATTTTATAAATGGGATGGTAAGATTATCTATTTACAATAAAGAGTTCCTTTGCAAAAAATTAAATCATGAGAGTATACTTTGTTCTGTTGGTTTGTATATTTTATACATCCACAGTATTTGCGCAGTCCATACCATACTTACAAAACGACCAAAAACCAATTGTCACAAAAGAGTCACTGAAGAGGAGAAGGAATCTTTTAGAATGGCACCAAATTGCTGGCCTAACAACCTTAGCCCTTTGGTTAGCCACCAATTTGGAAGGTGATAAAGCGTCTGAATCTCTGTATCGGAAATCAGACCAGTATGCACAAGGTCTACTTCTCGCAAACCCACAATACGCGGCAAACGATCCAATGTATCTGGTGGCACTGAGTCCTCTCAATCGGCATAGCATCGCCGCTGATTATTTTCTCCTCAAAGACCCAACCAATAATGCCGGATTGTATTTTGCCTTAAAAGCAAATGAAGAATGGGAAGCAAAACGTTCTGGTGATCTTCATAAAAACTTAGCGATGGCAACGTTTAGTATGTATGCCATTACGGCAGGTTTGGCATTTTTTTCTCCTTCAAAAATTGACACGGATGTTGAAAACGAAACCGATGGTCCAAGAATTTATAGTCCAATCTTTGCACACAAAGCAATGATACCGATCCATTTAGCTTCCATGTTACTCTTACCTGGACTAGGTGCAAGAATCGAAAAAGAAGGCCCGAGAGCAGCACACCAAATGGAACAAGTAGGTTGGGCGGGATTTGGTGCTATGTCGATTGCATTGCTTGTGATTACGTTTTAAAGGAAAGGAAATGGTTTTTCGAATGAAAAAGTTAATCATAACACTCATCATTTTATGGTCTGGATTCCAATTACATGCATTTGAAGTTTCAA
Organism: Leptospira limi; assembly: GCF_026151395.1. Taxonomy (NCBI): domain Bacteria; kingdom Pseudomonadati; phylum Spirochaetota; class Leptospiria; order Leptospirales; family Leptospiraceae; genus Leptospira; species Leptospira limi. The sequence continues at coordinate 845,986 of NZ_JAMQPV010000001.1, forward strand.
AAAAAAAGATTGAGTTTTTAGTCGAACATACAACTAAAAATGTAACAGGTGTTTGCACTGAAATACAAATGGGCAATCCCAACCTACAAATTTCAAATGGAAAATACAATCTTAAGAGTCCGTTTGAAATCAAAATTCCAATTTTAAAAATTTCATCTGGTGATTCCAATCGTGATTCCCATATGCAAGAAATTTTGGGTTATCCCGATACACCTCTCATCCAAGTTAAAATAGAATCGATTTTACCTTCGAAAACAAACGAACAAATCTATACCATCAAAGGTAAATTGACGATCCATGGAAATACTAGGGATTTTTCATCTGATGCGAATGTAAAAGTTTTGGAAGCAGGTGAGTTCCAAGTGGATGGTGTTGTCGTCGTAAAATTTTCTGAATTTGATTTGGAAAATCCATCGTTACTCTTTATGAAAGCAAAAGATGAAATTCAGGTGAAGTATCTTTTCCAATTCAAATAAAACAGTTTTGAATCTTTCAGTTGGAATTAATTAGCTACCAATTAACTCTACCAAACGATTGTATTTTAATATAATTCGTTTGGTCATCTCTTCTCCCTTTTTGTTGATATCTGGATGGTATTTTTTTAATAATTCTTTGAATTTCTTTTTTACATCAACAATTGTTGCACCAGGTTCTAAATCAAAAAATGCGAGTAAATCCTTTACTTCTGTAGATACAGATTGAACGGCTTTTTTCTTCTTTTTCTTTTTGGTTTCTCTAAATCTACCATATAATTCATAATAGGTGCGATCTCGGAATTCTCGAGTGATGTCACGAAAGTTCAGAATTTTTGTAGGGATCAGGCTTTTTAAATATTCATACAAAAATTCTTCGGCACCAAATTCTGGATGGATTTCATATTTTTCTAAAAATTGATGGATGGACCTACGAACAAAAAAATCAATTTCAAACTTATCCATCAAATAAGAATCCACTGCATCATCAAAATCGATAGTTGCAGCAGTCAGTAAAAGCAAAAGTTCTTGGTCCAATTTGTGGTTAGCGATTGTTTTTTGGATGAGAGATTTATAAGACTCTCGAAGTTCATATAACGGTCGTTCGCTAAAAAAAATACCCCCCTTTAAAAATTCTTCCGCAACTTCATCTAATTCTAAATTCCAAGCTAAAAAATCGACTAGTAAGTCACCATCAACTTCATGGAATCCACCAGAAAGTGTCATTTGCGGTTTGGCCGATTTAAACTGGTAAACTTTGCGTAGGCATTCTTCCTTCCGGATTTCTAAAAGTTCTGAAAGTCGGTCATATGACAAAAACCACTGCATGGCTTCGGAAACGTTTTGCAGTTCAAAAATGACATCATGCAAAATCTGTTTGGACTTTTTTGTTTCCGTTTTTTGGACCATAAATTTGTCTCTTAAACCAATTCCATATCGGGGTGACTTTTTTGCTAGTGAATCCTATTCCATTTTCTGAACTGGAGATATGAGTCACCATATTTCTGAACATCCATCTTTACAACCTTTTGATATTTCCGAGTACAAAGGACTACGAGGTAAGAATTTTTACGATATGGATCCTGCCTTACAACGGATGGTTGAAAGGTATTCAGAATCATACAGTCCATCTCACAAAGAAGCGATGGTCGATCACATTCGAAAATACGGGGAGTTGGTTGGTGGCATTTTAGATGAACTCACAGAAGAGTGCCATAAAGAAGGAAAGTATGGAGAAGTGATCAAATATGATCGAACAGGAAAACGAATTGATTTTATAAAATACTCTGAAGAACAAAAATTAGCACGGAAAATATCCTATGACCATGGTGTTGTCAATTTAGACTTCCACCCAGAATGGAAATACGACTTCACACATATCCATCGTTATGCGTTGACTTATTTGATGAATCTAAATGGAGAAGGTGGAGTTGCTTGTCCATTGGCAATGACGGATGGAATGATCCTTGCATTGAAAAAAATAGGAACAGAAGAACAAAAGAAAAAATACTTACCTCTCGTTGCTGGAAAAGGTAGTGCCTCTCACTTTATGGCGGGACAATATGTGACCGAACGAGTCGGTGGGAGTAATGTATCTGCCAACCGAACCATTGCCAAAAAACTTCCCAACGGCAAATGGGAGTTAACTGGAGAAAAATGGTTTTGTTCCAATCCTGGTGATTTGTGGGTAACAACTGCGAAAATGGAAGGAACCAATACTGTAGGAATGTTTTTAGTTCCGAGGATCAAAGAGAATGGAGAACTGAATGGCCATCATATCCTTCGCAAAAAAGACATCATTGGTTCTCGAGGAAAAATTACGGTAGAGATCATTTATGATCGAGTGGAAGCAGAAGAATTTGGACGTCCAGGCCATGGACTTGTCAATTTAATTCGATATATCATCAAAACATCACGCCTTCATGTAGGTCTTGGTTCCTGTGGAAATGCTAGGCGATCTGTAATGGAAGCATCCGAATATGCAAAGTTTAGAACGGCTTACGGGAAAAAAATCTTAGAATTTCCATCCTTTGTGAAAACTCTTGCTGAGATGCAAATTTTACAAACTGCAAATAGTTTTGTCAATTTTCGATCGGTGGATTTGACAGAAAAAGGTCATGATGCAGCAGAAATCACAGTTCCACTTCTCAAATACAAATCTTCCTCCCAAGCAAGTTATATTACACAAAAAGCAATTTTAACGTTAGGTGGAAATGGTATTATAGGAGATTTTTCTCCATTGCCAAGATTACATAATGATTCCATTATCAATGAAACTTGGGAAGGAACACATTTGATCATTACAGATCATTGTTTGCATGCGTTACAAAAACCAAAAGTATATGCTGCATTCCAATCACTACTTGATGGATTAACGACTCATGTGGGAGACATTTCAGAATTAAAAACTGTTCATTCAATCTTCCAAGAAAAACGAAAAGAATTAACGTATTGTTTAAAAGAGGAGTCCAAAGATTGGAAAGATATGAATCGTGTCTATATCGCAGATTTAACTTACCAAGTATTCGTATTGGCAGAATGGATAGAACAAACTGTTCATGACGTTAAGGCAAACCTACCTACAAAATACTTATATTTTGCGAAAGGATATGCGGAAATGGTTCGTGATGGAATCGAAGCACCAAGACAAAAAGATGGAGTATTTTTTGATCCTAAAGCGCTTGAGACCTTCCTTTCTTTTTAAAATAGAATGGAAAATTTTTTATTATTAGGAATTTGTTTTGGTCTAGGATTACTCTTTCGTAGACTACCGCAGTTTCCCGAAAACACTCCCAAAGTTTTAAATGGATTTATCCTATTCATTTCTTTACCTTCATTGGTTTTATACCATGTCCATGAATTAAAAATCAACGTTTCTGCAATTATGCCAACCTCAATGCCATGGTTGGTATTTGGATTTGCATTGGTGTTTTTTTTGATTTTGTACAAACTTAAAATCATGTCATTTCCAACAACTGTCTGTTTGGTATTAACAGCAGGACTTGGAAATACTTCCTTTGTTGGATTTCCATTATTAGAAACTTATCTTGGTAAGGAATCGTTAGGGTATGGAATACTTGCGGACCAACTTGGTACTTTTATGGTATTAAGTTTTCCTGGGATCATACTTGCCTCCATTGCAATGGATGGTAAATGGGATATCATAACTTTGGTCAAACGAGTCCTTGGATTTGCTCCTATTTATGCTTTGGTTTTTGCCATAGTAACTAGGCAAATCGTATATCCAGATTCTTTAAAAATTGTATTACTACGTCTAGGTGATACCTTGACACCTCTTGCTTTGGTCTCAGTTGGATTTATGTTAGATCTGAGAACAATTGCGGGCCATGGGAAGTATTTACTGTTAGGATTAGGATTTAAATTGGTATTTGCTCCTATTCTTGTTTATTACGTGTATAGACCAATCCAAAACGATCAATTGTTATTCCAAACCATACTTTTGGAATCAGCCATGGCACCTATGGTCACTTCAACTGTTATTACCATTGAAAAAAACATTTCACCACATTTAGCGAGTCTTATGTTAGGAATTGGAATTCCACTGTCTTTTCTAACGACATATTGTTTGAATTTTTTAATTAAAGGAAACTTCATTTGAACATTAAATTTTTATTACTTCTGATCCTTGCGATGGTTTCTTGGGGATTCTCATGGCCCATTGCTAAAATAATTGCTGGTTCTGTGCCCGTACATGTATTAGTGTTTTGGAGGTTCCTTGCTACCTTTTTATCAGTCATCCCAATTTTGTTTGTTATGCGATTACCAATCCGATTAAAATCAGGAAAAGATTATTGGAATGTATTTATCGGTGGTATTATTTACACATTGTACAATCAATTTTTCTTTTTGGGTTTAAAGAATGGATTACCAGGTGCAGGTGGTGTACTTGTTACAACTTTAAATCCTATTGTAACGTTTTTTATAGTATTTTTAGTTCAAAAAAAATCTATCAGTAAACGCCAAGTTTTAGGACTATTTTTTGGTTTTATTGGTGGATTGGTAATTCTTCAGGTTTGGAAAATAAGTATCGATTATCTTTTGTTATCTGGTAACTTATTCTTTTTGTTATGTTCCTTTGTTTGGGCAACACTTTCACTCAATAGTCAAAAAACAGGGAAATCAATGTCTCCGATTACTTATAGTTTTTATGTCTATGCAGTTGGATCCATTATAGAACTTTTATTCTGTTGGAATGACCCTAACTTTTGGAAGGTTTGGGATTTTGGTTATAACTTTTGGTTAGCAATTTTTTATCTGACAGTGATCTCAACTACCTTTGGAACAACTGTTTATTTTTATGCAGCAACAAGGCTTGGATCCGAAATTGCGAGTAGTTTTATATTTATCGTTCCTCTGTCTGCTTATTTGAGTAGTTATTTCATTTTAGATGAAGTGGTACAAATCCCAGTTATCATTGGTGGTGCATTGGCAATGTTAGCCGTTTATCTTATCAACTCAAAACACAAAAAGAAGGAATCAATTATTTCATGAGACCTATCTCTTGGAAAAAAAGATTTAAAATTTGGTTATATAATTTTTACCCACCTTACCTTGGTGCAGGAATACGGATTAAAAAAATAGCAAAGGATTTAACTTCATTCGAAGTGGAAATGAAGTTAAGTTTTTACAATCAAAATTACGTTGGTGTACATTTTGGTGGTTCTTTGTACTCAATGTGCGATCCTTTTTTTATGTTAATTTTATTAGAAACACTAGGTTCTGATTATATTGTTTGGGATAAAATTGGATCAATGACCTTTATCAAACCAGGTAAGGGAAAGGTAAAAGCCAGATTTTTGATTCCAGATGAGGAAATCCAAAGGATCAAATCTGAAATTGAGGTTAAACGAAAAGGAGAATTTCATTTTACCACAAATATATTGGATGAATCGAATAGTGTAGTTGCTACACTAGATAAAACTATCTACATTCGGAAACGAGGAAAACTTCCGATTCAAAATGTTTAGTCAAACTAAAGATAATTAGTATTTTTTGTCTTCATCTTCAGGAATCATACTAGCGTAATACAGTAGAAGAGCGTCATTTTTAGAATGAACCATTCGGTTTGCCTCTTCTATCATTTTACGTTTTTCTAAAATCTTTTTACCTTTCTCCCAAATTTCTTCAGGATCTCGGATCAAATAATTACCTTCATGTCTTGAAATAAAGTCTTCAATTAACATTGTACTCTGAGAAACTTCTACTGAATAATCATTCTCCACTATGATCTTTGCAACGATTTGATTTGGTAAAATCTTATGGTATTGTTTCCAACCTTTTGTGATGCGATAACTCAATTCAATGGTCGGATCTTCTGTATGAGCATATTCCGAAATCGGAATCGGATCACAAAATTCAACGTAAACATTGGATCGTTTTGCTAAAAATCCTGCCATCCCAAGTTCTTCTGGTATATTGCAAAACTGGTTATCTTCAGGAACTGTTTCATATGAGACAGAGATCGGTACAATCACAATCTCTGTTCCGGAACTTCGGAATGCATTTACTGCTGTAGTTAGGAGACCAGTTTTTACTGGTACAATTGCACCTGTTCTTGATCTAGTTCCTTCAGGATACACTAAAGATGGAATTCCTTGTTCAAGCATCACTTGTGAATATAGTGTCAAACATTCAAGATACAAACTATTCCTAGTTCGTTCGCGATCCACTGCATAAGCTCCCAACGATTTTAACATCCATTCCCAGAATGGATTGGACATTAAATTGATGCCTGCCGCATAACGAGGAACAGGTAATCCTAAATGAAATAGTGAATAGGCAACTTCAACCGAATCTAAATGTGATCTGTGAGTCGGTGCATATAACAAATTGTACTTGGAAGAGAGAGCTTTTACAACTTCCGTTTTACCACCGATATGTGGGATCATGGAACCTTTGAGAAAACCACCAGAAAACAATCGAATCGGTGCAACAAATCGTAAAACAGACTCACGTACTGTCGGGCTATAATTATCGGCGATTTCATTTACATAAAAACGAACCAACTCTTTGATGGAAGTGAGTTCTTCATCTTTTTGGCAATTTTGGAATCGTTGCCAAATTTCGATTTCTGATTCAAACTTAACTTCTTCTAGTTTTTGTTTTTTACGTTTCGCTTTTGTAAGTCGTTTTTGAGTGGATTCAATCACAGCAGAAGATTGTTTTTTCACTCTGCTAATGGTACCTGGAACATTGCTGATTTGTTTTAGGATTCGATCTACTAATAGATTATGAAAATCAATTCCAGAGGTAAGATTGAGCCCAACTTTTTTTTGAACAACAAGTGGAATGTTCTTTGCTTCTGTTTTTTTGCCGCAGATTAAATCGATAAGTGAACCAGGTGGTTGTTTACGGGTTAATACATCGAATAAAGTTCGATGAAGGGTAAAGGGAAGGCGAATTTCATTGGCAAGTTCGATGAGAATGCTGAGTGCATAGGTTCCTTCTACGTTATCATGCCATTTGGTGGATTCTCTTTCAATGAAGGAACGAGGAGCAAAAAAGATTTCAATTCGATCTTTGATACTTAATTTTTCTCCACCTGATAAAAGTTCGCCGACAATCTTTTGACCAAACCCTCGGTTTCGACTTTTGTTACTTGTTGCAGTTGTAATAAAATCTGCGAGTCCAGACCTACCCATTACAGTGTCAGGTCTTGCACCATAACGCATAGCAAGGTCTCTTACTTCTTGGAAACCCACTGAGAGAATTTCGCCAAGTAAGTTGGATCCATAACGAGGCAGTAAGGATACAATCCCACTGGCAATCGCCATTGGATTTTTTGCCACTCCCACAATTTCCATACCAATCACATCGTCAGTAACTGAAGTGTTAATGAAATGGGATGTATAAACTTCAGCTAAATACTCAGCTGTGAATTTATCAGATGATCCAATATTAAAAAAACTGAATTTTTCTTCTAAGATTTCGCCCAAAAGAGAAGGTCCGTTAACAACGGCCACTGAAGCGTTATTAAAATTCCTTTCACTTAAGTAGTTTTGTAAATATTGAGAGTATGTGATGAATCCTGTTTTTTTACGATTTTTAGAATCTAAAATTCCTTTGGTCAAAAAGGAAAATACATAATTATTAAATGGTTCCAATACTTCAATGAGACTGTGGACACTGTCCAAAAATGATCGGGAAGGAACAGCTATATGAAATGCCCAATCATCTCGCCCAAATGCATCTAAACTTGACACGATGTCAATGTGATCGGGAAGTTCAATTGTCTTTCCCATAATTTCTGTTTGGCGGCGTTTCTTGAGGAGTTCCACAAATTCTTTGTCAGGAATCCATAAAGTAATTGAATCATACTTTTCAGCCAGTATGGAAGCGATAATGATACCCATTGGGCCACTACCCAAAACTGCTTGTTTTAAGTCGTTATAGGTTATTTGCATAAAAAATTAACATTTAAAAATTTCGGGAAAGTCTCATTGTATTTGTTTGCTTGAAACGAATTGAGTCTATCGAAAAAGTATCAGGTGAGTGTAAATCGTCAAGTCACAATGATTCGAGCAGGCCTTCTATTTTCGACTCTTTCCATTTTTCCAGCCATCTTTGGCTTATACCAATCGTGGCTCGGACTCACCCCCGCCCAAGAAATTAATTTAGCAATTGCATTGGTTGTTTCCTTCCTTTGGGTCACAGAACTCATTCCACTATATGTCACAGGATTTTTGGTTCTTTTTTTAGAGTTGGTCTGGTTGATTCCGGGTTGGGGTCCAGGTGCTCCAAAAACGATTACTTTTTTATCTTGTTATTTTTCGGAGACCATCTTACTCTTCTTAGGTGGGTTTGTGATCTCCAGTGCGATCAGTTTTTATGGTCTTGATGTGAGCATTGCTAAATTTGTGATCAAAAATACGAAAGGTTCAGCATTTTTATTAGTTTTATCATTAGGTTTTGCCACTGCTTTTTTGTCCTGCTGGATGAATAATACTGCAACTGCCGCCATGATGTTAGGACTAGTCTCTTCCATGATGAAATCCTTGGATGAGACTAGCCCTTTACGAAAATCAATTTTGTTTATGGTTCCTTTTTCCGCAAATTTAGGTGGGATTGGAACACCAGTTGGAACCCTTCCCAATGTGATTGGCATTGCCTATTTACAAGAAAAAGGGTTTCACATTGGATTTTTAGATTGGATGGCGTTTGCATTTCCAGTCTTCATCCTTTCCGTTTTGGCTCTTGCTGGAATTTTGTACATTGTGTACTTAAAAAAAGAAAAATCCATCCAATCAATTCGATTGATCCAAGTGCGAGAAGAGAACACTTCTGTTTCTTCCCAGAGAAAACTGATCTCGATTATGATCATTCTCATCACAATTCTCGGATGGATAAGTTCTGATTGGCATGGAATTTCGAATGGAACTGTCGCATTATTTCCAGTGATTGTTTTTTTTGGATTTTCTCTTTTGGATCTAAAGGAATTTCGAAATTTATCCTGGGATGTTTTAATCCTTATGGGAGGTGGAATTGCCCTAGGAAAAGCATTTGAAGAAACAGGACTTGCCAAACATTTCGTAACCTTGTTAATGTTAGGTGAATCAAGTCAGTTAGGATTGTTTTTATTTTTTTCAATTTTGTCTTTATTTCTCTCTTGTTTTCTTAGTAACACAAGTGTTGCGAATTTGATCTTACCCATTACCATGGGACTTCCTACGGATCTCATTTTACCGGCTGCCATAGGCGCAACCATAGGTGCCTCTCTCGCAATGCCATTGCCTGTTTCAACTCCTCCTAATGCATTGGCTTTCAGTTATGGTGGCATTCGGAGTTTAGAAATGGTAAAAATAGGTGGGTCCATTTCCATCGTGGCATGGGTCTTTTTTACCGTAGTGGGAGGAATCCTTTTGCACCAATTGCACATTGTGGATTTTTCTAGGTTTTAAAAAAAAGACTTTTCCTTGGTTTCTCATCCGTTAGCCTTCTCACGAATTATGATTCGATTTCGAAAATTCGCACTACTAGTCTTATGTTCCCTTTTTTTTCTCTCATCTTGTTACAATTATATGAGTGAAGACGTGCCCATTGTCACAAGGCCCGATTTTAATCAACAAATCCCACTTTTATCCATCAAAGTTTCTACTCCCGAAAACAATAAAAACAAACGGGAAATCACAGCACTATATACAAAGTACCTCGAAGAAACTGGTTATTTTGGAAGGGTATTGTCTGATGGTGTCAGAGCAAACCATCACATTGACATTTACACCAGTGAAGTGAATGAATACGAACATTTCTGGGTTTCGTCGATATCAACAATCTTTATGATAGGAACTGCAGGATTATTACCGTCTATTTACTCGAAAGAACGTGTGTTACATGCAGATTTTTATTTAAACGATAAACTGATTGGCCGAGAAAAATATAGGCAAAAACACTCTACATTGTTTGGAATTCCATTTATGTTTATCTGGGAAACTGGAATCAAAGAAGCAAAAACCATCCAATACAATAAAGAAAAAAATCTAATTCATAATGTCGTACAAGATTATAACCGTTACTTATAGGAGTTGCCATGAAATTACACACAAACAATAACCAAACACCACTACAAAAAGGAAGAAAAACTTCCCTTATTGGAATAAGTTTTTTAGCTCTCATTGTATTCACTTTGTGCAAAACTCCAGAAGTCAAAAAGGCTCCTGTTGTCGTGGTGGAAGAACCTAAAAAGGTAGAACAAGTTGTTGAAAAACAAGATCCTAACTTAGCATTTTTAGAAAGTATCGAAGATGGAAGGGAACTTCCCGATTCCGACAAATGGAAAGTAGAACAGTATGATTCTTTTAATGAGGATACATTTCCATCCTATGGCCCTGCAAATTCGACAATTGATTTTGCAAAAGTAGACTATCCTTTGTTAAACGCTGCTATCTTTTATGTAACATCTAAAGAAAGAAAACAATTGGGCTTGCGACCATTTAAATATTCAGAACGATGTGAACAAGCTGCCTTTGGACATGCACAAGACATGGTGACTTATGATTTTTATTCCCATACAAGCACGGTAAATGGAAAAGAAACACTAAAGGATCGATTGGATTTGGTAGGTGTTTCAGAAACTTATTCCGCTGAAAATATTATCAATGCTTTTGGAATCCAATACCAAAGTGGGCGACCGGTTTTCACACCCGCACAAAATGGTGGTCAATTCTTCAGCTACACAAAGGCAGGAACACCTATTCCAAACCATACCTATTTAAGTTTAGCAAAAGCTGTGGTGGAAGTATGGTTCAATTCTCCAGGGCATAGAAAGAACATCCTCAATCCAGAGTTTAATTATATGGGAGCAGGGGCTTATTTTTATAAGGATAAAAAATTCTTTGATGTAGACAAAGTCAAAGCAGTACAGGTTTTCACAGGAAAACCGTAATTGGTTACTTTACAGTAACGCCTGCTAGTTTTGTAACAATCTCAAATTCTTTTTTGGTGACCGGTTGGATCGATAATCTCGATCCTTTTTGGGTCACTACCATCTTTTCTAAACCTTTTGTTTTTTTCAAAAGATCGAGCGAGATCATTTCTTTGAATTTTGTATGAGGTTTGAGGTGAACACCAAACCACCGAGGTTCCGTACCTTTCAGTTTAGGATCAAAGTATTTGTGGTTTGGATCAAATTGGTAGGGGTCTGGACTTGCTTCTTTTGCCACTTCTGCAATGCCTACAACACCTGGGGGTTCTAAGCGACTGTGGTAAAATAAAACCAAGTCACCTAACTTCACTTCATCGCGAAGGTAATTACGTGCTTGGTAATTTCTGACTCCCTCCCAATACGAAAGTTTTTCTCGTATTAGGTCGTCGATGGAAAAAACATCTGGTTCTGTTTTAAAGAGCCAATACTTCATTAAGCCGAATAAGCTGGTTTTGTAGCAGAAGATCCTTTTCCTTTTTTGGATCCAACACCTGGTTTTGAATCAGAAAATTTATCAAAAGAAGGTTGTACGATATCTGTTAATTCCTGTGCATCAATGGTTTCTTTTGCAAGAAGTGCCTTTGCAATTGCATCCAATTTCTTTTGGTTTTTCTTCACCAAATCACGACCTTTATCGAGACAAGTTTGGATGATACGTTTCACTTCTTGGTCAATCATGGCAGCAAATTCTTCTGAGTATGGTTTGCTAGTATGCCCATAGTCCCTTCCCATAAACGGAGAAGACTCACCCGATCCATAGTGGATGGTACCGAGTTTTTCAGACATACCCCATTCACACACCATACGTCGTGCAATGTTGGTTGCTTGTTGGATGTCATTGGAAGATCCATTGGAAGGATCACCAAAGATGAGTTCTTCTGCGATGTATCCACCCATTGACATCACAATTCGATCCAAACAATAGTTTTTACGATAGGAATGTCTGTCTTCCACTGGAAGGGATTGAGTGAGTCCAAGTGCTCTTCCGCGTGGGATGATGGTGACTTTATGAACTGGTTCGGTATACGGCAGTAAGGTGCCAAGAAGAGCGTGACCCGCTTCATGGTAAGCTGTCATTTCTTTCTCTTTGTCCGAGATGAACATCGACTTACGTTCCGGTCCCATCATCACCTTATCACGAGCTTCTTCCAGTTCTTCTTGGGTCACACGTTTTTTGTTACGACGTGCAGCAAGAAGTGCTGCTTCGTTGATGAGGTTCGCAAGATCTGCCCCTGTAAATCCAGGAGTTCCGCGAGCAATGGAGTTTAAAGAAATATCAGAAACAAGAGGCACTTTTTTTGCATGAACGGCTAAGATCTCTTCACGGCCTTTTAGGTCTGGGAGGTCTACAATCACTTGTCTGTCGAAACGACCTGGACGAAGGAGGGCTGGGTCAAGGACATCAGCACGGTTTGTGGCCGCCATCACGATGACACCTTCATTCATTTCGAATCCATCCATCTCAACTAACATCTGATTGAGGGTCTGTTCTCTTTCGTCGTGTCCACCACCGAGTCCTGCACCACGAAGGCGACCAACTGCATCAATCTCATCAATGAAGATGATACAAGGTGCATTTTTCTTTCCTTGGTCAAAAAGATCTCGCACACGTGATGCACCGACACCCACAAACATTTCCACAAAGTCAGAACCAGAGATGGAGAAAAAAGGAACACCAGCTTCACCAGCAACAGCTTTTGCAAGTAAGGTTTTACCAGTACCTGGAGGACCAACGAGGAGAACTCCTTTAGGAATCCTTGCACCAATGGCTTGGAATTTTTTTGGATCTTTTAAAAATTCAATGATTTCGAGAAGTTCAACTTTTGCTTCTTCACAACCAGCAACATCATTAAAGGTTACTTTTACTTTTGGATCCACATTCATTTTGGCACGAGATTTACCAAAAGTAAATGCTTTGTTACCAGATGCTTGGAGTTGGCGCATCATGATAAACCAAATGATCCCAAGAGCGAATAACCAAGGAATGATACCTGATACAACACTCCAAAATTTATTTTCTTCAGTGGACTTTGCAGTAAAACTAAGGCGTGACTTACGAAGTTTTGTCACCAAATCATCGTTCACTTGTGCTACATTGGTTTTGAAAGGTTTTGGTTTGTTGTCCTTACTGTTTTCAGGAATGTACCAACCTTCAATGAGTTCTTTATCAATGATGATTTGTTGTTTGGATGAAATGTCTTTCCCATCTTTAGAAGTGATTTTCCCAATGGGTTTTTTTCCTTCAATGGGTTCTACCATATTCAAAAAATCGGAATAACTGATTTCGTCGGGTTTACCGGCAAAGTCTTGGCCTTTGTAAACCGTTGCCAAAATGACAAGGAATACGAGTAAAAATAGGAATACGGTTTTGATGTTTTTATTCATGTAAGACTTCCGAAGATTAGACTACAATCAAAGGTGATATTTCTGAATCACTTCGTCGATATCCCCCATGGAAATCGAACGAATCGCCGCTTCGGCGTCATTGATGATCTGTATCAAACTCAGGTTCTCTAAAGGCTCAAAATCTTCACGTAAAAAATCTTCTCTTTTTTTCGGATTGTAGCTAGAATTAAGAACGCCGATCCGAATGCGAATGAAGTTAGGAGAACGTAATGAGACAGAAATCGAGTTTACCCCAGGATTTGTGTCATTTTCGCCACCTTTTGTGACTACGATTTGGCCTAGTTCCAGTCCCACATCTTCGTGGATCACAACGATGTCTTTGACTTGGATTTTGAGAAAGGAGGCAATGTAGAGGACAGACTCACCAGAGAGTTCGCTGAAGGTTTGTGGTTTGAGTAAAACCACTTCATCCCCTTCAAAGTCGCCTCGTCCAATGAGTGATTTTTTCTTTTTAGTTTTGATTTCGATGCCAATGTTGTTCGCAATGACATCGAGAATCTTAAAACCAATGTTAGATCGATTGTTGTTATACTTATCGCCAGGATTTCCCAGCCCTACAATTAACTTCATTGGTTCTTAAAAGTAGTTCTTACTTCTTAGCCGCTTTTTTAGCTGCTGGTTTGCCTTTTGCATCAGCTTCTGCTTTTTCAGCACGTTCTGCTGCTAGGATCGCTTTCGTTTTGTTACATGATGCAACAATCGGATCACCATTCACTAAGATTTCCCATGATTTTGGGTGTGGAAGTTCAGAAACTTTAATCATCATTCCCACATCAAGACCACTTACATCAACAGTGATTACGTCAGTAAGATCTTCTGGAGTAGACTTCACTTTGATTTCGTGAACTAAGTGTTCGAACTGACCACCAGCTTTTGATCCTTTTGCAACACCTGAAGTTTTGATCGCTACAGTTGTTTGGATTTTTTTACCTGGAGTCACTTTGTAAAAGTCAATATGACGAATTTGTCCTGTGTGAGGAAATCTTTGGATTTCTTTTACGAAAACTCTTTCCGATTTTCCGTCGAGTTCAAGGTCAATGAGAGTTGCCTTACGAATTCCGGAGTCGATAAGTCTTTGGATTTCTTTTTCGACAACACTTGCCGATTTTGCCTCACCGTTTCCGATGATGTTAGCCGGTACTAAACCTTCCACACGCATTCTTCTGGCAGGACCTTTTCCTGTTGAAGTTCTTGGTTGTGCTTTGATAGTGATTTTTTCCATGATTATGTTCCTTAAAGTTATGAAAACAGACTAGAGATTGATTCTTCGTTATGAATCCGCTCGATGGCTTTTGCAAAGAGTGGGGCGATAGAGAGCGTTTTCAAGTGATTTATTTTTTTGCTCTCGGGAATGGCGATGGAATTGGAGAGAACAATTTGTTTAAAATTGGCCTCATTGAGCTTTGATGGTGCTTCACCAGACAATACTCCGTGGGATGCACAACACAAAACAGATTTTGCTCCATTTTCATAGAGTGCTATTGCCGCTTTGGCAATGGTGCCACCAGTATCAATCATGTCATCGAGTAACAAACAGTTTTTGTCTTTGATGTCACCGATCACATGCATCACAACTGACTCGTTTGCTTTTGGTCTACGTTTGTCGATGATGGCAAGAGATCCGTTTACTTTTTTACCAAAATTACGAGCACGTTCTGCTCCACCTGAATCTGGTGATACAATCACAAGATCATCCATCTTTAGTGAGTTGATGTATTCTGCGAGTACTGGTGAAAAATACAAATGGTCGACAGGGATACGAAAGAATCCTTGGATTTGGTCCGCATGAAGGTCCATTGTGAGAACACGATCTGGTCCAACTGTTTCGATTAGATCAGCAACCATACGAGCAGAAATGGGAACCCGCGGTTCTACCTTTCTGTCTTGGCGTCCATAACCATAATACGGAATGACAGCAGTGATACGACGAGCAGAAGCTCTTCTTGCTGCATCGATGATGAGTAAAAGTTCCATCAAACTGTCGTTTGCTGGATAACTGATGGATTGAACCACAAATACATCACGGCCACGTACGTTTTCTTCGATTTTAACAGAACTTTCTCCGTCAGAAAATCGTTTCACCGAGATTTGACCATTTGGAATGCCTAAGTTTTTGCAGATTTCTTCTGCTAAAGGTCTATTTGCATTACCAGAAAATACTACGACTTCGCTAGGATTCATACTCCAACCAACCCATTATCTATATATTGTTTCGCAAGTGCCAAATCATCTGGAGAATTGATTCCATGACTTTCTAAAGCATTGGTTAAAGTTTGTGCTCCAACCTTTTTCCCTTCGTTTCGGAAAATCTTAATCACATCAGTGAGGTAATATTCTTTTTGTGCATTATTGTTTCCAATTTGTTTGAGTGCTCCAAAAAGATCTTCAGTATTAAAACAATAAGTGCCGGTATTCACTTCGTTTACGGCTTTTTCTTCGGAACTCGCATCTTTTTCTTCTACGATGCGAAGTAAACTACCATCATCAGAAGAACGAATGATACGACCGTAACCAGTAGGGTTTTCCATTTTTGCAGAAAGAACTGTTGCCACATAACCATTTGTTTTATGGTGTTCAATGAGATTAGAAAATGAGGAAGCAGAAATCAGTGGTGCATCACCACAAGCAACAATCGTATAACCAGTATATGGTGCTAATTGTTTCTCCGCAGAAATCACTGCATGTCCCGTTCCGAGCTGTTCTGTTTGTTCAGCAAACTCAACACCTGGGAAAGATTTTGCAATGTCTGTGACAATGTCTTTGCGGTAACCGACAACCACAACCTTTCGGTTGATGCCGGCGGATTCGATATTACGAAGAACGTGGAGTAAAAGTGGAGATTCGTTCAGTACAACCGCAACCTTGGGAAGCTCACTCTTCATTCGAGTTCCTTTCCCCGCCGCCAAAATAACAGCAGTTACAGTATTATGTAGGTTCATCGTTCGTTCTATCGGATCTTTTAAAACTGGCTGGCCTGCTAGGATTCGAACCTAGGGAATGGCGATACCAAAAACCGCTGCCTTACCGCTTGGCTACAGGCCAGTTTCTAAAAAGAGAACGTTCGAAATTCCATTTCGGGGAATCGATTGGAAACATTGGGAAGGGCCTCGTTTCGTTTCCCTTCTGCCTTGTAAATGCCGTATAGACAAGAACCAGAACCTGAAAGAGAAGCAAAATCTGCTCCCGACTCAAAGAACCCTAATTTCAATTCCTTTAGTAAGGGTTGGGTCTGGAAAGCGATTTTTTCAAACTCGTTCTCTAGCCTGTTTTGCAGGTAAGCCCAATCCCCGACGTGAAGACTTCGAATTAAATCCTCTGCCAGAGATTTCCATACTTCGGAACCATAGGGTTTTTGTAAACTTTTTTGAAGGCCTGCGTACATAGAACCTGTAGATAATCCAAAAGGAGGGATGGCCAAAATGCCATAACCCTTGGCAACTGAGATTGGTTCCAAGACCTCTCCGATCCCACTCACAAAACAAGGAGAACTTTGGAGGAAAAAAGGCACATCGGCCCCAATGGATTTGGCAAAACCGATCTGTTCCTCCGGGTTTAAATTTGTAAAAGGGAAAAGTTCGCGCAAAAACACACCTGCGTTGCTACTCCCACCACCAATTCCCCCCTCCGGAGGAAGAAATTTTTCTAAGTAGATGGTGATTTGGACAGGTGTTTTGAAATGGGGTTTTAGTTTTGCAAAGGATTTGGTCAGGATATTCCGAGAAAGGTCTCCTCGTTCCGAAACGGCTTCAAACAAGGCATGCCGGTAACCTTGTAAATGGTTCACGGAATGGAATTCAAATGTAGATTCATCCCCTTTTGGTACGGATTGGATCTGGATTTCCATAGGATCACCCAAGTCAATCGGCACAAAGACACTTCGGATTTCGTGTAGCCCATCTTCCCTTTTGTAAGGAATCACCAAACCAATGTTAATTTTTGCATGGGTGGTGGTTAACAAAAGATAACCTCTATTGTGAGACGGACTCGTTTTGTTTCAAAAGGGAAATGGATTGTAAATGGAGTTTGATGGAGTCTTGGATTTCTTTTGGTTCCGCGACTAAAACGGATGGTCCATACCCAAGGATGGTTTGGATGAGCCAATTTTCATCTCGCATCGGAGTTTGGAACTGTCGATACATTGTGTTTCCAATTTGTTTTGTCTTCCCTGTTTCTTTTAAAGGGAGTTTGAGACCTAAGTGGTAGGAAGCTGAGTCTGTCACCCATAGAGTTACATTTGTTTCGGAACTTGTTTCATTTTGGAACTTTTGTTGGAAACCTACTAAAAACTCACCAGCAGTTTCTGGTATTTTAGGAAATTCTAAATCGGTAAGAGTTACATCTAAAATATAATCCAATCGGAAGGAACGAAATCCTTCCTTTTTTAAATCATACGCGAGTAAGTAAGATTCATTTTCTTCCAGTAATAACCATGGAGCAAGAGTTCTAGTTTCTTTTTCTTTAGTGTTGCGTTTCCAATAAACAATTGTTAGAGTTTTTTGGGAACGAATGGCATCTTGGATGGTCTCTTTTGTTTTTTGATGAGGTGACCATTCTCCCGATGGCAAAACAGAATCTATTTTTTGTAAGATGGATTGTTTGGTTGAGGGATTTTTTTGTCCTGTATCAGAAACAAGTAACGAGCGAAGGTTTGCCCATTCTTTAGGGGAAAGGGGAAGGGCAGAATCAACTGCAATGGGGAGTCTGATTTTTACCTTATCCCCATCAAAGTCTAAATCCACAGCATCAGTTGGCGAGTAAGGATACATCTCAATCATATACAACTCTCCCAAATCTTTTTTGAGAGAGGATATGGATTTGTGTCCTGTCACTCCTTGGATTTCTTCTAATGACAATCCTTCTGGATGTGAAGCCAGAAGGCGGATTAGATTTAATTTAGAAGCGGCCCGAGCTGTTGAAGGGTTCATTAAACTTCGAGAATCACCTTTAGTTCTTTTGCGTTAGAAGCACATAAAGATTGTTTTTCGATGTTTTTTGCTTTGAGATGTCCACCAGTAAGTCTTTGGCTCACAACACTTGGTCCGAAGTCAATAATGGTAGTAATCGCACTGTCGTTAAAAATAGGAGCGATCGCCAAATCCCAGTAAAGTGGTTCAATGAGTACCATTTTGAAAAGGATGTCACGAAGGTTTCCATCTTTTTGTAAGTTGTGACCATCATAGATGCTGTAAACAGGAACCTTTAAATCAGCACCAGTGTATGGGAATGGAACCACAGAAGCATCTTCTGCATTGAACTTATCAAGTGAAGATTCCATAAATGGGCAGTGGAAAGGCGCAGTAGTTTTTAAGTAGACAAACTTAAATTTCTTTTCGTCCATTTCTGCTTTCCATTGTTTACGGAAGGCGAGAAGAGAAGATGGAAGTGCAGAAAGGATCATGGAGTCAGGAGTGTTGTAAAGAGAGATAAACACTGTGTCTTGTCCTTTGAGTCCAAGAGATTCGTTTGTTTTTTTCACTCGGTCTTCGAGTTCGTCTTTTGTGTAACCAATCACCGCGACCATTGGTGCTGGGTTTTTGTCACCGTTTGCCTCGTTTTCTTTGACGATGTCTTCGGAAACTTGGAAGTTAGGATATACTTTTTGTCCATTGAATCCAAGATAAAAAACAAATTTTAAGAAGTCAGAGTAAGCTTTTAAGAAATCTGCACCTTCTTTTCCAAGACCGATGAGTGCAGAAGCAATCACACCTTGGCTATGACCACTCGCTGCACCCGTTGCTTTCATGAGGTCTGCTGTAGGGTAACCACGTTTGGAAACCAAAACATAGTTTGCAATTTGGGTCATAAAAATCCCAGGAACAGAAATAGGTGCACGAGCCAAATAATCTTCGTTTGGTGCTCCATCTGGATTTTCAATCCAAGACTTAAAATCAAGTCCTTCGTTTAAGAGAGGGTTTTTTCCATCTCGAGCCGCAATTTCACCAAGAGTTTTGAAACTAGTTTCGAAAAATTCTTTTAATTCTGGTTCTGCATACAATTTTACGAGTTCTTTGAGGTAAGGGGAACCCTGTCCTCCGAATTGAAGGAAAAATTTTTGCGAATTTTGGAGGGTACCGGTAAGGAGTTTTGCCGAAGTCATTGGATCTTCCTGAGAAATGATTTTTCTGTTACCGTACAGAGAGGACTTCTCAGAACAAGGAGAAAATTCCTGGAAGGACTGGTTGTACACCCCCAGGATATGGATATGAGAATTCGATTTAGGCGGCTTTGCTTTGTTCTAAATTGGATTTGATACGTTCGTGGTCGAGGGCAAGGAGGACCGTATTTTCAAAATAGGTAGCAAAATCAATTCTCCCAGAAGCATAATCTTCATGGAGAAGGGCTAAGAGAAGGTAGAACATAGATCCTCCTGGTGTTTCCGAATCTATCAATGTGACATAATTCGAAAAGTCTTTTTCAAAGAAAGTGTTACTAGGTTTGTCGGCGACTTTGGAAAATTTTTAAGGAAAATATGGGAGGAAGGCACCAGTTTGGGATTTCCACTTTACAAAGTCTTTTTCTCGGATTCCCTTTCAAACCTATGTTTGTTGCCTTAAAGCCCATTGATTACGCGATTATCCTTGTATTTGTAGGTTTTATGGTGGTGATTGGGATGCTTTTGAAACGATCCATGAACCATTCTACGGATTTTTTACTGGCTGGGCGGAAAATCCCCAGTTGGATCACTGGGATTGCCTTCATTTCGGCTAATATTTCCGCCTTAGAATTGTTAGGAATGAGTGCGAGTGGTGCAGAATACGGGTTTTTGACCTTCCATTTTTATTACTTAGGTGCCATTCCAGGGATGATTTTTCTTGGGATCTTTATGATGCCGTTTTATTATTCGACAAAGATACGAAGTGTTCCCGAATACTTACGTTACCGTTTTAACAGACCTGCCCATCTCGTAAATTCACTCATCACTTTGTTATCACTTGCGTTAGGTTCTGGAATTTACCTCTATTCCTTATCCCTAGTGTTCGAAACCTTATTTGGTTGGAACCCGCACTTATCCATTTTATTTAGTGCCCTCATTGTTCTCATTTATACTTACTTCGGAGGACTTAGTTCTTCCATTTATACAGAAGTGATGCAGTTTTTTCTTACTGTGCTCGGGCTCTTTCCATTGGTCATTGTCGGTTTAACAAGGTTAGGTGGTTGGGATGGACTCATGCAAAAAATACCAGAGTCTCACAAACATATGTGGGTAGGATTACCTGGTGGACAAAATGAACTTGGTTGGGATGTTCTTAGTGTCACAGTGGGACTTGGATTTGTTTTGTCTTTTTCCTATTGGACTTGTGGGTTTGCAGAGGTGCAAAGGGCTATGGCTGCCAAAGATTACAGAGCCGCAAGAAGAACACCACTCATCGGTGCGATGTTTAAATTGTTTTTACCATTTCTCACTGTCATTCCAGGTCTTATTGCACTTGCTGAATATTCCTCAGAAATGAATGGAGAGTACAATAAAAGTTTTCTGATTTTATTAAAGAACTTTTATCCATCAGGAATGTTAGGACTTGGCACAACGGCACTACTCGCTGCCTTTATGGCGGGGATGTCTAGTTCTGTCACAGCAATGAATACAATTTTTACCTACGATATTTACCAAACCTATATCAACAAAGGCGAAGATGACAAAACCTATTTAAAAATAGGAAAACAAAGTACGATGGTTGCTGTCGTGTTTGCCATATTTACTTCATACATTGCGATGCAATTTGAAAACATCATGAACTACATTCAGTTGTTGTTTTCCTTTTTTAATGCTCCACTGATTTCGATTTTTTTACTGGGAATGTTTTGGAAAAAAGCATCAAAGTGGAGTGCCTTTTATGGGATGATAGTGGGGACGGCAAGTGGGCTTTTGCATTACTTTTTGTATGTTAACAAAATGTTATCTTACAAATCGGATATGGTATCCAATTTTTATGGTGCTATTTATTCGGGAGTGTTTTGTTTTCTAGTGATGGTTGTTGTCAGTTTCATCGAAAATGAGGATCCAAATAGAGACTTACATGGGTTAGTGTATGCAGACAGAGACAAAACCAATGCCTTCTGGGATCCCCGGATTTTGGCTTGGGGTGTGATCTTACTTGTCTTACTTGCTGGGTTTAATGTCGTTTTTGCATAAAGATTTATACATCCGTAACAAAATAGTAATTGAATACGAGTATTCTGTATCCAATGTTTGTTGCAGTATACACGAAGACCATGAAACCAAATCATTATACCGAAATTCCCTCTACATTTGAAGTTCAATTGGAATCATTAAAGGATTATGATTCGAAAAAACACATCAGTGCACGGGGAATCAAATTTTTCCATCCTTATGACATTGAAGTGCCTTCGATATTAAGAATTTCTTTAAAAATGATTTCGATGACAGGTTCAATTGACTTTCTTGTGAAAACGTTAAAGTCTGAGAAAGTAGATCAGGAAAACTTATACGAAATCCATTGTAATTTTTATGACACAAATGCTGAAAAAGAAGACGAAGTGTTGGAGTTTATCAGGAGTTTTTAATTCCTTCAAAGGGTTCCGTTTTTTTCTCCCATCCATTGGAATGTCTCTTCGCTAAATGACTTTTCTTTGGGACCGTATTGCATGAGCCACCGCGTTGGTGGTAAAAATCCGTCCGTATTCAGGCCATAACCCCCACCTAACGGGGCACCAATTTTGGATCGTAACTCAAAGTGAAGGTGGGCGGGATAACTTCCCCCTGCATCGCCAATGGTTCCAATCCATTCGGTTTTTTTCACAAGTTGGCCTGGTTCTACATCGATTGTGTGGAGATGAGCATATACTGTTTCTAAATAATAGAATTTTCCATTTGGCAAGTTCTGCTGGTGGACAATCCGAATCACCTTTCCCCAACCACCACCATAATCAGCAATTTCGGAAACGACTCCATTACCAAAGGCATAAACCGGGGCTGCATAATCAGAGTCACCACCAGTGAGTGCATTCCAATCTTCACCTAGGTGTTTTCTCCCACCAAACTTTGCATTTTCGGCTCCAAACTTTTGCGCTAGGTAATACCCATCCGCATACTTTCCTCCTACAGGGAATTCAAAATCAATAGCATGGAAAGTTGGATACCGTTTGAGGATGGGGAAAGGGTCAGTGGTTCGCACTTCCCCAGATGCTTCCATCCAACCAAAAAGTGGATTTCCTTGGTAGGAATACCCTTTGGAGGCACAACCTGTTTCTAGTAAAATAAGTGTTAGGAAACAGATTGTGTGTTTGTACGAACGTGACAAATGGATTGTTTTACTTGGATACCAATTGTTTTTGTTTGCGAGAAGAAAGAACATGGCTCTTCTCTGAATGGTACATGGCACGTGCTTCGATTGGCAAATGGTTTCCTTCCTTTGCTGCTCTTTTTTTACCTTGTTCCATTTCTTTTTTCATATCATACAAAAAACTATCATAATCCACTTGGATGGTATGCCTTGAACTATTCACATACCTTTTTTTCATCGCCTTCTCATCTTTGAGAATG
Organism: Leptospira limi; assembly: GCF_026151395.1. NCBI lineage: Bacteria > Pseudomonadati > Spirochaetota > Leptospiria > Leptospirales > Leptospiraceae > Leptospira > Leptospira limi. The sequence continues at coordinate 868,808 of NZ_JAMQPV010000001.1, forward strand.
CTTCTTTCCATTTCTTCTTTGGATGGCAAAACATAGTTTCCAGTTAGGTACTGAGAAATCCATTTCCCTTGGCATTCTGCTAGTGGCATAATGGCACCTAACGGTTGCATGAGGCCCACAAAGAATAAATTGTTAATTCCAGGTTTCATCATCTTATAATAAAGTGGGATATAATTGTTTGGCGCAGAGAGAAAATCTTCTTCAAAAAAAGGAAATTTGATATTATACCCTGTGCAGTAAATGAGAACATCTGCTTCTTCCTCGGTACCATCGGCAAAGGCAATTTTTTTACCACGGAGTTCGGTGATCACAGGTTTTGGTTTGATATCACCTCGGCCAAGTCTCACCAGTAAGTCTTGGGAAATGGTTGGGTGAGCAGATCCAAATTTATGATCTGGTTTAGGTAAACCAAAGTCTTCCATTTTCCCCACTCCAAAACGAATCAGAAGGTGAGCGAGTGTTTGTTGGATGAAAAATGGAACCCAATGCGGAGTGTATTCGGTTAATTTGTCTAATGGTTTTCCAAAAAGATAATTGGGGATGACATAAGCACCTCTCCTTGCTGACAAAAATACTTTTTTAGCAACACCAGGTCTCGATAATTCTACCGAGATATCCATGGCACTATTTCCCATGCCAAGAACCACTACGTTTTTTTCTTCGCAGTTAACAGGTGTTTTTGGGTCTACATAGGAATGTGAATGGATGGTTTGTCCAGAAAATTTTCCCGGGAAAGCCGGGTCGGGCCAACGTTCACTCCAGTGATGGCCATTCGCAACAACTAACACATCATAGATTTGTGTGGGTCCTTTTTCTGGAGTAATCCTCCAAAGACCATCTTCTGTACGTTCGACTTTTTTCACTCCATTTTTGAATTGGATGTGTTTGCGAAGCCCAAAGTGGTCTACATAGGATAAAAAGTATTGTTGGATGGGCTCGTGATTGGGATAATCGGGATAGTTTGTTGGCATTGGGAAATCACGATATTCCATTCTGTCCCGATGGGTGTTGATGTGTAAGGATTTATAAATATTACTCAGGCCATTGTCATTTTTGTAACGCCAGTTGCCACCAACATCACTTCCCTTTTCGTAACAATCAAACGGAATGCCGTGTTCTTTTAAGGATTTGATGACGGTGATTCCAGAAGAACCAGCTCCAATTACACATACTTTAGGAAGTGCCATAAGGGATCTCTCTTACTCTTGTTACAGATTTACTTTAGGGACAAATGTTTAGAATCAAGAACATCGTTATCAAGTAGATTTTACACAATAATAGAAAAAAGTAACTTAATTGAGCTTAAATAGGCGACAGATCGATCCTGAACCAAAGGTAAAATTGTGAAATTCCCGATGGTTAGAAAAAAATCAAATGTGAATTAGAATGGCTTTCGAAATAGGTATTTGGTTTCCCTTAGAAAAACAAATAAAATTTGGAAGGATAGGGAACAATAAAAGTATAAGAAGATAAAATAAAAAACAAACAAATGTTTTGTTAGCTCAAAGGTCCCATCACCGAAAATGGTTGCATAAAAGCTAAGATAGAGTAACAGAATAGTGATTAGGTAATGTTTGGCGGGAAAATTTTTCCGGACATATGGACTTAATAATATAAAGATAAATATAGGAAAATAGAATAAATAAGTAAAATACTTGCTTTGTAATGCTATGATATGATGGTTTAGAGTAAAAATATCTTTCCCTAATTTACCTTCTTCTGTCTGTTGGTATTCAAAGTTGATCCATCCTTTTGTTTCAATGAGTGCTTGATTGGTTAAATCAAAAAACAAATTTGGATTTTTCATTAAAAATAATATTAATTTTGAATACCCGATGTCCCTGATCTCAGGACATGGATGACCATTCCAGAACTGGCCTTCAAACCAATTTTTGCCAATGTAATTCTCACATTGTTTGTCTAATTGAAAATTTTCTTGAATTTGTGTTGGTTTGGAATATTTAAAAACAAACCCTAAAATTGTATTTGTTTTATTAATTTCTTTAATAAATGAATCATCATAATGACTTTTTTTATAAAGTAAAACACTGCTAACCAGAGTTATGATTAAGATAGTAACATGTTTTGTAAGTTGTGTTTTTCTTTTGGTCTTATTCCTCTTAAGGAAATAAAAAATACTTACGCTTATAAAAACAATGGCTAATGGAGAATATTGTTTTTTCGTAAAAAAGAGCAGAATGGCAAAGAAGAATAAAAAGTAGTTAAGTTTATTGTTATAACTAATTTGAAGTTGGGATAAGATAATGAACAGAAGTGTTAAAAAGATGATACCCGAGGGTTCGGCATAAAATGTATTAAAATAGAGTAAAACAGCTGGGTCGGAAATTAAAAACGTTAATATTAAAATCTGGACTTTCTGAAAAGTAGATAGTCGATTTTTCAAATGAAATAAACTTAAAAAAATAACGATAGAGAGAATACGAACGATACCGATCGATTGTAATTGAAATTTCTCATTCAAAACGGATGAATATAAAAATGTGGGGAATTGAAAAATGAGTTCAGTGCTAACAAAACACGAGTCAAAATCGTATTCAATTAATGGATTGTTAAAAAATCCTTTGTATTCATATTCTCTGATCGGTTTACTATGTGCTTTTTCGATCAGTGAGTTGTCTACTGGGAAAACTGCATAACATCTGGTATATCGATTCGCATCAAAATTGTTGGCATATCCTTTTAACGGTGAAGAAATAAGAAAGAATATAGATTTGATAAGAAAAAAGATAAGGATAGAATCATATAGATAAGTTTTTAGCTTAGATTGAAAAATTTTTTCCATTTGGAATAGGATTTACTTAACTTTTGGCTATTACAAACTTTCTAAAAAATCCTTCACTTCCTTTTCTACATTCGAAATTTGAATTTTTGTAATTTTCCCTTGTTTTAATTGGATCATTGTCACGGAACCTTTTGTCCTAGGAAATGGATCCGCTAATTTTTCTTCTCTCACCAAACGAAGAGTATATGGATAGGATTTCATTTTAGGAAGTGCCACAAATCTTGTGATGAGGCTTGGCATTCTATGGATGTCGGAAATGAGAACTGCTTGTTTGGATTCCAAATACCCTTTGTTTTCCTTCTCCAAGATGGGATGGATAATCTTACTCGCATCCATATCTGAAATGAAGAATACTTTAATGGTTTCCTTTGGGATGGGACTTGGTTCTTCCCATTGGTTGGTATAAGGAATTTCAGGGAGTGAGTCACCAACTTTCAAAGTTTGGATTGTCGGTTCTTCAGCTATGAGAGAAGAAACAACCAAAATGTTAAAAAGGAAAAGGAGTTTAAATCCAATTGAGAGTGAATGAGTGAGGTAAATTGGAGTATTTAGTTTCATGATGTTTCCCTTTTTACAGTTTATATAAATATGCGAGTACTTGTTCTTTTGTCATCTTACTTGCGTTAGAAAATTCACCACCTTTTGTAGAGGTTATGAATTCCCCTTTGGGTGAAATAACAACAAGTGATGGGATTCCATTTTGAATTGGATTTCCTAGTTGTTCATTGAGACTTAAGTTTTTGTCAAATCGACCAACATCAACCTTCATCACAACAAATTCTGAATCGAGTAAAGTTTTGGTTTCTGGATCGGCAAAAATTCCATCTAATGCCTTACAGTCGGGACACCAATCGGCACCAAAGACAACGATGAGTTTCCGATTTTCCAAATTCGCTTTTGCTAAGGACGACTCGTATTGGGTGAGAATTATGTCTCTTTGTTTGGAGCAGTGAGAAGTAAGTAAGAGTGTGATACTCAAAATTAGTAGTGAGAGAATCGATTGGAATCGGTGTTCCATAAAAAAATGCGGAAGGATCCTTCCGCTTCGATTATTTTTTCGCGATTTCTTTTAAGATTTCTTGTCTTTTTTTGTCTTTCTCGATGTGCGAAAGAGACAACCAATCACGTTTCAATTGTTTCTCTGAAACACCTTTGAAGGTTGCATATTTGCCGAGGATTTTTGCTGTTTTTGCGTTCATGCCGACCAGATTCTTTTAGTCCAGCTTTCTGTCAATGCGAACCTAAGAGACTTTGTTTCATCCTTGACCCCAATACTCACTGCGAAACATAGTAAAGTCCAAGAAATCGATCGACCTTATGAAATCACATCTACCTGACCGTTACGATCCTGAATCTGTAGAACCAAAGTGGAACCAAATCTGGGAAGAAAAAAAAACCTTTGCTCCTGATACTTCGCGCAAAGAAACGTTTTCCATCGTCATCCCACCACCAAATGTCACTGGGAATTTACACATTGGGCATGCACTCAATCATACCATCCAAGACATCATTATACGCATTGAACGGAAAAAAGGGAAAAACGTGGTTTGGGTTCCAGGGATGGACCATGCTGGGATTGCGACACAAGTTGTTGTGGAACGCGAACTGGCAAAAGAAGGAAAATCCAGAACTGATTTTACTCGTGAAGGATTCATCGAAAAAGTTTGGGAATGGAAAGCACACTCAGGTGGAATGATTGCCAAACAACAACGGTTACTCGGTGAGTCAGTTGATTGGTCCAAAGAACGTTTTACTTTTGATGAAGGTTTATCTAAAGCCGTCATAAAAGTATTTCGCACATTATTTGATGAAGGTTTGATTTACCGTGGGGAACGTATCATCAATTGGTGTCCTGTTACCAAAACTGCCATTTCGGATATTGAAGTAGAATACAAGGAAAAACAAGGCAAACTTTATCATATCAAATACCCAAAAGCTGAATTCAAATCCAAAGACCCAAAAACATTAAGTGCAGGGGAATACATTGTTGTAGCGACAACAAGGCCAGAAACAATGTTTGGTGACGTGGCAGTTTGTGCTCACCCAGATGACAAACGTTATTCGGCTTTAAAAGATAAATTTGTTTTTTTACCAATCGCTGAAAAAGAAATTCCAGTTTTGTTTGATTCCTTTGTGGACCAAGAATTTGGATCGGGCCTTGTGAAAATCACACCAGCTCATGACCCGAATGACTATGAAGCGGGCCAACGACTAAAGCTCACACCTATCAACATAATGAATCTGGATGGTACACTCAATGACCATGCAGGTAAGTACAATGGTTTGGATCGTTTTGAAGCACGCAAACGTGTTGTAGAAGAATTAGAATCCAAAGGTTATATTGAAAAAATAGAAACCCATGTCCACAGTGTCGGCCATAACCAAAGAGGTGGGGCTGTCATTGAACCATTGTTATCCACACAATGGTTTGTGAAAATTGAAACCCTTGCAAAACCAGCAATCGAAGTTGTCAAATCAGGAAAGGTTCAGTTCCAACCAAAGATGTGGGAAAAAACCTACTTTGAGTGGATGGAAAATATCCGCGATTGGTGTATCTCTCGCCAATTGTGGTGGGGACACCGAATCCCTGCTTACTATGCACCAAACGGTGATATGGTGGTTGCTGAGTCTTTAGAGGAAGCCATTTCATTGTTTCAGAAAAAAGGAATCTCTATTACTGCCGACACCATCAAACAAGACGAAGATGTATTAGACACTTGGTTCTCTTCTGGGCTTTGGCCATTTTCCGTTTTTGGTTGGCCAGAAAAAACAGAAGAACTCAAACAGTATTACCCAACTTCAGTTCTCGTCACAGGATTTGATATCATCTTCTTTTGGGTTGCTCGTATGATTATGAACGGACTCAAATTTATGGGCGATGTCCCGTTTCATAAAGTGCTTATTCATGGTCTTGTTCGTGACAAAGACGGAAAGAAGTTTAGTAAGTCACTCGGTAACGTAGTAGATCCTTTGGATATGATGTCCAAATACGGAACGGATTCTTTCCGATTCTTTTTGGCAGCAGTGTTACCGGAAGGAAAAGATATTCTCTTCGACGAATCTAGGTTAGATGGTTATCGTTCCTTCTGTAATAAAATTTGGAATTCCAGCCGATTCATTTTTATGAATTTGCCAGAGGACTTTTCTCCTAAAGAACCTGATTTAAATGCATTGGAAGACACTGACCTTTGGATCTTACATGAATTTGATTTGATGCTTGGTCGATATGAAAAAGCTTACTCTGGTTACCTTTTCTTTGAAATGGCGAATGCGATTTATGATTTCGTATGGGGTTCGTTTTGCGATTGGTATTTGGAACTAACCAAAGCTCGTGTGTATGGAAATGTCACTCCAGAGTCTGCGGAAAAAGCACGCCAAGTGCTTGTAAGTGTTTTAAAAAAATCACTCGGACTCCTTCATCCTTTTATGCCATTCATCACAGAGGAAATCCATTCCCTTCTGGAGTCAAAGGAACTCGCAAAAACAGAATTTCCAAAAGCCTATGGAGTTTCGGAAACTTCACCTGCTGTGGTTCGGATGGAACTTGTTCGTGAGATCATTACCAAAATTCGAAACATGCGAGCTGAGCTCGGAGTAAAACCTGAAAAAAAATGTAAGGTCATCCTCAAATGTGCAAATAAAGAATTAAAAGAAATGATGGAACGAGAAAGTAAATCCATCCTTCAATTATCCAAAGCAGAGAGTTTGGAATTTTTAGATTCCTATGAATTAAAAAACACAGACTCAGTCGGTGCATTCTCGATTGGAGAAATCATCCTTCCACTCGAAGGGATTTTTGATTTCGAAAAGGAAAAACAAAGATTGGAGAAAGAGAAAAAACAAATCCAATCCGAAATGGAAAAGTTAGAAAACAAAATTAACAATCCATCCTTTTTGGAAAAAGCAAAACCAGATGTAGTTGAGAAAGAAAGAGAAAAATACAATACTTGGAAAGAGAAATTAGAAAGTACAATTAGGGCGTTAGAAAAAATTGGAACATAAATATAAAGTTTTACTTCTTGGAAGTGGTGGCAGAGAACACGCATTAGCGGACGTGATCTCAAAATCTAACTCTTTGGAATCGTTGAAGGTATTCCCAGGAAATGGAGGATTTGCAACTGAGCTCCTGCTTGGAGCAGATGAAATTTCCATTACTGATAAATCTAAGTTTTTAGAATATATAAAGATTTCCAAAACAAATCTTGTTGTGGTGGGACCAGAAGACCCACTTGTCAATGGAATTGCCGATTGGTGTGATGAAGTTGGTATCCCTTGTTTTGGTCCATCTGCCTATTGTGCACAGGTAGAAGGTAGTAAACATTTTGCAAAAGAAATGATGAAACGAGCAAAAGTTCCCACAGCTTCTTTTGCTGTATTTACAGACCATGAATCGGCTTGGAGTTATGCTCAAAAAGAAATGTTACCAATGGTTGTCAAAGCAGATGGTTTGGCAGCGGGAAAAGGTGTTACAGTTGCTTTTGAATTGAAAGAAGTCAAACGAGCATTAGATGAAATATTTTTAGAATCAAAATTTGGTCAAAGTGGAAACAAAGTAGTCATCGAATCCTTTTTAGAAGGGGAAGAAGCTTCTTTATTTGTCATTACCGATGGAGACAGGTATATGTGTTTGCCTGCTGCCCAAGACCACAAACGTGCTTACGATGGAGACATTGGACCAAACACAGGTGGGATGGGAGCGTATGCACCAGCACCAATTGTGACTGATGTTGTACTTTCAAAAGTTAAATCGAGAATCATCGAACCAATGTTAGAAGACTTTCGTAATGCAGGACATCCTTACAAAGGACTATTATACGTGGGTCTAATGATCACAAAAGAAGGGGAACCCAATGTGGTCGAATTCAATTGTCGGTTTGGTGATCCTGAAACACAATGTGTGTTACGATTACTTGATGAAGACATTTTGCCGATTTTTTATGCATCTGCTACAGGTAATTTACCAGAAAGGAATTTAAAATTGAAATCTGGGTCTTCTGCAATTGTTGTACTTGCGGCAAAAGGATACCCTGATGCTCCTGAAAAAGGAATGGTGTTAGAAATTCCACCAAACGAAGGGAATGTGGTAGTATACCATGCAGGAACAAAAAAAGAAAACCAAACGATCCTTGCCAGTGGTGGACGTATCCTTGGGATCACATCGTTTGGATCCAGTTTAAAAGATGCGATTAATGATTGTTATGTATTTCTGTCGAAAGTAAAAGCACCAAATACATTTTATCGAAAAGATATTGGTAGGAGAGCTCTGTAAGTGCCATTTAGTCTCTCAGGAAATTTTAAATCTTGCGAACGTTCTAAACTTCGCAATTTTGAAAAACACCTAGGGATTATTTTATCTGAAAACCAAACTCAACTCCAACAACATTTGATGATCCGAAGAGCCCTACAAAACTTGAGTGGTTCTGTCAGTGTTTTGTCAAGTCTAAGTCGCCAAGAGTTACTTTCCTTCATCTTCATCTTAACTCAGTTTGGTGATATCACTCGCATGGAAACTCCTCCAGAGTATTTACAATTAGAATCAATTCCTTATGTGATTGAATGGTCAAAGGGTCATTACATGATTCCACTTGAAATTTTGGAACATTTGGCTCATGAAAGGATTTTTAAAGACCAAGGGTATTTGTTTGCTCTCATTCCTGCTCTTCCCATCAAAGAAAAAAAATCTTGGATCAGATGGATCGGTGTAGATTTTGAAAAAGGTGGCGACAGGGATTTAAATTTTGAAATTTATTTCCAATGCCGAGTGTTACAAAAACCTTTTTTAGGTAAGTCACTTGTACAAGAATCAGAGATTCGATTGGAACAAATTTGGCCAAGGGGCAAAAACGAATACATTGATTGGTTTTATAAAGGTTTATCTACATTCTATTATGCAATGGAAGAGATGAGCCGAAAAGAAAAGGATCCATTTTTACTTCATGTAATCGAACTCATCAAATCAGGAAAATTCATCCTGAAACGGTTACCTGATAGTTATGGAAAAGAATCGAGTTATTCTCTAGTGGGAACTGTAGAAGGAAATACTCCTCAACTGAGAGAAATCACATTCCAATGGGAAGTGGAACGTTTACGTAAAGATTCTTTGTTTTAATCTACACTTCGGATTTACGCATTATGGATAGATCATTAAAAGACTTAAAAAAACAAACAAGTGAAATGATAGAAACATTTCAAACCTACTGGACAGCACAAAATTTCCAAGAGGATTATGATCGTTTGGTGTCCTTAATTGAAAAGGCAAACGATCCAAAATTATGGGATTCACCTGACCAAGCCAAAAACGTAACTCAAAAACGAAACGAATTACAATTAAAGTTGGATCCATGGTTGGATTTAAAAAAAGAACTTTTAGATTTTCCAGACTTAATCGAACTCACTTCGGAAGAGATGGGAGAATCTGGATTAAAATCTTTAAACGATGATTTTGAAAGAATGTTTGAGGCATTTGAAAACTTGCAAATGTTAGATGCTCTTTCTGGCAAAGATGATGGAAAAGCTGCCTTTATCAATATCCATCCAGGAGCGGGTGGAACTGAATCACAAGACTGGGCCGATATGTTACTTCGTATGTACACAAGGTTTTGTGAACAAAAAGGATACCGAGCAGAACTTGTGGACTACCAACCGGGTGAAACCGCTGGAATCAAAAACGCTACACTTTACATCCAAGGGGACCATCCATTTGGGTATTTAAAATGTGAATCGGGAGTCCACCGCCTTGTTCGTATTTCTCCCTTTGATTCCAATAAACGTAGGCATACATCTTTTGCATCCGTCTATGTGACACCTGAAGTGGATGATGATATCCAAGTGAACATCGAAGAAAAAGATCTCCGAGTGGATGTGTATCGATCTTCGGGAGCTGGTGGTCAGCACGTGAACACCACAGACTCTGCCGTTCGGATCACACACATTCCAACAGGAATTGTTGTTTCCTGCCAGATGGAAAGGTCACAAATTAAAAACCGTGATACTGCAATGAAGATGTTAAAAGCACGTCTTTATGAGATGGAAAAACAAAAAGCGGAAGAAGAGAATGCCAAAAAAGCGGGGGAAAAACGTGACATAGCTTGGGGTTCACAAATTCGAAGTTATGTGTTCCATCCTTATAACTTGGTGAAAGACCACAGAACCGATTTTGAAACAGGAAACGTTCATGCGGTGATGGATGGTGACCTGGAAGATTTTATCATTGCCTATTTAAAATACCTGACAAATCAGAAGGCAAACGCTAAAGTATAATCCCATGTCTGTGAAACAGGATATTTCTGGTGCCTTAAGGAAAATCCAAAAAGAAATCCAACAACTTCCGAATATTACGGATCGATTGAATTTCATTTTGGATATGACCCTTACTTTATTTGGTGCCTCAACGGGAAGTATCTCCATTATGGACCAAGAAGAAAAAGTCCTAACCATTGTTGCTGCCAAAGGTATGGACTGGGAGAAAAAAATTGCAGCAAAACTACCGTTTAACTTAGGTGTGACTGGTCGCGCTGCATCCACAAGAGAAATCACATATGTTCCCGATGTTTTATTAGACAGAGATTATGTAAAACTCATTGAGACGGTTCGCTCAGAACTTGCCATTCCACTCCTTACAAGAGACTCTGTTGTAGGGGTTCTCAATTTAGAATCAGACAAAGTAAACTTTTTTTCACCCGATATCATCAACCAAGCTACTCTCTTTGCTTCTCAATTAACAATTGTTATTTTAGAAGAAAGAATTGCAAAAGAAGCATTCGAAAAATCCAAACGGGAAGAAGACCCTGTTGAAGAAATTTTAGGTTATGATCCAAGCATTTTATTTTTGAAACATAGAATTAGGCAAGTAGGTCCTTCCGATATTTCGGTTATGATGATTGGAGAAGAGGGATCTGGGAAAAAATTAGTAGCAAAGGCACTACATTATATTTCCCAAAGGAAAAATGCTCCCTTTCACACGGTTGATTGTTCTGGGCTCAGTTACGAATTATTGGAAGCAGAACTTTTTGGAAGTTTTAGTGGTAAAATCTTCAATCCAGGAAAATTGGAACAATCCAATACTGGTTCCTTATACATAGAATCAATTGGCGATTTACCTTCCAATTTACAAAACAAACTATTTCAAACTTTAAGTGATAAAACCATTCCGAATCCAACTTTAAAGAAAAAAGACGAAGTTCTAAATATCAGAATATTTACAGGTAGCAAACGAGACCTTTTGGAAGACATTCAGAAAGAAACGTTTTCCATGGATTTATATTACCGCCTAGCGGAAGTTCCACTTCGTATGCCACCGTTACGTGAAAGAAGAGGTGATATACCACTACTTGCACACCATTTTTTATACCAATACAATAAACAATATGGAAGAAACAAATCTTTCTCCACCGAAGCCCTAAAGTCATTAACAGGAATGCCGTGGAGTGGGAATGTAAGACAATTACAAAGTGTCATTCAATATGCAGTCCTTGTTCCACAAGAGACAGTGCTTGAGCCATATTCTTTCCAACAAGATGGCAAACGTGAGGAAGAAACACGGACGAAAGTATCGGGATTCGGTGTGGGGACAGAAATTCTCACTCCAAGTGAGAACTTATCTTTGAATTTAGCGATTGAAAAACTAGAGGCAATTTGGATCAAAGAAGCCTTCCAAAGGGCGTCCACCCAAGAAGAGGTTGCAAAACTTTTGGGGATCAGCCGTGGATCTTTGCAATATAAGCTCAAAAATAACCAATTTCTCGACGGTTTCAGCGTTTGATCCTAAGAAAAGGATGGATCGATAGGCCACTTTGGTCGATAGTATAAGAAAGGAGCTTCGAAGTGGCAGAAAGTTATTACCGTACCATCAATGGTAAACAATACGACAATGAATTGTTAGAAATCGTTGAGAAGGCCACCAAACGTAGCAAAGCTCCTATTGGCAAAAACATCGCAAAAACATTATTTGATGCCATCAAAGATGGTGGTGATTATACTGATGTTGAAAAAAGAACTGTAAAACACATCCGCGACAATTTTAAATTTTCACCTGATGCAGATGAATACTTACGATCTGAAATTCGTAAGTGGGCAGCTAAGATTTCTGTTCCAGCTGCAAAGAAAAAAAGCCAATCCAAATCTTCGAATCCCAAAGAGTCTTCTTCTAAATCAAAATCCACTCGAACCAAAAAAACATCTATTTCTGTAAATGAATCTGAATCTTCCTATATGGAAATTTATGATTCGAGCGAAGACTCTGGTTACGAAGTAGCACCAACTCCCGAATACAACGAACTTGTTGCACTCAATAAATTCCAAATCACTCCGAAACAAAGCCAATTAGGAAAATTCATCGTCATTGGTCTGATTGTATTATTTTTTCTTTTTCTCATATTCTTTGGTATTCGAAGTTGTAATCGTAATTCAAATGCTAACGATTCCAAATCAGGTAATGTAACATCACAAAGACAAGAGTCTAGTTCACGGTCTTTAGAACGTGTTAGCTTAAAATCTGGAACTGTTTCAAATCGATTTGATTCCCAAGCCAAAGCCATTCGTTATATCAATGATTTACAAATTCGTTTTATCAAACAAAGTATGGCAACTGAAGAAACTGCCTCTGATAAAATTGCAACTCTTGCCGAAGCACTAAAATCATATCCAGGAATTAAAATTCGAGTCAAAGGGCATACCTGTTTCATCGGTGAAATGGACGAAAATAAAATTTTGTCAGACGAACGTGCGAAATTCATTTATGATGAACTCATCAAAAATGGTGTGAACCAAAGCCAACTCGACTACCGAGGGTTTGGTGAAACAGCAGAAATTGATACGAACCAAACAGAAGCCGGCCGAATCAAAAACAGAAGGGTAGACTTTACTGTATTATCAGTCCTTCCTAAAGATTAGATTGTAAACGATACAAGGATTTTGTGAGCATCCGTTTGGTGGAACGAATGGACTCATACAATCCTTCGTATAAAAGTAATGATTTTTTTGCTACACCTAGTTGGGCATTTTCCTTTTCTTCCAAACTCAATTGTTCATCATACCCTTCTGTAATTGTAAGAATCACTCTTTGGATTCCCAAACTCAAAATTTCATTTAATCCTTTTTTTTGAGATACCTCCTCATCGATCAAATCCATTCGTTTGATATCTTCTGAAAATGTTTTTGGATTGATTTGGTTTTTTTGGATTTGTTGGTATATCCTCTGTGAAACGGTAAGGCCTTGTCTCACAAGGATCAGAAATTCGATTAAAGATGTGATTGTATTTTGTATATCTTCGATGAGTAATGATCGTTCAAAAAAGGAAGTATTTTCCTTTAATTTAGATTGGATCAACTTTTTTACATGCATTACAGATTGGATTTGTTTTTGATCGGAAGTATTCTCAAATTCTTTTTGAAAACTGGAATGTTCCATCCCTTCTAATTTGGCACCAAACTTTGTTAAGTTGGTCCAAGGGTTTTCTTTGGTATGATCTTCAAACCATTTTTTAAAAATTAACATCTTTTCGTTGGTTATATAGGTTTCATTTTGAATTCCCGAAACTTGTTTTTGGGGAAGGGCAAAAAGTTGTTTGTAATTGTGTTTTTCCCTCCGAAACTTTCGAGACTCTAAGTAATTTAATCTTTCTTCTAACACTGCTCCTTTGGAATGAGCAAGACCCTTCGTAAAACTTAAATCTTGTCCGACCAAATACACTTTCTCGGCACCCATGAGTGTTCCAAGACTTGCAGCATTTGTGGAAACAGAACCACCAAAGGGAACGGAACCAATTTCACCAGATGCAGTTTTTTCTAATAATTGGAGTAATGGAAATGGAGAGGATGTCACAAAACCTTTGTTTGGTCCCTTTTCCAATCTAAGGCTAATATATGTGGAAGTAGGATCAAAAATTAAAATCCCTTCACCAGTGTAGTCCTCCAAATACTGGCTATTTAATGCTTGAGGATCTACAGAATAAATTAAATCGGGATCTACACCAAAAGATGTAAGGATGGGAACTGCAGTATCTACGGCTAATAACAAAAATTGGTTTCGGTAACGAAGGATTTCAGGAATGGATTCGGACAAACTTGGTCCTGCACAAGCAATGAGAACTTTGATTCCCTTCGCAATGCCAAATAAATCTGCTACAGGTCGAAACCCTGACAATTCAGGTAGGTTATAACAAATGTTTTTTGCCCAAATTTTTTCAAACCGAGTCAGTGTTGCTAAGTTTACGTCCTTCTTATGGAACATTTGTTCGGCGATAAGTTTCAATTTAAGGTATTCTGATTCTTTCCATTGCCAAGACCCACGGTGGGGAACAAAACTAATGGGATGTGTTCCCTTTCCCTTAACTGCGTCTGAAAGTTGGTCTTCTAAATTGTCACCTGTAACAAGAACCAGTTTACCACTTAAAAATGCTTCTGAAAAATCAAACTTTGCCAAAGTCTCTTGTATAAGAAACGAAAAAGGTTCCATCCAAATGATCGTTACTTTGGATCTTTCTAATAAATAAGGTATGATGTAACCAATTCCTGCACCAAACAACAAATAAATACGTTCGGTTCCATCGTGTGGGAGTTCTGCAACAAAACGTGTTGCTTCTTTTTTCGGATCAAATTGGCTGTGGATCCAGACTCCATTAATTTCTAAAGTATCATCACCAACTTTGGATTTGACTCGTTTGTAATGAGTACCTTCCAACATGGAGTGATCATTTTGAATTAACTCAGAAACTTGTGAAGGTAAACAGGCTAAATTTTTGGAAAGAAAGGATTCGTTCACTTATGGTTCCAAGACAATTTTTACATTTACATTGGGAGAAAGAGATGTATTTGGTTTTGGATCTTGGGATTTGACAAACCCAGATCCATCAAGAGTATACTTCACTTTTAATTGTTTTAGTACTTGGATTACTTCCGATGCAGTTAGGCCTGTCATGTCAGGCATTTGTTTGGGATCTACCTTAAAGATTTTGTTTTTTTGGTTCTGTAATCGGTAAACCAATGCCTTTTCACTTCTTTCTACAATCGGAATGATACTTTCTACAACTTCACGAAAAACGGGAGCAGCAATTCCTCCTCCTGTATGTGCCTCACCACCTGGTTCATCAAATACGATAAGACCAACATACTTTGGTTTGTCGGCCGGAAAAAAACCAAGGAAACTTGCCGTAAACAAACCCGCTTGGTATCCTTCACCTGCTTTCGCTTTTTGGGATGTTCCCGTTTTCCCTGCAATGAAGTAGTTTTCTAAATAGGCCTTTTTTCCTGTTCCCTGGGAAACTGCTTTACCCATTGCATTTAATGTTTTTGAAGCAGCACCAGGCTTAATTCCTATTAACTCAGATTTGGTGGAAAATTCATGCACCAACTCACCATAAGAATTGGTAATTTGAGAAACGACACTTGGTTCAAATAAAATACCACCGTTCACGACGGCAGCAGCAGCGGTAATCAACTGAATTGGTGTTACCGAAACTCCTTGTCCTATCGACAAAAAATACGGTGTACTTTTGTTCCATTTGTTTTGTGGAGGGAGGTACCCTTTTGCTTCATGGATGGAAAAATTGGTCCTTTTGCCAAATTTGAAACTATCCAAATAACGATAGTAAGTTGCCTCATCAATTTTTTGGGCCGCTTTGATAATTCCAACATTACAAGAATATTGAAGGATTTCATCTAAATTGACATGGCCATGGTTGTCTGTACAACGAATCACCGTTTTACCAATTTCAATATATCCAGGACAATGGAATCGTTCTCCTGGTAGAATTTTGCCTTCATTTAATAACATCAATGCGATAAAAATTTTCATTGTGGATCCAGGTTCATACACATGCCGGATGGACCAATTGGTATGAGATTCCACTGGAAAGTCTTGGAAATGATTGGGATCAAAATTAGGAAAGGATGCCATTGCCAGGATTTTTCCAGTTTCTGTGTCCATTATCATTCCGATTCCACGTTTGGAAGCGGTTTGGAGAAAGGCTTTTTGTAAGGATTTTTCCAATCGGTATTGTATGATGCTATCTATTGTTAGGTGAACATTATTTCCTTTTGAAGATTCAGCATCTGGTGTGGATAACAGTTCCAAGTTATATAACATTTCAAGACCAGAAAGGGCTTTATCATCATCATAACCTGTAAATCCAAGTAAACTAGCGGCAAGACTTCCCTGTGGGTAAATTCGTTTGTATTCTTTTTCGACTCTTACACCTGGGAGAGAAAGGGCTTTGATTTTTTCTGCTTTGGATAATTCAATTTCTCTTTTTAATAAAAAATAGTTTTGTTTGTCTCGAATGGTTTCTATCAGTTTGTTTGTAGGAATTCCAAGAACTGGACCTAACTCTTGTGCGGTAAGTTCGGGATCATAAATATTAGAAGGATCAATTCCAACGGTTGCTGATTCTCGAGAGATCGCAAGTTCGATGCCTCGTCTATCGTAAATGGTTCCTCGTTGTACAAATTTATTTGCTTTTAAATTGATGATGTTTTCATTAAAGTAAGTGAGATACACAACCCGGAAAAACAAAACGACAAATAATGATAAGATAAAATAGAAGATGTATTTAAAACGAAGTTTGTATTCTGTCATTGTTAAAAATAAAAGATTACCTTTCCTTTGATTCTTTCAACTGGCACGAGTCCAAAGGATCTTGAGTCCGTTGAATACTGACGATTGTCACCAAGTAATAAATAATAACCAGGAGGGATCCTTCCTTGTTTGTCCATCGCAAGAAATGGAGAATAATGTCTGTTTAAAAATACAGAAGTAGAAGGTTCACTCGTGTAAGTTCCTTTAGGCAGATAATTTTCCAAGAGTTCCATGGAATCAATGAGTACCCTTCCTGATTCAATGGAATAAAATTCGCCAGGTAAACCAATCACACGTTTGACGACAAGTTCGTCTTCTTGGCTCACAAATAAGACCAAGTCTAATTTATTGATACTTGGATCGGTGTACAATAATTCCGTTCCAAAAAATTTGGCAGAGATGGCATACCCTCCCTTCCAGACAAAAACAACAGATCCATGTTCTAAGGTAGGAAACATGGAATTCCCTTGGACAGAATAGATTTGGAATAAAAAGATTCGGACAAACAGTAAGAAACAGAGAAATAAGAAGACAAAGAGGCTTCTTCTCACGTAACGTTTGATTTTACTCCACCAATGGGGGCCTAATGTTTCTGTTTCCATATCCATCAAAAAACGATAAAAATCATTCGTGCATTTTTCCCCTTTCCAAAGAATGGAAAAGGAAGTTTCCGTAAATCTGAAGCCTAGAGAAGTCTATGTCACTTACAAAATATCAATTCCGAGCACAGTTTCGATGCACCAACGAATCCTGTCGCAAAACATACCCACTCCACCAGGTCATCTATTCCTGTTCCAGTTGTGGAGAACTTCTAAATGTTGAACATGATTTAGACAGCTTAAAAAAAATCCCAGCAGAAGAGTGGAAGTCTACCTTTGAATCTCGCTTCCGTTCCAGCCAATTTCCCAATGCTTCTGGGGTTTGGGGCAAAAAAGAATGGGTTCTCCCCGAAATCAAAGAGGAAAACATCATCACCTCAGGGGAAGGCACAACCCATTTATACGACGCTTCTCGTTTTGCAAAGGACCTTGGCTTAAAGAGCCTACATGTCAAACAGTGCGGTGTTTCTCATACCGGTTCGTTTAAAGATCTAGGGATGACCGTTCTTGTCAGCCAAGTGAACCAAATGATTGCCGATGGAGTTCCCATTAAGGCAGTCGCTTGTGCTTCGACGGGAGACACCTCTGCAGCACTTGCTTCTTATGCTGCCAAAGCTGGAATTCCAGCCATTATTTTACTTCCAGCTAACAAAGTTTCAACGGCTCAACTCATCCAACCTGTTTCCAACGGTGCCATTGTACTTGCCTTGGAAACTGACTTTGATGGTTGTATGGCAGTTGTAAAAGAACTCACTCAAGAAAAGTCAATTTACTTAGCAAATTCGATGAATTCCCTTCGCATCGAAGGTCAAAAATCTATATCTGTGGAAATCACCCAACAACTCGGATGGAATGTGCCCGATTGGGTTGTGATCCCTGGTGGGAATTTAGGAAATGTTTCTGCCCTTGGAATGGGATTTGAAATGATGTTAGAACTTGGTCTCATTCAAAAACTGCCAAGGATCATCCTTGCTCAGGCAAAAAATGCAAGTCCTCTGTATGAGTCGTTTAAGAAGGGTTTTGCGGAGTTCTCACCAGTCACTGCAGAAAAAACCTTAGCGTCTGCGATCCAAATTGGTGACCCTGTTTCCGTGAAAAAAGCGATCCGTGTTCTGAAAAAATTCAATGGGATTGTCGAGGTGGCAACGGAAGAAGAATTAGCGAACGCAAGTGCAAAAGGGGATTTGTACGGACTTTATAATGATCCTCACACGGGTGTGGCACTTGCTAGTTTATTAAAATCAATCCAATCGGGAGTAGTCAAACAAGGGGAGTCTGTTGTTGTGATCTCCACTGCCAATGGTCTCAAATTCACCGAGTTCAAACTTGCCTTTCACGAAGGGAAAATTCCAAAGGTGGATGATACCTTAAAGAATGTGATTTTACCTTGTAAGCCAACCTTATCGGGAGTGATGGAAATCCTCGGTAAACATTTGAAGAAAACATAAATCGCTAGACAAATCTCCACTTCACTGGCAATTTTTTTAAGTTTACCGGTATGTCCCAAGAGAATTCTCTCAGTCCAGATTTTTGTCGAACTGTGGATCAGGCTGTAGAGGCAGGGAAAAAAATTTCCATGATCACCTATGTGATGGGAGACATAGGTGAGGCAAAACTCAAATACATTTTGTTACGAATTTTGCGTTCCCTGGATCGTGAAGACCTGATGGAACTCTTCTACACTGCTGCAAAAGAATTAATTGTCAATTCTACGAAAGCAGCAATCAAACGAATCATTTTCGAAGAACTCCAACTCAACATCCAAAAATTAGAGGATTATGAAGAAGGAATGAAACTCTTCAAATCGAGTTTGAATGAACGCAAATTTCCCACTTATAAACAAAAAATGAGAGAATCGGGTCATTTTGTTAAAATCACTTGTATTTACAAAAAAGACAAAATAGATTTAGAAATTCGAAATAATTTTCCTTTATTGCCAATTGAAGCAGAAAGGGTAAAAGAAAAGTTTATCAATGCTAAAAAGTATGATAATCTATTCGAGTTCTTTATGGAACATGGTGATAGTACAGAAGGAGCTGGAATGGGAATCACAATGGTAGAAATATTATTGTCTCAATCTGGATTTGATCGTCGTTTATTTTCAATATACTCATCAGAAAGGAAAAAGGAAACAGTCGCGCGTGTTGAAGTTCCATTACATGAAATACCAAAATCAAATGGAATGATCGAACAACTGTTTGTAGAATAATGTCAGAATTAAGTACAAAAGCAGACCAATTAAAAAGACAAGCAGACCTTCTGGGTTTAACAAGAGAAGCCGTGTTTACTGATGAACAAGCCAAAGAAGTTTTACAAGGAAAAATCACCGATGGTTACTTGGTAAAAGTAAAAATTGATTTGGACAGTTTGAACGGAATGGTTCTCATTTTAGTTTCCTCCATACGTAAACACATTATGGAACTCTATGCAGTTGTGGGAACGTCCCCTACCTTTCGTAGGATTCGAACGTTTGCGGATCACGTACAAATTTCAACAGACTTAGGTGACATTGGTAAAACAGGTGGTTATGATCCTGCCATCTCTGAAAATATTGGTCGTGCTGTTCACCGAGCATTCACCAAAGAGAAGTTAGAGGAACTCCTTCCCCTTTGGCAAAAGAAGGATCCTTCTCATATCACAGAACTTTTAGAAAATCCAATTCTTATGGCAACCAAGGGAAGGAATATCAAACTACAAGCTGAAGTAGATAAAATTTCGACGGCAAAGTTTCGATATGAAAATCCGATGAAAGGGGTCATCCTTCCCATTCCAAAACCAGAAGACGAGGCACCAGCCGCACAAGATGCTTCTGTTCCTTCTGTTTCCACCGAACTTCCAAAAGGTGAAGGTTCTGCTTTGGATCGACAAATTGCACAATTTCGTGTCGCTTTTCCAAAAGAACTCAATATGAAAACGGTTATCTCGCCTATTAATGGAGTTGAGTTCGACAACCTAATGGAAGGTATGGAAATTTTATTTCGAGTTCCAACAGAAACTCCAGAAGGACTCACAAATGCACAGATATTGGGTCTTATTGACGAAGAAGGTAAAATCAAAAAGGAACCTGTTGTGGGTAAATTCCTTGGGATTGCGAGTAACAAAACCGAATACCATATTTTTGCTGAAGGACCAAATCAGTATTTATTCCATTCGATTGAAGAACATCCTGTGAAGGTAGCTATTCCAAAACCTGCATCCATTGCTGGAACAGGAAACAAAACAGGAGCCGGCCAAACCCAAAAGAAAAAAGTAGGGAATGCACAACAAGATACAAAATCTTCAGGTGCCAACTTATTTATGTTAATGGGTGCATTCATCACAATCGTACTCATTGGAGTTTTGATTTTTGTGATGGTGATTTTGTAAAATCAATTAACCCGCAACTACGATGTTGACGAGTTTACCTTTGACATAAATTTCTTTTTTGATTTCTTTTCCTACCCAGAAAGCTTTTGCCTTTTCCACTTCTTTTGCAAGGGATAAGGCTTCCTTTTCTTCAATTTCTCTAGGTGCTAAAAATTCTCCACGCATTTTGCCATTCACTTGGACAACAATGGTAATATTGGCATCCACTAGATACTTCTCTTCCCATTTTGGATACGGATGGTAAGCAAGTGATTCTTTGTGTCCTAGTTTTGCCCATAGTTCTTCTGCTAGGTGAGGTGCAAATGGAGACAATGCTAATACGAAAGGTTCTAATACTTTTTTCGGTTTTCTTGGATTACTTGTGAACTCATTGATGAAGATCATCATTTGGGAAACAGCAGTGTTAAATGAAAAACCATCGATATCGTCTTTAACCTTTTTAATGGTACGGTGAAGGGTTTTGAGCTCTGCTTCGTTTGGTTCAATGTCTTCCACAAAAAAAGATTCATTTTCCCCTGAATGAAAGAGTCGCCATACACGATTTAAAAATCGGAACACACCATCCACACCATTTTTACTCCAAGGTTTGGACATCTCAAATGGGCCCATAAACATTTCAAAGAGTCGTAGAGTATCAGCACCATATTCAGAGACTACGTCGTCTGGATTGACTACGTTTCCTCGTGATTTGGACATTTTGCCTTTGTCTTCCCCAAGGATGAGACCTTGGTGGACTAATTTTTTAAATGGTTCTGGTGTGGATACGTGACCCAAATCAAAAAGAATTTTATGCCAAAATCTAGAGTATAACAAGTGTAGTACGGCATGTTCTGCTCCACCCACATACACTTCTACAGGCATCCACATCTTTTCAAGTGTTGGATCAATGAGTTTGTCATTGTTTCTTGGATCAATGTAACGAAGATAATAATAACAGGAACCTGCCCACTGTGGCATCGTATTGGTTTCTCGTTTGCCGATTTCACCTGTTACTGGGTCTTTATACACAAGCCAATCTTTTGCAAGTGCAAGAGGAGATTCCCCTGTGCCAGAAGGTTTGAACTCTTCAAGGTCAGGTAATACCAATGGTAATTCTGAATCCGATAATGCCTTTGGGGTTCCATCTTCAAAATGGACAAGAGGGATCGGTTCTCCCCAATACCTTTGTCTTGCAAAAAGCCAATCTCTCAGTTTGAATTGGATTTTTTTACGGCCTACCGATTTTTTTTCTGCCCAAACAACCATGGTTTGGAACGCATCTTTGTAAGATTTTCCATCTAACTGCACTTCAGCGGAAGAAGAATTGATACATACAGATTCTTTGGAATCAAAAGCAAGGTTTGGTTCCATTTTTCCATCAATCACTTGTTTGATGGGGAGTTGAAATTTTACAGCATAGTCATAGTCTCTTTGGTCGTGAGCTGGTACCGCCATAATGGCACCTGTTCCGTAAGAGATTAATACATAATCAGAGATGTAAATGGGAACGTTTACGGAAGGATCCGTTGGCAAACTAGCATAAGAGCCAGTGAATACACCCGTTTTGTCTTTATTCAGTTCGGTTCTTTCTAAATCACTTTTTAAGGAACAATCTTTTTGGTAGGTTTCTACCGCTTTTTTCTGTTCTGCAGTTATGAGTTCTGCGACCAGTGGATGTTCCGGCGCAAGAACCAGATAAGTCGCACCAAATATGGTATCAGGGCGAGTTGTATACACCGTGATGTCTTTGTTTAATGCAGGAACGTGAAAGTTGAGTTCCAAGCCTTCCGACTTTCCAATCCAGTTCCTTTGCATTTCGAGAGTGGATGGTGGCCATTCACAGAGAGAAAGATCGTTTAATAATCGTTCGGCGTAGGAAGTGATGCGCATCATGTATTGGCGCATGGGTTTTCTTTCGACTGTATACCCTTTGGAAGTCCATTCTTCCACTTCTTCATTGGCAAGAACGGTTCCCAATGCCTCACACCAATTCACAGGGATATTGGCTTCATACACTAATCGGAAATGGGACAAAATGTCCTCTTTTTCTTTCCGTGATTTGGATTTCCATTCAGAACCTGTAAATTGGATTCCTTTGGGAAGTTCTATCCCTTCAAAAAACTGAGAACCTTCGGTTTCCAAGGTTTTGATGAGAGTATCAATGGGAAGGGCTTTGTTTTGTTTCCTGTCAAAGTAGGAATTGTAGATCTGTAAAAAAATCCATTGGGTCCAACGGTAATAATCCGGGTGAGTGGTGGAAATTTCCCTTTCCCAGTCATAGGAAAGGCCAAGGCTTTTAATTTGGCGACGGAAGGTATTGATGTTATTTTTTGTCGTGGTACGTGGGTGAATGCCCGTTGTCATCGCATATCGTTCTGCAGGCAGTCCAAATGCGTCCCAACCCATGGGGTGCAAAACCTCGTATCCTTCCATACGTTTGAGTCTTGAGATAATGTCAGTGGCTGTGTATCCTTCTGGGTGGCCTACGTGAAGACCTGCACCACTTGGGTAAGGAAACATGTCTAAACAATAGTATTTAGGTTTGGATGAGTGTGCGTTTGTGCGAAAGGTCTGGTGGTCGTCCCAGTATTTTTGCCATTTTTGTTCAATATCTTGGAATGGATAATTCATCGACTAACGTTGAGAAAGTGTAGTTAATTCTACTTTCTCACGGAGTCGATGATTTTTACAAGCTTTTTGAAACTCTTGGACAAACAAACTTTGCAGAGATTGTATTGATAAAGGGTAGTGACGGAGCCACATTCCGCACAAGGTTTAACATTATTGATTTTCACATTCATAAAGTCTGCAGTATTTATCTTTGTATTGCATTCGAGCATTCTATATTTACCTGTATGAGTCCGCTTATCGACAGTGCTGTTCATAACTTCCCAAAAATCCCCAAAAAACGGGAGAGGGGAAACACTACGATGAAGTTACTTTATATGAAACCCACCCTTTGGGGTCAAAAAAAATTAGGATGTACACACAAAAAGATAAGGAATTTTTTCTAAGTTTTTTTTTGCCGAGGTGCAATAGAGTTGGAACGAAAATGAGAATTGAAAAAAAGATAACTGTTATAAAAAAAATTGAAAAATCGTTGTTAGGTGGCATTTTATTGAATAAATGCCCGATATTAGTCATGCGTTATGTGTTAGATGGTAATTTGTTTGGGGGAAAAACCTAGTGTTAGAATTTAAAAATGTGTTCAAATCATTTCACAACGAAGAAGAAACGATTGATGTGTTGAAAAATATTTCATTTCGTATGGAATCTGGTGAATTTGTAGCGATTATCGGCCCTTCTGGATCAGGTAAATCCACTCTTCTTGGTGTTGCAGCAGGCCTTGATAAACCTGATACAGGGATCGTTTCACTCGATGGAATTGATCTCACCAAACAAAATGAATCCAAACTTGCAGATATACGTGTCGATCAAATTGGATTTATCTTTCAAAACTTCCAATTATTGCCAGGACTCAATGCAATTGAAAATGTTGGGATTCCATTGTACTTAAAATCATCACTTTCAGAGAAAGAGGTCTTAAATAAAGCAGAGACCATTTTGGAATCTGTGTCTATGTCTCACCGTGCAACACATTTCCCAAAACAGCTGTCAGGTGGAGAAGAGCAAAGGATTGCCATTGCACGAAGTTTTGTGAATGATCCGAAAATTATTTTTGCAGATGAACCAACTGCAAACCTAGATTATAAAAATAGCAAAACGATATTAGACCTATTATTGTATAGGAACAAAAAACAAGGAACAACTCTTGTTGTGGTCACACATGATCCGGATGTGGCAAAACTAGCAGACAGGGTGCTCGAGATGAAAGATGGAGAGATCATCTCGGATTCGAAGAACAAAAAATCGTCGGTCAGTCGAAAAAATTCTTCTAAGTCCAATTCCTCTTCTCTGAAAAGAGCCACCAAACAGAAACAAACGACAAAACAAACAAAGAAGGTGAGTCGATGAAGGCTTCCCTCTTTCGTTTTTACTTAAAACGTGAGCTTTTTTCACGGTTTCGGTATTCTATCCTCATTGTTGTCTCTATCACACTCGGTGTGGGTTCTGTGATTGGCATCCATTCCTATAAGGACAATACGGCAAATGCCATTAGGAAAGAGGCAAAATCCATTATGGGAGCCGATCTTGCCTTACAATCCCCCCAGGAAATCACTGATTATGCTAAGGATTTATTGAAAAACCACCTACCAAAAGGTGCTAAATCCAGTGCTTCGATCCAATTTTTATCCATGATCTCCAATGAATCTGGTTCTGAAAATTCTCTCAGTTTCGTAAAAGGAATCGAAACAAATTACCCCTTTTACGGGGAAATGAAAACCGAACCAGAAAATGCGTATCACAATCTAAAAGCAAACCAAGTACTCTTAGATCAAACTCTTGTTGAAAACTTAAAACTGAAACTCGGTGATCGAGTTCGATTGGGTGATAGCCTTCTTGTACTTGCTGGCGTTGTAATAAAAGAACCAGGTGCAGTTGGTTCCTTTGTGGGTTCGGCTCCTGGTTCTATCATTCGAAAAGACACTGCGATCCAAACAGGACTTGTGCAACGAGGAAGTCGTATCCGTTATACGATCTATTTACAATTCCCTGAATCCATCGATACTTTGGATTGGAAGGACAAAGAGTTTGAGTCCTTTATCAAAGAAGACTTAACCATTTATCACAATACAGAAGTCAATTCTGGGTCCCAACAGTTCATCAAAAACACATTTGATTATATGGCTCTTCTTGCTCTTGCCGGATTTTTTCTCGGAGCCATATCAGTGTATACAGCAGTTCGCACAAGGTTACTTGAAAAACGGAATGAAATTGCGATTCTTATGTGCCTTGGTGCCAAACCCAATGTCATCCTTTTGTTAGTATTTTCGGAAATTCTGATCCTTTCAATATTGGGAACAGTCTTTGGACTTTTACTTGGAATCTTCATCCAATCTTTATTTCCCGATATCAGTGGGATCATGTCGGTAGGGACAAACGTCATCCTTGGACTTTCTGCATCGTCTCTTTTATGGAGTTTAGTGTTAGGTGTGATTTTGCCACTCCTCATTTCGATTCCACTCGTCTTAGAAACAAGGTCGGTAAAACCTTTAGCAGCATTGAAAGAAGTGGAATCACAAACAAGTGGGAATTTATCCTCTTCCTATTGGCAATTTGGTAGTTTTGTTTTGATATACATTCTCTTTACAAGTCTTGCGATCTTAGAAACAGAAAGTATCTTTAAGGGCATCCTCTTTACACTTGTTTTGTTAACCTTGCCTCTCCTTGTGTACGGATTGTACATACTCTTTGGAACTTTCCTTCAAAAAATTTCAAAATTAGGATGGTTATCGAAGGAGTGGAGCCTTGTTACAAAAAAAGTCACACGTAAATCAGGTGCCCTTCGCCTGTCCATCATTGGTCTTGGATCGGCACTCTTTATCTTAACACTCTCTCTCATCTTACAAGAAAGTTTACTTGAGTTAAGTGGAGCAAGAGAAATCGAACGAAGGCCTAACATGTTCCTTCTCGATATCCGTGAAACACAAAAAGAGGGACTACTCCAAGCCATCTCCAAGTTCCCTGTGGAAAAACAATATGTGGCTCCCGTGATTGGAGCTCGTTTGTCCAAGGTAAATGGAGAACCTGTCAAAAAAGAAGACACCATTAAAAATGCAATGGACCGCAACTGGCGAGCCACAGCAAGAACTCGCGAATACTTTTTGTCCTACCGCGATTCTTTGTATGATACAGAAGAAGTGACCAAGGGGAGTTGGTGGAAAGAATCAAGCCAAAATGAAATTTCCGTGGAACGAGATTTTTCTACCTATTTACAAGCGGGCATCGGGGATGAGCTTACCTTCAATGTACAAGGGAGAGAAGTAACTGGGAAAATCACAAACCTTCGTTCGGTGAACTGGGCGGATATGAAACCAAACTTTGTGGTGTTATTTTCCAGAGGGATTTTGGAAAAAGCTCCTAGGTTTTATATTGTATCGTTACTCATTGACAACGGAACGGATCGTTACCAATTACAAAAGGTCATTGTGAATCAGTTTCCCAATATCACTGTGATTGATACAGAAAAAACAATCCAAGCCTTTATGGGAATTTTGGAGAAGGTAACACAAATGATGGCGCTTATGACGATGTTTATCCTCGCTGCATCTTTTGTTCTAGTGTTTACCACACTCTATGCAAGCCAATCCGAACGAAAACGGGAATTTGCACTCTTACGTGTGATTGGAGCAAACAGTCGTTTTATGGGAAAACATTTCCTACGAGAGGCATTCCTTGTTTCCGTGATTTCGTTTTTCCTAGGACTTGTGTATGCAGTGGGATCCAACGAAGTATTAAACCGATCCGTGTTGGAACTTCGCAGTGTGTATCCTTATGGACAACTTTGTTTGGTATTTTTGGGAATTTGTTTTGTGACGGTGACTTTGTATAGCTTAGGGCTTTTTAGTTTCTTTCGATTGCCAACAAAGACGGTGCTTAAGGAAATTAAATAGTAGAAAAACGATTCAATTCACTCCAAACAAAAAAGCCCGGGGTTTGAAACCGGGCTTTCTCATTGAAAGAGATGTATTCGGGATTATTGTGCTACCGAAATAACCTCATCTCGGTTGATTACGTTAACGATATGTTTGTATTCAGGAGAATCTTTTCCATATTTTAACTCGGTTGCACGTAATAAGTGAACGTTCTTTTTGTAACGATACTTGAAGAGCATATCATCTGGACCTTTTGTCTTTTTGATCATGTTTTCTTCAAAGCTATATGCACTTGCAAGATACTTGTGAGCAGGGTATTCTTTCTCGTTGTCATCGATTTCGATGTAAAGTTCAAGAATTGGTATACACTGAGGAAGGTTTTGTAAGTCATACTCAGCCATAATCCATGAACGATAAACATCAGAAAGAAGTCTTTTGAACTCAGGTCTTTCTCTTAAGTCAGGGTTTTTAATTTCGTCAAGGTGATTGATCGCTTTAGAGAAGTAGTTAAGTGCATCTTGTTTCGCTTTCATTTTTTCACGGTAAACAACACGCTCTTCTCTTGCTTTACGATCTACTTTTTGCCAGTACCATTTTTCATCTAAGCGCTTTTTCTCAGCTTCTTCTTTGCGGTACTGTTCAACCCAATCTCTATTTTTCATGATGGTGTTAACACCAGATTGGTAGTTTGAAAGAGCCAAACGGAATTGGTTGTTCGCGAAAGTTTTAGAAAGTTGGTGTAACTCTTGGAAAGTTTTGTTATACCCTTTGAAATCAGGGTTCTTCCAAAGAGATTCCTGTTCCATAATTTCTTTCTTTCTTTTCTTTTGGTCTTCAGTGAGTTCCGCATCGTCATTCTCAGGAACGAGTTCGCCTTTGAGAAGTTCGTCGACTTGGTCTTTCGCCGCTTGGCTTTCTTGAGCGTTCGCAGGCTGAGTTTGTGCGAAAAGCACACTAAAGCCGGACACCAGTTGGAGAATAAGGAGATACTTAATAATCTTCATAGTCGTGTGACCCTTTTGTCTCTTTCAATATTTTGAACAAATAGGTTTATCTATTTCTTCAATGAAAGTATCGGTTTGGGATGAGTCAATAATAACGAATTAAAGAGGAAAAAAACCTAAATGTGAACTTTTTCTTCTCAAACTCTTGGTTTTAAAGGGACATAAGTCGATCCAGACCTAAAAAATCTCATTCCTTGACAGCCTAGTGATTTAAAGAAGATTGCTCATTGGAGATGAATTTATCCGAAATTACTTCGATCCGAGACGGAAATCCGCAGTGTAAAACGTGCGGAGGAGTGGGCATTACCTTAGCAGAACATGTGAGGGGATCTCGTTCTGGAGCTCTTGTTTTATGCCATTGTATCGGTAGTGACTGTAACACATGTGAGGCGAAAGGACAACCTCCTTTTATGTCTTTTGATCGAAAACTGGACAAAATGCTCCCTTGTGTCTGTCATAATGCAAGGTTTTCCCTTCGCAATTTAGAAACTCTGGTAGAAAAAGCCAATATACCGGCAAGGTACCGTTTCCAATTTTTATCCACAATTGACATAGGGGACACTGCAAACGACCCTGATATGTCATTTATCATTGCCCACGACTGGGCAAACGAACTCGTTCATAAATTTAAGAATGCAGATTTTACACCACAGGGATTTTACCTTTGGGGAGGAACAGGTTCTGGAAAAACATTACTCGCTTGTGTGATCTTAAACGAACTTGTGTTTCGGTATGGAATTACTTGTAAGTATGCAAAAGTAAACAAAGACTTTTTGTCTGCGATTCGTGATACTTACCAATCTGATAGTGAAACGCACGGGCAAGAACGTTCCATCGAACGGGAATTTGCAAACGTGGATGTCCTTGTGATCGATGACTTTGGTGTCCAAAAGGAATCAGAATTCAACAATCGAAAGTTATACGACCTCATTGATAGTCGTTATGAACAAGAAAAACTCACTCTTCTCACATCCAATCACTCTCTTGTGGAATGGAGAGACCGTGGCCAAGGTCGGATTTACTCACGACTCATGGAAATGACAAAAGAAATCGAATTAAAATGCCCTGATTATCGTACGAAGTTTGTGAAGAGGTAAGACCATGAAGTATTCCAATATTGCCTTTCTTTCTTTGGGTTCCAACATCGGAGACAGGCACCATTTTATGGACCAGGCAATATGGGAAATCTCCACCTTACCAGAGTTACAGATTTTAAAACAATCTGAACGATTGGAAACCGCACCGTTAGAAAACACAAACCAACCTTACTTCTTAAACCAAATTGTAAAGGTAATGGTATCTTCTGCCTTTACACTTCCATGTTTACTCGATTCACTCCAAGGGATTGAAGACAAACTAGGAAGAAAACGTAGGTCTTGGAAAGGACCACGTGAAATTGACATCGACATTCTCACTTATGAGGCTGTTGTGATGAAAACTGATTTTTTACATTTACCCCACCATTCACTATATTCAAGACCATTCATCAAACAATTGTTAACAGATATGGGTGAAATTGGTGTTTATGCCCTTTTTACGGAACTAAACCATGAAAAACATTATTCTACAGTATAAAAAGAAATACGATGCCGGAGAACCGATCTCTGTCATCACCTGTTATGATTATACCTTTGCGACTCTTTTCAATCGCACAGATGTGGATTGCCTTCTTGTGGGTGACTCGCTTGGAATGGTGATCCAAGGGAACCAGTCCACACTTCCCGTTACACTCGATGAGATCATTTACCACACAAAGGCAGTTTGTAAAGGGGCTCCTGACAAAACGATCATTGCCGATTTGCCATTTTTGTCCTACCAAACCTCCATCGAAGAAGGAATTCGTTCTGCCGGCCGAGTGTTAAAAGAAACCAATGCTTCCTGTGTGAAATTGGAAGGGGACTCTGACTTTATCATCGAACTGACAAAACGGATGACCGAATCTGGGATCCCTGTGTTTGCCCATTTGGGACTCACTCCACAATCGGTACATACCCTTGGAGGACACCGTGTCCAAGGGAAAACAGAAGCGGCACGGAACAAAATGATCCGTAAATCCAGAGAAATTGCTGAAGCTGGCGCCTTTGCTTTGTTACTCGAGATGGTTCCCGAATCTCTCGGAAAAGAAATCACGGAATCCATTCGCATTCCCACCATTGGGATTGGAGCAGGAAAGTATACCTCAGGCCAAGTCCTTGTGATGCAAGACTTACTGGGTCTGAATGAAGATTTCCATCCGAAGTTTTTAAAGAAATTTGGGAACTTAAGTGGGGCCGTGAAAGAAGCAGTGAATGCCTATCACAAGGAAGTGACGAAAAGAGAATACCCTTCCGAAGCCCATGTGTTTTTAGATCAATAATCATCAAAAAACATTCATAAACCTCGGAGAGAGAAAGCAGTCTTACTTACGTTTGTTTGCTGCCTCAGCTAGTTTTTCAAACATGGGAACCGTTGTTTCCCAAGACACACAAGCATCGGTAATTGATTGCCCATAAGTCAATGGTTTGGCGTCGATGGATTGGTTTCCTTCTTTTAGATGACTTTCAACCATCACACCAAGAATGTATTTGCTTCCTTTCGAAAATTGTTCCGATACAGAATCCACAACACTCGGTTGTTTGCGAAAGTCCTTTTGGCTATTGCCATGGGAACAGTCCACCATCACTTTTGGTGGGAGACCCGCTTTTTCAATTTGGGCACCCACTTCATTCACAGAAGCCTCATCGAAGTTAGGTCCTTTGTTCCCTCCACGTAAGATCACATGTGTGTCTTTGTTTCCGGCAGTTTTAAAAATCGCACTGCTACCTTGGTTGGTCACAGATAGAAAATGGTGGCTGGAACTTGCAGAACGAATGGCATCAATTGCAATTTGAACATTCCCATCGGTACCATTCTTAAATCCAATTGGTGCGGAGAGTCCAGAAGCCAATTCACGATGGACTTGGCTTTCAGTGGTCCTTGCACCAATGGCTCCCCATGCAACGAGGTCAGCGATGTATTGTGGCGAGATCACATCCAAAAATTCGGTTCCACAAGGGATTCCCATTTTGTTAAGATCGAGTAAAAGTTTACGAGCAAGTTGTAGACCTTTGTTGATATGAAAGGATCCATCTAAATCAGGATCGTTGATAAGACCTTTCCAACCAACAGTGGTTCTAGGTTTTTCAAAATACACTCTCATCACTATGAGAAGTTCTTTTTCAAACTCTTTGATTTTTGGTTTTAACTTTTCTGCATATTCCATGACAGCGCCAATGTCGTGAACGGAACAAGGTCCTACTACAACTAACATACGCTTGTCGTCTTTTCCGTGAATGATGTCTGAAATTTGACTTCTGGTTCTGACAACAACATCAGAAGCTTCATCAGTTAAAGGAAGTTCTTCTATCAAAACGGATGGTGGAATGAGACTGTGTTGTTCTAAAATTCTTAAATTCGCTGTTGGTTTCATAATTAATACTTTTGCATGTTAGGATCAACTAGGTCAGAATAGGCAAGGATTCCCCCAGCAACATTTTTATAAGATTTAAATCCAGCTTGTGCCAAAATCCCGCAAGCCATCCCTGATCTTCCACCAGAACGACAATAAACCAAAATTTCTTTGTCAATTTGGCTTTTGATTTCTTCAATCCTTGCTGCAAGTTCACTCACGGGAATGAGTTTGTCTGTACCCGGTACGAGTGCGATTTGTTGTTCATTCGGATTTCGTACATCCAAAACAAAAAAATCATCCTTTCCTTCCGCTCTTGCATCCAGACGTTTTTTAAAACTGACAACATCGATTTCCGGTACCATTATGTAACTCCGCCCATTTCCTCTAGTTCTAGTGTTGCCTCCTCCCAACGTTTGGTTAGGAGAGAGATTTCTCTTTTAATATCGTTATAAGTGTCCATTTCCAACTGAAAACTTCTGTTTTTAAAGAACTCTGGGTCCTGTAAAAGTTCTTCTTTGTCTTTTTTATTTTTTTCCAGTCTCTCTATTTGGACTTCCAAATCGGAAATTTCTTTTTCTAATTTTTTTCGTTTGTTTTTGCTTGCTTGGGGATTGGGCTTTTTTTCCTCATTTTTTGATTTGGAGGAAGTTTGGTCCTTAGCATTTGTACCCAATTCGTCTTCTTTGTGGAATTTTAGGTAATCGTCAAAACTACAATTTAAGTTTTTTAATTCTCCACCTGAGAGTTGGAAGGTGCGGTTACAAAGTCCCTTCATAAAATCGGGGTCGTGGCTGATGATGAGTAGGCTTCCCGGAAAATCGATAAGAGCACGTTTGATGGCTTCTCGGATGACGATGTCCAAGTGGTTTGTGGGTTCGTCGAGAAATAAACAATTGGATGGGTGATTGACAAGAAGTGCCAAACGTAGGCGACTTTGTTCCCCACCTGATAAGTGTTTTACGGACTTAAAAACTCCGTCCCCAGGAAAAGCAAAATGCCCAAGAAGGGTCCTTGCTTTTTCTTCATTCAGTTCTGGGTATTTTTTTAAGACAGTTTCCACTAGGTTCAGTGATTCATCCAAATCTTCCCCGTGGGTTTGGGAAAAATAACCAAGTTTGGTTTTGGGACCATAGTACAATTTTCCCGTATCAAGTTTGTGTTGTTCTAACAAACAGCGCATGAGGGTTGATTTACCTGCTCCATTGGGACCAACTAACGCAACTTTGTCGCCAGCAGAAATTTCAATCTCTGCATTTTCAAAAATTGTTTTTTTCTCACCTGTGTTTCGGTCTGGATAGGAGAAAGATGCATGTTCTAATCGTAAGATGATATTACTGGAAGGGACAAATTGGAATTGGTAGTCTGGTTTTTGGTTCCAAAAACTATCTTCTGGATTGTCTACTTTGTCCCGTTTTTCCAGGCGTTTGATGACAGACTGAACTTGTCTTGCTTTTGTAGCTTGGGCTCGAAAACGTTCCACCCATTCCATACGTGATTTTAAATATGTTTCTTCTTTTTCAAATTGGACTTTAAGTTTTTCTTGGATTTCGTTTTTGGCTTCAAAAAACTCTTCTAAACTTCCTTGGAATTCAAACGTTCCATGCGGATTGATTTCTATGATGGTATCAACTGTTTGGTTTAAAAATTCAGGGTCATGTGTGACAAGTACAAAGGCCTGGTTTTGGGAAACTAGAAAATCAGCTAACCATGATTTGGTTTTATCATCCAAATGGTTTGTTGGCTCATCTAAAAGTAATAAATTATGTGGATTGAGTAGGGCAATCGCAAGACCGATACGATGGTGGTATCCTGGAGAAAACTCTTTTGTTTTTCTCGTGAAGTCTGTAGTGGCAAAACCAAGTCCCGATAGAATTTTTTTCGCGCGAGCTTCGAGACCGTGTAAGTCGTGTAAGTGGGCAAATTCCTCTAAATCACTCTGATCGTGGAGTAATGTTTCAAATTCTGGATCTTCGTGGTCAGTGGTTTCAAACTTGGATTCGATGGCCTTTCGTTTGGCATCATATTCCGCATACAATTTGTTTTCATCGAGAACGGTTTCAATCACAGACGTATCCGGATTAAATTCAGGAATCTGTTGGAAGAGGGATAAAACAGTATGTTTGGAACGAATCACTTCTCCCGATTCGGGTTTCAGTTTCCCTGCAGCCATTTGGAAAAGTGTGGTTTTTCCAGAACCATTGGGACCGACAAGGGCAACGCGGCAGCCAGGTTTGATATGCCAGCTAAAACCCTCAAAGAGGACTTTAGGACCGAAGTGTTGGTGGATTTGGATGAATTGGATCAAAGCGTTTGCGAAAACCCGCCGTTTCGGCGGGGAATTTAGGAGGGACTAACCTTATTTCTTGGCTAGGAGTTCCGCCTTTCTTTCGCGAAGGTGTTTCACATAAAGGCTTGATTCGCCGTTCATGGTTTCAACCGACTTTTTAATGGCAGAGTCAATTTCCTCAACCGTCATTTTCGCGATTTTTTTGTTCTTCTTTTCTTTTTCTTCTGACATGGAAGTTTTCCCCTTTTAGGTACGTCACTGAGATTCTTCCAGAGTTTCCGTAAGATAGGAGAGGGCAAGAAAAATAAGACAAAAATACAGACAACTGGCAAACTGACCGCATGAAACGGATCCGTCGATTTTTCAGCGAAGTGTATTTGTATGATGTTCATGGCCTTGCCTCTGAACTTTCATTTACCTTTCTTTTGACCCTATTTCCTTTACTGGTTGTATTTGTGACCCTACTTGGGTTACTCCAAGATCCAAAAACCATCAATTTGATGACGGACCAAATTGGGAAATTTTTACCAGCCCCCATTTTCCAACCCATCGACAAAAGTGTTGAAAACCTAACAAAGGTAAAAAGTTATAATGTCATCGCGATTAGTATCGCGATTTCCTTTTTTTCAAGTTTGACCATATTTGGAACCATTTCCAAAGCACTACGATTCATTTCCAGGGATGAAACTCAAGTTGGGTTTATTGCATCTCAGTGGATTAACTTTCGACTCCTTGTGATCTCACTTGTTTTACTTGTATTGTATTTTTATCTGACATATGGAATCGTTTCCATTGAACGAATGTTATACCGTTCATTTCGGTTTTCTTTTTTTAGAAACAGTCCTTATCTTTCAGTTTCCCTCATCATTTTGCCTTATAGCATTGGTTTATTTACCTTTTATTATGCATATATCACAAAAGCAAAAACAACGTTAAAGGAAAATTTACCAGGAGCCATTTTTGCATCCTTACTTGTTCTTGGTATGAGTTTTGGATTTCAATTTTATTTAAAAATGAAAAACGTAGGTGTGAACTATTCTTTGGCGTATGATTTAATTTCAAAAATGGTAGTACTGATGTTGTATACATACATCAACTCTACATTTTTTATCTGGGGATTTTTGTGGAACCAAGTTCTTTCGGATGATCGAAAGAAAAAATCTCAATCTAAAAAATAATCAGGTTCCAGTATCCGTGGACAATAAGAGATGATGATGCCAAAATAATGTCTGGCCAAGGAATGAAACAGCCATTCACCTCCAGACGATAAAATGTCATCAGCATCTAAATCAGTGTAACCTTTTTTATGGAACAACTGATCGAGACTCCAATTTTCTTCTCCAGGGATTACTTGTACTTTTAAATGTGCATAAAATTTATGTTCCAAATGGTGGTAACGAAAGACTAATGCTCTACCACCTAACGGATTTCGTATGGTGAAGGTTAACCAAGAAGGAAAATCATTCTCTGGTTCGGAGTTTAGGTGGTATAATTCCCATCCAATGTCTTTTGCATTTCCAAAAAATTCCTGAAAACTGGAAGCGAAGGCAGATTGGTATTCAGCTGTTATTCCCATTCTTTTTTTAATTCATTTTACAATCCCATTTTTTAGGCAAACTCTATCTCTTTTTTTGTAAGAGTTTGGATTAATAGGGTTCAAATTTAATCCAAGAGAAACAAATTCAGGTTTCCTAAACAAGTGAAGTCCTTATCATGGGAACTCGAGGTTCGTAAGTTATGATCGAAACCATCAACATTAACTGGCCTAGTGGTGCCATCGACCCAACAATTCATTGTCCAGCCTGCGGAAGTATGGTTTTAAGTCCTCTCGAAGAAGAGGGCCCTGGATGCCACCATGTACAATTCATCATCGATAGCGAATCAGGCGAATTTAACTACATTACAGAATCATTTGATGAAATCCTTAAGGAATTTCGGAAACCAGATGTAGAAGAATTTGATGAATGGGATGCAACAGAAGTGTTTCTGGAAGAAGCAGAATCGAATACCTTTTATGTGATGAACTTGATTTTACCAAGTAATGTTTCGATGGAAGATGATCCAGTATGTTTGCGCATAGGATATGAATTATTTTTTACGGAAGACCAAGAAGAATTATACGAAGAATTAGAAAGAAGGCATGACGAGGAGGGTTTACATGACCATAGCCAAAACTAAATCAAATATTGTATTCATCACAGGAGCGGTATTGTTTTTCCTGTTGGTGTCAAATTGTATTATCAGCTACAAAGATTATCCAAAAATTTTGCCCCTTCCTTCGGAAGAAAAAACATTAGACACAAATTTTGTATATGTTCTACCAACATTTCCCCAACTCAATTTAGGGGGAAGAGAAGCTTTAAAAAATTACTTCGAAAACAAAACCAGATTTAAAAAAACTGTGGAAGGTGTTGATGTACCTAAGGTTGGTTATTTGGTAAACGTAAAAGTAAATTACCGATCACCCACACCTGTAGCGACTGCATTTTTAGGAGTTTCAACTCTTACTGCAACTCTACTTCCAGCATGGTCTACACAAGATGGTTACGACGTTCAGTACATACTATACAAAGATGGGAAAAAAGTTGGTACTTATGATTACCACATCTTTCGTAATTATGCACAATGGCTTTTATTTGTTCCAATCTCATGGTACAACTTTGAGACAGCGACTGAGAAAGAGGTATTTGAGCGAATGACATTCAAGTTCTTTGAAGACGCAAAAGAATATTTTTAATCCACTTGGAAGAAACCTTTCAAATTTTTAACCACTTTGCCTGGGGATTTTGGCCAGGGATTTTTGTAGTTTTTAGTGTTGGATTTTTTGTTGGGTTTTTAGCCTCCTTTCTGGGTTTGGGAGGAGGTTTTATTTACACCCCCTTTTTTCACAGTTTTTTTCATCTAACTGCTGTTCAAGCTGTTGCCGTATCACTTGCACAAATGCCAGTTTCTGCTTTGTCTGGATTATATGTTTATTTTAAAAATGATAAAATTCTTTGGAAACAAGGTTTATTATTGCTCATTACCTCAATTCCATCTGCACAATATGCAGCATTAGCATTTGGAAGGTTTGAAGATACGGCTCTCGGTAAACAACTGTATTACGGAATTCCATTGTCTGAATTTGTATATTTGTTTGTGTTTACAATTTTTGTGGGATTACTTGCGGTTTATAATTTATTCACTGCATTCAATAAAAGGAAACTTTACTACAAAAGTTTATCCTTTGAAAATCAAAATCATGTCGTAAAACAAGAGAGTGCACAAACAGCAACAGATTCTAAAACGAACACAACTTCTGTTTCCCATGGGGCATCGGAATTTCATTTTACGAAACAATCAATTTTCGTCGTTTTACTCGCAGGTGTTTTTTTTGGTTTATTCTCTTCTTTGTTCGGAGTGGGTGGAGGATTTTTAGCAGTTCCATTATTTATTTATTATTTTCGAATGAGCCCTGTAGAAGCCGTTGCTACATCCTTTCTAGGAATTTTTCTAACATCGTTTGGGACTACAGTACAATTCCTAATCTTAGGGAAATTGCATTGGGAACTGGCGCTCATTGGTAGTTTTGGAGGGATCTTTGGTGCGAGGATTGGTTCTTTAAAAGCCGTAAAGGCAAAACCATATACCATTTTATTCGTAACATCTTTCTTTCAATTTTTAGTTGTCACTTGGTATCTTGTGATGAAACTTCCTAAATTTTAATTTTTAAAACAAAGTTGCAATCTAGACGATACCGTCTAAATTGGGTAACCTAAAAAGATGAGACCAAGTTTTCCTGAAGCTCAGTTAATTGACACTCCCAATGGAAAAGTGCCTAAGTTATACAGTTGTGCCGAATGCCGGAGTGGTGCTGGACTGGATTTTGCCTTCTCCATGGCATTCCAACCCATCATTGATTGGAACCAAAAGAAAATATATTCACACGAAGCATTGGTTCGAGGGACACAAGGGGAATCAGCGTATTCGATTCTCTCCAAAGTAAACCAAACCAATCGATACCAGTTTGACCAGTCTTGTCGGATCAAAGCCATCCAACTCGCAAGCCAAATCCAAATACCAGCTTTACTCAATATTAATTTTCTCCCCAATGCTGTGTACCAACCGGAGACCTGTATCCGCACCACTTTAGAAGCAAGTCGTGAATATAATTTTCCATTGAACCGATTGGTCTTCGAACTAACTGAGGGAGAAGAAGTCCAAGACCACAATCATATTATCAATATCTTTAAAGCCTACCAAAAATATGGGTTTTTGACTGCGATTGATGATTTTGGATCAGGGTATTCGGGTCTGAACCTCCTGGCCAAATTCCAACCAGATCTTATCAAATTGGATATGGAACTCATTCGAAATATCCATACCAATTCCGTTGCCAGAAAACTCACAAAAGCCATCGCAGATGTTTGTCATGAGATAGGGATTCTCGTCATTGCGGAAGGTGTGGAGACTGTGGAAGAATTGAAAGTGTTAGTTGATATGGGGATTCATTTATACCAAGGGTATTTGTTTTCAAAACCAGCGTTTGAATCCGCTGGCGAAATTCAATTCCCTTCTCTTTCGTAATTCATTTACAACAGAAAACTTTTTAAATCTCTTCTGAGAGAATCAAACTGATAAGAACTCCTACCAAGCCTTGCAATCAATTGGATTTCCTCGTTTGGTTTTAGTTTTAAAATTTGTTTTAATTTTTTAGTAAAAACTCGGCTCTCAGGATAATCTTCCACTGCTTGGTTCATCGTATGGAAGGCAATGTTTTTGACTCCGCATGACAATGTATAACGCATAAAATCTCTTCCTGTCTGGATCCAAGTGGTTTCATCGTCCTTTCCCTCTGACAAAAAAAATACTAGCGCTTTTGAAGAATACACTTGTGAACGAAACATTTCAATCCCTGCTTTTTTGGAATCTTCAGAATGCCAAGCTTCCTTCGATAAATCCACAAAGAATTTTTTAGCAAACCAAAGTTTGAGACCAGACAATCCGTTTCCTTCTAATGTTAATCCATCGCGGTTTGTTAACATTGATTCTTCCGTTAAACGAAACCATTTGCGATTGAGTTCATTGGATACATAACGATTGGTTTCCATGGCAAACGCTTCGTCTAGTATTGGTAAGATGGAATTCATTAAAGTAGGATCATTTGTCCAGCGTATGTTTTGAAGAAAGGGTCTAGCCAAGGATTGTATTTCTTCAAGTTCTGCATTTCCGAGAAGTTCACCAGAGTAAACAGATCGATTCATCCTCCTTTTGTTAATACCAGAAAACACAAAGTCATGCACACATTCTGTTTTGGGTTGGATAGTTACCTTTGCAATTGGAGTTTTGGAAAATGAATTTGATTTTGGTTTTCCATTGGGAAAAAGTTTGATCGTAGTATCAAACATTAATGAATCTGCCGTTAGGTGACAAAGTTCTAAAAAACAACCCTGTGTATGGTAAAATTGACGATTGATAGGATCAATCTCTGGTAACTGTTTGTCCCCATCTCCATAGAGATAAAACTCAGAATCTGAGGTTTTTTTGAATTTCCAAGGTTGAGAATTATGAGAGTTTGGTGCAAGAATTGCCGTCAGCAAAATTTGATCGATGGGTTTTGTGTAACCTAAGGATTCTGCATATGCGATTGGATTTTCCCTGTGTTTTTGATTCTCTTCACTCCCAAAGGCATATAGGCTTTTTTGTAACGACGGAAACGAAATGATACTACCAATCGCTAAACTTTTTTTTAAAAAACTTTCTCTA
Source organism: Leptospira limi (assembly GCF_026151395.1). Classification (NCBI taxonomy): domain Bacteria; kingdom Pseudomonadati; phylum Spirochaetota; class Leptospiria; order Leptospirales; family Leptospiraceae; genus Leptospira; species Leptospira limi. Next base: position 908,091 of record NZ_JAMQPV010000001.1, read on the forward strand.
CTATGTTTCATCTTTTTCCTGGATATAGAATCATTCCCATTATGAAGTGGAGTCTAATCTAAAATGTCAACCAACTCTGAATTATTTCCAATCGATATTGTTTCTGATGTAGCCTGTCCTTGGTGTTATGTAGGCAAAAAGAAATTAGAAAAAGCGCTACAAATTGTAGGGAATACCATCACTCCTGAAATTCGATGGAGACCTTTTCAGTTATCACCCGAAATTCCAGAAGAGGGGATTGACTATAAACTACACCTAACACAAAAATTTGGAAGTTTAGATCGATTGGATGGAGCTTGGAAACGACTGACTGACATTGGAAACGATGTAGGGATTCAGTTTCAATTCCAAAACATACCTAAGGCAACAAACACTTTGGTTTTACATGCACTTGTTTCTGCCCTTCCCAGTTTGGAAGCACAACAGAATTTAGTGGAAAGGTTTTTTGCTGCCAATTTCGCAGAAGCATTGGACTTAAGTGACAAAGAAACAGTTTGGAAGGTTGCCGAACCCGTTTACAAAGATAGAAATTTATTCGAATCCATTTATTCAGATACCAAATTGAAAAACGATATCCAACAAGAAATCCAATATTACCACCAAAACGGGATTAGTGGGGTTCCGTATTTTATCATTGGTGGGAAATACGCAGTGAGTGGCGCTCAGGATACTTCCGTTTTTGTTGAAGTGATCGAAACCGTCATAAAAGAGCGGGAATCTGGAAATAAAGGTCAATAAATTTCCTAATCATCTTGACTCGCTGGTCAATATCTTAATATTTCGTATTCATTAGTGTTCTTATGAGAAAAGTTATCCATTTTTTTGTTTATAAACCGTTAGTTGCAAACTTGGTTTTTATATTTTTGTTTCTTGCGGGGATCATTTCCGTTCTTTCTATGAAACGGGAAGCATTCCCTCGTGTCAACTTTCGCCAAGTGCGTGTTCTCACAGTGTATCCTGGTGCAAGCCCTGTGGATGTGGAAAAAAAAGTAACGATTCCCATTGAAGAGAAGTTACGCGAAGTAGAAGGGCTTGATTCAGTTCGTTCCATTTCCCGAAATTCCGAATCCGATATTAGCATCAAAATCGATTTAGAACACAACAACCCTGATGGTGTTGTGAATGACATTCGTCGTGCTGTGGACCGTGTTACCAATTTACCAACCCAAGTAAAGGATCGACCCATTGTCACGGAACAAAAGAGTTCGAACTTTCCTGTTTTAGAAATCGCAATCCATGGTGCGATGGATGAAATGGAATTACAAGAAATGGGGCGTTTCATTGAAGATGAGATGCGAAAAGTTTCTGGAGTTTCTCGGGTTGATGCGTTTGGAAAACGGAAAGAAGAATGGCGGATACGTGTTGATCCAGATTTAAAAAAACGATATACCATTGGATTTTCTGATATCATCAATGCAATTTCCAAACGTAATATCAGTGTTCCTGCAGGTTCTTTTTTAAGACCCATCACACAAGACATTCGTGTGACTGGAGAGATTGCTGAAATCAATGATATCAAAAACATTCCGATTCGTTCAAATGAAACGGGAAATTCAATTTTACTTTCACAAGTTGCCAATGTAAAAGATACGTATGAAAGACCACGTGTGCTCGCAGTAGTCAATGGTGAGCCTGCTTATGTTTTACAAATCATTAAAAAAGACAGTGCTGACATCATTCGAACGGTTGAAGCAGTCCAAGGTCGAATTGAAGAATTAAAGAAACAAATTCCGGCAAACATTCAATTTACGGAATTAAATAACGAAGGAAAAAGAGCAATCAAACGACTAGATGTGGTGATTACAAACTCTCTCCAAGGTTTGTTTTTAGTTGTTGTAGTACTCATTTTGTTTTTTAGTTTTAAAGATTCACTTTTAACAAGTTTATCTTTACCACTGACATTATTTGCGACCACCATTGCATTTCCAATCTTTGATGTATCCTTTAACTTAGTTTCGATGCTTGGGATCATCATTTCACTTGGGATGCTCGTGGACAATAGTATCATCATCTCTGAAAATATTTATAAGTATCGTTCGAAAAATTTTGAGTCAAGAGAAGCAGCTGTCTTAGGTGCGAGTGAATTGTTTGTTCCTATCATAGGATCTTATCTAACAACAGTAGCAGCGTTTTTACCGATGGCATTTATGTCCGGGATCATGGGAAAATTCATTTGGCAGATTCCATTTATGGTGATCGTTGCGCTGACTTTATCATTGTTTGAATCTTTTCTTTTATTACCTGTTCGGTATGCACAGTTTACTTCGAATGAACCAAAAAAAAGATCCAAATATAGGGATCGATTTCGTTCCATCTTGGAAAATGGTTTTGATTCTTTAAAAACAAAGTTTACAAATTTTATTACCAAAGTAGTAGGAAGACCATTCATAACACTTGGATGTATCCTCATCGTATTTTTGTCATCTTGTGGCTTAGTAGGTCTCATGAACTTCAATCTATTCCCAAAAGAAGGGATTGATTACGTGCTGGTAAGAGCAGAATTTCCGCCTGACTTTTCGGCACAAGAGACCGCCAAACAATTGCAATATTTCCAACCCATTTTAGATAAAATTCCAAAATCAGAAGTACAAAGTGTCATTTTAAAAATTGGGATCCAACAAACGGATCCTACTGACCCACTCACAAGGATTGGGGAACAATTGGGAATGGCACAAATCATACTTGTTCCGGAAACTGAACGAAAAAGAACCGCCCAAGAAATATTTGGAGAACTGGAACCTGATTTAAAAAAATTACCGAATGCCATTTCGGTCATGGTGGATTTGGTGGTGAATGGACCTCCGATTGGAGCCGCAGTTACCGTTGCCATTGAAGGCCGTGATTACAAAACATTAAAACAAATTTCCAATGAGATGCAGGACTTTCTTCGAAAACAAGAAGGTGTCATCAATATCAATGATGATTATAAACCAGGTAGAGAAGAAATTCAAATCCGTGTAAAAGATACTGCATCAGCGATCACAGGGATTGATACAGAGATCACAGCCTATTATGTGCGAACTGCTATGGAAGGTCTGGAAGCTTCTAACTTACGAAAAGGAAAAGATGAAGTCCGAATCATCATCCAAAATGATGATCGTTTTCGAGATGGAATAGAAGATTTAGATTCCATCCAAATTTCCAATAAATTTGGTCTACTAACACCGATTACAGCAGTCACAACAAAAACAACTGTCCAAGGAATCGAAGCGCTTTACCACAATGACTATGAAAAAGCAATTACAGTCCTTGCTGATGTAAATGAATCGATTACAAGTTCATCCATCGTAAATGGAAAAATTGTAGATGAGTTTGGAAATATCGGGAAAAAATACCCTGGTTACAAAATCAAATTTCGTGGTGAACAAGAAGAAACTGCCAAATCAATGGTTTCTTTGTTAGTTGCAGGTGTATTGGCCTTTTTTGGAATTTTTGCCATCCTTGCAATTATCTTTAATAGTATCAAAAAACCTGTGTTGATCTTATTATCGATCCCTCTCGGATTTGTGGGTGTTGTATTTGGATTTTTGATTTCTGGAAAGGCTCTCAGTTTTCTTGCGATGATTGGTATCATCGGTCTTGCGGGTGTGATTGTTAACGCCTCGATTGTCTTAGTGGATACGATTGAAGAATTCCAATCCAAAGGAGAGGGACTTTTGGAATCTCTCATTACAGCATCATCGGAACGTTTTAGGCCCATCCTTGTAACAACGATGACAACCATGGCAGGGATGATTCCGACAGCGTATGCGATTGGAGGTTCAGACCCACTCCTCATCCCGATGACATTGTCACTGGCTTGGGGATTAGGGTTTGGAACATTTGGCTCCTTGATCTTTATCCCAGCTAGTTTTTCTGCGTATTACAAATTAAAAAAACGAGCATAAGCGGACTGATTCGATTTCTATAGATCGATTACTCTAAAAAAGAAAAGATAAAGAGCGATGACAGTAATTGTGATCGCCCTTTCTTTTTTAGTAGTGATTGAGAACATCTTCGGCAAATCCAAGAACGTTTTCTAGTTTGATTTTTTTTCCATCATCCAATACTACTGTTCCATTAAATTTTCCAAAGACTTGGTGTTGCACCGATTTAATGACCACAAAGTTCATATATGAATTACGATCCACTATGGGTTGGAAATCCAGATCCAAACGGTTGTTATTGGATACAAATTTCCAAGGTGCCATATAATCTTTCGTATTGATGATAAATTTTACTTCATCCAATTTGTGAATTTTACCATCATACAAAATGACATTTTCGGAAGCAGGAGTTCTGTCTGAAAAACCATACCCTAAATTGAGTCCAAACGGTTTTCCATCAATCCAAGCTGAAACGGAACTCCAGTACCAACGATTTTTGTATGTCCAAACACCTCTCCCCCAATCCAAAGCACCAAAATCTGTTTTGGAATCAAATGTGAGAGTCTGGTTTCCAACGACTACATTACCTGTCGCTGGCATACAATTGATTTTGGTATTATAATAGAATGCCTTTCTGTTTTCCTTCCAAGAGGTGGCAATATTCATTGTATCCATTTTTGGTTCTGTTAGTTCAATTTTTCCTTGGATCCCACGGGAGCCGTCAGGTGCTACAAAATCTTTGGATTCAAATTCTAAGGTTCGTTTGCCATGAATCGTTTCAAAACGTAAGGATAGTTTTTTGTCTTCGAAAGAAACAACTCCACTATCATTCACTCTTGGGAATCCAGTTTTGCCAAGTGGCATTACCGATAAAGTATCAATTTGTTTGAAGATTCCTTTTTTAAAATCTAAATAACAAATGGCAAAAAGTCCCGCATAACCTAAGTCTGACGCTGTAAATGTTATGCCGTATTCTTTTGATGGAGAAAGCACCGAATAATAATCCCATTCCTTAATCCTAAGTTTTGAAGCGGCAATATTTTCTCTGTTATAAGTCCAATAGGGTGAACGTGCCCAACCTTCTTGTGTAATTGTTCCATCGGAGTTGAGCAGAGGAATTTGTTTTTTGATTTCAGACATGAACCGATTCAAAACCGATGATTTGATTCGACCAGAAGTTTTTTCAGAATTCCTAAGAGCGAATTGACAGAAAATGAATTCAATCGGAGAATCGGATTCGCTCATTCTCCACAAACAAGGAAAAACGAACCATGAACCAAACCATTCCAAAAGAACAAAAATTTGATTACGACGTGATTATAGTTGGTTCAGGCTTTGGTGGTTCTGTTTCTGCATATCGTCTTTCTCAAAAGGGATATAAAGTTTTGGTCATTGAATCCGGCAAACGTTGGAAGGCTGGAGATTTTCCAAAAACCAATTGGAGTTTACGAAAGTATTTGTGGATGCCAAAACTTGGATTTTATGGAATCCAAAGGATCAACCTACTGAATGATTTTTTACTTGTGAGTGGATCAGGAGTAGGTGGTGGATCACTTGTCTATGCTTGTACTCTATATGTTCCTTCTAGTAAAGTTTTAAACTCACCATTGTATTCCAAAATGGGTGGAGAAAAAGCATTATTGCCCTTTTACGATGTTGCAAAACATATGTTAGGCGTAACTGAAAATCCTCAATTATGGGAACCTGACCATTTATTGTTGGAAACTGCTAAATCATTTGGAAAAGAAGATACCTTTCGTAGAACACCTGTTGGAATTTATTTTGGTAACAAAAATGATCCTAAGGATCCATTTTTTGATGGTGATGGTCCAGATCGTGATCCTTGTAATTATTGTGGTGGGTGCATGGTTGGTTGCCGCCATAATGCTAAAAACACACTCGATAAAAACTATTTGTATTTAGCTGAGAAGTTAGGTGCTGTTATTTTACCTGAAACCAAAGTTACCTCTCTTATCCCACTCAATGCAAAAGGAATTCCTGATCCAGAAGCTAGTGGAGAATTTGGATATGAATTAGAAACAAACAGTACAACAGGTTGGTTTGGTTATCCAAAACGAAAATTTCGATCCGAACAAGTTGTTCTGTCTGCAGGTGTGATGGGAACTGTTGGTTTACTTCTCAAAATGCAACAGGAAAACAAAATGATTCGTTTGTCTGAGAAGTTAGGTGATACTGTCCGAACCAATAGTGAAACAGTTTTACCAGTGACAGTCCCATCCAGTAATCATGCAGATTATTCGCGAGGGATTGCCATCACTTCTTCTGTCCACCCTGATGAAAATACACATATTGAACCTGTTAGGTATTCGAAAGGCTCCGATTTTTTTGGTGTCCTTGCCAGTGTGATGACTGATGGTGGAGGGAAGTTTCCGCGACCACTGAAGTTTTTTTGGACAATGTTACGCCATCCAATTTACTTTCTCAAAGCTCACAATCCATTTGGATTTGCAAAAAATTCAATCATCTTACTTGTCATGCAAACTGTGGACAATAGCGTACGACTTGTTCGCAAACGTCGTTTTATTTGGCCTTTCCAGAGGACCATCACATCCGCTCTTTCCACTGGAGAACCAACCCCAACTTACATTCCGATCGCCAATGCCTTCACTCGCAAATTGGCTGAGATTGTTGGCGGGATTCCACGAAGTTCACTCAACGAAACATTATTGTCTGCTCCGGTTACAGGACACATCATGGGTGGGTGTATCGTGGCAGAAACCCCCGAAAAAGGTGTGATTGATTTGGAAAACAAAGTGTTTGGTTATGACAACCTACGTGTTTGCGATGCATCCATGTTGACTGTGAACTTAGGTGTGAACCCAAGTTTAACCATCACAGCATTGTCCGAAAGAGCAATGAGCCTCATCCCACCAAAGGAAACATCCGTTCCCTATTTAAAATTTGAAGTGAAACGCGGATTTGATAAAATCATTAGTTTCAAACCGACTAAACGTCTGGTTAAAAAATCGACAAGAGTTAAGTAACTTTTATCGTTACAAGAATGAGTGTCATTGATGTTGCAAAGTCAGGTACAATAGAAGATTGGGATTTACTTCTAAAAGAAGGAGCCGATCCCAATGAACTGGATTCTTATGGAACTAACGCTCTCACTTGGATGTTAAAAGTTGACAATGTGGATTTGTTCCAACATGCGATCACAAAGGGAGCAGACCCCAATTCGCCTTACCGAACTCCTGGCAATGTGATCTTTGATGTGGTCAGCCAAAACCGCACACAATTTTTAAATGCACTGATCACTACTTCACCAATATGGAAAAACTCACCTAACCTTCTCACACGAGACAGAGAAGGGAATACTATTTTTCATATCGCTGTTTTGGAATCCATGGAAACTCTTTGGGAGTCCATCCATCCGTGGATCACTGAGGAAGTGATCTCATTACGGAATGAAGCCGGTCGTTCTATTTTTTTAGAAGCAGTGGTAGAGAATCGATTTGAGATTGTCTTGTATCTGTTAAAAACCTTTCCCCAAGTGAAAGACCATCTTGATCAAGAAGGGAAAAATGCACTGCATTTAGCCTCAGAAAGGAATCTGGATGAAGTTTGTGCCATCCTTTTAGAAGATGATAGTCTCAATTTAGAAACAAAGGATCAATTTGGAAACACAGCTTTGTTTTTATCTGCTTCTTGTGATGGGGTGGAGTCTTTGAAGGAACTTCTTTATGCGGGAGCAAATCCATTTGTATGGGGTGAAAATGAGGAATCGATTACTAGGTTACTTGACAGAGAAAAATTTGGGCATTGTCTCAAAACATGGAAAGACTTTGTGATCCAAAAGGCCATCTTAGGAGATTCTTATCCCCTAAGAGAGAAAATGATCCAATACATCAAAGTAGAAAAACCCTTTAAACCAGAAGAGCTCGCCAAAGCAAAGTTAGTGGATTTAATTTAAATTGAATGAATTCAAATTAAATTAAATTAAATTAAATTTACATCAACCTATCATTTTTGAGGAGTGGAATCATCTCCATAAAATTTCGGACCATAATTTCCTTCTCGGTCTGTATGGTTTCGCTCCATTCTAGGACGTTCAAATGTAAAATGTTGTTCGATATTGGTTTTAAAAGGTGCATTCTCTGGTGAAGCACCATACTGTTTGAGTTCCGTAATTTTTAAGACAGTCCTTGGGTGTTTGCCAAGCCTTCCTTGGAATTGAAAAAACGATGCAACAGATGGATCAACTGTATGGTGGCCGTCTGGGTCTTGGAATGCTTTTTGGTTCACCCATCCTGGTTCTTCCCACATCACAAGTTTCTGGATTCTTTGTTTTACCATCAACCGCGCATCCACATAAACAGTTGTAGAACCTTCCATTTCATTTGAATTAGGTTGGCTCTGAGGATTCGGTTTTTGTGTTCCAGGTCCTATTTTAACAGATGTTAACTCTGTTTCGGAAAGATCTGCTGGAATCACAAGAATTGATTCCTTTGGGTCAAAGGTTGGAAACACGTCCCAAGGATCTGAAATATAATTGAATAAAAAATTCCCAGCATTGAGTTTTACCGTATAGCCACCGTAAGCTGAAGTTGGGTTTCCACCATCAGCCCCCATATTTCCTTTTGCGACGTACAGGATAGGATGATTTTTTACGGAATTGATATTTCGAAAGTCTGTATCGAGTAAAATATGATCGTGTCCTGTGAGTAAAATGCGTTTTGCTTTTCCCTCTTTCGAAATGAGTAGTGCATACGATTCCAAGTCCCCTTGGTGGATGTTTCCAAATTGAGTAGGTCCTTCATTCCAATCATACCAAATCCAATAGGAAATTACTATATCCCCATTTCCAACTTCGTACCAATAATTCAAATCATCTCGAAATCCAGGTAAAGCTTCCGATTGTGTTCCAGACACTGTCGATTGTGCATAACGAGCATGATAATACAAATGGGTTGGATTTTCGATTGGTATAAAATCTGGAAAATCTACGTAGTTCCAAGTGGATTGCCCTTTGGTTTTCCTGCGGATATCCTTTTCTGGTAATGGGTATTCTTTTTTAGCAAAGAACTTGGAATACTTTTCGATGTTAGACGGAAGGTATTTCTTATCTTTATGGAAAACAAGGATGGGAGAAAATTTTTTAGCAATCTCTTCTTGGATTCTGTTTGGGATTTTGTTCTCTTGCGACAGAAATCGAAATTCTTTTGTGATGTTAGGACCTGATTTTGCTATGTTTGCGGGTGAATACCAAAATGGATTATGGCCAGGTGTAAATTTACCATGCACTCTTTCGATTCCAATGATTCGGATTGCGAAATGTGTCCAAGCTTTCGGCAAAGTGAAACTAGTTTTTCCAGTGGTTACATTCGATTTGATTTTTCCAATTTCAAGTTTATTCTCTAAGATAGGAACATAACATTCTTTAGCTGTTGTGTCTGGACAACGATAGAATTGGAATGATAACGAAATGGTTTCTCCTATTAACTCTTGCGGAATTGATGTTAGTCTGATTGAAAATGTAACTTCATTCGGAAGTTTCAAATCTGGATTTTTTTCGGGAGTTGAGTTACATTGAAAGAGTGTAAAGAATAAGAATACGGGTAGAATTAGGTTTTTATAATGCATGGTTCGTTTCAAATCGGATAGAGGAATAAAAAAACCCCTGGAACCAGGGGTTTTTGAAGATTAAGAGAGAAAGGATTACTCAGCGTCTTTTTTTTCTTTTTTCTCTTTTTTGGCTTTCTTAGCTTTTTTAGCCTTTTTCTCGCCATTTTTGTTATTCTTTTTTTCTTTTTTCTCACCGTCTTTATTGTTCATTTTGTCTTTCTTAGGTTTAACGGTTTCAGAAGCCTCGTCTGATTGCATAGTAGGCTCTTCGTCTGCCACTGCTTGAGCAAACAAACCAAAACTGCTGAAAGAGAAAAGAGTGAGAATCACAAGAAATTTTTTCATTTTTTACCTCGTATCGAATGTGCGACCAATTAGATACTAATTCGATGATTATACAAGATTAAATTTTAAATCTGCACGGAATTATTTTCCGACACAGAATTTGCTAAAAATTCGCCCTAGAATTTCCTCATTTTCAACGACACCATTTACTTGACCAATTTCTAACAATGCCCGATTGATTTCTTGGATATAAATTTCAGCAGGAGCATTGTTTTCCATGAGTTGGATGGATTCGGATAAACAAGATTCAATTTTTTGAATGTGATACCTTTGGCGGTCTTCTAACAAAACTAAATCTTCCGTATTCTCCTGAGAGGTAAGTTTTAATTTTAATAAATTCAGTAATTCGGAAATTCCTTGTTTTGTTTTGCAGGAAATTTCTGAAATGGTTAGGTTGTATTCTTTTTGGATGTTTTCTAAATTTTTTAAATCCCAGGTTGGATGTTTTGCATCAACTTTATTGGCTACAAGAATTGATTCAAATAAACGATCTTTATGTTTATTTAGAAACGAATCGATCTCGAAAGGAACTGAAGTATCGATCAAAAGTAATTTCACATTAGCACTGTCTGCTTCACGTTTACTTCTTTCGATTCCCATTTGTTCGATGTTATCAGTAGTTTCTCTGATCCCAGCAGTATCAACTAAACGTATTGGGATTCCATCCAAACTCAATTCTTCTGCGATATAATCTCTAGTTGTGCCAGGTACATCTGATATAATGGATCTATCTTTTCCGATGAGTAAATTCATGAGGCTCGACTTACCAGTATTCGGTTCTCCGAATAATACGACAGTCGATTGTAAGATGAGAGATTCTGCTCGTTCGGAGTTTTTGATTAATTTAGAACATAAATTTTTAAGATCCACCATTCGGTTTTTTCTTTGCTCTAAACTTTCAAATGTTAAGTCTTCAGTCGAAAAATCAATTTCTGCTTCACATTCAGCTTTGAGTGATATTAAATCACTTCTGATTTTTGAACTTAATTTTGTGATTTCGCCAAATACGTTTTTTTGAGCGAGTTCCAATTCGTATTTGGACCTTGCTTCAATGAGTCGACTAATGGCCTCAGCACCGGACAAATTGATTTTCCCATTTAAATAAGCACGTTTCGTAAATTCACCTTTCGAGGCAGGTCTTGCTCCTTTATCAAAAAGGACATGAAGGGCACGTTTTAATAAGATAGGATTTCCATGGAGATGGAACTCTGCTAGATCTTCACCTGTGTAAGAGTTAGGTGCTGGAAAATAAAAAAATACAATTTGGTCTAAGGGGTTTCCATTTTCAACAAAGTCACAAAAAATGGCGGTGCGTTTTTGGTTTTGTAAAAATGTTTCTGTGAGGGCAGTTCCGTTTTTTTCTAAAACAGAAAGGGAGATGGGCAATACCAAAGAACCCGAGACCCGAAGGATACCAATCGCTCCGGGACCTTGGGCTGTGGACAATGCCGCAATGGTATCAATCAAGATCTTCTTGGTCTACTCCATCTGCAAAGTCTTCCACTGGTAGACCTTTTTTAGAAGGATCTTCCAAATCTTTGTATTTATGTTTTTCTTTTGCGGAAATCACTCGGACTCGTTTGAATGTTCCGTTACCTTCTGATCTTGTGAAGACTCTTTCGTCTTCTTGGATCGCCATGTGAACAATTCTTCTTTCGAAAGGATTCATTGGATCGAGAAGTTTTGATCTACCTGATTTAATCACAGAAGCTGCAATAGACTTCGCCAATCGAATGAGAGATAACTCGCGTTTGTCGCGATAAGATTCAATATCTAAAACAATTTTTCGGTTGTGTCGGATTTTTGGATCTACCATCAAGTTGAGGAGGAATTGGAGTGAATCTAATGTACCTCCACGTTTTCCGATGATGAGTCCAGATTCTTTGCTTGTGAGTTCGACATAAATTTTTCCGTCTACATCACCCATTCCCACTACTTCTGCGGGGATTCCCATTTTTTTCAAAATAGTGATGATCACACCGTGTATGATTTTTTCAGAAGGGATATCGTTGTTAGCAACAAACGCGCGTACAACGGCTGGTTTTTTTTGTGTGATTCCTAAAAAGCCGGACTTTCCGGAATCTACTACTTCGAATCGTAAATCGCCTGCTTGGAGACGAAGGGTTTCGAGAGTAAAATCTTCTGCTTCCCCTTTCGTTTTTCCTTCGGCTTCGAAAATGTAATTATTCATCTGTGATCTTCCTTGTTAAACAATGATTTCATTTCTTCTTTTTGTTTTGGTTTCTAAAACCTGGTCTTGCAACCGCAGAAGTGTTGTTAGCAGGTGTTGGCCCACTTGGATTTGGCTTTTTGTCGTCTGACTTAACAAACTTGTTTGTATACACTTGTTGAGCGATGGATAGAATGTTTTGCATGGTCCAATACATAGTAACCCCTGCAGGCATTGACCAGAAGAAGTATAACATGATGACAGGCATCATATACATCATCATCTTTTGGTTAGGGTCAGTTGATACAGTTGTCATTTTTGACTGAACGACTTGTGTTGCGACCATGATGAGTGGCAGAATGTTAATGGCAAGAGCCCCAATAAATGATAATTTTGGAGTTGTAAACACAGTGTCTGGTTCACTCAAATCTTTGATCCAAAGGAAAGGAGAATTCCAAAGGTCTACTGTATCCGAGAATGCCGTATAAAGAGCGATAAAGATCGGAATTTGAATGAGCATCGGAAGGCAACCCGCCATAGGATTGGTTCCATTCTTTTTATAAAGTTCAATCGTCTTCTCTTGTTTGAGTTTTGGATCATCCGCATACTTTTCGTTGATGAGTTTGATTTGCGGAGATAACTCTTGCATCTTTTTCATGGACTCAGCTTGTTTTTTGTTCAGAGGATAAAAAGCTAACTTAAACAAAATTGCAAAGATGACAATCGCCCATCCATAATTCGGAATCACTAAATAGATCTTTTTTAAGATCCAAACAATTCCGTTTCGAAGTGGTGTTGTGATCCCTTGGTTAAAGGATTTATCGAGTGATTCACTAAGACCTGCAAATACAGAGTCTTTGTTGATTTTTGGATCGAGTTTGCTATCTCGGAAGGCTGTTCCATCTAACTCACGAACACCAACATACGCTGCATAATCTAAGTTTACTTCCTCGCCAGGTCCTAATTTCCAATTGTCGTAAACAAGAAGGACACCAGTTTCGTTGCCTTTTCGGTTATCTAAAAGGACTCCGGCCGGTTTATCATCTAGCGGGTCAATGACACCAATGAAATAACGGCTTCCTGTTCCCACGAAGTCAACTTTATCGTTAGAACCTTTTTTGATTTCATATCGAGGGTCTTTACCTTCATTGGAACCAAAAAGATTATCAAAAAATCCTTGGGTCGTTGTGCCATCAATATGGTCTTTAAAACTTCCATCTAAATAGTAGTAACGGAAGTAATGTGCATTGTCTCGGTCATTGAAGTCTTCTTTTTTCTTTAAGATGGGACCAAGGGAACTAAAGGAACGAAAGTAAACATCAGACTTAGTTGGAGAGATGTGAATGGTCTCAGAAGTTCTGTTTTTTAAAGTTAAATGGAACTTAAAGTAATTTTCAGAAGGGAAAAATTGGAATTTTTTCTGAATTGTGAATTTACCATCGAGCGATGGTGCTTCGAATGTAACTGTTTTTGTTTCTGCATTATAATTTGAGCTAAAGTTTACGAGGTTATATGCGGAATAAGGAATGGTATCTTTGTCTTCAATGATGTTGAAGTCAAAACCTTGGCCTCTTGTGAGTTCCACTGCTTTTTCTGTTTGGCCATCAAATTCAATTTGGAATTTCGGATCTTTTGCGATCGTAAATTCAGAACCATCTGGTTCTTTATGATCTTTGATATAGTATTCTGTGATCCTTCCACCTAAACTTGAGAAACGAACCAAGAAGGAATCAGTTTTGAGAGAAAATGTTTTTTCCTCTTCTGGTTTGACTGGTTTTAGTTTTGGTGATTCCGTTGTGGCTTTTTTGATTTCTGCTTTTGGATCAGTTGTTGCTGTTTTTTCTTTATCAGCACCTTCTGTTTTTGCGGTTTCGGTTACAGTTTTTGGTTTCGGCGTTTGTGGTGGAAAAAAGATATAATTGATTCCCATCCATACTGCTAAACTTAAAAATAAAGCGAGGAATAATCGACCTTGTCTGTTGTTGGTATCGTTTTGCATAGTTTAACTCTTGTTATAAGATTTCGGTAAAGGATCATGTCCACCTTCATGATAGGGGTGGCATTTAGAAATTCGAATGATGCTAAGAACAAACGCTTTGTACCATGGATAGGTTTCAAACGCTTGTTTGGCGTATTCAGAACAGCTAGGAGTGAATCGGCATGACGGAGGTAATAGTGGAGAGAGCAGTTTTTTGTAGAGGAAAATGAGAAACAAAAACAGCCGATTCATGGGAATTGTTTTAGTGCCGAAAGGAATAAAACCTCTCGGTCTTCCTTAGATAACTTCGCAAATCCAACCTGAACAAGTAGGGCACAATCGTATCCTACTGGCAAAACAGAATTATATTTCCGAACCAGTTCCCTGAGGATTCGTTTTGAACGGTTGCGAAGAACGGCAGTTTTGTGAGTTTTATCGGGGCAAAATAAAAAACTGGCAAAAGGAAGGCCGTTTTTCCGAACAAGCCAACGAAGTGGAGGCCTGCCCATTTTTCGATTCTGACGAAAGAGTTCCTGGATCCTGGTTTGGTCGCGAAGGGTCTCCGAAGGAAGCTCCTAAATTAGAACTTTCTCCCGATTTTTTCGTCGGAAACAGTCAACTTAGCGCGTCCTTTTCTTCTTCTGTTCGCTATCACATTTCTTCCGCCTGGGGTAGCCATTCTGGCTCGGAATCCGTGAGTTCTCACGCGTTTAATTTTACTCGGTTGGAATGTACGTTTCATGAAACACCTAATTTATCTATATATGATCGCAAAAATATGAGGTCTTTTGAAAGGTTTTTGGTACCCCCATGGAAGTCAAGGGGAATTGGTAAAAATGATTGGACACTCCATACCTTATGAGACATAAGACTATTTTCGCAGGTTTTAGCCAATAAAACTAGACTCGCTTTTTTCCATCGTGTTGAAACAATTCCTGTAACAATGGACAGAATGAAACGATTCCTCATTTGCCTATTCTCTCTTTATTTGGTTCCGTTTTTATGGACCCTTCCTGCGAAACCCACAAAGCCAAATCATAAAATTCTAGATAAGAAGTCAGAGTCAATTGCCTTACAAGTTGCAATCCAAGAATCGATCCAATACCTGCAAAAACTCCCTATGGATACAAAATTTTTAATCCAAGGGGAAACCATTACTCTCAATGATATTTTGTTCCCACTGAGAGAGATCCAAAAACAAATTCAGGGAAACAAACACTTAGATTTACTAAAAGAGATTCGAAAACAATTCAAAGAGGTAGAATTGAAACCCAATTCCGAATCTCCGCTCATCACTGGTTATTATGAAGTGCGAATCCAAGGGAGAACAAAACCAAGTGGAAACTATTTGTATCCAGCACTTGTCCCACCAAAGGAGAATTCCAAAGAGACTCATTCGAAATTTTATCCTAGAGAGTATTGGAAAGAAGAATCCCATTGGAAAACCGTTTCCCAACCGATTGTGTATCTAACATTAACCGATCTTCATTTAGCACAATTGGAAGGATCTGCTCTTGTCCAAACAGAAACAAAAGAAATATTTAGGATCAATTATGCCGCAGACAATGGATTTGATTATTTGAGTCCTGCTATTCATTTAACAGGAGTTTGTCCAAGTTTAAAACCATATGAATTAAAATTTTGTATGGAGACAAATCCTAAAGAAGTTTCCGAAGCCATTTGGAAAAATCCAAGATATATTTTCTTTGAAAAAGAGATCCTACCGAAAAAACAACTTTCAGATCAAATGATCGGACCATTGGGAAGTGGAGGGATCCGACTTGTTCCCGAACGTTCTGTTGCGATGGATAAACAAATCCCTCTTGGATTTCCAGTGTTAGTCAGTTTTAAGTCAATTCAACAGACATATAACGATCATTTGGTGTTTGTCCATGATAGAGGAAATGCCATCCAAGGAGAAGGTAGAGTTGATTTTTATTTGGGTAATGAAACCGGAGTTGACAAAATTGCCAATCATTTACTCACAAAGGGAAAAGTCATTTTGTTTGTGCCAAAGAGAGAAAAGTAAAAGCAAACGAATCTTTGTTTATTGAAATGATACTTCATTTCTGTTCCTTTCGGTTGGATATACCTTCGTAAAAAATTGAAAATATAGATTCGATTTCACGATCCACATCAATCGGAAACTTAGGTGCTAATATAAACTTTGTGATGATAAAACTGGCTCCTAAACTAAAAGAGACTCTGACAATTTGATTGAGATCTAAATCCTTTTTGATCTCACCTTTTAATTGAAAATTTCGATAAGCTTCAATCGAAGTATCATATAAATTTGTTTTCCATAAATGCCCAAAAATTTCAGCGAAGTCTTTGGAGAAGAGTATGGCTCCGAGTAAAAGTTTTAATTTTTGAGGTTCTTTTGCAACTGATTCAAACCTAGCTTTTAAAATTGATATGAACCATTCTTTAAAATTTCGATGTTGTGATTGGATTCTATCTTTTAAGTCTGACATATGATTTGGCAAAATAGTCGACAATAAAAGACCAGCTAATACACGTTTGTATAAATCAAATTTAGTCGGAAAGTATTTGAACAATGTTCGTTCTGTAGTACCTGCTTTTTTAGCAAGTTCTGCCGTAGTTGCACCGCTAAATCCCAATTCGGCAAAAATTTCCTCTGCTGCATCTACGATCTCTTTTTCTTTTTCAGATTGTGGATTTTGATACGCTGCAAATTCACTTTGTAGCATTTTTAAGGTCAGTTTCATTCTAGGTTTTGATCTCGTTTTACATCATTTTTTCTTAACCTGAATTTTTTTCGATTGATTTTTTGTATAGTGTTTACTTTACCTTATAAGAAAGGAAGTATAGTATTCACTATACCAAGGAGAATCAGGTATGAAATCTGTAAAATTGGGGTTACCTCCTCATCGTGGAATAACGTGGAATCCAAAGACGATGGAATCAGCCGAATCGGGACGGGAAATATTAGCAGATGGAAGGGTCAAATATTGGATCAAACATGATATCCTGAAAGGTGTTTTTCCAAGAATGTTAGTTTGGTGGTTCCAACATTTGGAAGGTACAATGGAATACCAAGGTAAGGTATTAGATCGATATCATGTTTGGCATCCTGAAGATCATGTTCATGTCAGTTATGAAAAAACAAATGAATCGGGTAAAATTGGGCCAGGTGCGGTGTTACGGATTGTGGAATACTTAGGAAGACAAAAACGATATTTGGTGAATGTCATCAGTCCGATCGAAAAATTAGATGAAACTGGATTTATCCACAATCCTAAATTGTATGGAATTCTTCCCATAGCCCGAATGGAATATCAATTCCAAGAAACGAAGGATGGAACACTCTATGAAAACTGTTTGATTGTTGGATGGAAGGGAATATCATTTCGAATTCTTAGACCTGTATTTGAATTTTTATTCTTTGATCGAAAACATGGTCAATATTGGATCAAACATAATATTGAAGAAGTGGGACAGTTCCAAAATTTTTTACCCGAATTATTTAGGAGTCAGAATGAAAGTTTACGGTGATCACCAATCAGGTAATTGTTACAAAATTCAGTTACTAACTTCTTTCCTCAACATTCCATATGAATGGGTTGATTTAAATATTAAAAAGGGAGAAACACAAACTGAAGCCTTTTTACAATTGCTGATATTAGTTTATTTGCGTATACCCATGTTGCTCATCAAGGCGGTTTCGACTTAACAAGTTATCCAAATATTCGCATGTGGATTAAAAGGATACAATCGATGGATTCATTCCAACCTATGAAGCTAAACTGAGTTTAATTAGGTTGGAGTTTGCATTGTTCTGCGTCAGTTTCAAGTTCGATTGTCGTATGGATGATTTCAAACTCAGAAGCAACTTTTCTGATTTCTTCTTTTAAGAGTTGAAACTCACTTAAGTTTATTTTTTTGTCCATCAAAACATGAAGGGATGCAACATGATGGTTTCCATCTAAACTCCAAATTTTAATATCGTGAACTGATTTGACTCCCTTGATATTTTCCCAATGTGCAATGAGTTCGGATCGATTGAGTGAGATAGGCACTCCTTGCAGAAATACACGCATGACTTGTTTTGTATTCCGATAAGCATTGAATAAAATCCAAACTGCAATTCCAAGAGACATCAAAGGGTCAAACCAAGGTAAATTCCAAAAATACATAAAAATACTACCAATGAGTACAGCAACCCAACCCAAAATATCTTCGAGGAAGTGCAAAAAAACAGCTTTTTCGGAAAAACTAGATCCACGATTTAAACGTACCATCGCAATTCCATTCACAACAACACCAACAATTGCGAGGACAAACATGGCATCAGCTTTTGATTCCGCAGGGGAAATAAATCGTTTGATGGATTCAATGATCATAAAGATGGATCCAACAGTTAACAATACAGATATAAATAAGGCACCTAATATCGAAAAACGCCTGTATCCATAATCAAAATGAAGATCATTTGGTCTTGTTGAAACCTTTTGTAAATACCAAACAAATGCAAGTGAAAGAGCATCGCCAAAATCATGAAACGCATCTGATATAATAGCGATGCTATTGGAATAAACTCCTCCAACCAATTCAAATAAGGAAAAGAATAAATTTAAGAAAAAAGCCCAAGCTAAGTTTTTAGAAGAGGAAGAGATGTCAGTATGTGAATGGTTGTGATTGGAATGATTGTGTCCATGTCCCATAAGGTTAATGTAACACTGATTGAATTTGTGTGCAACTAGTAAAGTGTTGGGATAAAATGATTAGAAAACATTTCTAAGGTGAGTAATGCAATTGGATTTCATTCAAATAGAATTTTAGGTTTGGAGTAAAGATAACCTTGGACGATATGACAGGATGTTTTTTTTAAAGACTGGATTTGTTCTTCTCTTTCAATTCCCTCTGCAATGGTTTTTAAACCCAAGGAGTCTGCTAAATGGCATATTGATTCCAAAAGCAAAAAATTACGATCGGAAGTTGCAATTTCATCTAAAAATGATTTATCGATTTTTAATTCATCAAATTGTATTTTTTGCATATAGTGTAGTGATGAATATCCTTTACCAAAATCATCTAACGAAACAGAGATTCCATTTGACCTGAGGTTAGAAACTATACTTTGGATGGTTTCAATTTCATCTATAAAGATATCTTCAGTAATTTCAAAGATTAGATTTTTTGGATTTATTGAATTTTGATTTAAATAGGTGATGATATAATCATTAAAATTAGGAAATAAAAAGAAGATTGGTGATATGTTGATCGAAATTTTGATCTCATGGCCATATACTTTCTGTAAACTTGGAATTTGACTGACTACTTTTTCGAATATTTTTTTGCCGAAAGGAACAATCAAATCTGATTTTGTAATGATGGGGATAAATTCATCTGGAGATATCTCACCTAATTCTGGCACCGTCCATCTGGCAAGTGCCTCTAACCCAACAATAGATTGGTTTGAAATATCTACCTTTTCTTGGTAGGCAATTTTAAAATGATTGAACTCAATCGCTTTTTCCAGTTGGTTTTTTAGTCTTTGTTCCCTTTCGATTTTCTTTTCCATTTCTGGTTCGAACCAAACCAAATGGTTCATTGACTTTTCCCGGGCTACATTCATCGCAATGGAAAGTTTTCGAATGACCTCGTCCAAAAGATTGGCTTCCGTTGGAAAATGAATTCCAGAAACTCGGTATTGGAGTCTATGGCCAAGTCTATCTGGTGTTAGAGTTTGGTTATTATTTAAGTCAAATTTGACAATTGCTTCTTCAATCCGATTCCTGGTAGAATTTTCGATCCATAAAATGAATTCATCTCCACCTAAACTAGCTACGATTGTATTTGGACGTTCAGAAGTGTATTGTTTTAATATATTTCCTATTAGTGTTAATATCTGGTCCCCAAAACTGATTCCATGTAATGCATTAATAACTTTTATACCTTTGATATTTATGAGTAATACAAAAGCTTCTTTTGAACCAATATCGATTCTATTTTGAATGGATACTTCAAATGAATAACGATTTGGTAATTGTGTGAGAGAGTCATGAAACGCAAGTTTGTCGATATATTGCTTTGATTTTAAAATCTTTGCTCTGGATTCTTTTAGATATACAATATTTTTAATTAATTTTGCTCGTAACCTTTGGATCAAAAAACCAGAAAGTATGGAAAAAATGATTAAACTTACTGATTTAAAATACCATTCTCTTGGACTTTGATTCCGTATTCCTAACTCGTCTGGAAATATAACAATAGATTGGTATACAAATATTCCAAAAATAGCAGGGACAATTGAAATGAATAAAGCTGACAATAGGCTTGGAATGGGAGGTAAAAACACAAAAAAAGAAATGATGATGAAGGCAAGAGAGATCTCACCTGTCCCGAGTAATCCACTTCTTAAAAAAGATAAAACAGATATGAAGATTGCTGTAAAGATTAAAGTGAGAACCCGAATGACTAATGAAATTTTGTTTTTTAATAAATATTCAATGATGAATAAGATTGAAATTCCTAAATCGACAACAAAAAAGATATAATCGATTTCACCTGATTTCGTAATGAGGGGTGTGAGATGCAAACAGGCTGCAACCAAAAATAGCCCAGATGCTGCGATTAAAAATCTCCTGAGTAGGGGACCTGTGTCCTTTCTGAATTTTAACCAATAGACGTAATTTCGTTTGTCAGTGATCATTTATCCTCTACTTCCAAAATTTGTCTAAGGTCAGCATGTTTAAAAAAGTCTTTTCGAAACAAAACGTCAAGACTAAGTTATCCTCATTGTGTCCTCTCCTAATGAATTATCTCCCAAGTCACCGCAAGAATCAGCCGTAGAAACTCGACATGTCGTTCTTCCGAATGATGCCAACCATTACGGAACCGCGTTTGGTGGTGCAATCATGAGTTGGATTGACTTAATTGCAGTCATGGCTGCCCAAAGGCATTCCGGAAGAGAAGCGGTGACAGTCAGCATTGATCGAATCAATTTTATTACACCCATCCAAATTGGAGACCATGTCAATTTAAAAGCGATGGTGAATTATGTAGGAACAACTTCAATGGAAGTGGGTGTGCAGGTGAATCGAGAAAATCCATACACTGGAGAGATGGTGAGAGCCACTACCGCCTATCTTTCGTTTGTTGCATTGGATGAGAACAAAAAACCTGCTCCAGTGCCTCCGTTAAAATTAGAAACAGATCTCGAAAAACGAAGGTTTGCGGAAGGAAAAATGCGAATCGAAATGGCTAAAGAATTTGCAGCAAAAATTAAGGCGAGTCGAAAGATTACTTAATTTATATATCGATCATATTCTGCAATTTGCGTTGTACTTTCGACCGATGGAACAAAGTATTTTTCTCTAATCTTTTTATATTCAGGATCTGCAAAGAAACTAAGTTTTTTTTCTTTGGTTTTGAAATAAATCAGAAACACTCTGTTGATTGGATTTTCGGTTTCGGATTTTAGAGTTTCTGCAATTTTAAAATCATACCGAAATCCACCTTCATATTGTTCCAACAGTCCTTTCATTGCGTTTCGGTATTCAGCATATACACTTTCATCTTTGACTTGGAGGCCTACAATCGTTTCGAATGATAAAATTTCTTTTTGCATAAGGTTTTTCTCACATATTTTAAGCTAAATTTTCTTCTTAAACCGACCAAAGACAAAATTTTGGACTGTACCAAAAGGTGTATGGTGGTCTTCTCTTTGGAATTCAATGGGCTCAAATTCAGGGGAAAAGGTTTCAGCTAACGTTTCTTCGGTGTATTGTTTGATCTCAAGCCCACTACATTTTTTAGGGCCATCATTGCTAAAGGTTCCTATGATGAGTTCACCATCTTTGTTTAGAGCTTTTAATAAATTATTTTTGTAAGCTAAAATGGATTCTGGATCTGTTAAAAAATGAAAGACTGCTCTGTCATGCCATAGTTCGTATTTGATGTCAGATTGGAATATAGTGATGTCTGAAACAATCCACTTAATATTTTTCCCAATTTCACCTAATCTCTGTTTGCATCGGTTTAATGCGTTTTGACTAATGTCTAAAACAGTTAGATTTTGGTAACCAAGCTCTAAAAGATGATCCACTAAATTGGATTCTCCACCACCGACATCAATGATTTTTGCTGAAGTTGGTAAATTTGTATGATTGATCAATTGTAAGGAGAGCTTTGGAATCTCCTGAGTCCAACTCACTTCATTTGGTTGTTTTTCAGTGTAAATTGTTTCCCAATGTGTTTGATTATTCATGGTGTATCGTTTTTCTTTTGGTTTGGATGTAATACAGTGTTACGATGGATACAAACACTAAGAATGGTATACTCACTAGATTGAGAGTCAACCATCCTATTTTATGTTCCAAATAACCAGCACTATATGTGGAAAAGATGGCAATAGAATATACAATCGTATCGTTAACAGCTTGGATTGTGTTTTTTTCCGCTGGATGGTATTGTTCCACAAGTAAATTTGTCCCACCCACATACATAAAATTCCAACCGATTCCAAGTAATATCAGTGCTACTGCAAATGGTAAAAATTCGGTTCCTTGGATCGCAGAAACTGATTCCAGTCCCATGACTGCAACACCTAACAAGATCAAGTAGGGTGATGTCATTTTACGAACTAAAAATCCAGAGAAAAAGGAAGGGATGTACATACCTAAAACATGCCATTGTAATACCAATGTGGATGCATGCATTTCATGACCATGTGATTTCATCGCAACGGGCACAGCTGTCATAAGCATTGCCATAAGTCCAAATCCAAAAGAAGTAGAGAGAATCGAAACCCATAGTCCTAAATTTTTTATATGGTAGGAAAATGGCCTTACTTTTTCTCTTTCTTGGTGTTCCGATTTGTTTTCTGTAGTGAAACGTTTGTTCGGTGAAGGTAAGAATGTGATTAGTAAAAATTGTAGGGAAAGAGAAACAATTAGGATTAAATAACATCCCAAAAATAAGGAAGTGGGAAAAAGTTCTTTACCTTGTAAGCCTGCAAGTGGACCAAGAAAAGCTGCTGGGATTCCAGCGATTAAAATCCAAGACAATGCACTCGCCCTATCATGGTTTGGCACAGATTCCATTGCAACAAAACGAAGGTATTGGATAAACGATTGGTGAATTCCAAATAACAAGTGAGCTATGGAAAACAAAACAAAACTTTTTTCCCATATAGCATACGCCGCAAGGATTGCACCAAAGATTCCAATGATCGTACCAAGAAGAAGTCCATATTTACTCCCTTGCCATTTCATAAACCTTGAGGCGGGGACTAAACCTATCAGAGTTCCAAGGATCACAAACGAAACGGGTAGTGAGGCGGATTCTGGAGATGGGCTTATGGTTTGGCCTGCCAGTGCAGAAACTGCCATAATCATCACTGTCCCAATTTGGAATACAGTTTGGGTAATGGAAAAGATACCAAGAACTTTGATTTTATTTAAAAAGGAATTCATGAATCAGTAAAATTTAAATTTCTCAGCCTTAGGCAGTAAAGTCAATTCGATCCATGTTTAAATTCCAAGTTTTGTCAGAATTTCTTTGGCTTGCGATACAAAATGTACTTCTTCTTCTTTTTTAAATGGTACAAAAATATTTTGTGCAAAACGTACGGAAAGATGAGCATACTCAATACAACCTGCTACTGTTAATTCTGGTTTTGCTTTTCCTGGAAATATTTTAATGTCGGAACCATCGGGCACAACAAGTGAACGTGGTGGTATTTTTTTCCCTCCACGAATCATACATCCAGCTGCGATTTGAGATCCATCTCCTATTTCAGCATTATCCAAAACAATGGATCCGATTCCAACAAGAACAGCTCTTCCTATTTTGCATCCATGGATCATGACATTGTGCCCAACTAATGTCCATTCGCCGATAGAGATAGGACTTGTCGAATCTGTATGTAGAGTAGAATTATCTTGGATATTCACATAATCTCCCAGTTTGATTTTGTTCATGTCAGCACGAACAACAGCACCAGGCCAAATCGAAACAGAATTACCAAATTCTACCATTCCAAATGCTGTGGCGTTTGGATGGATGAAAGGTTTTGCAAAATTAGGAATTTGATTGTAGGACATGGATCAAAGTCAACCGAGACTTTGAATTTCGCAACCGATAAATGTAATGTCGTCTTGTTTTGCTTGTCCATCAGTGAACAATGAGAGTTCACTTAACACTTTTGCCATTGTATGGTCTAAGCTTAGTTTTAAGTTTTCTTTTAATATTTCGTATAGTCTATCTTCTCCGAAAAGTTCTTTTTCTTCATTGAATTGTTCAAAGATTCCATCAGTGAATAAAAAGATCCGATCACCTTCTTCAATTTGGTGTTCAATGAGCCTATATTGGGTGTGGTCCATAAGTCCAATGATTTTACCAGTTCTAGGTAAAAGTTTGATATCATGAATTCTTTGGTGGATTTGGTCTGGATGTCCTGCAGAAGCATAAAACAACTGTTTATTCTTTAAGTCAATGTCACAGACGGAACATGTAAATATTGTTTGGATATTGCTGTATTTATTGATGAAAATTTGGTTCATATGAAAAACCAAATCATCGGGATGATCATAAATCATTTTGAGTGATTCATATTCTGCTTTGATCGCCATCGTGATGAGTGCTGCTTGGATTCCGTGCCCTGTTGCATCTGCAACAAAAATTCGATAGTAGTCAGCTTTCACTTGGGTGAGGTCATAAAAATCACCTCCCACTTCGGACATAGATTGGTAATACGAATGGAAATGGATTCGTGGATCACTGGTTTTGATATCAGAGAATAAAGTTTTTTGGATTTTTTTGGCGACGTTTAAATCCTTTTTGATGAGGTTCAATGATTCGTCTAAGGTTTTGGTTCGTTCTCTTACCTTTTCTTCTAAAGTAACAAGTGCTTCTGCTTGTGTATTTGCCTTTTCTTCTTTTAACTCATTGATTTTATTCGCGAGCGCAAGAGACAAAATGCCAGCTTCTAAAGTGGAACCAATTTGGTTTCCATAAATCGTGAAGACATTGGCAGGAAGAACTCCATTTTGCATCAAAGTATACATCAAAATTCCAAAAAGTAGGGTGCTCCAACCAAACAAAAACAATCGAGCTTGTTTATTTCCTGTACTGTAGTTTACTAGTGCTACAACTAACACGGATACTACGAATAATTGTGCGATAAAATTTCCAATCCGAACTGCGATCTCAATTGGTAAATAGGCATAAGGAATTAAAATGTAAAATAATACGATGAATTTAAGACCTTGGATTAGTCGATTGGACCAAGGATTAAAATCACGTAAGTTTAGAGTTTGTTGGGCAAATGTCCAACCGGTGATCGCAGAACAAGTCACAATGATACTACCGATTCGATTGTGTATTTCTGGATGGTCTAAAGTGAAAATTTGATTTAAAATTCCATTTAGGTACATTTGTAACAATAAATTACAAAAAATAGAAACCGAATAGGTGATGTAGGCTCTTTCATTTAAGATAAAGTATATGAATAAATTATAGATCACCATGATAAAGATAGTGCCATAAAAAAAACCGAGAATTGTATTTTCTAAATTCTCTTTTAGATAAAAAGTTTCTTTGGAATAAAAGCGAATGAGATAACTGATATTTGATGATGATTTAGTTTCTAAAATGAGTGTTTTGGTTTCGCCAGCTGGCCAACTGAGTTCAAAAGCAATGGATTTAGAAAATGCATCCCAATGTGAATGAGCTATAAAATCTCCACCTTCTTTGATGGGCTCTGGATTTCCTTCTTCAAACACTCGGATAAAATCTAAATGTGGGTTTCCTAAATCAAGTATAAGTTTATTAACGGATGTTAGATTTGTGGCTTTTATTTTTAGGTACACATGTTCTGATTGGAAACCTAAACTTAAGGTGTTTTTGAAAATAGGTGTCCATCGGAGTTTTTGTTGGTTGGTTTCATTTCCAGATTGGATGGCATAATCAATCTTTTGGGGAGTAAAACTTTCGTCACTGATGGACTTTTGGATCTCCCATCGGGAACAGGAAAACAAAGTTCCCGATAGAATGATCAAAAAGATGAATCGCATAAACTCGAACGATTTCCCAATAAAAATTGGGATTTGTCAAAGCAAATTTATCGTAAGGTATAACCGTTGTCTTTTGCCGTCGTCACCAAACTGTCTGAAAGTTCTTTAAAACGTTCTTGGGTAAAGGTTTTATCATAGGACATAAGTCGGAAACGATACGTAACCGATTTTTTGCCTTCTCCTACCGATTCACCTTGGAAAATCGTTTGGACATACACAGACTCTAATTCTGGAATTTGTAACGTTTTGACCAAGTTGGCAAAGGATTCAGTTGCATCCGATTCATTCATGAGAAGCGAAAGGTCCAATTGACCTTGTGGAAAATGGGATGGTGGATTGAAATGAGAATTCCTTCCATGGGTTTCCCAAATTTCAGCTAACACTTCCATGTTGATTTTTGACAAAATGACCCTACGTTTTATATCGTACACATCAGCAAATCGAGTATGAAGGATTCCAAGTTCGACAACTTCTTTTCCATCATAATGTACCACTAAACTTGCATTAGGGTGGAAATGGCTTCGTGTTTCTTTTTTCCATTCGAATTTTGGTAAATTTAAGAATAAAAAAAGTTCGGTAATTGTTTCTCTAATTTTTAAGAATTCTTGTTCAATGGAAACAAGGTCAGTTGGTTTGTGTTTGGATAAGGAAAGAATGGAGATCCAACGTTTTTCATCTGCTAACTCAGGACCATTGCCTTGTTTGTGGTAAGTTCTCCCCAATTCAAAAAGGTTGACTGATTCAAATCGATCTTGGTTTAACTTTGCTTGTTTGATGAGACCTGGGTACAAACTATTTCGGAGAATCGAATGTTCCTCTGGCATTTCATTTGCAATTTTAAGTGAAGTGGATTCTAAATTTGATTCTAGTTTTGCATCCGTTGGAGAAGCAAAAGAATAATTGTAAACTTCATTAAATCCAACTTCCAAGGCTAAGAAATTCTTGACCCTACGTTCCAATTCTCGAAGTGGATTACGAATTGGAGTTTCCACTGCCATCGATAGAGCTTCCGTTCGGATGGAAGCATAACCAATTGTCCTTCCAATTTCCTCAACAAGGTCTTCCGGAATTGTTACATCGTAGTTTTGTCTGTATCTAGGAACAACAACTGAGAGGGATTCCTCTTTTGTAGTGACTCCAAAACCTAATCGTTGTAAGATGTCAGAAACTTCTGGTAAAGTGATCTTTTTTCCTAGTTTATGGCGGAGAAATTGTAAATTTGTTTCTATGGTTACCGTTTTGGATTCGGTATGATTGAAACCTTGTGGAGTGAAAACCTTCACATTCGGATTGCCGTTTTCTATTAATAATTGAACCGCTCTTTTGATGACTGGCAAACATGTGTAAGAATCTAAACCTTTTTCATAACGTACTGCTGATTCAGTGCGGATATTGGTTTTACGAATGGTAAAACGAACATCTTCCCTTTTGAAGACAGCAGATTCCATCACAATGTTTTTTGTACCATCTGTGACTGCTGAATCTTTTCCCCCCATCACTCCCGCTAAAGCTACTGGTGTGGTTCCATTTTGGATGAGAAGGATATTTCCTGGTAAGGTTGGAGAAGTATCATCTAGGAGAGCTAAATTATCTCCATCTTTTGATTTGGAAACAGTAAAGGAAGTTGACTGTAGTTTGGATCGATCAAAAAAATGAGTAGGTTGTCCAAGTTCTAACAAAAGATAGTTGGAAACATCTACTACATTATTGATGGAACGAATCCCACATTTTTCAAGTCGTGATTTGATTTTGGGAATCGATGTTGTGATGTTTACATTTTGGATAGAAGTCACGTAATATGCATGTGCATGTTCGGAAGTTTCTACTGTAAGTCCTTCGTTCCCTGATTTCCATTTTGTATCTGCTTGGAGAGGAAAATGGTGGAGTGGGATTTGGAGTTGGCTTGCGAGTTCTCTTGCAAAACCAAAATGACTCCATAAATCAGGTCTATGTGTAATGGATTTATTATCGATTGTGAGAATTGTATCTTCCCATAAAAAATATTTACGAACCGAGATACCAAGAGTTGTGTCCTTTGGAAAAATAAGAACACCTGAAGATTCTAATGCCATTCCCAATTCTTTTTCAGAACAATACATTCCTTGGGAACGAACTCCGCGTAGCTCCGAATCCAAAATTTCTTTGCCATCCAATTTTGTGCCAGGGAGAGCTAATGGAACAATATCACCAACGTTTACATTTGTGGCAGCAGTGACAATTTGGTAGTCTTTTGATCCATCGGTAGCGATGGTCGTTTGTAATTTCTCTGCATTGGGGTGTTTTTCCAGTGATTTGATTTTGACAGTGATCACTGATGTTAGGTGGGATTTGTATTCTTCCACATCGTCAATTTCACAAATCGATGTATTAATTTTTTCCAAAACCGTTTCGAAAGGAATTTGGGAGAGCGGGGTAAATTCGTTTAACCAATCAACTGAAAGTTTCAAGAGAAATCCTTATTTGTTAAAAACAGTGGGAAAGCGAACGGGTCAATCCGAAATTCCAAGTTCTGTTTTCAGAAAATGCAGGCAATCTTCCGAAGTCATCGGTTTTGCAAAATAAAATCCTTGGATTTGGTCCACTCCACTTTCGGCGAGTAATTGCACCTGTTCTTCCGTTTCGGCACCTTCCGCAACTACACTCAAACCAAGGTTATGTGCTAAGTTAGAGACAGCATGGATGATGGTTTTGGAGTCTTTGTCTGTTGTGATTTCGGATACAAAGGAACGATCGATTTTTAAAGAGGAAATGGGAAGTTTTTTTAAGTAACCTAAACTACTATAACCCGTTCCAAAATCATCAATTGCAATTTTTGCCCCGAGTTTTCGGATTTCTTGCATGGTACGAACTGCGGCATCGGCATTTTCCATGACTGAACTTTCTGTGAGCTCAACTTCCAAATCATGTGGATCCACTTTGAATAATTTTAGATTTTCGGCGATTGTAGAAATCAGTCTTTCGTGTTTAAATTGTTTCGTGGAAATATTCACAGCCATAGAAATCTCTTTGATTCCTGCATCTTTCCAAACTCGCATCGTTTGGATGGCAGACTTGATCACCCATTCACCAATCGCAAGGATCATCCCTGTTTCTTCAGAGATGGGAATGAATACATTCGGTGAGATGAGCCCACGTTCTGGATGGCGCCAACGAATGAGTGCTTCTACACCCACAGGTTTTTTTGTATACAAATCAATTTTGGGTTGGTACATCAAAGTAAATTGATTTTCAATGATGGCAATCCGCATTCGGTTTTCGATTTCCAAACGTTCTGCTACAACTGTCTGCAGTTCTTCTGTAAAAAACACATAACAGTTTTTCCCTTGTGATTTTGCCAAGTTTAATGCACTGTCAGCATTTTTAAGAAGTGTATTCGAATCTTTTCCGTCTGTTGGGTATAAGGCGATCCCAATCGAGATATTAACAAAAATCCTTTCCCCATCAATCACAAAGGGATGGGTCATTGCATCCAAGATTGCTTCCGAAATAACAGCCGCATCACGTTCGTTTGATAAGTCAGGTAATACAACATTAAACTCATCACCACCTTGTCTACTAATGAGATCATACACACGTATGCTCTCACGAATCCGATAAGCGACAAGTTTGATGATTTTGTCCCCAAAGTCATGTCCTCGAGAATCATTGATGATTTTAAAATTGTCCAAATCAATCGCAAGGATCCCGACCAAATTACCGTGTCGTCTTGCTTCTTCGAAAATTGGAAATAGTTTATCAATAAGAGAGTTACGATTAGGAAGGTTTGTGAGTTGGTCAAAAAATGCCATATAGGCAATTTTTTCTTCGGCATGCCTTCTTTGGGTGATGTCAAGAAAGGCAACTGCAAGTCCAAAGTTTTCAATGGGAATCGGTGTTGCTAAAATATCAAACCAAGTGATTTTATCTTCTTTGATCATCCCGATTTCCAAATTACGAATCACTTCTTTGTGTCGTAATGCTCGCATCAAACTTGATTTTCTTGGGTAAATTTTTGTGCCGTTTGGTTGGATGAGAGTGTACTTTCGAATGTTGAGAGTACGATTGAGAAGTTCCCCATCTTGGATGTCAAAATAGGTTCGTGCTGTTTTATTAGTCTCAACAATTTTACCTTTTTCATCTGTGATGGCGATGCCCATGGGTAAGTTGTCAAAGATAGACTTATACTTTTGTTGTTGGAGTAAAAATTCAAAGGAAATATCTTTTTGGATTGTGACATCACGATCAAAACCCAAAATGATTTTGGACTCACGCAAAGGGATAAGTAACCAAATGATCCAAACTTCTTCCTTGGATTTGGTCACAAGGCGATTTTCGAAATTTACAATATTCGGATTTTTGCCCAAACTTTCGAAAGTATTCTCAGTATTTTCTTTGTCGTCCTCTTGTGTGAAATGAAGGATTGATTTTCCAACAATTTCTTTAGGTTCAAATTCTAAAAATCTGGCAAAACGATCTGTAACAGAGACAAAATTACCTTCCCAATCCAATACTTGGAAACTATTGGGATATTCGGTCAGAAGGGATTTAACAGTGAGACCAGAGAGAATTTTACTGCCTAAAGGCTCATTTCGCATGTATTTCTTTGCCTAAATAATATACCGCTTCGATGGATCCGGGAAATTGGAATCCTTCAAATGGTGACCATCCGGACTTACTTTTAATCATAGATTTTTTAAATTCAACTGGTTTTTTTAAATTTAAGATAGAAAAATTTGCCGCATAACCTTCGTTAATAATACCAACACCCTTTCCAAAATGTTTTGGTAAATAAGGAGCTACAAACTCCCCTGGATTTTTGGAACAGATTTTTGCTATTAAAGTCATCGGAATGTTTAATTTCAATATCATATATGTGACAAAAAGTCCATATGTATCCAATTGTGAGATACCACTTGTTCCTTTTTGTTTTTCTTCGATGGAGTGTGGTGCATGATCGGTCGCTAAATAATCAATATGCCCATCAAGTATCCCTTTCACCATCGCTTCTCTATCTTCTCGGCCTCGGAGTGGAGGGTTCATTTGGAACCATTTGTGATTGGTTTCTGTTAACATCTCCGTATCAAACATCAAATGAGTTGGAGTCACTTCACAGGTAACATTCACTCCTCGTTTTTTTGCTGAAACGATCTTAGAAAGACCATCTTTTGTCGAGTAATGGCAAAGTTTTCCTTTCAGATTGTATTTCTCAATCAAATACAAAGCAAAATCAGTTGCGATTGTTTCCGCTTCTTTTGGCCTTCTTGTTTCGTGAGTGGGTTTGTCTTGGTTAGCGATGAGGATCTCTGGGTCTTCACAATGGAAACTCACATCCTGTCCATGGTAGTGTTTGATCACTTCTTCGAGGGATGGGTTGTCATGGAAAAAAAGTTCTCCAATGGAAGGACCCATAAACACTTTATAAGGAACTTTCTTTGTGAGTGGTTTTGTATGAGGACCTATGCCTGCGTATAATGTAATGTGGATAGGGGCTTTTTTGGTGAGCGCTTGTTTGGCGGAGTAGGATTCATCATCGATGGGTGGAACTGGATTGTTTGGCATATCAGCCACATGGATCACTCCACCATTAATGGCAGCAGCACTTGCTGATAAAAAATCTTCTTTGTAAGTATGTTTTTCACTCACATCTTCTCTGGCGTGAATGTGAATGTCACCAAATCCAGGGAATATCACACAATCATCAGAAAACCGACGGGCATTCGGATCCAAATTTTCTTTAACATTTGTAATGAGTCCGGTTGTGACATCAAATTCGATCGTACCCAAAAATTCCCTCTCGTGGGTTACGATTTTTCCTGCGATTTTTTCCATAATGACCCTTTGATTCAGCAGATTCTAAGAGGGAAGGAAAGTTTCAAGGGAATTTACAGTCACTTTCACGGAAGAAAATCTCAAATCGACAATTGTTGATTTGTAAATGAGAAATGAATTGGATTATTCCCACTTGGATAAAATTTCGATGATGTCATTTCCAAATCGTTCTACCTTGGCAGGCCCAACACCTTTTGTGGCTTCCAGTTCTGAAAGGTTTTTTGGTTTTCTTTCTGCAATCCGTTTGAGTACAGGATTTTGAAAGACCATAAACTTTTTCCATTTGAGTTGCCTTGCTTTACGATCACGGTAATTCATCAGTTCTCTTAAGATTTGAGAATGTAATGTCGGAACCTTTTTTAGTTTTGTTTGTTTCCCATTCGTCTCATCAGAGTTAGATGATGCTTGTTTCACTTTTGTTTTGGAAAAATTCGGAAGGTATAATTTTGGGTATTTAGCACCAGCTACCAAAACTTTTTTTTCTTCTACCCAATTTTCTAATTTTGCGACAACTGCTTCTTCAGGAATTCCTTCCAATTTGCCGTGGAATGGATTTCGTTCCATTCTATAACGTAATACATCTTTAGTTCGTTTCCCCACTAAAGTTTTCGCAATGATGTTTTTTCCAAAAACTGCTGGGTGTTCTTTCAAAAAATTTTGAATGGTTTCTTCTTCCCATTCTGAGAGTGGGTGTTCTCTTTTTTCATTTTTTTTCTGAATTTTGACTTTTTCAGATTCTAAAAATTTACTTCGATTGATGCTAACACCTGTTTCGGTACAGATATCACATTTTCCACAAGGAGAAATGGTTTCTCCAAAATAAGAACAAAGTTGGACTTGCCTACAAATTTCATTGTTTGCATATTCTTTGATAAATTTGAGTAAAGTGTCTCCGCCTTTGAAGTTTGTCTCCTTTGACAACATAAAGACTTGGGTGGCTACATCACCTGCTTTGTAAAACAAAACACATTCCGATGGTAAATTGTCTCGGCCAGCACGACCTGCTTCTTGGTAGTATGCTTCGAGTGAGGCAGGAACTTGGTAGTGGATCACCAAACGTACGTCAGGTTGATCCATACCCATCCCAAATGCATTGGTGGCAACTAAGATAGGAACTTTTCCAGAAGTATAGGCATTTTGTGTTCGTTCTCGGATCCCATCCGTTCGACCTGCATGGTACTTTCCAACTGAGAACCCGAAGTCTTTTAATAAATCATACACTTCGTCTGTTTTTTTTCGAGTTGCACAGTACACAATGGCTCGACCTGGAAACTTTCTTCCATCCTTCCAAGGTTCGAGTAGTTCCATCAGTCGGTCTGCTTTGTCTCGTTCTTGGTTTGGGTATTCCACACTGAATTTTAGATTGGGGCGAAAAAAGGTAGATAAAACAACGTTAGGTGAACGCATTCCAAGAGATGCCTGGACATCTGTTTGTACTTTTTCGGTTGCTGTTGCCGTGAGAGCTAAGATGGGAAAACTAGGATTCGGATGCCTTTCTCGTAAAACATGGATTTGGCGGTATTCGGGCCGAAAGTCATGTCCCCACTGTGATACACAATGTGCTTCATCCACAACCAAAGAAAATAGTTTCATCTCACGAAAAATTCGTAAAAACCCGTTTGAGAGTGCTCGTTCGGGGGATACGAGTAAAACACGAAGTTCCCCTCTGACTGCTTTTGAAAGAATCGTCATTTGTTCCACTTCGTCTTGGGTGGAATTACAAAAGGCAGCTGGAATTCCTTTTGCAAGTAAACTTTCCATTTGGTCTTTCATCAGGGCGATGAGTGGAGATATAACAAGCGTTAGTTTGTCTTTTTGGATCGCAGCAGGTAATTGGTAAATAAGGGACTTTCCAGCACCAGTCGGTAAAATGGCAAGAGTGTCCTGACCATCTAAAACCGATTGAATGGCTTCCCTTTGGCCTGGGCGAAATTCTGAAAAACCGAATTTGGTTTTGAGTTCCGAAAAAAGATCCAAAGTAACTCTTAGATTTATGGGAAATAGGAACGGGTCAACGATAAGATTCTCCCTTTTGGGCTCATTTTTGAATTTTACAGAAACGGCTAACCTTGAAATTGTAACGAAGACCGATGCTTTTTAACACTTTTGTATTTTTATTATTCTTTCTAATCGTGTATTCGGTCTTTTTATGTTTTGGTTGGTTTGCCAAAAAACAAAAATGGGCATACCGAGCACAAAACCTATGGTTACTGTTTGCCTCTTATTTTTTTTACGGATGGTGGGAATGGTTTTTTCTCACCCTCATTTTAATCAGCACCATCATTGATTATGTGGCAGCAAGGTCCATTGAATCCTCCCAAAACCAAATGTTTCGGAGGATCTACTTAGCAGTTTCGATTTTTGCCAATCTGGGCCTCCTTTTTACCATGAAGTACTATGATTTTTTTGCAGTGAATCTTGTTGATTCTTGGAACCAAATAGCCATTTGGTTTGGAGGTAGTATGGCTACAGATTCAAGTACCTACTTACTCAAAAACATTGTGCTCCCTGTGGGGATTAGTTTTTACACCTTCCAAACAATGTCGTATACGATTGATGTGTATAGACAACAAATCAAAGCTGAAAAAGATTTTTTTGATTTTGCTTTGTTTGTGAATTTTTTCCCACAACTCGTAGCAGGTCCAATTGAAAGGGCACAAGACTTACTACCCCAACTCAAAGCACCTAAGTTTCCTACCATAGATGGTGTACAAAAAGGTTTGTACGATATCCTACTTGGTTACTTTATGAAAGTATATGTAGCTGATAATTTGGCTACATATGTAGATCAGGTATTTTTTGCAGGCAAATCATTTTATACGCAAAATCCAACAATCATCCAGTCTATGGACGGCTCGCAAGTATTTGCTGGCGGATTTTTATTTATGACTCAAATTTATTGTGATTTTGCTGGTTATTCTTTTATTGCTCTAGGGATTTCTAGGTTACTTGGTGTGACTCTTACAGTGAACTTTGAAACTCCTGAATTTTCTAAAACACCTACAGAGTTTTGGAATCGTTGGCATGTAACACTGAATCGTTGGTTTCGCGATTATATTTATATTTCACTCGGTGGCAGTAAATACGGAAAGTTTGCCCAATACCGAAATTTATGCGTTATCTTCTTTTTGTCTGGGCTTTGGCATGGAGCCAATTGGACATTCATCACTTGGGGTTGTTTACAAGGTTTGTATACCATGATTTATCTGATTTTCTTTGCAAAAAAGAAAGAAGATTTAGGTGATAAAACAATCGATTCCTCAATTTCCATTTCCTCTAAACTTTCACAGATCCTAACGGGAACACTCAGTCGAATCTTAGTTTTAACATTGATTGCATTTAGTGCTGTCGCATTTCGATCTTATGACGCGAATATGATGTTTGTTTACTTTCAGAAATCCTTAAGTGTTTGGACTTGGGACTTTTCTCCTAATAATAATGTGAAAAATATGTTTGGACTTTGGGAAGAATACTTCAAAATTTCTTTGCCACTGCTTATCTTAGATGGTATCACTTATTTCAAAAAAGAAAGGTATTGGATTTTTTTAACACACCCACTCATCCAAGCATTTGTACTATCATTTATGGCATTTCTCATCCTCACAAGAGGAGTATTCGGAAAAGAGGTAATTTACTTTGCGTTCTAAATTTTTAGGCATAGGTCTTACTCTTTTATTCTTTTTGGTTTTAGAAATCACTGTACGTGTCACGGGAATTCATTATTTAGAACAACCAGAAATCTTTTTTGTCAATCTAAAGAAAAACTTTGTCGAATCTGGCAAAGGTGACGCCGATATCATCGTGTTAGGTGACTCAAGATCCATGGCACTTGCCGGATATGCAAAAGACAATAAAACAGAGTATTCTGTTTACAACCATAGTCTGCCTGCGATGGGACCAAAATATTACCGATTCTTTTTGGATAAATACTTAAAAAAGGGAAACGAAAAACCAAAAATGGTTTTGTTTGCCGCCTCGCCAAAGTTATACGCAACTGGTTACGGCCCTCCTTTGTACGATCCTGACGCAAAGGTTGTGAAAGAAAATGAAACCATCTCAAACTTTATGAAACGGAGATGGAACGAAGGGATTGAAAAAAACTTTTTTAGACCACAAACAAAATCCAATGTGATTAGTTATAGTGGGAAACAAGAAGATGCCAACCAAATCCTTTGGGAGTTTTTTGGACATAGATACCTCCACCAGTTTACCTTTGCCGAATTAGCAGAACAATATTCTGGTGTAGAGCGACTGTTTATTTTATCGAAAGCCACACCACTTTTGTACGAATCCTTCCGATTCCACGGTGCCATTCGAAATGCACTTAGTGTATCCAATTGGAAAGTAGACAAACAATACAAAGAAAAATCCATCTTTTGTGAAGCATGTGAAAATATAGAAGCAGGTTTATGCAAACCATCCTCTTCCCAACTCGAAGACAATTTGACCATCGAAGACCAGATCACTCGTCATTTTGGGAAATATAATATTTCCAATCGATTGAAACCAGAGTTAGTGCTTTTTTCAAAAGAAATGATTCGGAAGGAATTGGATGCGGAATTAAAAAATCCAAACATTGATTTTGATCCTAATCCAGATTTTGTCGTATTAGAAGATTTGATCCGATACACACAGGAACAAGGCATTCAATTTGGAATGGTATATTTGCCGTGGATCAAAGAACGCCAAGAGTCTCCTGAATCGAAGGCTCTTCTTTCCAAGTTAATCATTTTTTTCCAAAACCATCCAGCTACAAAACTCTTCTTCTTTCCTGAATCTTCCTACCCCGCAGAGCGTTTTGTAGATAATATCCATTACGATTGCCGGGGAGAAAAACGGGTAAACGAAGAATTCCGCCAATTTGTTCTTCCTCAGGTCTTTCGTTTTTTATCTTCCAAATAAAAATCCAATTGATTTCCGATTTCGAGTGTTGGAGAATGAGGCACTCCATTCGGATAAGAGGAAACCCAATCATGTTTTCGTTTCGAAACATATTTGTTTGTATTCTATCTGCCTATTTCATCGGATCACCGATACTAGCGCAGAACCGTTATGCGTTGTTCATAGGAACTAACTACAAAGGGAACACTGCTAAAATCCCTGAGTTGAATCTCTGTGAAGCCGATGCGAATTTTTTAAAAGAGAAAATCCAAAAAAAAGGAAACTTCAAGGATATCAAAGTCCTGTTAGGTTCCATGGTAACTCGGGATAATGTCAAAAATGCAATCACCCAAATCGGAAAAGTAGCTGGGAAAGAAGATTCTGTATTTTTGTATTTCTCTGGACATGGGATGTACATGAAAGATGCGAAGGCCAAAAATGGAATGCGTAACTATTTAATTTGTTACGATCGACCGCATATTTCCGATGAAGAACTCAATGAATTTTTAACAGATATCAAATCCCCCAAAACAGTCCTTGTGATGGATTGTTGTTATTCGGGAGGGATTGCCAAAAAAGGAAAAAACACTCGTGGTGCCGCAGAAATTCCCATTGCCCAAGGCAATGACGGGGTTGTCCGCCAAAATGCAGAAGATTATTTTTTCCAAGACAAAGCCGTCATTTCCTCTTCCGATGATGACCAAACTTCCATCGAAGTAGGGGGAACCATCAACCATGGTATCTTCACTTACAATTTTGGAAATGCACTCGAAAAGGCCGACCTCAACAAAGACAGTGTGGTCACTGCCTTAGAAGCATTTTTTGTCGCAAAAGAAGAAACTGTGAGGATGGCTCGTCAATTCAACCACGAACAAACCCCACAAGTTTCA
The DNA here is from genome assembly GCF_026151395.1 of Leptospira limi. Classification (NCBI taxonomy): domain Bacteria; kingdom Pseudomonadati; phylum Spirochaetota; class Leptospiria; order Leptospirales; family Leptospiraceae; genus Leptospira; species Leptospira limi. The sequence continues at coordinate 945,656 of NZ_JAMQPV010000001.1, forward strand.
GGGAATGCTGCAGGGATTTTTCTTTCTGGGGCCCCTCAACCGCAAACTCCTCCGCCAAAACCACCGAATGTTGTGGTGAATGTTCCCATCACTCCTGTGGAAACAACCACACCTAACAACAACCAAACCACAACTCCAGTCACACCGGAGCCAGAACCAACCCCTGCGAATGAAACGACTGTGGTCATCCCACCAATCACGGAAGTGGAACCTCCAGCTCCTCCTTCTGTCTCGACTGGGAACATCCTCATCCGGACATCCATCATCAAAGACAAGTCGTATGGCGGAGCAGCAACGAAGTCTCCTTATGACCTACTGAACAAACAAGGCAAACTTAGGTCTTCCACTCCAGAAGGCAAAGTGCGTGCCATTAAAGTGTTAGTGGATGACCAGGAATACAATGCACAAGTGACAACGGAAAAATCAAAGATTTGGGGTTCTATCACGAGGAACGGAACTCTGATCCCTGGCGATATCTACAATGTGAAGATAGACAACCTTCCGGCAGGTGTTCACCAAATTGAAATCCGTGCTGATAATTACCCTATCTACAAAACAGCGACTGCGGTGATTCCGAAACAAACGGTCACAGTCGATACAACGAGTTCGATGGATGGATTTGGTGCCATTCGGGGGAGAGTTTTCTTCAAAACGTTGGACAATCCGATTGAAAAACACCCAATTTACATGCCAACAGTTGTGTCTACGAACCAAATCTTTAAGGTCACAACAGACAAGGATGGATACTTTTGGTTTACCAATCTAAAACCAGGGAAATACGAAATCAGAGCCAGTTTTATGGAAGAAATGAAACTCGAAAACTCTGAGATTGTTGTAAAACCGGGGGAAGTGACAACAGTTGAGATCATCCTCAATAAAAAATTGAGTTATACCAAAACCAAATACTAATCCAAACCAATGCGGAAGGGAAGGAAACTGTCCCTTCCAGCCAAGTTCTTTGGTAAAAGGCCCTCAAACGAGGGTCTTTTTTTTAGGGAGGCAAGAGTTTCACCCATCTGCCGGTGTTTTTTTTGATAGTTCCTAACCCAAAGAATGGACCAATTTTACTCGTATCCATCCATTTTGAGCCCAAAACCCCTCAAAATGATTAATATTAATCTGAATTTGATTAATATTAATCCAGAATGAAATATTTTTCCATGATTTCGGTGAAATCGAGGTTTTTTTGAAGTTTTTACGATTGAAATTAATCCTTATTTTTGGAATCGTATAGTCATAAAGAAAAAGGGAATCGGAAAAAGAGGTTCCCAGATCTAGAGAGGATCACATGAAAACAACAAAAATAATCGCAACAGGGATCTTAGCAATGGGACTTGCAACAGCAAATCTACATGCTTTAGACACAAACGAAAGATTAGAGCTTTTGGAGTCTGCTATGATTGAACAAGCAACAACTCCAGCGCAAAAATCTGCAGTTTCAGAATACCTTGCAAGTGTTGCGAAAGAAAAAACAGAATTGGCTCAAGCTCTTCGTGATAGAGCTGGATCAACTAGAGGTGGTAAAGCTCTTAGCCAAATGAACGAGAAGAAAGAACTTCTTCGTCGTGCTGAGGCTCTTGAAAAAGAAGCTAAAAAATACCAAACTGTCTCTATGGACATGCGTGCAGAGTCCATGCAGGTAGCTCACAACTAAGCACTCAATTTCCAATTGAGTCTCGCGAGAAAGGTCAGGTTCGCCTGGCCTTTTTTTATGCCCTGCTGATAAATGCTTTCCAAACTATCTAACTATGTGACATAATCAATATATGGTTGACACCCCCCAAGAAATCAAAGAAAAACGATTTGGGCGTGTGATTCCGATCCTCCTTGTTTTCTCAGGGCTTCTGGCTCTCGGATTGGTATTTAGATGGGGTAGGCCAGTCAAACCAGTCGATCGTGTGGAATGGGAAGGTCAAAAATACCTGACTCCAACGAACCTTTTGGTTTACTTAGGAACGGATGCAGAGTCACCCAATATAAGTGATTGGAAGGATTGGGAAACAAAACTCTCCCGTCATCCTCGGATCAAAAAAGTTCGAATCACAAGAGATCCAGATGGATTTCTATTGGTTCATATAGAGGAGAAAGTCGCAGAATTTGTCATACATATAGGAAGTTCTTTATACGAAGTGGATGAAAATTTGGAGATATTATCCAAAGACCAAGTTTTAAATACCCATTTAATTGTCATTAGCGGGTCATTCGTTGTTGGAGAACATAAACTAGAAGGCAGACAGATTTTTGATATTACCAAAGAAATGCGATATGCCCTATCTCTTTACCCTGCACTTTTCACTCGAATTTCTGAATTAGTCGCTGAACGTGACGGTAATTATACCATGTACTTAAAATCACCAAAATCAATGAAAGTTTTTATCGGTGATAAATTAGAATTAAACGTATTTCGTAAATTATATGCATCTCTTGCTTATATGGAAGCAGAATCCATCAAAGCAGTCTCTATTGATTTAAGAGGAGAAGACGCAGTATACCATTAATATGATTGAAGATGATGCACCTATCATAACTGCTTTGGATCTCGGATCTTCTCTTATCAAAGTTGTCATTGGACGACTATTAGGAGATCATGAAATTGAAATCATTGGAACTGGAGTTTATCCTTCTACAGGGATCAAAAACGGTTCTATTGTTAATATCGAAACCACAACTAAGTCGATTATAGAAGCCTTTGGTGATGCAGAACTCATGGCTGGCCAAGAGATAACATCAGTGGTAGTGAATGTTTCTGGAAAATCAGTACATGGATTTAATGAAAAAGGAATCATTGCTGTTACCAACAGAGAACGGATTGTAAGTGAGATGGATATCATGCGTGTTGTGGAAGCAGCACAAGCTGTACATGTTCCCAATGACCAACAAGTGATTCATGTCCTCACAAAAGAATTCAAAGTAGATGACCAAGTAAATATCAAAGATCCAATTGGGATGACAGGTGTTCGTTTAGAAGCCGAAGTTCATATTGTATCCTGTGGAAACACTGCTCTCAATAATATTGATCGATGTGTGGAACAAGCAGGGCTTTTGCAAATGGATAAGGTATTATCAAGCCTTGCCTCTTCGGAAGCTATTTTGACTGCTGGTGAAAAAGATTTAGGAACAGCAGTTGTTGATATTGGCGCAGGCATTTGTGATATCATCATTTATGTAGATGGAGGAATTGCATTTTCCTCCGTTGTACCGTTTGGTGGATTTCATATCACAAGTGATATTTCCATTGGTCTTAAAACCACTGTAGAAACAGCAGAAATCATCAAAAAACGATATGGCCATACAAGAATTGATATGGTGGACCCAACAGAAAAATTTGAAATTCCATCCATATCAGGTCGACCATCTCGTTCTGTATTCCGCCAAGAACTAGTTGAAATTTTAGAACCTAGGGTTCGCGAAATTTTAGAAATGATCGACCATGAACTGGTACGATCAGGGTATAAGTCAAGTTTGGCGGGAGGAGTGATCTTAACAGGTGGCACTTCTTTATTACAAGGCATTGAATCCACTGCAGAAGAAGTACTTCGATTATCTGTAGGTCGTGCAAAACCAGCAGGAATGAGTGGTCTTGTGGAAAGAATTGCAAGCCCCGAATATGCAACAGCGGTTGGCCTTATCAAATACAGTTCAAAAATACAAAACTTAGAACAAAAAAACATGCATTCCGTTTCCGAAGGAGAAGGATGGATGAAGAAGGTTCGTCGTTGGATGGAGAATAATCTCTAAGGAAAAATGAATGTTATACCTAGAAGAAGAAAAAACTAGCCCAGCTATTATCAAAGTCATTGGAGTTGGTGGTGGTGGAATGAACGCCGTCACAAGAATGGTACACTCCAAAATGACAGGTGTTGACTTCATTGTGATGAACACCGACGAACAAGTATTACTCAAATCTCCTGTCGAAGTCAAAATCCAATTGGGGAATAAAGTGACTCGTGGTATGGGTGCTGGTGGTGATCCAGAACTCGGAGAAAAAGCGGCTTTAGAAGATAAGGAACGGATTGTTGCTGCCTTAAAAGGTGCCGACATGGTGTTTGTCACTGCCGGTATGGGTGGTGGAACAGGAACAGGTGCTGCTCCGATCATTGCAGCCATTGCAAAAGAATTAAAATGTTTAGTGGTTGGTGTTGTGACTGTCCCTTTTTCATTTGAAGGGAAACGTAGAGCAGAACTTGCCAAACAAGGAATTGACCAACTCCGTGCCAATGTAGATACCCTTATCACCATTCGTAATGATTCTATTTTCCAAGTAGTTGATAAAAATACTCCCGTGGACATGGCCTTTCGGGTGATCGATGACATCTTGTTAAATGGTGTTCGTGGCATCAGTGATATCATCAACCATCCAGGAATTATCAATGTGGATTTTGCCGATGTAAAAACCATTATGAAAGACACGGGTGATGCGATTTTGGGAGTAGGGGAAGGGCGTGGGGAAACACGTGTTTCTGAGGCAGTGGAACAAGCGATCAACAATACCTTGTTAGAAGATTCTAGCATCCAAGGAGCTAAATCACTTCTCATCAACGTAACTGGTGGAAACGATCTCACCATCCATGAATGGAATGAAGTTTCTCAAATTATCACTGCACAAGCAGATCCAGATGCCAATATCATCATTGGTCTCAATGAAGACCAAAGCCTATCCGACCAAATCCGAGTGACTGTGATTGCTACAGGTTTCTCTAAAAAAGGAAAACAATACCAGAGAGAACAAAAGGTAGTTGGATCTGAAGAATCGATTTCCCCTATGGTTTATCTCAAAAAATCGGATGAAAAAGAATCTGGATTTTCAAAAGAATCAGAAGTCCCAAGAGGGATTCGCCAAGGGAATCGAAGTTTTGGGGCACAAAAACAATCCTCCCCATTTCAAAATTATGGAGAGGATTATGATATTCCTGCTTTTTTACGTAGGAAAAATGATTAATTTAAAATAAGAACTGTTAGTTGGAGTAGGATCTCACCGATACGAATAAAGGTTTTCCTTCTTCCACTAACAATTTTTTTGGTGCACTTGTCACAACAGAACCTGGTGATTCTACTTTAAAATCGTATTCCCCAGGAGCTAAAAAGATCCGTTTTACTTGGAAATTGGAAGGAATGGTCCTCCAACAACGAAGGTCTGGTGCAATGGTTTGTGAAACCGCAAGACCTGCGGCAGCCCCTGCTGCGACACGAATGAGACTCGAAACTAGGTCATTATTATTTTTCCCTTTACCACCAGATTCAATGGCTCTTGCCATCGCTTCTGAAGCAATCACGGCTGCCACTACCTTAAGAGATAAGGAAGTTAAGTTTTTGGTAATGAGAGATTTGTAGTTCTCATTAAAATTGTTCATCGCTGTTTCGGAGTAATTGTTCATGATGTCGGAATACCCAACATCCACTCCATTGATGTAATATCGTTTGGGAAGGGAACCTTTTGGGTCTCTTTCTTTATAAATGGGAATTGGATTTTCTGCTACAGAAAGCGCAGCAATGGCTCCAGCGAGGGAGGCACCAGCTCCTTTTGCACGAAGACCAACTTCTACGGCACCACGAAGGGCAGCAGCAAAGTATTCATCTTCAATGAGTTTTCCCCTAGACATCTTGATCGCAGATTTTCCTGCCTCGTGAATGATGATGACTTCTGAAAGTTTTTCATTTTCAGGTGAAGTTCTTTGCATGGAACGATTGTAAGCTTGTAAGCTAGATCGACCTGCAGAGTATCTTGACTGGTCTGAGGAATCTCCTTCGCGGTAAGCTAACATATATCTGTCGGCAATTAGGTTTTGGCTTTTGCCGATGAGTTGTTCCATATTTTTGTATTGAACTCTTGCATCATTATAACGACCAAGTTTTTCAGATACATACGCATCGATGAGACGAGCTGCATTGTTTTGGCGGTATTCTGCTGCCAAAAAACGCATTTCTTTCAGTTCAAAATCCAATCGTCTGAAATAAATTTTTGCGTTATTAGTGTCACCTTGTAACAGGTAATTGTTCGCAATATAAAACTTAATCATTACCCTTTCAAAATCTTCCCCAGTATAATTGGATTCGTTATCGGATAGGATAAACGAAAGTCCAGACCGCGTCATACTGACTTTGATATTGTCTGCAATGTCTTCTGCTTCTTTGAAAACTTTATTGGAAGTGACATAGTCACCTTTGGTATGAAAGATCATACCAGCTTCCATCAAAAATAGAAGTTTGTCCTTATTGGATGAACCTTCAAACAGTTCTCTAATTTTAGGAATGGCAGAATCATAATCCTGTCCGTAGTATGCTGATTCGGTTGCTTGGATGACTTTGTTGTAATCACTGGCACAACCGAGAATGAGAAGAAAAAGAAAGAGAAATGATTTTTTCATGCAATAGTGGAAGGGATTACCAACTAACCCCTTTGTTTCCTCGAACTGCTAATTTTCTATACGATACCTTTTCTGACCAAACCGCAATGGTGGTTTCCACTTCTACAAGTTCGATGTTAATTGACTGTTCAACGATTTTTTCTCCATTGGATGTGAACATGTTTTCATTGATGTCACAGCGAACAAAAAAGTTAGGAGATTTCAGTTTTCCAATGGATAAACGATTGGAAGTGAGTCCGGACAAACTGAACTGAATTTCATTGAGAGATTGTTCTCTTGTTTTGGTACGAACTGTGTAAATTTTGTTTTTGATGAGTTTGGATACAAACGCATTGTCAAAAAGTTCTGTTTGGATTTGTTCTGATGTATCGTTACGTGTAGGGAAGTGTGCCACAAAAACACCTTCTTCATGTGGGTTTTCTTTGAAGTACTCCCCAATTTGGCCTGCTAATTTTTCGGCCGCTTTCACCAATTCTTGGCTAGTCAGTCCACCTGAGTCGGAGATATAATCATCAGCATTGTCGAGTCTTTTGGGACTGGAACTGCATTGGAATAAGAATCCTACTAAGAGAAAGGAGAATAGAATTTGTTTCATAACCCCACTTATATGGGGGATGGAAACATGTCTTGTCAATTCCAAAAATCCGATTTCAATTCCTCGATTTTAGAACTACGATAAAAAGTTTTTTCCTCTTCGGACATTTCCTTCATTTCCCTCTCATAGAGTAACTCGACTACCTGTCGGTAGAAGGAAGGGCTTTCCCAGGCTTGGATGTCCCATTTTTCCTGTTGGTAAAGTGTTTCTTTTTTACGAAGGAAAATTCGTTTTCGTTCTCTTGCATAACTATAGGGATTTCTCTGAATGTAATCTTCCAAAAAAGACAATAAAATCACAGGTGGAGAAGTGGGGTGTTTTGGAAAAAGTAGTTCATTTAAAAATTTGGGAAATATTTCTTCTTTTAGGCGATTTACAGCCGTTAGTTTTTCATATTGGGAGAGGGAAGGAGAAGATTCAATTTCCAAACTTTTGTCCTTCCAATTCATAAAAGCGACATAGACAGCATACAAAACATGCCCTCTTTCATCTGGAAATTCTTGGAGTAAATAACGATATGTTTCTTCTCTGTCTCCATTCCATAGATAGGATTCCTTACCTCGAATGGTTTCCAAAAAATCCCTAAGGTCACTTGGATACCCTGGCCCTTTTAGGACCTCTGGGCGATTTTGTAACCTCTGCCAATAGATCTCGGAATGTGAATCAAAGGAGGATTCTTTGGGATTCTCTTTGGCTTTTTTGAGAAAAAGGATATAGACAAGACCACCAAGTAAGAAGGAGAGTAGAATTGTGATGAATAGGATGAAGATGGTTTTCTTTTTGTTCATTGGCATTGTGTGTATGGACTTTGCCTGTGCGAAAAAATCCAGTGAAGATTCAAATTCAGAACTTTTGAGTACGTTACTCACTCAAGGGAGCCCTGTGCAATCTGCTTGTCAAAGATTTATTCTGACAGAAGCAAATTGTGTGGCAGTAGCTGACATAAGTACAAACGTTTGCCCAGGTCTAATCTCCAAATTAAAAGCACAGATCCAGCCAAGAGAATTGAGTACGGATTCAGTCGCTGTCTTGTATTTTGATTGTTTTTCGAAAATCAACTTAACTTATAATATTGCAAAAGCATGTAACCAGAGTTCATTTGCCTCCAATTCCGAATATAGAAGAGTCCAACGTACAGGAACTTCCTCTGCGGAAACTTCATGGCAAGAAGCAATGAACCAGTGTGGTTCTCTTGAGAATTCCGTTCCACCCGTTGATTCGGGACTTCGTGAAACAGACACCGTACTCGGGTCTGACCCTTTCCAATGATTGTTAATAGGAGTATAAAATGTCACTAGTCACAAATGACCAATTGGTTCAAAAATTAAATCCCATTTACCTTCCTCATGAAATTGAAGAACGCATACTTCCATTGGCGGAAGAAATTAACCGTTTGAAAAAAGAAAAAAATGCCGTGATCCTTGGTCATAATTATATGACACCCGATGTATTTTGGGGAGTGTCCGATATCATTGGTGATTCTTTGTATCTTTCCAAAATGGCGAAAGAAACAACCGCCTCAATGATATTGTTTAATGGAGTACATTTTATGGCTGAAACTGCCAAAATTTTATCTCCTGAAAAAAAAGTACTCATTGCTGATCCCAAAGCAGGTTGTTCTCTTGCTGAATCCATCACACGCGAGGATGTCAAAGCGTTAAAAGCAAAATACCCTGGTGTACCTGTAGTTACGTATGTGAATTGTTCGGCGGAAGTGAAGGCAGAAACGGATGTTTGTTGTACTTCAGCAAATGCCGTACAAATTGTAAATGCTGTGGAAGGGGATACGGTTATCTTTTTACCGGATGAATACTTAGCAGGCAATGTTCGCAACCAAACGACTAAAACAATCATCTCACATCCTGGCAGATGTATGGTTCACGAAATGTACACTCCAGAAGATATCCGCTCCACAAAACGTTTGTTTCCTGGTGGAGTCACTGTCATTACTCACCCTGAATGCCATGAAGATGTCGTTAAAGAAGCAGATTTTTCTGGTTCGACCTCGCAGATGGTTGATTTCATTCGGAAGAGTAAAACTGATAAAATCATGTTAGTGACAGAATGTTCGATGGGAGATAATTTACGTGCTGAATTCCCTGAAAAAGAATTTGTCTCTACATGCCAAACATGCCCTCACATGAAAAAAATTACTTTGGAAAAAGTAAGAGATGCATTACTAAAAGAACAATTTGAAATCTTTTTGGATGCAGAAGTGATTTCACTTGCCCAAAAATCTGTAAATCGTATGTTAGAGTTGAGTTATAAAAAATAATATGTTTAAAGTTGGAAACGGAATCGATTTTCATAAATTAATCCATGAACCATTTCGCCCCCTTGTCCTTGCGGGTGTGGAAGTGAAATCGGAATTTGCTTTTTTGGGTCATAGTGATGCGGATGTAATTTTACATGCAGTGGCAGATGCTATTTTAGGTGCATTGGCCCTTGGTGATATTGGGGTTCATTTCCCTGACACCGACCCACAGTATAAAAATATGAAATCCTCTGTGATCATTGATAAATGTTTAGAACTCCTAGAGGAAAAAAAATTCAAACTCATCAATGTAGATTGTACATATGTTGGTGATCATCCTAAAATAAATCCCATCCGTGCTGAACTCAATGCATCTTTGGCGAAAATCACAAAACTTCCGTTAGACTGTGTTTCCATTAAGGCGACAACTTCGGAAGGGATGGGAGCTTTAGGTAGAAGTGAAGGTGTGATGGTGATGGCAACTGTGCTCATCGAGAGCACAAAAACACACCATTAAAATCTTTTTTCTTTCAAAGTGGCGATGTGGTTTAAATCTGCATCGCTAAAGAATAAAAACAAAAGTTTAGAAAGGAAATTGGGAGCCGTTTGGATTTCCAAAATTCCGTGGATACGAACGCCGTTCTCAGTCGGATCCAGTTGGTAGGTTTCTTTTAGCACTTCGTAATGTTTGAAACCTTGGCTTTCGATTTGGAAAGAAATTGTCGGTGTATTTGTGACAGAAATTGTTTTGCATTTCACTGTTTCCCCCAAAGATTTTGATTCCCATTCTTCACCCACTACAGGGGCTCGAAAGGATTTAGGTTGGAAGGATTCATACAAATTCTTTAAGGTTTGGTCAGGTTTTAATTTAACCTCCCAATGACGCTCCAGACGAGTTTCCTTTTGACCTAAAACAGCAAAAACAAAAACAAAGAGAAAGATTCCAAAAACCCTTAGATACCAAATCATATCTCCATTGAAAAATCTATTGCCTAGGGATCGATTGAAATTTATTTTTCTCCTACCGAAGGGGAATCTTCGGGAGGGTTTAGCCACTGCATTCTGCTAGAGAAATATCATCAAAACGAGTATCAGGCCTCATCCAAGTATATGAGCGTGAACAAAATCTTTCGATTCACACGAACCCTTTTCCTGATATTTTAGATGACACCACCTACAATCGTATTCTTAAAGATCCCAATTATTGGATTTCTCAGTCCTTAGAAGACAAAATCATCCAACAAATTACCTCCTCTTTGGATATTTCGGGAATTTTATACCATGTTGGGACAGAAGCATTGATTACCAATGCCTACGATTTATTACCACATGATGATTCTAGGATTGATTTATTGGAAATGATCTATAGGTTACCTATATTGATTGGTCGCCTAACAAGAGCAGTTTATTTAAATGTAAAACCTATTGCAGACAAACATGTGAAATTCGTTTTTACATACCTTCCTGAGTTCCAAGAAAAATGGTATGATGCAGTGTTTTTCCAAGGCATGTTAAATGGCCTTGCTGTTCTCTTTGAACTCAAAGAATTTAATATCCGAATGACAAAAACCAAACTTTTTGGCATCCACGTTTCTCACAAAGAATTGGGTGAGGAAATACAATTTGGTTCCGACGCCAATGAATACGAATTGGAATGGAAAGATGAAGTTTTGTATTTGTCTAGATCACATCTAACAAAAGAAAATGTTTCATCTCGCCATCGTGTAATGGTTACCTCTCGCTCAGAAACAACATTGGAAGAGATGTCAATTGTTGATGTAAGAGATGTTGTTGGTAAATCACGTGAACTTGCGATTGAAAATCGTGATTTGGAAGCAGCCGTTGAAGTACTGAAGTCTTTCAAACAAGAGTTAGAAAAAAAACAACTCTCCATGGCAAAGGACCTTCGCCTTGCAAAAAACATCCAAAAGGGTTTGATACCTGAAATTATCCCTGATTGGAATGGGATTCAATTTTGGACAGGATTTAGTCCGATGCAAGAAGTGAGTGGCGATTATTACGATTATTTTCCATACCATACGGATAAGTTAGGTGTTGCTGTTTGTGATGTGTCAGGTCACGGAGTTCCAGCTGCCTTTATCACTGCACTTTCGAAGATGTTATTTTCGAATTTTAAAAAGCCAAAACCATCGGAAACATTTAAATTAATCAATCGTGAGTTATTAGACCTTGTCAAACAACAAGGTTACACCACTTGTGTTTACCTTCTCATCCACTCTGACTACAAAGTTGTGTATTCAATTGCAGGACATCCAAGACCCATTTTATTCCGCCACCGAACTGGCAAAGCAGAAGTCTGCGAAGGTGAAGGAACATTTTTAGGAATGTTTCCTGATGCTGGAGATACATACCGCGACTTACACCTCCAATTAGAACCTGGAGATAAATTATTCTTATACACAGATGGATTAACAGAAGCTGAGAATGATCTTGGTCATGCATTCGGAGAAAGTAAACTTTTACAATTGATCGAAGAAAATGCAAATGCCTCAATCCAAGAGACAGTTGAATCCATCATGAACCATCATAGAGAGTTTACGATGGGAACAGATGCAATGGATGACATCACTTTACTTGGATTACAGTTGTCACCACGACTGGAAGAGTTTCATCAGATTAAACGACGAGGTGATCAGGCCTATCATCAAAAAGATTACAATTCTGCAGTCAATTGTTATGAAAAGGCACACCAAATTTTACCAAGAGAACTGAATACCCAATTGGCATATGGAAAAGCTTTGGCATACTACGGAAAATTTGATGAAGCAATTGGGATGTTGGAATCTTATAATAAATTTAAGACCAACCATTTTAAATCACATGCAATTTTAGGTTATTGTTATTACCAAGTGGAACAATACGAAAAAGCTGAATTGGAATGGAAAAAAGCTTATTCCATTAATGATTCGAACTTATCTAATTTATATAATTTAGCACAACTTTATCGCAAATTGAATCAAAAACAAAAAATGAAAGATGTGATTGATAAAATGAAATACATTGAATCCACGTATTTACATATCCTTCCACTGGAAAAAAAGTGGGAGTCATTGCCTGATGAATCGAATTAAGGTTATTTTACTTTCTCTTTGTTTATTTCATTTTAATTTTCCGAGAGACCATAGTTTCCATTCGGATTTTAGTTTGGAGTGGTGTTATTTTGTAGGCCAACTCCAGACCGACTCTGGAAATTCATACGGATACGAACTTTCTTTTTTTCGATTGAAGTTTTCTGATGGTGAGAATTGGAATCCTGAAGTATTTCCTGTTCATTTTGCTATTTCAGATCTTACGAGACGTAAACATATAACTGCACAAACCATTAAACGGAACTTAACTGGTCTTGCTGGTTATAATCAAAGTAGAATTTTTAGCGGTGAATACGAATTTCAAATTCTTTCCAAAGATAAATTCTTAATCAAAGCAAAACCGAAATCAAATGAAATCGCAATTGAATTCACTTTAGAAGGAAATGGAAAAGTTTTGTCCCAAGGGAAAAATGGAATTTCCATTAAATCAAAACGAAACCCAAATATCTTTTCGTATTATTATAGTTATCCGAGGCTAAAAACCAAAGGCCAATTGGTTTTTTTGGGGAAACAAGAAACCATTTTATCAGGAGACTCATGGATGGACCATGAATGGAGTGAAAAATCATCTCAAAACATTCCTACTCTAGCAAAAGGCCAATCAGCTTGGGATTGGATTTGCCTCATGGATGAAAAGGGTGGTGATTATGTATTTTTTCGGTTTAGAGAATCACCCGAACAAACACCAGAAATATTTGGGACCTATCGTGATGCAAACGGTAATGTAACTTATTGGAATGATCCAAAAGAGATCCAAATGGTTCCAACTGGATCTCCCTGGAAGAGTAAACAATCAAAAATCACATACCCATTACATTGGAAAATCAAATACCCTGGTGGTGAGTGGATTGTTTCTCCCATTTTCAATGAACAAGAGTTTGATGGTAGTAATTCCACAAAAACCATCTATTGGGAAGGGGCGGTTTTGGCCAAAGATCCAACGGAAAAAAAGTCAGCCAAAGGATATTTAGAATTGAAAGGTTATCAAAAATCGAAAGACTGGTGGGAGTTCTAAGCCATGTGGAAATATTTTTTAAAACGATTTTTATTAATTTTTCCGACTCTATTAGGAATCACATTTTTAGTTTTTCTCATCTCACATTTTGCACCTGGTGGTCCATTAAATAGTGAAATTGCAAAGCTCAAAGGTGCGGGTAATTTAGCGGGAGCTTCTACCAAACAAATTTCCCAAGAAGAAATTGAACTCATCAAAAAAAGACTTCATTTGGATAAACCGGCCCCTGTTGCCTATTTTTATTGGTTAAAACAAATTGTTCAATTCGACCTTGGAGAATCCAGACTTCACTCGAGAAAGGTTTCTGATCTCATTGTAGAAAAACTTCCTGTATCTTTGTTTTTTGGACTCTCAGGTTTTTTTCTTACCTACTTTATTTGTATCCCTCTTGGAATCCAAAAAGCACTGAAAGAGGGCAGTCATTTTGATTTCATTTCAAGTTTTATTATCTTTTTTACGTATTCATTGCCAGTTTTCGCCTTTGCGATGTTACTATTATATTTGTTTGCTTCTGGAGAAGTTTTTTCTTTTTTTCCATTGGGACATGAAGTATCGGATTTTTATGAGGATTTAAGTGTTTGGGGTAAAGTAAAAGATCGATTGGCTCATATGTTTTTACCTGTGATTTGTTATGTGGTTGGTAGTTTTGCAGTTCTTACATTACTCATGAAAAATAGTTTGTTAGATCAAATTGCAAAAGAATACGTACGCACTGCAATTTCCAAAGGTCTTAGTTTTTCAGATTCCATTTTTAAACATGCATTCCGAAACTCACTCATACCCATTGCAACGGGATTTGGTAGTAATTTAACGTTGATATTTTCTGGATCCTTATTCATTGAACTTGTTTTTAACATTGATGGAATGGGTTTACTCAGCTTTGAAGCCGTTCGAGAAAGGGATACTGATTTAATGATGGGCCTACTCCTCGCACAAAGTTTTTTAGGTCTCATAGGCAAAATTGTCTCTGATTTTTGTTATATTTTGATCGATCCGAGGATTGATTTCGAATGAAATTTATATCAAACCCAGCAAACATTCGTAAGTGGGAAAAATTCAAAAAGAATAAAAGAGCCTATTATTCATTACTTGTGCTCTTTTATACATATCTTATTTCTTTGTTTTCCCCACTTCTTATCAACAACAAACCATTGTTTGTATTGTATGAAGGTTCAGTCTCGTTTCCCATTTTCCAGTTTTATCCAGAAACCAAATTTGGTGGGAATAATTTAACGGAACCAAATTATAAAAAGTTAAATCGAGAACCAAGGTTCCAAGATTCTTCCAATCGAATGGTGTTCCCACCAATCCCATTTGGTGTGAATGAAGATAATTTAGATAGTTTAGAAGAAGGAACAAATCCTCCATCCAAACCAACATTTCGGCATTGGATGGGGACTGATGATCGTGGACGTGATGTGTTTACACGAATCGTTTATGGGTATCGATTGGCGATGACATTTAGTTTGATCCTCATCGTCGTTGAAATTTTACTCGCATCCTTCATTGGCGGGGTTCAAGGTTATTTTGTTGGAAGATTGGATTTATTTTTGCAAAGGATCATTGAAATTCTATCAGCAATTCCATTCCTCTACTTGATCCTCATCATGGGTTCTTTTTTTGGTCGGGGATTTTTAGTTCTAATCGTCACTTATGGATCACTGAGTTGGATTGGACTCAGTTATTATATGCGAGGTGAGTTTTTAAAGCTCCGCAAACAACAGTTTGTTGATGCGGCAAAAACTTTAGGTGCCTCTTCCTATTCCATCATCATGCGTCATTTGTTACCAAATTCACTTACACCTCTTGTTACCTTTTTACCATTCATTTTGATCTCAGCGATTTCTGTTTTATCAGCTTTGGACTTTTTGGGATATGGAATCCCTGCTCCAAATCCATCTTGGGGTGAACTCATTGGGCAAGGAAGAGAACGTTTAACTGCTTGGTGGCTCATTACGTTTCCATCGGTAGCCTTATTTTTAACGATATTGTTCTCTGCTTTTGTGGGAGAGGGTTTACGAGATGCTTTTGATCCAAAAGATAAGGTGGTTTACGAATGAACCCCAATGAGAAAGCCATTGAAGTAATGGATCTCAGTGTCCAAATCAAAACGGATGATGGAACATTGCCAATTGTTAGCGGAATTAGTTTTCACTTAAAAAAAGGGGAAACATTAGCACTTGTCGGTGAATCCGGCTGTGGAAAATCCATTACATGTTTGGCGTTAACCAAATTATTACCCTCTAACACTACCATTTATCCAATGGGTTCCATTTTGTTTGAAGGAAACAATTTATTAGAATCATCAAGTGAAAAACTAAGGTCTGTTCGTGGAAGGGAAATTGCGTATGTATTCCAAGAACCTTTTTCTTCTCTCAATCCATTACACAAAATTGGAGACCAGTTAATTGAAAGTTTTTTATTACATGGACTTGGTTCTAGAGAAGATGCTGAGAAAAAGGCCATTTATCTATTGGAGCGAGTTGGAATCACAGATGCAAAACATCGATTGGAACAATATCCTAACCAATTTTCTGGCGGGATGTTACAAAGAGTTTGTATCGCCATGGCACTTATGTGTGATCCAAAAATCCTAATCGCAGATGAACCTACAAGTGCTATAGATGTCACCATCCAACTCCAGTTAATCGAATTACTGAAAGAACTAAGAAAAGAACATGGAATGTCAGTTTTATTTATATCACATGATATTGGTCTAGTGAGCCATATTGCAGATAGGATTGCAGTGATGTATGCGGGTAAAATTGTGGAACAAGGGAGTGTGGATATGGTGATAGATTCTCCTAAACACCCTTATACCAAAGCCTTAATCTCTGCCTATCCAAGTCATGAAAATATTGGAAAAAAATTAGTAACTATTGAAGGAATTGTTCCTTCACCAAAATCGTATCCAAGTGGTTGTCGGTTTCACACTCGCTGTAAAGATAAATTAGAAATTTGTACTACATCAATCCCGAAACCAACCATAGTGTCAGATTCACAAACAGTGGAATGTTTTTTATACGGAGGAAAAGAAAGTGCTTAATGTAACGGACTTAGTTGTTTCTTACAAACAATCCCAATCTCTTTCCTTTTCGACAAAACGCCTGGTAGCAGTTGATTCTGTTCACTTTTCCATTCCGAAAGGAAAAATATTGGGACTTGTTGGAGAGTCGGGTTGTGGAAAATCAACCATTGGTCGTGCCATTCTTTCTTTATTGCCAATTGACAAAGGTTCCATTCATTTTGAAGACCAAGACATCACAAACATTTCAAAAGAAGAACAAAAACTTTTAAGACGAAAAATCCAAGTTGTTTTCCAAGATCCTTATTCATCATTAAACCCTCGTTTTACGATTGAAGAAATCATTACAGAAGGTTTACAAATTCATTTTCCAAAATTGAGTTTGGCGGAGAAAAAAGAAAAAGCAATCAAGGCTTTATCGGAAGTTAATTTACCAGCGGACATCTTACATCGGTACCCACATGAATTCAGTGGAGGACAAAGGCAAAGGATTGCGATTGCTAGGGCCTTAATCTTGGAACCGAACTTAGTTGTCTGTGATGAAGCTGTATCTGCTTTGGATATTTCCACACAAGCCCAAGTGATCAATAACCTTCTTTTTTTAAGAGAAAAATATGGATTATCGTATTTATTCATATCACATGACTTAAATATCGTAAAACATGTTTCGGATCGGATAGCTGTGATGTACTTAGGCCAAATCGTAGAAGAAGGGAGCCGGGATGAAATCAGCAATAATCCTCTCCACCCATATACAAAAGCTTTATTTTCCGCTAGTTTTGATTTAAAACAAAGAAACAAAATTTCAAAACCTCTTGTTGGGGAAATCCCAAGTATAATGAACCAGCCAAAAGGTTGCCGGTTTCATACAAGGTGTCCGATTGCAAAAGAGATTTGCAAATCTGAAGAGCCAAAAGAAATTTATCCTTCAGAACTACATCGTGTGAAATGCCACTTTCCGATGTTA
Organism: Leptospira limi; assembly: GCF_026151395.1. Taxonomy (NCBI): domain Bacteria; kingdom Pseudomonadati; phylum Spirochaetota; class Leptospiria; order Leptospirales; family Leptospiraceae; genus Leptospira; species Leptospira limi. The sequence continues at coordinate 962,987 of NZ_JAMQPV010000001.1, forward strand.
TGAATTAGTTGTGAAATTATCTTTACGAGATACAATCAAAGGCGTAATAGGGAAAACACTCTTAACATTTATCTTTGTCATATCAATGACAATGTTTTTTATATTGTATCCGCTGTTAGCTGATCCAGATTATTACAAAAATCTAATTCTTGAGTCTACTTATAAAATGACTCAACTCAATGTGAATTATAAAAGTTCAGAACCGGTGTTTTTCCCTTTCCCTGGTATCGAGTTAAATGAAGTTACAGTCTCTAAAGCTGATGATGAAATTATCCGAGTCCAAAAATTGCGTATCGAAATTTATTATGGGGTATTTGTTGGTAAACCATTAGAGTTAAGAAAAATATATTTAAATACTGGCACGATTGAAGTCACCAGAGAAAAAGATGAATCTTTTCCATTATTTGAGAAACTTTCGGAAAACACTTTTGAGGAAACAAATTTATCATCTAAAAACAAATCCAAAGTTCAAAATGAAATTAGTGAAGAAACACCTGAAGAACATTATTTTTCCAAGACTTTTGCAAATTTAGTAAATCAAATCGAAATTAAAAACATTACCATTTTATTCGATGACAAACTGTATTCTCGAAAAATCAATTTATACCTTTGGGGAACCACACTTCGTTTTGACCATGATTTACGGAATATTGATTTTTATTTGTATGGAAAATTAAATAATGAACCTATTACTTTCAGTGTCGATATTCTTTTTACCGAAGATAAATTAACGTATGAAACTTTAAGATTAGAAGGTGAGTTCCAATTTCAAAACGTAAAAGGTATCGATTTACATGATATTTTAATCATTTTTACAAGAGGTGATTTAAGATTTGTAAAAACATCAGGTTCAATCCCATTTTATAAAAGAGATGAATCAAAAATTTATGCAGTAGTTGATCAATTACATGTACAAGACTTGGCATTAAAAGATGGTAAAACTTTTGCTGATGGTCATGTATCGACTCTTATGAATTATGATAGTAAAGAAGATAAATTGTCTTTTGCCAATATCATTGTTGAATGGAAAGGAAAATCAAAACTATATGGATCTGGTTACGTAAACTTTTTAAAACCTCCACTTTCACCTACTGTTTCATTTGAAGGATCTTCCGATTATTTGGATGTCCCTAGTCTCATTAAAGTTTGTAAAATTTGGATCGATCCTGATTTTGAAAAATCAATCCTTACCCGTGGTTTACCAAATACTGGATATGTAAATCGAATGAATGTTTATTTGAACTTTCATTTTCGAAATCTAACCATAGTTGATTTTAAAGCAGATTCATTAAAATTAAATGTTCATTATGCAAAACGAAAATTAAACATCAATCGATACGAATTAAAAGTATATGATGGAGATATAATCGGTACTGGTGAATATCGTTGGCTACAACCTGTTGGCCTTACTTTAAAAGGTGAAATTAAACATGTTTCGATTGCGCCAGTTTTATCAGACATTTTTAAAATATCTCCAATTACAGGAAGTATCGATTCAGATTTTGTAATTGTTTCACCTTCTGATACCGAAGATGGTTTAGTTGATAATTTACAAATCATTGGGAATATTAATGCAAAAAATGGAGAGTTATTGAGTTATACAAACATATTAAAACCAATTAGTTCCATTGGTAGTGTGATTAACTTAAAGAAAATCGATTTTAGTAGAGCTACCCCTTATAATGAACTTAAGTTTGATTTTCAGTATGCCAATGAAAACATTGAAATCAAAAATTTTGCCTTAAAAGCCGATGGCATCGCAGGTTCAGGTGGTGGAAAAATTGGATTTAACAAAGCCATTGATATGAAGTTTACGATTGCTCTTCCTGGTGTTGCAGGTAAGGCATTAAAACTTCCCATTATTTACCGCGGAACTTATGGAGTTTCTTCACCTTTCATTGATCCGATTTGGTTAGGTTCGGTGTATGCAGGCACAATTTTTTTAGCAAGCCCAGCGGGTGCAGCTGTTGGAGGTATAGCTGGATCTGCTATGTCTGAATATGTCAACCGAGCAGTGGAAAACGTAACTGGCGGTGTACAAAAGAGTTGGAAAGGAATTAAATCTATATTTGGTGGCAAGGAAGAAGGAGAGAAAAAAGAAGAAAACACCAAAGAGAAATCTCCTTAGCATTTTCTTTTTGTGTGATTAGTTAGTTCATAATTTCCTGAATCACTTCTTTGAATTTAATTTTCCTTATCATTTCGAATGGGAATGCCTTCGTTCTGTAAAATCCTTAGAGCATTTGTTGATCCAGAAACTCCATCCCTGATCTGATAATCAAAATCCATCTTACCATTGGTTTCTAGTTCAGTGAAATGGTATCGTTTTGCAGAGTTCATCTCAGCAAGTTTCAGATCATGTGTCGTTAAAAATACGATGCAGTTTTTTTCGCGTAAGACAGCCAAAATTTCACGTGTGGCGATGTACCTTTCTTTTGAATTTGTCCCTTTTAAAATTTCATCTAAAAATAAAATTGGGACCTTCTTGGAATTGTCTGCATTGTGTATGATTGTAGCGAGTCTTCTGACTTCTGAATAAAAGAAGGAAACCCCATCTTCCATTGAGTCTTGTGAACGAATTAAGGTATGGATTTGAAACTCTGGGTATTCAAAACCATTCCCTAATACAGGTGCTCCTGATCCAGCAAGTAACAAAGACATGGCGATCGATCGCATGTATGTTGTTTTTCCACTCATATTGGATCCAGTGACAATCATCAAATCCCCTGGATTCATTTTTGGTAATGGATTAAAGACACGATTTCCTTTAGGAATCATTGGATGGACAAGCGAATTTGATGTAAGAGTTCCATCATTTGTGATTGTTGCGAAGTTTGCTTCTGGATTCAAAAATCCGAAATTGACCATGGGGAGAATGGAATCAATTTTAATGATTTGGTTTTGTAATTCATTCCAATGGAACGAATATTGTTGTTTCCATTTTTGTAATGTTTTGATTTTCCAAAGGTCCCATAAACATAGAACATTTAACACCAAATGTGGAAGAGGAGAAACCAAAAGTTCTGAAGAATCTCCAAGGTTCGCTATTTTGGTTAACATTTTTTTTGTGAATTTTCTTTCCTTCGAAAGAAAAACAAATGTTTTCTGAAACCGAACTGATGACTGACTTAATGTTTTGATTTCCTTCCAAATCAAAGTAGATTCTCTTCGATAACTTAAAAATAGAATTCCATTGGTGAGTAATAAAATAGGAATGAACGGTAGATCAAATAACAATCCCAAGGTGATATAAATTGGTGAGAAGATTCCCCATATAGGAAAGATCCAACGTAGCCAATTTCGTTTGTTCCAAAAATTGGCTTCGTTCTTAGTTGAAGGGATTTCAAATTTTTCGTTTGGTTCTCCCTCTAAAACTAGATACTTTCTCATCAAATGGAAAGCATTGTTTTTTTTGGATAGAATCATTTTGACAAAGGATTGGTCTGGAATGGTATACTGATCTTCAATTGGTTCTTGTAAAAATCGGAATAAGTAGGTATGGAACCCTTCATTTGTGATGGTGGTGTCAAAAACTCCCAAAAACCCTTGTTTGGTGCAAAGATCCAAATCAATGCATAGGGGATGGTTTCTGACAACAATTGGATATTCCCAAAGTTCTCTTGTTTTTAATTTTTTATAATCTCCAGAAAGGCGGAGTAGTTCTTCCTCTAAAAATTGAAAGGTACGTTTTGCAAAATCCAATTGTGACTTCCGATTTGAATACAATCGAACGAGGTATACAAAGGGAAATAAAGGGAGAAGGGATAATCCATATTCTTTCCAAGTGAGTTTGGTTAGGTAACAAAAAGAAATGGCAAATAAAAAGATTAGGAAAGTGGATAATCGAAAAATTGAAACGATTCTAAGGCGGTTGGATAAAAACTGAATTTTGGATTTGTATTTATTTTTCCTTAAAGTAAGGAAAACATAGGATGGATTAGTGGAAAAGTGGTCGTTCGTAATTTTCTTCTTCCCTGCGAGAAATCTCAGTATCGAGGACTCGGATAAGACTTCCTAAGTCATTTAATCTCCATTTGTCGATGAGTCGTCCTTTCTCGCGACCAGAAAACTTATCCAAATACAGAGTACCAAATAGGTCTTCTCCATACTCGTAAGCTACAAAGCGCCCGCTTCGTCTTCCTGTAGAATTTTCTAATCGAATCGTCATGAACGAATACCAAAAATCAGAGAAAAAAAAATAGTACAAGCAAAATTTTTTACTTCAGGATATTCATATTTCGGCGATACATATATTGGGGGGAGGCTACCTACCACGGATGGTGGGAACCTTCAAAATAGAGAAACCCCGGAAACCGGAAAGCACGGAGGCTTGTATGGATTTCTATCCTGATATGAATTTGGAGTTTAAAAGCTCCTTCGTTAAAACCAACCAGTTTTTTGCTAACACAGAAGACGAATCCCTTCTCCCACAAAAAGGACTTGCGGCACGTAACTTACTGAACCTTTCGCAACTGACCAAACTCCACGAAATACGCAAACGCCATCTGAAAAAAGGACACCAACGCGAAGGGTTCCACTGGGACTAAACATCTAAATTTCTCTTGACCATCTGAAAGTAGAGTCTATCATAAAGACCGCTTTTAGATGGAGAGATATGGCAAATAACCTAGCAGAAGTTTATAAGGAATCCTCAGAAAAATTTGGTCCAAGACCAGCATTTTGGTATAAAAATGCACAAAAGGATTACCAAGCACTTACCTATAAACAACTTTATGAAGATGGTATCGCACTTGCAGAAGCCCTAATTGATTTGGGTGTAAAAGCGAGGGAACATGTTGGCGTATTAGCTGACAACCGTGTCGAATGGATCATAGCCGATTGTGCTGTGTTAACTGCTGGAGCAGCAAACGTTCCACGTGGATCTGATATCACTGATTCGGAAATCGTTTACATTTTAAATCACTCGGAAGCCAAAATTGTTTTCTTGGAAAACGATAAGGTTTACGAAAAATACAAAAATAACAAATCCCAGGTGAAATCGGTAAAAACCGTAATCATCATGGACAAAGACACCAAACTCAAGTCAGGTGCTGGGATTTTACACTTCTATGACCTATTAGAAAAGGGAAGGGAACTTCGTTCCAAAGGAAAACGAGAAGCGGAAAAAAGGATGTCTGGTATCAAACCAGATGATTTGTACACACTCATTTACACATCAGGAACAACTGGAATGCCGAAAGGTGTAATGCTTATGCATTCCAACATGATCCACCAAATGCATTATGTGGTCCCACGTGTTGCGAAGGTAACTCCAGATGATCGTATGTTGTCCATCCTTCCTGTTTGGCATATTTTTGAGCGAGTTGTGGAATACTTTGCGATCATCAATGGTGGATCCACTTATTATACAAAAGTAACAGAACTTCGTAATGACATCCAAAAAGCAAGACCTACCTTTATGGCTTCTGCTCCAAGGGTTTGGGAAAGTATTTATAACGGGATTTACACTCGTATCAATGATCCGAAACAAACTCCTCCTGTCAGAAGATTTTTGTTTAAGGTTGCTTACTTTTTTTCCAAACACTACCATGCTTCCATTCGATTTCTGAAAGGTTGGGAAGTGGATTACGAAGGAAGAAATATCCTACAATCATTGTTTCATTCTGTTGTATCAGTCGTGAAATTGTTGTTAACTGGTCCGTTTACGCTGACGATCCTTTCTCTTATTGCCTCTCAGTTTTTGGTACCAGAAGAAAGTGCTCTCAAAACTCCACTCTATGTATTGGCTGGTCTTGGAGTTTTATTTAACTCTTTCACACTTGATCGCATTGTACTTTCTAAAATCAGACAAGCAACGGGTGGTCACTTACGTGCGACACTTTCGGGAGGGGGAGCCCTTCAAAAACACGTAGATGCTTTTTTTATGGATATCGGAATTACAGTTCTCGAAGGGTATGGAATGACAGAAACGGGACCGGTTATTTCGGCTCGTACGTTTGACCGACCTATTATGGGTTCTGTTGGGGACATTGTTCCTCTCAGCCAAGTGCAAATCCGAGATGATGCTGGGAATGTTCTCTGCCATATTGATGACAAACGAAATATCATCTTCGGTAAATTAGGTGCCAAAGGTGTGGTTCATATCAAAGGGCCTCAAGTGATGAAAGGGTATTACAAAAACCCTGAAACCACGAAAAAAACCATCGTAGACAATTGGATGAATACGGGTGACATTGGGATGATCAATTTCAAAAAAACCCTTACACTCACTGGTCGTGCAAAAGACACCATTGTCTTACTCGGTGGTGAAAACGTAGAACCGGTTCCAATCGAAAACAAAATTGATGAGTCACCTTACATCAAACAATCGATGGTTGTGGGACAAGACCAAAAAGTGCTCGGAGCAATCATTGTTCCTGACTTTGATGCTCTCATCCCTTGGGCAGAAGAAAATGGAATCACAGAGAAAAGTCCAGAGAAACTCATTGTTCATCCGAAGGTAGTGGACTTCTACAAAAAAGAAGTTCGCAATTTTAACAGTGTTAAAACTGGATTCAAAAACTTCGAACAAGTGCAATATGTGACTCTTATCACAAAACCATTTGAAGTTGGGGATGAACTCACAAACCTAATGAAGATGAAACGACATGTGATTACAGAAAAATACAAAGACAGAATTTTGGAGCTCTACAAAAACAGTTAATATGACTCCTTTTGCAGAGATCTTTCATGGAGACCGCATCTTGGAAATCAAGATGCAGTCCAATGAAAAGAACACATTTGATTTTGAAGCCTTTGTTTCATTTCAAGAAATCTTAAACAAACACGCAAACAACCCAAACTTGCGTGTTTTATTATTTACATCCGCACAAACACAATTTTTTTCCAATGGGATTGAACCCACTCTCATGTATGGAAAATCGGAATCTGATGTCAGGCGTTCCGTTGAACAGTTGTTAAGAACGGCACAAACCTATTTTCATTTTCCAGTTCCAACCATTGCTGTGATCAACGGTCATTGTATGGCTGCTGGCGCTGTATTTGCCTTGTTTTCGGATTACCGATACATGGTGGACAAAGGAGGAAGGATTGGTTTTTCAGAAGCAATTGTAGGTCTTAATTTTCCTTCGATTCCAACCATCGTATTGCAAGACTTAGTTGGAGTAAAGGCCACTCGAGATTTATTATTCACAGGGAAACAAATCAAAGGTCCAGAAGCAAAGGAAATTGGGCTTGTTGATGAATTGTTTAGTGCAGATGATTTATATCCTGAAGCAATGAAGTTTGCCGAATCACTCTCCAAACTCACATACAATTCAAGCCGTGGGATGAAAACTGCCTTACGAGAACCATACCGAACACAAATGGAATCCTTATTCCAATTGGATGCAGATTTATTCACGAAAGTGATTTTATCTCCCGATGGCCAGGAAGGATTTTTATCACTCATCGAAAAACGTAGGCCCAAGTTTTTAACCTAATTGAACATCGATAATCGTATGTGGCAGAATTCCAAGTCAAATACAGTCTTGCTGTAATGAACTCCTACTATTCTTAAAAATTGAATTGATAGTCGAAAATATAACTTTTTGGACCTTAACAAATGGAATTTTTGATTAAGATTTTAAACCAAATCGTATTTTTTAATCATTCTAAATAAAAGGCAAACCTTGACTTGGGTTTGAATCCGTCCAAAGTATACGGAAAGGGAAAAATATGGCAGAAAATCATTATTACAATGCAAAAGATTTAGGAAAATTTGGAGAAATTGGGCGCACAAATCGCGCTCTTGCTGATAAATTTTTTGGGTATTACAATGCTGTGATGGCGGAAGGAGCACTCACAGAAAGAGAAAAGGCTCTCATTGCCCTGGCGGTGGCTCATGCGCTGAAATGCCCTTATTGTATCGATGCATACACAACCACCTCACTCCAAAAAGGTGCTGATGAAGCACAAATGAATGAAGCGGTGCATGTAGCTGCGGCAATGGCTGCTGGGATCAACTTAGTTCACAGTGTACAAATGCAAAACAAAATAGACGAACTTTCTTTTTGATCTATGGAACTAACCGAACAACTTTCCACCTTACAAGGTTATAGCGGAAATCCATTTTTAAAAACGGTTGGAAAACCAATCCAAGCTCGTTCGATTAAGGTATTTCAAATCAATGTTGGCAAGTGGTGTAACCAAGCATGTCGGCATTGCCATGTGGATGCGTCACCTATTCGAACAGAGATGATGGATAGAAGTACTGCGGAACTTTGTATCAACCTCATTTCGAAAATTCCAGAGATCGAAACAGTGGATATCACTGGCGGTGCTCCAGAAGGGAATCCACATTTTAAATATCTGGTAACGGAAGCAAAACGCCTTGGGAAACGAGTGATGGATCGTTGTAACCTCACCATTTTAGAGGAACCAGGTTATGAATGGTTGTATGAATTTCTAAAAGAAAATGAGGTTGAAATTGTTTCGTCGTTACCTTCGGTGTTGGAAAATGTGACTGATAACCAAAGAGGGAAAGGTGTTTATCAGAAATCAATTACCGCCTTAAAGAAGTTAAATGCTCTTGGTTACGGCACAAAACTTCCCATCCATTTGGTATACAATCCCAATGGATTGTTTTTAAGTTCGGGACAAACACAATTAGAAAAAGAATACAAAGACAGTTTGTCTAAAAAATATGGAATTGTATTCAACCAACTCTTTTGTATCAATAACCTCCCCATCAATCGGTTTTTAGGATCCCTTGTCCGAAGTGGTAAGTTTGAAATGTATATGGAAACATTGGTAAATGCGTACAATCCTTCAACAGTGAATGGACTCATGTGCCTGGATCAAATATCAGTTGGGTATGATGGGTCAGTTTACGATTGTGATTTTAACCAAATGTTGGATTTAAAATCCAAAGAAGTGAAACACATCAAAGATTTCGATTTGCACTCCTTTCTAGGACGAGAGATCGTTGTAGCAAACCATTGTTATGGTTGTACAGCTGGAGCTGGTTCTAGTTGTGGTGGAGAAATTGTATAAATGTCGATTCAAAATGAAAAAGACCTACATGGGATTTTAAAAGCTGGCAAGTTTGTCGCAAAAGTACGTGAACTTTTAAAATTATTAGCAAAACCAGGTGTATCTACATTGGAACTAGATATGGCTGCCAAACAAGAGTTTGAAAAAGCAGGTGCTTATTCTGCACCAAAGTTTGATTATCAATTTCCTGGTTTTACTTGTATCAGCACTAATTTTGAAATTGCTCATGGAATTCCTAAAAAAGAAACCATTTTAAAAGAAGGCGATTTGGTGAATGTGGATGTGTCTGCAAAACTCGATGGGTATTATGCTGACACTGGGATTTCCTTTGTTGTTGGAAAAACAAACCCTAATTTGGAAAAACTTTGTGAAACCGCGATTGAAGGAACCATGCGCGCCACAAAACAAGCGTATACTGGAAATTATTTAAGAAATATTGGAAAAGAGATACATTCTGCTGCCAAAGAAAATGGATTCACTGTCATTAAAAACTTAGCAGGACATGGCACTGGGAAAAAACTGCATGAAGAACCACAAGTGTTGGTTTACGAAGACAAACGAGACCATCGCAAACTGAACCATGGCCTTGTCCTTGCAATCGAATCCTTTATCTCCACAGGAAGTCAAACTGCTTTTGAAGAAGCAGATGGATGGACCCTTGTGGCAGGGAACCGTCAAGGAAATTTAAGTTACGTAGCACAATGTGAGCATACTGTCATTGTGCAAAATGGTAAACCCATCATTGCCACTTTGTAATTTTTGATTGGATTGAAGGTATTGGAGATTCTTTGTCTTCTCTAGAAATCATCGAACAAGGTGTTCCACCTGAAGAAGCACAAGGTTTTCTCATTCTTTGGCCGAGCACAGGTGGGAATGCACGTTCCTTTCGTATACGAGAATCAGAACTTATCGATTACGGACTCAGATTAATCCGATTCAATCCACCATCACATGGTGATTCCAATGGAACATATGATCCAAAATCCGCCATTACGCTGTTAGATGAATATTTAAGGAAACAAAATTATATTGGGAAACCATTGTATGGAATTGGACATAGTGGAGGTGGCGCAGCACTTCTTTTATACGCAAAACAAGTACAATTCCAAAATTTGTTTTTATTATCTCCCATTCTAAATAGTGTCCAAAGTTTAGAATTTTTGTATGAATCAAATTCCATTGAAGAATTTAGTCGTTTGTTACTTTTACCAAACATTTCTGATGATGAATTTCCCAACAAACAAATATTAGAGACTTTATCCACTTCACTTTGGTTGGAAACAGGTAAGGTAAACCATCTTTCTTTTCCAGTTAAAAATACAAGGATACAATTGGATTCACTCGCTCAGTTCTTAGAGAATTTGTTTTTACCAGGGTTTCGGGTGGAAAACGTTGATTTTGAAAAAAGAACAGATATAACAATTTTTTTACCTGCAATGGACAAATGGTTTCCTAAAGAGTTCACATCCCAATTTGCAAAACGAAATCATATGCGTTTGGTAGAAATTCTTGAAGCACCTGATCATTTTTTTTCAAAGAGTTGGCTTTCCATTTGGAAACAGATCAAATCGATTGGATGGGGAGATAAAGAATCCTATCCCAGTTAAATTTTTTTCAATAATTGGTTTACAAATGAACCAGAGTCAGTTAGTATTCTCGCCTGTATCATTTCACTCTGAATCGGTGGAAGGTGATAAAGGAGAAATTGTGGGACCCATCTATTTGGCATTGATTTTATTTACTCTTTGGACTTTGGGTCTTGGAGTTACATTGATAACGTATCGAAGTGTACAAGTGTTACTTGGTAAAAAAAAATCCAATGAATTTCCAGCAGGTATACAACATGGAAGTGATTTTAATTGGAGGTTGAATCGTGCTCATCTTAATAGTTTGGAAAACCTACCACTTTTTGTAGCAGTAGTATTCTTAACTGTAAGTTTAGGAAAGGTAAATGAATTTGTGAACCAAGCAGGATTTGTGATTTTAGGAGCAAGGGTATTACAATCCCTCACTCATTTAATTGGAACGAATGTCCTTGCAGTGAACATCCGTTTTACATTTTATATGATCCAAATTGTGACATACATTGTTTTGCTAATCCAATTACTTTAAACACCTTCCCGTTTGAGGTCACGGCCCATTAGAGCTTTTACAACTTCTTTTGGGTCTTTGTCTTCGTATAACATGCGATACACTTCTTGAGTGATTGCCATTTCTACTCCCAATTTATCCGAGAGATTTTTGGTGGAGAGTGTGGTTTTGACACCTTCTGCTACTTCGTTCATCGATGCCAAAATTTCTTTTAACTTCTCCCCTTTGCCCAATCGAAAACCTACAGTTCGATTTCTGGAGGCTTCCCCGCAACAAGTAAGGACTAAATCTCCCATACCGGATGGCCCAAGAAAGGTCATAGGATCTGCTCCCATTTTGATTCCCATCCGAGTGATCTCGTTTAACCCACGAGTGATGAGAGCGGCCCTTGTGTTTTGACCAAACCCAAGGCCATCAGCAACACCAGCAGCGATGGCGATCACGTTTTTCAAAGCACCACCCACTTCCACACCAACTACATCGGGAGTCCAATAGGTACGAAAGTATGTGAAACTAAAAATCTCTTGCACACGTTTGGCGGTTGCTTCGTTTTTGGAAGCGATGGAAACAATGGTAGGAACTCGTTTTACCATTTCTTTGGCAAAACTGGGACCCGAAAGATAGGAAAGTTGAGAATGGTATTGGCCTGGAAGTTCTGATTCAAAAATCTCGGAGACAAGTCGTAAGGATTCATTTTCAATCCCTTTTGATGCGGAAACAATGGGAACTTTATGCGGGATATGGTCTTTAATTTCCTTTAGGATGCCGGATAAGGCATGGCTAGGTGGTGCGGAGACAATCATTTCCTTGTCTTTTACTACCTGGATGAGGTCTGTACTCGCCCTCAATTTTTCTGGAAGCACCAAATCAGGCATATGTTTGGAATTCATATGGTTTTCATTGATGGAACGTGCTTGTTCCTCACTTCTTGTCCAAAGGGTGACGTCGTAACCCTTATCTGCCAAAATACTACCTAGTGCAGTGCCAAAACTTCCAGAACCTATGATTCCAATCTTCATGAGTTCAGTATTCTAAATCTGCTTTCCAAAAAGGCAATAGAAAATAAAATTAATATATGCTTTTAACGGATCTCTTCCGTTTCAACCCACTCAATCTCTTTTTGCCACCCAAAGTGGTCCCAAAGAGTAATTACAAGGTTACCTTATTACTTGGTAGCTTAAAAAAAGTCATACAAACGGAAATCATCGCAGAAGACCCCGATTTAGAAAGTATGGAAGTCGGCTCTGCAAAAGGGGAAGTCATCTTAACGGGGACTTATAGGATGGAATGGCTTTGGATTGCAAGAATCCTAAAAGTAAATTCGATTCGTTACCGTGTGCGACTCAAACCAGTGTTAGTAAAAGATAACAAGGCTCGGTTAAAGATTGTTGGATACCGTGTATGGGACACAAAACCGAGACGTTTTGATTTTGTTAGGTGGTTTGTAAAAATTGATCCTTTTCATAAAAAAAAGGTATTTGAATCCATCATCCATGCGGCTCCCCATATATTATCGATCACAGGTTTACAATGGGAATTATTATTTGATCTCAATTATTTTTTAAATTTGGTTCCGACCATAGCAGGAAAAATCGAAATCCAATACCTTGTCGCTGATCATAATGAATTGTATATCTTTGTGAGATCCTCTACCATATTAAAACCTTTAGTAGATTTTTTTGGTCCTGAATATCTTAAGATCGATTATATAGAAGAGGATAGGGATATTCAGATGTTACTTTGGGAAAACGAATAAATGAAAATCATTTATCTTACGGATATCCATGATGGACTTCATGGTCTAAAAAAAATTCTGCAATCAACAGAAGCAGATTTGTACCTTTTTTCCGGAGATATCATCTACAAAGCATTTTTTTCCTTTGATCGTATCATCGATTTTTGTGGTGTCCAAGAAGAATTGTATTATTTGTTAACGGAAAGAAAAGACGACTCAACTCCGTTTGATTTCACAACTCATGCCATTCGTTTTCCTGAAAAGTATTCAACTGCCATTGTAGAAAAGTCACAAAAATATAGAGATTTGTATAAGTTAGCTGCCAAAACGATGAAAGAAAAATATGAAATCATCGAAAAATTGATTTTGAAATACGCAAAATCACCTGTTTATTGTTTACCGGGAAATTATGATTTGGATTTACAATACACGGAATTGTACCAAAGGGAATTACATCGTAAAAGTTTTGATTTTAAAAACATTAAAGTCTCTGGTTATGGTGGTGCCCCCATTTGGACTTCGGGTATCCCTGAGAAACTAACAGTTGTATTTCATGAATATACAAAAAATGGGAAAAACTATAGTGAACCTGAGGACTTTTTCCGGGAGGAACTACCTGACATCTGTTGGATACACAATCCAGCGTATGGTTATTTTGATACCATTCCAGGAGTAGGAAAGTGTGGTAGCCAAGGGATACGTCGTTACTTAGATGATGAATCTCCTTCTCTTGTTGTCTCTGGTCATGTTCACGAAGACCAAGGAATTAAAAAAACTAAAAATACTGTTTTTATCAATCCATCTAACTTCGGTGCTGTGGACTCTTTACATGGTTTCCAAGAAGGTGGGTATTATGCTGAAATTTTTATGGAAGGAAAAGATGTTGTACAATCCAATCTTTGCCAATTAAAGGAAGATGTTTGCCATACCTTAATTGAAGTGGATTGTTCGGAAAAACAATTAAAACTCATTTCTCAAAATCCAATTTCAACGGTGAGTTCTGAAGATTACATTCGAGGAAATTAAATGGTCACCTTTCTGACGATTTGTGGCGTTTTATTCACTGTAGCCTTTTTTTTATATGCGCTCTCTGCTGTTGACAACCAATCTCTAAACCATAAAGAAAAAGAACGCCTTAAAAAAGAAGAAAATCTTCGCGTGGGGGATCCACGAAAGGTTTATGGTAAGGATAAAGATCCTAATTTGCCAAGACTCCGCCTATGTCCTGTTTGTGGAACAGTTCTTCGGAAAGATGAATATTTATATGCTGCAATTTCTACTTATACAAACAGCGAAGGGAAAAAACAGGCACAAATATATGGATGCAAATATTGTTATCTGATTTTAGATTCTGAAAAAAATAATCTTGATTCAAATGTTGGGAATGACAATCCATTTGGACCACCAAAACCTACGGATGAAATATAAATACTATGTTTGATCTCACACAAAGTTTATCGAATTTAAAAGGCATTGGCCCGAAACGTAAAACTGTTTTGTTGGAACATGGAGTTACAACGTATTACGAATTATTGACTTACTTTCCAAGACGTTATCTAGACCGTAATTTTACAAAGGATATTATTTTAAAACAAGGTGATAATGTCACTTTACTTGGAAGTGTTGTAGATAGTTACATTGTGCACGGAAAAAAGAGTCGATTACTCGTTGGTTTTCGTACTTTAAACAATGAAAGAATCAACTTAGTGTTTTTTCGTGGAGTTAATTTTTTTCATAAACTCTTCGCGATTGATAAAAAAGTTGTGATCTCTGGCAAATTGGAATATTTTAAAGGATATCAAATCATCCATCCGGAATATGAATTTTTATCAGACAAGGATGATCCAGAGGATTCGATACATGCTGGTCGAATTATTCCCCTGTATCCATCCACTGAGGCACTCAAAGAAGAAGGATTGGATTCAAAAGGTTTACGCAAACTTATCCACCAAGTATTAGAAAGTGGCGAGATCGGAGAAAACCTTCCTTCTAAATTTATCAAAAAACGAAAGTTACTCGGTCGTGATGAAGCATTTCGTAAAATTCATTTTCCTGATACGATGGAAACAGTCCAAGTTTCCAGGAAACGATTTGCCTATGAAGAGTTTTTTTATTTCCAAAGACTCTTATTGTATAAACAAAGAGAACGCCAAAAAGTAAAACGATTGTTGTGGCCTCTCCCTAATTCACCATCTCGTGTAAATTTAGAGAAAAATCTTCCTTTTGAATTAACAGAAGATCAAAAAATAGCGGTTACGACTATACTCTCCAAAACAAACGCAGATTCACCTTCAGCGTTTCTGTTACAAGGAGATGTTGGATCAGGAAAAACCATTACGGCACTACTTGTAGGTTTACATTATATCGATAACCACATCCAAGTGGCCTTTCTTGCACCTACAGAAATTTTAGCAAGGCAACACTACCAAACTATTTATAAATTTATGGGCAATATGCCATTCCTTGGGATTGAACTGTTATTAGGTGGTGAAAATAAAAAATCCAGGTCAGAAAAATTAAGCCGTATCAAAAACGGTGAATCTAATATCATCATTGGAACCCATTCTTTGTTGCAGGAAGATGTTATTTTTTCTGATTTGGGTCTGGTAGTGATTGATGAACAACATAAGTTTGGTGTCGACCAAAGAGAAACAATTCGTGCCAAAGGAAAAAACCCCGATATTTTGGCGATGACAGCGACTCCTATTCCCAGAACACTTTGTCTCACTTTATATGGAGACTTAACACTCGTGAATATTAAAACAAAACCAAAAGGTCGTAAACCCATCGACACACGATGGTACAAAGAAGACCGAAGAACAGGTGTATACAATTCAATTCGAAAGTATGTAACCTCTGGTAGACAGTGTTATATCGTATACCCTCTCGTTGAAGAATCGGAGAAGGTCGATTTAGAGTCTTGTACGGTTGCTTATGAAAACTTACGCACGAATATTTTCCCTGATCTGAAAATTGGATTATTACATGGAAAAATGAAAAGTGTCGAGAAAGAATCCGTTATGGAAAAATTTAAATCAGGAGAGATCCAAATTTTAGTCACTACAACTGTTGTGGAAGTGGGAGTGGATGTACCCAATGCTACAATTTTAGTAGTGGAACATGCGGAACGATTTGGAATTTCCCAATTACACCAGTTACGTGGTCGAGTGGGCCGAAGTGATTTAGAAAGTTTTTGTATTTTAATGACAGGTGATTTTGTCAGTTATGAAGGTAGAGATCGATTAGAAGCATTAGTAACTTCCAACGATGGTTATTTTTTGGCAGAAAAGGATCTAGCCATTCGTGGTCCAGGTGAACTTTTAGGAGTCAAACAAAGTGGACTTCCTGAGTTTAAAATTGCTGATTTGGTTGTGGACCGTGAACTTTTGGATGAAGCAAAAGAGGATGCTTCATCCCTTCCGTTGGATGATCCAAGCGAGGTATCTGAACTCAGGATACGATTCAGTGAAGACAAATTTTTATTTGCGAATTAATCGGTAATTTTTAAATGAACCTTACTATGTTCAGAACGAAATATCTATTATTGTTTTTGCTCTCAATACTATGTGTATGTGGGGAGAAACCTGTCAAACAAACTCAATCAGATTTGTATTTGGGTATTGATAAAGTTTCCTATTTAACCGGCAAATTCAATTCTCCTGGACCATTAGCACCTGTTATATTAGAAGAAAATGCTAAAGAACATTTCCTGAGACCAGATGTTAAAAAAGCACTTCACAAAATGATTAATGATTTCGAAGACTCAAAGCCAAGTTCTTATAAACAACATATTTTTTTAGTATCTAGTTTCCGTAATTTTTCACACCAAAAAGGAATTTGGGAATCTAAATACACCGGTAAAAAAGCGATGCGAGTTCCGATCACTGGTAAGGCTCCAGAGGAAATCATTAATCTAATTTTAGAATTCTCAAGTGCACCTGGGACATCTCGTCACCATTGGGGAACCGACTTTGACTTAAATGCTTTGGATAATGCTTATTTTGAATCAAACGGAAAGGGAAAAATTCTATATGATTGGCTAAAAGAAAATGCTTCCAAATATGGGTTTTGCCAACCATACAGTTCACTTTCTACACGAAATAACAAAGGTTACCAAGAAGAAAAATGGCACTGGTCTTATGCCCCCATCTCAAACCAACTCACTAAAGAATGGGTTAAATCATTTCAATCTGGTGAGATCAAGTTGGCCGGAAGTTTTATGGGAGCTAAGGTGTTAGGTGACCGGGCTTTGGATTATGTAAGGTCCATCAACCCGGAGTGTGAAAAAATCAGTTCGCAGAATTTATAGATTTTTGTACAAATTCCACATACTCGATAGTAATGTTTCTGCATCACTATAGATAGGTTTCCAATTGAGAAGTTCTCTTGCTTTTTTGGAAGATGCTAGCAATTTCGCAGGGTCTCCTAAGCGTCTAGGCCCTGTTTTGTGAGGAATTTGTTTTCCAACAACCTTTTCTGATAAATCAGTCATTTCCTTAACGGAATAACCAGATTCAGATCCTAAATTCACCGTTAAACTTTCGTTTTTTGACATGATGTAATTCAAAGCCAAAACATGGGCTTTTGCTAAATCACTTACGTGAATGTAGTCACGAACACAAGTTCCATCTTCTGTTTCATAATCGATTCCATAAATTTCAAAACCATTTCGCATTCCAGATGCCGCTTCCATAATGATCGGTAGTAAGTTGGCTGGAGTTTTTTCTAAACCTTTGATGCGGCCTTTTGGATCGTAACCTGCTGCATTGAAGTAACGAAGTCGAGCTGACTTTAAACCTTTCAGTTTATCAAACCATTCCAAATTTTCTTCAATACAGAGTTTGGTATAACCATAATAATTTTCAGGTTGTAAAGGATGGTTTTCGTCTATCGGCAAATATTTAGGAGCACCATACACTGCAGCAGAAGAAGAAAATACAAAATACTGGCAACCGTACTCGATCATGGCATTTAACAAAGTGAAGGTTCCATTTAAATTATTCATTGTATATTTTAATGGATCTGTCATGGATTCACCAGCTGCTTTCCAAGCGGCAAAGTGGAATACTGCATCTACCTTTTTGGAAAATGCTTTTTTTAGGATTTCTGGATCTTGGATTTCCCCTCTAATGAATTCATTTCCAGGAAACAAATTGGCTTCGTTTCCTTTTTGCATATCATCTACAATAATGATTTCATGTCCAAGTTCCATAAGTTCTAGGACAATATGACTTCCGATATATCCGGCTCCCCCGGTAACGAGAACTCTCATTCTTCGTCGGATCCACCAGAAACAAAACGATGGTCCACAACTCCTCGTTTACTTGTTTCAAAAAATTCGATTACTTTTTCTACTTCTGGAGCAGGATTTGGGTCTTTTTTAAGTTCAGCTAATGCTTGTTTTGTGTTGAGCCCACTATGGTAAATCGTTTTATAAACTCTTTTGATCGCAAGACGAACATCAGCAGAAATTCCAGCTCGTTTCATTCCGACAACATTCAAACTCACCACAAGACCTGGGTGACCGTCGACAGTTGCATACGGAGGAACATCTTTTACTACCTTTGTTAAGCCTGCTAACATTGCATAATCGGAAACTCTAACGAATTGGTGAACTCCAACGGAACCCGATATAAAAACTTTGTTCCCAATCACAACGTGACCAGCAAGCATTGTGTTTTGGACTATGATATTATGGTCACCTACAATGGCATCATGTGCGATGTGGACATTTCCCATCATATAATTATGATTTCCGATGGTAGTGGCTTTCCCTTCCACAGTGCCCCTATGAAAAATTACATTTTCTCTAAAATGATTGTGATCCCCAATTTCCAAATACGTTTTGGTTTCGGGTTTGAAGGCTAAATCTTGTGGCAAACCACCGAAACTACCACCCGAGGAAATTTTGTTAAACTTACCAATCCGTGTCCCAGACAAGATTTTTACGTGGGATTCTATGACGGTTCCTTCTCCAATTTTCACATCTTTTTCGATGATACAAAATGGACCTACTTCAACGGATTCATGTAATTCCGCCTTTGGATCGATGATGGCAGTGGGGTGTATTTTCATATTGAATTACAAAAAAAACCAATTGGAAAGACCTGCAAATGATTTTTTAAAATGTAATTTACACGCTTTTATGAGTCTGTTATCTTTTGAATGGGTGGTGTGAACTTGTTAATAGACTGGTCGCGAATCGAATCTCTTGTGGATATGAATGATCCTGAAGACCAAGCATGGCTTAAGGAAATGATTACTTCCCTATTGGAAAATATGGCGATTCGGGTTGAGAATTTGAACCGTTTGATGTTATCGAAGGATCCAAAAGAACTACAATCCGAACTCCACCAAATCAAAGGAGTTGCTGCCAATTTTGGACTGGCAGGTCTTTCTGAAGTGGTGGTCAAAGCGGAGGCTCTTGTGAAGGCAGGAGACGTGGATTCGTCCATTAACGAAGGAAAAAAAATTCCAGCGATTTGGGAATCCACAAAACAAGAGTTAGAGAAAAAGTTCTCTTCTTAACTTCTTAAGTCGCGGTCGCCATTTCGACGGCCGTTTTACTTCCGTTATAGATCCCTTCGATTGTATTTTTGATAATGGATTCGTTCATTCGTAGTAACAAATCGTCGGACTCAGTGAAAATTTGAACCAGTTCCTTTGCATGCATCACTTCTCGACATTCCACAGTTCCTTCTCCTAGTTCCAAAGACCTTACAACCGAAGCAGCTTCATGGTCTCCAACCCTTCGGATAAACAGTTTCGGAATTGGAAAAAACGCCAACTCAGATGGTTTTGTGACAAGGACATCTGCAATACGAATGAGTTTGTCGGTTGCTGAAAATGCTTCTGTGTGAGTTGGAAAATGAAACAATACAACAGGAGGATTGTTTTCATTGTCATCTGACCTGAGAGGATGGCGTGTAATGAATGTTAGTAGGTCTTCCCAAGAATCAATCGATAAATATGGGATTTTCTGAAAAATCAAATATTCTTCAATTGCCTTGAGCACTTTCACATGGTCACCAGTGTTAATCCAATACACTGCTTTTCTGTTGGTGAGATACGATTTGGTCAAACGGATGAGATCTAAAATATAACCTTTTTGTGCACCTGCTCCACCAATTGGGATTAAGAACCTTCGGATTTTTTTGGAATCAATCCTTCTCACACGGTTTTCAGAATCAGTGACAGCATTTGATACAATGTCTTCTGATACCCAATGTCCAGCGACAGCGAGATTGTCTTTTGGTACACCCATTTCGATAAACTTTGTATAAGAGGAAGGGGATTGGACTAAGTTCAATGCGCCAGGAACAAGTAAGTAGTATTGAGGGTAGTTATCACAAATCAAATGAATGGTTTTGTTAAAACCAGAGGCAACTGCAATCTGACCATTTAACGGGTATGTGGTGATGACAGGCGAATCTTTTGGAATTCCATTCATAAGTCCTTTGTAAAGAGAGGCAAGTTGGCAAGAAAGTTCAAGAGAGGTGAGATTTCCTTGAGACATAAGTTGTCCCCATATCCATTCCACAGGACCACCGATCTCAGAGCTCATCCGAGAAAAAAAACTATATCCAGAATCAATGTCGGCAATGGCTTTCGATTCCGGGGAAGTGATGGCAAGTAAATCGTGTAAGTAAGTAGGGATGTTTTTTTTCAAAGAATGGGAATACACAGAAAGTGCCATCCTGTGGTGACCGTATCCCATCCGAATGCTTCCCACGAGTAATCTTGTTTCAATGGGATTTTGTCCTTTGTCAGAAATGAGTTCTAGACCTGGGTACAATGGGGAAGGGGAAGAAAATAAGGGAATGGAACTTTCTCCAATGGAATAACGTTTTTGGAGGATCCCTCGAATGAGGCCTGCGGTTTGTTTGGATATAAAACCTGTGTCTAGGCCGAACATTGGTTCTCGATTCATGCAGGAAGTCTATTTAACGGGCATTCTCTTTCAAGTGAAATTTCAATTCTTAGCTGACAGGTGACCAATTTTGCCCATTCCTGGTATCTATGGAACAAGTTTACATTTTGGGCGGACTGAGATCCGCATTCGGTAGTTTTGGCGGAACACTCAAAGACATGAGTGCCGTAGACCTTGGGGTCGAAGTATCAAAAGCAGCACTCCAAAAAACTGGAGTTGATCCTTCTTTAATTGAAGAAAGTATTTTTGGAAATGTTATCCCAACAGGAAAAGACGGAATTTATTTGGCTCGTCACATCGGCCTAAAATCAGGAGTTCCGATTGCAAGTCCTGCATTAACACTCAATAGACTTTGTGGTTCAGGAATGGAAGCTGTGATCCAAGCTGCTAAAAAAATCATGTTAGGTGAAGCACATACTGTTCTTGCTGGTGGAGTGGAATCCATGAGCAATGCACCTTATGTTGTGCGCAATGCAAGGTTTGGAGTTCGTTATGGAAATGCAGAATTTGAAGATTCACTCGCTCAAGGATTAACTGACATTTATGTAGATCTTCCGATGGGGATGACGGCAGAAAACTTATCTGACCAATACAAAATTTCCAGAGAAGAACAAGATGCATGGGCAGCAACTTCACAAGAACGAGCAGAAGAAGCAACTAATAAGGGAATTCTAAAAAATGAAATCCATCCCATCACGATCAATGGGAAAAATCCAATTGTGTTCGATAAGGATGAATTCATCAAAGGAAAAGCAGGTGGAGCAAAACTAGCGACTTTAAAACCTGCCTTCAAAAAAGATGGTTCGGTAACTGCAGGAAACGCATCAGGAATCAATGATGGAGCTTCCGCTATGATTGTAGCATCCGCATCCCAAGCAAAAAAACTCGGTAAAGAACCACTCGCGATTGTAAAATCGTGGGGCCACGCTGGTTGTGATCCTGCTAAGATGGGAATTGGACCAGCAATCGCAATTCCAGCTGCATTACAAAAAGCAGGGCTGAGTTTAAAAGACATTGGACTTGTAGAAGTGAATGAAGCATTTGCGGCTCAGTATTTGGCGGTACAAAAGGAACTTGGTCTCGATCCAAAGATTACCAATGTGAATGGTGGAGCCGTTGCGATTGGGCATCCACTCGGAGCATCGGGTAACCGAGTGACATTAACTCTTGCGCTTGAGATGCAAAGACGTGGAGTGAAGTATGGCGTTGCTTCTCTTTGTATCGGCGGAGGACAAGGAATCGCGATTGTTTTAGAAAACCCTAAAGCATAGTACAAAATGTACCTACTCCTTCCGGGGCGTCACCATCTCCTCACCAGGTACCAAAAGGAATACTTACTTCGTTTGGTGAACATGGGACTCTCGGAAGAATTGGATGTGTTTGGAAATCCATTACAAATTTCCAAACACCCAAGAGCCATCATCTTTGCCGTTACATCGGCCAATCATAACAACACAAGGCGTAACCCACTTCCCCTTTACCAAAGGGCGATGATGATTCAAGATTTCTCCAGAGAACTCAACATTCCAAGTTTTGTAATTCCCATTGATGATATTGGTCAGTCACCTAACTTTGCTTCGTATACAATTAAAAAAATTGAAGTAGAAACTGAGTTAATGTTAAAATTAACTCCTGAGAATACAATTGTCCTTTGTTCCACACCAGTGGCGAACTTGTATCTTGAACTTGGATTCAAAGTCCTACCAGTTGAAAAAGTCCCTGGTTCTGCTGATTCGTTTTTAACGAAACTTCCTTGGGAAGAATTAGAAAGTATTGTTTTAAAACATAAACAATCGAAACAAAATCTTGATCCTGCCTGTATCCGTTTGTGGAAGGACTATGGTTTATTTGAAAAAGTAGATATGTTGTTTTCAGATTCTCTGATCGGAGATGATGGGGACCTAACCGAATCTCGGGATTATAATACCTATGTCCGTGAGATGGATGAAATCGCAGAACTCAAATTCCAAGAAACGATTCCTTTTTTGAAACCTGGTCGAATTGGGGACATTGGTTGTGCTGTTGGTTCATGGATTAAACTTGTCTGCCAAGATCCTAAGTATACGGAATCAGATTTTTATGGAGTGGAAATCGCCCGCCATCTTTACCATATCTGTGAACAAAGAAAAGAAAATGGTGAGTTCCAAAATCCCAATGTCTTTTTTTTGCGTAAAAATGCAGTGAGTGGACTTGTGTATCCACGTCTCAGTATGAATGCCATACATACATCCTCTCTCACCCATGAAATCGAATCGTACGGTGACAGGTCCCAACTACTGGCATTTATCAAAAACCGTTATGAGGAACTTGTTTATGGTGGGGTTTGGATCAACCGGGATGTTGTCGGACCAGCAGACAAAGAAACGGAAGTTTATGTCTGGATGGAAGAGGATTCGAGTACAAACCAAGGACTTGGTCCAGAGGATTTTGTTAGTTTCAAAGAATACTTGGAATCCTTATCTACAAAACAACGATTTTTCCAATTCCAACAAGACTTTCGCAAAGAGGAAGGTTATGTGCTTAGGACGACCTCCATTTTAGTCGATGGTATAGAATACCACCGTATGAAACTTAAGGATATCTGCGAATACATCTCAAAGAAAGATTATACAGACAATTGGAAAAGTGAAATGCACGAGACCTTTTGTTTTTGGAGTTTTGACGAGTGGAAAGAACAATTAGAATCAATTGGATTTAAAGTTTCTCCAAATTCCCGTGCCTATCGAAATGAATGGCTCGTTAAAAATCGTTATGAAGGCAAAATCAAACTTTTTTTACCGAGGATCCCAAATCCAAAACAAATCACCGATTTGATCCCTTATGATTTCCCTGTGACTCATATGCTCATGTTAGCGGAAAAATAAATGCAATCAGAAGTTAGGCGTAATCTTGAAAAAATTCGTAATGTATTTCGATCTAATTATTTATTAGCAGAGTTAGACGATTCAGAACGAGAAGCATTAATTCCTTTTATCGAAGTAAAATTTGTTCGGATTGGACAAATACTAATTAAAGCAAACCAAATGCCTGAATACATTCATTTTGTTCTCACTGGCAAATTTGGAATGAAACAGAACAAAGAGGATCTTCATTTAGGAAGGTATGCATTCGTTGAAGAAGGTGAGTCGATAGGAGAAAGGATCACTTTAACAAAAACACCATCAAAACATGATTATTATGCACTAGAACCTTCTATTGTTTTATTATTGCCAACTTCTCGTTTTTTGAAGTTAGTTGAATCTCATCCTGAAATTGCAGAAAAAGCAAAACACAGAGAAGAAGAACAAGAAAAATTCCATTACGTTCGCAAACTAAGTTTTTTTGATGAATTGTCTCCAGAAGAAATTAAATCCATTCTAAAATCGATACAACTCATTAAAGTTCCTCAAGGTGAATTCATTTTTGTTGAAGGTGAGTCTGGAGAATCAGCTTACATCGTCCGTTCTGGAAAAGTTCAAATCAGAACTGAAAATCCGAGGAAAATCATCTCGATCATGAAATCGGGGGATATACTTGGTGAAATTGCAATCTTTAAACAACAAAAAAGATTAGCAAGTGCCATCACAGCAGAAGACTCCGAACTCTATCAAATTCCAGGAAATGTTTTTCGTAAGGTTATTGGTGCGGAAAAAGGGAACAAACTTGAAGAGATTGTCCAATCACGACTCTTACGGTATTCCACATATAAATCCAAAGAAAAAGAAGAAAATTCAATTCGTCCTTTTGTTTCTAAACGATTTGAAATCAGAAAAACAACTCGAACGATTTTAATTGAACAAGTGACAACAGACCAAATGAGCCTAGTTGGTTTGGTTTGTTCCGAATTGGCATTAAGGACATTTGATAAAGCACTCCCTTCAAATTGGAAAATTAGAATAAAAAATGAACTAAGTCGAAATATTGTTCCTGGGATATTTGAATTAGCAATTGAATTAGAAAAACTTGGTTTTTTAACAAAACAACTTCATATTCCATTTTCAGAATTAAATAGTTTAGAGAATCCTGTATTCATTACTGATGATGAAAATATACCGTGTTTATTGTATTTAGTTGATTCAGAGTTAGATGCAATTTTAATCTCACATCCCATTAAAGGTGTGTATGAATTATCAACTGAACAATTTCTAAAACTTTGGGACGGAGTGATTTTACAATTTTCTCTTGCTCCAAGCAGTTTGTCAGCAGAAGTAAGTTTGATTAGTTTTTTTAAAGAACTAAGGATGTTATTTAGTCCCAAAAAGAAAGAAATTCGTTGGGTAATGGTGGCGACTTTTTTTTCAGCAATCTTATCTCTTTCATTGCCTTATTTAATACGCCAGATTGTTGACCAAGTTTTAGTTTTTTCTGATCGTAACTTTTTATTTACAATTGTATTTGGAGTAACTCTTTCCGTATTTTTTCAATCCTTGTTTTCCCTGTTCCGAAATTTGATCTCGATTGGACTCATGCAAAATTTGGAATATAATTACTTTGTTCGATTTTTTCAACATATCTTGAATCTAACTCTACCAGAGTTTCGAAAATTTGAAACTGGAGATTTTACACAAAGACTAAAAGAAAACCAAAGAATTTTAGAAATCACACAAAGATCGGGTTTGTTTTTAATTTTGGACCTTATCACACTTCCGATTTATTTATTCATTTTATTTCGATTGGATGGTGGATTATCATTTGTAGGATTATTTTTCTTAATCGTTTATGCAATTGTAGTCGTTCGTTCCAGTTCAAAAATCAAAAAGTTGCAAAAACATAGTTTCGATTCTAAGAAAAAAACTACTTCTTTTTTTCTATCTTTGTTTTCAGGAATTCAATTGATCAAAGCTTCTTCAATCGAAAGTCGTTATCTTGCAAAAGGATTAAATGAAATTGCAAGGACGATCTTAACAAACTTAAGAGTGGGAAAAAGAGTACACATCCTTGAATTGATTAGCAAATTCTTTGAGCAAATTGGTTTGATTTCAGTTATCGCCTATGGAGTAAATCTTGTTTTAGCTGAACGATTATCACTCGGAAGTTTTTTAGGTTTTTTAATCCTGTATTCCTTACTCATGGAGCCAATTGTAAGATTATGCCATTTGTATGAGGATTTAAACGAATTAAGAGAATCTCGTATGAGACTCACTGAAATTTATTCGCTTCCCGGTGAAATGGTCAGTTTACGGCCGTTTGGTGAACTACCGAGGTTGTCGGGTAGAATTAAATTAGACAATGTAAGTTTTCGATACTCGGAAGGTTCTCCTGAAATTCTGAAAGATATCAATTTGGATATTGAAGCAGGAGAAAAAATAGCGATCGTAGGCCGAAGTGGGTGTGGTAAATCGACCATGATGCGAATTATGATGGGAACACTTTCTCCAACGAAAGGGAAAGTTTTTGTGGATTCGTTTGATTTATCTACACTTGATCCAGAAGAAGTTAGAATCCAATTTGGTGCAGTAGAACAAAATCCCATTTTATTCTCTGGAACTATCACAGAAAATTTATCTAAAAAAAATCCATCACTTCATATGGAATCATTATTAGCTGGTGCCAAGTTGGCCTCTGTTGATCAGTTTGTGGATAGATTTCCGATGAAATATGAAACCAAAATTGGTGAGTCTGGAGTTGGATTATCGGGAGGTCAGAAACAAAGACTTGCGATTGCACGGGCTTTAGTAACGAATCCAAGTATTTTATTTTTAGATGAACCTACTTCTGCATTGGATTCAGAGACAGAAGCGCACATTCAATCACAATGGGAAACTGTCTTTTTGGATCGAACAGTCATTCAAATTTCGCATCGACTACATAGTACAGTGAGTGCAGATAAAATCATTGTCCTAGATGAAGGTCGTATCGTTGAAATGGGTACGCATGCTGAATTGATCCAAACGAAAGGTTACTACTATCATTTGTTTCCTACGTTAACCGAAGAGGAAAGCCATGTTTAAAAAATTTAAGAACTTAAAAGAAACAGATTCCAATTGGGAATCTAGGCATTCGGCTTCTTATTATGATGAATTACTGAAACATCCAGCACCTAACTGGGAAAGGAAGGGCATATATCTCATTGCAGTTTTCTTTTTCTGTTTTGTTTTGTTTTTAGTTTTTGGACGAGTCGATGTTGTCGTACAAGCTAACGGTAACATTCGCCCCAAAGGAAATTATCATGTAGTTGAAGCATTAGAAACAGGTACACTTACGAATTTGTATGTTAAATCAGGTGATTTTCTTAAAAAAGGAGATCCCATTATGGAATTAGAATTTTCCGAACAACAAATTGAACTTTCAAAAGATGCGAATAATTTAGATTACGAAGAAAAAAAATTACAGAGATTAATTCGTAATAAACGTGAAGCAGAAAAAATTTCAAAAAATCTTGCTTATAATTTAGAAAACAATTCTGGATCTTCCTTATCTGGAGGTGTATTAAGTAAGTTTGTAAGTTTAAAAAAAGCTTATATGGATTTTCAAAATGGAGTTGGTGCTAAGTTCATTTATGACCAAAGTTTATTAGAGTTTAATGAAGAATTTGGAAACTTAAAAGATGAAATCCAACGGGAAGAAAATATAATCGCAAGTCTTCGCGGAGATACCAAATTAAAAAAGGAAAGAGTAGCCAATGCGGTAATTCGTATGCCATTTTCTGGCGTGATTGGTGAATTAGCTGTTAACAATGTAGGTCAAAACATCATCCGGGGACAAACAGTGGCTGCACTAATGGAAGAAGGCCAGCCATTGGAAGCAATCGTTGAAGTTAGTAGTAAAGACATTGGTGCTGTAAAACTCGGACTGTCTGCAGTGATTAAAGTAAAAGCATTTCACCAAAATGATTTTGGTGTTGTAGAAGGAATTGTTTCTCAAATCATTCCCAATACAAAAGAAAAGGATTCGTTTAGTGTGATTTTAGTTTTGGGAACACAAGACTTAAACCAAGATGGTAAAAAGTTTCAGTTATTCCCAGGACTAAAAGTTGTTGCAGACATTGTCATTGATAGAAAAAATATTTATCAAATTTTATTTCGTTACGCTGATCCAAGGAATTAAATTTGAAACGAAATTTCAAAGATATTTCAGATTTAGTAAAAGAAGATAGTTTTTTATCTCAACTTTCTTCTTCCGATCAGAAGAAAATAATTTTACTTTTTGAATTTAGATCATTAGTTGCTGGTGACAAAATCGGAGGAAATGAAAACGATCCAACTCCCATTTTATTGTTAGAAACGGGAAGAATTCAAATCAAATTAAAAATCAATCAGAATGAGTTATTGATTAAAACATTAAAGGAAGAATCCCTTTATGGGATTTCTGAATTCACCTCAGATTCCCTTGGAAAACAATTATACTACATTGAAGAAAATTCCAAAGTTTTAACACTTTCAGCTTCATCCTTTTTGAAGTTTATCAATTCTGATAAAGATCGAAAACGAATTTGGGATGAATATAAAGAGAATGTACAATTAAGAGATGAGCTTAGAATTCATCCTTATTTTCGAAAATTATCTAATTCTGAAATCCAAGAACTTTCTAAATTATTAATCAAAAGAAAAATAAATTCTGGCCAGGTTTTGATCAAAGAAGGTTCAAAAAGTTCATCGTTATTTTTTATCAAGTCAGGGAAATTTAAAGTTACAAAATCAACTTGGCAAAAGGATTATTTTTCATTTGTTGAAGCGGGATCTGTCCTCGGTGAAATGGGTGTTCTTGAAAAAAAAGTAAGGAATGCTACAGTAACTGCAGTGGAAGATAGTTTCGTTTATGAATTATCTTCTAAAAGTGCCGAACAATTCTTCAAAAAATCCGAAAGTTTGCTAATCACAATTCGCTCGATCATGAGTGAAAGGAAACTTAATTTAGGTGAAAAATCTAATGAAGATGATTTTGAACAAACGAATGTTTATGAAGAAGATACCTTTCATTTTTTACCTAAATTAAAATTTTCTCCACCAATTCGGAATCAGATTTCTTTTCCATTTTTATTCCAAGAAGGAAAATTTCAATCAGGTGATGTATGTCGCAAGATGATTCTAAAGTATTGGGGTTATTCATTTGCTGAATATGACTCTGACCCAATGTTTCCAGATTTTGATCCAGATATTTTGCCTTACCATTGGAAACAATGTTTTGGTGAAGAAAAGGGTAATTGTTATTTTGTTAACTGGAGGGAACATGAATCGGAAATTAATTCAATTCCAACAATTTCCTATTTAGAAAATTCAAAGTATGTCATTGTAAAACATATTGGAGAAAAGAGTGTTACAATTCTTGATCCAGAGATGGGCGAACTTGTTCTTAATCGAAAGGAATGGGAGAAAAAATCATCGGACATTGTGATTTATTTTGTTCCCAAAGTCATTCCAAGTTCATCATGGGAATGGAAAAATCGTTTTTTTAGCGGAATCAGTGAGTACTTTTTACCAGCGATTCAATATTTAAAAGCAGGTATACTTGCTAGTTTTATTTTGAAGGGACTTGAGGTTTTTATTCCTTTAGTCAACTTATACTTGATCGATGCTGTCTTATTACAGGAGAGTCGGGATTTTTTCTTACCAGTTATTGTGTCAGTAGTTGTATTAAGTTTGACACAGTCTTTTTTAGGGTATTTTCGATCGAACGTAATATTTTTTACAAGTAATCGAGTGAATCAAACAATCGCTATACGATTCTTGGTTAAATTAATTTCACTTCCGATTTCATTTTTTGAAAGAAATAGAAAGGGTGAAATTCTGAATCGTTGGGAAGAAATTGAATCGGTTATTTTATTTTTTTCAGACCAAGGTGCTATGAAAATCTTTGATCTGATTTTTAGTTCATTGGTTTTCGTTATATTCCTTTTTTTATCTCCAGTGTTATTAGCCATCATCATGTTATTTATCATACCAGAAATTTTGGTCTTACGTTTTTTATCACCCAAAATCATTGAAGAAACAAAAAAGGAATCATTAAAAAGAGCAGAAACTTTAAGTTATTTTATCGAATCAATCAATGGATTTGAAACGATAAAAAATTTAGGAGCAACATATTCACACAGATGGGATTTTGAGAAAAGACTAACAGCTCAATTAAATTCCGAAGGTAAAAAACTATTTTACTCCAATTTACTTTCAGCGAATACAGAGTTTTTTAAGCAGATAACGATAGTTATCGTTTTATTGGTTGGAAGTTTGTTGATTTTACATGACCAAATGACCTTGGGAACTTTATATGCCATTGTTGGATTGATCACATATATCCGAACGCCATTGATATCATTATATGAAGATTTTTTGAAGTTTCAAAAAGCAAATGTAGCTTGGAATCGTCTCAGAAGTTTTGAATCCTTGGATAGTGAAATCTCTGATAAGGACAACTTATTCAAAGTTGATTTACCTGAGGTAAAAGGTAATATTGAATTCAAAAATCTTTTTTTCGCTTATGACAGCCAAAAACCAGAATCAGGAATTCGTAATTTATCACTCAAAATTCAACCTGGAAAAAAAGTAGCCTTTGTTGGTCGTAGTGGTAGTGGCAAATCAACAATTATAAAATTATTGTTAGGATTATATAATCCAACCCAAGGTGAGATTTTAATAGATGAAATTCCATTAAATGAAATTTGGTTACCAAGCTTACGAACCAAAATTGGTGTATGTTTCCAAGAAAATCCATTCATTTCAGGAACGGTTCGAGAGAATATATCCATCACAAAACCAGAGGCAACACTTAGCGAAGTGGTTGAAGCCGCAAAACTTGCCTGCATCCATGATGATATTGTAAAATTACCTTTGGGATATGATACTGAATTTTCTGACCGAGGTTTTTTATTCTCAGGTGGCCAAAAACAAAGAATATCTTTAGCAAGATTATTTTTACAAAGGCCTAATTTGATTTTATTAGATGAACCAACATCTTCTCTTGATAAAGAGACGGAATCACGTATTTTGTCACATATCAATTCTGTTTTTGCAAATTCTACGATCATTACGGTTGCTCATCGGTTGGATACCATCAGAAATTATGACCAAATTTTTGTTTTAGAACGTGGAAAATTGGATTCGAAAGGGAATCACAAAGAGTTACTTTCCAAAGGTGGAATTTACCAATTACTTCATTCCAAACAAGAAGCGATCCGATAATTCAATTAGTGACAAATTTTCGGAAAATTCTTAGTTTTATCATCCTACTAATTATGTCAAATTCACACCTTTTGGCAGAGGTGGTGAGTTTTTATGACTTACCAAAGTTAGTTGGAGAAAAATCGTATGAATTAAAATTAAAGGAAATGGAAATCCAACGTAAAAAAGTGGATATCGATTCACGAAACTTACGTTATTTACCATCTGTGAATTTGGAACATTCTCCTTTTTTTGAATCACTTCGAGGAGATGGATACAACCGAAAAGGTTGGAGTACAACATTAAATCTAAACTGGAATTTTATGGAGCAAGGTAATACAATCCTTACCAATATGATTCTAGAATTGGAATACGAACGATTACTTCTTGAATATCGTGCTCTTTACCAAAAAGAACTTTTTGACCAAGCGTTTCAGTATGCCGAAACTTTAAAACTTTTGGCCTTTTACGATTATGATTTTTCTAATGAATCAGATGCAGACAAACAATTTCAAACTGTACAAAAACTTTATAAACAGGGAATAGAATCTTATTTGGTAACTCAAAACTCAAAAGTAGACTATTTCTTTTATAAATACAATGCGATTAAATCTAGACTTGACCAACAGAAAAGCCAATCAATTTTTAGAAGAAAATTTCTATTAAAAGATGTTACTTTAAAACAAATTCCAGAAAGAGAATACAAAATCCTTCCTCTTGAATCAACATTAGCTGAATATGAAAGAAATTTATCTGATGTGAATTTTGATTTAATTCTAACAGTCAATCAAATCAAAATCTTAGAAATTCAAAAACAGGTTCGTTTCAATGAATTATGGGTTCCTGATTTTTTTGTAAACATATACAATCAAAATTCACGTGAATCTTTTTCTGGACTAAGTGGAACTTGGACTAATCCTGTGCAAGTATACGATTATAGTCGAAATGATTACAGTATTTATGCAAGATCATCTAATTCAGATTTGAATGTGGGAGGAAATTTTGGATTTCGATTTCCTCTATTCAATCGTTGGTTAGATAAAAATGAATTTGATAAATCCAAAATTGAAGTGAAACTAGCAAAGTCACAATCTCAATTTTTAAGAGAAAACACCGGATTGTATTTGTTTGAACTAATCCAACAACACAATAATCTAGTTGAATTGTATGATATTTCTCGTGAAAGTAAAAGAATCGCAGAAGAAAATTATCAAATTATGGAAAAAGCATATAAAACAGGTTCGGCATCCATTATTGAATTACAAACAGTCGATAGGCGACTTCGGGATGTAATGCGTAATGAAATCCAAAATCGATATGATTTGATCCAATTAAGACTTCAGATTGGCCTTTTGTTAGGCGATACGATGAAGTTTTTAAATAATTAAAGCCCAATTGGTGGTCTTTCCGAGATTATTTCTTTTTTACCAATCATTCCACACTTTTCTGTTTTCCATTGGTTCAATATTTCATCAGATTTGACTTTGTTTTTATAATGAATGTAAGGTGTAGTAAGGATTGGTGCTAAAAAAATTGGAGAAATTGCTGAATTGAGTAGAGATAGTGTTACCACAAGTCCTAAAGTTAAAGTGTTTTCATCAAAAACTTCAGTTACTTGTCGTTTGGTTTGGAAATAGTATGCCTTACATTCTTCTGTATGATTTGCAGGATGGAACGGAATACTCACACAACCTACTAAAGATAAGATTGTTAGAATTATAGTGAAGATTCTAAGTTTTTTAAACATACATTCACCGCTTCTAAATTTGTTTCTTCGATCATTCTATGAAAGTTTCTAACCTTAAAGAATCCGTAGAGAAATTCTTCTGCATTTCCTTTTTTGATGATAGTTTCTTCTTTTTGCAAATTTTTGTTTAAATAGAGTTTGTAATGAAATTCGACCGAATATTCACCTAACCGATATTGAATGGGCCAGATCGCAGTGAATGGATATAAAGCAGGCCAAGTATACCACCAATTGTATCTGTCTGAAAAGTTTGTTTTCATTTCAACATCGATTGTATAAAAATCTTTAACTTCATTAGGATCCAATTCATTGTAAACCTTTGTGAATATTCCAGAGGATAGTAAATGGCCTTTCCAAGCCATTCGCCATGCATCTGTGTAAACACCTCGATCTGCTGATAGTATTTCAAACTTACCGATGACTATAGGTAAATTTACTTTATTCCTAGAGAGATTGCCATTTTTGGTTGGCGGGGGGACTTGGCGAAGGTCAGCAGAACATTGGAATAAAAGGGATATGATGATAAGGGCGAAGTATTGTTTCATTTTTGGAATCATAAAATAATCACTTTGGTTGAGGAATCAATCCATTTTCTTATTTGGTGAATTGGCCTGTGAGCGCAGCTTCAGCACATTTCATACCATCAATGGCAGCTGATACAATACCACCTGCATACCCTGCACCTTCACCACAAGGATACAATCCGAGAGTCGTAATGTGTTCTAAGGTTTCTGGATTTCTCGGAATCTGAATTGGAGAAGATGTCCGTGTTTCAGGAGCATGGAGGATCGCTTCATTCGTAAAATAACCTTTCATAGAAGAATCAAACTCTTTGAAACCTTTTTGGAGAGCATCTACAATGAGTGGAGGCAGAACTTCCGCTAATGAAACAGAAACAAGCCCTGGAGTATAGGAAGTTTTAGGTAAATCTGAGGATACAATGTTCTTTGTAAAATCGACCATTCGTTGGGCAGGTGCTTTTTGTGTTCCCCCATTGATTGAAAAGGCTTTTTGTTCAATCGATGATTGGTATTGTAAGGCAGAAAAAACTCCAAAGGATTCAAAAGATTTAAAATCATCTAATCGAAGTTCTACGACAATTCCTGAATTGGCTGTTGGTCTAGAACGTTCTGCACTAGACCAACCATTGGTGACTACTTCTCCTGGTTTTGTGGCACATGGTGCAATCACTCCGCCTGGACACATACAAAAACTATAAACACCACGACCATTGATTTGTTTTACTAATGAATATTCAGATGCGGGTAATATAGGATTCTTTGTCTGGCAATGGTACTGGATGGAATCGATTAAACTTTGTGGGTGTTCCACTCGAACACCTACGGCAAGTGGTTTTGTATGAATTTCGATTCCCTTCTCATGTAATAACTGAAATATTTCGCGACCGGAGTGACCCGTTGCAATGATGACTTTTTTTGCCATCCATTTTTGACCATCTGCCGATTTAACTCCAGTGATCGAATTTCCATTCATGATAAGATCAGTGACTCTTGTGTGAAAATGGATTTCTCCACCAGCAGAGAGAATACATTCTCTTATACTCTGAATGATTCTGGGTAGTTTATTTGTTCCAATATGAGGATGAGCGTCGACTAAGATTTGTTTTGTGGCACCAAATGAAACTAAATACTCAAGAACTTTTCGGATATTACCCCTTTTTTTGGATCGAGTATAAAGTTTTCCATCAGAATAAGTTCCAGCACCACCTTCGCCAAAACAATAATTAGAATCTTCATTCACAACATGGTGTACATTGATGCCACGTAGATCAGAAACTCTATCTTTTACATTTTTCCCTCTTTCCAGAATGATTGGCTTTTTACCAAGTTCTAATGCACGCAAGGCGGCAAATAAACCAGCAGGACCTGCTCCAATGATGAGGATTGGTTCTTCCAGTTTTACATTTTGAAAATCAGGAATGGAATATTGAAAAGGTATAAATTCTTCATTGATGTAAACATCTAATCTTAATTGATACACAACTTGTTTTTGTCTTGCATCAATGGACCTAGCTGTACATTCAATATGTTTGATTTCTTGTTTCGGAATTTTATTCTGTTTGGATACAAATTGTAAAAGGTGATCCGGATTGGAGGCTATCTCAGGTGTAACTCGGACATTTAATTCTAATTTCAATGTATTTCACTAAACTCAGTTGATCGATTCAAGAAAAAGAAATCCAATTCAGAAATTGAAGAGAACAATTCTTATGAATTCTGATCTAAGGATTGTTTCATTAATTTGGCAATCGCTTTTTCATTTTCACCAGGCATTCTCTCAAGATTCTCAATCACTCGTAACCTTCGTTCCATTGAGTGGTTTTGGCTTAACTTCTTTTTTCCTTCCATTTCTGTGATTTGAATTCGAAACGGAACAATTCCTTTTTGTAATCCGATCAAATAATCCTTATCAACTTCACTTAGTTTGTAACTCGAGTCGTTAGATTCAAATGTCTCTACGAGTGTTTTTAAACTTTTTTGAATTTCTAGAGGATCTTCCATATAAGTTAAAATCCCTTTGATATGAACTGCGGTATAATTCCATGTAGGAACGGAATGATTGGTTTCATACCAAGAAGGTGAGATGTAAGAATGAGGACCAGAAAATAGACAAAGGACCTCTTGGCTTAGAGAATGTTTCAGAGGATTTGGTTTTGCAAAATGTCCAATCAGAAACTTTTGGTCTTCAGAAAGCAACAGAGGTAAATGAGTCGCTTCCATCTTCCCATCAAGATTTGAGACGAGTATTGCAAATGCATTTTCTTTTACAAAATCAAGTATGGAAGAAGGATCCATTCGAAAATGTTCGGGAATGTACATCACAGTTTACCTCTCTAGAATAGTTTCTTTAATTTGATTTCCAGAAATAGGATAAAAATTCCGTTTCCTCTACAAATCCTTCTTTTTCATATAAGGATCTAGCTTCTTTATTGTGAATCGATGTTGATAATTCTAAGCCTTTTCCTTGGAATGAATTTGTGAAAGATTTTGCTTCATTGATCAACAGTTTGGCGATTCCTTGTTTTCTATTTTCAGATTTAACATATAAATCATTTAGAATGTATGAACGTTGCATCGAAATGGAGGAAAAAACGGGATACAATTGAGTGAACCCTAAAAAATTTCCAGTATTTGGGTCTTCTGCTAGAAATAGAACTGATTGTCCGTGTTCCATTCTGTCTAGTAAATACCGTGAAGCACCTGCTAAATTACTTTTTTGGCCATAAAACTGACGATATAAATCGAATAGTTCTGCGAGTTTGGAAATGTCTTGATAGTTAGCTTGTCTGATTTTCATATTTTAATACCAATGTGAAGCTAATCACTGATAAAACGGCAGTGATAGG
Source organism: Leptospira limi (assembly GCF_026151395.1). Classification (NCBI taxonomy): domain Bacteria; kingdom Pseudomonadati; phylum Spirochaetota; class Leptospiria; order Leptospirales; family Leptospiraceae; genus Leptospira; species Leptospira limi. The sequence goes on from NZ_JAMQPV010000001.1 coordinate 998,924, forward strand.
TGTAGCCAGTAAAGTTTCTAAATTTGTAACGGCAACTATATTCCCGATTGTATTCATAAAAAATACAGCGGAGATAAATCCGAATATGATACGGATCCATATCGGAACCAAACCATTGTTCATGTATTGTAGGTATAAATAACTACAATACACAAAAAAAACATTAGCAATCAATGATATGCTTTCCATTAGATACATCTCTTCGATCGACTGAAGTCTTCCTCCCCAAAGGTATTGGTAAGGAATTATCTGTAATAACGCAAATATATGAAAGAGTGATGCCAAGGAGAAAATTACAAATAAGATTTTACTTGTGATGGTTCTTGTTTTCTTAGATGGGTTCCACATTTCATTTTCCTAATGATTGCAAATAATAAACATAATCTATTTCTGGAGCGATACCACCTAAATGTGTGATGGCAGCTGTGATTTGTCCCCGATGGTGGGTTCTATGATTCATATTATGTTGAACAACATCACAGTACAATAGTTCGGCTTCGAATCCTCGCATGGTTTTGTAACGAAAGACATTTTGCCAGCTTGAATCATCGAAATTCTGAATCCAACCATTCCACTTTCCAATATGAATTTGGAGTTGTTCTTTTAGCTTGTCCTTATTTGTTTCCAATTCTTCGCCAAGCGATGTTGGAACATAAACTTCACCAGAGAGTCTTGAGAACCATACTTTTTCGACAACTAACAAGTGATTGAGTGTTCCATGGATTGACTTAAAAAACAAACCAACATCTTTTTTGTATTCATCATCGGATAACTTTTCGATGGAATGGTAGAGAAGATTTGTAGCCCAAAGGTGGTAATCATTGTTCCGAAGGAAAAAATCTTTCATAAAGAAAGAATTTTCATTATTATTTTAGGAGACAATGAGAAATTTATATTTTGTTTCTTTTGGTTACGGATTCGACAACAATCCTAACGGTAAATAATAAAACTAACTGCGACTGTAGCGATGACCACTAACCAGGAAGGAAATTTCCAAAACTCCAAAAGTAAAAATCCCACAACCACAAGTGCAAAGTCTTTTGGTGCATACACTGCGCTTGTCCAAACTGGATTGTAAAAGGCTGCTAGTAAGATTCCCACAACGGATGCATTGATCCCTAACATAACCTTTCGGATCCATAGATTTTCTCGCAATTGTTCCCAAAAAGGTAAAGCTCCCACAATGAGTAAAAATGAAGGAAGGAATGCTGCCACCAAACAAATGATAGCCCCATACCATCCGTTTGGTGATATTGATGATACAGCTCCTAAATAACCACTAAATGCGAATAAAGGTCCAGGGATTGCATTTGATAACCCATAGCCTGCCATAAATAAATCATTACTCACCCATCCAGTTGGGACAACTTCCGCTTGTAATAAAGGCAGTACAACATGTCCACCTCCAAACACAAGTGCTCCTGCGCGATAAAAGCTATCAAGATACTGAACCTCTGTTGTATTTGAAACATTTCGTAAAAGTGGAAATAGGAATAGAAAAATAAAAAAGAGTGATAAAAATAGGAAACCAATCAACTTTTTGCCAGTTTGGATCGGTTCGTGTGGTAATGTTTCATTTGATTTGAGAAAATAAACTCCAAACAAGCCAGAGAAAATCAGAAGTGAGATTTGTAAAACTGCTGAACTATAGAGTAATAATATAACACATGTTATGATGGCAATAGTTAACCTCTCTTTATCCGGACAAAGTTTTTTCCCCATTCCTAGGATCGCTTGCGCTACTACAGCCACAGCTACAACTTTTAACCCATGTAACCAGTGTTTATGATTTGAAACATCAATTGTCCCTAAACCTAGACCAAACAATACCAGAATCAAAAAAGAAGGTAATGTAAATCCAATCCAAGAAAGGATAGCGCCCAATATCCCAGCACGAGAATGTCCAATTGCCATGCCCACCTGGCTACTGGCTGGTCCTGGTAAAAATTGGCATAAGGCGACTAAGTCAGTATATGCATGAGCACTGATCCATTTTTTTTTGGTCACGTATTCATCATGGAAGTAACTCAAATGGGCAATGGGACCACCAAACGAAGTACATCCGAGTTTGAGCGCAGTGAAGAAAATTTGTAATAGTTTCATATTTGTCCTATTTTATTTTGTTTCCATTTAATTAAGTATTTCACCAATCAATTCTTTGAGTTTTATTTTTGCGGAAGTAAGTTCTTTTTTACCTTTTGGTGTGATACGATAGAATTTACGTTTTACCTTACCCGATTGTTCAATGCGGGAACGAATGAGTCCTTTTTCTTCTAGGTGTTTTAAAAGTGGATACAAAGAACCTGGACTAATTTTATAACCATGTTCTCGCAATTCTTCCATCATCCAAACACCGTAAATTTCTTGGTTTAAACAGTGGTGTAAAATATGAATTTTGATAAAACTGGAAAAAAATTCATTAATTCGCATTCAAAATCAAATTACGATATCGTAAATTGATAGTCAAATGAAAAATGTTTACCTTTTAGATAGAATGAATCCAATTTGAGATTGTTACAAAGAGAAGTGGGGCGCCTCGAAATGGATTTGGAATCGAAACCAATTCTAAACCGACCGCGCCTTCCGTTCCAATCTTTCCGTTCCGGAAAGGATTTCCACTACAGTCGCTGGCGCAAAGAGGTTGGATTGGAATAAGAAGCAGATTTACTTCGTTATAAACATCTTTCTTTGTGATGGTGTTAAGGAACTGAATTCCCAGTTGGGAAAGTGATCCCAATTCTCTACCACATCTTTTGATTCAGGAAAATTCGTGAATAGAATATCAAACGAAAATCGATTTTTCCCGTATTCACCTTTGTGTAATAGATGAGCAGAAAAAACAAATAGATCGCCTGGTTGATGAGGGATGAGAATTGCATTTTTGATAGGTTCATCATTTTGATGACTTCCAAGTTCCAAACGAATGTTTCTTTCTTCTTCTGTATCCCATCGATTGTGAGAGCCAGGGACAATCCAAATTCCAGGATCTTCTTCTAATGGAATACGAAAGTGCCAAACAAAATCTTTTAGGATTTTTGATTTTTGTTCTTCCTCAGAGATTCCCATATATTGGATATCACGATGCCAATAAGGTCTTTGGTTTAAATCAATGGGATTAAAAAAAATCTGCGTATTGAGAAAATAAAAATCGGATATAAACAGAGTCTTACAAATCTTTATTATAGGTATGGATGCGATGAATTGAAATAGTTGGTCTCGTTCTTTTTCATACGGTAAAAATTTTGTGGAAGTAAGGTAAGCACTATTGATTGTATTGGGATTGGAGTTATGTTTTTTCCATTCACCATTTGCCTTATCGAGGATACCTTTGATTTGAATAATGGTATCTTTTGGAAAAAAATCCTTTAAGAGAAAATAACCATTTTCTTTTATTTCTGATTCTAATTCCGAGTTTGTTTCCAAAAGGAAATTCCTATTCACACTTCTTTTTCCATATAGTAATGAGATGGAATTTTACCTTCCCAACCTTTCGGATGCCTTGTTTCTTTGATAACAAATCCTAATTTTTGATAGAGGCCAATCGCAGAAGGATTTTCTGCAGAAACATCTAAAGCGATTGTTTTGTATCCTGGATTTTTAAGGATCATAAACTCGATGAGTTGTTTGGCGATCCCTTGGTTTCGATGTGATTCTAAAACAGCAATATGACCTAAATACAAACATTTTGATTTAGGTGGTTGGATGACTGTTTCTGTTTTTAAACCTCGTGCCATTACCTTTGGTGCTTTCCATTTGTATAACAATAGAATTTGTAATGCTGTACCGATTGTGAGAAATAAAAAACTTGGTTGGGTATATTGTAAGATGGATCCAACCACTTGTCCCTCTTTTTCAGCGACAAAGTGATTTGTATACGAGACAGTGTTTCCTTTTTTTGGGTAAGCGGTATTTAAAAAATCAAATGCAGTTAGGTTACCTTCTTGGAATACAAAATTCCATGCAAGTGGTCCTGAGGAATGGATGAGAGGGACGATATGATTGTTATCTTCAGGTTTAGCATTGCGGATGGTAACTGGTTTTGGAGTCTCTTGGGATGGCATAATTGAAGTTGTAATTGTTATTGGCTTGTATACACAACGAAAATTTATTGGATTCGAATGGGTGCGCCCCGGATTGTAGCGGAAATCCTTTGTGTAAACAAAGATTGGAGCGTAAAGCCGGAGATGTGCGCCCCAAAATTTGTAAAACAATTTTAAAAACTATAGGAAGCAAACACATTGAACAGTTCTCGTGTTGCCAATTGTGGTCCATTTAAATTTTGATGGAATGGCCGTCCGTATTCGAATCCAAATCGAATGCCAGATAACATTCCTTTGGTGACAAGGAAATTGAGTCCAACATACCAATCACTCCTCATTCCACCTTGTCTATAAGGATCATTTTGAGGATCCATTTTAGGGTCAAGTGTAGCATCTAATCCTTGTAAATTGAGCCATCTTTGTTTTGCCACTCGAAATGAAAAAGACATCGAATCAAATAATAGATACGATATCCAACTTGATATTTCATAACGATTCCCAAACTTATAATTGTTATCATTTTTTCCCATACGCAAATTTGCTTGTGATAAAACTCCCCAAGAAAATCGGTTATATTGTCCATTGTAGGAAAGTTGAGGTAGTAAATTGTAAGTTCCTGTACCTGGTTGCATATTGTAAGGAACTTTTTGTTTTCCCATCATTGGCATATTATCTCGTTCATCGATGGATCCAGTGGGCAAAGACATCCCCATTCCTGTAAAAAAGTTTTGATGGTCTGTTTTGATAAGCCTGTAAGCGGCACTTACACTAACATCGCCGATACCTGCTGAACTCATAGGGGCGCGATCAAAATTACTTGATAACATCGTCATTCGATTTTTGACAACGGGCACCATGAACATAATCATCCATCTGTCCGAGATCGATGTCATAACACTTGCCATATTCATTTCCATCACCATATCTGTTGGTACAGACATATAATTGTATTTGTTCTGCGATAATATGGGAATCGTTGTTCCAATAGGAGAACTTGTAATCAAACTTCCTGTTGGCATTGCTACCGTTGGATCTGTATAAGGAAAATATAATGTACCGAAATCAGATAACCCTTTCGTTCCAGATTGTAACCCCCACATCTTCATACCCATATAGCGATAATCGATCATCCATTTGCCTTTTTCATGGATGTGTGGGTTCATGATTCCTGCAGGTCCAATCATATCAGCACGATTGTGAGAATGATGATCACCATTTCCATGTTCGTCGTGATGGGAATGGTCTTCTTCTTCGTTCTCAACTTTGTTTATGAATTGATGGTCCTCGGTTTCCTCTTCTGTGACACTTGAAGGTTTTGGAATCTGATCTTTTGTTAAGGATGGATTTTTGATTGAGGTAAGATTTGGTGAAGATGTTTCAACTGGAACTTGTATTTCAATTTCGGAACCATCATTAAAAACCAATCGTAATGGAATCATTTCTTTTAATTTCAGTGGAGATTTGATTCCAAATACCATTATGTGAAATCCTTGGGATGATAAGGTGACAGTTGTTTTTTTAGGAATTGGAATCTCAGAGACTGGAACCATCTTTTTGCCATATTCACTTTTTTGCATGTCATACAATTCAACTCGATTTGCGACTTCAGAAATGGATTGGATAAGTTTTATATCTTTATTTGAAACATTGGATATCGTAAGATAAATTGCAGAATTTGATCCATTCGTATACTTTAAATAAGCATTGGTGATGTTAATCTCCTTTGCCATGAGTGGTGAAAAAATCAGTATAGATATGATGATGAGAATTTTTTTAAGTTTCATAAAATTACATTTTCCTTTTCCAAAAAAGTCACACTAACGAATATCTTTCCGTTAGTATGACGAGTGTTTGGAGAGCGGTTTACATTTCTGTATTGGATACGATGGATCCAATTGTAAATGAAGTGATTGTCGCTCCATTTAATACAAAACCTAGTGAGTTTCCACCAGTGTAAGTTGGAACATTCATCATTTGCATGATGGGATAATAAGACATGGATCCTCTTTCAGTGGTTGTTAATTCAGCACATGGTTTATTAAATCCATTGAGAAATCGAGAACCACCAGAAGTGTATTGGAAATCTAAACAATACGTGTAGTTTGTTCCAACATTTGGAATAGGAGCAGAGACCGAACCTCCTTTTCCCGTATTCCCATAAACACCTGCTGCATTTTTATATTGTGTTTGTGCACCAGCAAGCAAACGATATGTGGGACCTGATGTTGGTGCGCCACTTCCATATGCGATGACATCGATTGAGCTTGATGCAGAATTCAAAGTGAATGTTACTTCTATATTGGTTCCTCCTTTGTTAGTTGCCAACATTACATCTGTCGTTGTTGATAAAACAGAGCTCGAAGAAGAACCACTTGCCCCTTTTGTGATTCCTGTTTGGGTTAGCCCCAAATTGGCAAAACCAACGTCATTACAATCTGAGATATTGTACTTTACCCTTGGTTTACTTTCTACTTGGGTTAGGTTACTTGGAATTACTTGTGATTGAGTGATTCCACAATTGGGATTTAGGTTTGATGCAGCAAGAAGAGACAAAAGGTTCGTTGTTTCGATACCTGCTTTGTCTGAAGTGAGACTACATTGAATTAGGAATAAACTGATGATACAAATTTGAATTGTTTTTGAGAACATAAAATTACCTTACTAGATTGATCCAAGGTTCCATTGGTAATGGATTCCAAGTGACTTGTTTTACATTCAGTCATGAATTGAGTGAATGAATGACTTAAGTTTAATTAAGTCAAATGTCTAGGTGGTTTGTCAGGAAGGTGGCTATAACCAAGAGGTAAGTTTGAAGAGAAAGAAGATTCAATGGGCAGTAAATCAAATCGAATTCGGTTTTGAAATTTGATAGAATTCACATAACTCGGATTCATTGATTGGGATTGAATGATTTTTGTGGCCATTTTTTTCTTGGAGCACGTGCAAGTATGAGTACCGGAAGTCTTTTTCAAATGACAGGTCATTCTTTTTTTAGGAGTGGATTGTGAATCATGGTGAACTTCCGACTCAGAGTTATGGTTACAATGACAGACCATTGATAATTGGTACAACGACTGTGCAAAGAGTCCTGATTCCAAAAAAAGGATTTTTCCTAAAAATGGAACCAAGACTAACATCGTTATGATAGTGATCCAACATTTCCTCATGGTTGGACTTAGTTTGCATTAAAAAAACAAATCCTTCCATGATCTAAATCAAGTTTCTAAAAAATATAGGAAGTTAGAATGAGATCTTTTCTAAAAATTTCTTTTTTGAAATCTTAAATAAGAGATTAAGAGAGGAATACTCACCCATAACGAAAGGAACAATATGGTGATCAAAAGAACACCTGCCATTCCTAAAGTTTTGAGTAAAATGGCCCCTGAAAAACCAAGTAAGGCTGCCGCACTGGTTTGTAATAGGATGAAAATCCTTACCAAATCAATTGGATTTAGTAAGATAATGATCAGTGATGGAATTTCAATTGGATAGTCACCAAGATACAAACTCAACATAAACACGATAGCATCAAAGAAGATAAAGAAATACAACCATACTAACAAAGAAATGGTGAGTACGATTTCACCTCTTCTGATAAAAGACGAGGTTAAAAAAGCTAATGCTACAAAAATATTAGTTAAAAAGATTCCAAAAATCAATAGTTCCAAAAATAAAAAAAGAAATTTAGCATCACTCATAAATAAAAAGAAACCAGGGATTCCGAGTCCAAGTAAAAGTCCGATGGATAAAGAAGTTGTAATTCCAAAAAATTTTCCAAAGAATAAGGACTTACGTGTTACAGATTTTGACAATAACACTTCAGAAAATGGCATCGATTCTAAGAATGTCATTCCAGAAAAGGTAATGGAATACAGTGGAATCACAATTAGAGTTAAGTTCATTGTGCTCACTAGTAATCGGATGCCATTTTGGTCTCCAAAAAAACTCAATACTATCATGACAAAGGCTAAGAGTCCGGAATAAATGAAAATCCATCTGCTTCGGATGTTCTCTTTGATTTCGAAAAGTAATATTTCTTTCATACTTTGGTTTTGTATTCCTCATTCCAGAAATGCATCAAAGCTTCGTCCATTGTCACTTTGTTGTTTTTTTCTAGGAAATTTTTAGGTGTATCATCAATTAATATCGAACCCTCAGATAATAATAGAAATCGATCTGCTAATTCTTGTAATTCGGATAGAATATGGGTGGAAAATAATACAAGTGATCCTTGGTTTTTTTGTTCGATCAAAAGATTTTTTAATAAATGTGAAATGTATGGATCCAAACTTGCAGTTGGTTCATCTATCACATATAAGTCTTTTTGTTTTGAAAAACATTGTAAAATACTGATTTTTTGTTTGGTTCCACCAGAGAGGTTTCCGATTTTTTTCTCTTGATGGTGTTTTAAATCAAGTAAATTGAATAATTTATCAAATCTCGTTTCATCAACTGATTCTAATTTCTTAAAAAATGAAATGAGTTCTTTCACTTTGATATTCGTTGGGAATCGAGGAGTTTGTGGCATATAACCGATTGTATACGAATTTTCTTCTTTCCCATTAAATTGTATGGAACCTTTATTCGGACGGACAAGTCCTAGAATACCTTTAATAAGAGAACTTTTTCCAGAACCATTTGGACCAATGATGGATACAATGTTTCCTGATTCTACGGAAAAGTTTACATCTTTCACTGCAAATGAATTAGATCCGTAACTGATATATAAATCATTCACTGTTATCATATTCTAACCTTCATTCTTGGTTGTTTGTCTTCAAACTCAATGGGCGTAACGATGGGAAATGCTTTTTCGATCCCTTGCAGGAATAAGACAACAGGTGATTCATACAGTATCATGAGAAAAGGATAAACGGCAATCCAATAACCAAAGAAGTGTATTGTTTTATGAGGAACATCTCCATATTGGTCTAAATTTAAATCGTATCCTTCATAGTGATCCCAATAGTTATTTAAAAATACATTGGTTGTTGATTTTGTATTCGTACTAATATCAAAAACATTTTGAATGAAATTATTATCTTGAATTTTGTTATGATCAGTATTCCCTAAAATTTTAATTCCCCATCCGTTATCGATGAAATTATTTTTTAGGAATTCTATTTTTGTAATGCCATCTGCAAATACTGCAATCGTATTTCCTTGGAATAAATTTTCTGATAATACACTTTCAGTCATATCTTTTAACAAAATTCCATTCGAACTTTCACCCCAATTCTCGATAAATTGGTTTTTTTCCATTAGTATTCTTTTGCTATACATAACTGCAACACCAGCGGAATTGTTTTTGAAAATATTATTTGTAAAACGATTTTCACTGGAAAACATAAAATGCATTCCATATCTGATATTTTCTTTCGATTCATTGTTCTCAATTTTTAGATGTTCAGAAAATTCTAGATAAATTCCATCTCTATGTTTTTCTAAGTGATTTCCGATAATTTGATTGTTATGGGATGACCACAAATGAATTCCATTTCCTCCCAAAACTTCGTTTTCTGCATTTCCAATGGAAGAACTATTTTGAATGAGACACTCTGATGATTCAGAAAGATAAAAACCATATACATTGTCTTCCAATTCCAAATTTTCGAAATAACAATGTTTTACTTTTTCTGCATACACACCTGCATATTCAGCTAAATCAGAGATTCCACTTCCAACGATCTTTAAGTTTTGAAGTTTAACAAAATCATGATAGATTCCGAACACATGTTTTTCTTTTAAACCATCTATGATGACACCTGGTTCACCAATTATCGAAATTGATTTTGCGATGGGAATGAATCCTTCTTGGTAAATGCCTTTTTGAATTTGGATTGTATCGCCTTCACTCGCAATTTGAATCGCCTGTTTGAGAGAGGATACTTGGCATGTTTTGCAAACTGTGATATTTTTTCCAACGATCGATGAAGGAAATAAATGAATGAAGAAGAGTATGATTATAAGAAAATTGTATTTCAATTGGTTTGGTATCTTACTAGAGAAAAAGCTACACCCATTAATTTTGAAAAGGGATTGTGTCTTCATGAGATTTAAAAGCGGCTAATCCCCCGCCCATAGGAGATCGAATTTTATTGGTTTGGATGATGATTGCGTTTTCTTTCGGTATAAATTCGTTTGATTGTAAATAATTTGAAACCCAAATCTGTTTTGGTTTCATTTGTTTTTGGTTTATAAATTGATCTGCACATTCTATTGCATCAAAATGATATCGTTTGCCTTTATAAGTGATAAGTTGCGTATGAAATCTCATATCAACGATGGACATGGAGCAATGGTCACATTTTTTTTCTCCTATAGTAAGAGCTTCTGGTTTCACCTCCCCACAGTTGCAAAGAACAACTGTGAGTGTGAAAAAAATGAGTTTATGATGTTTAAACCACATTTGATTTTTTCCTTCGTTTTTCATCCCATAGGATATAGACAAGTAAGACGAGACTAGATGCCAAAATCATACCACCATAAGAAGGATAACTACAAGCAGTGATATTCAACATCACTTTACAACCAAGAAGTGGAGGTTGGTAAGCCATTCCTTCAATGATGATAGGAGCATCTGGATTTAAGTTGTGTCCATAATTGTACTCCCATCTCCAAAAATCAAACAAACCAACGAGCCCAACGATGACTAGATTGATGATACCAAGAATTGCCATTCCAACTTTCGGAACTAATTCTGTGATAAAGGCACCAATAATCAAATATGCTAAAACATAAGGCATAAAAAGAAGTTCAGGGATTGATTCTGAAATGATTTCTTTCATACCGATGTAGTGATTTAACAAATTGATATTTTTTAAATCATACGGAGTTGCGCCAGTGATCTGATTGATCCATATTTGCATTCCAAGTCCCTCAGGGTATTGAGGTGCTGAAATAGAGATAGCCCAGATTGGGATAAAATAGACCAACACGAGGAATAAACCGACCCCTAAGATTAGGAGTCGGTTTTTTTTACTTAACGTTTGGAAAAGTAAATCTTTCATATTGTTCACGGACTTACACGGATGTATTGTTGCATCTCTTGGTGTAGAGCAGAGCAAAAATCAGTGCAATAGAAAGGATAAATTCCTGGTTTAGGAGCTACCCACTTGAAGGTTCTTGTTTCACCTGGCATGATTAGTAAGTTTGTCATGTTAGGTGCTCCACCGATTGCGAATCCATGAGGGATATCATAGTCTTGTTCCAAGTTAGTAACATGGAAATACAATGTTTCTCCAGTCCTTGCTTCAATGATATCTGGTTTGAAGTGAGATCTGATAGCAGTCATGTAAATGTGAGTAGTGTTACCTAGTTTTACAATCCTTGCATCATTTTCACTTTTTGTCGCATAAGGGTGTTTGTTCTCTTCCAATGGAAACAACTTAGCTGTTTTATCCATGATGAGTTTTGCTGGAATCATTTGTGAATAATGTGGTTCACCTACTGTTGGAAAATCGGAGAGTAACTCTGCTTTCCCAGAAGAGATATCATAAAGTTGCGCACTTTGTGGTAACTCCATACCAACTGGTAAATAACGATCTTTTGTGATTTTGTTCATCGCAATTAGATATTTACCGTAAGGTTCAGTTGAACTTCCACCAACGATTGATAAGTGACCAACGCTGTAATATGCTGGCAAGTGTTGGACAACTTCCCATGTTCCAAGTTTCCATTTCACAACTTCCGAGCTCACAAAACATGAAGTGTATGCATAACCTTGGCCATCAAATTCTGTATGAAGTGGTCCAAGACATGGTTTTTGTACTTCACCAGCAAGTGTTGATTCATACTTAAGAACTGGAATTCCCTCAATTTCAGTTGAGTGATGTTCTTTTTTATCCTTCACTTCAATCATTTTACTGAATGAGTGAACTGGAATGACAGAAGCCAATTTACCGCCACCAACAATGTATTCGCCTGTTGAGTCAACATCGGTTCCATGTGGGCTTTTTGGAGTTGGCATGTAATACATCATACCTGGACAATCTTTAGGATTTAACATCTTGACGCCACTTAACTTTGTTGAGACGGCTGGTTTGTTTTCTTCTTTAAAGTTATTAACGTATTCACCACCAAAGTTGTAGGTTTTACCTTGGTCTTTACATTCTTTTGCTCGAACCCAGTTGAATGCTAAGATAAAATCTTTATCTTTTTTGGAAGCTCCAACTTCTAACATTTTGTGTGCTTGTTCAGAGTTATAACTACTGAAAAAACACCAGTCATGAGATTTCTTTTTCCCACAATGGGAAAGGTCATAATCGAAACCAGGAACTAACACTTGCAATTCGATAGAAAGTCTTCCTGTGTTTTTCTCTACTTTGACCATAGTGACTGTTCCTTTGAACCCACCTTTGGAAAAACTATCTATAGAAACATTACTTTGTGGAACAGGAACAGAAAATCGTGTTGCTGCCATTAAGTATTCTGTGTTCTCAGTTGCAAAAGGTGACGCATGGTTACCAGCAGTGTTAGGAATTTCTAAAATTTCTTTTGTTTCAAAAGACTTTAGATCAATCCTTGCAAGTCTTGGGGTGTTGTTTGCATTTAAGAACATCCAACGTCCATCTTGTTTTCCATCTGTCATCGAAGCTTCAACGTGATGGCTATCATCCCATGGAACATATCCATGAGTTGTTTTTAACATGTCTTTGGTTTCTTCGTCAAAACCATAACCATTCTCTGGAAATACAGAGAACACGGGAATGATTTTGAAAAGTCTAGCTGATGGAATTCCATACACAGACATCTGGCCACTAAATCCACCAGATAAAAAGGCATATACTTCATCCTTTTCTCCTGGAGCTACATACACTCTAGATGCTGCATCTGAAGCTAATGTGGCTGTTGCAGCTCCCTTTTTACAATTTGGTATCAATGCAAAAAGGGCAATTCCTAGTGTAACAACAATTATGTTTGATTTTTTTAACATATGGTTACCTATTTTAAATCCATTTTACGGAAGTATTCGAGTATCTCTCTCGCTTCTTCCTCTTTCACATTTTGGAATGTCATTTGTACGAGGTGTTCAGCAAGTAACTCTTGTCCAATTGGATCTTTTTGAGTCATCTCCATTGGGTTTAGAATCATATTCATGATCCATTCAGGAGTTCTTCTTTGTGTAACACGTTGAAGAGCTGGGCCTACAACCTTTTCTTCAAATTTATGACATGCTGAACACTTTGCTTCAAATTGTTTTTTCCCTCTATCAGCCATTGATTGGTCAAGTGCACCAATAGTGACTGAAGATACGGGACCAATTCCCTTTGAACCAGCGTTAGATGTAGGTGTTTCTTCTGATTTCTCTCCTCCACAAGCGAAAATTGTTAAAAACGATATGAGACCCATTGTGATTCCGATTTTTAGTCGAATGGATCCTTCTTTTGATTTGTATCGATTCATTGTTACTGCTCCTTTGATTGATAGTGACTTATTTTTTTTCTGGTGGAAGTAACACTGTATCCACAACATGGATGATCCCATTTGTTGCTGGAATGGAAACAATGATGGTTGCGCCATTGATTAGTGTTTTTCCATTTTTAACGGTTACTTTGGTGTGAGCACCATTTGCCATACCAAGTTCATCGTCTTTTCCAGTGAACTCAGATTTTAGAATAGCTTCCGTTAGGTTACCAACCACCACATGATACTCTAGAATATTTTTTAAAGTATCCTTTTGGCTTGGTTTCAGAAGATCATCGACTGTCCCTGCTGGTAATTTTGCAAATGCATCATTTGTTGGTGCAAAGACTGTAAATGGTCCTTGGTTTGCTAGTGAATCAACAAGACCTGCCGCTTGGACGGCTGCAACAAGAGTGGTATGGTCTTTGGATCCAATCGCAATTTTCAGAACATCCTGTTGTGACTTATCATCAGATACAGCAGAGATTCCTTTTCCTGCATCTGCATCGTCACCTTTTCCACAGTTTGTGCCTACAATAGCAAAACTGAGGAGGATTATAATCATTGTTATTTGTAAGAATCTGTTTTTCATTTGTTTCCGCCCAATTTTTAAATCTAGTATCATTTAATACCAGTCTCAGATGAATTACATTGATCTGGATCAAGCGGAACAGGGAAGATTTGGTTGATATTTATCAATCGAAGTTCTAGGTGGATTGGCGGGTTTTAAGGATTTAAACCTTGTTTCTAAGGGTGTTAGGAAAAAATGGAAAGTAAGAGGTAGTTATGATCGCAAATTGGGACGTTAAATATGAGACCAATATTTCAGAGATTGACTCTCAACATAAAAAATTGTTTCGACTCATCAATCAAATTGAATCCATTTTTGAGGAAAACAAAACTCATTTATCGAATCATACAAAGTTACTGATTGATGCAGTTTCTGAATTAGAAGACTATACCATTAGTCATTTTTTGATTGAAGAACGAGTGATGGAGTTGAACCAATACCCAGAATTGGAAGCTCACAAAAAACAACATGATCGTTTTACTGATAAAATATTGGAACTGAAAAAAAGATTAACAACTGGTAATTTAGTAACAGATGATGCCGAATTGAACCAATTCTTTAGCGATCTGATTCAATTTTTGAGACTTTGGTTATCCAATCATATTTTAAAAGAGGATATGAATTATAAACCTTTTATCAAATTAGTCTTATAATCTTTATTAAGAATTGTAAGAAATAGATCTAACCCACATTAATTTGATAAACATTACAATTGCTAAACTAATGAGTATTTTGGCGACTCGTTCAAAATCGTTTGGCAATTGAGTTATTTGAATCACAAGAAAAAAAACGAAACCAATATTATAAGAATATAACAGTAACCACGCTTGAAATTGAGAACCTCTCGGTGAATCTGATAAATGTTTTGGAAACATCCAATAGGCAGTTCCCATAATGAATTGAATGAAAAATCCCCAAACCATGATCGAATAATGAATTGGTAAAAGAAACCAAAGTGAATGATCCCATAAATAAATTTTCTGTGACATGAGAAGCGCACCTAATAAGGTACCTAACAGCAGATAAACTAATGAAATTCTCAATAACCAAACCGATTGAATTGGGAACATAACTTAAGAAGGTTTCCTATTCATATGTGTAAGTCTTGGCCATATCTCTAAGATAAAACATAAGATACCCAAAACTTGTAAAAAAATCGAAAGTAAAAATGGAATCTTAACCATTTCGCGATCAACATTTAGAAATGGTTCAGTAGAAAATCGAAACACTAATCCGAGATTTAGGGAAATATAAGAAATCCAAGATAAAGTAGATCCATTTTTCGAGATGGAGTTTTTTCCTTTCGGAAACATCCAAAGTGAAACACCCATAATGATCTGTGTGATCCACCCAATGGCGATCATATGCCAATAAACTGGTAGGAGTGGTACTTTGAAATGTAATTCAGGAAATTCGCTCAAGGTATAGATCACAACACCAAAAAACAAAAATAACATTCCTGATTTGATAAAGTATCTCGATATTTTTGGCATGTTTCTAAATTATAAATTATTTAGCTTCTGTTTCTAATTCGATTTTATAACCAGCATGACATGCGACACAGTTTTTTGTAAGTTCATCCATTTCCTTTAAAAGAGTATGGATCTCTTCTTTTTTACGGATTTTAGAAGCGATTTCATCAAATTTTTCATGTGTTCCAAAACCTAATTTTTTGAATGAAACAGGAAGTTTTAACAAAATTGTTTTTTCTTGGTGTTCTAAACTTGCCACAAGTCCCATACCAACGGCGTCTGCAGACTTAGCTGCTTTTTCATAATCTTTCTCACCAAGACCAGCCAACATACCATTCAGTGCTTCCAATAATGCTCTCATTTCAGTCAGTACCAGTTGTCGTTCAGCAGGCGTTAAACGAATTGCAGTTCTTGTATCAAGAGATTTTGTCGTATTACCAAAGTAAAAAAAATAACCCAAGGTTATCATTGTGAATAACCATAATAAAATTGCAACTTTTGCTAAATGTAAATGTTTCATAAATTTTCCTTTAAATGTATTGTTCTAGTCCTAAATAAATGCTAAAGACACTCATCGATTTTTGATACGAATATTGCAAAGGATGTATTTCAGAAGTAGAAAAGATAGAGTGTGATAATGTCCAGTCAGAAGTTTTACCTCCAACCGTTTTTTTAGGGAATCCATATTCACATGCGATATGAAATGACGTGTCATTCCATGTGATACTTCCTCCTAAAGACAAATGATGTTCTATACTTGCACCTAACATTGGACTTACTCCACTTGCGGGAATAATATTATTTCCATAATTATAACCCATTCGTGTTTTATATTTTTCATTCCATTTGTATTCGGTTCCCAAAGCGAGAACTGTTTGATTTCTCCAATTTAAATTAAATTGAAAGGCATTTGTTTCGACCCCAACAGGAGTTCTCACCCAAACATCTTCTAGTCGAAATTTGCTAGAATTAAAACTTTCGGACCATGGAATGTATTTAATGTCCATGTCGATAATCCATCGGTCATTGTGATAAGAGATTCCAGCGATATGTTTATCTGGCCAAATCATAAAACGAGAGACTCTTGTCCCGAAGGATCGTTCTGGCAAATAGGAATCCACATGCATGGTTCCATCTAAAGGTAATACATTTCTAGAAGTATATGAGTATGCGATTCTTATGTTTTCTGTAATATCATAAGAAAATCCAATTTTACCTCCAAGTGTAAAAGCAGAATCACTTTGGTATCTGATTCCACCAGGAATCGTAAGACTTCTTGTTTCATCCTGGTAGGTACGTTTTAATTGCATAAAACCATAAACAAAATCCAATCCAAGCCCGAATGCAAATTTCCCCTGTTTGATACCGACACCAAATGTTGATTTGACGGTCATAAACCGAAAGGTTAAGTCTTCCACTGCTGAATTTGTTTCGCCAATGACTGGAATTACAGTATTAAATGTATCATTAATTGTCCGACCATCTGGAGTGAATCGTTTGATATTCTTAAAATGACCACCTCCACCTCCTTGTGCATACAAAGCAAAACCGATACTAATGTTTTCAGTGATTGGTTTGATGATCCCTAGATAAGGTAAAACAGCTCTTGGGTTTTCTACAATTTTATTCTGGTATGATTTTAAAGGATTTTGGTCTATATAACTATCATTATATTCAATGGTTGGGAAATGAAATGAAGATCCCAATTCCCATTTCGTTCGTTGAACACGTGCAAGATGGGATGGGTTTGATTCTAAATCCATTACTGATCCACCAACTGCTTGGAATGCCCCACCCATGCCCGCTTGCCTTGCACCAAACGCTGGTTGCATGATTCCTTGGAACGCCTCTATTTTGGAAGGGATATTTGCAATGATCCCAATCGAAATTAGAATCAATATAAATTTGAAATTGCGACTCGGAATCATTAATTTGAGTCGATTTTCCAGACCGGAAGTGTCAAGAGGATTTTATTCTAAAAGAACGAGACTCCTCTTGAAACAATGATTCCTAAAAATGCAATGAATAAGGAGAGTAATAAATTGAATCGGCCAAATAAACCAGACATCCTTCTATACCGTTCATATTGAACGGGATCAGATTCTAAATAGCGAAATGTTTTTGGACCAGAAACAAAATCATGATACACAGAAGAAACAAATAAGAATCCAAACAATCCAATCTTTAGGCTAAACATAAAACCAATCGAAGACGTAAAAAAAGTAAAGAGATTGTCCTCTCTTAATAAACCTTTGCTAACTAATATTCCGAAACCAGTAGTGATCAAAATAAAAAATAGAATATAGGAAATTTTTCGAAATTGAAGGGCAGTTAATTGAAGTAAGGTTAACTTCTGTTCTTTTAATTTTGGGTTACGAATGACAGGCATCACTACAATCACATAGAAGATCATACCTCCAACCCAAACCATTGCCGCAAGGATATGGAAAGTTAAACAAATGAAATAAGTCAACATTGTGGTTTCAAGTTTATGTATGAGAATCTTTTGTCTTTCTATTTTTTATTTTAGAAACACTCTAAACGAATAGAATCATATTTTCCTTTTAGATAAGATATAACTTTTTTCGAATGGAATATGCATATGAAATCTTTTAGAAACATTCCAGAACTTTTATTGCCTGCTGGGAACCTAGATAAGTTAAACATTGCTTATTTGTATGGAGCAGACGCAGTTTATTGTGGAGTTCCACGTTATTCATTACGTGCCAGAGAGAATGAATTCTCAATGGAGGATTTACAGACAGCAATCACGATCGCAAGAAACCTCAATAAAAAAATTTATTTTACAGTCAATAACATACCTCGTAACTCGAAACTTGGTTCTTATCATAAGTATTTAGAACAAATGGCAAGATTAAAACCTGATGCTTTGATTATGGCAGATCCTGGATTGATTCATATTACTAAAAATGCATATCCTGATTTAGATATCCATATCTCGGTACAAACAAATACAATGAACTATGCCGCAGTTGAATTTTGGAAGGCATATGGTGCAAAAAGAGTCATTTTGTCTAGAGAGGTATCCATTCCTGAAATTAAAGAGATAAAAGATAAAGTACCTGATATGGAGATTGAAGTTTTTGTTCATGGTTCTATCTGTATTGCTCATAGTGGAAGGTGTTTTATGAGCAATTATTTTAAAAATCGAGATGCAAACCAAGGATCTTGTAATAATGCATGTCGTGATTTATATAAAGTGTATGTTACAAATCCAAAACAAAATGATGAACCCATGGAACTGATAACGGATGAGGATGGAACATTTTTAATGAATTCCAAAGATCTACGTGCCATTGAATTTTTACAAGAGTTATGTGATGCTGGAGTCGATTCTCTAAAGGTAGAAGGGAGAACCAAAAATGATTTTTATGTTGGCATGGTTGCCAGAAGTTATCGAAATACATTAGATGGAATCAAACGTGGAGAGAGTTTTGATCGGAAATGGTTGGAAGAATTGGATAAACTTTCTTCCAGAAAATATTTTTCAGGTTTTTTAACAAGAGATATGGAAGACCAAATACCAGTAGAAGAACAAAATTTTCAAAACAATGAGTTTGGAACGAGTCTACAAAAAACTCATCATTACGTAGGTCTTGTCAATGGATACCAACATAAGAACCAAAGAGTTATCATTGAAGTAAAAAACAAAATAGAAAAGGGAGATGTTTTAGAAGTAATCAATCCACTTTCAGAGGATATTGTTCCATTTGTTGTCAATGAAATGTATTACAAAAACAATTTAGTTGATGTTGTTAGTGGGGGGATTGGATCTGCAGAAATTACAGTACCCTTTGAAATCACAAAACAATCCTTTCTAACCAAACGTATCCTTTAGGAGATTTAGTATCGGATTCGATGGGATGAATATTTGTTTTTAACTTGAGCAATCCATTCTCGTTGAGAATAAATTGCCGATTGTTTGTTAATGATAATTAGATTGTTTTGATTAGGATTTGTTGTGAAAAAAATAAAATTACCATTTTACCTTCTTATTTTATTTTTCTTTTGGAGCTGCGGAAATGCACAAGAGGAAAGTATGTCCGTGGCATCGGAAGAGAGAAAAATTGCGAGTGCCTCTGCAGAAAAAAAAGTAGCACCGAGTTCTCCTTCATTTGAAGAAAGTGCCGATTCCATTCCACAGATGAAGGAAACGACCATTGGGCCTGTTTTCCTTCCGATCCAAAATAACCAAGATCGTTTATTGGAATTCCAAGTGGATTTAAGTTACCAAACCTCGGATTTAATCAAAACCAGAAAGGATTTTTTGGTTTTTGTGAGTAAGTATGGATTTATTGAAAATAGTTCAGCGATGAATTCGGAATCACCCTATATGAATGTGAAAATGCACATTCGTTCTGACAAACTATACGATGCATTATTGGAATTGGATACGTATGGGACATTACTTAGTGAGAATATAAGTACGATTGATCACACAGAAGGAATGGTTTGGGAGAAAATTAAAACCAACCGAGAAAAAATTCGTTACCAAAGAAGGGTATCTGCCAATCACCAAACAACAGGTAACTCAAGGAATTGGTCTGCAATTGAAGAAGCAATTACGGAAAGTGAAAATGAGATCGACCAAACAGAACTTCAAGTATGGAAAATCAATGATAAAGTAAAATGGGCTACATTAAATGTCAGCTTTAGCATTCCCACTCCTGCTGACAAAATCATCGTACCCCAATACCAAAATGCATTTGTAGGAATTTTCAATTTGTTTTTAGAACTCACATATGTTTTGGTTTGGATGACTCCCGTTTTTGTATTGATAGGATTATTGTACTTTCCCTCTAGGAAAGTACTGAATTGGATGAGAAAAAAGAATTAACCAAACAGTTCATTCAGTTCCACAAGATTGTGAATTGATGTTAAATGCTTTTTTTGTTTTCGAATACTGATTGCATTTCTCACCAATATTGATTCACTATGTTTTGATTGTTTCCA
This sequence comes from Leptospira limi, assembly GCF_026151395.1. Classification (NCBI taxonomy): domain Bacteria; kingdom Pseudomonadati; phylum Spirochaetota; class Leptospiria; order Leptospirales; family Leptospiraceae; genus Leptospira; species Leptospira limi. The sequence goes on from NZ_JAMQPV010000001.1 coordinate 1,019,386, forward strand.
TTCATTCGAATGGGAACTCATTTAATTTTCTATGATCAAAATTTTACTCATCGAAGATGAACCAGGCATACAGGAGACCATTCAAATTACATTAGAGTCAGAGGGATTTTTACTGACAATCGCATCCACTGGATCAGAAGGACTTAAAATGGTGACAGCTGAAATCTCAATTGTGATCTTGGACATTGGATTGCCTGACTTAAATGGTTTTGAAGTTCTAAAATTAATCCGTCAAAAATACCAAATCCCTGTGATATTTTTAACAGCTCGAAATTTCGAAATCGATAAAGTACTCGGATTGGAAATTGGAGCTGATGATTATATAGTCAAACCATTTAGTCCAAGAGAACTTTTGGCAAGGATAAGAGCCATTCTTAGGCGAACACAAAATCCAGTCTCTAATGAACCGATCTCCAATCAAAAAATTAGAATCTCACTGGAGAAAAAACTAATTTATTTCAATGGAAATTCGCTGAATTTATCACCTTACGAATACAAAACGATGGAATTGTTTTTTAAGTGGCCTGGACGAATCTTTACGAGAGAAGAAATTATGGACAATGTTTGGACTGAACCTGAAGATAGTTTTGATCGTGCAGTGGATACTGTGATTAAAAATATTAGAGCTAGATTTAAAGAATTAGATCCGAATTTTGATCCAATAGAAACTAGAAGAGGTCAAGGATATGGATTAAAGGAAATCATATGAATCTTTGGTTACGAATTATCATCAGTTTTTTTTTATCCTATCTATTGGTTTTTATTACTTAATCGATAAAACCGAAGAATCAATTCGTCCTCGTTATATGGAAACAATCGAGGAATCATTAAACGACACAACTCATGTCCTTTCTGCAATTGTTGAAGAACAAATTAATGCAAATCCGAACGAAAGGTACCATCTTAAATCTTTAGCTGAATCATTATTTAGAAAACCATTTCAAAATGTGCGGAATCGTAATTTTGAAGCAAAAATTTATTCATTATTAAAAACAAATGCAGATCTTCAAATGTACATCACTGATGCAAAAGGAATCGTAATTTTTGATTCTGAAAGTTATCGTGAAGGTCTAGATTATTCCAAATACAATGACGTTTATTTAACGTTAAAAGGAAAATATGGAGTTAGATCCAGTAAAATGATCGAAACTGAAAAAGAAGGAGCATTGTTCATTGCCTCTCCCATTCGGTTTCAAAATCAGATTATTGGTGTTTTAACGGTCATCAAACCGAAAATAGGTGTCATTCCATTCATCGAGGAAGCAAAACATAAATTTTGGCGAATCTCCTTAATCGTAGCTTCATCCATTGCGATTGTATTTAGTATGCTTGCTTATATCAGTTTTCGACCCATTTTGCGTTTGTCTAAATACATTACAGCCTTACGAAATAAGGAGAAAAAACCGTTTCCAAAATTAGGAATGAAAGAACTAAACGAATTGGGAAAGGAAGTTGACCAACTAGTAGTCGAGTTGGAAGGAAAAAAATATGTAGAATCATATGTGCAGACATTAACTCATGAAGTGAAAAGTCCTTTGTCTTCTATACTTGCAGCAGTAGAATTAATACACTCGCATCCAAATGAGATAGAACGACTAACAAACACAATTGATTCTGAGGCGAAACGGATCCAAAATCTTATCGATCAATTATTAGAATTATCTTCTTTAGAAGGGAAAAATTCAATCGAATTAAATGACACTATTGATTTAGGTTCATTTTTAAATGAAATATTGTTCCGATTTGAAATTGAATTGGAAAGAAAATCCTTATCAGTGAAAAAAATATTTCCAGAAGGTTCGGTAATGATTAAAGGAAATCAAAACTACCTAAGGATGGCCATTGAAAACATCATCCGTAACTCAATTGAATTTGCAAATCCGAGCGATTTGATTACGATCCAATTAGAATCTATCTCTCATTCCCAAGCTAAATTAATCATTTCTGACCAAGGTCAATTGATTCCTGAATATGCTTTAACAAAGGTTACGGATAAATTTTTTTCCTTACCTAGGCCAATTGGTCAGAGAAAAAGTTCTGGCCTTGGGTTAAGCATCGTAAAAGAAATTTTAGATTTTCATAAAGCAGAATTGAAGATACAAAATAGAACACCCAAGGGAGTGGAAGTGAGCATTTTGTTCCAAAAATCGTAGTCCTCACACAATCCTCACATTGTCATCATAATTAGCTCACCAATTTCATTTACAGTAAATCTGTAGGAGTTTTGTATGAGCAAACTAATTTCGTCTATCAATTTACGTCTTATGATCCTCGGTGTGATGATCATATTATTTATCATTCCCCTTTCTATGGTCGGTTCCTTAATCGAAGAAAGAAATCAATCTAGAATAGATGCAGTTACTGAAGTAGGAGAGAAGTGGAGTCAAAACCAAACATTCCTCGGACCAATTTTAGTCATCCCATATAACATACGGATTCCAAAGTCAGGGAACGCACAATCCAAAGAAAAGTGGGATTATATTACAGAGTATGCTTATTTTCTACCCGAAGATCTTGGATACCAAGTGGGTATGGTAACCGAAGAAAGACAAAGAGGGATTTATCATATTCCACTTTATACAAGTAAAATCAATGTTAAGGGAAAGTTTTCGCCAGTTAAATCAACTGATTTTCCATTAGATACAACATATATTTATTGGGATGATGCTAGAATCATTGTTTCAGTAACCGACTTAAAAGGATTAGGTGGTGACTTGAAACTAACTTGGAATGGCAAAGAGAAAACATTTACACCAGGCACAAAATCAAACTTTTTTCCTTCGGGAATGAGCCTTCCGATTCCTTTGGAGGAGAATGAAGGGAATTCCGTTTTTAATATGGATGTTTCCTTAAAAGGATCTGATACATTCTCAATCATTCCGATTGGAAAAAAAACAAAAATGATGATGGAATCGAATTGGAGAGATCCTTCTTTCAATGGAAATATATTGCCAGTTGATCGAGAAATTTTTGATGGTGGTTTTCGTTCTCTTTGGGAAACTTCTTATTTTTCTCGTTCGTTTCCGCAAGTGATTCATTCCTTAGATGATTCGATCCTTAACTCAATTCATAACTCTGCATTTGGAGTTAGTCTATTGATTCCGGTAGATCATTATTTAAAATTAGAAAGATCAGTAAAGTATGGATTACTTTTTATCGTCACAAGTTTCACACTATTTTTTCTCATGGAAGTGTTCGGTGGTATCTTATTACATCCAATTCAATATGTTTTAATTGGATGTGCAATGGTTATTTTTTATGTTCTCAATCTATCCTTATCGGAACATATCGGATACTTCGTTGCTTACATGATCTCTTCTCTCTCTGTGACTATATTAATTGGTTATTATGCAATCCATGCTTTAAAGAATAAGAAAAAAGGGATTTTGACAGGAATATATTATCTCTTTTTATATTCATTTTTGTATATCATATTGGCATCAGAAGACCAGGCATTGTTACTTGGCTCAATTACATTGTTTATGATATTAGCGCTTGTAATGCATTTTACGAGAAAAGTAAATTGGTATCAATTCGGTATGAACTTAGAAACTAAATAGATCTAATAAACTCTGTAGTGAATTTTAAATTTACTGCAGAGTTTATTTTAATGATTCTAGATATTTTTCGGGACTCAGTCCTATCATTTTTTTAAACATTCGGTTGAAGTGAGCTTGGTCAAAAAAACCAAATTCATTTGCAAAATCAGCGAAATGAATCGAATTATCTTTTTCTAACCGTTCCGCTATTTCTTGCATTCTAAACTGTTGGATTATCCATTTTGGACTTACACCTATATATTCACGAAATAACCTTTGTAAAGTACGGATTTGAATAGAATGTGCTTTCGAAATTTGTTCAACGGATAGGATTGAGTTATTCGACTTTATAGCATCAATCATATGATTTAAGTCCTCAATTTCTGATTCTTTCTTCAATGATTTATTTTGAATCCAAGATTCGAAAAGTTCAATCTTTGACTTATCATCTGTTGTTTTACAAAGTTTCGCTTCCATTTTTATATCTTCTTTAAGATTGAATAACGAAATGAAAGGAATCCTTTTATTGGTTAACTTTGCAATTTTATCCAAGTAAACTGGATAAAAACCACCAGGTTTAAATTTAATACCAAATACCGATCCTTTACCACTCAATGAAATCGTAAATTTTTTTTGCTGAACTCCATAAACAATCGAGTTTCTCTTTTCGAAAACAATATGAACACTTGGATAAGGAAGTGTTTCCGCAACGTAAGTTTCATTTTTTGGTAAATCCCATTGAACGCTCCAAAAATGTTCAATGAAGTAAAGTAAAGATTCGTTGGGAAAATATCGATGGTGGATTGTGTTGGAATGAGTTTTTTTCTGACGTAAAACACCTTTTGTTGGTAAACCTTTATCGCGCTCCATGAAACAAATTTCAATTTTTGACGTGTTTTTACAATTCAAAACTTCTTTTAACATTTATACTAAAAAAAAAGGATACAAATGAAACTTATGCCATCAATTAATCAAACCTTAAAAATTGAATTCAATATATTCATCCATTCTAATGTAAAGAAAATTTGGAACTTACTTGTGACACCAGATTCCATTAAAGAATATTTATATGGAACTGAAACAATTTCCAATTGGACAATTGGTAGTGATATTCGGTTCAAAGGAGAGTGGGATGGTAAAACATACGAAGACAAAGGAACAATTTTGAATTTAGAGTTTCAAAAAGAATTAAAGTATACCTATTTATCAAGTTTCTCCGGAATGCCTGACCTACCCGAAAATTATTCAGTCATTGCAATGAATCTGGTGGAGAAAAAGGAAGGTGTCGTATTACGTCTTTGCCAAACTGGATTTTTTTCTGAAGAACAACAAAAACACTCTGAGGAAAATTGGAGGGAAATATTAGAAAAAATAAGAATGCTTGCTGAAGATAGAAGTGTCTGATGCTCGCAAATTTCCTACGTTTTCAAATCTATATGTCACTAAAAACTCAAATTTGATTAAAAATTGATACTCATATTTTGAATTCGTATGGATTCTTAATTTTTTACTCGTCTTTATAGGAGTATGCACTCTTTAGAAGATAAGATGAGTTATTTTTTTCGGAAAATAGGTGCATTTTTATTTGTCTTTGTAGTTTATTTTACTTCAGGAAAACTTAGTTTATATCTATCTTCGATTGATGGATACAGCACTCCAGTTTGGCCACCAGCAGGTTTTGCACTTGGTTTTATCTTAATTTTTGGTAATCGAATTTGGATTGCTCTTTTTTTAGCAGCATATTTTACTAACACACAATTTTTTGATCCAGATTTCAGCTGGTTCCAAACTATCACAAAAAATCCTCAAAATGTTTTTATTTCGATTGGGAATTCCATCTCTGCATTGTTTGGTGGCTATTTGCTTAAAAAATATTCTGACTCAAAATTGAATATTTTTTCAGTTAGGGATCTATTATCTTTTTTTATTTTAGCCGGCCCATCAGCAGCGATTGTGTCTTCCCTTATAGGTAGCTTTTCATTATTGGCTTTTGGTATTATTTATAATGATTTTTTGTTCCAAACTTGGTTTACATGGTGGTTAGGTGATTCAATTGGAATCATCATCTTTACTCCCATTCTAATTTTGACTCACAAATGGTTATCAAAAGAAGAAACAGGAATGCGTTTGGTTCTATTTACTTCTGCCACAATGGGTACATTTATTCTCACACTTACAATTTTTTTTGTAACAAGAGATTGGGAAAAAGAATTTATCCAATACAGAATTAAGTCCGACGGACAAATTATATCGTCAGAGATAGAAAACCGTATATTGGAAAATTTGCGAGTTGTTAAGTCATTAGGATCCTTTATTGGCCTTCAAAAGAACATGAGTAAAAATGATTTTGATACATATGCAAAGTCAATATTAGATGAAACAGAAAGTGTTTCTGCATTATCATGGAATGTTCTATTACCAAATGCAAAACGTATCGAATATGAATCAAAGTTAAAGTTTGATTACCCTGGTTCGATTGGAATTAAATTTAAGGAAGGAAATGAATACAAACTTTCTCCAACGAAAGAAAAATATATTTTTGTTCGTTATATTTATCCAATCCAAGGAAACAATTCTGCAGTAGGATTTGATGTATTTTCAAATCCAATTCGAAAAAAGGCCTTATTAAAAGCAATGGAATCTAATAAATTAGAGATCACTGGGAAAATTAATTTAGTTCAAGATAATATTGATAAGACTGGTTTTTTAGTTTTTTATCCATTAAAAAGAAGCAGTGGTGAATATGGTTTCGCCACCGCTGTGATCAAAATCAAATCTATTATTAAAAAATCTTTAATTGGAAGTGATCAAAATAATCTTTGTGTGCAAATATTAGAAAGTGATGATGAACATACAAATGAAGTATATAATAACAATTGTATTGCTTCGCAGGAGAAAATATTCTCAGATTTTTCTCATAGTCATAATATGAAAATCGGAAGTCATCTGCTGACATTTCGAATTGTTGCTACAAAAGAATATTTTGAGAAAAACTTAACTAACGCTTCTAGATTTATACTCATAATCTCTTCTTTATTAACAGGACTCCTTGGAATACTTATGCTCATTATTCTTGGCAAAGAAAAGAACATCCAAGAAATTGTTGAGAAACGAACTTTCGAATTGGAAAAAGCAAACCGTGTAAAGTCAGAGTTTCTCGCAAACATGAGTCATGAAATTCGCACTCCAATGAATGGTGTTTTGGGAATGTTAACTTTATTAGAAGAAACCAATGTAGATCTGGAACAAAAGGATTATTTGGATAACGCTAAAAAGTCTGTTCTATCACTTTTGACAATCATCAATGATATATTGGATGTATCCAAGTTAGAAAATCATAAATTAGAAATTATCCCAACTGAAACAAACGTCTATAAACTTTGCAGAGACATACAGTTACTGTTTCAGTCTGATGTAATAGAAAAAAATCTAAAATTTAATTTAGATTTTATGATCGAAGATAAAAATTTACATATTTTAGTCGATGAAAATCGATTGAGACAAGTATTAAACAATTTGATTAGTAATTCGTTAAAATTTACTCCAAGTGGAATCATTACATTAGCAGTCAAATTAGATCCAAGTCGAAAGTTTATCGAATTTTGTGTTCACGATACCGGAATAGGAATTTCAGATGAGAATATAAAAAGATTGTTTGATCGATTCGTTCAATTGGAAGATGCAAGAACTAAACGATTTGAAGGTGCTGGGTTAGGTTTATACATTTCAAAACAGTTAGTCAATTTGATGGGCGGAGAAATCAAAGTTGATAGTATTTTGAATATTGGATCTACGTTTAAGTTTACGATTCCATTCCACCAAGTATCTGTTCCTAAACAATTCATTCCTCGAATAGAATCACCTGAGACATTTAATTTAAAAAACATTAACGTTCTTGTTGCTGAAGATAATCTCTTGAATCAGAAATTTGTTAGAAAGGTCTTAGAGAAAGAAAAAGTTCATGTAACAATAGCTTCTAATGGAATTGAAACGATTCAACTTTTGGATGCATCTCTTGTCAGTGATAGTAAAAAATATGATCTTATACTTATGGATATTCAAATGCCAGAATTAGATGGTTTGGAAACTACCAAACGTATCAGGAATCGTAAAGACGAATACCAAAGGGTGCCTATCATTGCATTAACTGCTAATAACATGGATTCACAGATACAAGAATACCTCGAAAATGGAATGGATGATTGTGTAAAAAAACCAATTATTCTATCTGAGTTACTCAATTCGATTTATAAAATATTTTCGAAATCAATTGAATCCAAAATGTGAATGAACATCAAAAAGCAATGACGGCGTAGTAGATTCAATTATATTTCGGTTCGAATTCGTTGGTTTTCTTTTATGATATAATCTTCAAATTCATTTTCATAAGATTTTACTTTTTCAGAAATTTGTTTTTTGGTTTGATAGAGTGTTGGATATTTTTGCAGTGAAAAGGTTTCGGGTTCAATCATCACTTCACTTTCCTTTTGTTCAATATCGTAAACTAGTTGGTCTAAAAGTAAATGATATGTGAAATAAAAAGCAATAATCTCCATTTTGTTATCATAGTCTTTTAAAGATTTAATGGAATCGAACTTTTCAATTAAGTTTTTTCCAATGTCATTCAATGAAGTAACTTTTTTCTCAATTGAATCTTTAGAATCTCTTATTTCGAGGAATGCGTGTAATAATGGTAAACTTGCAATTTGATTGATCAAAATGATTTTCGACAATTGTGTTTTTTCAAAATCATCCATTAAAAACTGTTCGAATTTTGTTAATTTGATTTTTTGAGAAACAAGGTAATTTTGAATGAACAATGATTCAATTGCATAGGCATCAGCTTCAAAAAGTGCCTTTACGATGCGATTATTTTTATAAAATAAAAAATACCGTTGGCTATTAAAAAAATCATAAGCATGTGTGAATTCGTGGACTAAGGCAGAATAGAATATACTTGGATTTTTCTCAAATTGATCTAAAAAGTAAGTTCCTATGACAATTGCTGGTTTTTTATTTTCATTGTAAAAATCAACAAAACCCATAGCTGATAGATCTTGATTGCCATTGACATCGATTAAAAATGTAATTTCACCTTTCATAGCTTGTCTTATTATAAAATTTACTTTCTGTTCAACAAGATCATGTTTTGTCGGCGAAGATTTAAATACAGTTTCAAATTGTGTGATTGCATTTCTTAAAATAGGTTCATAGTCAATGAGTGTTTTTGGTTTGGTTTCATCTCCCAAAATTATCGTTGGGAAAATAAATAGGAGTAATAGTAAGGAATATTGTTTCATTTGATTTGCCTTGATTAATTGTTATTTGCTTGTTTAATCGGATTAACTTAAAAATTTATTCCGAAGATTTAGGAGTAGTTTCAATATTGACTTCTTTTAGAGTCCATCCTTCATACGTTTTCAAAAAGAATAAATGGAACATTTCTTCGCCTGATTTAAATTTTAAATACTTCCCAAAAATGTATTGTTCGTTGTTTCTTAAGTCTAAGTTTTCTAAAATTTCATTTGGATTCAAATTGATAAGGGAGTTTTGGAGAAAAAAGAATCGATTGGATATTTCATTTTTAGAATTTAAAGTCTGAATTGGATTTCCTGACATTTTGAATTCTTTTTTATCTTTCTCTTTTAAAATGAAATTTTGATCCAATAATTGTGCAACCTGATATATGTTTTTTTCTTTTAAGATTCTAAATGTTTCATTGATGTCCAGTGTTTCATTTACATTAGCTGAGCCTTTAAAAGTAAGTTTAATACTTGAAACCTTTTGATTTTGAACTTCAATGCTGAAATTTCTACTTTGATCATATGAGTAATATTGTATTGAAGTTAGTTCTTCTTTCGTTTCTTCATCAAATGCCTTTCTGATTTCGTCCGGTTTTCCAAATGTAGAGACAACCTTTTCTATTGGATCTCCTAAATTTATCACATTGAGCCCAAAGTATTTTGGATTTTTGTTTCCTTGGATTTGAATCGCCCACACTAAGTCTGGTCTTTTATTCTCAGATTCCACAACTAATATATGTTCTTCTAATTTGTAGGCATCGTAACTATATCCATCTTCAAATGTATGGGATTTAAATGGTTTGCCATAAAGATCGGAAACTAAATTTCGTTTTTGACCGAGTTTAATTCCATACATCATGAAGAGTTTTGATTCTCCAAAAATGGAGAATGGGAGAAGAACAATTACGATTAGAATAGGTATCGTTATTTTTGAATTCATTTAATATTTATAAGGAAGTATTTATTTTCTTAAGATTTTATCGATGGATTTCCCTTTGGCCAACTCATCAACTAGTTTGTCTAAGTACCTAACATTCCTTGTCAAAGGGTTTTGGATTTCTTCGACTCTATACCCACAAATCATTCCTTTGATTAGTGATGCATTTTCATTTAATGAAGCTCTTGAGAAAAATGTATCAAAGGTGACATTTTCATTGATTAGTTCTTTTATTTTTTTCTCATCAAAGGATGTGAGCCATTCGATCACTTGGTTTAATTCTTTTACAGTTCTTCCTTTTTTTTCAACTTTTGCAACATACATAGGATATACGGAGGCAAAGGACATTTTCGCAATTTTTTGATGGTGCTCTAGGGTAGGTTCCATACTTTAATTCTCTCTTCTAGTTTGGTAATGATGTGCAATATTCCCAGAGGAAAACGTTTTGACATCTATCAAATCTAATTTTACTGGAGTTTCCAAAAGATGATCACTAAATAACCTGGGACCTTGTCCCACAATGACGGGATGGATGACAAATCGATATTCATCGATTAGACCAAGGCTAGAAAGTTGAGAAGCAATACTTAAACTACCAACACTAATGTCCTTACCAACTTGTTTTTTAAGAAATTTCACTTCTTCCTCGAGTGACCGAGTAGCAATGGTTGTCTTGGGATCTGTTACCTTCGTGACCGTATGAGAAAACAAAATTTTTTCAAGGGAAGTGAAAACGTGAGCAAATTCATTACTAACGGAAGACATAGATTTATTTTTTGAGACTTCAGGCCAAAATGGAACCATCAGATCATAGGTGATTCGTCCATATAGGATTTGATCCGATTGTTTCAAAAAATTGGTGAAGTATTGGTGTAGGTCTTCATCGACAACCATTCCTGTATGACCATAAAATCCATCCGACGATACATTGATTCCAAAGACAACTTTTCTCATTCGCCTTTTTATATAAACTTTGTCTTGTCTTGGAAGTACATTTTGGACTTTGGAAAGGCCAAATTAGAAATTTTCTAAGCAAATGTTACATAAAACTTTTGTTTGTAAGAGATATTTTGGATCTCAATTAGGAAGAAATCATTTTGAATTCTGTTCAAGATTTGCAATCAAGTGTCAATTGTCCTGTATATAAACAATAATATAACAAATATTATAGATCATTCATTCGCTAAATTAGGGATAAGTATAAGAATATAAGTTTTATGGATATGTATTTTGCATTAACGAACAATAGTTGATATTTAAAAATTCTATGTTATGCGAAAAATTAGTTGACTGTTTCTTTCGGATTACTCAGATTTGGCGACATTGTCAATTATTGGAATCAAGAAATTCCTATAATTGATTCGTATATTTGAAAAAACTAAAAGGTAAAAAACATGCGCAAAGTATTGATTGTGATCTTTGTTGTTAGTTGTTGCAATTTGATAATGTGTAGCAGCGAAAACAAGATTTCCAATTTTAACAAAATGTTTATGTTTGGTTCTTTTTTTGCATCTAGTTCGGTTGTTGTTACACCTGAAACTGGCGCTGTAATCCAAGCTCCAACCATGAGTTTAACGATACCATTAGGTGCGTTAGATGAAGAAACTGTGATTACATATTCGGAAACAAGTCTGCCACCAGCAACTGATTCGATTGTACCTCTCCAAGTTGCCTATAAATTCGGGCCTGAGAATTTGCAATTCAACAAACCAGCAGAAATGAAAATATGTTATGATGGTCGACCTGAATTTTTGCAAGGCAAGAGTGAAAAAACGTTACAGATCCAGCACTATGATCCGGCAACAAAACGATATATAAGTTATGGTGGTGATGTTGACTTAGTGAACCATTGTGTCACAACTTCTATTTACCACTTTTCAAATTATATTCTGACAGCTCAAAACTTAGTATTAACTAACAATCCTCCTACAATCGGTGGTGCTACTTTTTTTCCTGGTCGATTGATCGAGGGACTACCAGCGGTTGTAAGAACGAGTATTCTTGATTGGGATGCATCTGCAATTGTGACTGCAAGATTTTATTATAGAACCCAAGGGAGTGGTTCTATTTTCAAAAGTATTGTTATGTTGCCTGATGAAAATGATGGTACTGGTCAGTTTTACCAGGCTAAAATTCCTGCAACAGATATTTTTGCAGCTGGTTTAGAATACTATATTGAAGTATATGATTCGTTAAATGCAAGAGTCACTCGGCCAACAACTGCACCAACTTCTTTTGATACCATAAGTGGTGATATAAGAGATAGTGTAACACCAATTCGGTTTCAAAATACAATCACCAAGATGACAGCTGGTTTTTCAAGAGACTTGACCATTCAAGTGAAAGGAAATTCCTCAGCAACGTATTACCCAGTGCCAGCGGAAACAATGACATTTGCAGGTGGAAAGGGGGTAACATCACGACCGAATTGGTTAAGTGCTCGTTATACTGCCCAAGTGATTGGTGGATCATACATCCAAGCAAGTTATGGAAATCTAAATCTTTCCATGCCGATTAATGTATATCCAGGTGTTATGGTGAGGATGATTGTCCTATATAACTCAGCTGAGTTACCGAATCCATTCCAAGTGAATGCTGGTACGACAACTGCGTTAGATGCAGCAGGTTATGATGCATTTAATAATTTCATATTTGTCCATCCAACATTCACTTCGGAACCAATCATTGGAGCCTTCGGTGATCCATTTTCTGAATTTGGAAAGTTCACCGCATCGTATCCTCCAACAGACAAAACAGGCACAATATCAGTAAGTTTAGGTGGATTTACATCTACATACAATATTTTAGTCAAAGGGTTTGGAATACTTTGTCCGTATGATGTAGGAACTTTTGATTCTACATGTATTTTTAATTAGAACGTTTAAATAATATAAGAGGAAAAAACAAATGAAAGGTAATATTAAAGAATATTTGAGAAGCGGATTTTATAAAGGTGTTGGGATTACTTTAGGATTTTTTACAACAAGTTTAGTGGCAGCTGCGGCAGCGATGAACTTATTTGCTCCAGGAGAAGTGATTAGTTCTGCAAGGATCAATCAGAACTTTCTCATTGCTGCTCCCGAAGGTGCGGTTGTTGCATTTTATCTTAACAACTGCCCTGAAGGTTGGGCACCTGCAGATGGAACGAACGGCACACCAAACTTAAGAGGAGCTTTTGTAAGAGGAAGGGATGATATCGGAACAGGTGCAGCAGGTAGAGATGAAGCGGGTTCAAGACCAATTGGAGATTTTCAAAACGATAGTTTCCAAGGTCACTTTCACCAAGTTACAGGAATTTCGGCCAGTGTCATGCAACAAAATGCTTGGAGTGGTGCTGGAACCGCATATGTTGGTTCTGGTTCTGTTACTATTGGAAGTCCTACAGATGGTGTTAATGGAACAGTTCGATATGGAAATGAAACTCGTCCTAAAAACATAGCTTTGACTTATTGTATGCGAAAAAATTAAGCGATTAAATTCGTTTCAAGAATAAAACACAATCGATAATTACAATCGATTGTGTTTTTTCCTCACTCAGTTCCACCCAATCAAATACTCATCAGTAAAAATGAAAATCCAATCAAAAGAGAAATTGGATTATACAATCGTTTTGTATAGCGTACAAATATTGGCTCCCAATGTTTGGTGACCCAAGGGAGATAACCGATTATTCCTCTTACAAGGAAGACAATGGCTACAAAAATCATGCTATACCGAATCAGATTGGTGATTTGCGGACTTAGATCTAAATTGATTCGAACCAACCATAAAACTGGTAAACTTGAAAACAAAACCAATCCAACCGCTACCACTAAACAGCTGAATGGTGATGGAAATTGATTTCCCCGTCCAAATACTTTGTTAATTAAATCTTGTTGATTGGTTCCTGGCCATAAACCACCAAACGCCCAGTAAATGTGAATACAGGCGAGGATGTTGAGTAAAAGGGAAGTGAAAATGGAAAGAATGAAATTTGTATTCATATCAGCTGCACTCGATATAGTCATAAAATTTCAGAAAGAGATATAACTTTTTTGTTCTCTCCTTTCATTAAAATTAGAATCTCGAAAAAGAATTAACCTTATAGAATTCCGTCGATTCTAGATGATTTTGAATTCGAAAGTATTTAAATATGGATAATATTTTGATCCATTGCGCCCCGGATCGACTGAGCGCCCTCGCCGAAGGAGAGCCGGAAATGTGCGCCCAGAATATCAAAATTAAGGGGATGATGCAGCAGAGGAAGAACCATATGATACAGCAACAAATACTCCATCACCATAGGCAACAGTATACCAGTCAGCAACGTTTGGTAATGTACGTTCTGTCCAATTGATTCCATCATTTGATGTGATGGCAATGGAAGAATTATAAGCGATTGCAACAAAAACACCGTTGCCATATGTAACGGAATACCAATACCTGTTGAGCGGGAGTGTTCGTTGGGTCCAAGTAATACCGTCAGTGGATGTTGCCGAGGTATTGCTATTATCAGCAACAATCACAAACATACCATTTCCAAATGTGATTGATTGCCAGTTGATTGCACTTGGTAACGTACGTTGTGTCCAGATGATACCGTCAGGAGATGTGGCAGCGATGGAATCACCAAAAGTAATAGCAACAAATAGACCATTTCCATAGCTGACTGACCACCAAGTAGAAGAAACTGGGAGTGTCCTTAATGTCCAATTGATTCCATCAGTAGATGAAGCTGCACGTGTGCTCGCAATGTCAATGGCAACAAATACGCCATTTCCAAATGTTACTGATTGCCAGCCTGTTGTTGGTGAAGGTAACGTACGTTGTGTCCAATTGATGCCATCAGTAGAAGTAGCTGCAATCGTACTATTGCTACTTGCAACAGCTACAAAGAGTCCTTTCCCAAATGTAACTGAAATCCACCAAGCGCCAACTGGCATTGTTCGTTGTGTCCAATTGATTCCGTCGGTAGAAGTAGCTGCCATTGTATTTCCAACTCCATCAGCAATTGCAACAAATACTCCATTACCGTACGCTATAGATACCCAATTTCCAGTCGGGATGGTTCGCGATGTCCATAAACTTCCATCGGAAGCAAAGCGAGAGTTGGAAAACGATAATAAATTGGCTCCACAATGAGAAGACTGGTCTCGCGAAATTAATTTTGTAATAAGTGTCGTCGTGTAAACTTTTCCATCCAAACTATTGTTCTATTTACCCAAAAAAAATCGAGTCAATAAATTATATAGTATCTAATTAGATAAAAATCTGCATTTGTTAGTTGTCAATTTTAGGTAAATACCGAAAGTATTTTAAAAATTAGGTATATATTAATCATACATAGTATCGATTAGGATGTCCTAAAATGCATGTGCCTTCTATCGCTAAAAGATCAAATTAGTTAACGGTAAGCTTTTGTTTGGTAGTAATGAACTGGAATGCATTCTCAGATAAGGTTTTACCGTTGATCGTAGCAGTCCAAGCCCCATGGCCAGCACCTACCAGTGGATTAAACTCATAGGATGCCCCGGAAGCAATGTATGCATCTCGGAGTGCTTCTGCTTGTGTAAAGGGAACATCTGCATCAGCTGTGCCATGTACAATGCTCACAGGAGGATCGTTAACATCAAACCTAGATTGTCCTGTTATGGCTTGGAGGTATGTCATATGATTGATCCCACCCCAATGGTCAATGATGGTGTGGATTTTGGAACCGGCTGTAAGGTTTGTTGTTGAAAGAGTGGAATCAGTTAAAGTTAAATTCTCATCTCGAAAATCGCTTACATTGGTGATCCCTAACATATTGGCTAAAAAAGATCCAGCAGATCCACCTAACGCGGTCACATAATTAGTGTTAATCCCATATGTTGAAGCATTGGCATAAAGCCAACGAACAGCAGCCTTTGCATCACGAGCAGCTGGATACATGGCATAACTTTGTTGTTTTTCTGTGGGTGTAAGTGATGAGTTTAACACATATGTACCCCAGGCAGTAGAAAGTGTACCGTATGCAGATGCCAATCGATAGTCGATGGAAATACAAACCCAGCCACGACTGGCAAAATAATTGGCAATCTCAACGATGTTTGTATCTTCTTTTGATCCTGTTGTGAACCCTCCACCATGGATGAGGACCATAGCAGGTCGGTTTGTTGGTGCGTTCTCGGGTAGATATAAATCTAAACTTAAATTGACAACACTGGTTGTGCTTGTCCCCCAATTTGAATGGCTTAGTGCTTGTGCATACACAAATGTCGATTTGGAAACTGTATAGGTTGAATTTTGTTTCACAGTCGGTGGGACGTTTGTTTGGCTGAGTTGAACGAGGAGTAGAGTGGAGAGTAACATATGATTGTCTGCATCCGACTTTCCTGTGATTTCATTTGGAAGGGCTGAACAAGATGATGTAATCGCAAGTGCACTCAATACGAATGCCAAAGTCATGTGAAAACGAAAACAATTGGGAAGATGTAAAAATTGATTCCTTTGTTTCATACCTATTACGACAGTTGGGATCGTTAATTCGAATGAATTTAAATCGTCTTAAGTAATTTTTTTTAGGAATTCATCTGAAAAGCAGATTCCATTTTTTCTATGTGACAAGAGAATTCCCGTCAATTGTTGGGAAAAAATTATTTCTTAGATGTTAAATCAGAGAATGATGATATGAAGAGTTGAATGTTACCATGGATCCAGTGACCTTATCTATTTTTCGAAAGGTCAAGGTCCAGAACATGTGCTATTGCAAGTGTCACCGTTGTTCACATTACCATCGTCACATGCTTCGCCAGCTGCTGCGTTGCGAATGCCATCACCACATACTGGAGCTGTACAATCCGAGTCACAAGTTACTGCATTCACACCTGACGAGTCACAGGCTTCAAAAATACTCTGTCTTGTACCATCGCCACAGAAACCAACACGTTTGCAAGTAGTTGAACACCCATTGCCGTTATCAATCGTATTGCCATCATCGCATGCTTCTGATGCATATGTCTGAGTGATATTGTTACCGCAAAGACCTGCCGTAGCTGTTTGAATGCTCGAAGCTGGTCCTTCTTGCCCACCACATACTGCTGTAAGGATATATGACCTTGAAGTTGCATCCACTTGGCCTGTGTGTACATATGGTGAAGTCACCCCAGTAATTTTTGAACCTGTTTGTGATGTGAAACTTGCTGAAGTTGAATGATAGAGGTTATAAGATTCTGCACCTGCGACTTATCCCAAGATAGTACAATTTGGAGGTTGCCACCTGTAGCTGTTAATGTAGGTGCGACAGTCCCTGCTGTAGCTGATATGGCAACTACGGAGAGCCAATTTTTCTGGATTCAACAATTAATTGACTTTATTTTGATTGGTTCCGTTTGATTAAGTTATATTCTCCATGGAATCGAAAAAGCAAATTATTTGGATTCAAAATTCCCCAGGATTCATACTAGGGAAATCAATCCATCGTCTATTTTTGTTGATTAGCATTTTTGTCTGTATGGAAGTTACCTTTCATTGCAAACCGAAAGAGCTCAATTCTGTCTGTGATTCGAGTTCAAAATCATATAAAGATTCGATCATACTTTTACTCGCAACGAGTGATAGGTTTCAATTTTGTGGTGGAACAGTTTTCCAAAAGCGAATCAAGACACCCCGTTTTTTACTTGTCTCGAATGTTGGAACTACATCTGCAACAAGTAACATCAGTGTATTTCGAATCAATTCAAACAATGGTGAAATTACCTCCGTTCCTGGATCTCCCTTTCAACTAACAAACCGCCCACGGTTTACACTTACGAATTCAACTGGGACAATCGTTTATGTTGCTAATGTTGGTAATACTTCTGTATCTACATTGAGTCTGAATCCAGAGAATGGTGAATTATCGACTAAATCATCTGATTTGGTTTTACCATCTACTCCCTATTCATTGGTGATGGATCCTTCCGAAAAATACTTGTTTGCGAGTTCTGAAACCACCCAACAAATTCATAGAATGGCAATTGATTCCTCTGGAAATATATCAATCATATCTCCTGCTACTGCAACTTTGAATCCAACTTCTGGAGCAGTCGGTAGGCTGGTATTTGATTCAACTGGAAGGCATTTGTATGTTGGACTCACAGGTGCTGCTGCAAATGTATCAGGAATCCAAGCATTTAGTTTGGATTCTCTTAGTGGATCGTTAACATCCATTGGTGTTTACAATACAAGTGAGAACAATATATCCGTTGCAATCTCTCCCAATGGACAATTTGTATATGGAGCCAATTATTTTTCACAAGATGTTTTTCCATTTGTTAGGAACCAAACAAATGGAACTCTAACAGCTCAAACTACGATTACGGCAGGATCGGCTCCTGCTTATACTCTTGTTGATCCATTCAATCGATTTTTATATGTTGCGAATAGTGGAACGGGACAAGGTACCATTTCTGCTTACAAAATTGACCAAGTGAATGGAACTTTAACGTCTCTTAGTGGGTCACCGTTTAGTTCTGGATTTAGCCCAATTGGGATCAGTATAGACCAAAGTGGAAAGTATTTGTATACTTCAAATACACAAGATGGGAATGTTTCTGGTTACACGATTTCTGAAACTGGTGGATTAACTCCAATAGCCGGATTACCTGTTGCTGCTGGAATCAATACATTTTCCGTAGAGATTGTATCATATTAAGGAAATTGAAGTAAATAGGAGACTAGAATATGATTGAATTTGAAAAACATTCCTTTTACCAAAAGTTGATTTGGCTCTTTCCGATTGCATTTTTTTTTCATGTGATTGAAGAATCAAACGGATTTTCCTATTGGGTCACTACTATATTAGAAGGCCAAATGGATGTTAGTGTATTTTATATAAACAATCTTATGTTTATGGTCGTCCTACTCCTTCTTACATTTTTTGCTTTCAAAAAGCAGAATGCGATTTCTACCTTTTTATTATTTTTATGGGTATCGGGACAACAGTTTTGGAATTTCGTATTCCATATTTATACTCAATTTCAATTTAACGCGTATTCGCCTGGTTATTTCACTGCTATTTTCTTATATTTTCCAATCTACATGTACTTAACATACCTTGCGCTCAGAGACAATCATATCGAATGGAAACAGTGGATCATCTGTTTTGTGTTCGGTTCATTAGGGATGGTGTTTACCATTTGGTCAGGTTTATATCATTTTGGTTCTGTTCCTTGGAGTAAATGGATTTAGAGAAACAGTTGATAAAGATCTGTTTTCGGTTTTTAAAACTATTTTGTTAATGAACACATAGTAGTTTCCCACATTTGCGGAAATCCACTATTTCGAAACTGGTTTGGTCATGTGAAAATGAAAACATGAAGCGAACCATTTTCATTTCAATTAGTTTCCTGCTATTGACAATTCAATGTGCCAACATACAAACTAGGTCAGACGATCGTTTTTATAATCTGTATTACCAAGTTGCAATTGGAAATACAGAAAGAGTTAGACAACTAATCGTACAAGGTTATGATTTAAACACACCTGAAGATACCTTTGAAAGATTAACACCGCTTATGATCGCTTCTAAAGAAGGTCACACGGAAATTGTATTACTCTTGGTTTCCATGAAGGTTGATTTAGATGCAAAAACTAGAAACGGACATACTGCCTTAATGATGGCAGCTTACAATCGTTATCCGAAAATTGTAAAAATATTACTCCAAGCAGGAGCAAATCCAAATTTAGTCACAAATGAAGGTCACACAGCCTTGTCTGAAATTTTACTTTCAGAAAGGGAAGAGATCGTTAAGTTATTGAAGGAGAAAGGTGCGCAATGAAATCCCTCATTGTCTCACCTAAATTATTCATTTCTCTCATGTTCTTATTATTGACCGTTCAATGTTCCAATACATTCTCCAATCACTCAATCGATAGTTGTCGGAGAAAATGTGTCGCAGACCAGTCACTTTGTTATCTGATTACGATGCAAAGTTCACCTGCAAATTCAAACCAACTGAATCTTACTTGTCCAGTTCTGTATATGGGTTGTTATTCCAGTTGTGATTCAAAATACCATTCTGGTTCTTCCCGAACTACATCATCTCGTTCTGGAAGTCGCTCGGGTGGTGGTCATTCTTCTTCAGGCGGCGGCGGGCATTCATCATCTGGTGGCGGTGGAGGGAGTAGTGGTGGATCTAGTGGAGGCGGACACGGAGGTGGAGGCCATTGAAAACATCAATCTGCACCCCAGGCCCATTCAATCGTAACACCCGATTTATTTTTTCGGAATGAAATTGTGTTTGGAATTTCATCTAAAGAATATTCAGCCGATGTTTCTTTTTCATAACTTAAATCTTTTATTTTAAAATCAGGTGATGAAAAGATGGAATAAAAAAATACGAATGCTGTTTCGAGTTTCCAATTCGGTAAAAATAAGACAGCTTTTCCCCAACCATATTCATTTTCACTTTGTTCTACATTCAGAGTAACACCTAATTCTGATTTGTATGATTCGGATATTTGTGAGTAGTTGGTTTGGTCTTCTTTGATTTGTTTTTTATCAGTGGAAATTTTTTTGAGAACAAAGATCCTAACAAGGTAAGGAGTGATATCATAACCAGTCCTAAATTCGTCATTTCGAATTGGTTGGTAAGGGCTAAGGAGTGGGCTGAAAGCATACCCCTCCTTTCCATTGTTTTCTACTTTGACCCATGTTCCTTCCAGAAGGATTTGGCTTGGTTTGTTAGTTTCCGGTGTGATCGCATCTAAGAATTTAATTTTTGATGGGACTAATTCCTGATTTTGTTTTAAAATTTTGACACTACTTTTGTTGGGAAGTTTTGATACCACTTGGGATTTTTCTGAGGGATTTGATCTTAGATTCAATCCGCGAGGGCTAGTTACATACCACATTTCGCCAGGCAATGGAAGTGTTTTGTTACTCTCATTCCCTTTTGTTTGAGAGAGAAGTTGATAGGGATCTAATGTTGTTATTAGTGAGAGTATTAAGAATTTGAGAAAAATGTTTTTTATCTGCATACCAAAATCCAAACTGATTATAATCGAGTTATCGTCCTTTCTTTCTATTGATTTCTATTCGTAAGTATGTTTTCATCTAGAATCTACATCTTTCAGATTCTTTAACAACACTTTGTTGAAGTTTTCGGGTGATTCTAATTGAGGAATGTGGCCAACTCCTTGGATGGTGTGCAAACGAGAATTGGTGAGTATGGAATTGATTTTTTTAGCATCTGCTAATGGTGTCACAGTGTCCAAATCTCCCCAAATTAAATCAATGGGCATTGTTAGATTTTTTCCATATTGTTTGGTATCTTTGGCTAAGAGATCATCAGAGTGGAAAATAAATTCACCTAACCAATCACCTAAAAAAGAAGTGGTTCCCTTGATTCGCATTGGCAATTGAATTACCTTTACCTTTTCTTCGGTGATACAATCAGATGAATGAACAAACTGGCTAAACAAGAATTTGGTTAAATGAGGATTAGTTGCTGTTACTTCCAGGAGTCTATTTCGTAAGAGAGAAAAATTCCAAAATGTTTCGAATAGATTTGGTTCGGATGGAGTTGAGTCTATTTTTTCTTCTAGATTAACAGCGATATCTACCAATTGTAAGGAAAGGATCCGTTTTGGAATTAGGAGTGCGGTATGTAGAGTCGCACCACCTCCAAATGAGTGTCCAAGTAAATGTACATTTTGTAATCCTAATGCATCAATCACTGAGACGATTCGTTTTCCTTGTTGGATTGATTTTAATTCTGTAGGTTTAGGTCTCTCAGAAAAACCAAAAGGGGGTAAATCAATTGCTATCGCATAATATCCATTTTGTGATAAAGCAATCATCGTTTCTCTCCAAAGTTCACTCCATGAACCCATTCCATGGATCAAAACAACTGCTGGATTTTTTGGATCTCCCATCTCTTGGATGTAGATGTTTACATCATTACTTTGGATCCATCTTCCAGTTTTAGGTGCAATTTCTTCCGGAGAAAGGGATTCTCGATACAATCGTAAACTGGCATAGAAGGCAAAAACTGAGAAAATAAACAGTCCAACAATCAAAACAAAATACTGAATGAGTTTCATATAATCCTAACGTAACTGGTTTCTTAAAAATCGTAAATATGTTCGATTTCTATGTTTTGTTCTCTTAAAATTTCCAACATGGTTTTTAAATTTTGAACTTTTGAGACAAGTGCATAACGATTTTCACCGGGCCTTGTCAGGATGTCTTGTCTGAATACCGTTTTTGTATTGGGAATTGTTGGTAAACTTTTATCTTTTTTCAATAAAATGGTCACTAAGGTCGCTGAAGTATTCCCAGCTATCTCGTGTAATTCGACGGTTTTGCCTATCAGGATCGATTCCAATGTGGGATGGAAATCGGCATACCGAGGGACCAAATACACAGAATGAAATGGATCATTTCCATTTAGTAATTTTACTTTATCATTGGTTGGGATACTCTCATCCAATACAATGGCAGTTCCTAAGATTGGATCTTCATAAGTTGCTTTTGTTGCTTTTTTAATCAAAAAACCATAAACTGCTTTTACAAAAATATCAGTGGTCAGATAATAACGCCTTTCCCATTTTCGGATCATATGATCGCCAAACAATGGAACTTCTGTCCAAAGTGATTTGAGTTCTTGGAAAAAATTATATTCATACCAAGGGGTTTGTAAGATAAAATCTACATAAGATTGTGTGAATTTTGCATTAAATTTGTCCTCTTCAGTGAGTGCCTGGTCATCGTTGCTTGAGGTAATACGACCAATCATCTTTTCATAAATCTGCTTTGCTCCATACTCAACTGTTGTGCTGACTGTCAATACTACAATCATTACATGGTATCCATAGTTAAATTCATATGAATCTAATATTTGATCCGAAACAATCATATATGATTTCCATAATTGTAAAACATGTTCCCAATAAGGAAAGGTGCTAGATGTATTCGATCTAAAATACATTGCCTGTTCATTGGGACTATGAACCAAAAACCACTCTGGAAAAGTTAAAAATGTTTGGTCACCGGGACGAATGTGCTCTTTTGGAGTGTATGTTTTTGTATCATTTGCCATCCATTCACTTGGGACTTTTTCAATGTATTCGGTGCTTGATTGTTTTGTTGTCCATATACAAATACTAAGGGAAAAGGAAATTAGAGTTGTGAAGATCAATCGGCTCATTTTGATACCTTTGTAAAAATCATAAGAATATTATCAGATGGATCATCCTTTTGTAGGAGTCTTTCTGGTCCTGCTTCGAGATTGAATTTTTTAAGAATCTCTACCCATTCCTCAATGGAACGGAATTTTTTAAATTCAGCAGATTCATATTGCCAATTTTCCTTCAAACCTGCGTTAAAAACTGTATGGATTATGGAAACAAATTCAAACATTTCTGGATCTTTTACATCATGATCTCTTAATATGAATTTACCTCCCACACGGAGAACACGATGGATTGATTGGATAAACGCATCTAATTTATGTAACTGTATATGGTGTAAACCAATGAGACATGTAACAAGGTCTAGGCTCTCAGATGGTATTTCATTGCTAATTGGATCATAATCATTGAGAGGGAAAAATGTTCCAATTTTTTTGATCCCACCTCTTTCGAGTATATCAGCGGGATTGTTTTTTGGTGGAACTGAATTTACAAGATAAATGTTTTGATTGAATTTTAGCTTATGTTGTAAGCTCGAAATGTACCTTCCCGTGGTTCCAATTTCCAAATACCCGTTAACGGTAGTATTGGTTCCAAGAAGTTCCAAAATCTGAAGAGACAAATCTCTTTTTTGTTTGAAGAGTGCAGGTAATGCATAAGTTAAATCCGCATGAAAAGGTTTTATTGAATTTAATCTTTGTACAATTTGCGAATAAATTTCCTCATCGGTTTTATACTGTTTGGTGGTATCGTAAATCAATTGGAAGAATTTTTCTTCTGGATAAAGATTAAAGATCACTTGCAAAAATCGATAAAGTGCATCACTCCATTTAACATTCGCAAAAATTCGGTGAAACGCAGAATCAAGCAATTCTGGTTTTGGATTTTCTTTGTAATAAGTATCCCAGAAAATATTTTTAAATCGAAACTTAGGATCTAACTTTTCTTTTAGGGCAAAAATTTCTTTGTATTTTGGATATGCTTTCTGAAACATCTCTCTGGATGCATGGGTTTGGTAAGGTAAATAATAACTACCTCCGAATTCAATACTTGCATTCATGAGTTCTCGAGTCCAGACTGCTACTTTTAGTTTATCAGATTCGTTTACGTTTTGTTTATAATACAAAACAAATGCAAAACTCTCCTTGGGTGCCCAAGACAAATACGTTTCCTCATCTGCTTTTGCATGACGAACGGATATATTCACCATGTTTACTTTGTGTCGTTTTAAAATATCACACAATCGATCTGAGAACCCATTAAATTTATCAATGGGTACAAAGTATTCTTGTAATACATAGGTTGATTTTTCACGCGCAGATGGTTCTAATTCTAAAACATCGTAACCTGCTTCATAATTTCTCCAATGGACTTTTTTTGCAAAAAATAGAAGTGGATCCACGATGTATTCTCTCCTCCATTTCCCAAATGGAGATTCTGTAAAATCCCAGAAAAAATAACGATGGATTGGGTAGGAGGATTGCAAAGGCATAAATCTAGATTTCACAGTAGGTTTGTCTAATGTAAATTCCCAACTAACAGCTCGAATGTTTTGGTATTGAGGAGGGTAAATGTCTGCATTGTGAAAAATTACTTTTTTGTCTTCCCGAATGTTATATTTAAAAAACTGGAAGTATTGGTTCTTTTTCATTTTTTTGCTTACTTGTTTGACTTTGACATTGTCATCCAAATCAAATTCTACTGTTGCTATGATACCAACGGAATTGTAACCACCAATCATCCCAGCAAATACATCTGAGTTTTCTTTTCTGTTTGCCTTTATCAAACTTCCATCTGCAAGTATCACTTCAATGGATCGAACTGATAAAACAACCGGGCCCAATCCCATATATCGTCCATGGCAATTGACACTCAATGCACCACCCACAGTGAAGTTTGCATATGTTTGCATGATCTTAACAGACAAATCATCTTTATCGATATAATGTTGGATGTCACACCAACGGATTCCCGCTTGGACTTTAATCCACTTTTCAGATGGATTATAATCAATGACTTGATTGAGTTTTCGCATATCAATATGCACTGAGCCTGGACTTGCCGTTTGGCCACCCATACTGAATCGACCACCACCCACAGAGATGGGAGTATTGGATGATTTAACAAATTGAATCAATTCATCTAATGATACGGGGCGAAAAACGGAAGACACAATTACAGGATTTAAGCGAGTCACATCATTGATGATGACCTCTGTTGATTTTAAGTGAGGGATACTTGTACCATCATCGTTTTTGTAATAATCAATTTCTGAGCCTGGAACGGAACCATATTGGTTGTTTTGTGGGTCTCCCTTTTTAAAAGCCAAAAAATAGATCACAACCAAAGGACCAACAATGGGTATCAGTGTGAGTACAATTGTATATCCGGACTTTCCAATATCATGAAATCGTTTTGCGGAAACAGCAAGAATCCCCCAAAGCATAAGCGGGTAAATGATCCAGGTACTTGTCTCTCCCAAACAATAATCCAAAGTTTGGTAAAATACATAAAAATTGGACCACATAAACAATGAGGCGATCCAATACACTTTTCTATCAATTCGGCCCTTATAATTTAAGAGTAGGTAGGTGACTGGTAGAAGTTGTTTGATTTTCAAAAAATCTCTCCTGGAGGGTTCATCTCTAAATGGATGGAAATAAATTGCAATCAAAAACTATGATTGCCCTAACTTCTTTTATGAGTGGGACATTAAAAAAGGAGTTGCAACTGTTAGATTCAAAAAAATCTCATTTTCTGACTTTTTTTAGTTTAACAATGGATCAATTCCATTGTAATCCAGGTGATTGGAATTCTGTATCGATAGGAAAGGAAAGATTAAATTTTTCCTTCAAAACATGGATTAATTCTTTCGGAGAATTGATGACTGATTTGTGAGCGTATCCGTTTTTATCACGTTCTGAAAATTCTCTGTTGACGAGTGTAATCCTTTTTCCATCTTCTCCTGCTCTAGCAACGATTAAGCGATCTTTAAAATGTGATTTGGGGTGGTTACTCGTATACCAATTGGCTAACTCACGATCGATTTCAGGCATTTCTTCCAATGTAAATTCGCAAACATCGACCCATCCATTTGGAAATAGAACTTGATGGAAATACCGATTTCCTTCAGAAACAATTCTTCTTGTCTCGTGGTTTGTGATTTGTTCTGTATCTTGAAGGAATTGGATTGCAGAAGTGAGTGATACCCCTCCTACACCAACATCAGTAAACCATGTGGTTCCAGAAAGTTCTACCTTTAGAAAAACATGTGTTCGTGGAGGAGTAAAATCCCTTGGTCTATCCAATCGAACTCTCGCACTGATGGGAGTCACTTGAAATCCGAGAATTTGCAAAACATACAATAGAAGTCCATTTTGTTCAAAACAATACCCACCACGTTTTTGATTGATTAATTTTTCAATCACTGCATCCAAACTAATGTTGATACTTTTTCCCAAGAGAATATCCAAGTTTTCAAAAGGGATACTGCGAACATGGGCTAATGTGATATTGTGAAGTAATTCTAGGGTAGGATTGTGTGGGCCCTGATAACCAATACGATTCAAATATGCTTCTATCAATTGTTGATCGTTCAAAATTAAATTCCTAATACGATTCTAAATGTAAATGGTTTATATAAGAAAGTAAATTAAATATCAAAATATTCAATGGGTGATTCGGTTTGGACTGAAAATATATGTTCCTTGTTGGAAATTAAGATTTTACTGAGAGATAGAAATCGGATCTGTTCCTTCCCTGTTTTCGTTCTTAAAGTATTTTTGAAATTTCGCAAATACCCTTGGTTTTGGAATTGGCTTAAGATTTTGTCTCTCTCTTCTGGAAATACATAAAGCCCTAATTCGAGTGCGGTTTTACCAATGATCTCTTCTTTTGTGAATCCGGTTATCGCGATAAAAGCTGGGTTACAATCCATAAATACATTTCGGTTTGAATAGTCATGGATGGCCATCGGAGTGGGGCAAAATTGGAATGCCTTCATAAACATCTCTTCTGACTCTTTTAGTTTTTGATTCGCAGAAAAAAGTTTTAATGCCATTTTGATAGAGGCATCCAATACAGTCATCGTTGAACTTTTGACTACATATCCATAAGAAGTGATCCCTTCTGTTTTTGTGACGATTTCTTTTTCTGTATGGGAAGAGACAAATATGAGTGGAATGTCTTTGTGATTTAAAATAATTTTTGCTGCTTCCGTACCTTCCATTCCTTTTCCTAAATTGATATCCATTAGGATGATATTGATAGAAGAATCGTTCTTAAACAGTTCGATGGCATCTTCACCACTGGAGGCCCAAAGTACAGAATATCCATATGATTCTAGGTTTCGTTTTTGTGTTAAGGCAAGGATTGCTTCATCTTCTACTAATAAAACGTTTAATTGAATATTGTTATCGTTCATTGGTGTATGAGTTAGAATGATTCAATGATTGGTAATTGAGAACCGATTGAAACGTAGGGAACAAATTGTATCCAACTAGGTCAGATGCAATTCAATTTTCCGAAGACATATCTACGTATTTCTCCTATAGGTTAATTTCTTTTGAAAATCTTTTCGGTGGGAACAAAACAAATCAACGCGCCCCGGATCGAAGCGGAAATCCTTTGTGGAAACAAAGATTGCAGCGGAGAGCCGGAAATGTGCGCCCCGCATTCTTTTAGTCTGACAATTTCCACTGCCAGACTAAAATTCAATACAACGGAGATTATTTTATCTTGCGCCTTCGTTCATGATTTCACTATGATTTTTGTTGAGCCCTGCTGCTGTTAAAGAAGGTGCTCTGACATGACCAGAATACTGAGTGTAGGTTGTGTTTCCACTCACAAAGGAACTTTGGCACTTGTCTAGACCACCTGCACGATTGTATCCGCAAGAAGAGTGAAACGCAACTGCATAATCATCAGCACCAGGTAGGATAAAATTAGCACCAAACTTACTTTTATATCCTGGAACATGGTTAATTGTAACGGATGCAGTCAAGTTGTGGTTGTATGCTCCTCGTGCTGTTGTTACCTGAAGTGACTGGTCCATCGCGTTTCCGCCACCACCAATTACGTTTGCAAGTTCAGAACCACCTGAAGCGGCTGCAAGTGCAGTTACTTTTGTGATATTGAATCCTTTGGAAGTTGTTGTATCAGCTAAACTTGCTAACCAATATTCAATTGCATAACATCCAGCGGAATGGCACACAATCTTACAAGTGTTTGTTCCTTTGCAATAACTCATGAGACCAGTTGTGATATTTGTTTGGGCTCTCGCAGATCCGTACGTTCTTGGGTCAGTGCTTCCATCGTAACCAATGAATATCTTGGCGCCAGAAACCGCATTTGCGTTTGTCCCCCAATAACTGTTTACATCGGTAGTTCCCACCCCGTCGTGATTTTTGCTGGATTTGCCGTGAATGAACACGGTGTAAGTTTCGGCACTGATGCTCGTCGCAAACAGCAATGCCAGTAATAGGTTGATTGTAATTTTCATCTTTCTCTCCTTTTTCAAGTAGCCCAGACTTATAAATTTGGTGAAAGTATGTCAAATATTTATTTAAATGTCATAAATATTTCTAAAAAATCACCAAATGACACAAAAATCCTCATCCTT
Source organism: Leptospira limi (assembly GCF_026151395.1). NCBI lineage: Bacteria > Pseudomonadati > Spirochaetota > Leptospiria > Leptospirales > Leptospiraceae > Leptospira > Leptospira limi. Next base: position 1,047,919 of record NZ_JAMQPV010000001.1, read on the forward strand.
TCGGTGAAATACTCAACACTTGTCAGGAAATTTAGGTGGTGAAAACCTTTCAGGAAAGGATTTTAAACTGAAACTCGTACTTACTGGCTCAATCGAATACGCTGGGAAATAATTGTTTGCTATTATATGTATAAATATAGTAAGTGTACATACTATAGGAGATTTTATGATCGTCAATACGTACGCATACACTACGAACGAAATTAAACAGGAACAAATTTGGAAATTGATGTCAGACGTGAATCGTTGGAAAGATTGGGATTCTACTCTTGAAAAATCGGAAATGTTGGGTAAATTCGAAGCTGGGAATTTTTTTATGATTCGCCCCTCTGGTGGACCAGATGTAAAAATTCAATTGATAGAAGTGAGACCCAATTCTTATTTCAAGGACTTTACAAAATTTCCTTTGGCAAAAATGTTTGGTGAACATTTTTATGAGAAAACATCTGAGGGACTCAAAATTACAATTACAATGTCGATCTCCGGACCACTTGCATTTTTATGGAATATGATTGTCATGAAAAATATCGTAAGTCATCTCGCAGAAGATGTGAAACTACAAATCAATGAAGCAAAAAAAATCAAATAGTGCAATTGTTAAGAGCGACTTTAGTGTCAATAAGGCAGAAGATAGCTCTGGATTTTTGTTATGGCAAGTAACGAGTCTTTGGCAAAGAGAGATTCGTTATGCACTTGAACCACTAAAATTGACACATTCACAATTTGTATTGTTAGCAAGTATCCTTTGGTTGACCCAACAAGAAAAGGAAGTGACTCAGGTTCTTTTGTCAGAACATACAAAGATCGATCCGATGACTACGTCCACTGTCATTCGCACATTAATCCAAAAAGGATATGTTGATCGAAAGGAACACAGTACAGATACCAGAGCAAAAATTGTGAGTTTAACTAAGAGTGGTGAATTGATTACAAAAAATGCAGTAAAAAAAGTAGAATCCTTCGATCACGATTTTTTTTCTGCGTTAGGTGTCACCAAACATGAATTTAATGAGAGTTTATTGAAAATACTGTCTAGATATTGACTGTATCATTTACTATTAAGGAATGGTTAAGCAGAACAACGGTCATTATCATCGGTAAATTGATGATCAAAACCCTGTATTTCCAATTTACCTTCGGTATAATTAACTCTTAAATTTTTGTTTTTTCCACCTTCCTTCATTGGACTTGGATCATAAAATTGGATTTCCAATTTTGAATCGTTGATCCATTTATAATGTCCTGTAAATTCTAGTTTTCCAATGGGATTTGATTCTGTCATATCTAGTTTGCTATAGATAAAACTTCCATCTTCCCTAAACTGAAATTGATCAATTGGGCCATAGGCTCAAGGACTTGGTCCAAACCAGATAATACTTGTTAGAATTTCTTTTTTTGTTTTACCTGCTAATTTCTGAAAATGGTATTTCCCTCTGAGAATGAAAAAGTCTGAATCTGTTAGTAGCTTTTTTTGATAAGAAGGTTTCGATTTGATCGCTTTCTGAATTAGATTGTATATATGGACATCACTTTCAATATCTTCACATTGTGCGAGTAAAAGTGAATATGTACATGCTAAGTTATAATTTGCAAATGCATCATCTGGTTTGTCATTTAATGTTTTCTTAAATGATTCTACGGCAATGAGAAATTCTTTTTGTTTGAGGGCATCGATCCCTTTTTTGTTCCAGTTTTCTGAAGTTTGGGAGAAAATCTCTACCATACATAAGAAATAAATGATGATCAATCGTAATTGCATAAAAACTTCCTCAGATAAATACTTTTGAATGGTTCATTTAGTTCTGAAATGAAACAATATTTATATGTAAAATTATTCTTTATCATATGCTAAACGCAAGACCACGTTGTTTTGTTTGATTTGTAAAAGTAAATTAATTTCCTGATACAAAAAGAAGATTCATGCTATTTGTGGTATTGGGAATTGTAGTTAATGTCGGAAGACTCAACTGTCCAGAGCTATTGATTGGATAGGAGCCTAAACGATTTGAACCGTTTGTAGAGACACAAACTGCATATAACATATTGCCAAGCGGATGAATTGCTAGTCTGGTTACATTTGAGTTTGATGTACAGGAAGCACCACCGGGAGTCGGGACAGAACTGAGAACTGTTGGGTTAATAACGCCCGTTACCTGATCAACTGCATAAGCATAGATATTGGTTTCCCCATAAGCATAGATATATTGACTAGAGGGGTGAAGAACTAGTGATTTTGGAGATAAATATGCAGTAGGACTTTGAACCAAAACCGATGATGGAGCAAGGACAGCATTCGATGTTGAAGTAACAGACATTTGAACGATTGAACCATTATTCCCTTGGTCTGAATTGTTCGCACAGTACATAAAATTTGCATTGGAAGAGTAGATACAATGTCCGTTTTCGGGATATAGGGTAGTATCAGTCACTGTTGCATTACTTGTTGGAGTTCCAACGGCTCCAGTATTCACATCCGCTATGGGATAGAACATTCTTGTTGCTGCACTTAGTTTGTGAAATGTCATAAAATAATTTCCCGTTGGATGGATTGGGCCCATCACTGACCAATTTTGTCCCGTCACGGTATTTGCTTCACCAGAAAAAGTTCCTTCAGAGTCTAGTTGTAGTTTTGAAAAAGATGTAATGGCAGTAGCCGTATTCACTGTGTAATAAAAAAATTTTCCACTAGGATGAAATGCTGTGGTCCCTTGTATGACTACAGGAGTTACACTTGCAACATAGGTATTTTTCAAGGATAACGTACCATCAGAATTTCTGAGATAAGATTTAAATGTATCTCCACCATTGATTACGAGATGTTTTCCATTCCATAAAATCGTAAATGGATTTGTTAAAGTAGTTGCAATACTTCCTTTTAAGGAAAGAACACCATCGTTACCTGTATTAAAAGTATACAGGAGACCATTTGAAACATCTGATAAATATAAGGAATGTATCGGTTGCGACTTGGAAGGGTCTATTTGTCCTAAGCAAGATTGATTCGGTGATAATAATTTTGAGAGAAAGAAATTTTTTGATGCAGGGTCACAAGCAGCATTGAGGTCAGCTGGTTTACAGTTTAATAGGAAACAAAGTAATGCAAATGAACAGAGGCAGCGATGAATATTTCGATATGCTGATAATATTCTAGATACTTTCATGTTGAAGTCTTTTTGTGATTGAGTCAATCTCGTACTTATCCCTAAAATTAAAAATGGGCAATTTTCGACTATAGAATATGTTCGAGCAAACAATACCCAATAAGAAAACTCAACTAATTTACGATCAAAATCAATTGGTTAATAAATTATTTTTGATATGCATTATCCAGATTCACTTGAATCCTATCAGTGGGTTGAGCGAAGCATATACAAGTGATTAATTGTCGTTTTTATAATATCGATTCTTAACTAAATCTGCCAAGCTAGTGAATAAACTTATTCTGACTAGTTGATAATAATTAGGATAAGTCCGCACAAGAGAAATGCCATCCAATCTAAATTCGTTTTATCAAAGAGTTTGATTTCGAATTGAATGATTGTTAAAAAACAATTCAAATTCTCAAGCAGTCCAGCGATTCTTTTCTTATGTTTTAATTTTGAATCCCAAGTTGTTTTTTCCAATTCTTTGCATGTGTCTTTCCATAACGGTATCCAATTTCAACCAGTTCATAGAACTTTTTCCAATCGAAGAGTCCAAACTGTTCGACTGGTAACTCCGCAAAAATATCAGACTCAGCTTTTGCTTGCGCCATTGCAGCATCCGAAGCTACAAAAGTCGCACGCATCATAAGGCTAAGAAGGTTCGGGGCTTCTTTTAGATTCTGCGATTTACTGAAGAGTCGTTTGAAGAGCAATCGAAGTGCCGAGGGTAATGCACCCGAATTGTTTTTGGGATAAATGCCACCAAAGAGTTCATCAGCTGCGGAATCACCTTCTGAAGTAAGGGCGACAGAAATCACAAAATCTGCTCCCTTGTCCCGCATCACAGCACCTGGAATATTATCTAACATTGCTCCATCGACTAACAGTTCATTGTTTTCGAAGAAGGGAGGTAATATACCTGGTATCGAAGCGGAAGCGCGGAGTGCTTTCCATAATGGACCACGGTCTATGATTACTTTTTGTGCTTTTGAAAGGCTTGTTGCGACAGCAAAATAGGGTAGCCAGAGATCTTCGATCATCGTATCACCGACAAAACTCTTAATCACAGTATTGAATTTTTTACCACGAATGAGAGATACAACGGGAACTGTATAATCGTTTAACGTTTTTTTGTCACTCATGAGAGACTTCGCAATCCGTTCCAAATTGGGAGCATCGTTGCCCAAAGCATAGATACTTGCCATAAGGGCTCCTGCACTTGTACCACCAATCATGTCGATGGGAATATTTTCTTCCTGCATGGCTTTGATAAGCCCAATATGTGCGAAACCTTTTGCACCTCCGCCACCCAGAGCAAGTCCAATGGAACGGCCAGTGATGAAGCGAGTTAGACTTTCAAATCCGTGGTGACTATAAGTGCGGATATGTCTGACAACATCTGTTTTTCTAATCTTAGTTAGGTTAGAAATATTTTGTGGTTTTTCATTTGGGTCAGAGTAGAGCAATACAAGCTCTCGGATGGGACCATGGGTTTCTTCCGAATCTCCAAGAAAACGGATTTCTTCTGGAGAAAGGGCATCTGCTTTTTTCGCATCACTTAACAGTAAAATACGATTTGTATGATGGAGAATTGTTTCTGTCCAAAGTTTGTCTTCAAAATCGGGACATAGGATCAGGAAGTCATGTGAGTCCTGCAAATGATATAAGGATTCGAGGATGTCTGAAACTGCGTGTTCGCGGTCTGCCTTGATTTTCTTGAAGTCTTTACTTTCAACGATCGTCGTACGTCCGATTTTTTTCAGAGCGCTTGCGAGGTTATGGGCAAAATCGCGAACCGAAAGATCCTTCTGGAGTGGGAAAAGAGTGATGATGCTCCTTGTTTTTTTGACAGTTCGTTTTCCCATTCGGTCCTTGGTGAATCGATCTGCGATGAGTTTGGTGATCGCAAGCATACTTGGCGGATGTTTGGAAAACACAGACTCGAAAGCGGCAGTACTAACTTTTACTATTTCACAGGATAAAGTTGCGACTACCGTTGCAGTCCTCGGTTCCCCTGTTAATAGAGCCATCTCACCAATGATATCACCTTTGGAAAAAGTACCTGTTGATACCACTAGGCCTAGGTCGTTTCTGACTTCATACACCAAACTGCCGTTAACGACAATGTACATTCCGTCGGCTTTGTCTCCTTGCCGCATCAGAGTTTCGCCACCTGGCAAAAAAATCCATTCCATCTGGTTTTCCAATTCCGAGATGAGTTTTGCTCCCACCCCTTGGAAAAGTGATACTGAAGAGATGAGTTCTTTGATGCGCTGAGGTTCTGGACGAAACACACTTCTATGAAGAGCACGCGACCTTCGGCTAATGAGTCTGACAAATGATTTCAGCTCTTCCGAACGATCTTTAAAGGCCTTTTTGAATTCATTACGACCAATGCGGTAGACGATGCCAGATTGGTCGCAGACAACTGTGGCGTTTCTAGGTTCGTCCGTCACGAGAGCTCCTTCTCCGAAACAACTGCCAGGTTTCACCTCACCTAATTTCTGCTTTTTTCCGTCATTTGTCATGTAAACGCTAAAACTTCCTGTCGCAACCAGGTAAAGAGCATTGCCAAGTTCTCCTTGTTTGATCACAACTTTGTTCTTAACAAATTTAACTTTATGGAACGAACGCTCCAGATGTTCTTTTGTTTCAGTAGAGAGGTTTAAGAATAAATCAGTACTGGAAATGATTTGTTTTAGGGTTGGAGCTGTTGTTTTTGACCGCATAGCAAATGAATATAAACCTTATTGCGACTTCGTTCCCTGCTTCAGTAGGTGTACAAAAAATCGCGACACAATGTCGATCATGGAAATGGAATGAGCCTGAAAGCGACTCTATTTTTTTTAAGCAAATGAAAAATTTCACATCAATGGAAGGATAGAAACAAACAAAAACAAGATAGAGTTTTAAGAACCAAATCGATTTCAGTGCCTAACATTAGAAGTGATTGGACTTCAATTTTAGAGTTATGCCAATACCTCTACTCAATAATCGTTGTAAGGTGGAAATCTTCCTGATGAACTGTTGTGAAAAATGTCTTTGCATTTGCAAAATCAGACAGAAGAAATAGGGAAATATGTATATAAAAATTTTTTAACTGAGAACTATTCTATCCTAATTCAAATTTTAAGGATGAATTTCTGGGTTAACCTCGTTTAGAGACAATGTGCATTAGGATAAGAACTAGGCAATTTCAGATGATTAGAAAAAACCTTGAAATTTAAGCTACTTGGACTTAAAAACGACGTCTGGAGTGGATTTTATCTAATCAAAAAAAAGTGAAAGAGTATTTAGCAATTCGATTCAGAATCTCTCTTACCTGCAAGGTATTCTTATTTCTATTTATTCTCAACTGCAAATTGGACTTAAATAGTCCTTATGAATTTGGAACCAATGAATACTATAAAACTCAATTCATAACATGCCTCATCAATCGTTCTAGTGTATGTTATCAAAATACTACCTCTGCTCCTTTTGATTTGAATCAGGTTCCTGGAAGAAAATTGTGGATTCGTGCAGAAGGGCTTCCTTATACAAACGGTACCGCGGTGACAAATTGGACAGATCTCAGTGGAACTGGGAATGACTTAATTCCTGGAGTTGCCCCCACTTTTTATTCTGCCACCAATACAATCAATGGAAAACCAGTTGCCCGTTTTCAATATGGACTTGGAAGTAATTTATTAAAAGCTTCTCCGATAGGAGTGAGTACTTCCGATTCTGGGAGTGTATTTTTTGTAGTAAAAGTTCCTTTAACAGTAAACAGCAATGTAATCACAATTGGAACCACAGGTGGTGGAGGGAGGGAAGTTCAAATCACTAGTTTGGGAGTTGTTGCACTCAATAAATCTGGATCAACAGCAGTTGCAACGTATAACGCAGGTTGGGTGGGGAATTCGATACATCAGGTTTCTATTTTGCAAAATGGGTCAACAAACGTTGTTATCAAATTTGATGGAGTGCAAGTCGTTTCCACGGTTCCAGCAGCTACAGGATATGCGGCAGGGAATATGGGGCTCGGAATGGGAGGAGCAGAAATGGATCTTGCCGAGCTTTTGTATTTTGACAATCGAGTTTCGGATGAAAATGCAGCAGGGATAGACTGTTATTTGGGAAAACGTTACGGAACATTTAGCTGTCCATGATCAATTATATTGTATTCATCAAAATAGAGTAACGTAACAGCCAATCGCTGCATTTTTAAAATAGTAATTGAATGGATCAATGTCGATCCTCCATTACTTGTAGTGCCTATATACAACCGCAGGTTACTTTCTATTTATGGCCATGCAGCAATAATGGCGCCCATGACGGACATAACAACAAGAGAAGCAATCGTTTCGAACAACCATAATTGTATGCTCCTGCCCATCCAAATGACTTCAATCGACGTTGTAGTCACTAAAAAACCTACCCAAATCCAGAGAGCGCAAAATACACCTCGCCAAACTCCCTCACCACCCAAGTAAGGAGAAGTCGATGCAAACAAAAAGATAACGGCAAGCACGTAAGCTGTTACGAGATTTGTGAGCATATTGAAAATCAGCGGTCTTACCATATCTGAAAATTTTTCATTTCCTGTCGGTTGTATCTTCGCTAGTTTCATCCATAATTTACCAAATAGTGGGCCATGGAAAAGAAATCCGAGAACAAAGGCCGAAAGAGCTGATACGACAACTGCCGCAAGATTGATTGGTAACATGATATCTCCTTACTGAAAAATTCAATTTTTTCATAGTTATTTTACATACCATTTAGTATGTTGTATATAATAAATCTTAATATAATGATGACAAAAGAGAATAAAAAAGCAAAAAAAACTATCTCTAAACCTTTTATGGGAAAGAGAAATCTGGAGATTACCAGGCGCAAGATCCTACTCATAGCTTTTGAAACTTTCTTTAAGCAGGGCTTCCAAGGCACAAGCATGGATGACCTCGTGAAGAAGACAACTCTTAGCAAAGGAGCCTTTTATCATCAATTTTCCACAAAATTAGAATTAGGTTATGCAGTCGTAGAAGAGGTGATTTCTCCCTTGATTTTGGATCGATGGATCGTACCTCTTGATGCTTATGAAGATCCCATTGCGGGCATTTTATTTCTGATGCAACAGAATATTGGAAATACACCCCCAGCTCTTTTACGCTATGGCTGCCCGCTCAATAACCTGATTCAGGAAATGTCTCCAGTCGATAATGGTTTCAAGAGACGCCTAACAGGCGCATTGAATTTATGGATTCGTGGATTAGAAAACCATCTACTTCGGGCAAAAATGTCTGGGTTGATCCAACCTCACGTTGACGTAACCGAAGCAGCCCATTTTATCGTTATGGCACATGAAGGTTTTTATGGAATCATTAAGGGTCTAGCGAAACCAAAAATTTTCCCAATACTCATGGCATCCATGCAAAATTATTTTGACCACATAAGAAAATGGTAAGATTTTTTCTAATGCCAAGTCCCCATATACAATATCCCCCGCGCCCCGGATAGAAGCGGAAATCCTTTGCGAATGCAAAGATTGGAGCGGATAGCCGGAAATGTGCGCCCAAAAAAAAAGGGAACCTAAGTTCCCCTTTTTTACCTAACCATGTAACCGATGTTTATCGGATTCCTGGTTTGATGTATTTCAACTCATCCAAGTAACGTCCTGTTCCGAGAACCACACAAGTGAGTGGGTTTTCCGCACGGAATACTGGAACTCCTGTTTCTTTGGTGAGGTAGTGTTCGAGACCACGAAGGAGGCAACCACCACCTGTAAGAACGATTCCTCGTTCTACGATGTCGGCTGCAAGTTCTGGAGGAGTGCGCTCAAGAACCGATTTGATCCCGTCTAGGATCTCGTCTGTTGGTTCTTTGAGGGCTTTACGGATTTCGTTGGAATCGAGTTCGAGGGTGCGTGGGAGACCAGAGATGGCATCACGACCTTTTACTTCCATTGTGTCGACACGTTTGTCAGCAAACGCGTTACCAATCGTAAGTTTGATGTCCTCTGCGGTTCTTTCTCCAACGACTAGGTTGTACTGGTTACGAAGGTATTTCACAATTGCTTCATCGAATTCGTCCCCACCTGTTCGGATGGATTCTGCGATTACCATACCACCAAGAGAGATCACAGCGATTTCTGTGGTTCCCCCTCCGATATCCACAATCATGTTCCCTGCTGGTTCATGGATCGGGATGTTGGCGCCAATGGCAGCAGCAAGTGCTTCTTCGATGAGGAAAATTTCGCGGGCTCCTGCTTGTTCAGCAGACTCACGAACAGCACGTCTTTCTACTTCGGTAATCCCTGAAGGAACCCCGATCACGATGCGCGGTTTTACAAATGTAGTGCGGTTGTGGACTTTTGCGATGAAGTAACGAATCATCTTTTCCACAGTTTCGAAGTCAGCGATCACCCCGTCTTTCATGGGGCGGATGGCAACGATGTCACCAGGAGTTCTTCCTAGCATCCGTTTTGCTTCTTGTCCTACAGCGAGGACTCGACCAGTAGAGGCTTGGACTGCCACGACCGACGGTTCTGATAGGACGATCCCTTGTCCTTTCACATGCACGAGGGTGTTCGCGGTTCCCAAATCGATTCCCATATCGTTCGAGAAAAGTCCATAAAGATTATCAAATATCATATCAGATCCTGTGAAAGAAGTACGAAGGGGGGAATTTACGGTGGGTTAACACCAAAACTTTACAATTCTGCCCGTTCCCCATAATTTTCGGCTGGTTTTTGCTTTCAACCGTAAAAATTTTCGATAGGCTAGTTAGATACAAAATGCTTCCTTTCTCACAAATCTTACGCAAACCAAACCAGGCATTTCGCACGGAAAAGATCCTTGCTGCCATTGATTTGGGCACTAATTCCTTCCACATTGTCGTCGTAAAACTAAGACCGGATGGTACACTCGAATACCTGACCAAAGAAAAGGAATCCGTTCGCTTAGGAAGCGGTAGCAGTGATTATGCGGTCATTACAAACGAGGCTATGGATAGGGGTCTTGCTTGTTTGAAACGTTTCAAAACTCTTGCCGACAGTTACAAAGCGGAAATCCGAGCTGTAGCCACAAGTGCACTTCGGGAAGCAGAAAATAGGCAAATTTTTCTGGACCGAGCGGAGAAGGAAACGGGTATCCAAATCCAAGTGATTTCAGGAAACGAAGAGGCAAGGCTCATCTACCTTGGGATTTTACAGGGACTCCCTGTGTATGAAAAACGGATCCTTCTCATTGACATTGGTGGAGGGAGCACAGAACTTCTGATAGGGGAAAAAGGGGATATCCTTTTTTCCACCAGTATGAAGTTAGGTGCCATTCGTTTAACGGAGAAATACTTAAAGAAAGATCCAATTTCGGCCACTGATTTGCAAAAATGTAGGATCCATATTGAATCTGTTTTATCTGCATTTTTACCTCAAATTGAAACTTGGAAACCTTTTATGGTGGTAGGAAGTTCGGGAACCATCACTTCTGTGACCTCCATGGTTTTAGAAAAAAAGGGAGAAAAACGAGAAAGGTTAAATGGAACTGAGATTCCTATCGATTCTTTTAAAGAGATCCGCAAACAGATATTAGATGCCGAGAGCCTCAAAAAAAGATTAAAAATCCCAGGACTTGATGCCAAACGTGGTGATATCATTGTTGGTGGGATTTTGGTATTGGATGAAGTGTTACAAAGGATTAAGGCACCTGCATTTACCGTAAGTGACTTTGCCCTTCGTGAAGGAATTGTGTATGATACCATAGAATCTTGGTACAGACATAAGGACACTTCACTTCCGAGACTCGATAACATCCGAGAAAAAGCGATTAAAACAGTTGCAAACCTTTACCCACAAGGAAAACATCATGCCGAAACTGTTGCAAAACTCACCTTACAGTTGTTTGATGATTTAAAGGAATTACATGGTCTTGGAAACTTAGAAAGGGATTATTTGGAAACCGCTTGTTACCTCCACCAAGTGGGGCTTTGTATATCGCACCATAACTACCACAAACATAGTTATTACATCATCCGTAACTCAGAAGCTATGGTTGGTTTTTCCAATTCAGAAATTGAAATCATTGCTCTTCTTGCCCGTTACCATAGAAAAGGTGGCCCAAAAGGCAAACACGAAGAGTTTAAAACCCTCCGGCCAGAAGACCAACTTTTGGTTCGTAAGTTATCATCTTTTTTACGAATCGGAGATGGATTGGATCGATCTGAAAAATCCATCATTGAACGACTGGATGCAGTTATTGAAAAAGGAAAAGTGAATTGTCGTTTGTATTTCAAAAAAGGAGAAGATCCCAATTTAGAAATTTGGTCTGTGTCAGAAAAAAAAGATTTATTCGAAGATACATTTGGTACAAATTTAGAATTTCACTTACATCCAATATGAAGAAAACTTTAACCTTTATTTGTTGTTTTATATTATTTTCCCATGCAATTTTCGCACTTCCCATTGATTTAACAAAAAATTGGTATGTTACCAAAGGATTTGAAACCACAGAAAACCCTGATGGTAAAAAATGGAAAACACTAGAATCTTTGCCTTTAGCATCAATAATTTCTGAATTTGAATGGGAAAAAGGAAAACTTCGAAAGGTAACGATGGCAAAGTCTTTTTTGTTATCACAAACTGATTTTCAAAAAACGGAAGACGATGCCTTTAGCCTTCACATACCATATATCTCTAACTATTATGAAATTTACATCAACCAAACTCTTGTTTCCTCTAATGGTAAAATCAAAAATGAAACAATAGAAAAAAGTGGGTATAGACGGCACATACTCATCAGAATGAAAAGAAATCATTTGAACATTGGCCAAAACCAAATTCGGATTCTGATTGCCGCTGAAGAAGGAGAGGAATTAAATTTATACAAACTCTTTAATGATTATCCAGCCAATATCGACCTTGCCTCTAAGCATCTTAAAATTGAAGATGAATACGAAACATACATGTTGTTGTTTTTGTATATTTTTGTTGGTATTTATCATGGTTTGTTTTATTGGAAACGGAGACAAGAAACCTATAATTTATATTATGCATTGTTTTCTATCTTTTTAGCAGTTTATATGATCTTTCGCTCCCAAGGAGTGTATTCATTTGGTTTAGAACCATTCACACAAACAAAAATAGAGTACTTCGTAGTATTTCTAACGCCAGTTTGGTTGTTGTTATTTACAGATGTATTTTTCCGTTCCAAAATTAGCATTGTATCAAAGGTTTACTTTCTATTTAGTTTAGTGTTGGCGGTCAGTCAGATTTTTGTCAACCGAGCAACTTCCGTTACCTTACTTCGCATATGGCAAATTTCCGTTTTAGTTTTTGGGGTGATTTTGCTTTACTTAATGATCTCCGCAGTGCGTGCTAAAAACAAAGACGCAAAACGTCTGTTAATAGGCGTTTTGTTTTTGCTTGGTACCGGAACTTGGGATATATTAGGGGCTTCTGGACTTCTTCCGATTCAAAATCTTAATTTATTACGATTTGGTTTTTTGGTTTTTGTTTTAGGCATTGCAGTTGTTTTAGCTAATCGTTTTTTACGTGTGCATAGGCAGGTGGAAGAACTCAATTTGAGTTTAGAGAAAAAAGTAGAAGAGCGGACAAATGAATTACAAAATACTCTCACAAAAGTCCAGGAACTGAAAGTCCAACAGGATGGTGATTATTTTTTAACATCTCTACTATTAGATCCGCTTAGCCAAACAAAAGTTGAATCTACAAAAGTTTTGCTTCAATCTTATGTAAAACAAAAAAAGGAATTTGAGTTTCGCGGAAAAAAAAGAGAAATTGGTGGTGATATCATCATCAGCGATAGCATAACTTTAAATGGAAAATCTTATTTAGTATTCATCAATGGTGATGCTATGGGTAAGTCCATTCAAGGTGCTGGTGGTGCACTCGTTTTAGGAGTTGTGTTTTTGTCATTTATCAAACGCACTCAAATGATTTTGGATAACCAAAACAAATCACCAGAACGTTGGATCAAAGAATGTTTTTACGAATTGCAAACCATCTTCGAGTCATTCGATGGTTCGATGTTAGTTTCTGTTGTTTTAGGTCTTGTGGAAGAAGACACTGGTGTTTTGTACTATTTGAACGCCGAACATCCATGGACAGTTTTGTATCGCGATGGAGTGGCTTCTTTCATCGAAGAGGAATTGGAACTTCGAAAGATTGGAACAAAAGGTATGGATGGTGATGTACGAATCCGGATATTTCCGTTAGAAAAAGGAGATATATTATTCATTGGATCGGACGGTAGAGATGATCTAGTTTTAGAGGAAAGCGGAGATGGAAATCGCCTAATCAATGAAGATGAAACAAAGTTTTTACAAGTAGTTGAGAAATCAAATGGTGATTTAAATTTACTTGTAGAAAACTTATTAGAAGTTGGAACATTTTCGGATGATCTTACCTTACTTCGGATTGAATGGTTAGGTTCATTCAAACGAGTCTCAAAAGACACACTCTCCAATTTAACAACAGATGATTATTTATATGCCAAAGTTAAACTATTGTTAGATCTTGGAAATGGTGAGGAAGCATACCAAAACATCGAATCCTTATTATCGAATGAGTCGTTAAATGATGATATCAGGATTAACTTAATTCGAGAAAAATCCCGAATTTCGTTACTACTGAAAAAGTTCGATGTTGCCGTGGAATCCTTAGAATCTATTTTTCCATTCTTTGTCACAGACAATGAAATATTATTGCAACTAAGTTTCGCATACCGCAAATCGAAAAACATTAAAAAAGCAATCGATCTTGGGGAAAGATTACGTGCAAGGGATCCAAAACACATAAGGAACCTGATCAATTTAGTGGAATGTTATCGATTGATAGGAAATGTAGACCGTGCTAAAAAGATTTTTCATCGGCTAGCAATGATTACACCTGAACACCCTCAGGTGATCAAATTAAAGGAATTATTGGAAGAGGAAATCAAGTAGGTAAAATTTCCAGATTTTGGTCCAAATTTTTAAATTTTTTTATCTAAAACCGTTTAAAACGTTCTAAAAACGCCTTTTTAACGTTTTTAGCGGTTTGAACGACCGTCACATCCATTCTAAATTGTTGAAAATTTGAGGCATTTCTGTGTTTCTTGTTATATGCAAAAAACGGATGGGATGCGAATGGATTCAACGAACCAAAATCGAAAATCAACCTTTCTTTACTTATTTAGCCTAACATTATCTGTCATTGGATTTGTCAATTGTAACCAGTTGTCTGGCTTAATCGGTAATTCAGCCTTAGAAAAAGAACTTCAAGATACGCGGACCTTAGCTTTGTTGGGACTAGTTAAACCAGGCGAAACATCGAATACTTGTAATGGTAATAATGGAAATGGTAACGGTAGCGGGAATTGCACTGGTAATGGCAATCCAATTGACAATCCCAATAATAATGCCGGCGGCATTCCTTCAGAACCACTCATACCTCCACCAGAACCATTAAAGAATATATGGGCATCACTAAGTAATTTACCTAGATTTTTTTCTTCCTCAACATCTCAGACGATTGGAGACAAAATTTATATTTTTGGTAATCAGGATGTAGGTAGAACTGGGTCTGCCGCTTATTCCTACGACACCGTAACATCGCGATGGAATAAATTGAAAGATATGCCTGAGTCTCGTTTTGGATCCTCTTCTGCAACAATTGGAAATAAGATCTATATTCTTGGAGGATTGGGATACTACTATGGAGTAAGTTATGATCCGCCTCCTTATTGTGCACAACAAATCTTTTCGATTTGTTTACAGTATATTGATCCACCTCCTCAATACGGATATTTAACTAGAAACGTGAATTCAGTATATATTTATGATACATCCACAGATACTTGGACGAAGGGTGCCGAGATGTTAATGTCGTCTTCATTTCATTCGTCTATTGCATTTAATGGAAAAATCTATTTATTTTCACAAGGAATTGTGGATGTTTACGATTCTGTTACCAACCAATGGAGTCGCCTTTTAACAAATTCTCCAATCTTAAGCTATTATTCAATTCAAGTTTACCAAGATAAATTTTATTTCTTTGCAGGTTATTCCAACTTGAATAGTAACTTCAATAATGTTTTTGAATTTAACCCAGCAACATTGACTTTTAGTCAGAAAACTAACATGCCGACAACTAGGATTTATGCAGTTACTGCTGTGGTAGGAGATAAAATTTATGTTTTGGGTGGTAATTATTATTACAACTCAAGAGCGATCGAAGAATATACTCCAAGTACAAATTCTTGGACGGTAAAACCTTCGTTACCTGAAGGTGCAAATCTCTCATACGCCATGGGTGGGTATGCAAATGGTAGGATTTATGGGATAGGCGGATGGTATAGTGTTGTCGCTTATTATGATCCAGTTGCTGAAACAAGCACTCATTTGAAAGTGAGGATGGGCCAAGCAAGGAATTCTTTCGCTTCTGCAATCTACAATGATAAGTATTTTGTATTTGGTGGTTATGGCGGCGGAACATCTTCAAGTTGGATTGAAACTTATGATATGAATACGAATTCATGGTCAAAAATTGGTGATTTAGCAAATGCAAAACATGGATTTAAAGCTGCAGTAATAGGAAATAAAATTTATTTGGTAGGTGGAATTCGTGGAACTACTTCGCTTTCAGAAGTTGAAATTTACGACCCAGCAACTGGTACATTCACAGCAGGGACTCCACTGGATACTCCAAGGGCTTATCTTTCTCTATGCGTAAATAATGATAAACTGTATGCAATTGGAGGTAATAATGGAAATACATTGTTAAATACAATTGAAGAATTTGATCCTAAGACAAACCAATGGTCCTACAAACGAACAATGACCAGTGCTAGGACAGAAACTGCTTGTACTTTCCATGAAAATAATTTATATGTTTTTGGTGGAAGGACAGGTGACTCGAGTTATACAACCACAGTTGAATCTTATAATCCTCAATCGGATTCCTGGTCACTTCACAGTCCAATGAATACCGCAAGAGCATTGTTTGATGTTGTAAAATTACGAGGAAGGATTTATGCAATTGGTGGATGGAGTGGTGGTTCTTTGGCACAAGTGGAAAAGTATGATCCTAACTTAGAGCAGTGGATACCAGAATACCCAATGAACTCCGCGCGTCATGGTACTTCTGCCATAGCACCCGATACCAATCGCATCATTGTCGTTGGTGGGCAAAATGGAAATATACAATTAGATACAGCAGAAGTATTTTACTAAAATTAAGATTTTGAAGATGAAGCGGGTAATAAGTTTCCCCGCTTCCATCACTCCTTTTCCAGCAAATTTTCCTTCTTCTAATATGAAAAAACATTCATCTGTTCTTTATTGGTTAATCTATTTCTAAATTTTAGTTTATATTCAATACCCTATATACAGTTAAAGATAAGACAAATTTTAGAATCAATGTAAATTTGGAAATTGTATGGATTTCAAATTTACACCTTACCACATCTTTGTCGTTGGCTTATTAGCCTTTTTGCAATTCACTGTTGTACTAGATTTCATGATACTCTCACCACTAGGTGTTTTGGTCATGAGTGAACTACAAATCCCAACTGAAAAATTTGGATATGTAGTTTCAGCTTATGCATTTAGTGCGGGGATCTCGGGATTACTTTCCGCTGGTTTTGCCGATCGTTTTGATCGTAAAAAATTACTTTTGTTTTTTTATATTGGATTCGTAGTCGCTACATTTCTTTGCGGAATTGCCGTTCATTATGAATTTTTACTTTTTGTAAGAATTTTAACTGGGATGTTTGCAGGTGTATTGTCTTCGATTTCATTTGCGATTGTTGCTGATTTATTTCCCTTACAAGTTAGAGGAAGAGTTATGGGTTTTATCATGACGGCTTTTGCTGCTAGCCAAGTGTTTGGACTGCCCATTGGAATTTATATATCTAATATTTGGGGATGGCAATCTCCATTTTTAATGATCGCAGGTGTCAGTGGAGTAGTTGGGTTTTTTATATTCTTCTTTCTAAAACCTGTGACAAAACATTTAGATAACAAAACTGATACTCATGCTTTCCACCATTTGGTAACTACATTAACACAACCAAGATATTTACCCGCCTTTATTGCAACCACCTTACTTGCGACAGGTGGGTTTATGTTGATGCCATTTGGTTCCGCATTTTCTGTTCACAATTTAGGTGTTCGGTTAGAAGACTTACCTTTCATCTATATGGTAACTGGTATAGTTTCGATGTTAGGTGGTCCACTCATGGGAAGATTGAGTGATTCGATCGGAAAATATAATATGTTTTTTGGAGCATCAACAATTGCAGCGATCATAATCCTTTATTTTACAAGATTAAAAGTGACTCCACTCCCGACGGTAATCATTATCAATTCTCTATTATTTGTTTTTATTGCAGCCAGAATGATTTCTGCAAATGCAATGAATTCAGCAGTTCCAGAACTACATGATCGTGGGGCTTTTATGGCGATTAGTTCTTCCATCCAACAGATATCAGGTGGAATTGCGGCTTCGGTTGCTGGACTCATAGTCATCCAAACTCCGAGTGGTTATTTAGAGAGATATGAAGTTTTAGGTTATGTGGTGGCGACAGCGATTTTTTGTACAATTTTGTTAATGTACAAAGTGAATGAAATGATTTCAGCTAAAAGGTGAGATTTTCCCACCCATTGGTCATGGGTGACCAACGGGTGAGATTTAATTTTGATAGGAATCTTGTAGATTACTTACTTGCTAATTCCTTTGCTAAATCCACTAACAAACGTACGCCGTAACCAGTGGGTCCATGGAATTGGGTTCCAGATTTTTTCTTTCTCCAAGCTGCTCCTGCAATGTCAATATGAGCCCAATTGATGGATTCATCAACAAACTTCGAGAGGAATACTCCAGCAGAAATTGTCCCAGCTCCTTTTCCACCACCAGTGATGTTTTTGAGATCAGCGATATCTGATTTTAAGTCTTCCCCATATTCTTCCCATAGAGGTAGTTCCCAAACTCGATCATCAGATGCCTCAGAAGCCTTAAAAAGTGCTTCTCTTAAAGGATCAGAATTTGTAAGGATGGCGGCAGCTTCATGTCCAAGGGCAATGATGACAGCACCAGTGAGTGTTGCCAAATCCACCATATAATCTGGTTTGTAGTTTTTGGACACATATGAAAGGACATCACCTAACACAAGTCTACCTTCTGCATCCGTGTTTTGCACTTCCACAGTAGTTCCATTATAAGCAGTATAAACATCACCTGGTTTAATTGCTTTTCCATCTGGCATGTTTTCCGCAACACCAATGGCTGCAATGATATGGATAGGAATCTCAAGAGCGGCGATAGCTCCGATGGCATGGATGGTTGCCGCGGCTCCGCACATATCATATTTCATTTCATGCATTTCACCTGGTGGTTTTAAGGAAATACCACCTGTATCAAAGGTTAATCCTTTACCAACAATGGCGAATTTCTTTTTGGCTTTTGCCGGTTTGTATTCCAGAATCACCATTTTGCCTTCTAACTCAGAACCACGAGAGACTGCAAGGATACCACCTAACCCCTCCTTTTTGAGTTGGGTTTCATCCCACACTTTTACAGAGAGTTTGTATTCTTTGGCTATTTCTTTTGCTCGAGAAACAAAGTCATTTGGAGTGAAGTAATTTGCTGGTAAATGAGCGATGTGACGAGCACCATTCACATGTTTTGCGACAACTTTACTTTTTGATAGTCCAGTTTCTGCTAAACTACTAGCTGATTTGTCTTCAAATTTTAAAAAGACAGCTCCTACTTTCTTTTTTTCTTTGTCTTTCTTTTTTGTCTGTAATACTGAAACTGGATAACTTCCAATATAGAGTGTATTGGCAATTTGATAGGCAATTCGGTCAGCAGAAAACTTTTTGGAAAGTGTTTTCGAAATATGAATTTCCAATCCCATACCATCATAGTTTAGGATTTTTTCTCCATACTTAAAAAAATGAGAAATGAATTTTCGGAAGTTTAATTTATCCTTTTCGCCTAATCCAAGATAAATGGTTTGTTCTGCCTCATCTCGAAATTCTTTTCCCAGTTCTCCTGAAAACACTTTGGTTTCGATTTGTGTTGGGAATTTTTTTCCGAGTTCCTCTTTCACATCTTCTTGGAAAATAGGAATTAATTTATAAAAGGAACCAGATTTGAAGTTTCCGATTTGGATTTGGAGTGGAGAGATTTCGATTTTCATTTCCCTTGGATTTCCTGAATGTCTTTAATGATTTCTTCAACGTGTCCTTTTACCTTCACGCTGTCATAGATTTTTTTAATTTTGAGAGAACCGTCGAGAAGGAAGGTCGATCGAACGATTCCCATTCCTTTACGTCCCATAAATACTTTTTCGCGCCACACACCATAGGCTTCGCAGATTTCTCCAGATTCATCGGAGATAAGATCAAAATTGAGTTCTTGTTTTTCGATGAATTTGGTATGGGATTTGGGATTGTCTTTGGAAATTCCTACGACGTTATAACCAAATTTTTTGAGACGGGCAAAGTTGTCTCGGAAGTCACAGGCTTCTGTTGTACATCCAGGGGTCATGTCTCTTGGATAAAAATAAACAACGACTCCATTTTTTCCTGTTAGATCGGCGAGTTTCACTTTTTCGCCGTTTTGGTTGACACTTGTAAAATTGGGGGCTTTTTTCCCTACTTCCAACATAATTTGCACTCCTGGTAAATTCATTCTTTTAGACAATTTTCAGTTGTCAATTTCGGAAAATGGTTCGATACTTATTATATGGATTCGAAAGAAAGGGTACAACTCATCCGGGAAGGAAATACTGCCTTTAATGCAGGTGATATCCGGAAAGCTCGTGAACTCTTTCTGAAAACAGACTACAAAGACGGGCTCATCCGTTTGGGTGACCATTTTATGTACGACCGTAAACTTCCCATGTTGGCCTTTGGGTATTACAAAAAAGCAGGTCGTCAAGACAAGGTTGATGAAATTTACCAACGAATGGTCTATGCACTTTCTGTTTGGTTAGGCCGCGATAAGTGGAAAGTTCCGGCATCTGCCAATCAATCAAACGAAGCACAACAAAATTCCACTTCAACTTTAAATCCTGATGATTTTAAAGTCCATCCCATCTTAAAAGCAAAAGCTCTCGAAATACTTTCTTCCAAACATTAATCAGTTTGGATTCGTCTAAGGACTAAACATGATCGATAGTTTTACCTTACAAGCACTCGTTATTTCAACTCTTGTTATTTTCTCCATTCTATCGAGTAAACTTTTTTTCCGTTTTGGTTTTCCGATTTTACTTATCTTCTTAACCTTTGGTATGTTAGCTGGTGCTGATGGGCCAGGTAGGATAGACTTTAGTGATTATAGTTTAGCACAATCCATCGGAATTTTTGCTTTAATTTATATCCTGTTTTTGGGTGGTCTTGAAAGCGAATGGGATAGTTTAAAAAACTTCTTATCAGTTGGAATTCGTCTTTCTATTATCGGAACCATTTTAACTGCACTCATCTTAGGAGTACTCATTCATCTTTTATTTCCAGTACTTGGGTTTATGGAATCCTTTTTACTTGGCTCGATTGTCAGTGCCACTGATGCAGCATCCGTATTTAATATTTTTAAAACAGGTTCTTCTGACCTTCCTGTTCATATAAAAAAAATCATCGAATTTGAATCGGGATCCAATGATGCTGTTGGTGTCCTTCTCACCACAATTTTCATGAATCTCATCACAGCGGACGCTAGTTTTAGCGGATTCCAATTCTTTCGCTTTTTTGTGATGCAAGTACTTGTTGGTATGATGATGGGATATAGTATGGGAATTCTCATCTTGTATTTAATGAATTCCGTCAAACTTGGGTATGACGGTCTTTATTTAGTATTCATCACCGCATCTGTTCCCTTCATATATGCTGTCACAACTGTATTCCAAGGGAATGGATTTTTAGCAGTTTATATCGCGGGGATTATCGTTGGACGCAATAAGTTCATTCACAAAAAATCAATCTTTCGGTTTTTGAACGGTTATGTTTGGATCCTACAAATTGGTATGTTTCTTTGTTTTGGATTACTTGTGTATCCAACAAGAATGGCAAATATTTGGGTTCCTGGACTTCTGATTGGGGTATTACTCATATTATTAGCAAGACCACTTGCCGTTTTCATTTCCTTATTTAGAGTCAATTTACCGATCAAAGAAAAATTATTTATCTCATGGGTAGGACTCAGAGGTGCATCTCCAATCATCCTTGCAACCTTCCCAATTGCCCAAGGGCTTGTATGGGGAGACTTACTCTTTCATATTGTATTTTTTGTGGTTCTTGTATCCCTTCTCATCCAAGGATCACTCATTCCAAGAGTGGCACAGTGGCTCGGGATTTTAAAAGTAGATCCAGATCGTAAAATTTATCGTCCTACAGACTTTGATAACATTGAATTTCCAGGAATGACCTTACAAGAGTTAATTGTTCCTTACAATTCCAGTGTTGTTGATAAAGCTTTGTTTGAAATTAAATTACCAGACCAGTCACATATCCTACTCATTGCTCGGGGAGAACAATTCCTCATTCCATCAGGAAACACACAAGTGAAGGGTGGGGATGTTGTTTGGGTTTTAGCAAAAGACGATGTAATGCCAATCATAGGCAAAACTTTTATGTCAATCGCCTAGCAAAGTTTTTTGTTAGGTTGTAAAAATTATTTTTTAGAAGAAACTTGTTTTTTGTCCAAACGAAGTAGATAATACACCGGCAATGCGATAAGAGTGATCATAAGACCCCAAGAAGCGGTGATTGGTTTTTCGACAAATAAAATCACCATCACAGCAATGTTGGCAAAGATATACAAAAAGATTGGAAGTGGGTAAAGAGGTATTTTATAATCGGACGTCATTCCCATTTTTTCAAATCGAAACGGTGTTGCTGCGGTGAGGCAAGACAGAATAAGAATCGAACAAGTGATCATATAAAGCAGGGCTTCAATTTCTTTTACAAACAAAAAGAGGATCGCGACAAAACCCTGAAAGAAAATCGATACATAGGGGCTATGCCATTTGGGATGGACTTTGGAAAACGAAGGTAAAAACACTCCATCCCTTGCCATGGCAAAGTAGACTCGACTTCCTCCTATGAGAATCGCAGACATTGATCCTAAAATCACCCAAGCTATAAAACTTGTAGTTAATATCGAATAATTAACTCCGAATAACTTCTGAAAGGCGATGGCACCAATCCCGTCTTGGCCCGCTAATTCATCGATAGGCGCAGATATTACAAAAAGTAAATTGATCGCAAAGTAAAGTCCAGCGACAAGAAAACAAGCTGTGATGGCAGATCGTACAATTGTTTTTTCAGGGTTTTTCACTTCTTCGGCAATGTACGTGATCATATTCCACCCAAGGTAAGAAAAGGATACGGGTACAATTCCGATGAGCACTTTGGAATAAAAGGAAAGTTCTAATATATTTGGGAATGGAGAGTGAAGAAGGTAATTCCAATGTGTGGAACCAATCGTGAACCCAAGTGCCAAAAATAAAAGTAGTCCTGTGATTTTTAAAACAGCAAATACATTTTGTACACGAACTGCTGACTTAATTCCAAAATAATTCAATCCACTAAAAAAGAGAATGGGAAAAATTCCAATGATTGTACGGGAACTCACTTGTAAATCAAGACCTAACAGTGTATAAGTAGGTGATTCAAAGTAGGGCAGTTCGGGGAATAAAATTTGTACATACTTACCGAAAGCTAACGCAAGAACAGAAACACAGGCAGAAAAATTGGTGAGTAAAGAGGACCAACCACTCATAAACGCAATCGCTGGAGAATAGGCAACTTTTAAGTATACATAGTCTCCTCCCGCATAAGGAAGCAGTCTTGCAGCGTAAGCATACGTAATGGATCCGGATAAAGCAAGGAGACCACCGATGATCCAACATAGTAGTACAATCCAAAGGTTTCCTGTTTCTTTGATTAAATACCCAGAAGTGAAAAAAATCCCCGATCCCACCATCGATGAGAATAAAACGGAGATGGAATCAAAAGTATTGAGGCTACGTTTTAATTCCAATTAACCGCCGAGGAGACGTTTGACCATTGTTTCTGAAATTGGTTTCATGGAAGCAGTGGAAACCGATCCAATTTTTCCCTTAAACTCTTCTGGATTTAACATCATCCCAAGTGAAAAGATATTTTCACTTTCTACTTCTTTTTTCCTGAGTTCAGCAAGAAGGCCAGAAACCGTCGCTTTACTTGTTTCCAAAATTTCAGGTTTGGATTTGTTTCCTTCACCTAACTCTGGAAAGAGTGGTTCTCCCTCAAACAAAAGTTCTTTGAGTTTGTTTTCTTCTTGGGTATTGTCTTCCAAAAGTCCAATGCGAGATTGTTCCTTGGAAAGTTGTTTTTGTAATTCTGTGAGCCGTGATTGGATATTGTGGTACTGAACAGGAAGGCTTACCACAAAGTCAGATTTTTCATCTGCCTTTTGGGCTTGGTTTCCTGCTTTTCCAGAGACATCTTTGGTGTCTTTTTTGTCCTGGATTAATTTTTCGGCTGAGTTGAGGAGACGATTGAGACGAACATCCATGTCCTACCTTCCTTGGTAAAGGCCTTATGTCTCGGCGGTGCCTGGACATAAATCCTGTGACTACCTGTCTAATTTTCGGATGACCCGTACAAGGAAAATAAACTTTTTCTAAAAAAAAGTAAAGAATTATTAAAGTTGACTCGAGTTTTTGCGCAGTTTTGCTAGTGAGAGTTTATGGAAAGAAACCAATTTCTTCTCTTTCTCTCCTTTTTGTTCTCCACCATTGCCACAATTCTCGGAATTGCGATCCTTTTCTCTGGATCAAGCCTTGCTCGTTATTCGAGTGGGACGGGTGGGAGTCTTTTCCAAGCCAGTGAAATCGGTGCTGTCGTCATACCGATCGTAGGCGAAATCCATTCTGGGGAATCCACATTTGATTCGACTGGAGCCGACACCATTTTACGCCAATTACGTGATCTGGAAGAGGACGGTAACATCAAAGGGATTCTACTCGAAATCAATTCTCCGGGCGGAACCGTTGCTGCATCCCAAGAGATTTTTAACGAACTTCTACATTTACGTAAAACCAAAAAAATTGTCGTGAGTATGAAAGATGTAGCTGCCTCTGGTGGGTATTATATCGCCTCTGCATCCGATTATATCTTTGCTGAAAACGGGACCATCACGGGATCCATCGGTGTTATTTCATTTGCTCCGAATGTAAAGGGACTTCTTGATCGGTACGGCGTGGCAGTTCGCACCTACAAAGCAGGAAAATACAAAGATATGTATTCTCCATTTCGTGACTCAACAAACGAAGAAGATGATATGATTGGAAAACAACTCCAAGATACGTATCGTAAATTTGTCGAAGATGTTGCAAAAGGTCGAAACAAAACTGTAAAATCCATTGAAGAGTTGGCTGAAGGAAAAATTTATTCTGGGGAAGACGCGTTCCGCAACAAACTAGTAGATGATATTGGTGGAAGACGAGAAGCCCATAAAAAACTCTCAGAACTTTGCCAATTCGAAGGTGAAATCCCACTTTTTGAACAGGAATATTCTCCGTTTGAACGAATGATACGTTCGCTCGGTGTTAAGTTTTTGGGTGAAGGATCTCAAACTGCAAAAATAAGATCTCTCTTGCAATCGCAAGTTCTCGTGATCCTTCCTACTTCCCTTGGGAAATTGATGTTATGAGAGATTTTTTCTTTGATTTGGTAGATACATTGGAGTTGGTCTTTTTAGATCCACTCCGTTATTCAGAAGAAGTAAAAGAAATTCCTTTTGCCCTAAGTCCGGGTTCCAGTTGGTTGTTTTCCATTTTGTCCGCCTTGTCGTTGTCAGTGGGGATGAGTATTCTATCTGCACCTTATACTTTCTCTACTTTGTCGTTTTTGTTTTTTGGATTTATTGCTAATTTGATTTTGTTTCGATTTTTCCCATTTTTTTACTCACTGGTTGCTGATTATTACGTACAAAAAAAAGGAAGATCACAAAAACTATTGTTCCTTGTAATGTTTGCAAGGCATGCGACCGTACTCTTTTTGTTATTTGCTCCCATTTGTATCGTGATCCATGCGATTGGATTATCAGGTGTTGGTTCCGGATTTTTTTTATTACTTACATTCATTGTGTTGTATGGTTTGGTCATTGCACGTGGACTCAAATCCATTTATGAACTGAAAAATCGGGATTCGATTCGATTTTCCTTTTATGCATTGGGATTAACGATTTTGTTCCCATTTTTAATGAATTTGTACACAGCAACGAGTGTCCTGCAATCGGTATCAGGCGGTTTTTAATTGAATTTACTCATCACAAATGACGACGGAATCTCTTCCGCCGGTATCAAAGCTTTGGAACGAGTCCTCGGCAAATCCTACAAAACATACCTCATTGCACCTCTCAAAGAACGATCTGTAACATCCATGGCACTCACTGTGTTCCAAGGGATGAGAGTCGAACGAATCAACGACAACCATTACATCGCTGATGGATTCCCTGTAGATTGTGTGAACATTGGTTTGTATGCAGACATATTTCCAAAAATTGACTTTGTCATCTCTGGGATCAACAGAGGTGTGAACATGGGATACGATGTGCATTATTCAGGGACAGTTGGTGCGGCAAAACATGGTGCCTTACACGGTATCCCTTCACTTGCTGTGAGTTCTGGTCGCATTGACCCTGATGATGGGTATGAAAAGGAAGCCGAACTTGTGTTAACTTTCTTAGAAAAATACAAATCCCAAATCCAGTCAGGAGAAATTTGGAATTTGAATTTCCCTCCTGAAGTCAGTGGAACGGGAACCATCAGTGAACTTGTTTTTACAAGACTCGGTCGCAGGCGTTATTCCGAAAAATATGAAAAAAAACAAATCATTGAAGGTGTCAGCGAATTTCAGTTAAACGGAAGTTTATTGGGACATGATGAAGAAACAGGAACCGACTTTGAAGCCTATTACCAAGGAAAAATTCCTGTCACACCGATCCAATTGGACCTAACAGAAAAAATTCGACTGAAGGAATTACAATCCAAATAAAACCTATGGCAGTAGACAACGATTACCTTTCTTATATGAACAAAGGCAATTATGCCATGGCCTTAAACCTTCTCGACCAAGCATTGTTGCAAAATCCAGAAGATCCTATCCTCTTGTACAATTTTGCTTTGTGTTGTTTCCAGACGAAAAACTTTAAAAAAACGATCCAAGTTTTAGATCGGATCTTAAGCGAATACCCAGGTTTCATAGAACTGGACAATGTGTACCGTTTAAAAGTGTTTTCCCTTGTGGAACTCAAAGAATGGGAATCTGCAGAAGGGATCATCAAAGAACGATTACAAATTGCGATCGATGATGCCAAACTCCTCTCGTTTTTAGCCCATGTATATGAATACACCCACCGTTTGGAAGATGCAATCAACATCCATAGGCGGATTTTAAAAGCCAATCCTGATTATAAAAATAGTTTGAATTCCCTTGGTTACTTACTCGCTTTAAAAAAGAAACTAACAGCAGAAGAAAGAGCAGAAGCCATTCGTTCCTTAAAAAAAGCCTTAGAACTGGATCCCAATAATCCGGCCTATTTGGATAGCTTTGGGTATTTTTTGCAAACCAATGGGAAACCAGAGGAAGCTTGGAAGGCATATCGTAAGGCCTTACAAAAGAACCCAAATCACCCAGTCCTCCTCGAAAGACTCAAGAACCTGAAGAAATAAATCTCCCTTTTGTTGACACAGTCCTTCTTCCAAAAACACTGGTGTTTCAAGGACTTTCTCGGGATGTAGCGCAGTGGTAGCGCATCTGTTTTGGGTACAGAGGGTCGCAGGTTCAAATCCTGTCATCCCGAATCAGTTGGTTCTATCTGACCCGGTAGCTCAGCTGGATAGAGCAACTGCCTTCTAAGCAGTTGGTCGGGGGTTCGAATCCCTCTCGGGTCGATGATTGTTCTAGAAACGGTGGATGTAGTTCAGCGGTAGAGCCCCGGTTTGTGGTACCGGTCGTCGCGGGTTCGAATCCCGTCATCCACCCACTTGTGAATTTCCCCTTTAACGAATATAATTTTTCCCAAAAAGTCCACGAGCGCCTTGCGTTCGCTTGGCCCTCCATGGCCAAAGCTCTCGCCCGCATCCATCCGTGGATGCTTTGCGGCGTTCGTGGACTTTTTGGGAAAAAACTTCGATTTCATTGGGAAATTGCGTACAAGTATAGAATTTACTTAAGAATGAATTGAATTGGGATTCGAACGATTTTGATATAGAGTTCGAGTAGCCAATTTGGCAAGACACCTTGCCTAATTGGCGTTAAACGAGAACGACCGAGCGCAAGGATGTGCGAGGGCTCGCAAAAGACGGCCTGGAACGAGTTCGACCTGGATGGGAGAACCGTGGAAGGCGAATCCCGTCATCCACCCAATTGTGAATTTCCCCTTTAACGAATATAATTTTTCCCAAAAAGTCCACGAGCGCCTTGCGTTCGCTTGGCTCTCCATGGCCAAAGCTCTCGCCCGCATCCATCCGTGGATGCTTTGCGGCGTTCGTGGACTTTTTGGGAAAAAACTTCGATTTCATTGGGAAATTGCGTACAAGTATAGAATTTACTTAAGAATGAATTGAATTGGGATTCGAACGATTTTGATATAGAGTTCGAAAAGCTATTTTGGTTAGACACCTTGCCTAATTGGCGTTAAACGAGATTTCATCCGGATTTACTACAGCTGATTTTTCTCAATTTTGGAAATTTTTTGCAAAAATAGATTCGCCTTGAATTCAGTCCAGTTTCAATAATGGGGAGTTCATCAAGGATTCCATGAAAACCTTCTTAATAAGTTTACGATGAACTATTGAAAATCAGAAGGAGATAGTTGGAGGTGTTAAATGATAAAGGTTCAAATTCTTTGGCATCGATTGATACTCTACTTTTTCTTTGCTTTCCAAACTCTATATTTTTTCACTCATTGCAAAGGAGAAAATTTTTCCAATGCTTGTGATCCGCAGAGCAAAGCATTTAATCAGACTATTTTTTTAAAGTTTGCATTGAATGATAAAAGTGTAACTTGTGGAATCGGTCCCGTAGCAGGAAAAGAAATTACATCATACTCAATTCCTTCGTTAGGAATAACTGGAATTATCTCAGATACGAATATCAGTCTCGTGTCAGATACACTCTCATCTTTTACTCCGTTAGTTGCTAAGTTTACAACCACAGGGGAAAGTGTTTCAATAGGTAATGTAACACAAACGAGTGAGGTAACCTCAAATTCGTTTTCATCCAATCTTTTATATACCGTAACTGCAACCGATGGCACGAGTCAGGATTATACTGTCACTCTTACTGCTCCAAGAACTTATGGAGGTTTATCTTTAGTGCTTTGGTTTAAGGCAGACAGTCTTATTTTATCTGATGGTGCAAATGTTCAAACCTGGAATGATTTTAGCGGAAGAGGAAATCATCTTACACAAGTCACTTACCCATCAAGACAACCAATTTATAGATTGAATCAGGTAAATGGTCTTCCTGCTCTCAATTTTGCACAAGCATCATTGACTTCGATGAGTTATAGTGGTGGAACTGGATTTTCATCCATTAATAGTGGATCTTTTTTTTTGGTATTTAAGATGCCACAAACTCATCCTGCCACAAATTTGCTTTTAGTCGGTCCTGCAAATGGAAGAGAGATTAATATAGGCGCTTCACCTGGAAATGAGTTGTTTCTTTGGCGAAATGGGTCTGGACTTACTCCTCCATCCGTAAATTCAATTCCTGTCACTGCATTCATAGCTATTGCAAGTGTTCAAAACACTACTGTTAGTTGGCAAGAGTATTGGAATGGTGATTTAAAAGGGAATGCAACCTCAAATATAGAAAGTTATGTGACAGGCACAATTGGATCCCTTTCCAATGGAAACATGGATGGTGATATAGCTGAATTTTTCTATTTTGATTCTGCACTATCTCAAAATGAAATAGATAAAGTATTTTGTTATCTGAGGGCTAAATACAAATTGATTGCTACAACTAGAAGCTGCGGAATATAAATATTTATCAAATCTAACGTAGAATCAGTATTTTAAGTCCCAAAAGGGCTTACTATTATCATATCCTCCTGGTCTCATTTTTAGAAAACAACCAAACAATGAAGTCACAGAAACCTAAGGATTGGGATGGGAGAAACTTTGAATGACGGTTCCAGAAATCCATTTTAACCTTCTCCTTACCATTTCGATTCAGTTTTTCTTTCAAACGCTGTTGGATGCAAATGACATAATTTTTTAAAATTAGTACTTACACCGAATTTTGAAACGTAGGGAGAAGGAAAGGCATTAAATTGATTTCATAATTTTCGAATTCGATATTATTTTATTTTCTAATTCTCTACAGGTAATAAACTGCATACTACTGAAAGAGGGAAATCACTCGTATGCATTTTTATTTTTCCAATATATCCATTCGACTCAGACTGATCCTTTTGCCTCTTCCTGTCCTATTGTTTTTATTGATTGTGCTCGTTTTGTACATTCAATCGCAAAACAAGGAAATTGATTTCTCTGTGAAAGAACAGAAAGGTATCGAGATCATCAAACCTGTTTATTTTGCATTTAAAGTTGCATTACCGAAATTCAAAATTGGGAATGAGAATGTAGATGATTTAAAACCTATGATTGAAGAAGGGAAAGCAACCATTCTCAAATCAGGAATCCTTTCTGAAGATTCAAAACAAATTCAAAAATGGAATACGTATTTAACTTACGAACGATTTGACCAAGAAACAACTCGCAATTTTTTGGAAGATACACAAGAGTTGGCAGTTAAGATTGGAGACCATTCCAATTTAATATTGGATCCTAAACTGGAATCTTATTACCAAATGGATATCATTCTGTTCCAAATTCCCATGTTATGGAAACACGTCGGACAACTCAAAGAATTAATTCGGGATGAATATCTAGGAGAAAATCGAAAACGAAAAACTTTTTCGAATATCAGTTATACAAAATCGATCATATCAATCAATGCGATTGAGAACATTTGTATCAATATAACAAGTTCTTATAAAAAAACAATGGAGAATGCGCCAACCAATCAAGGAGAGATGCAAAAGAACATAGACCAAACAAACCAAGCTTGTAATGCCTATGTTGATGAATTGAAAAAAATATTGATAACTGAAGTGAACAAACCGGATTCATCCGATGAATTATTCAATATCATTCATAAAGGAACATTTTTAGGATCGGAAATTCAAAATTTTTCCATTTTAGTTTTTGAAAACCTGATAAAAGATCGTTTGTCAGAACAAAAATTCCACCGCTTGGTCAATATCCTCATTCTAGTATTGGCTCTGAGTGTTTCCATACTTTTGATTTTTCTCATCTTTAAAAGTATCAACCTTCCATTAAAAACTGTTTTAATGAAAGTCGAGGAATTATCGAGTGGTGATGCCGATCTCACAAAAAAACTACCTTCGTTTGGTGAAAATGAAATTGGAGAAATTTCAGGTTCCATCAATCGTTTTGTAAACCAATTACATGATATCATTGTGCAACTGAAACATTCAGTGAACCAAGTTGAAAAAAGTTCTGACCAATTAAAACATGATGCTCTATCGGTATCTGATAATGCATCTGGACTCGCTTCCACTTCAGAAGAGGCTGCCGCTTCCTTAGAAGAATTATCATCCTCTTTCGAAGTAATGTTTGGTTCCATTTCAGACGAAACCAAAAACATTGCTAAAATTGCAGAAGAAATTCGAAATATTGAATATTCCATCGTGAATATTGAAAAGGAACTCAACCAGTTATCGATTGAAGCTGTTGCATCAACTCAATTAGCGGATAATGGAAATTTATCGATCCGAAGTACGGATAATTCAATGGAAGAGATCCGATTGGTAACAAAAGAAATTTCTGGGATCGTGGATTTGATCACGGATATCTCTGAACAAACAAATTTACTGGCACTCAATGCCAGTATCGAAGCGGCCCGAGCAGGTGATGCGGGAAGAGGTTTTGCTGTAGTAGCGGAAGAGATCTCAAAACTTGCCGATAAAACAAGAACTTCTGTAAAAAATATTATGACATTAATTGCAAAGAGTGATTCAGCAGTCAACATTGGTGTGAATCATGTGAATGATACAGTAAAAGTTCTGAATGAGATTGTTGGCCAATCCAATCGGATTCAAACAGGTGTTGAAAAACTAAAGGGTGAAATCTCATCTCAATCCAATAGTTTAACCAATGTATCTGACGAACTTAAAGAACTACAATCTTTGGCAGAATCAATCGAAACCTCTTGCCAAGAACAAAAACGAACTTCGGAAGATATGGTAGTCAGTGTGAATTCTCTTTCAGGTAGTGCCCAAGAACTTGCTCAAAGTTCGGAAGATCTAAACCGAGTGAGTGTCACGATTAGTAGTGTGGCAAAAACGATTGCAACGATTGCCAATTCGTTTGAAACGAGTGTTGATTGAGAATCTATAGGAACCTCTATATATTTAACTATGATGGATACAATCTGTTACTATCTGTATAGGAGACTCGACAGACATTCGTTACATTGTCTCATTTGATTTAAAAGAGGAAAGAAGGATGTGAAATTATTTATTTCTAAGATGTGAATTCCTTCTTGCCGTTACAGAAATTAATTTCAGTAATGAATCTATATGCCCACGAATACCACTACAAAAAAAGACTATAGGATAATTGGTTTTTTATTATTTCTTAGTTTGGTTCCGAGCATCGCGGGACTAGTTCGAATTTTCCAACTAACAACTGGCTCTGGTTATACGGTAGAAAACCAACGATTTTTTAATGACCCAATTCCAGTAATCCTACATATCATAGCTGTTTTATTGTATAGTATTTTAGGGTCATTCCAATTTGCCCCTGGATTTCGAAGCCGTCACCTTCGTTGGCACCGAATTTCTGGAAGGATCCTTGTAGTTTTAGGACTTCTCACGGCGGGTACTGGGCTTTGGTTAACCTGGGTGTACCCAAGAGTTCCAACTGATGGAGATTGGTTATTTGGAATTCGAATGGTGATCGGAGTCTGGATGTTGGCCTGCATCATACTTGGTTTTGTTTTTGCTATGGCAAAACAATTCCGCACTCATAGCCATTGGATGATCCGAGGTTATGCGATTGGATTAGGTGCTGGCACACAAGTATTCACACATCTTCCTTGGTTTGTTTTCGTGGGAGGCGAACCATCAGGGATTCCAAGAGATTTGATGATGGCAGCAGGATGGCTTATTAACTTTTTATTTGCCGAGTGGTTGATTCGAAAAAAATAATTCTCATAAATTCTAAATTTGATCTTGGGAATCCATCGGAGGCAACGAACATTCCATAAGAATTGCAAATCTAAATATTTGAAATAATCCGAAGATTGACACCCTGGTTTCCTTTCATTGATCAATCATTTTTCTTACATTCAGATCAAATCAGATTTTGAAAACATTTCCATTTCTCACTTGCATGGAATTTTCTTCTCGATAGAATCTTAGATGCTTTGGTGAACCAAAAGCTTCGTAGAGAAATAAGAGTGGGAATTATTTCAATTCAATATAAGAAAATGCAATACTTCTTCCAATTTTGCTTCGTTTTGATAGGGCTCCTATTTTCTCACCCGATGGAAGCCAAAGAATCGGTAGACCTATATTTAAAATGGTATCATCAATTCCAATTTGCTGGTTATTACACGGCCTTGGAAAAGGGGTACTACCAAGATGTAGGTTTGGATGTCAACATTCATCATAGCTCGAAGGGATTGGAGGGACTCCACCAACTTGTTTCTGAAAAGGAAGCACGTTATGGTGTTGGAACCAACGAGGTATTATTACAATGGCACGCTGGAAAACCAATTGTTGTCATTGCTGTCATCTTTCAACATTCACCCGCAGTTTTGATTACCAAACGAACACATCCCTATCAAAGGATTCAAGATTTGAAGGGCAAACGATTGATGTTAACACCACATGTCTATGAGATTCTTGCCTATCTTAAGAAAGAAAAATTAGAGTTAAAGGATTTCAAAGAAATCCCACATAGTTTTCGAAGCATAGATTTAATTGAAGGACGAGCAGATGTTATAGATGGTTATTCCACCACACAAACGTATGAATTCCAAAAATCTAAAATACCCGTGATGATTTATTCACCAAGGACATCAGGAATTGATTTTTATGGTGACAATCTTTTCACAAGTCAAATTGAAATTCAAAACCATCCCGACCGAGTGAAACGATTTCGAGAAGCAAGCCTTCGCGGTTGGACTTATGCGATGAAACACAAAGAGGAAATTGTGGATCTCATCTATGAAAAATATTCTGAGAATGTGACAAAGGAACAATTGTTATATGAAGCAGAACAAATGGAACCTCTAATTCAACCAAATTTAGTAGAAATGGGATATATGTATGAAGGAAGATGGAAACATATATCAGAAGTTTATGCTGACTTTGGAATGCTTCCTCAGAATTTGAATTTAAATGGATTTTTGTACAATCCAAATCCAAATCGGAATTATGTATGGATTGTTTCCGTATTAGTTTCAGCAATCGGTTTTTTGTTAGTCGCTTGGTTGGTTCAAAGATATCGATGGAATAAACAATATTCTGAGAATCTAAAATCTGAAGTGTTCAAAAGAACAGTAGAGCTCAAAGAAATAAATGACAAATTAGGTTCGACCAATCAATTTTTAGAATTAAAGTTGAAGGAGTTAAAGGAGGCAGAAGGAAAATTATTAATATCCGAAAAGTTGGCTACAGTTGGGAATATTACCGCAGCAATGGCACATGAAATGAATACACCTCTTGGTGCGATCGTTTCCTCTAATGAATCGATAGAAGATTTTTTTCTAAATCAATTTGGATCTATTTTAGATCAATTGCAGCAATCATCTACAGAAGTCAAAGAATGTTTTGATTCATTGGTAAAACATTATACTGAGACACAAATTGTTTTATACAGTGGGAAAAAAGAAAGGGAATTGAAAAAAGAGTTAAAATTCAAATTAGAAACTCACCAAATCAATTATCAAGGAAACGAGGAAGATACATTATTGGATTTACTTTTGGAATCTGATTCGTTTCGTCTAGGCGAGAGATTACATTGGATATTAGAAAATCCTCGTCATAAAGAAATTTTACAGTGGGGATCAAAAATCGCAAATGTTTACCGATCAAATTTGATTATTTCGATTGCATCTGAAAAATCATCTCATGTTTTAAAATCATTAAAAAATTACTTAATTTCTGATGATCTTAATAATTCAGATCAAAGTAAAATTGATATCACAAACGAAATCGAAACGATTCTAACTCTTTATTATTATAATATCAACCACAGAGTAAATGTTCAAAAACATTTTTTATCAAATCGGAAGTGCAAAGGCAATCGGGATAACTTAAATTTAATTTTGGTTAACTTATTGAACAATGCCCTGTATGCAATTTCATTTGAAGGTATCATTGAAATTTTTGTAGAAGATGAGGGCCCTTGGATCAAAGTCAGTTTTGTAGATTATGGAAGTGGGATTCCAAAAAATATCCAAGATCGAATTTTTGAACCGTTTTTTACAACGAAATCGAAGGGTGAGGGAGTTGGATTAGGATTGGACATTTGTCGAAAAGTGACTTACAAAATGAACGGTAAAATTGAATTCGAAAGTGAAGTTGGAAAAACCAGGTTCACCGTTTATTTGTTAGCTGATGAATAAATTACATTTGATTCACTTTTTTACTTTACTTTTTTAGGAATGAGAATCCTATTTTGCCAGTTTGGTTTTACCATACTCAAATTCAATTAGGTAGGTTCAATTTATGTCATTCCAAGATGCAATCAAGGTTTGCTTTCAAAAATATGTCGATTTTAATGGAAATGCAAAACGTCCAGAATTCTGGTATTGGGTCGCATTTACATTTGTAGTTAGTTTTATCTTACAGATGTTCCTTCCCATCTTAGGAATGGTGTTTTCTTTGGCAGTTTTTTTACCAAGTATTAGTGTTGGAGCAAGAAGATTACATGACGTAGGAATGAGTGGCTGGTGGCAATTGATTGGCCTTACAGGGATTGGATTATTGGTATTGATTTACTTTTGGGCACAAAAAGGTAAATAAACTCAAAGTTTTTCTTAACGCAATCTTATAGAATTTTATTTTGCGTTAGGGACAAGAAGGGCTTGGTCACCTGCCATTGGAATGGTAGGTGACGGAAGCGCAAGCGAACCTCGGATTGGCCCGACCTTGATTCTTTCCATCATCTGCTTCAATATAATAGGAACGCCCTATCAACTCTTTACTTTTCATTTTCCAGAATACTTAAATAAATTTCCTTTTGATTTTTAGAATGTTTTGATTGGTTAGAGGCAAATGTAAATATAAATGATTGTTCTTCATTTGATACCATTCTACTAATTTCGGAACCTGTCGGATATCCACCACATCCATCATGTGACCATTCAAAAATAATTTCCGAATCTGTTTCTTTGAGA
The DNA here is from genome assembly GCF_026151395.1 of Leptospira limi. NCBI lineage: Bacteria > Pseudomonadati > Spirochaetota > Leptospiria > Leptospirales > Leptospiraceae > Leptospira > Leptospira limi. The sequence goes on from NZ_JAMQPV010000001.1 coordinate 1,083,531, forward strand.
ATATTAAAATATAAATCACTACAATCTTTTGCCAACTCTGTTTGTACAGCTGTCACAAAAACATTACGTCTTGAAGTGCCGATTTTTTTTAATAAAGTAAAACGATAGAGTTCTTTCCAACTTTGGTTTGTGACACCTCCTGGGAACAATTCTATCATCGAAATGTTCTCATCATTTTCTGAGTGTCCAATGACCCATTTTCTTCCGTCAAAATTTCGATGGAAAGGAACTTTGGTTAATTCTTTTTTGATTCCAAAATTTTTATCTAAAACCAAACGTAAGTTCTCTTTATTTTGTTCGGAAAAATTGATTGGTATGTGTAAGGATTTTAATTCACCTTCTTTGTTTTTCAATTCAATCGTAAAAAATTTGCTAGTATTTCCAGATTCAAAAATCCATTGGTATTCCGCTTCGTTTAACGCATTACTCTCAATGTATAATTTTCCTTTTTCTATGTTTTTGTCTTGGATAAAGTATTCCTTTTTGTCTTCTCCATTCCTTTCAAAACCACGAACTGAATTGATTTCATCAGTTTTTACCATCGCTAAAAAACTCCAGCGAACTGATGTTCCATCAATGATAGGACCTAAATTTTTTGCGACTGCCCATTCATTTTCCAATTGAGGTTTTACTTGTGCCTGTAAAAAAACATGGGATAAAAAAAATGTAAGTAGAACTAGAGAGGGAAGTTGTTTCATTGTGTGTTCCGTTTTAGTAACTGAATCAGGGTTCGATTTTATAGGAGAGTTTGAGATTCGTCAATGAAATCCTGGAACTGAATTTCGATTTTAAAAGCAAAAGATGGAAGGGATGGATGTATGGATGAAGTTATGCTGTAGGAGGAAAAAATTGAGTTTTTTTTAAGTTTTTGGTTTTGTCATTTGGTCAAGAGGGCTTTTGATATTTTCCAATCGACTCCTAGCAACTTTGGTGTAAATTTGTGTGGTTCGGACACTTGAGTGTCCGAGTAGAGTTTGGATCATTCTTAGATCCGTTCCGAGTTCCAACAAATGTGTCGCAAATGCATGCCGCAAACTATGAAAGGTGACTTTTTTTGTAATCTTTGCTTTAGCGGCCGCTTGGTTGAAAATGGATTCAGCAGTTCTGATGTGAAGAGGTTTTTTTCCTGCTCCTGGAAATAACCAAGTTATGTTTTTTACCTCATTAAAACTATATTTTAAGAGTAAATTGTATTCTCTCACTTGTAAGTATTCTTTGAGTTCGAGTATGAGGGAATTGGCAAGAATTGTGTATCTATCTTTTTTGCCTTTTCCTTGGGTGATTCGGATCATGTTGCGTTCCAAATCGATATCTTTTAATTGTAAATGAATCACTTCTCCAACGCGCAATCCTGCTGAGTAACTAATTAGAAGTAATATTTTATGTTTTAAATTCGGAAGTGCATTGAATATCGCTCTTGTTTCTTCCGCCGATAATACTTCAGGTAATTTGGTATCAGTTTTCATTTTTGGGAATTTGAGATTTTTCATCTGCTTACGGACTTCCCGAAAATAGAAAATGAATGCTTGCCTTGCACTTCGGATTGAAGCAGAACGTAATGATTTTTCTTTTACTTGGAAGTCCAAATAGTTTTCAATATCCCTCGAAACAATATTCATAGGCAATTTTTCTGTGAAAAGCAACAGCCTGTATAGATGTGAATAATATGTTTTGGTGGTGAAAAATGAAAAATTCCTTTCCCTCGCCGAACGGAAAAAATCTTCCAAAATCCCACATTGTTTAGGAATCTCATTTGCTAAATACCGAATATCGAAATTTGAAAAATCAAGTAACACGCGTTTAATGGAAATAACATCATTAGGATAGGACCAACTTTTATCTTCAGGGTGGTAAATTGCCTTTGGAATTGATTTTGCGATTTTGATATACAATTCCGAATACGGAAAATATAAATGGAATCGTTTATCAATTGATTTGTATTTGAGTTTGATCATAAAACACCTAACTTAGTTTGATTCAATAGAATAGGTGGGGGCTAACAGTTTTGGTCCTGAGATTCCTTCGCTTTTTTCAGGATGAGAGGAAAATGTTGGTGATTGGAAAGGGCTTGGGGGGGAGAATCTAATATCCCCGCCCTGATTAGGGTGGGGTTCTAGACCCGCCACCCAATACGTTCCCTCTATCACGAGCAAGGCCAACGGACAAACGAAAATCAATTTAAGGATTTTTTTTTCTTGGAAAGTTCATGCTATAACACAAACTGAAATCTTTGGGAGTTATATGAATTTAGTCACAGTCGGATTAGGAATCTTTTTTATCCTTTATGGAATCACTACCTATATTTTACGTCTCTACAAACCAGGATTTTTTTGGAAACTAGAACCAATGAAACAAAAATGGGGCGAAAAAAGAGGATACTTCATCCATGTTTTTAGTTATTCCATCTTACCAGTCGTTTTAGGAATTGTGTACACAATTTTAGGTTTAAGGGGTTAGTTTCAGATAACGCTAGTTATTTGGGCGCCTCCAATCAATTCAATCAAAGAACAAAATACAAAAATGGACCGGGCCCTACGCTGCAATCTTTCTCAATTTGAGAAAGGATTTCCGCTTCGGTCCCTGGCGCAGGAATGCTACAATTGATGGGAAAGGATTGTATCTTGCCTAGATGGAGTTCGGTCTTCAGGATAATCCGTACTAAAATGTAGGCCCCTGCTTTCCTTTCGTAATAACGCTGATCTGACAATGAGTTCCGCAACTTTTACTAAATTACGAAGTTCTAATAATCCCAAAGAAACTGTGGTTCGATTGTAATAATCTTTTACTTCTTGTGAAATCAGTTTTAATCGACGAAGGGCACGTTCCAATCTCATATCAGACCTAACAATTCCAACATAATTACTCATGATGGTTTTAATTTCGATTAAGTCATGGGAAATTAATACCCATTCTTCCGTGTTAGTGGTTCCTTCTTTGTTCCAATCTGGAATCAAATCGGTTTCAGAGGAATACTCTAGTTTCCCTTCTGATTTGATATCATTTGCAATCCGATGGGAAAATACCAAACATTCCAATAAACTATTGGATGCTAAACGGTTACCACCATGGACACCAGTACAAGTTGTCTCACCACATGCATATAAATCTGCAATGTTTGTTCGACCTAAGAGATCAGTGGCAACTCCACCACACATATAATGGGCGGCAGGAACAACTGGAATCGGATCGGTTGTGATATCAATCCCTAGTTTTTTACAACGTTCATAGATCGAAGGAAAATGGCTTATGATGTCATTGGCAGGTCGATGAGTGATATCAAGGAGTACATGTGGTTCCCCTCTTTTTTTCATCGTATCATCAATGGCTCGTGCCACAATATCTCTAGGTGCTAATTCTCCCATTTCATGATAGTCTTTCATAAATGGTCTGCCACCTATCTCGCGTAAGATGCCTCCATGGCCTCTCACTGCTTCTGAAATTAAAAAACTATTCCCTTGTTCATGGAAAAGCGAAGTAGGATGGAATTGGTAAAATTCCATATTTTTGACAATGGCACCAGCTCTATATGCACTAGCTACACCATCACCGGTGGCAATGTTTGGATTGGTTGTGTGCAAATATACTTGGCCTGCACCCCCAGTTGCCAAAATTGTTTTTTTGGCTAGGACTGGAAATACTTCACCAGTCTCTGTATCGACTATGTAGGCTCCATAACATCGTAAGGGTAAATTTTCTTTATTTTTTAAATGGTGTTTGGTGATTAAATCTACACATGCATGGTTTTCTAGAATTCGTATGTTTTGGTTGGCGTGAACATGATCAAGTAACGATTGTTCGACGGCACTTCCTGTTCTATCCAGAGAGTGGATGATTCTATTTTTGCTATGACCACCTTCTCGTGCTAAATCCAATTCCCCTGTTTGGTTTCTTGTGAAAGGAACACCCAAGTCCAATAGTTCTTTGACTCGGGTAGGACCTTCTTCCACCAAAACACGAACTGCTTCCAGATCACATAAACCTGCTCCAGATTCTAAAGTGTCTTTGATGTGTTCTTCGAATTTATCCTTATCATCAAAAACGGATGCAATCCCACCTTGTGCATAGTTGGTATTCGATTCGTAGTCTGCTTTTTTGGTAACAACCACAACCGAACCAAGCGGAGCTAATTTTAATGCGGTAAAGAGACCACTCACTCCGCTTCCAATGATCAGAAAATCTGATTTAATTCGAGTCACATTGCATCCAATTAATGATTAGTTTCAAAAATAATGATTCTAAAATGTAGAATCATTATTTCGCATTCAACATCCCTTCGATAAAGTCCAAACTTCTAATTAACATATAATCAGGTTTGATTGCATCGTTTGCATGTTCTTTTAAATACGTATCAGCCTTGCCATTTTTTTTGGCATAATCCTTAATCGCATTCAAATTGAATTTTGATTTCACAATCCCTTCATGTGGAATGAGAGGTAAGTGATTCCACATATCCTCTTCTCGGTATCGGAAAGGGAAGGTTCCATCTGGTTCTTCAGAAACTTCAATGTCAGGTGAAACTCCAACCACTTGGATGGTTTTTCCAGAAGGAGAGTAATACCTAGCATTTGTGATTTTCAAAAGGTAATTTGGATTGTTGTCCAATTTTTTTAATGTTTGCACAGTTGCTTTTCCAAATGTCCTTTCACCAAGTAAAATTCCACGGCCATGGTGTTGGATCGCACTGGCAACAATTTCAGAAGCAGATGCTGATTTTGAATTCATGAGCACTGCTAACGGAAGTTTTGTGATGTCCTTGATTTTTGCATATTTTTCATCATCACTTCTACCAGGAGTTTTTGTCGAAACGATCAGTCCTTTTTCGATGAACATATCAGCAATATCCACTGCTAAATCCAAAAATCCACCTGAGTTTCCTCTTAAGTCTAAAATCACTGCCTTTAGAGGTTTGCCATTCTCTTTGGCAGTTTTTTCCATTTCTGCTAAAGCTTCTGCTATTTGTGTATCAATCGGTGGTTCACCGTTTCCAGGTTTTACAAATCCAGTGAGTTTGATGTAAGCAACTTGTGGATTTTCTTTTACTAAGTGATAGGTTACGTTTTTGATTGTGATTTTATCACGAATCACTTCAATATCAATTTTTCCTGTATTCCCTTTACGTGAGATGGTAAGGACAACTTTTGTTGCTTTTGGTCCTTTGATTTTTTTGACTACTTTATCAAGAGATAAGTTTTTGATGAGTTTACCATCAACGGCAACAATGTTGTCTCCACTGCGAATCCCAGCTTTGAGTGCAGGACTTCCTTCCAATGGATTTTCAACGATGACTTCACGACTTCCACCACCAGAAAGGATGGCACCAATCCCTTCAAAAGATCCATCACTGATTTTGGACATGGATTCTTCCCAAACTTCTTCCAAAAAGACATTGGAGTGTGGGTCAAGAGAGTTTAAATAACCATTCGCAGCAGCAACAAACACTTGTTCCATGCGGAATTCTTTTTTGTCTTCTTCCTCTTCGTCAGGAAGTTCACCATCAAGTTCCACAAGTCCTTTTAATACTGGAGTTTTGTATTTATCCAAATTGTCTTGGATGTAAGTGACAACCCGATCAAAATCCTTTCTCGAAAAATTAATTTCTTCCCAACGAGCAGAGATTACTGATTTTTTTAATTTTTCTTTTTCGATCAGTTTTTTGAGTTCTGCATCAGACAACTTACGATTTTCATTTTTTTTCCGTTTCTCTTTTTGGATTTTTTCCACTTGGGTGTAATCAGGATCAAAAACGACAAATTTGTCAGATGGAGAGATTTTGAAAGTAGTCCCTGGCCAGAGATCTTCCTTATCATCATATTTCTCTCTCTCTTTGAAATAACTTTCTGGGTAAATGTAAAGTGGATGGGGTAAACTTAAAAAAGCAAAACTTGCTGCATCGGTATAAGCACGATTTACATTGATATGTTTGTCTATGTACAGTTTGTCTACTGTTCGAATGACAGTTTCAAAGTCGACATAAGTGAAATTGGTCTCGCGGTTTTGCGCTTTTTTCGCTTCTGGTTCGCAGGAAATAAAACCAACTGGTAAAGCAAAACTTAGAAGGGTGAAAAAGGATAGTAGATAAACAAATCGTTTCAAGGGATCTCTCGTTTCGTGGATAGATTATCCTAAGAATTTCCGAATTTCCAGCCTAGGCAAGACAAAAAAAATTGGGACAAATCCAGGACACATGCATAACATAGACGGTGACATGCGCTCATTCGTTGTCCTGATTTTTGCCCTTTCTCTCTGGTTTTGTTCCTCCGAGCCAGAAAAGAACCCAAATCGTGATCCATATAGTTTGGAAACCCTTCTTTTTTTGGAAGAGATATTACTCGATGTTTGGGAAAATCCATCGGCAAAAGAAGATGCAATGTCTCGGCTAAGATATGTTTGTCGAACAAAAGATACTGACGATGGTTATTTATGTTACATGTGGGGACTTTTGGAATTCCAACGTGGGAATTACAATGAAAGTTATGCCGGTTTTCGAAAAGCTTTAGAAAAAAATCCCAATGACACTCTTTACAAAAACATGTTACGTTTATCCGCCGAAAAATCGGGAAACCTAGCGGATTTAAAAGCTCATTCGTATGATGGGGAAGTGCTCGCTTCGCTTTCTGAATTGGATAAACAATGCAAAGAGGAAAAATCCCCAAACATTTCCACCTTTCAATTTTTGATCGAACGAGGTGTATTCACCAAGGAATCCTTAAAACGTGGTAGTTTTTCGACTTGTTTCCAAAAATTAGAACCTAACGAACAAATTTCTCTCCAAAAACAAATCCGAAATCCAAATGTATCCTATAAGGAACGGTTGTATGCGGACCAGATGAAGTCGGATCCATTTACCAAAATTTGGGATACTTCCTCTTACCACCGAGGAGAATTGGGAAAGGTAATGGTGGGTGGAACACAAGGTGCAGTTTCTGCAACTGTCTCTTCGAATTCAGAAGTGAGTCCTTCGCTCGTTTCTGGGTCCATTCACCCCTCTCCAATGACAGAGGCATGGCGTAAGGTAAAACTTGCTTCTCTTTCAGGGAATGAAACCCAGGCAAAAGAAGCCTTTAAACAATTTATTTCCGAAGTACGTCTCTCCAAAACAAAAGGTAAGTCGGAAGCGATGATGGCAACCGCCTTAGAGCGAGCAGCAAAATTATTACTCGAACAAGACCCGAGTTACGTTAAGATTCGTTTCCTTGCGAAAGAACTTTAAGATATTCTTGTACCGTATTCCCTAATCCATCTACCAAACTTTGGGCCATAAGACGGTGGCCAATCGAAACTTCTGCAAGGAAAGGAAGTTTTGCAAATACTTGTAAATTCTTCGTATCAAGGTCATGTCCAGCATTGACACCTAACCCTAGTTTATTTGCTTCTATCGCAGCCTGTTTATAGGATTCAAAAATTTGAATGCCTTTTTGTACATCTGCGTCAAATGCGTTGGCAAAAGGACCTGTATAAAGTTCAATCCGTTCGGCACCGAGTAGAGTGACTTGGTTATAAAATGTAAAATCAGTCTCCATAAAAAGAGACACTCGGATTCCTTCTTTTCGGAATGCTTCTACGATCGGTTTTAGCGTCATAAAAGTATTCGGATCCCTGAAATCAAATCCATGGTCCGATGTGATTTCGCCTGGTTTCACGGGAACAAGAGTGGCTTGGTCTGGTTTTGCTTCAAGGACCAGCTCCAAAAAACGTTCACTTGGTTCGCCCTCAATATTGTATTCTTTTTTAGAAATTCCTAATTTAGTAATTTTTTCGTTGTAAGATTCTAAAAATTCCTTTAATTCGAATACATCTTGTTTGGTGATATGCCTTTCATCAGATCGAGGGTGAACTGTAATCCCGTGGGCACCAGAATCTAATATGATTTCTGACAATTTCAGAACATTTGGAATGGATCCTCCCCGAGAATTGCGGAGAGTGGCGATCTTGTTGACATTGACACTTAATTGGGTCATAGGAAAAAAAAAACTTTCCTTTAATTTTCATCCAGGAGAAAACCGTCCAATTTCAAAAAGGTTGTCCCAGAGAAGGGATTTCCAAAACTGTCAAAAGTACGTTTATGGTCGCAAAAAAAGCAGCAAAGAAACAAGCACCGCCCAAAAAGAAAGCGGTTGCCAAAGAAAAACCAAGTAAGGACGCCAAGTCCTCTTCCCCGAAGGAAGACAAAAAAAAGGCCGTAACTGGGTCTAAATCCCCGGCTACGAAGGCGAAGGTTGTACCTGCGCCTAAAACAGCCACAGCACAAAAGGACAAACCGGCCCCACAAGCCAAAGCCCCTGCTGTGAAAATTGATCCGAACAACCCACTCGGAAAGAAGTTTAACTGTTACTCCTGTGGAACGAAGTTTTATGATTTGAACAAACCTGAAAAAAAATGTCCGAAATGCGGAGCTGACCAGTTGGCAAAACCAGCGATCAAATCTCGTATGGCTGCCATTCGCAGTTCGGAATATGAAGTGGAAGAAGAGGAAGAACCAGTTATTGAAGATGATGAACTCTTAGAAGAAACTGAGGAATTGGAAGAGACCGAAGAAGAGGAGGTCGTTGCCGAGGAAGAGGAGTGATCCTTCCCATCCTTGGTGGACCTACCGGTTCCGGAAAAACCTCGCTTACCCAAGCCCTCGACCCAAAACGTTTCGAAATTGTTTCTTTTGACTCTCGCCAAGTCTACCGGGATTTACCGGTAGGCACAACGGCACCCACTCCCGAAGAATTTTCCCATATCCGTCACTGGCTTGTTGGTTTTCTGAATGCAAACGAATCCATCAATGCCAATCAGTTCTCCCTGCTGGCAAGAGAAGCCATTTCCGATATCCAAGGCAGAGGGAAAATTCCCATTCTGATTGGTGGGACAGGATTTTATCTCCGCGCATTTCTATTAGGGATGTTTCCCGTACCAAATGTACCAAAAGATACCAAAGATTATGTTTTGGAACTTCCATTAGAAGAAGCAAGGATGATGCTCCAAACAAAAGACCCGAGAGCAATGGAAAGTCTGTCTATGCAAGATGGATACCGCATCAAACGTGCTTTGGAAGTTGTACTCACAGGAGTTTTGTGGTCAGAGGTATCAAAACAAACTGTAGGCGGATATTTACAAGACCATCCAGAAGTGAAAATGATTGGGCACTGGTTGGATTGGCCACGTGACATTCTCTACAAACGCATCAATGCCCGAGTGAATCAGATCGTTAGTGGTATGTTAGAGGAAACGAAAGAAGTGATTTCGAAGTACGGACCAAACTGTCCTGGGTTACGAACCTTGGGTTACAATTTTGCGCTTGCATTCTTAAATGGAACGATAGACATTAATACATTCATTGAACAGTTGGCGCAAAGTCACAGAAATTATGCAAAAAGGCAAATTACTTGGTTCAAAAAAGAATCATTCCTTTCGCCCATTTCTTTTGATGCCGCTGTCCAATTGTATACAAATATAGAACAAAGATAGAGAGAACACTCGGGATTTCCAATGTCGGCAAAAAATAACATCCAAGACCAACTTTTAAACACAGCAAGAAAAGAGAAAATTGATCTCACCATCTACTTGTTAAATGGAGTTCCTTTAAAAGGAAAAGTTGTCAGTTTTGACAATTTCACCATCATTCTAGAAAATGAAAACAAACAGAATTTGGTATACAAACATGCCATTTCGACCATCATTCCTGCAAAACCGATCAAACTTCACAGCGAGGAAACTCCGAAAGAAGCAGGTGGGGCATAACTCTTTTCTAGTTTTCCTCTCTTTCCCTTTCTAAATTCTGGTTCCAAACCCTATGGCAAAATTACCAAAAGAAACCCCTGTTGTTTTGATTATGGCAGGAGGGAAAGGGGAGAGGTTTTGGCCTCGTTCCCGCACCAATTCCCCGAAACAGCTCCAGAAAGTTTATTCTAACAAAACCCTTCTCAAAGAGACAATCGACAGAGCCCTAACCATCACTTCATTGGATCGTATTTACATTGGTACCAATGCAACTCTGAAGGCCGAAATTCTCAAAAAAGATCCTAAATTCCCATCTGGAAATTTTATCATCGAACCAGAGGGAAAAAACACAGCACCTATCATTGCCCTTTCTGCACTTTACTTCCAAAAAAAATACGGAAATCCCAACCTTATCGTTCTCTCCGCAGATGCGTTTATTGATCCTGTCAAAGAGTTTACAAAAACCATCGAACAAGCCTTGTTCGAAACGGAAAATGGAATGGTTTTACTTGGGGTAAAACCAAACCGACCTGAAGTTGGCTATGGATACATTAGCACAGGGAAACCAACTGATGTAGGTTACACGGTAAAGGCATTTTTTGAAAAACCTGATTTCAAAACCGCACTCAAATACATCAAAAAAAAGAATTTTTATTGGAATCCGGGGATCTTTCTTTTCCGAACGGAAACCATTCTGTCGGAACTGGAACGCCATGCCCCTCATATCCTAGGTCCTTTAAAAAACGGGTTTCCATTTAAGAACTTTGGGGATTTAAAAACTGCATTCCAGATGTTACCTTCCGAAGCCATCGACACTGCGATCATGGAAAAATCCAATCGTATCCGTATGGTGGAAGCTACTTTCAATTGGGATGATGTTGGATCTTGGATGTCCCTCGAACGCATTTTGCCAGGGGACAAAGAGAAAAACCACCACCAAGGAAAAGAAGTTCATTACCACAAAGCATCAGGGAATATTTCTTCCGTTCAAAAAGAGCTCATCACATTTCTTGGTGTGAAGAACCTGATCGTTGTGGAAGAACCAGATGTACTCCTCATCACTTCACGTGAAGGTGTGGGTGATATCAAAGCGATGTTATCCAATATGAGGAAAAATAAAGTTTTACAAAAGTACCTCGACTAGAAATTTGACAGAACAGGCTTGATATAAGGAGGAAGGAATGCCTTCCGGAAAAAAGAGAAAGCGTAGAAAAATCGCAACCCACAAACGTAAGAAAAAACGCAGAGCCAACAGACACAAAAAGAAGAAATAATCTTTCTTCAGTGACTTAATGTTTCCTCCGATAGATTTGTTATGAGACAAGTCTGGAGGAAACAGAAACCCCGCACCCCCGGTTTCATCCGAGCATTTACCATGGAAACACCTCTCGGGGATGTCCTGGAGGCTGAGTTCAACTTTCACGAACGACTCGTTCGTCTATCTGTCGAAATCAAAGAAGAGAAGGGACGTATGTACGGAGCCACTGTGAAAAACGGTACCGTACAAACTGAGAAGGATATTACTTCTGGGCGTGCCTACCCCGTCTTTCGTAAGATCTGGCCCTTTCGGGAATACTTCAGTTCTCTCCCTGACAAAGACATGTTGGTTAGCATCGGTGGAGCGTATGAAATTTACCCTCCTTTCCAACCAGAGGTTTCGGAAAAATCCAGGACTTCGCGTGGACCATTGGAGTCGGCATTATTTCCCTCCACTCGGTATGATTCCATTTTTGGCATTATTCGTGAAACTCGGTTCCAACGTTGGAGACGGGAACGGAGAGAGGCAAGAGAAGCGCGAGGATCGCTCTGGACGCGTTTCAAACGAAGGGTCTGGGGAGATTTGCAGGATGTTTGTCTTGGCGTTGGATTTGGTTGTTTGGTCTATTATGTATATTATGATTATGTCGTATTAGGACTCAGTTTAGCAGTCTTAGGGATGATCGCTGGCCTACTTGATTTTCTTGTGAGAAAACGTTCTGTACTGATGACAAAAGTGTTGTCATTTCTCAGTTTCGGTTCATATTTTTTCTACAACGGCTACGTCTATTTTTAGACGTAGCAGTAGAAATTGATATGGCCAAAGAAACATCCCAAGCAAACCAATTCATCCATGAGCAATACATCATTTTCAATTTGGGAGATGAAGAGTATGCCATCCCCATCACAATTGTTGAAGAAATTGTTAAAATCACAAATTTAATCCGCGTTCCACAATCGAAAAGTTACTTTGCAGGGATCATGGACATCCGAGGCAAAGTGGTAAGAATGATTGACCTTGCCAAACGATTGAATATCAAAAATGTAACAGAGTCTGCAGACCGTGCGATTGTGATCAATGTGTCTGGTAAATCGATTGGTGTGATTGTGGACAAAGTGTCCCATGTCGTACATTTTCCAGCCAACCAAGTGGATCCACCACCTCCTTCTGTAAAAGGGATTTCCTCTCGTTACATCACAGGTGTTGGAAAAAAAGAAAACAGGTTCATCATCCTTATCGATATCGAAAAAATTCTCACTGTTGAAGAGATGACAGAACTAGCTACCGTATAACGGAAGTAAGTAGTATAAAATTCAAATGATCATCTCTAAATTTTATTACTTACGTAAAAACTTATATTCCATGGCGGAACTTGTTTTGGAGCAAGTGATCTTACTCAGTGAGGCTCTCGAATCAGATGACTATGCCCAAGCTGAGAAAATTGTAGAACGTGATGACCTCATTGATGATTTAGAAAAGGAAAACGATAACCTTTCCCAAAATGCAATATTGGAAGCAGTGAGTAATCGTAACATTCTCGGGATGGGCGATGTGGACAATGACATCGTATTGAAAAAAGATCCTTTGCGCTTTGCACTTTCGGCCATACGGATCACTCGGAACATGGAAAGGATGGGAGACCAAGTGGTCAACTGTGCTGATGTGTTTCGTCACAAAACCATCCGCAATGGCCTCTTTAAAAATGAAGAACCAATGACTTTGATTCTTTCAAGAGTCACTACTCTTGCAGGAATGGCAATTGAATCTTTAGTAGAAGAAAAAGAAAGGTTTATGGGAAGTGTGAATTCCTTGGAAGACGAACTGAACGAACTTTGTGACCAAGCATTCCAAAAGTATAGAGCTGTTCCTGATATGGAAAAACAAGAATTTGCCGACGTGTATAGGATTATTCTCGCACTTGAAAGATTAGGTGACTATGCTGTGAATGTGGCGGAAGAACTTGTCAGGTTGAATACTGGAAAAGACATCCGCCATTTAGAAAACGTCAAATCAAAATCTTCCTCTTACCCTTAAACCTTTTCCTTCTTATCAATTCCAAACAATTGTCCATGTTGCGCACAAATAGTACGAATGGATTCTTAGGTTTTAGAATTCACTGCCAATGAAACCAAAAGAGTATGTTTTCCAACCGAAACCAAAAAGTTTTTTCCTTTCTTACTTACTCATCACCAACCTAGATCCTTTTCTTTTTTTGCTGGAATGTTACTTATTTTTGGTTTGTTTAAAACGTACGGGGAGGTTCTGTTTTTTCCCTACTTGGTGTATTACTTGCAATGGCGATTTCATCCTTCTTCTACATTTATGTTGAGAAAAAGATGTATGATGTGTACAATGAATTACGTTTAAAACCACTTAGTTTGTTTGCGAATTTGCTGTTTCCTATTTTTTCTACATTTGTAATCGAATACTTTATGTTTTCATTTTATATCTATTCTCAGTTTCGAAACTTCCTAAGTGATCAGCAATTGGAAATGATAAGTTTGGATTTGAGTGTTTTCATTTTGATCATGATTTCTATATTGTTTTTTGTTTTATGGAAATTGACTGGAAATACTTCTGCAACCATTAGGGATGTTTCAAATATTTTAAAATTATTTGCGGAAGGAGATTTGATATCAGACCTTCGCATCAATCAAACCAGAAAATAGATTGTTGTGATCTCTCTTTATTTGGATCGCTTAATTTTTAACAATTTTTTATAAGTATGCAATAAATCATCCATGTAAAAGGGTTTGCCGATAAATCCATCCATACCTACTTCTGAACACCTTTGTTTATGTTCATTTAACACGTGTGCTGTCACAGCTATGATGACTGATTTTTGGTCTTTGTTTGTTTCCATTTCCCTAATTTTGGTGGTTGCTTCAAATCCGTCCATGATGGGCATTTCACAGTCCATTAAAATCAAGTCATAGTGTTTCAATCGGCACATCTCAACAGCTATTTTTCCATTCTCGGCCAAATCAAAATTGATGTTTTGTTTTTTAAGTAATCCACCGATTACTTTTTGGTTTAAAACATTGTCTTCTACAACTAAGAAAGATTGGTTGGAAAAATTTTCAGAATCATTTTGTTCTGTGATTGTATCTTCTGTATCCTCTCGGTTAAGAATTGGTTTGGAAACTGTTTCCTTCGGTGTGGAAAGAGGAATCATACACCAAAACGTGCTACCTACACCTTCCACACTCTTTACACCAATTTTCCCATCCAATAACTTTACCAAACGTTCTGAAATTGCCAAACCAAGTCCTGTTCCGCCATACTTCCGTGAGGTGGAAGCATCCAGTTGTGAAAATGTTTGGAATAAAGAGGGGAGTTTCTCTGATGATATGCCAATTCCAGAATCTTTAATTTCAAAGAGAATCATTTGGTCTTTGATTTCGACATGAAGGATTACATATCCAGTTTCAGTAAATTTGATCGCATTTCCTATGAGATTGAATAATATCTGACGAATCCTACTTGGATCTGATATGATAGTATTTGGAACCATGGAATCAATTTGATAAGAAAATTCTAAATTTTTTGATTGAGATTCGATCAAAAATAAATCGAAAATTTCTTTGATCAAATTTGGTAGATGGAAAGGTATATTTTCAATTTTTAATTTCCCAGCATCTATCTTAGAGAAATCTAAAATATCGTTTAAAATATTTAAGAGCGATTTTCCCGCATCGACAATGGTTTTTAGATAATTCTTTTGTTCTGCATCTAAATTGGTTTTAAATAAAATTTGAGTGATACCAATGACTCCATTGAGAGGAGTGCGAATTTCATGGCTCATGGATGCTAAAAATTCTGATTTTGCATGACTTGCCATTTCCTTTTCTTCGTATAACTCTTGTAATCTTTTTTGTGTGATATTTAAACTGTTTAGGATTGAATTTTTGTTATTTGTAGTCTGAATTTCACCTGTAAATTTACCTTCGCCAAGTAATGAAATTCGGCGGAAAATTTCATCTACACTTCCTCCCATAATGGACACTAATGATCTATGGGTTAAATATAAACTAATGCCAAAAATCATACCAGAGAGGATTAAGACAGTACGTAAGAAAAAAACTTTTTCCTTTGCATCTAAGATTGCTTTTGAAGTCCTTTCGTCGAGTTGGACATACAAATCATTAATTGGTTTCATGATTTCTGCTTTGCACTTCAAATAATGATCATCAAATAAAATCCTAATTGCTTTTGGATTTGACCTTCCTGTTTTTAATTCTTCTTCAATCAAAGACATAGATTCAAATTCGATTTTGGTAAGTTGATCCGATTTTTCTTTTGATAAAGAGAGTAATGAATAATCCGATTTCTCAAAATCAGCTTGTTTCATTGCATCATAGATACTGATCTGTTCTCCTTCTTCTGGTGGAGGAGGTAATTCATCTGCGATGACTAAATCCCAATAGGCATAATCGTAACTTTTTGGTCTTGGTTTTTCACCATTTCGAATTTCTAAAATTCGTTGGAAGTAGGCTTTATATTTTGGTTTTTTCTGGATTGCATACAAACGAACTAAGTTTGTTAGTTGGTCGGAAGATTGTCTTAATTCGTTTGCAATTTGTAAGGATTTATAACGATTTTCTTCCGCGGCATCAATGTTTCTTTCGCTAGCAGTATAATAGGCAAAGGCAATGGAGACAAAAATAAATAAGACAAAATTGGTAAGTAAGTAAGGGAACAGTCTCCCTTTTGGCATCCAACTTGCATCTAACATGGCGACACTCTACTGAAAAATGAAAAGTAGTAAAGAATAATATTCAAATCAATGCTAAATTTAATGATGAGACAAAATGAATACTCAATTCTGGATCTTTGTAACATGTTCCAGCATAGTCATTGTTGTTTCTACTAAATATGCTATTTTCTAAGACTCACCTTCCATATAGGCTTGTAGTTCTTGTTGTAATCCTTCTGGAAGGCTAAGGCCTCTAGCACGGATTCTTTCATTGTACTTATTAAAAGACATACGATGTTGGTTGGTATTTAGATACCCTTCCAAAGCTTCTGATGCCCAAGGAATGATTTCTTTTACAAAATCATGATTCTCCTCTAACTGATCACAGAAGGGAATAAAAAGTGGGCGATTCACAGGCCTACCAATATTGCGATAGAATAACAGGCAAAAAAGTGTCTCATCTCCGAGGACAGTTTCTGTTCTGATTTTTTCTTCTACATATTTTAGATTGATAGAATCTAAATAATCAATATTAAACGATTCAGGTGCTAATCGTTTTGTAACAAATTTCGAAATTTCAGTCTTAACGAAAGTTAGGTTGTTGCAATGGTGGGGGCATGAACCTTGGTCTTTGTGTAAATCACATTCGAGTAATAATATGCAATCCACATCTGAAGTTGGATCAACAATCCCAAAATTGATGGAGCCTAGTAACTCAAGAGCAACCTCATAACCCTTTCTGGAAAGTTCTTGAGTCGCAAGTCGAAAAGCTTGCATCCGTTTTAAGGCATATTTTGTATCATAATTCCTGTATTTATTTTTGAGAACAAGATACCTTTCGACTATATTTTTTGACATGAGATTTTTGTTGATTGGGTTTGGATTTGTTTTTTAGTGAACGCCATCTGGCAAAAGAATACAACACCTTTTGTATTGGGAAAATTGAAATTTCGCCGATAATTGACTACAGGTAGGAATCACAATTGGAGTTTTCTCTCTCGGACAATCAGGTTTCAAAAAGAAATAAGTCCAAGTTGTCCATTTGGTTCCTTTTTTTCATTTTACAATTTTCAATTTGGGCAGGGGAGGAAGACCGCAGGAATCCACTCTCAGGTTTGTATCTCTCTCCCCTCCAGGTGATTTCCTTGGAGGAAGTCAAATCTCTCGACACTGAAAAAAGAATCAACATCGATGAAGATTCTGGGATTGCCCTTCGAGATGAACCAAAACCAGTGGATCCGAATGCACCTGATGTACCTGTCATCCCTGGTGCAGATTTACCTGTGGATCCAGGACAGGAGACGGGTCCAAAAAATTTGGAAACTAAGATCCGTGAGGCGGAAGGTCTTCTCAAACGATATTATAGCCAATTCATCGAAGAAAAACGAATCTGGGAAGATCGTGAAAAAGGAAATGTTTATAATTCTCGCACGGAGATGAATGACATTCGATTATTACTTTGGCAAAGTACTCACAAACATTCTGAAACCTTTATTGTTCGTGACTCACCACTTTTGTATTATTTACATACCAAACTCGCAAAACTATATGTAGAATCTGAAAAGTTTGCGCCTGCACTTAGGCATTATATCGCTGCCTTTCGATACCATCCATTAGAGATGACGGAAGAAGGGTTCCGTATAGGAGAATGGCAAAAAGAAGACGTACTTGGATATGATGAAAGTTCTGCCAAAGAACATGAACGATTGTACAATGAGTGGATCCAAGCAGAACAAAAATTAAAAAAAGCAAAGGATGACATTCATCTTAAGGAAAGTAATTGGATTCGAGAAGGAAAACAGTTATCAGATTTAGTACCTCAAAGAAAACTTTGGAATGATGAAGTTCGTTTGATAGAAGAAACTAGAAAAAGAGCAAAATCAAATTATGATGATTCCTATAATAAAAGGTATTTGGTTTACCTTAACAAACGAAAACAAATTGAATCAAATGATCTTTATGCTTTCGCCAATGTTGTTAAAAAACTAGAAGATGATAACAAAGAAAGACTCAAGATTGTAAATAAATTAGGAACCGCAGGTAAAGGGATTTACGTTCTTTTTGATTATAAAAGAAATACTGATTTTTTTGCTTATGAACTGATTTTAGAAAGAGCTTATCGTATTTGGAATGAAAACCCCAATGTATTAAATGACATCGCTGAACAATTTAGGCAAGATGGGAAAAAAGAAAGAGCTGCTGACTTTTATGAAAAAGCATTAAACGAGTATTTAAAAAATCCAAATCCAACTGACGAAGAGAAAGAAAAAATAATAAAAGCCAATTTGCGTTTAGCAACGATTAATGCAGATTTAAAAAGAAATATTTTAGCTGGAAATTATTATGAATCATTTTTTAAATTAAGTCCAGATACACCTGAAAAAACAAGGGTTTCTTATGAAATCGGTGTGTTTTTTAATCAAAAGATTGGAGATCCTGAAAGAGGTGCCAGTTTTTTAACCTATTGGTTAGAGAAAAACAGTAAAGATTGGAATCCATCCCTCACGGAGGATACAGGGCTTCCAGAAATGGAATCGATTGCTTATTTTCATCTTAGTAAAAAAGATAAAAAACTCAAACAATTCGAATTAGAACAAAACAAACTAAACATTGCTCTCATGCAGTGGAAAAAAATAGATGAGAAACTCATCTCAGCAGAAAAAGAACGTTTGGAATTAATTGAGAAAAAACAAACTTTGAAAAAAGATTTAATGGTCACAACTCTTGATGATGCATTATCACAATATAGATTAATGGATTTAAAAATTGAAGACCAAGATGCTGTGATTCGAGTTTTAGAAACGAAACGGAATAAAATTCCTCTCATTAAAATCTTATTTCGATTAGGGGTTCTCGCAGAGGAAAACCGTGATTATAAAAAAGCCAAAGAGTATTACGAATTTGTAATCAAAGAAGGTGGAGAAACAGACATCCGTGTTGCATTAAAAGAATTGGAACGAATCAAAAAAATATTAGAAACGGGAAATATAGAGCCGCCGATTAACGAGAGTATTTAATGATTTCGTCGGTTTGATCACCAGCTAATTCTTGTTCTAGATTTTCCTGTGTATATCCTTCATCAGGCAAAACTCTAAATTTTACTTCATCAACCGTATCACCTTCATGTACGATTTTAATTAAATATTCACCTGTTCTTAGTAAAGAAAATTCATCTCGTATTGCCAGACTATCTGGTTCTACTCGTTTCTTTTTAATATCAATTTCCACAAAATCCAATTCATATCGGTTGAGTGAAATATGAAAATCTGTTTCAAGTCCAGGATTCCTTGAAAATTGGTAAACATAATGGATGGTATCAGTTGGTGAAAAAATAAGATCATCCCTCATCATTTTATAATCGGTGATGGTTTGGATGTGTTGTTCCAGAATGTCCATTTCTTCCATTTTGGTAGTTGTCCAACCAAATTCACCTTTGGGAACACCACATTGAACAAATACTAACAAAGATAATGTGATTAGGAAACGAGTTATGTTTTTTAGGTGATTCGCGTGGAAACAATGGGCAAATTTGGCCGACGAATTCTGTCTCATCTTATTTAGAATTTCGTCCAAATTGGAAATTTTCTCGTCTGAAATTGGAAGTTATTCGATTATTTTTCCACGGTCTGAGATGTCTTTTTCTTTGGATGGGGATGAATTTGGCCTATTTTGGAATGTTTCCCTTTGGTTTTTACCAAGTTCTTCTGCAATTTTTGCAGGTAAGATCAATATGCGACTCACCCAACGTAAAATGAAAAAAAGTAAAATTGATAATACAATGATCTTTGCCATATGGAATCACCTGGAACGGAGTGTGATCGGAAGGTAACGATCTTCTTCATTTTCACCCCAACCGAGTCTCGTTACTCCATACAATCCAATGAGCAAAAAAAGGAAAACAGAAACATACAAAAACGGATTGTATTCTTCTGAATAAAATACTTTTCCTTCACCTGGTTTTGGAACTTTTTTAGGAGTTAAAGGAAGCCCGAATTTTCTCGCTAATGATTCAATCTGAATGAAATTGATAACAGGGATTTCCCGTTCTAAAAACGACTTAATCACGGAATTGGGAATATGAACCTCTTCTGGTAAATCAGTGATCAATCCATTTTTAAAAACTTGTTTGCCCAAACTTGTTCCTAAAATCGTTGTACCCCCACCTACATTGATAAAAAGTTTGATGGGTTTCCCTTGCGATAACTCATCATAGTATTTCATTCTTTTTTCAATGGAGTCTTCAAAGTGGATTGGATCTAATAATTTGACTTTGTTACGTTTTAGTGCACGTAAAAGCATTTCTTTCCCTTCTTTTGAAGTTCCTGCTGCCTTGTCTTGGATACCACCTAATGATGCATAACTGGATCGATACGAAAATATACCAGAAGATTCTAATTCATTTTCCATATCAAGCCATAACATCTGAGGATGATTCGCTCCAAATTGGGATGCGGAAGCACTCGATACAATGATAGGTTTTAGTTTTAATGTATCTAATGCAGCAAACAAACAAATGTTTAATGCAGGAAATGAACCTGAGATGGCAACAGCTACCGTGTCTCCTTCCTCTACTTTTGCTTTTTTCAGGAATTGAACCATTACAGCAGCAAAATTTGGGTTTACGGAAGTTTGTTTTGCCTGCAATGAACCACTGTTACTCGTCACTGGAGTTAAAAATTCTCCAATTAAACCTGAGTTGGTTGGATCAAATTCTCTATAATCAGGTTTTTTATGTTTTAGAAGTTCAGGTTTTAAGATTTGGAACCCACGTTCAGCTAATTTAGCTGCATGTAATTTTTTTTTGAAGTATGGTTGTTCTTTTTTTACCTTACAAGTTTCGATTAATAGTAATCCCATAACACCAAGGACGGCCAGTAAAAATAATGCTACACGTGAATGTTGCCAAGGTGACCAATAAACTTTTGTAATCATAAGTTTTCTAATTCATTTCCTAAAAGAAAAATTAAAAGAATTTTTACGAATATGGCAGCTAAGATTAATACGGAAGTTGTTTCCAATACTCCTTGTCTTTCGTACCATACAGCGATGAGTCCAGGTATGATAAATCCGATTCCTCTTACTTCTGATAAATACGATAAATCTATGTCTGGTAAAATTTGATAATTTAATAGATAACCAAAGAAGTATCCAAATAATAAGATGAAGACTATCTTTCTTTTGCCAAAGATCATTAAAAATTTTGAGAGAAGCTCAACACAGATAAATGATAAAAATGCGATGAGAAATGTGAGAGCGATATTTTTGGGATGTGTGAGGGATAAGGCAAGGTATCCAGGTACAACGAGTCCTGTACCTAAAATACCAAATAATTCTGAGAAAACTAAACTGATCACCAAACTAAGTCCAATCGACAAAGGAAGAATTTCATTCATATGTTTGTTCTGACCTATTCTTAAAGTATAAAGACAAATCCATACCAAGTCCCACTATATTCCCCATTCCAAATACTAATGATTGTTTTGGAAGTATCGATAGTAATGATTCAAATATTCCATCTAAACTTAAGTGTTCCCATACATAAATAGGAACATCCGTATTCGAATATGATTTTAAACATTGAAACGCAAATGTAGTAGATGAACCAATTAAAATAATGGCATCATAACCTTCCCAATTAGCAAACTCTTTTGTTAGTTGTATGGTTCGTTCTGGGCGATCTTCTCTTGTATGGAATAAAATGAATCGTTTTTTAATATCAGGATATCTCTGTAAAATAGAATTCCAGATGAGTTTTGTGCTACTCGGATCATTGGCCGCCATTGCATTTACGTAGATAAACTCTTTCCCGAAAAAGTGAATTGGTAATACGGAAAGTGCTCCTGGATCTGGATTTACTTTCCACATTGCATTTAAGGCATCATTACGTTCCACACCCAATAATTCGCAAACTTTAAGTGCGAGAAATACGTTCTCTTTGTGTTCCCAATATGGGAACTTTAGTATTTCTTGATCAGTAACAGATTCAATCTCTTCTTTCGATAGAATGATTGCTTTCGTATTTCGGTCCAAACAAACATCTAGAACTTCTTTTTCAAAATCGTTTGGACCCACAACAAGTGTTCCATTGATTGGGCTTGCTGATAACAATGTTTTTGCGACATCAATTAATTTTGGTCCCATAATTTCCAAGTGATCTTCTCGAATGTTTGTGATCACTCCAATGTCAGAGTGCAAAATTTGACCTTCGCTTGCCCACTGGTATCGTGGTTCCAAAGCCATACATTCTAATACAACAATGTCTGCTCCAGATGCTTTTGCTTTTTTGAGAATTTTAATTTGTTCCAATATTGATGGTTTTCCAAATCTTGAAATGGATTTTTCGGAACCATCTGGGAATATCATACGAGCAAGTGTTCCTGTTGTTTTTGCAAATACTGAATGTCCAGATACGGAGAGACCAGCCCGTATAAGTCTTGTTACGCTTGACTTTCCCCTAGTACCGTTGACGTGGATTCTATGTTTGAATTTTTTTAAAGTTAGATTATGTAAAATCACCTCAATTGTATAATAAATTACTAAAACCAAAATAATGAGAAAAAATAAGGTGGCATTTGGTTTCATATTAAAAATTCCAGATGATACATTTCCTTCAAAGGAATGTAATTTGATTGTAACGTAAATTTGCGAAGATGCACGTAGTTTTCTATGAGCATACGTTACAAATTCTTATTAATATTGAGTGTGAGTCAAATTCTTCTTGTAATTGCTCTCACAACTAGTTTTGCCTACCTTTTACAATCTGTCAAAAATATCCCGCAAACACAAAGAGCAGAAGACTTATCACGGAACTTTCAGCGAGAGTTAGAGTTTAAAGAAGAAAAACTCAGGTTACTATTGGAAGAAATTACCTTTAATGCAAGAACAAGGGAGATTTTGGAAAGAGGACTTAGTGATCGTCAAGTTTTACAAAGAGAACTTCCTTATTTGCAACAAATCTTAAAACGGTATGGCCTTTCCATTTTTGAACTCGGTGATAACCAAGGAAAAGTGGTCTTTCGTGTCCATAGACCCAAAGATTTTGGGGATGATAAAAAAAACCAACCCATCATTCAAAATGCTCTGAATGGCCAAGCGACTGCAGCCTTAGAAGATGGGCATAGTGGACTTGGATTTCGTTTGGCAGCACCTCTTTTTGGTCGAGGTACGATTCTCATTGGACAAGTCGTTGATGATAATTTTACAAAAACAATTTCAAAAGACAATCGGATCCATCTGGCAATTTTTCAGGAAGGAAAGGTGAAAACTGTAGGATCGGATATGATCCGAATGGTGATGAATGAATACCCAGACTTACTTTTAGAAGAACAAAGATTTCATTTCCAAAATAAACCTTATTATTTAGTAAAAATTCCATACGTTGGAAGTTCTCAAACAATCAAACAACTTGTATTTCATGTGATGATAGATGAGAACGAAGTAGAATCGAAAACGTGGAAAATTTGGTCTTTTTTTGTAGTCGCATCTTTAGTGTTATGTGGCGTTATCTTTCTGATATCATTTTTATTTTCTCGGGATATGGTCGAAGCAATCAAACTCCTTACATCAGCTATGGTAGATTTGGACCAATGGAAACCTGAAACCTTACCAACCCATAGAAGTGATGAAATAGGACAGATGGGTCGTGTATTTGTTGAAATGAAAGAAGAGTTAGCTGAACACCAAAATCATCTTGAAGAGATGGTAAACCAGCGCACTAGAGAACTGAATGATACATTATCCGAAATGCAGAAGATGCAAGAAAAACAGGATGGAGATTATTTTTTAACGTCATTACTCATCAAACCACTCAAAGGTTCTTTTGCAAAATCAGAGACTGTTTCGATTCAAATTTTTGAAAGGCAAATGAAACAGTTTCAATTTCGAAATAAACAATCTGAGATTGGTGGTGATTTATCAGTCTCTGATTCAATTTATCTCATGGGGAAAAAATACACTGTATTCTTAAATGCAGATGCAATGGGAAAATCTATACAAGGTGCAGGTGGTGCCTTGGTTATGGGAACTGTATTTAAATCCATCATCACACGTACTCAGAAACTAAGATACATGCAGGACAGGCACCCCGAACGTTGGCTAAAGGAATGTTTCCAGGAAGTACATAATGTATTTATTAGTTTTGATGGTCATATGTTACTTTCCGCTATTTTAGGTTTGGTGGATGAAGAAACAGGTACATTGTACTACATCAATGCCGAACACCCGTGGATTGTCTTATACCGAGATGGTGTGGCAAGTTTTTTGGAAAACGAACATTCGTTGCGTAAGATTGGTTTTACGGAAATGAGTGGTGATGAAGTAGTCATTCAAATTTATCCATTACGTCCTGGTGATGTATTGATTTTGGGTTCTGATGGCCGGGATGATTTGTTTGTGGGTCATTCTGGTGGAAATAGGATGATCAACGATGATGAAACTGTTTTCCTTCGCCATGTTACAGAAGGTGCTGGAGATTTAACAGAGATCTGCCGTGTGATGATGTTATTCGGTGAGTTAACTGATGATTTGAGTCTGATGAGGATTTCATTTTTAGAGGAAGTTGCCTATGCTGCAAAAGAATCTACAAAAAACAATACATACTATAAAATGTTAGGTGAAGGAATTCAGTCTTACAGAGATGGAGAATGGAATAATGCTATTTTTGCTTTGGAACTTGCTTTGGAATCTGAACCAGATGATTTGTATTGTTTGAGAGAATTGTCCAAACTGTACATGAAATCTAAAGATTATGAAAAAGCAATTGTACTTGCAAATCGATATCTACAATTAAATCCAGGTGATACAGACTTTTTATTTTACATCGCATATGCTCATAAACAAAAAAGAGATTTTGTGCTTGCGACAGACTATGCAGAGAGACTCAGGTATCGAGATCCAAAGAATTTTAACAACTTGCTTCTGTTAGCAGAGATATTGATGCATAGAAGAGACATTGAACGATCCAAAGAAGTTTTACTGGCATTACAAGAAATGGCACCAGAAAATCCAAAAGTACAAAAACTTAAAAACTTTTGGAAAAAAATGGTAACAACGTCTGTCACATAAAGTTAATATATGTTAGGTGATAAATATTTGAGAAAAATTAAGGGTGAAAGGACTCGATTGCTTCTTCTGTGGATTCGAAGATTTGGATTACAGATGAAATTTTTGAGATTCTAAAAATTTGACGGATGGTTTTGGAAACATTTACGATTCTTAAACCTCCTCCTAATTCTGTGAGTTTGTCATTGAGAGACATGATGAGGCCAAATCCAGAGGAGTCGATAAAACTGACCCCTTCCAAATCAAAGATAAATCGATGTTCGGATTGGGACGCAGATTCTTTGATCCTTTCTTTGAGAATGCCGGCATTTAACATATCTAAGTTGCCAAACAATTTAAGGACTACAATTCCGTTAGATTTAGATTCTGTATATTCCATCGAATCGCTTAGAGAATAGCCAATTTAATAATTTGGTCAATAGTTTAATTCACAAACTTATCCCATTTTTCATCCACAGAAATGGTCCTTAAAATCCGCCAAATCAGTTTGGATCCATTCTCTGAATTGGTCATAATCACCACTCCATACCCCTTTTCAGCGTTAAAAATGGCTAAGGACTTATGTCCCTTTGTATGGCCACCATGGAAAAAATACTCTGTTTTTCCGGTCCGGTTCAGAAAAAATCCATGGGCGACAAGTGCATGAACGGTTAAACTCGCTGCATTCATTTTTGGTGATAGTAGGTATTCTGCTGATTCTTTACTTAAAAATTCAGAACGACCTTGTTTGGCTTTTGCCACTTCATTAAAAACGGTTCCAATGTCTTCTGGAGTTGTCCATAAACCACCAGATGAAAGTTCAGGAGTTACAAATTTTTTTTCAGGTAAAATTTTTCCAAGTTCATCATAACCATCACATCTATCATCTTTTTCTGTTAGATTTTGACGAAACGTACTTCGTTTCATATGTAATGGATTAAATACATATTCCTCCATCAAAGTGGGAAACGGTTCTCCTGTTCGTTCTGTTAATATTTCTTGGACAATACTATAGCCACCACCCGAATAACGTGACTTTGTTCCAGGTCTATAATAAAGTTTGAGCCCGTTTCCTTTTGAAACATTGGTATCCTTTAAATCTTTCAGGTGTTTTTTACCTGAGTTAATTGGATCATCCCAATTCCCTTTTTCAGTTAGTCCACTCGTATGTGATAAGAGTAAATCTAAATTCACTACACTTCTTTTTTTGCCCTTTGGAACGGACACTTTGTACTGTTTTAGTTTGTTAATCCAATTGGAATATAAATCTAACTGCCCTGATTCAACTAATCGTAATGTTGCAGTTGCTGTCATCGTTTTGGACAATGAACCAGCTCGAAAAACTGTCTGTTGGGTTTTTGTTCCATACATCTTTTTCCATTGTAAGTTATAATTTTTATAAACAGCAATACCAAGAGATGGAACTTTTTCTTCTTTCATAAAATCTTCAATATAGATTTCGTTTGGTGAGTTTGTCTTTTTTCTGAGATTTAACTTTTTGGCATTGAATATAATTTCTGTTAAAGTTGATTTGATTGAAGACAAATCACCTTTACTTGCTCCAAAAGGGCTTACGATGGTGATAAAAATTCTACTTTTTAAGTCATGATAAATGAAATTGGAAACTCCATTTTTTTTTCCATAAGCCCAATAAAAATAGTCTCCAACATACACTCCTTCTCCGAATGCGATTGGATCGTCTGATATAACATCCGTAAGAACTGTTCTTTTGATAAGAGATTCTTTTGCTTCTTTGGAAATTCCTTTATTAGTCCGAATTGCTTCTGCAAAAATTTTCAAATCTTCTGGTGAACTTAAGATACCACTGTTGCCAAGAAGTAGGTCGTTTGGATCCACTTGAGAATGTTTCATTTCCAAAGGTTCAAATATTTCTTTTTTCACAACACTTGTGTAAGGTTGATTGGTTACAAACTCGATGAGATAAGCCAAAAATAAATAATCCAATCGACTGTATTTCCAGTATTCACCTGGTGCAAAGTTAGGTTTAAAGTTGGATTCTAAAAATGACCTTTTGATATCATCACGTTTTAAGTTTGATCTTTCCGAGTCAAAATTTGGCATAAACTCAATGATTTTTGGAAGGCCAGATGTATGACGTAACAAATGTTCGATTGTGATCTTCGAATTTGGAAACCATTTAAGGTATTTTTGAATGGGATCGGCAATGGATATTTTTTTTTCGTCTGCCAATCGATGGATTAAATATGTAGTGAATAATTTGGAAGATTCACCTAACGGAAAAGCACGTTTTTGAAAGAGTTGTGAACGTTTTCTGCGTTTTCCTGAATAAATAGTTTCTCGGAATAAAACTGTATCATCCTGAGAGATAAGGACAACACCTTGGAATCCTTCCTGTTTGATTTTTTTGCGGATTTTTTCTTTGGTTTCTTCTGAGAAAGATCCAATCCCATCTTCTGAACAGTTCAATACAAATACACTGAACAAAAGATAGGTAAAGATTCGAAACATCATAGGAATTTGGAAAATTTAATTTCTATGAATTAGACTTGGGTGATAACCTTCCGGAGCTTCAAAACCTAATAAATCCATCATGGTTGCGGCTACGTTTGCAAGACCTGATTCTTTTACATTTGGTTCGAGTTGGATTTTACCTTTTGGATCATACAGTACAAATTGTACGGGATTAAGGGTATGACTTGTTTTTGGAACGGGTTTACCATCTTTTGCTTTTTGAGCATTTCCTTTTTTGTCCAATTGGTACATCTCATCAGCATTACCATGGTCTGCTGTGATACATAAAACCGTATTTGTTTCATCACAAATTTTTTTGATTCGGTCCAAACAAACATCTAGGTATTCCAATCCTTTGATTGTTGCATCCATATTTCCTGTATGTCCGACCATATCGCCATTGGCATAATTAACTCGAAGGAATGGAAATTTATGAGAAGTGAGAGCAAGGACCAAATTGTCAGTGATTTCTTTTGCTTTCATTTCAGGTTTTTGGTCAAAAGGAATAATATCAGATTTCACTTCTTCATATGTTTCTAAGTTTTGATTGAAGTAACCAGATCGGTTCCCATTCCAAAAAAAAGTTACGTGGCCAAATTTTTGTGTTTCGGACAATGCATATTGTGCTATACCTTCATTGGCAAAGTATTCACCCATAGTGCGGTCAATAGTTGGTGGAGCAACTAAGTATTGTTTGGGGATAAAGAGATCGCCATCATATTGCATCATTCCTGCAAATTCTACTTTTGGAAATCGTTTGCGGTTGAGTAGTGGTAAATTTTCTTCAGTAAATGCTCTTGAAATTTCTATGGCTCTATCACCTCTGAAGTTAAAAAATACAACAGAGTCATTGTCTAAAATTTTTCCAACAGGGTTACCACTTCCATCACCAATCACAAATCCTGGCAGGTATTGGTCGATCACAGATGGATTTTCAGTGCGGAAAGTCTCGATTGCTTCTTTTGCAGAAGGGAATATCCTTCCTTCACCTTCCACATGGTGTTTCCATCCTCTTTCAATCATGGACCAGTCTGCATCATACCTGTCCATAGTTAACTCCATCCGACCACCACCAGATGCAATGAATATGTCTATGCCTGATTTTCTATGGGAATCCAAATAGGTTTCAAATGGGATTAAGTAGTCTAACGCGGATTTTTCGGGAACGTCTCTTCCATCTAATAAAATATGTAATCGAATTTTTTTTATATTTTGTTTAATAGCATTGTCGATGAGTGCTTTTAAGTGATCGATATGGCTATGAACGTTTCCATCAGAGAATAGTCCGATCAAGTGAAATGTGGATTGATGATTTAAACAATTGGAGACAATTTTTTTCCAGATAGGTCCATTGAACAAACTTCCATTCTCAATGGATAAAGAAACAAGTTTTGCCCCTTGGTCAAAGATACGTCCTGAACCAAGCACATTGTGACCCACTTCAGAGTTTCCCATGTCTTCGTCGCTCGGCATACCAACGGCTGTCCCGTGAGCTTTTAGTAATACAGTTGGGTGGTTTTTCCAAAGTCCTTTTAAAACTGGCATATTTGCCTTGGCAACGGCATTCCCATTTTCAAATCCTTTTTCTGTGTAACCCACTCCATCGAGTACGATGAGTAAAACTTGTTTGGTCAATGCACCTTGTGGATGTTTCTTTAGAGTTAACATAAATTAGATTCCCCTGTCTTTTTCCATTTTGAAAATTAGGGAAGATTTTGCAACTGGAAGATGTCGAATGGAGTTAACTCCACGGAACTAGGTATTGGGTTTAGCAAAACATTTCCTATGTTCGTGTCATACACATAAATCCCTGGCCTTGAAAAATCAGTGGAACCCACGAGTAGTTTTCCTTCGTTTGTGAGTAACAAACCCGATAAACTAATTCCAATATTGCCTGGAATTTGTAATAGAGTTCCTAGTTTTTCACCAGTGCGAGGGCGAAAAACTTGGATGGTTTTGTTAAATCCTGCATCTAGAACAGACGCGTAACCATATTCTTCATTTTTAATCTGAAACGATAGGATATCACCACCAGCTGTTTCTTCTGCAAACAATCGATTGGGATGAAACTGTCTTGTGCTCAATCGGAAGGCAATGATACCTGCATCAATTTGCGAAATGAAACCAACTCTCCCTACACATGAAAATACTAAATGTGGTTCTCCGAATAAAAATACTTTTTGGATTTTGGAACTTGGATTACGATAAGGAAGTGTATACACTGCTTTGATTTGATTTAAATCCATATCCACTTCTACTAAATAGGAATCGGAGTTAGGAGGAAGGTATCCAGAGACATCATTTCGATCAAGTCGTTGTAGTAATACAAACAAACTCGAACCGTCTTGGATCATATAGGAAGCTTCTACGGAACTATCTGGAATTCCGGATGTTGAATAGGTTTCACGAAGGGATGTAAATGATACACTTCCAGTTTTGATTCCTGAAGAGCGGTTATAAATCACAAGTTCATCAGCATTGTACAAACTGATAAAATATTTATCATTCCAAACAGAAATATCTTGGGGGTTTTTTCCTTGCCCAACACTAAACTCTTGTTCGGTGAGAAATCCGAATTGAGGATTTAAAACTTGGATCGAATCACGATTCAATCGATTGACGATAAAAACTCGGTCATTTGTATATCTGCCAACTGCATCCGAATGAATGGGAATGGAAGTCGGAAACGTAGTAAACGAATTTGGTTCGAAAGTTTTGAACCTTCCTCCACTTGCAAAATCGGAAGTGACAACACCAACAGAAGTCGGGGATGCAGATAAAAATAAAAATTGGAATAAACTTGGTTTTTCAATTTCTAACTGGCTACACTGCACAAAAAGAAAAAGTATTATTGGGATGTTAACTAATTGTTTCCAATTTCCGTATGAACTTTGAACTTTCATTAGAATCGATAACTCCCTGTCACATAATAACTGCGACCCGGTAATGGATAACCAACCAAATCTTCTACACGTTTGTCAGTAAGGTTTCTCACTTCAAAACTTAAAATCAATTCATTTCCAGTTTCTATATTTTTGTAGGGTGAATACTGAACATATAGATTCCAAAATTGGCGCGCTGGTAAGTAACCCAAATATTCATTGGTTCTGTCTCGGAAATTTGCCCCAATGTACTGGTATTCAATTCCTAATTCCGACTTTTCATTAAAAAAAGCGAGTAAGGCACTGCCTTGGCTTTTGGAACGAAGTGGAAGGTATTTGCCATTTAACGCAGGTGAATCGGAGTAATTTTTTGCATCTTGGTATGTATAATTTAAATTAAACTTAATTCCTTTTTTCCAAATGATGTTTTGATTTGTTTCAACACCACGAATAAAAGCTTGGTCCACGTTTTCTGGGCGTAATGTAAACTGAGAGTTTGGCAAAAACAAAATCATATCATATATTTGTTTTTGAAAATAGGAAATGTCAGACTGAATTTTCCAATTGGAATCAATTTTTGAATTAAGATAAAATCCAATATCACCATTTCGACTTTGTTCAGGTCTCAGTTTTGTATTTCCTACGATACTTCCTCTTTCACCGAATAACTCTAAAAAGCTGGGTATTCTAAAATCCTTGCTGATATTAGCAAGTGATCCAAATTCCAAATTTTCTTTTTTAATCAATATGAATTTGATCCCGAAACTTGGATTGGTGAAGTTTTGTCTGACATAAAAAACATCAGAAGTAGGATCCAAAAGTTGATTTCGTATACTTGTTTCGTCTTTTCCAAATCGATCAGTGTATCGTTCAAAACGTACTTGTGGGACTAAAAACAATCGGTTCGAAAAGAGACGGATTTCATCTTGGAAGGTGAAACTTTGGGTATCCCTTCTTTTTTTTGGTTCCTTACGTTCTGTTTCGTGATTTGCACGTTTTTCGTATCGAGTAAAAAACTCTTGTTCTGTTTGGATCGATGTTCGCAAAACTTGATAATAATCTAACAAGTACAAAGTGGGAGAGATTTGAAATCCATATTGGTTTGTTTTCGTAAAAGAATCTGGTGTTCCAAAACTAAATTCTGATTTTGGATCAAACAAATCATCTTTTGCAAAATTCCCATAGGTTTTCGTTTCCAATGTCAAATTTGTTAATAAAAACTCATTTGTTTCTGTCGTAACTGCTGAAGATAATTTGCTAAATACCCTACCAACCGAAGTGGTTTGCCGATTGCCTGGACCTGGTAACCCTTGTTTTCTGTGGATATAATCGTTTAAAAAATTAATTTTTGTTTTACCAACATCAAATGATACATTACCAGTGAAGCCAGTTTTCCGAAACTGTGCATTTCTCCTTTCATCGATGGTATCATCATAGGTATTGAATAAAACAGTCCCTTTGTTATTTAGGTAAGCAAAGTTTTGGTCTGAAGATTCCTGTAATGCCTGGATAAAATAAGAACCACTTGAGAATTGGTCCATATGGGTAACGGTTGCCTTTGCCGTTTTAAAACTGCCTCCCATCAAATTCACACGAGTGATTGGTTTATCAATTTTAGTTTTGGAAACTAAATTGATGCTACCACCAATGGCAGATCCCGAAAAACCAGCAGGTGTTCCCGATTTGTATATTTCAATTTTTTCCAAATTATCAAAGGGTAAGTCGGCAAGATTGATTTCACCACCTAACGAGTTATTGATTGGAACTCCATTCCAATACACTTTTGATTGGTTGGGATTTGTGCCACGTAGGGAAAGTGTCGAATAGGAACCAAGTCCACCGTATTGGCGAATTCTAACTCCCGCTTCTCGATTCAAAATATCAGGAAGACTCATATAGCGAGTGTTTGTTGATTCGAGATTGATCTCTTTTTGAAAGCCAGTTGGGTTTTTACTAAAATTTGTATTTTTAGAGGAGGATTCCACATTTGCTTTGATCTCAACAGTTTCTGGCTCTTTGTTAGGAGAAGTTTGAGAAAATAGAAAATTTGGTCCGAGGAACAAACAAACGAGCAAAAATAATTTGAATTTGGAAATCATGAAGCCGTTTTTTCTCGGTACCTAGCCAAACTGGAATAGGAAAATTGAGTGTCAATTCCCTAAAGGAAAAAAGCATTGTTCCCATGAGACATTACGACGTATTCGGCGTAGGAAACGCCCTGGTAGATATCATTGCATTCATCGACCCAAACTTTTTAGAAAAACAAAATATCACAAAGGGAGTGATGACCTTAGTTGACGAAACGAGACAAGGTCAAATTCTTGCCGACCTCCATAATGAGAAAAAGGAACTTCGCTCTGGTGGAAGTGCTGCCAACACGATGATCGCAATCGCCAATTCAGGTGGGACTTGTTGTTACACTGGCAAAGTCACACATGATACCTATGGTGAATTTTATAAAAAAGATATGGAAGATGCGGGAGTTTTATTTGAAACCACTCCTGACAAAAACGGACATACTGGTACTTGTGTTGTTCTCACCACTCCAGATGCAGAACGAACTATGCTTACAAATCTAGCCATTTCGACATCTCTAGGACCAAATGACATCGATGTAGAAAACTTAAAAAAAAGTAAGTTTGTTTATGTAGAAGGTTATTTGTGGGATGGGGATTCTACGAAAAAAGCAAGTGAACTCACCATGAAACTTGCAAAAGAAAACAATATCAAAGTTTCCTTTACTTATAGTGATCCATTTTGTGTAAATCGTTCTCGTAATGAATTTATCCACCTAACCAAAGAATATGTTGATGTAGTTTTTTGTAATTCGGAAGAAGGGCTTGCTTTAAGTGGAGCAAAAACTCCAGAGGAAGCCGTACAATTTGTATCTAAACTTTGTCCATTGGTATTTATGACCGCAGGAAAAGATGGAGCTTATGTAGCAGAAAATGGAAAAATTACGTTGGTTCCAGGATTTCCAGTCAAACCAATTGATACCACAGGAGCAGGGGATGCTTTTGCTGCGGGAGTTTTGTATGGACTCACACAAGGGTATTCAGCACAAAAATCAGCGAGATGGGGCAATTATGTTGCTTCTCGAATTGTTTGTGAAGTCGGTCCAAGGTTATCAGTAAGACTCATGGGTAGACAAGATGAAATTTTAACTGGGTTCCAAGACAAATAAGAAATCGATTTATTTTTTGTGAAAGTCCATCCATAAGGTTTGGATTTTATCTGCAATTTCAAGAGGGGCAAACGGTTTTTCAATCACACCAATGCCCCCTCTTTTTTGGTATTCCAATATTTCATTCTTTAGCACACGTGATGTGATGAATGCAACTGGAATCTCTTTAGTTTCTGGAAAAATTTTTAATTCTTCAATCAGTTCCATTCCATTCATTCCTGGCATCAGTACATCAAGCAAAATTAAATCAGGTTGTAGGATAATGGCTTTTTGTAAACCTTCTGGGCCAGTTTTTGCAAAACTCACTTCATAACTTGAGTTAAATGCTAATGCAATTCTTAGAATTTCAACTATGTCTTCTTCATCTTCTACGATTAATACATGTTTTAAGTTAGGAAGAGTCATTGGCCAAATCCTGCAGGAATTTGTCCTGGTTTTACGATGGGTAACTCAATCGTGAAAACAGTGCCAGTATCATCTGATAAAAAGTAAATTGTCCCTTTCATTGCTTCAACAAACCCTTTTGTAATCGATAAACCAAGTCCAGATCCACCTACGAGTTTGTCTTTTGGAGGTGCACCTTGTGCAAACCTATGAAATAATCTAGGAGCAAAATTTGGATCGATACCAGGTCCATTGTCTTTGATGAGAATTTTTGCCTTTGTTCCCTCTGATTGAACGGAGATTGTCACTTCAGAAAATTTAGGTGTGTATTTTACGGCATTGGAAATCAAATTGGTGATGCAGTGATTTAACCTATCTTCATCCACATAAACAGTTGTTTGTGGAAAGTTAGAATCAAAGTTTAACAAAACATGGTATTGTTCCGCAAATGTGCGCATACCATCCACTGACGTTTGTAGGATTTCTTTTAATGAATAGGTTCTAAATTTAAAATTAATATTCCCTGAATCTAAGGCTTCGATATCAAGTAAATCCGTAACAAAACGAACAAGTCTTTGTGTGTTTTTCCTACAGATATTGAGTAAGGACTTGGTTTGGTTGGAAACTTCTCCGGCAACTCCCGCAAGTAACAAATCAATTGATCCTTTGATGGAAGTAAGTGGGGTTCTCAGTTCATGGCTTACCAAACTGATAAATTCATTTTTTAATGCTTCCGCTTTTTTTCGTTCCGTGATATTACGAATGATGGCAAGTGCGTCCACATCTCCAGTTTTGGTAAAACGTGCTTCAAAACATTTTTCACCATCAGAATCATGGATGGAATATTCAACCGTTTTGGTTTCTCCTAAATCAATGACCTGTTCCAATATGGAACGAATTTCCTCTAATTTGTTTTCTGGGAAAATTTCGCTTATGTCCGAATAACGAAGGTTTGTTTCTTTGTTCTTACAATCCCATCCTGTAAAATGTGGGAATTCTTTATGATTAATGGTTTTTCCATTCCTATGGATCCCATACAAGGAGTCTGGTAAGGCATTTAAAATGGTTTTGTTTTTGGTGATGATTTGGCTAAATTCATCTTTTGCATTTTTGGCGTGTGTGACTTCTGTTGCGATGATGATTGTGAAATTTTCCTGCGGGAAAACTTGCATATCATACCAACCCATTCCATCAAAGTATGTTTCCTCTGAGCGAAAGGTTTTTTTTTCTTCAATCGCTTCCATGAGATGTGTTCCGAATTCGAGGGTTTTTAAAACTGGAAATAAATTCCAGATGTTCTGCCCTAACATTTCTTCAGCGGATTTGCCTGCCATTTCTTCCGCTTTGGCATTGACATAGGTATAATTTCCTTCTCTGTCTAAGACAAACACCGAATTCGTACGTGTTTCTAGGATTTTGTCAAAGTATTGTGGGACAAAATTGTGCCAATTTTGGCCTAGAAGTTGCTTTGCATCAAAAAAGCTCTCTTCATCCTTGAAAAAGCTTTTGATTTTTTCTAGAAATTCATTCATAGGTGCAGGTATACGAAAACTAAACCAAAGTTATGATACAAGTCAGCAATTTATCCAAATTTTACGGCGAAAAACGAGCCATCTCAGGGCTCAATTTTAAATTAGAGAAAGGTGAGATTGTGGGTCTCCTCGGTTTGAATGGCGCGGGAAAAACCACAACCATTCGGATCCTCACAGGGTATTTGATCCCAAGTGCGGGGGATGCCTCCATTGATGGTAAGTCTATCTTTGATTATCCATTGGAAGCAAAACAAAAGATCGGTTATTTACCAGAAACTCCGCCACTGTATGAGGATATGACGATATCCGAATACCTCCAATTTGTAGGTAGGATCAAAAAAATTGAAGAATCAAAATTACCTTTAGAGATCGAGAAGGTGATTGAAAAAACAAATCTGAGCCATGTAAAAGACAAACTCATTGGAACCTTATCCCTTGGGTACCGCAAACGAGTGGGAATTGCACAAGCCATCTTAGGGGACCCCGAGATTGTCATCATGGATGAACCGATTTCCGGGCTTGATCCAAAACAAATTGTCGAAATTAGAAGTCTTATCCGAAGTTTGGCGGGAAGTCACACCGTTCTTATCTCTAGTCATATCTTGACAGAGATTTATAAAACCTGTGATAAATTTTTGTTCCTTCATAAAGGAAGTTTAAAACAAGAACTTTCTCTCACTCGATTAGAGGAAGAGATGAACCGTCTTGCGGGTTGGGAGGTGGGACTATCAGGGAAACCAAAAGAAGAACTAAACCAATTTATGAAATCTGTACTTTCAGATGCTGATCATTATAATGAAATGGGAACAAACAAAGAAGAAGAAATGTTTTTAGTTCGCACAACAAATCCAAAACAATTCAAAGAGTCTTTGTTTTCGAAAGCATTGTCTCTTGGGATTCAAATTGAATCTTTAAAAAAACAAGATGTGTCACTTGAACAAATTTTTATGGAGAAAATATGAACTGGCAAACGGCTGTTTGGATCTATAAAAAAGAATTAAAATTATTTTTTGGAACTTACATGGGTCCTCTTGTGTTAGGTGGAACTGCTTTTTTGAATGCATTATTTGTGATGATTCTCAATTTTAATGGAACTGCCAATTATGAAATTGCAACCTACATCACCTTTATTTCATTTATGACAACCATCCTAATTGCTATGGTGATCATTTCCATGGGTTCCATCGTAGAAGAAAAAAACAAAGGAACCCTTGAGTTACTGTTTACCTCTCCCATTACGGATTTAGAAATTGTCTTCGGTAAATTTATGTTTGGTGTGACTGTATGTGGTATCATTACAGTTTTCATCAATGGACTTTTTCCTCTTTTACTTTATGCGTTTTGGAAAGCACCATTTTATATGGTGGCATCGGGAAGTGTAGGGGTATTTTTACTTGGAGTTTTTACATTCGCGATTGGAATGTTTGGTTCTAGTCTTGGCAAAAACCAAATGATCTCACTTCTTATCTCAGTGCTCATCATTTTGACACTTTGGGTAGTGGGTTATTTCTCACATTTGTTCCAAGCTACTACAAGAAAGGTTTTATTCCATTTGCATATATTTTCCCACTTCGCTGCGTTTGCCAAAGGTGTTTTGCCTTTGACGGGGATTGTATTTTTCTTAAGTGGAACTTTCCTATTTTTATACTTAACCGTAAAGGTCTTGGAATCCAGGAGATGGAGAGGTTAGATCATGTTATTATCAGCTGATAGAGTTTTACCGTTTGTAAGTTTAGTTTCTCTTTTCGCCTATTTCTTGTTTGATGGAATGGTGGTGGATCCAAAACGAAAAATCATCTTTTTGGGTGTGGTGTTTTTATTTTTAGCATCAGACACAATCGTTCGTGCGTTTTCTAAAGGGATTAGAAAGGAAGACCAAAACCGATACATTGCTGCCGTATTTGGTATTGCAGCCTTTTTGTTATCTGTTTTACGTGATTTTTTAGATTTAAAACCTGTTGTTGGTTTTAATGAAGAAGTGAGCGCCATTCCAAAAGTTAGAGAATTCCTCTTATTATGTGTGGTTCTTTTTTCTTTGGTTTTCCTTTTACAAATCATCCTTCTTGAGATTGGCAAATCCTCTCTCGAAGCACAAAGTAATTTAGCAAAATCCAAAAGTTCCTTATTACAAAATGCAGTATTAGGATTTTTGTTTGTATTACCGATTCTTGTGGCAGTCAATTATTTTGCGATCAAACGGAATTATAATTTTGATTTGAGTAGCCAAGGGAAATTTTCTCTTTCCCAAATTTCAAGAAACCTCATCAAACCAATCACGCAAGATGTAACAATTACAGCGTTTTACCCAAGGCCTCTCGAAGCCGATGGGCCAGCGAATGGAGATAAATTAGCGGCTTTTGCCTTAACACGCGTAAGACCAGACATTGAGATTTTACTCGACCAAATTAAGTCTGAAAATTCTCACATTACAGTCCAGTTCATCAATGCGGATGTAGAAATTGATTTATTAAAAGAATTTGGACAAGTTTCTAATGGAACCATTTTTGTTCGTTCTAAAAAACAATCTGTATTAACTTCTGCTATTCCTTTTGCAGAAGAAAGAGTAATTGCGAAAGAACCAAAGGATCTGGAAGACTTAGAGCGTAAGTTAGTTGGTGCTCTCCTCAATGTCACAACCGAACAAAAAAAAGTTTATTTCACTGTTGCCAATGGGGAGCGATATGGAATGGCTTTTCGGGCACTTCCCAACGAACAGGTAAATCGATTTGTATCCGCTTTACAATTCTTAAATTTTAAAGTAGCAGAACTTGGATTTGCACAAGGTTGGCCTTCTAAACTTCCTGAAGATGCAGATATGCTTGTGATCCTTGGGCCAACGGTTCCCTTTTCGAAAGAAGCAAGAGATGAAATCACCAAGTATGTTTTAGAAAAAAATGGAAAAATTCTCATCACCATGGAACCAAAAGGGAGTGAGGATTTTGGTTGGTTATTACAATCAGCTGGTTTGAAGTTTAATGTTTCTCCAATGATTGAAAGGGAAGAAAAACCTGGATTTATTGTTGCAAAACGTTTCCCTGAAAATCCAATCACAGAACTTTTACAGAAAAAAGATATGGGAATTTTGTTTCCTTACAGTGGTTATTTGGAAACCGAACCCAATGCACCAACTCCATTTGTTTGGAAATCAGCTACCTTACTTGAATCTGGATATGATGCCTACCAAGACCTAAACAAAAATGGTAAAATGGATGCAAACGAAAAGAAAGAAAGTAAAATCCTTTCGGTAGTCTTGTCTCCCATGTCACTCACAGGGGAAAAGTCAGGAAAAATCATTCTGCACACAGGGACTAGTTGGCTTACGGACCAATTCATACCTTATGTGATGAACTCGCAATTTTCAACAGTTTCGATCACTGGTTTATTCCAAGATAATATTGTCGCTGAGATTCCATTAAAAAAGGAAGAAGTGGATACCATTTCATTATCCGACAATCAAAAGTTAGTTGCATGGGTCATTGGGGTATTTCTATTCCCAGGATTTATTTTGGCAGTTGGATCTTACTTTGTCTACACAAGGCGTAAACATTCTTTATTAGAAGTATGAAACAAAAAATTAGTTTAGTTCTCGTTGCATTTATTGGTTTGTTCCTCCTATTTTATTTAATGGAGGACCATCCAGAAAATATTTCTGAAACGAATTATTGGAAAGAAGATTGGAAATCGATCCAATACAATCCTCCAAAGTCCGATTGGTGTGGAAACTTGGTTCCTAGTTTTGCCGAATTCCCAATGGTGTTTCGAAAGATTTCACGTGGCTGGAATGAACCAGCTTTGTATACAGTCACAACACTTGTGAATGGAAACAATGTTGCGTATGAAGGGAATTACAATGTGAAAAATAGTTTTTCCGAACTCAGTGTTCTCAAAACAAAACTCATTGAATCTTCTTCACAAGAAATCAAAAAAACTTATTGTTTGGGCGAGTTTTCTCCTTCTCTGTCTTTGTCCGAAGAAAATGGAGCAGATATAAAATTTCAACCTAACAAACGGTTGTTATTTGGAAAGAAGATAGGAGCTGAGGAAGGACGGATTGCGGTTTTAGTCAATGATGAGATCATTGCTCCTTACCAGTACATCATTGAAAAATTCAGAACACCCGTTTCGAATTTTAGAGAAAAAATGTATGTCACTATGAGTGAAGGTTATATCCAAGAGCTCAAATTCATTGGGCAAGGCATCACTGTCCAAGTCGAAAACAGAGCCAAAAAAAACCAATACAATGTATTTGTAAATGAATGGAGTCGCACCACTGGGGAACGGATTGTATTACCTCCCGATGTAGGAAACCAATGGGAAACGGTTGTAAAAGGTTTAAAAGTAGAATTTTATCCTGACGAAGTTGGGGCTCCCAAGTTTCCGAGTTTGACGGAAACAACAAATCCAGAGGCCGTCTTAGAGATTACCATTTCTGGTGGGAACAAAATCCGATTGTCTCTTTTCCCTGTTTGGGAATCCGAACAAGGAAGGTGGCGGCCAGTCCGAAGGCAGTTTCCTCCCTATTTCGATGAGTCCATCACTTGGATGAAAGAAGAATCCTTCCAAAATTTAGTGAATGCAGTCATGAAAGTGAAAAGTGCTTCCCGATACGAGCGTCCCAACCAGAAAATCCAATAAGGTGCAAAAAGTTTCAACCATCACACAACGGATGCAACTCATCCGTGATTTGTTTTATTCCCCAATGTCTGCTTTCGAATCGTATTACCACAAAGCAGATTTGGGTGGG
The DNA here is from genome assembly GCF_026151395.1 of Leptospira limi. Taxonomy (NCBI): domain Bacteria; kingdom Pseudomonadati; phylum Spirochaetota; class Leptospiria; order Leptospirales; family Leptospiraceae; genus Leptospira; species Leptospira limi. The sequence continues at coordinate 1,123,448 of NZ_JAMQPV010000001.1, forward strand.
CGTGACCTATGGTTTGCTCATTTGCAGTTGATGTTACTGGCACCAATTGCTAAGTTTCTAGGTAACTGCATCCAAATTCTGATTTTTAAAGTTTCGTTTGTGGAAGAGGAAACAAGACTCACTTATACCCAAGGGGTTGGAACTGTTTTCTTTTTTTACCTTGGATTCTATTTTGTCATTCGCCTTGTGGATAGTTTTCGGATGTACCACCAAATGCGTGATCGTACAAAAGATTGGGAAGGGCCTGAACCTCATGTTTTTATCATATCCTTTTTGGCTTTTACTGCTACATCAATCTTTTGGATTTTCCCTGCACCAATCCCCTTGTTTATGTTAGCTGTTGGTTTCCTATATTCTTTACATTTGTCTTATTTTTATTTATCCATTCGAAGGACTTGGAGTTCTTTTGATTTTTTGTTTTTTTTAATGAAAGTAGTCTTATTCTTTTTGGTTCTACTTTCGGTTCCTTTATTCCTTTATAACCTCATTAGGACGGTACTCTTTTGAAGATATTTTTGGTCGGAATCGGCGGAATTGCTATGGGCAATTTAGCATATATGCTCAAACAACAAGGTCATGATGTTTCTGGCTCAGACCAAAACCTATACCCACCAATGTCAGACAAATTAGAAGAGTGGGGTCTTTCACCTAAATCTGGTTATCGCAAAGAGAGTGTGAAAGGGGCAGACCTTGTCATCATCGGAAATGCCATATCACGTGGAAATCCAGAGGTCGAAGAAGTATTAAACACAGGAATTGAATACATGAGTATGGCCGAAGCCATTGGACATTTTTTTCTGAAAGGGAAAAAACCAATCGTGATTTCTGGGACTCATGGCAAAACCACTACCACCTTTCTCACACATTGGATTTTAGAATCCATTGGACTCAAACCCGGTCTCTTTGTAGGTGGAATCCGTAAAGATGGATTCCCTGGATTTGCTCTGGGAGAGGGAGATTATTTTGTCATCGAAGGGGATGAATATGATTCCGCATTCTTTGATAAAAGTTCTAAGTTTTTACACTATAGACCATATTACCTTGTAATGAACGCGCTTGACTTTGACCATGCTGATATTTTTGCCAATTTGGATGCGATCAAAGTCATGTTCAAACGGTTGTTAAACTTAGTTCCAAGTCGCGGAAAGGTTTTTTATTGGAAAGGATCTAAAAATTTAAGTGATATTACAAAAGATTACCAACATGCACCTGTCGAAACGTTTGAGTTAGGTGATAAAAATTCCATTTTTAAGTATGAAAAAGGAATTTTAACAGAGATCCGCACTAAATCCAAATTAAAACCATCTCTGATTGGATCACATAACTACCGAAATGTGGAAGTAGCAGTGCGTGTTTGTTTGGAAATTGCTCCTCAAAAACGAAAAGAAATTTTAGAAGCAGTGGAAACATTCCCTGGTGTCAAACGTAGACAAGAAAACCTATATGTTTCCGATATGAGTTTACTTGTGGAAGACTTTGCCCACCACCCTGTTGCCATCCAAGAAACCATCAAAGCACATAAAGAAGCCTATCCAGGTTACAAAATCATTTCTCTTTTTGAGCCAAGAAGTGCTACATCTCACCGAAATGTGTTCCAAGATGATTTTGCCAAATGTTTCAAAGGAAGTGATGTGAGTATTGTTACAGAAGTTTACCAAGTAGACAAAGTGAATAAATCTCTTCGTCTCAATGTAAAAAAGTTGGTAAAGGACATCAAAACCAATACCAAAAAAGAGTCTGTTTACGCTCCATCTCCTAAAGACATTCCTTCTCTTTTGAAAAAGATATTACCAAAATACAAAAAAGACAAACTTATCATCCTTGCCATGTCCAATGGTGCGTTTGGTGGAATTTATTCTGAACTAAAATCCTTAATGGAATCACGAGAATCAATATGAGCCTATCCCAAGAAATCGCATCACTTATCAAAGAGGCCGAAACTGTATTAAGTTCTGCAACGAATGAACAAGAGTTAGATGCATTTAAGAACCAGTTTCTCGGTAAAAAGGGAAAACTTACCTCTGTCCTCAAAGGCCTTGCGTCTCTTTCCGTGGAAGAAAAAAAGACAGTCGGAAAAGAAGCAAACGAAGCACAAACACGACTCGAATCCTTTGTCGAAACCAAACGAATTTCCCTCAAAGAAAGTTTTTATGAGAACCAATTGGGTAAGGAATTTTTTGATACACTCCGCCCACTTCCTAAAAAGGAAAGGGGGAGTTTACATCCCATTTCCCAAATCCAATACGAGATCGAAGACATCTTCACTTCCATGGGTTTTTCTGTGATGGATGGACCCGAAGTGGAAACAGATGAAAACAATTTTGCTGCCTTAAACTTTACGGACGACCACCCAGCACGTGATATGCAGGATACGTTTTATACGGTGGATGGCAATTTGCTAAGGACACATACGTCCGCGATCCAAGTGCGTGCCCTACGAAAACTTAAGCCACCTTTCCGTATCATTGCACCTGGTCGTGTGTTTCGGTATGAAGAAGTGGATGCCTCACATGAAAATACCTTTTACCAAGTGGAAGGGATGGTGGTAGGAGAAAACATTTCGGTTGCTCATTTGATTTATACAATGGAGACACTTCTCTCTCGTGTGTTCCGCAAGGAAATCAAAACAAGACTCCGCCCAGGATACTTCCCATTTGTGGAACCAGGGTTTGAACTGGATATCAATTGCCTTGTTTGTAATGGAGATGGGTGTAGTGTTTGCAAACAATCAGGATGGCTCGAACTTCTCCCTTGTGGGTTAGTCCATCCGAATGTATTAGAAGCGGCTGGCCTTGATTCCAAAAAATGGACAGGGTTTGCCTTTGGACTGGGACTTGACCGATTGGTGATGATGCGTTACGGAATCCATGATATCCGTTATTTCCAATCAGGGAACTTACGTTTTTTGAAACAGTTTTAGTTAGAAAGCTTCGAATCCAAATGTATGGAATCGAATGAAGCCCATTACATCAGATTCAATCCGTAAGCTACAAGGAAAACCAGTGAAGGACAAACAATCCTCACTGGTTTTTTTGTATCGTTACACCACTACCGCTTGGATTTTACCATCGATCACTTGGAACTCCACTTGGGTTTTTCCAAGTTCCAATCCCTCTTTTGATACGATCTCCTTTCCTTCCTTGTCATAAAGATTAGTAAGCACCATTTCTCCATTCTCTTTCTTGGAACAGACAATGAGATACGGTGGTTTTTTTTCTCCGCCTGGATTGAAGTAAATCGTCGTCGCAGAAAGAATGGTGGCTTTTTCCTTTTCCTTGGGACTTGGAACATTCACTTCTAATGGTTTTAAGTTCATCGGTTCTTTTGGTGTTTTTTCCATTTTCTCTTTGGAAAAAAGGATCACAGAATTGATGCTATCAATCCCTCCGTTTCCTCCAAGCAAACTTACCTTAGGTGGTTCACTCAACACATTCGGCAGGGGATGGACAGAAAGTCCGTATTGGCTACAGACATCCACAAGCCCCGTTGCTCCGGAAAGAGCCATCGCCGCTTGGTAATTCAAAATCCCACCACCTAAATTGATGGGGATCTCTTTTGTTCCATTGGATATTTTCCCATAACGAAGTGCACTCGCAGTTTCTTTTGGAGACACTCCAAAATACAAAGATGCCTCATGGATAATCATCCCTGTAAAACAATCATAAATCCACGCATATTCAATCTCCGAGCGATTGATTCCACCCGAAGCAACTGCTCTCTCACATGCAAGGTCAGCTGGGCTTTTTAAATCCTTTTTTTGGATCAGGTATTCAGCATGAGCACTATGTCCAGAACCAATCACATAGATGTGTTTGGCATCGGATTTAATTACTTTCTTTTCGATTAACTTCTGTTTCATGGTCTCGGAAGTAATGAGGGTTGCGAATCCATGGTCAGTGACAATGGCAATCATAGGTGTGCTATAAACACCCGAAAGTGGTTTCTTTAGTTGTTTTTCCACCAATGGTTTTTGGTATTGGAAGGCACGAGGATTGGTTTCTGCTAACGTGCGAAAGTGTTTGGTAATTTCTTCCAAGTCTTCACTTGTCACACCAGTATCAAACATCATTCGTTCACATAACAGTGAATAGAGACCAATGAGTGTAGCTCCATACGGCATCTCCCAATCTTTATGGCAAACAGTCGCTGTGAGTCGTTTTAAGTCGGAAACTTGTTTGAATACTGACTTTGGAATATCAGCTGCTGCTACAAGAACCACAGCATAGGGATTGGCTTTTACAATCGTATGAGCTTGTTGGATCGCACCACCCACACTTGCCCCACCGAGGTCCACCGTATGGCAGGCAAGACCTCCAAATCCCATATCGTTTGCATCTTTGATCGTAAACCCATACCCTTCTCTTCCAAGGGACTGGGCTTCTACAGAAACAAAATCAGTGAGATAGGGTTTGAGTTTTTCTCTGTCGGTTCCTAAGAATCCAAACAGTTTGTCTACTGAGTTAAAAAGTAAGGAATGGTATTTCTCGAGGGGAGTTAGGTTTTTATAAACTTCCGCATCAAATTCTGATTCAATTGTGTCGCTGACACCAAGTAAAATAGGGTCCATGAAGCCACATTTGAATCAACCTTCGATATTCATCAACGCATTCATTCGAAAATCTTGTATGATTTGTTTGCATCGTTCAGTGATACGGTTCAAACTTTCCCCAAACTTTTTGCCGTTGTATGCATTAAAGGAATTCGGGTATTCTTTTTCATTCACTTGGACAATCATATCTGGATTAATTCTGTTCTTGGCAGTCAGATCTTGTACAGCAACAATGATATTCTTTAGGGCAATACATCCATCTTTTAAAAGATTTTGGGATGCCTTTTCAATCACGATAGCGTTTCCATTGGCATCTAACAAGGTTTTCATGAACTCCTGCATTTTCATGGAAGGTAGTCCTCGGCGTGTGAGTCCAATTCGTTCCACTTGTAAAACTGCATCTTGTAAATGTGTGTATTCAGGTGTTCCCTTAAAAACATAAATGAGAACAGGCAGTTCGATTTCTGTAAAATCCAACATAGCGCCATAAAAATAACGAGTTTCCACTTTTGCCAACGGATGAAAGTCTACCTTTTTATAATTGGCTAATTTCTCAATCGACTCATCCATAATGCGGTTGAGTGTTTGGGCTTTTGCAGCTTCTTTTTTGGCAGCAAGTTCTTGGAATTTTGATTTGAGTTGTTCTAAAAAAGTAACTTCTTCTGTGAGAAATTTTGAAATGTTTCCACGAAGTTTCAATACTTGTAAGTATCGTTGTTCAAACCCAGTTTGGTCAAAAGCTTTGGGATTGAGTTTTCCATGTTCTCTATATTCTGATCGTATTTTTTCTAATATGGCTTTTGTTTCTGCTTCTGACAGTTCTTTCATTTCGATTGTTTCCAGTGTTCAATTTCCAAAATGGTTTTGTCTAAATCTTGTGCAAAATAAAGAGACGCGTTCTTTGCATCCACAAACATCAATTGGTTTGCATACTGTAATTGTTTGACTTGAATTTCATTTTTGAGATTCAATATATTCAATAACTGCAAACTCAATTTTTTAAGATCTTTGATGATCGCATCTGTATGCCTTTGCATTTCAAACAAGTGAAGGTTGTTTAATTTTTCTTTATCAGATTCGATTAATTTCATCTCTTCCCGTTTTTCCACAGGTGCTTTGGAAATGTAATAGGTAATTGGACGAGGATAAGAAGTCATTTCTTTATGCAAATCGATCATTTTATCTATGGCTTCAAATACGGTTGCTTCCATTTCTCTGGAAAAATTCCCTACAATATTTTTATTTTCGGAAGGGTCCCCAGTGAGCTCAAAAATTCGAGAGGATTGTAAGTTGCGAATGATGGCAGTGATTCTTTCTCTGTAAGTGGCGATGATTTTTAAAAAATCATCAATTCGTTGTTGTGCCGTTTTTTCCCCTGACCCTTCTTCAAGTCTGGTGTTTGCATTGATCTGAGTGTGGTCGATCTCTTCCTCTGGTTTTGGAGGTTCGGGTGTATTTAAGAGTCCTTCGTGAGAGAGAGTTTCTTCTGGTTTAGGAGGTTCTTCTCCATCAAAGATATCCAAATCGACATCCTCACGCATCAGATTTTCTTCAACGACTGGAGAAAGTTTGTCTTTGGAAATTTCGATTGGTTTGGAGGTTGTTTCAGGTGTGTTTGGTTTTGGGTCTGGTGTGGAAATTAATTTCCCTAAAATTGGATTTGCCCGAAGGTCCTCTGAGATAATGGGTGGAGGGGTTGGTTGGGTCTGGTTCCCTGGTTTTGCCTCATTTGGTGCTCCTTCTCCTTTAGAATTTGTTGTTTGGTGGTGAGGGACAAGCTCAAAATGATTCCCTACTAGTTTTAGGATCTCAATCCTACGGATTTCCTTGTTGAATCTTAAGGCATAACGATTGTTATCTTTATCAATATAACGTTGTTGGATCTGTGAAATGGATAATTTAAGAGGGTCGATATCTGAAATCGAATCAATTTTTATATAATGATATTTTGATTTTTCAGGAGTCACAATCGCAAAATTTCCAACAAAGCTTCTGTGAAAGCATATGAGAGTAACACGTTCGGGTCAACTTCCTTCTCCCTAGAAATCATACTTAATGTAAAAAAATCATACCGCGATAATTCCAACCGCTCATAATGCCCCATCTCACCTTTAGGAAAGACCCCAGGTTCCAAACCTTCTAACTTTAAGGATAAGATAGCCATTTTTATGACAAGGCCCAAGTCTAAATGGCGTTCTTTCAAAATTTTGTAGAGTTCGGAATCAATCCAGACCAGTGCAGAAAACATACAAACCTCTTAGGAAGGAGGTTCGAACCGAGGCATTTGGTTCTCATTTTTTTCTCTTTCGCCTTGACCGTCAGAGTGGTACTCAAAAGATAAGTAAAAATTCCTCATAGGGGACATTCCTTGGCTAATTTAAAATCATCTAAAAAAGACATTCGTAGATCTGCTCGTAGAAAAGAGCGAAATGGGGAAGACCGTAGTGAATTACGCACTTACGCACGCCTTCTCATTAAAGCCATTAAGTCTGGCGACAAAACGGAAGCATTATCTGTTTTCTCAAAACTTTCTTCAAAATTGGACCGTGCAGCGAAAACAAAACTCATCCATAAAAAAAATGCAGATCGTAAAAAATCTCGTATGGCACTTCGCATCAATTCAATTGAGGCAAAAGCCGCCTAACATTCGCTTTTAGCACCTTGGAATGAGGCCACCACCGTGTGGCCTTTTTTATTTCTATTTCTCATTTACAGAATCCGAACACCTAGTTTACTGGTCATAACAACGGGCGATTAGCTCAGCTGGGAGAGCAGCTGCCTTACAAGCAGCGGGTCGGCAGTTCAATCCTGTCATCGCCCAAACCGTTTACCTCACACTCTATTTTTTATTTCCGCATCACAGACACATCTCACAAAGCAAAAAGATAGACTTACAGTGCGAATCCACGAGCCTTGATAGTATTGTATGCATTTTACAAAAGAGTATGATCTGTCCTCCCTTATGATTTCGATCTCCGGTGTACGGGGAAAAATTGGACAAGGTTTTGGATTGGAGGAAGCACTCGCTTTTTCGAAATCCTTTGCAACCATCATGAATGGTGGAACTGTAGTGATTGGTAGGGACTCAAGACCAAGTGGCCCTTATTTAGAATCTCTTCTCACCTCCGCTTTGTTAGCCTCTGGAAGTTCTGTATTAACCTTGGGTCTTGTTCCCACACCCACAACCAAAGCAGTTGTCAATTTAGCAAAAGCAAATGGTGGGATTATGATTTCTGCATCTCACAACCCTATGGAATGGAATGCCTTTAAATTTATTTCCAAAAAAGGGTTTTTCTTCTCAGCAGAAGAAAATCAAAAATTACTTTCGATCCTGCAATCAGGAAGTTATACCAAAGAACAAATTTCCCCTAAAGGTTATATCGATTCAGGTGAAGATTATATCGACTTACATTTATCATCAGTTTTAAAACGAGTGAATGTAAACAAAATCAAAAAGAAAAAGTTCACAGTATTTGTAGATGCAGTGGGTGGAGCAGGGTCTTATGTAGTTCCCAAGTTTTTACAAATGTTAGGTTGTAAAGTAATCTCACATAATTGTAAACCAGATGGAACGTTTCCTCGCCCTCCAGAACCGACAGCGACAGCTTTAAAAACAGTTGAACCAAGTTTTAAAAAATCCAAAGCGGATATTGGTTTTGCTCTTGATCCAGATGCTGATAGGTTAGTTTTATTCACTCCAAAAAGAGGAGCAATATCAGAAGAATACACTCTTCCTCTTGCCCTTATGAATGTTCTCTCTTCAAACAAAAAGAAATCGAAGGTAGTTGTGAATCTTTCGACTTCTTTTTTAAATGAAGAGGTAACCTCTCGATTTGGCGGAGAGGTGATCCGAAGTAAAGTAGGTGAAGCAAATGTTGTGGAAGAAATGATCAAAACCAAAGCAGTGTTTGGTGGAGAAGGGAATGGTGGAATCATTGATCCAAACATTCCTTCCTTTGGTCGTGATACATTATCTGGCATTGCCCATATCCTAAACATTATGGCAGAAACTGGGAAGTCCATTGATGCACTTATGGATGAGTTACCGAACTTGTATATGGACAAACAGTCTTTCCCTTTGGTAAAAGGGATGTCATTAGAAACTTTATATGAAAAATTTCAATCTGAGTTTTCTCCAAAACTCATTTCAGATAAAGATGGATTGTGGATGTATGTTTCCGATTCTTGGATCCACATTCGGCCTTCCAATACGGAACCAATCTTTCGAGTTATTACAGAAACAAAATCCAAATCCGATTTGGAATCTACCTTAAAGAGGGTAAAACAATGTGTGGAATCGTAGGTTATTTAGGAAAAAGACAGGCATTACCTGTCATCATCAAAGGTCTTAAACGATTAGAGTACAGAGGTTATGATAGTGCCGGTGTTGCTCTGTTAAATGGCGGTTTAGAAATCGTCAAAAAAAAAGGAAAAGTTGCCGACTTAGAAACCGAAATCGGAAATCGAAAATTAGAAGCTAGCCTTGGAATTGGACACACTCGTTGGGCGACACATGGTGAACCTAATGATCGTAATGCGCACCCACATACAAGTTCGGATGGTAAGTTAGCCATCATTCATAATGGTATCATTGAAAATTACAGTTCCATCAAAAAAGAACTCGAAAGTAACGGCCACATTTTTAAGTCCGATACTGATTCTGAAGTCCTCATCCACTTAATTGAAGAAATCAAAAAACAAAACCAATGTAGCATCGAGGAAGCGGTTCGTCTTGCTTTAAACGAAGTTGTTGGTGCCTATGCAATTGTTGTTCTATCCAAAGACAATGAAAGGAGTATGATTGCCGCAAGAAAAGGATCACCCTTAGTTATTGGAATAGGTGAGGATGAATACTTTGTTGCGTCTGATGCAACGCCTATCATTGAATACACAAACAATGTTACCTATCTCAATGACCAAGAAATGGCTATCATCAAAGACGGAAGTTTGGTTGTTAAAAACTTAGAAAATGTAACCAAAACTCCTTTCATTCAAAAATTAGAATTGGATTTAGAAGACATTGAAAAGGGTGGTTACCCTCACTTCATGCTCAAAGAAATTTTTGAACAACCAAAATCAATCCAAGATGCTATGCGTGGAAGATTGGTTTCTCGGGAACACCATTTGTTCTTAAGTGGGATTGACCAATACTTAAATCGATTTCTAAATGCGGATCGATTGATATTGGTTGGTTGTGGAACATCTTGGCATGCTGGTCTCATCGGAGAGTATTTATTTGAAGACTTGGCACGGATTCCAACAGAAGTAGAATATGCATCAGAATTTCGTTACCGAAATCCAATTGTAACAGAAAGAGACGTGGTCATTGCAGTGTCTCAATCTGGAGAAACAGCAGATACTCTTGCAGCGATCGAATTAGCCAAGTCAAGAGGTGCTCTGATCTTTGGTGTTTGTAATGTTGTTGGTTCTTCCATTGCAAGGGCATCCCACGCAGGTGCTTATTTACATGCTGGACCTGAAATTGGAGTTGCTTCCACCAAAGCATTTACATCTCAAGTAACGATTCTTACGATGATGGCTTTGTATTTGGGATTAAAAAAAGGATCAATATCCTTGTCTGATTACCAAACACTTTTATTAGAGCTTGATTCCATCCCTGATAAAGTGGCAAAAATTTTAACCAAAGACGAAGAGATACGAAGTATTTCTGAACATTATTACCGTGCATCTAACTTTCTTTATTTGGGACGTGGGTTTAACTTCCCAGTTGCTTTGGAAGGTGCATTAAAGCTAAAAGAAATTTCCTATATCCATGCCGAAGGGTATCCTGCAGCAGAAATGAAACATGGCCCAATTGCACTCATAGATGAAGATATGCCTGTTGTCTTCATTGCCACAAAAGACAGTTCTTATGAAAAAGTGATCTCCAATATCCAAGAAGTAAAAGCAAGAAAAGGAAAAGTCATTGCAGTTGTTACAGAAGGAGATACAGAAATCAAAGGAATGGCAGACTTTACTTTCGAAATTCCGAAAACGGCAGATGCACTGGTTCCTTTACTCGCAGTCATTCCATTACAACTTTTATCTTACCACATAGCAATTCTTAGGGGATGTAATGTGGACCAACCTAGGAATTTAGCAAAATCTGTAACTGTGGAGTAAAATGTGAATCTCCTATTAGATGATTCCAAACGAAATCCTTCACTAGAACCACTTTCCAGGTTCCATTCTTTTTTTGAATGGAATTTGGGAGGGATGACACTTCTTGAAAAGTTAGAAAGAAAATACCCTGGTGCCAAAATCTATTACAAAGGTCCCAACGAAGAATTTGAAACATTAATTTTTAATCGTTATCCTCATGTAGTACCAGCTAACTTAGATTCATATGATTCTATTTATAGTGCAGACTCGTTTTTGCCTTGGGAGTTACTGGGGACAGTTACATCCATCATTGAGGACACACTTACCATCGAAAAAGAATGGAAACGTTTTAGGCAAAAATACAAAGCAAAACAATCTGGATTTCACATTGTAGGAAAAGACAAACATTTATACATCCATGCAGGTGCCACTGTGTATCCTGGTGTAGTTTTTGATACAACTCATGGACCAATCCTCATTGAAGATGGTGTCAAAATTTCCTCCTTTAGTTTTTTGGAAGGACCATTATTTGTTGGTAAAAATAGCCAGATTGACAATGCACGAATCACTGGTGGCACTTTAATCGGAAACCAATGCCGTATTGGTGGTGAAGTAGAAAATTCTATTATTTTGGATTATACCAATAAACACCATGAAGGTTTTTTGGGTCATAGTTTTGTTTCTAACTGGGTCAACTTAGGAGCCTTATCAACTACAAGTGATTTAAAAAATAATTATGGAATCGTAAAACTAAAAGTAGGTGATTCGGTGGTTAACACTGGAACAATTAAATTTGGTTCTATCATTGGTCCGTTTACGAAGTTGGCGATTGGTGTGATGTCTAACACAGGGACAGTTTTTGATGTTGCTAGTAATGTCGTTGAATCAAGGATACAAGGGTATGTCCCTCCTTTTACTTGGATCAAACCAGGTGGACGTTATCGACTTGAAGAATTTTTATTTGATACAAAAAAAATCATGGCTCGACGAAGTATAAATTTATTTGATTTTGAAGAATTGTATCTAAGAAAACTCTTTGGTAAGTGTACGGAGTGAAACATGACACCTAGTTTGTTGGCGCATATCAATTCCGGAAAATCTGTTGAAATTGATGGTTTAAGTTTTTTTTATTTAGATGAAGGAAAAGGAGATGAAATCATCCTCCTGTTGCCTGGTTTTTTGACCACTTCCTATAACTATCGCAAACTAATTGAATTGTTATCGACTCACTACCGTGTTTTGGCTTTGGACTTTTTAGGAACTGGATTTAGTAGTCGTCCTGACGGTCCTTTATCACATCGATTACAAGCTCATTATTTATCTCCTTTTTTAGAGAAAGTTGTAGGTGATAAAAAAGTACATGTTGTTGCTTTTGATTATGCATTACCAATTATGTGTTTTGCATTTAAAGATCAGACAAACCAATATAAATCATTATCCATATTAGGTGGGTTTATGAACTTACCTAAATTTAAATTCTACTTTCCGTTACATTTTCTTCGTTTGCCAATCATTGGTGAAATTTTTTCTTTTTTGTTTCGCCCACCACTACTTCGATTTTTTTATAAATGGTTTCTCGTAAAAAAAAGCCATCATTTCACAAGTGAATGGGAGAAGACCATGTATCACTTGTTATTTGAGGGAAAAAATCGCAAAAATACGTTAGAATTCATTCGTAATGTAGACAGGTCCACTCATGCCCTTCGTGAGATTGAAGAAGGTGCCAAACAATTTGTTGGATTACGACAAATTTACATAGGGGAAGAAGATTTTCGCATTTCTCCAAACCAAACTGAATACATGAAAGAAACTCTAAGGACCAGTAGTTTAGTGTTTTTGCCTTGTAAACATCTAGCGATGGAAGAATGCCCAACAGTAGTCTTCGAAAAACTTCATTATTTTGTAGATAGTTTTTCTCATAAAAAAACCAAAACATTCCATTTTAACAAAAGCAATAAGGACTAATATGGAAAGACTGATCTCGAAAATTAATCCACTCTCATCCGATTTTATATCAAATCGAACTACTTATTTAGAAACCCTTGTACCGATACGAAAGATTATCGAACAAGTGAAGTTAGGTGGTGGTAAAAAAGCCCTTGAGAAACATAAATCAAGAGGTAAACTCACTGCTCGCGAACGAATCAGTGAATTGATAGATGCAGATACTGAGTTTATGGAAATTTGTGGCCTTGCTGCTGAAGGTGTTTACCCAGACCCAGTTCCATCTGCTGGAATTATCACAGGGATTGGAAAAGTAGAAGGTGTAGATTGTATGATTGTTGCCAATGATGCAACCGTCAAAGGGGGAACATATTATCCCTTAACAGTCAAAAAACATGTAAGAGCCCAAGAGATCGCAGAAAACAATTCCTTACCATGTATTTATTTAGTAGATTCGGGTGGTGCATTTTTGCCCATGCAAGATGAAGTGTTTCCTGACAAAGATCATTTTGGTAAAATCTTTTTTAACCAAGCACGAATGAGTGCAAAGGGTATATCACAGATAGCGGTTGTTATGGGGTCTTGTACGGCTGGTGGTGCTTATATTCCTGCAATGTCAGATGAGTCAGTGATTGTAAAAGGGAATGGAACAATCTTTTTAGGTGGTCCACCACTTGTGAAAGCAGCAACAGGTGAAGTTGTGACAGGTGAGGAGTTAGGTGGTGCCGATGTTCATTGCCGTATTTCGGGTGTAACTGATCATTATGCAGAAGATGATTATCATGCATTGGAAATTACTAGATCCATCATTAAAAATTTAAATGTAAAAAATCAAACATTATCGAAAGAAACAGAAGAACCTTTATATCCTTCGGAAGAAATTTATGGAATCATTGAACGTGATTCTAGAAAATCTTATGATCCAAGAGAAATCATTGCACGTTTGGTGGATGGTTCTAGGTTTCATGAATTTAAAAAACTTTATGCTACTACAATTGTAACAGGTTTTGCTGAAATTTATGGATACCCAGTTGGAATCATTGCCAATCATGGAGTATTGTTTTCTGAATCGGCACTAAAAGCATCTCATTTTATTGAACTTTGTGACCAACGAAGGATCCCATTATTATTCCTCCAAAATATAACTGGTTTTATGGTAGGGAAAAAATATGAAAACAATGGGATTGCCCGTGATGGTGCAAAGATGGTGAATGCTGTTTCCACAACCACAGTCCCTAAGTTAACGATTGTTACTGGCGGATCGTATGGTGCAGGGAATTATGGAATGTGTGGTCGTGCCTTTGCACCTGAATTTTTATGGATGTGGCCAAATGCACGAATTTCTGTGATGGGTGGCGAACAAGCGGCCAATGTGTTATGGACTGTGAAAAAAGACCAAAAAGAAGCAGCAGGTGAAACCATCCTTCCTGAAGAAGAATCCACATTCAAAAAACCAATTTTGGATGATTATGAAAAAAAATCGTCTGCAGTGTACAGTTCTGCTAGGTTATGGGATGATGGAATCATCGATCCTGCTGACACTCGCAACATTTTGGGTAGGGCATTGTCTGTTCTCAGTAGAAGAAAAGAAGAAAGAAAACCATTCGGTGTCTTTAGAATGTAATTTTTTTCCTTTTCATTTCTTTTTAAGGAGCCAACGTACATCAAATGGTCATTCACGAAACGTCTTCCAATCAGGTAGTTGTCATCACCATTGAAGGTGAAGTCGATTTGTACAATGCAAAAGAATTGAAAGACATTCTGGATGACAAAATGCGCAAACACCAATACGAGATTGTTGTGAATTTGGAAAAGGTTCCGTTTATGGACAGTTCTGGAATAGGAACCCTCGTAACTGCGATGTACAAATTAAAAAAATACCATGGTAATTTAAAAGTATGTAGTGTGCATGGTTCTGTTGCAAAAGTGTTTAAGATGACTGGAATGGAAAGTCACTTGGAAGTGTTTGAAACCGAAGAGATGGCAGTCACTTCTATGATCAACGAACGTAACACTCATTCGGATTAGGGTAATAACAATCCCTGTTTTACCTTTTCCATTACCTCTTTCCCTTCGAATAATTCTAAAAGATACAAAGCAAATTCAAAAGCAGATCCAGGCCCTACACTCGTATGGATGTGTTTATACGACTCAATTCGTTTTCCTGTATACTTTCCGCCGGCTCCACTCACCAAATCCTCAGGCGATGGAAACGCAGTATATGGATTTTCTCCCGACAGAATCTGAAACTTTCGTAAAACAGCAGGAGCAGCACAAATGGCACCAATTGTTTTTTTCAATTGGTGGAAGGAATGCAATAGTGTTTCGATTTCAGGTTCTGCCATAAGGTTCTTTGTGCCGTTAAGACCTCCTGGTAGAACAATGGCATCAAAATCATTGGGATTAATTTCTGAAAAAGTTTTGTCTGCCAGGTGAATTGTATGACGCGATGCAATCACTGGTTCTTTCGATTTGCTAATCGAGACAACGTTTACGTTTCCTCGGCGCAGGACATCAATCAAAATGATTGCTTCCATTTCTTCAAAACCAGGGCATAGTGGAATTAAAACCTGAGTTGCCATACAATGACTTGTTTGGCTTGTTACAAAATGTTCAAGTTTTTTATGAAAAAACGATTCCAAGAAATGGGAACTTTCCCCCCGTTTCTGGGGTCTGATAGAATAGGAGAGAGTGTTCATTGTCTATGACTGAGAAAAAAACGAATCCTTTACGATATATAGCCATTGCGTTTAGCTTTTTATTACTTGGGACATTTTTGTCTCCCATATTGACGTGTGGAAATTCAAACGAGAACCCGTTACAACTCAAAGCAGATGGTGGAGAAAAATTATCACCAGCTCAAACCCAAGCAGTTGCTCTCGAAGATGCGTTCCAAGAAGTGTTTGATCGAGTTTCCCCCAGTGTTGTTTCCATTGCAACGGAAGGGACCGTGAATGTTCCACTCCACCCGTTTGAATATTTTTTTGGAAGACAAGATCCAAGAAGGAGTTCACGCCAACAAAAACTTTCAGGGCTTGGTTCTGGAATTGTTTTAAACGAAGATGGTTATATTATGACCAACCATCACGTGATCCAAAACATGGATAAATTCACTGTTAGGTTAAAAAACAAAAAAGAATTCGAAGCAAAATTGATTGGTTCTGATTCCACAGCAGACATTGCGATTTTAAAAATTAGTGCATCAAAAGGAAGTCTCACTCCAAGTTTGATTGGTGATTCTAGTAAAGTGAAAGTGGGGAACTGGGCGATTGCCATTGGTGCTCCACTCGGACTCGAACAATCCTTTACTGTTGGTGTCGTTTCTGCGATCCAACGCGGAGGACTTGATACATCTGGACTTTCCTACATCCAAACGGATGCAGCCATCAACCAAGGGAATAGCGGAGGACCACTGCTCAATATCCGAGGCGAAGTTGTGGGGATCAATCGTATGATTGTGAGCCAATCAGGTGGATCAGAAGGGATTGGATTTGCCATTCCGATCAACGAAGCAAGAAGGGTTGCCGAAGAGATCAAAACCAATGGAAAGGTCACCAGGGCTTGGATTGGAGCAGGTGTTGACAATATTGCAGAAGAAGACATCCGCCAGTTCCAATTAAAAGACAACAAAGGGGCCATCATCCGCCAAATTGTGAAAGGATCCCCAGCAGATAAAGCAGGACTCACATTAAATGATGTCATCATCAGTTTTGATGGAAAACCTGTCCGTTCCCCAGAAGAATTGGTAAGTTTTGTATTAGCATCTCCGATTGGCAAACGTATGGAGCTAAAAATCATTCGAAATAAAAATGAAATCTTGACGTCCATCACTCCAGAGAAGAAACCCAATTGAGGTGAGTTTACGAGAAGATTGGATGCAAGCGGGCGAAGAAGAACCAAACCTTCGCCCCACAAAACTGTCTGAGTTCATTGGACAAAAAGAGGTTCTGGCCAATCTATCGGTATATGTTGAGGCGGCTCGCAAACGAAAGAGCCCACTCGACCATGTTCTCATTTCGGGGCCACCTGGACTTGGGAAAACCACCCTCGCGAATATCATAGCCAACGAACTGGCAGTTGCGTTTACTCCCACCTCGGCACCGGCCATTTCGAAGGGTGCTGATTTGGTTCGGTTTCTTACCTTACTCAAAACAAATGAAGTCCTTTTCATCGATGAAATCCATGGGTTTATCAAAAAACAGGAAGAACTTTTATACCCTGCAATGGAGAACTTTTTTGTGGATTTGGTTGTGGGAGAAGGTGTTACCGCCAATGCCTTACAAATCCAACTCCAACCGTTTACCTTAGTGGGTGCCACAACGAGGTCTGGGCTTGTCAGCGATCCTTTAAAATCAAGGTTTGGCATCCATCTCAAACTTGATTTTTACACAGATGAAGAAATGCAAATCATCGTAGATCGTTCGGCAAAATTACTAGGAGTGAACCTCGGCGAAGGTGTGGCGATGGAAGTGGGAAAACGCAGTCGAAAAACCCCAAGGATAGCCAACCATCTCTTAAAACGAGTTCGGGATTTTGCAGAAGTAAACAATGAAACGTCTGTTAGCTTAAAGACATGTCGTTATGCATTTGAGCGTATGGGTGTGGACCATTTGGGACTTGATGCCGTCGACAGGCAAATTCTTGATATTCTCATTTCCCGTTACGGGGGTGGACCTGTCGGGATCAAACCAATTGCCGTTGTCCTAGGGGAAGAAGAACGAACCATCGAAGATACCTATGAACCTTTCCTTGTGCGTGTGGGTCTCATTGACCGGACTCCGCAAGGTCGTGTGGCTACGAAAAAAGCTTACGAACATTTAGGACTTCCTTATATTGGAAATACGGGAGAAAATCGTGAAAATGGCCCCACTCTCTTTTGATTTCCGATTACCCGAAAAAGAAGAAGGGGAAAAACGTCTCTTTTTTGCATTCACATTTGTGATCTTACTTGCGTCCTTTTTTTTAGCTCACCTCATCACGAGGAATATGTTATGGAAGATGTGGGCAGAAGAACAAACTCTCGAAAACCTAAGTCCCAAAGAACAAGAAAAAATATACGAAGTATTAGTAGAACAACAGTTCATCAATCCCGATAAAAAAGATGAATACAAAGCCTTGTCTAATAAGGATTCGGCGGGTGGCGGAGGGATCACCGAGAAACAAGGGTTTCATACATTAACCCAATTCCATGAATTCATTATGGGAAGTGCCACTTCCACTCCAAGTAAAACACAACCAAAATCAGAAGAATCCAAGGAAGACGAACTTTTTGAATTTGGTATTTTTAAAGCAGACCCAAAAACCAATTCCAATTCTGAGGAACGTCCGAACCAAGCTGCAAACGCTGGTCAGATGACAAAAATTCCATTTAACTATCGTTTCCAACAAGATTTTTTATTTCGTTGGGATGGAGCAAAAGCTCTCACCATTCCTACCAAACAATTAGCAGGTTATTATTATTTCAAAAATATGTTAAAACGGATAGAAGAATCCTTTGCTCCTCCCGGTGGTGGAAATTATGCCTATCGTGATATGGCAGGAATTGTTGCCAGAGAAGGAATTAAGGAAGGAGAAACTAAAGTATTGTTTATGTTAAGTGAACAAGGACAAGTTTTGGATGTTCGTTTGGTTTCTTCTCAAGGACAAGTTGTTGTCGACCAAGCATGTTTAGATTCGATACGAGGTCAAAACTTTGGTCCCGTCCCAGAAGAAGTGAAGGCCAAAGGATTAATCTTTGGCATCAATTTTATTTTTCCTGGGATGCGTTATTACCGCTAAGGATTATTCATTCAGTAAGGTACAACCATATTCTTTGGATTGGAATTTTGCTGTATTGGTTCTACCCAGACCTTTTACTGTCACCAATTGATTTTCTTTGTCTAATTTGAATTCACTGATGGGAACCCACTGTCTTGCAAAATCATGGCACTGTTCTTCTGATAACTCCATCACAAAGTAACAACTACAGTATTCTTTTGAGTAAAAACTGGAGATGATGGATGGAAAACTCGATAAGTGTTTCCAATTCCATTGTGACCAAAACAAAACAATTAAAAAGAATAATGCTAAGAAAATTGAAATTTTACGTTTCATAAGATTACCGAATCACTGATTCCTTGATCAATTTTAAAAATTCATTTTTGATAAACGCTTTTTCGCGGTCATCACCAAACCGAACTACTACGAGGTCTAAACTTGGAATTACATACATCATTTGACCCCAATGTCCAAGAGCAGCGAAGGTATCTTTTGGAGCATCAGGCCAAGGCTCATGGATACCTCGATCAGGAACTCCCGTATTGGCATACCAATGTGCAGTATAATTATCCTGTGATAAATCATCTGAATAGGGAGTTGTTTTATAACCAGGGGAAGGTGTCCTTGTGAATGTTAACCAACCTTCTGGCAAAAATCTCTCTCCATTCCACACACCATCGTTTAAATACAGGTATCCAATTTTGGCAAGATCCCTTGCTGTCATATAGAGATAAGAAGAACCTACATACGTTCCAGAAGCATCTCTTTCAAATGTTACATTAGAAATTCCAAGTGGTTTGAATATTTTTTCAAAGGGAAGTTTGTCATATTCTTCTTTGCCATATACTTTCTTCAATATCGCAGAAAGGATATTGGTATCACAACTGGAGTAATATACTTGTGTACCTGGTTCGGCGCGGAGGGGAAGGTTGGCACAAAAACTCCCCATGTCTTGTCGGCCCCTCGTATACAACATGGCAATCACAGAAGATTTGAGTGGACCACTTTCATACCCTTCTTCTGCAGCAAGACCGGAAGACATATTTAAAAGATGACGGATGGTGATTTTTTTATGGGCTTCGTCTCTACTGAGTGGTTCATAATGATAATATCCAGGGTCATCTAACTTGATCAGTCCATCTTTGACGGCAATTCCATACATTGTTTGTAAAATACTTTTTGAGACTGACCAAGTTAGGTGAAGTTTGTCTTCCTTAAAATTGCGTGCATATTTTTCATAAATGAGTTTTCCATTCCGAAGGATGACAACGGCATCAGTTCGTCTACCTTTTCTGTCTGTTTCATCACCAGTTCGGGCAAATGCATACTCTTCAACTAATTTGAGTTTTGCGGAAGAAACACCAACTGATTCAGGAGTGACAATTTTCCAATTTGGATTTGGCCATTCAGGTTTGATACGTTTGGGGAGGGGAGATACATTTACTTCTCCACCAAAGGGAGAAAGGTCTTTACTACATTGGATTGTAAAAAGAACAAAAAATAGAATCAGAATTTGTTTCATAGAATTCCTAACGTTCATTCGAAAGAGAATTCTAAGCAGATAAAACTAGTTTGCAAAGGAAAAAAGAGGAATGTTATACTTTTTCTGCGTACCCCTTTAGTTTTTGTACCATAGAAAATAGTCCATTCCGTCTTGAGATCGATAAAAACTTTGCAAGACCAACTTCTTCTATAAATCCAAGTGAGGCATTCGCTATATCTTCTGGACTTTGTCCTGAAAATACTCGTATTAGAATCGCAATCAGTCCTTTCGTAAGTGCCGTATCACTATCTGCATCAAACTCTAATTTCCCTTCAGTCAGTTTTGGTGCAACCCAAACCCGAGATTGGCATCCCGGTACTAAATATTCTTCTGTTCTTTTTTCATCAGGAAACTTTGGTAGTTCCTCACCTAACTCGATAAGGTATTGGAATTTTTCTTCCCAATCAGTCAGTTCCGAAAACTCAGAGATGATTTCTTTTTGGATATCTTCAATGTTTTGTTTCATCATTAGAACTTCCTTTTGGGATATCAGCGAATTTTTCTTTTTTTCTCATGTAGAACTGGTTAAAACCAGAGCGGGATAAATTTTTAATTTCGACTCTATTGACTGTAGCGACTGTTAGTTCGTATAAATCTTCATTTTTATGAAAGAAATAATCCATTCGGAGTTTTTCTTCCAATGAGTACTCAACATTTTCCCAGATGAGTTTTTTCTCCTCGAAATTGACAAACAGACATTCAGGTGGTTTTGAAAGCACATAACAAAATTCACCAGGTTTTGGGACTCCTTTGTAAAAAAGTCCACAGCCAATACTTGTTAAAAAACTGAAAACAACACCTAATAAGTGTAACTTGGACAAAAATGGTTTCATTCTTTTTTATCCAAATTTAGATCCAGTTTTGTTTTAAGGCCTGGTTTTTCTTTGATGAATTGGGAAATTAAGATTGGGATTTCTGTATTTTTTTTGCCAGTGGCAATGTAAAATTCTTCTAACAAATCAATTCCTTTCTGCGATAAATTTTGCAAGTGGAAGATAGTAGCCTCTGTGATGATGGAAGTTTCAGTGATCATATCAGGATTATTGGTTTTAGCTTGTCTGAGTAATGACAAAGCTCCCACATAATCTTTTTTATAATATTTACCAAGACCCCGTAAGAAGTTTTCCTCTCTCGGAGAAAATTGAATTCCCAATTTAAAATTTGGATCTTTTGTAATGGTGATTAAATGATCGAGACCACTTGCATCACCTGCAAGCATCGTATTAAAGGTTAACAACCATATGTAAACAGTTTGTAGTTCGGGAGATAATTTTGAACGATCGACGTTTCCATATTCTCCTACTAAAACTTGAGGACGTTTGACACTCCGATGAGTTTCTCCGAGGAATAACAACACTCGGTTGTTTTCCCAGTCCGTAAAGGGAGAGGAGGAATAGGCTTCCGCAGTCCTTGCATTCCAAAAGATAGAGTCTAATGTCGATTCGGCGAGAACGGAACTTCCTATGAATTCACGAAATGGAGATCCTAGATGTAAGATCAAACTATCGTGGTCAAATTGGATTCCCAATCGATTTAAATTCCAAAACAAACTCCTTGCGATCAAATGAAAGGCGACAGGATCGGTTGGGTCTTTTTCTGAGTAGTTGGTTGCGATTGTTTGGAAATCTTCTATCTCTTTTTCTTTGAGATTCCCTGATTTCCAGAGTTCGATTGTTTTTTCTTTGGTTTTTTCTGCTCTGACACTTTGGTCTTTGGCAAAAAGAAAATAAATTTCTTTTCTATAGGTAAACCCTAAAGTGGAGAGGCCAAGCGCTAAAACCAATAAAAATAGCGGTGCCTTTGATTTCTTCTTTCTATGCGGTTCGTACCGGGAGTAAATCGCCATCGTTTGTTCCCATTTTTTTTTGCCCTCCCCACTTGACACGGCTTTTTCTTTGTGATTTAGTGAGAAGGGTATGGAAGATGATTTTTTAGATGATGACGAATTCGATGCAGATAGCCTAAACGAAGACGTTGTAACGTATGCTTGTGAGGACTGCGACCATCGTTGGGAAGCCGAAGGTGAGGATGAATACCTCGATTCATGGGAATTGATCTGCCCTATGTGCGGATCAGCCAATATCACCGAACTTTAAATTGACTTTTACCCATTCTCTTTTTTGTATTTTGGTCGTTCCGTCCATTTTGTGGAGCGACTCTTCTCAATTTTCGACTTTGTATTCAGAATTCAAAAAAGGAAATTATTCTCTCGTATCCAAACAATCGCTCCAATACTTAAATGGACGAGAACCCGAAAAAGATCCTCGGATTTTTTTTCTTTATGTTTCTACAGAAGAAAACTGGTCAAAACTCAAATCCAATTTAAGTAAGGAAAACTCACCTAACTTTAGATTATCGCCACATTATTGGAATGCAGTTTATTTGTTTATGGAGAGAGCTTTGGTGTTTGGAGAATCTGATTTACTCATAGAATGGGGAAAGGATTTTCAAAAAAATGGAAAACAAAGTCCAAAATACAATGATGCACTTTTGTTATATGGACTTGGTTTGATGGATTTAAAAAACGAATCCGAAGCCAAAAAGGTTTTTTCAGAAATTGAATCTAACTCTCCTTCTAAACATATTTTGGTCCAATTGGAAGAGATCAAAACAGTTGGGAAATAAATGAAAGGTCTTCGTGTTTCACAAGGTAAGTGGAAAGGAAAAGAAATTCCATCACCACCCGATGTATCTGGTCATCTCAACTTTACCAATAGCCTCGTTAAAAAAGCAATTTTTTCACTTATGGATTCTCGGTTATTGTCTTGGGGCCTTAGTTTTGAATCAGTTTTGTTTTGCGATTATTTTGCTGGAAGTGGGCAAATCTCTGCAGAGGCGTATAGCCTTTCAGTCAAACGACTTCTAACATACGAATTAGACCAAACACGATTTCGAAATTTACATA
Organism: Leptospira limi; assembly: GCF_026151395.1. Classification (NCBI taxonomy): domain Bacteria; kingdom Pseudomonadati; phylum Spirochaetota; class Leptospiria; order Leptospirales; family Leptospiraceae; genus Leptospira; species Leptospira limi. The sequence continues at coordinate 1,146,248 of NZ_JAMQPV010000001.1, forward strand.
CTCTATTTCGCGGACTACCAAATGTACAATTGTTTCGAAAAGATGCCACGAAACATGCGTTAAAGTGGGAGCTGGGAGAAGAATTGGCATATATCTATTACTTAGATCCACCTTACACCTATTGGTCGGAAACTCCAATGCGAATGAAAGAAATGTTGGAAGATTTATACCAATTTTGCCTTTCGACAAATAAACCGTTTTTGATTCTTTGTCAGATTCCAGAACACCAATCCACAAAAAACATTTGGGTCAATGTTCCTTATAAAATCAGAGAGTATGGAAGTCATTTCATCATCGAAACAGGTTATGAAACCATGGAAACTTTGGAAGAGTAATCTTCCTTTGGAAAATGGTACGGTGGAATTGGAAACAATGATCTCATATTTTCACCGAATGGCCACGGTAAAATTTGTAACACTTTTTTTATTTTTCCCTTCCATTGTATGGGCACTTCCTACCTATCAGGAAGTAAAAGCTAATTTCACACCATCTGACATCCGTTTGTATGATCGAAAAAATGAACTCATCCAACGCCTTCGGATCCGAAAGGATTTTCGATCAGAAGAATGGGTGGAATATAAAGAATTCCCAAAATTTTTAATCGATTCTGTCATCCATGCAGAAGATAAACGTTTTTTTGAACATGGTGGAGTGGATGGAAATTCAATCGTAGCTTCCATTTTTACTGGTTTAAAAGGATCTTCCTTCCGTGGTGCATCCACTATATCAATGCAACTTGTCACTCTTCTTGATCCAGAGTTACAACCAAAGAAAAACCAAAGGAAATCCATCTTTCAAAAACTCAAACAAATCAATCGAGTTATGGAACTGGAATCAATTTGGAACAAAGAAGAAATACTGACTGCCTATCTAAATTTGATTTATTTTCGTGGGGAACTGAAAGGAATTGCTTCTGCTTCCAAAGGATTGTTTCGAAAATCGGTTTCATCGATCACTCCGAATGAATCGTATTTACTCGCAGCATTAATTCGTTCTCCTCAAAGTCCGATTGAAAAAGTAGCAAAGCGAGTTTGTGCGCTTAAGTGGGAAAGAGATGGGAAAACATCCGATTGTGAGGAACTTTCTCGTTTTGTTAGGGAAAGTTTGTTTCGTAATTTAGATTATCCACAAGAGCCTTCCCATGTCCCTCTTTTTGCAAAATCAGTGATTGAATTAGGTGGATACAATCAATTTCAAAAACAAAAAATTGAAACTTCTTTATCCTTTATTTACCAGAAGAAAATCGAAGAAATTCTGAGAAGAAATATAAAAACATTAGAAAATAGAAATGTAAAAGATGGTGCTGTGATTGTATTGGAAAACAAAACGGGAAATATTCTCGTGTATGTTCCCAATATTGGGAGAGAAAGTTCGGTTTCTCAATTGGATTTAGTTCGAACTAAAAGGCAAGTTGGATCCACTTTAAAACCATTTGTCTATGCTTTAAATTTTGAGCAGAAAAAGCTCACTCCTCAATCCATTTTATCTGATTCACCCATTGGAATTCCAGTTTACCAAGGTATTTATAGACCTCTGAATTATGACAAATCATATAAAGGAAACGTCACCGTAAGGGAAAGTTTAGCATCCTCTTTAAATATTCCTGCCATTCGAGCTTTGTCTTTTTTAGATGTAAATGAATTTGTATCCCTTTTAGAAAATCTTGGAATTCACGGATTACAATACCCAGAGTTTTACGGTCCATCACTTGCACTAGGTGCAGCAGACATTAGTTTGTTAGAATTGACTAATGCATATCGTATGTTTGCAAATGGTGGTATGTATTCCCAAATCCAATGGAAAAAATTTGAAACAAACCAAAGTCAAAAAAGAATTTTCTCTCCGCAGGTAAGTTATATGATTTCTGAAATTTTATCTGACAGAGAAGCAAGGTCTCTTGGTTTTGGATGGGATAATTTTTTATCCACATCGTATTTTACAGCGGTAAAAACGGGAACAAGCCAAGATATGCGAGATAATTGGTGTATTGGATATTCAGAACATTATACTGTTGGAGTGTGGGTAGGCAATCCGACTGGAAGTCCAATGTTGGATGTGTCTGGAATCACAGGTGCAGCACCTGTTTGGCGAGAAACAATGGACTTATTACATGAATCACTCATTTCAAAATTACATCCGATAGAAGAATCCAATTATTCTGAGATCGAACCAAATCTTGAAATTTTGTCGTCTAATGAGAATCAAATTGAGAAAACAAAATCATTTCGAATTTTGACACCTGTGAGTGGGAGTATTTTTGCATTGGATCCAGATATTCCGAATGGCCGACAAAAAATCCTCTTTACAATCAGTTCCTACGATGTTTCGTATTCTTATCATTTAAACGATGCCTTTCTTGCGAATGCAAAAGAACCATATCTCTGGGAGCCAAAAAAAGGAGAGTATCGATTGGAAATCAAAGACAAAGATCAAAAGGTTGTATCCTTATCTTTATTTGAAGTTCGGTAACATACATGTCAAAACCATCTAAGTACAAACATAAATTCACACAACAAGTGGTCTGGGGAGAGATGGATGCTTTTGGCCATGTCAACAATGTCACCTACGTTCGTTACTTTGAGTCTGCAAGAGCAGATTATTTTACAAAAGAAGGATTATGGGATTCTCCATTAAAACCTGTAAAAGCAGGTCCAGTACTCACCCATTTGGATATGGATTATCGTAAACAAGTTGTTTTCCCTGCCACCTTGGAAATCACTCTTGAAGTGAATGCAATTTCGTCTCGAGCTTTCTCTGTGATTTGTTCTATGTGGAATGAAGAAAATGAATGTGTTTTAACAGGGAATGCTTCCTTTGTTTGGTTTGATTTCTCATTGCAAAAACCTTCTGCATTACCTGAACATTTCAAAACAAAATTTGGAAATTCTAATTTGGTATGATGTTACAATCAATTCAAGATCGATTCCAATTAGATGATGAGGTTCTAAAAATATCTAGGATCTGCCTTGTTGTGTTTTCTAGTTTTATCGGATTTGGAATCTTTGCCCCTGTCGATGAATTGGGATTATACGACCCTAAGTGGATTCGAGTGATCCATGCTTCCATTACAATTTCATTTTTCGTTGCTACCTATTTTGTAAGCTGGGTACGAAAAAATATCCAAACCATTATGTTGGTATTTTTTTATACAATGAGTGCTCACTCTTTAATCCTATTGTATTGGAACTCTTTATACATCGGATATTTGGTTGGAATGATTTTGGTTCTCTCTTGTATTGGTGTGAGTTTTGTGGACAGACGTTCACTTGTTTCCTATCTGGGCACTGTTACTTCATTTGGGATATTAGTTGGAATTTATACTAAAGATCAGCAAGTCGACTTGTCTTTATATTTATCTGCAATTATCACTCCTGCTTTGGTTTCATACCTAACGCTAAATATACGGCTGAGTTCTGTTGAAAAGTTAAGAAGTTCAGAATCCCAACTTAAAAAATTCCAAGACAGAATGTTAAGTGAATTGGAATTAGCAAATGAAACCCAATCAAATTTAGTCACAACCGACTGGCCCAAAAAAAAGGGGATCAAATTTTATTCTTTTTTTCGTTCCTTTGACCAAGTAGGAGGAGATGCGATCAGTTACTTTGAAAGAGAAGATGGCAAAATGGCATTATTTTTTGCGGATGTATCGGGTCATGGAATTGCATCAGCAATGGTGTCTGCGATGGCAGTTTTGGCCTTTAAAATCCATGGGAACCAAAACCAACCATCCGAATGTTTGAAAGCAATACATGATGATTTACAAAGTTTAGTACCAAACAATCATATAAGTGCCTGTGTTTTGTTTGTGGATTTAGAAACAAAAGAAATTAAATATTCGATAGCAGGCCATCCTCCAATCATTCATATCCAAAAAGAAAATGGACCAAAGTTTTTAGAAGGACTAGGAACACTCATTGTTTCCTTTCTCAAACCAAACCTAAAAAACTACCAAATCACACTTGGATCAGGAGATAGGATTTTATTGTATTCCGATGGAATTTTGGAGGTCTTTGACGAATCAGGTGAAATCTATGGTGAAGAACATTTGTTTGATTCCATCAAAAATCATTCTGACAAAAAAGGTGATGAATTTTTAAATGCTATTTATGAAGACTCAATGTCATTTTCCGCGAAACGCATTTCGGATGATATGAGTATGTTATTATTGGAAATACAATGAACCTTATTTTAACACCGTTTCTCTGGTTCAAACGAGAGTTTATCCCTTTTCGAACTCTCGACAGATATTTATTTTTTGATTTTTTCAAAACCTTCATTGGCACATTAATCATGTTAACATCGATGATTGTCATTTATAAATTCACAGATGTGATGAAGTATTTAGTTTCTTCAAAAGTGAATCAGTCCCATGTATACTTACATGTTCTGTATTCTTTGCCATCAATGGTAGATCAAGTAGTAGCACCAGCTCTCATGTTTTCCGTTTGTTTTGTCATCGGACAATTTAGCGTGAATAAGGAACTAGTGGCAATGATGGTTGCAGGTGTGTCCTTCATTAGAATCATCACACCAATTTTATTTTTTGGTATCGCCATGTGGCTCATCATGACATTGTTTGGGCAAACCGTTGTGATTCCTGCGAATAAAAAAGCACAAATAGAATTTAGCATTATGGCAAAAGGTTCCAATCGGTTAATCGATTTTGTCTATCAATTGCATATCAAAGGTAAAAAAGGATTTTATTACGTATATTGGATTGATGAAAAGGAAAACACAGTTAAGGGAGGATTTAATTATATTGAAATGACTCCTGATGGATTTCCTACTTACACCGTGTCATCCCAAAAAGCAAAATTCATTCCAAATCCGCATAGTTGGGTTTTATATGACGCAGAAGAAGTTAGATTCAATGAAAATTTAGAACTGGTTTCAAGAACCAAATATGCGGAAAAAACATATGATTTTGTTGAGGATTTAGCTTACTTTTCAAAACCAGTTCGAAATCCAGAGGAAATGAACTTTTTTGAACTCGCTGATGAAATTGAATCACGAATTACCAAAGGGATTCCCTTTCGGAATGTGATCGTACAACAACATATGGCATTTGCGATGCCACTTATGTCCTTTGTGGTTGTAACACTTGGTGCACTTGCCGGTGCGATCACAAAACGTTCTGCAGGTGTTGCAAGCCTTGGACTCACGATTGCTGTGGTGTTGTTATACTATATTCTAAATTCAACTGCTAAAACATTAGCAGAAAATGGAGCATTGCCGATTTGGATCGGGATGTGGATCACTCCTGTAATTTTCACTTACGCAGCTTATTTCCTCTACCGAAGGATGAATATTTAAATCACAATTCGAAGGCTTGTGAATTTAGAATCAAACGCTACTTCCATTTGCATTTTAACAAATAGAAGTAGGTATGTGGTTTCAGTTTGATTTGTTGATTCTGATTCCGTGTGAAAATAAGATTAACTTAAAAACACTCGTTTGTACAAATCTGTTTGTAAAATTCCTTTTGGATCATATTTTTTCTTTAAAGAATAAAACTTCTTTAAATTTTCTTTTGGAAAATAAGATTCCATCACACGTTTGCGGAGAGTAGAATCTTTTGCAAAATAAAATCTTCCTTTGTGTTTTAAGACAATCTCATCAAGTTCATAACAAAGAGACCAAAGTTTTTCACGATTCCCTTTTGTTACAGGAAAATCCATCGCCATTGAAAATCCATCCACCGCATGTGTGAGAAGGAATGGATCAGGTTTGTGTTTTTTGAAAACTGATAAGTAATTCACGATACCGCGTTCTTGGCATTTTGTGAATATTTCACTGAATGCTTGTTTGGCGTTTTCTTTTGGAATAAACACTTGGTATTGGATCATTGAACCAGGTTTGTAGACAAATTTCCAATTCGGAACATAGTCTAGTAAAAATGCGTACTCCGCATGACCTTGGTAATACGCTTTGTTGTTTACCAGAATGCTTGCGATACATTTTGCTAAATTGATCATCCTCATTCCAAAATTAAAGCTGAATGGGCGCATAAGGATCCACATCCATTTTTTAGGAATCACATAAAATAAACGGGAAGGAAGGTGTTGTCTTTCTAACAAACAATTCCCTGGAAAATCTGGGTCTTCACCTTCTTTTAGATTGGTTGCTTTGTGAATTTGACCACGGCCTAATGATTTTCCAGATGCAAATGCATCAATCCAACCCACTAAATAATCTGCGGTTTTGTAGTGTTCTTCAAAATAAGCAAATAATTCATCGAAGTTTCGTACATACACGGGATCAATTTTCATCTTTCCTGAATAAATTGGTTTCATTTTGATTTGTACTGTCAAAAAACAACCTAACATACCAAAGCCGGAAATGGCAGAATAAAATAGATCCGAATTTTTTTTAGGAGAACATTCTAGGATATCACCTTTTGCCGTTAAAAAGGTAAATTCTTTGATGTGTTCGCCGATGGTTCCCACTTTAAAATTATTTTTTCCATGAATGTTCATGGAAAGAGCACCACCGAGAGTTGGCATCATTGTTCCAGAAACAACAGGTGGCCAAAATCCATTTTCGATCCCTGTTTCCCAAAGGTCTTTGATACGAGCTCCAGATTGGACCGTCATCACACCCGATTTTAAGTTAAAATCTAATACTTTATTAAAACGAGTTAAATCTAAAACAATTCCATCTGTATTGGTTGATGCATCACCATAACTACATCCACCTCCGCGTAACGCTACTTTGGTGCCAGTTTGGTTCGCCCAAACAAAAAGTTCTTTGATTTCTTCCTCTGTTTCTGGTCGAAACACCGGTGACATGGAAAATGAACTCATTCCCCATGCTTCTACCTTTTCTTTCATTGGGACTTTTATGTTAGGGATGGATTTTGTTTTTTTTGTAACCATATTAGATACTCAGTTTTTTGAAAATAAAGTTGGGAATGTTTCGAATGATAAGAGCAACAAGTGCCCAAATGCCGGGAACAAAAGCTTCATCTTTGCCACTCGCAACGATGGCTCGAATTTTTTCGGCTGCTTCTTCAGCAGTAATTGCTTTGAGTAAACCTTTTTCCGGTAAAACCAAACCATCCGTCATTTCAGTTTTGACAAACCCTGGTTTAATCGTTGTTACTTGGACATTTACTTCTGATAGACGATTTCGTAGTGCTTCTAAATAAGTATTGAGACCCGCTTTGGAAGTGTTATAAACAGGATTTCCTTTCCTGCCTCTTTCTCCCGCAATAGAAGAGATTCCAATGATCTTTCCTGATTTTTGTTTGGTAAAAAAAGTAGCAACAGGATTTAAAAAGGCAACAGCTCCCAGAAGGTTAACGTTTAACATTTCTAAATCTTTACTTACATTGTATTCTTGTTTTCCAATCTCCGGCATCACACCAGATGCAAAATAGACTTCGTCCACACCACCAAGGAGTGAGACAGCTTTTTGGAAGGTTTTTTCTGCTGTCACAAATTTAGTCACATCAAAGACCAAAGGGAAGGCTCGTTTCTCTTTGGAGGAATTTGCTTTTTTGGCAATGGACTCTAGGGATTTTTCCCTTCTCGCTAAAAGGACCACGGAGGACCCAGCGTTCAATTCTTGTTCAGCAATGGCTTTTCCGATCCCACTCGAGGCACCGACGACGATTATTTTTTTCCCCATGTTTACGTTTTTTTGGTTTAATCGAATCTGGCAAGTGGTTTCAATAGGGTTGTGCCCGTAAATGAGAGAATCCTGATCGACGGGATGAATTTGATGTATAAATTTCCTGACCTGGCATTTTGTTTGGGGGAATACCGTCTCCTAGATGCTAGAAGTGGACTACTCGTTCATTTAAAACGCCATTTTCCTGACCTAAACCAACGCAAAGTTCTCATCTTTTTTGACGGAAAGAAGGAGTTACTTTCTGAATGTTATTCCGAGGAGTGGGAAGGATTTTCCATCCATTACAGTCATGAAAAAAAAGCGGACGAACTCATCATTGGGTATTTAAACTATTGTCAAGTACCTTCTCAATGTTTGGTGGTAACTTCAGACAAAGAGATCTTAAGTTATGCAAGAAGGTTAAGGGTAAAACGTAAAACTTCTGAAGAGTTTTATGCGGAATGGGTCAAACGGGAAACAGAAGTGGATGAGACCGAATTTAACCACCTGAAAGAAGGATTGACACCTAGTTCGGAAAGCGATTACTGGGAGAGACAATTCCTTCCTTGATATGTTGTTCAATTCAATACCATTTTTAATCTTCTTTTCTGTCGTTTACCTTTTGTATTGGGCCATCCCCAAAGAATTTCGTAAGGGTTTTCTTCTTTTCGCCGGGATTTGCTTTTATGCATATTTCTCATTAGCACTTACGGTTCACTTCCTTGTAGTCATAACGGTCAATTACCTTCTGTATCGTAAGATCCAATCGACTCCGACTCGTTTTTGGGTGGGGCTTACAGTTTCACTTAACTTGATCAATTTAGGTTTTTTTAAGTATGTCTATTTCTTTAGTAAGGTACTTGCTGATCTAACAAGTTATCCTTTTTTCCAACAAGTTCCAAATCTTATCCACATTGCACTTCCGCTTGCGATCAGTTTTTATACCTTCCAAGTCATTGCAGCAGCGGTAGACACGTATCGAAATCCTAATCTTCCCACTGTGAAAGTGGAAGACTACTTCTTGTTTGTCGCATTTTTTCCTGTATTAATTGCAGGACCAATCATGCGGATGTCAGATTTTTTTCCAAACTTAGACAAACTCACACCTAGCAAAGAAAAGATGTATCGAGCATCATACTTGATGATGTCAGGTCTCGTTAAGAAGGTGTTAGTTGCTGATCCAATGTCTCTTACAATTTCACCTGTATTTAATTCTCCATCGGATTATGATTCTTTTTCATTGTTCATTGCTGGAATTTGTTATTCCATTCAGGTATTCAGTGATTTTTCGGGTCTTACCGATATGGCAAGGTCAGTTGCATTGTATTTAGGTTTTGAAACTCCTGAAAACTTTAAGGCACCTTTTTTCTCAACATCAGGTCGGGAGTTATGGAAAAGATGGCATATCACCCTCTCCTTTTGGTTACGTGACTATATATATTTCCCGTTAGGTGGATCTAAGAAAGGTGAACTAAGAACATATCTCAATTTAATTATCATAATGACATTGGGTGGATTTTGGCATGGAGCTGATTATACTTTTATCTGCTGGGGATTTTATTGGGGTGTGATTTTAGCAGGTGAACGCTTCTTAGAAGGGAAATTAGGACTCAAATTAACACCTGAAAAAAACAAAGTTTTAATTGTACTGAAAGCAATGATTGTATTTGTTTTATTTTCCATTTCAGGACTCATGTTTCGTTCCAATAATGCAACGAATATGGTGGATCATTTTTATGGAATTTTCACACATTTTTCTCATAGTTTAGAGCGCTTGTTAGATGGAACTTCCAATCATTGGCTTGTTTCTGCAACATCATTATTAGGTGAAGGTTCTTCTTTTAAATACTTACATATTGAAAACTTGGAACGTATATTTTATACTTCGTTTGCAGTATTATTCTTTCATCATCTACAATACTTTCCTGAATTTTGGGAAAAAATTCGTAAACATGATGTTTGGTTGGTTCCAACACTCGGTATCATCACAATCTTTTTGTTAGCCACATTATCACAAGATGGTGGCGAGTTTATCTATTATCGCTTTTAGGTGGAAACTTTGGATTTAATACGAAATCGTTATTTGTTAGTCCCATTTTTAGTTGTTTTTTTAACATTTTGTCTAGATAAATTATTGGTTTTGGAAAATGTTCATACATATTTTTCAAAATCTTTGTCTGATATCAATTACATCCAAAAAAACGAATTATATGAAGACTTAAAAGAATACTTAAAACTCAAAGATAGAGATAAGGTGATTGTCTACTTTGGAAATTCAAGAGCTCTCCTTTTTGATAACGAATACATTCATAAAAAGTACCCTGGTTGGGTGATGTTTAATTTTTCTGTTCCTGGCGGGAAACCGGATTACGTATTACAATGGATGGAGCAGTTTGCAAAGGATGAAGTAAAACCGGAATTCTTTTTATTTGATCATTCTGTAGAAATGTTTAACTCTACTGCCACCTTAAAAGTGGATGAAACCTTAACCAATGGGCTCAATGTTTCATTTGTACTAAAACATTTTTCCAAATTTTCAACTGATGAGATATCAACACTAATCGCAAAACGTATGTTCCGTGCATATCAATACCGTCCTAAATTGGAAGTTATCATCACAAGAGCCAAAAATAAAGACACTTTGTTGTATCCTTATAGAAGTTTGCGTAATAATCTTATGGCAAATTTGAAAAAGGGGAAAGGTTCTGCGATGACTCCAGGGACACACCAAGCAGTCCTTCCACCAGAATTATTAAAAAAATCAGCCATTGGTGATTTTCATTCTTATCTAGTTCCATTCCGATTTTCTGAGAATATATTGAGTTTCACAGACCAATCATTACAATTAGCGAAACAGTTAAATGTTCCTTCGGCTGTCATTTGGGTTAGGTTATCTTTACCTTATATGGATCACATAAGGCATTTAAAAGTATCAGTAGCAGAGAACAAAGAGGGAACTGTTTATGAAGATTGGTATCCGCGTATCGTGGAATACCACAAACAAAATGGAATCCCATTTTGGAATATGAATGATGATCCTACATACACCTGCAACGAGTTTAGTGATGCAGGTCACATGTCACCATCGTGTTATAATGATTACACCGACTATATTTTTAAAAACTTAAATCAATCTTTGGTGATGGGAGCTCGGTAAAACTCAGTACGATTCTGAATGTCATTTGGAGAAAGTTTTTCTGGTTCCGTCGGGTTGGGTCTAGTCGGATTTTGGGATTGTGGTTTGTTGTGGTTTTCCTTATCAACAGAATAACCATAATAATAACCATGGATGATTTCCACGACTGCTACTGGCGTTTCTGAATTGGCATTTTGGATTTCGATCGTGATTTCATCAGGAGGGGCGAGTAATTCAAACACCCACTGGGACTCTCCTTCAATTCTCTCTTTGCGAAGGATTGTTGAGTTTTCACTTTGTCCACTTCCGGAATAAACTGTTAATATCCATTCTTTTAATTTACCATCAGTTGCTACACCGATGCCAATGGATTGCGGGGAAGATTCTCCGGCCTTCAACTCAAATCGAATTGCTCCACCTTTTGCAACCGCACCATAGAGTCTCTTTTTTGAAAGGGTGGGGTAAAGTGCTAAGTCTTGGATACGAGTGGTTACTTCCTTCACATTTTGGCTTAGGACTGAAGGTTCGGAATGTAAAGTTTGCAAACTTAAAAAACAAATTCCGAGGAGTAGATAAAACGAATGTCTCATTGCATTCATTGGACTAAAAATTGAATTCATTACAAGCAAAAGATATCTATTTTATCTCGAACAAGTACGAAATTTTGGCAATTCTTCTGCCAATGATTGGCGTTCTTCTGGATCCAAATTGGTTCTATTTTTCCATTGAAGTTCCATTCTTTCGATAGCAGGCCTGAATTTTGGATGGCAATGACTTGAAAAGTATCGATAGGCGCTGATACGATTGGTTTCGTTTTCGCTTACTAATTTGTAAAACTCAAAAACCGATTGATTGTCTTCACTTGAAAAATTTAGTATAACATATGTTTTGTGACACTCACCTAAAGTGAATGCAGGAATTTTAGTGTTTTTACAATTCACTGCAACATCTGATTCTAAAAACAGCATCATTTCTTCGTAAGAAAAATCTCGAAATTGTTTTCCTTTGGGAAGACTTACTTTTTGTTTCTGAGTGTTCGTATTGTTTACATTGATTGTTTGGTTATTTGAGACTTGTGTTGTTGATTCTGGAACAGTTCTGACTCTTTCGTTCTTTTTGATTTCTTCTAGGTTCTCTTGTTTTGTTTCCGATTTTTGAACTTCCACCTGCACAAAATTTTTGACTACTTTGGGTTTTTGGTATGGATTTGTAACAGTTAAATCATATGGACCGGTTTTTGCTTCTGTTGTATCAACTTTTAATTCAATGCGTTCGGATGACTTAACTTCTTTACTAACAATTGGTAGTTGGTCTTCTTTTTTACTTAAATCCACCTTTGTGGCATCTAAGAAATGTTCTCCTTCAATGGTAATCGGAGAGATTATTTTTTCTTTTTTGGATTCGGTTTTTGGAAGTATGATAGGTTTTTCAACTTCTTTCACAATTTGAGGAGGTTCCGAAATGATGATTTCTAGATCTTTCCATACTGACCAAACAGCAGGTTTTTTGAACAAATTAAGGGGAGCCGTGCGTACCATGTAAATTCCAGAAGGTAACTCTTCAATTGAATGATAAGCAGTATCAATTTTTTTATCCAGGATCAACTTTCCTGTTTTGTCTTTAATTTGAATTTGGTATCCATTTGCATCGGCAATAGGTTTCCAAGCGATGAGTTTTGTTCCTTCTTGCGATAACAAAGAGGAAACAAACAAAAAATGTATTACAAATATTTTAAAGTTAAATCGAATCATTTTTTTTCTTTATAGAGTCTTTTGGGAGAGATAAATTCGATATCAGTTGGCTTTAGTGATTTTAATTGGTCCAGTGCTAAAATGAAATTTCCTTTGCGAGACAAAACAAAGTTTCCATCTTTATAAACACTCAGATCCCATGAAAAACTCCCTTCATCCAATATGCTTAAATCTTTAAGTTGGTAATGGGATTCCTTTGTGCTAGTTTTATAAATTGCAATTTTTTTCTCGGTGAAATGTTGGTACAATACCAAATCAAATTTGTCAGCAGAAATGCCACTCAACTTCCAATGGAAGTCTAAACTTGATTTCCCTTTCATTTGGATGACAGATCCATTTGGTGAAAGTATTTCTAATTTTGCTTCTTGCACCGTTTGGGTTTTATTTTCTTCAATATTTACAATCGTATCCTGTTTTTTCTTTTTATCTATAATGGTAAAACTAAGGATCGCAGAAGGTTCCGTTTCCTTTCCTTCCTTTGTTTTACCGGTGATCGTTACATAAAATTGTCCTAGGCCAAGTTGATTCCAATTGGGAACTAAAAAATTTGATTTTGTTTCGGTACCAATCAGCACATTCGAAAGTTTGGAATCCTTACCAATTTTAACATGATACGATTGAATTTCAGCATTTCCTTCCCATATTAGAATGGCTTGGTTTAATTTAATTTCCTCCAAACTAATTTCAGCACCTGGATTTGGTCTTTGCCATTTAGGTGCTGGGAATGTGTTTTGTTTTTTAATGGAAAAGGAATAAACTTTTGTTTCGCGGTCTTTCGTATCAGGAAATGATGATTTTGCAATTACCTTCCAATAATAAGTTCCTTCTTTTAAATCATCAAATGAAATTTGATTCGCAGAAGTTTCAATTCGTTTAATTGGATTTTGAAAACTATTGTTATTAGATAGAAAAAAGAGATAGGAATTTACAGTTGTCAATTTAGTCCAAGAAACAGTGACCAACGGATATAATTGCACAAAGGGGATCACTGTTCCATGATTAGGTGATTCTCCCAAAAAAGATTCTAGTTTTGAAACGAAAAGTTTATTTGTTTCACTTGATTCAATGCTATTAGTTTTTTGATTTTTGACTTTGATTCGCCAATAGAAAGTTCCTTCTTTTAGGCTAACCATAGTTTTGCCATCTGTAACCGGTTCCGAAAAAAACCTAAGTTTAAAATTGGGAGATCTCGAGATTTCTAAAGTCGGCGTCCCATAACCTGATTCTATTTTCCAAGTGAAAGTCACATTTACTTCATTAGGTTCTGCATAAAATAATTTTTGGGAAGGAGGTGAGATGAGTACAACTGGGATTTTTTTAATCTCAATTCCGCTTTTTTTAAATTCAGCCTTTTTCCCTTGTTCTACATCTAAAGCTTTACCATTCTGTTTAACAGTTGTTATGCCTTTTTCTACAAATAGACTTAACTCTTGGTCTTTCACTCTTTCAATTTTGACATTTCCTGAATCAACATTGATTTCGCTACCTGAACTTGTGATTTTAATTTGATTTGCATTGGAATCATTCTTTTTTACCTGTAATGATCCTTCTGAAAATTCTAAGTTTGGATCTTCACCCGTTAAATCTAAGTTAAACATTGAATTTTCATCAATGTTGATCTCCGTTCCATCTTTTAAGCGAATGATGGCATCAGAAAATGCTTCAGAACGGATAGTATCTTTATTAATGAGTGGACTATTGTTTTCTAGTTTTTCCCAAATGACTTCATCTTCAAATTTACGTTGGACAATGTTGTTTTTAAAAAAGATCGTTCCTACAACTTCACGATCACCAATATCAATTTTTCGATTCAAATCTAAGTAAAATAAGACACTGAAAAATAGCGCAATACTTGTTAGGCTAAGTAGAACAAATGAATCCCGTTTGTCTAAATTCATTTTTTTCCCTTTTTAGTAGTGACTTCAATGCCTACTAATTTTTGTAACTCAGCCAAATTTTTAGGCGCATTTACATCCGATTTTTTGCCTAAAACAGCATAAACTTTTTGGGCTTTGGATTTTCCTTTAAATTCAATTTCTCCCATACTCACAACATTAAACTCTGATTTTACTTCATGGTAAGTTGATTCTGTAATTAAAATATCAGTATGTGTTTCTTTATTAAATGACTCTACTCTGGAAGCAAGGTTTACTGAATCTCCAATGACGGTGTATTCCATTTTGTCGGAACTTCCAATTTGGCCAGCGATCACATATCCCGTGTTAATTCCACATCCTATTTTAATGATGGGTTTTTTTGCCGTGCCTCTGTTTTGATTAAATTCAATTAATTTATCACGCATTCGTAAAGCCGCTTCCACAGAAGCAATTGCATGATCTTTGTGATCTCGAAGGGCTCCCCAAGTTGCCATAATTGCATCACCAATAAATTTATCTACCGTGCCACCCGTCTCCTGAACACATTTAACCATCTCTGTCATGTATTGGTTTAAGAACTCAACCACTTCTTCTGGTTGCAGTTTTTCAGAGATGGCAGTAAAACTACGGATGTCTGAAAAAAAGATGGTGCAATACTTTTTTTTACCACCAATCGATAACTTCCCTTTGGCGGCAAGTTCTGCTATATCTTGGTTTACAAATCGACCAAATGAATCTTTTAATTTTTCCCTTTCTTCTAATCCACGGCCCATACTAACGAATGATTTTGTGAGAGTTCCAATTTCGTCATGGGTTGTTGCATGAAGAGTGATGTGGTAATTTCCTCTTCTGATTTCTTCAGAGGCATCTACCAATTTTAGAATAGGAGTGGAGAGTGATTTCGCAAAAATATAGACTACAATAAAAGAAAGAGATAGTGAAACAATGAGTAGGTAAACATTACGTTTTTGGATATTGTTTACTTCTTCAAAAATTTTGGATTCTCGAACTTGTGATACAACACCTACCCCACCAAATCCTAATTTTTTAAACGATGCAAGATAAGACTCTCCGTCTTTGTTTTCATAACGGAACTGTCCATTATCAACAGTTGATTTTTTCATTCGATCTACAATAGGTAAATCATTTAGATTGATACCAGAGAGAACTACTTTTGCATCAGGGTGGGCGAGGACACTACCATCTTCGCTGACTAAAAATGTTTCTACAGGACCTGAAGTCTGAAATGCATCTAATAAACTATCTAACTTCACTAATGTGACAAGAATGGTATGTGTATCTTTTGTTTCAGACAATGGAAAACTAATACATAAGATGGGATTGCGGAAAAACGGACTGATGTTCCATATAAGAGTTGTACCACTAAATGATTTTTTCAGTTTAGGTTGGATGTTTTTGATTATACTTTTGACTTCAGATTTTTGATAATCATACCTTTCTAAAAATTGATCATTTACGACTTCAAATTTTGGATTAAAACTAGAATCGAATGCACCAATAAATACAAAGTTTTGATCTTCTTCAAATAATTCTTTTGCAATGCTATTTGCCGATTGTGCATTTCTTAATACAGCTGAAGCTGTAATGTGTACATCTTGTTTAATAGAATGTAAGTCGGATTTTACTTTTAAGGAAAGGATATCGTTGATTTTGATATTGTTTTCTTTTACTCTTACTTCACTATCTTTCCGAAAAAAATAAGAAGCAAGGAAAATCACTCCAGACATTGAAATCAAAAGTACAATGGAAGTGATTAACAGCAGTTTGTAACGAATCGGGAACTGGAATTCACCAGGCGTATTTGATTGATTCCCGAATAAGTTTCTTAGTTTGATCAAAATCGTTTTCATATCATTGGTACTTTTACCAATTCAATCGAAAACTCTAGGGAGAAAAAGTAAAATTGAAGTTAGAAACTATTTTTTTCCTAAGGGCAGGACAATGCAACTTCATACGTTTGTCGGAACGGATAATCAGGGATTGTGAAAGCAGTTTCCCTTACAACCGTATCAGGATATCCGTCTCTTTTTGACAAATCGCCCAAACAAACTACTTTATAGGTTCCAGGATTTAAGTATTTGATTTTTGCATTTTGTTTTGCAGGTGTTGCCGCAAGAGGCAGCACATTGATGTATTCTGTTTCCTGGAAACGGAAAATCCCATAATAATGTAAAAGAGAATTCCCACCTCCAGTAATGATTATACTAGAAGCAACTTCAGGGTAAATGACCCGAGCACGAGTCAATATATTTCCACCTGCATCACCTTCACCTTTGTGATCGGCAAATATATCGCTCACTCCTACATAAGTGACTGTTGTCGCCCGACTTGAAGTATATGAATGTAACATCAAATTTTCTTTTAAGTTGATTCTGACTTCTAGAATGTAAGGATCAAATCCGTCACGAATCCTCATATCTGACTGAACTGATTGAGTTGGCAATTGCGTGTATAATGCAGGGAATAATTTTGGTACGATATTACTTTTTTCAGCAGTGGTTGTACCAGCAACGTAATTATTTCTCGGAACGATATTTAGACCATTCACAATTGTTCTATTGTCAAATCTACCTCTAACTGGTATTTCAGCATCTAACGCATAACCAGTCACCAGTGATCTGAAATAAATTGCAGCATAGTAGTATTCTCTACCTAACCATGGTTGGCCAGATGAATATGCTTGTTCCCAACTAAGAGTTTCGGATGAAGGATCATTTGATGGGAATTGGGCACCGATCCCATTGAAAAAATCATTTGCTTTCAAAATACCGTTACTTTCTGTACAGGTATTGTTATCAAATGAGTAAGTAACGGTACAAAAAACTTGTCGGTTTGGGGCAATGTAATCCCAAAATTTATTTGAATCCACTGTATCTCTAATTTGTGTTAACTCATTTAACCCTTTTAGATACTTACTGGATATTCTAACTTCCCCTATGTCCAAAAAGATGGGTAAACTACCGGCTTTTGGTAAACTGGTTAAAGTCATCGTTGGATCGAGACCTTCTCCTTGGGAGTCAACATACAAATCTCCCGTACCGTTGTTCAATTCACTCCAATCGAGTGGATTGTCTGTAGCATACGTACCTTTCAGGAGGAGTAACATTCTATTATTGAAGAGAGTTGAAATAACGGGAAGTTTGGTTTCATCACCTAAATCTATTTTGGTTTTGCAGTCCATCAGTATGGAAAGCAAAACTATCATAAAACAAGTATGCAGGAATTTAGATTTCATCAGAACAATACTCCTACTGTTAGACCAAAATAGAAAAAATCAACGTTTTGTAAGGTGTAATTCGCAGGGTTTTGCAAACGTGGATCATCATATGGGCTTGCTAATGGGTAACGGTATTGATTAGGGATGTCCATTTGGGTTTCAAAAATCTTATAATAATCCAATCGTACCCCAATTCGAATTCTACGACCAGCAATAAAACTGGCTTCTAACCCAGCAAAGGCGGTAGGGTTCCAACGAGCGGTATCGGCTGGACGCGCCACAACATACGAGGAACCACCACCACCTTTTAGAAAAAATTGAATGGGAAGTTCGAGTGGGATTTTATAGGCTAAGGCAGCATATAAGGGCATCGCCGTGAGAGCTCGTTCCGATCTGGATAAAAATACGGCATAAGAACCACCGACTTCGGTATAAAAGATCCATGGCCATGGCATTCTTGCATAAAATCCACCACCAAGTGTCGTTTCTAGGACCCGGACAGTAGGGGTTCCTGGCATTGGGTTTGCCGCTCCCACCCAACCACCGATCTCATACCGGCGTTTGTTGTACTCTTCAAGGGTTTGAGCGGAAAGGAGTCCAGAAAAAAGAGTGAGTGATAAAAGGATACTAAGGAAGAGTGATTTTGTACAATTCATGAATTTCCGGATGATCTTCGTAATACGCACGGACAAAATAGAGTCCATCCGGCGGGAGAGTGACCCCAGCTCGCGAACGGTTCTTTTCTTCCAATATGGAGTCTATGGATCTAGATTCCCAACGTCCCTTTCCGATGTCCAGTAAAGTTCCAACTGTGATTCGCACCATATTGTGCATAAATCCGTTGGCCCGGATCCGGATTTGGTACCAATCAGGAGCCAATTGTTCCAAATTGATGGCCAAAATCTCGCGGATGGATCGTTTACCCGACATCGATTTTGCTTTTGCCAAGGATCGGAAATCTTTTTCTCCCACTAAGACATCTAATTGTTTTTGTACCAATTCCCAATCGATATGGTGTTTCACCCAAAACGCTCGGCCTTCTATGAAACTACTTTCATATTTACTATAGTATAATTTATAAATATACTCTCGACCTGTACAACTGAACCTTGCATGGAATTCGGGTGGAACTTCGACAACATTTTTAATCGAAACACCTTTCGGCGTTAACGCATTGAGTGAGACTAATAATTTGTGAAAATTGGGAATTGGAAATTCTGTTTTAAAATTACAAACCATTCCAAGCCCGTGTACACCTGTATCCGTTCTTCCTGCAACTGACAGACGTGAAGCGGGATTCCTTCTTAAGATGATCTCAAGTGCAGATTCGATCGAAAACTGGACAGTAGGTAGGTCTTTTTGTTTTTGCCACCCAAAAAAATGGGTGCCATCATATTCGACAAGAAGTGCGTAATTGGGCAAACCCTTACTTCTCGCCTCCCATTGCTTCGAGGATAGCGTTGTATTCGTCGTACAATTCGCGTGTCATTTCTACAATTGGGCCTGGTTTTCCTTTACTTGCCTTTCCTGATCCATACAACCTAGCAAGTGTTCGTTTAGCACGTGATAGAAGTAAAACCTGGTCCTCTGGTTTGGGAGCCATTTGGTCTTTGAATTTTTTTGTTAGGAATGCATTTAGATAAATGACACCATCGAATCCCCAGTTGTTATCGGTATCAGGTCCAAGCATACCTGCAGCTTGGTCAACGGGTTCGTTTCCATTCTGCATAAGTTCTAATGTATATCCGTAAATTACTGCTGCTTTTTGGTAGAGTAAGTCTCTGATTTTGTCATATCCTAAATTTGGAAATTCATCATGTAGGTCAGAGAAGTACCAAGCAGCTCGAATCGCACAAACTGCTTTTTTGGGAGTGGGGGCAACACTCACACCTCGTAATTGGTAACAATCCATTCCGAGTAAATAGGAAGCAGCACCTAACACGATTTGGCGGTCCTGAGTAAAATCAAGTGGCCCAAGGATTTTTTCGATATAACTTCGGCGAGCATCAGTTGCCATTCGAATGGCTTCGTTGTCTGCTGGGTTTAGTGCATTCCAATCTTTAGGAAAGGAAGAATACAGACAACGTGGACAGACGGTCATGACATAATCCAGTGGACTCACACGACCAAATTTTCTATTTTTTTCATACAAACGACGTAAATCTTGGGCTAATTTCCCAGCGATGAGTCGTCCACCCCCCTGGAACATCTGCTCCTTTTGGTGATTTTCATCACAAATCGGGCAAGCTGTAGACTCTTTGGCACGAAAAGATACTTTTTTTGACTGGGCGGCGGCTTGGGACATAGGAAAAATCTAGGAAAAGGCTCAATTTTAAAATACAATCTGTCAATCCAATATCATAAATCTCCGATAATACTCACAGGGGACACCCTGAAATTACTTGTAAGATTCTTCTAACGAAGGAAAGTACGGAAACGGAATGAATGGCAGAGCAATGAAACAATCCCTTCTTATTCTCATGATGAGTCTCGTGATGCAAGCACCTATGTTTGCAGAATCAGTCTCGAGTAAATCCTATCAAAAACGTATCGAGCTTTTGACTTACCTCCGTGAGCTTGAGCCAATCGTCAAAAACTTTCGTGGTGAAGATGCGGAAGGAAAACCAACAGAGCTCAATGCTCCAGAAGGGAAAGAAGGCTTCCGTATGAAAAAATACCTAGAAGCCAAACGTATTTACCAAGAAGGGTTACAATACCATTTTGAAGGTAATTTTTCCTCTGCTTACCAAAGGTTCCTAGAATGCCAATTGGGAATTGAAAAAATGACAGAAGAACTTTCCCAGTTGTACATCCTCCGTGCAGAAGAAATGATGAAAACGGCTATGGAACGCAAAAATCCAAACAACCCAATGGACAAGGCACTCCTTGATATTTCCATAGAGTATGGAAAAGGATCTTACTTCCGCCAAGACGTAATGGACCTTCCGCGTGAAGCACCTTACCAAAGAAGGATGTACGACCCAAAAGAAGCACACTATAGTTACAATAAGTACGACATTGAAAAAAATATGGAGCTTGGTTACAAACACTTAGGACTTGCGAAAGAAGCGAGAGCCAATGCGTTAAAGGTGGAAAAAAATCTTGAGAAACACCAAAAACTCCAACCTACACATAGAAAGTATCGTATTGATTTGTATTTTGGTGCGATCAATTTGGCTCGTGATTCGAAAGCCAATGCCATCAATATCTATAAATTAAAATACCCTTATGATAACTACTACCTCAATAACTCACAGGCAAAAACAGAAGCATCCAAAGATGAAACTGGTGCAACTGTAGAAGGCCAACCAGTTAAAATTGATGGAGTAACTTATGATTTTTCTAAAAACCCTTATGTTAAGTATGACAACAGACTCCAAGCGATGTTTGATGTAAGAGTTCCGGAAGAATACCGTGTGGACCATGCAGATGTAAGAGGACGTGTTTATGATTTGGATTCCAATAATATGGTGTTCATGAAATACGACCAAGAACGTAAAAAAGCTCTGAATGTGCCTGCAAAACCAGCCCAAGGAAGCACTACCACTCCGCAACAATAAGAAACAATATCTAACACTGTTTCCGAATGCATTAGCCCAAGAAATTTCTTGGGCTTTTTTATATCCATAGAAACCACTCTTTTGTCTAATTGTTGCTATGGCGAAAATTCCAGTTGTAGACAACTTAATTGAAAAAAACTTACACGGACTAAGCGTTCACTACGGGCGTTTGGTGATGAAAGTATACTTACGAATCACTCTGTTGGTATTCGGGAAAGCGAGTCCATACCTAATTCGTGGTCTTTATCATGCAATCTCAGGGAACAAAGAAAAGCGAATTAAGGAATTTTTAGAAGGCACAAAAATTTGGGCCGAAGATGTCAAAAAAATTACTAAAACAAACGTTTTAGTCTTCAATCAATTTACTGTTCCTGAAAAAGGACATATGATTTTTTTGAATCACGTGAACGAAATGGATTTTCCTTATGATTGTTATGTGATCAGAAAACCATTTTTAGCAAACCAAGTCATTAAAAAAGCATGGTTTGCCTACTGGTGGATGACTGCCATGGGTTCACAAGTATTTGATAACTCAAAAGCAATGTCGATTGCAGTCTCTGTTAAAAATCTAATCGAGGGATTAAAAACAACTTCCTATATCGTTTATCCCGAAGGGAAAAACACATACAGTGAGGAAATCCAACCTTTAAAAAAGGGAATGGTGAAAATTGCTTTTGACCAAAAAATTCCGGTCTTTGTAGCAATTAAATCAGGTGTTACCACATACCAAGAATACCAAAAAGGAAATGTGGTCGGATATTTGGGACTTGGCATTCATCATCCAAATGATTTTTCCAGCTGGGAAGAATTCCAGAATCATCTTTATCAATTAATGCATTCCAAAAAACTTGAGTTAGATGGAATGTTAGAAGCGGAACGAAATAAACTTCGATCCACTTAATCCTTATAAAAATTTTCCCACTCTTTTAGGAATCGGATTTGTTCGTGTGATTCAACTGCACGTTCACTTCTCGATTCTCTTACCTTCTGGATCGCTGAATCAGAATCCATTTTATATTTCCAAATTAAATAAGCACTCGCTACGGTTCCAGAACGCCCAAGACCACCAACACAATGGATTAATACTTTCTGATCTTTGGAGAGGATCGTATCCATCCAATTCACAATCTCCTTCATTTGTTCCATACTAGGAACCTTTTGATCTAAGATGGAAACTTGTTTTTGTTCAATTCCGTAATTTGGAATTTCAGTTTTTAGCTCATTCACTCCGTATTGATTGTATTCTTGTTCCGTGATGAGGCTAAGGATGTGTGTGACACCTTCTTCTTTAATGGTGTGTAAATCATCTAACAATACTCTACCTCGGTCTTTTCTTCCTGGTAAAATGGTAAGACCGATTTTGGTAATGATTTCGTTTTGATTCTTGATAGGTTTTAAATAATCAATCCGTAATACCTTTGATTTTTGGATATACGATTTGATTTTATTGATAAGTTGTCCGCCCACATACAAAGCCCATTTTTTTTGCAAATCATTACATTCATCGAAGGAGAGAGTGTGCATCGCATACCGTAATGCACCAACATGCATTTGGTATGGGTCTCTGTCTAGTTTGACAAGTTTTGGATAATAAGATCTTAGTTTGGCGATCACTCGGTAGGCTTTACGAAGTTTTTCATTGGAAAGTTCTTTCGGTGGATCGAAGGGAAGTGGAATTCCTAAGTCTTCTTGGTTATGTAAAATATTAGTAAGGACAACGGCTTCTTTCCATTCAGATTCAGATTCGATTTTACAAAAAATATACAATACATCGTTCTCTAATTTTAATAAATCTCTGAGAATATGCCCTCGGTGAGTATGGAAAAAATCAATCATCCAAACATTGTCTTGGGCATCGATGATGATGTTCGCTCCATTTAGGTCTCCATGGACATAAGATGTATTATGTGTGATTGCATTGTATTCTTTAAGTGAAGATAGGTCCTTCTCATAAAAGGAACATGGATTGGTGACTTCATAACCTGGGAATATAGAAATAGTATCAGTTGTCTGTGGACCACCTAATAAAGATTCTACTCTCGTTCGAACTGATTTTGCATACTTAGATTGGAAATCATAATATTCGAGTAAATTTAGTTTTTCAGTGGAAGTCGCTTCAAACAAACGTCCAAGTTGTTCGCCAAATACAATGTCAATGATTCGATCAAGGCCAGTGCCATTCGGCATCAATCCATAAAGTTTTTGGAATGTCCTTACGTTTCCATCTAACATGGCAGCATAACGGTATTTGATTGCCCCACGATCATTTAATTCACAAAAATCGACAATGGAAGGAGCATTATTTCCTAAAACTTCTTGGATCCTTTCAAAGGAAGTTCTTTCTTTTGCAATCAAATCACGATTTCCAATTTTGACAACACAAGGCACTTGGGCATGGCCTAAATGATCTATGGATTTGGATTTCAAAACAACATTGCCTGAAAAACCACCATCCAATGTTTTGAATTCAACATCTTTACAATCACGGAATAAGTAGAGTAGGATTTGTTTGTCTAAATCTGAAATCGGATATTTAGGATCCAATTTTAGTTTATCACTTGAGATTCTTGCATTGGTTGAGATTCGTTTTTGTAAATTTGGCTGTTCACCCGTTAAAAATTCAGTAAACGCACCAATGGAAGAATACACTTTCACACCTAATATTTGTTTGATTTGGTCTAATGCGATAAAATGCATTGATAAAGAGGAACTTGCAGTGAGGGCTGAACAAACTGCAATTTCAAATTCTGGGTATCTTGTTTTTAAGTCATAACATAAAAAGGTAACTTTGGCTTCTGTCCAAACACCTGTGATCCCCACTTTTAATGGTTTCCCTTTGTAAGGTCGTAAAACGGATTCTAAATTCGTATCTACAAAGTCATTTAATCCAGAAGCATTGATGATCTCTGCGCGATTGGGATCAGATTCAATCCAATTTTGAAATACAAATTCGGCTCCTTTTGTATCTTTTAGACAATGGTATCCAAATTGGGTTAGATGGTCTTCTTGTGGTTTGGCGTTTGGGTCATGCCAATCTCGAATATGGATGATCTTTAGTTGTTTTGGATTTGATTCGTATGCCCAGTCCATGAGGGAAAAAACAGGACCGTCTTCAACCATTTCACCTAATAATCGATTGGCTTCTGCATAACCAACATGTAATGAATTGGGAAGTGGATCGTATTTATCCAAAAGAGATGTGAAATCATTTTGTAAACATTGGGTAAATAAAATTGCCGATTCTGAATTCATGAACAAAAGGATTGACATCCGTAAAAATAAATCGAGAATTTATTTCTTAAATTTTGGAGGGACTATGAAACTTGTTTTGGTATTTTTACTAGGTGTTGTGATGACTTTTGGAATGACTGCAGGTGAAGTTGGATCTGATTGTACATTCAAAGGAAAAAAATTAGCAGGGAAAGTTCAGTTTGTGACAAGTTTCCCTGACTTTAAGGTGCAAGTGGTAGATTCATTTCCAGACCTCAACGTGAAAAAGGTAACTAGTTTTCCTTCCGACTGCGGTCAGTGGCAAGAAGTTACATCCTTTCCTGATTTTAAAGTCCAAATTGTAACCAGTTTTCCAGACTTTAAAGTGAAGTATGTAGATTCATTTCCTGGTGTACCGTAAACTCCCTTCCAATGGATAAATTGAATTCCGATTCATTAACTCCAAAGACAAATTAAAAAAGGCTTTTGCTTTTAAGGTTTGTGCCGTACAATTAGTTCGGTTTGGGTTACAGACTGGATCTTCTGCATAAGGAGGCACCATTTGGAATATAAATTGTGTGTCTCCATCAACACTTTGGTAAAGGATCTTTTCTTCATCGATCCAACCACAAGCACTTCCATAAGCAAAATAAGTACTCCCTGATTTTACATTGGGCGCGAGTAAATTTTTGCCAAATCCAGCAAAATACGTTTTTTTACCAATGGCACCTAATATTGTAGGTAATACATCTAGTTGGGAAGATATCCTGTCATCTAACCTTGGTTTAATGTACTTTGGTGCATATAATAGGAATGGTACCATTCGATCCTCAAAATAAGATAAATACCGATGGTGGGTATGGTCGCCAACAAATACGAATAAGGTATCCTCAAAGTATTTTCGTTTCTGTATTTCCTTCATAAAAACTTCTAACGCAGCATCAGAATAGTGATAGGTATTCAAATAATCATAATCTGTAACACTCGAATCAAAAATTTCATATTTTTTATCTGGGACTTTATAAGGATAATGGGTTGTCATGGTAAGGATCGTCATCACAAAAGGTTTATTTCTTTTTTCATATGCATCCATTGTTTCCAATGCTTTGGTATAAAGATGTTCATCATCATACCCCCATGCACCAATTTTGTACCCTTCTTTACGAAAGTCTTCTTTGCCGATTAATGTTTTAAATCCAAAATGTGGTAATATTGTTACCAAACTATCAAACTTCAAATCATCACCAGTGATAAAACTAGTTTCGTAACCTAATTCTGAGAAAATATTTCCTAAAGCAGAAAAGTTACTTAGGATTTGTGGTGTTCGAATGGCTGTAAGTCCTGGTCTGTCGGGGATACTTGTTAAAACAGACAATAACGCATTACTTGTTCGTCCCCCATTGGCATAAAAACGTTTAAAACTATGCCCTTTTTTCGCCAATTGATTGTAATACGGTGTGACTTCCTTTCCTAAAAATATACCATCCGACATTGGCCAAACAAATTTACCTGTCCAAGATTCTTGGATCACTAATACTACATTGCTTGGTTTTTTCCCAGGAGTTTCATTTAGTTTTCTTAATAATGGAAAGTTTGGATCATTCACAAATTCAGAACCTTCAAACTGAACCTCCTCTTTTACAATCGAAAGCATTTCTGCTTCGCTCAATTTGAGATGTTTGGGAATGGATTGGCTTTTAAAATCATTGATGGTGGTATAAATTCCATTTAATGCAATTTGATTGATGAGAGCATCATCAGAAATGATTGCTTCACTAGCCCTTAGAGGTGATTCTTGTGGGCCACCACGTAAGCCGATAAAAAAGAATAAAAGCCAAATGACCCACTTTGAAATTGAATCACGTTTAGGTTCAGGTTCATTGCTTTGGTAACCAATTTTGTTTTTAAGAAACCAAAACCGAATTCCATATACATAAGCACCTATGAAGAATAGAAACGATAAAATTTTGAAGGGAGCTTCCGTAAAGGCAGAAGTAACCAACACATCTAAATCTCCCAAAAATACAATGGCCTCATAACCAATGTGTTTATTTGCATTTTCAAAATATAATAAATCAGAAAAAAGATGTAATACTCCAATTGGATAAAGGAAGAGTGGTGTTACAAGCCACAGATTTTTATAAAACCTAAACTTTGAAGCATAGTCCCAAATCGATAAAAGATAAAATCCAACTAACACGATGGAGACTGTCACAAGGTCGAATCGGAAGCCAATTAGGAATGCTTTGAAAATTAAGAGAAAATCGATTTTTTCTAAACGGTAGGAATATACATAAAAAAATAGAATTCGATGAAGGAAAAGAGTTAAAAATCCAAAGCCTACATATGTTAAAAAAATACGGTCTGAAAATCTAGGTTTGAAAAACAACTTCAGCATAAAAAAAGAATTTGTGAATGATTAGGATGGTCAATTCACTTACGATCTTTCTGTTGATTTATTTTCGCTATTCTTTAGTTTTGATCCTACTCACATGAAGCCGATCCAAAAAATACTCATCGCCAATCGTGGTGAAATTGCTGTACGAGTCATACGCACTGCAAAAAAAATGGGGATCAAAACAGTAGCTGTTTATTCTGATCCCGATTCTCAAAGTTTGTTCGTTTTAAGCGCAGACGAAGCCTATCCTTTAGGTGGAACAGATGCACGTTCTTCTTACTTAAATGTGGACAAAGTGATCGAAGCTTGTTTGGCAACAGGCGCAGATGCAGTCCATCCTGGTTATGGATTTTTATCCGAAAATACGGACTTTGCTAAAAAATTAGAACAAAACGGGATTCGATTCATTGGTCCAAAACCTCACTCCATTGAAGCCATGGGTGATAAGATCGGCTCACGCATATTAGTTGCTAAAAGTGGAGTTCCTGTTGTGCCAGGTTATGAAGGCCAATCCCAAGAGATGTCTATCTTCAAAAAAGAAGCGGATAATATTGGATACCCTGTCATGGCAAAGGCGAGTGCTGGTGGTGGTGGAAAGGGTATGCGCCGTATCAATTCACCTGATGATTTAGAATCAGGAATTTTATCTGCCAAACGAGAAGCAATGTCGGCTTTTGGTGATGATCGTATCTTATTAGAAAAATACATTGTGAATCCAAGGCACGTTGAATTCCAAATTTTTGGTGATACCCAAGGAAACATCATCCACCTTCACGAAAGGGATTGTTCGTTACAAAGAAGACACCAAAAGGTTGTGGAAGAAACACCAGCTCCCAATTTTCCGTCCTCTCTAAAATCAAAAATGGCAGAGGCAGCTGTCATGGCTGGCAAAGCTGTTCAATATGAAGGTGCTGGAACCGTCGAATTCATATTAGGTGAGAGTGGTGAGTTTTATTTTTTAGAAATGAACACTCGGTTACAAGTGGAACACCCTGTCTCAGAAATGACAACGGGACTTGATTTAGTAGAATGGCAAATTCGCGTTTGCCAAGGAGAACCACTTCCGATCCTCCAAACTCCTCCTCAGAAAGGACATGCGGTCGAAGTGCGAATTTATGCCGAAGATCCAAAAGAAGGTTTTTTACCTTCCATCGGGAAAATCCATCATTTGTCCTTTCCCACAAGAGAAGACTTAAGGATCGATTCAGGAGTGGTGACGGGATCCGAAATTACAATGTATTATGACCCCATGATCGCAAAACTAATTGTATGGGGAGAAGATCGTGAAACAGCCATTCAGCGATTGGTAGAATGTTTGTCTGAAACAATTGTCTTTGGCCCAAAAACTAATTTGCAGTTTTTGCAAAAATTGGTATCAACAAAGGAATTTTTCCAAGGTAAGGTTTCTACTCATTATATTGCAGACCATGAAGTGGAATTATTAAAAGAGAATACAAAAGAAGAACTCAAACTTGCGTTAGCGGGTCTTTTTTTCTCATCAAAACAAAACGTTGATCCTTGGATGGCATAAGGTAGCAGTATGGACTTTTTATTTGAAACAAAATCGAAACCAACGTCTGTACATGTTAGTGGTAATCGCATTCGTGTACGTTTGGAAAACCAGACCTTTACCATTGATACTGATTCACTGATTGAAGGATTGAAACCCAAAGACCAAAATTTGGTCACTGTCCAAATGAAAGATGGTTCCTTACTTAGATTTCTGAAGACACGTAGTGAAATATTTTTTCACTGGAAAGGGGAAACTTGGAATGCAAAATTAGCAGAACGTTCCTATGAAGTCGCAGGCCAAACTTCCCCTGAGATCAAAAGCCCTATGCCAGGTAAAGTAGTGCAAATCTCTACTGCAGTTGGAAGCGAACACGGTTTAGGGGAAACACTGTTAATTTTGGAAGCCATGAAAATGGAAAATGCCATCAAAGCCCCATACCCTTGCCGCGTAGAAGAAATCCGAAAACAACAAGGGGAACTTGTTCAACAGGATGAGGTACTGCTAATTTTACACAGAATCGAAGTGGAAAAAACATAAATTTTCGAATCTATTTGACATATTTTGCAAATTTCCCACCATAAGGCAGTTTCTTTGGCGAATAGGTAGAGAATGTACAATTCTATTTTGAGAAGTTTTATACTTCTGTTATTTTTTTCCATGGTATCGAGTGTTTTTGCACAGGAGAGAGCACCTCGAACCGACCTTCCGTTCGAAATCTCTGAAAAGAAGAGATTGAGTGAGCGTGATTTTAAGAATAAAAAAGAAGGGGGTTACTTCACTGGACTCCCTCTTATCAATTCCGATCCAAACGTAGGGATTGGTTACGGTGCACGTGTTTTGTATTTTTACAATGGAAGTCGAACTTCCCCTATGTTTGAATACACACCTTACCGCGTGAGAGTTTTTGCTCAGTATTTTAATACGACCAAGAATGCACCATACCACCAGTTAAGTTTGGATGCACCGTTTATCTTTGACACCAAATGGCGGTTACGTGCAGATTTAGTGTATGATAGAAATCCCAATTCCCTATATTTTGGTATTGGACAAAGTACACTACAACCTCTTTCTTATTTAGAAAGAAACGATCCCAGTGGAAGGATCCGAAGGAATGCACCTTTTGCCGATTACGAAGACAATCTTAGTTACAGAAGGCCAGGGGATGCTGGAGTTGGTGAATCTCCAATTGTCAGTGATAATAAATACAACCGTTATGACATTGAGAATCCTAACTTCAGTACATCAGGTGAATACTCGTTCTTTGGCGGAACACTTAGAGCAGTAACAGGAGTGCGTTTATCAAAACAAATCATACGAAGGTATGATGGTACAAATAACAACGCATACCTTGGGCCTGCTGACGGAATCCTTGGGCTTTTAGACATCGATCGAACCATCACAACTCCACAAGGGGAAACAAAACTGACTCGTGATGACAAAGATGGTAAAATTCGCGGGATCAATGGTGGTTATGTCAATACGATTCGTGCTGGTATTGTTTATGACACACGAGATTTTGAACCAGATCCAAATAGAGGATTGTTTTTAGAATACACTCACGAACGTTCCACAAAAGCGATTGGATCTAATTACGAGTTTAACAAAAACTTAGTTTCCGGTCGTATTTTCCTAAGTCCAGTTACTTGGTTTACGAATAAACCACCTGAGCTTCTAGAGAAATTTGTATTAGCTGCACGTGGTGCGATGATTCAAACAAATGGAGACGCACCTTTTTACGAATACCGTAACATGTGGGGAACGGAAGTGAACCAATCTGGTCTTGGTGGTAGAACTACCATTCGTGGTTACAAACAAGATCGTTTTGTTGGCCAAACTATGGCGTACGCAAACTTTGAGATTAGATGGAAATTTGCGGAAGCTGAATTTGGTGGACAACACTTTGATTTCCAATTAGTTCCATTTTATGACGTAGGGCGAGTTTGGGATCGAACTTCAGATGCTAACTTAAAGAACTACAAACATTCAAGAGGTATTGGTCTAAGAATTCCTTGGAACCAAGCAACAGTTATCTACCTTGATTATGCAATTTCAAATGAAGATAGACAGACCTTTATTAACTTTAACCACATATTTTAGGGAGCACTTTAAGATTATGAAAAAACTTCATTACTGTTTTGCTCTTTTGGCAATTTCATTATTCATCAACTGCGAAATGAAACCTGTAGACGATGTCTTTGGATTAAGTCCAGAAGAAACCAACCAACTTTTCGCAGGACTCATCGCAAATCAGAGTTTGCGTGATAATGGCAATGGTACTGTGACAGATGCAATTTCCAATTTGGTTTGGCAAAAATGTTCACATGGCCAAGTTTATCGATCAGGATTTAACGATTGTTTGGGGGCTCCTCAAGGATCGATTTACAATCCTTACGATTCCAGTCGGGCTGGTGCCATCCAAGTTGCATTTTGTGATTCCAAAACTCATGCTTGTAATTCCATCAACTATCCCCAAGTCATCCAAGGATTTTCATCCATTGGAATCCAGGGAACAAGTGAATTGTATGCAGCATGCCAAAGTAGCAATTTTTTGGGCCAAACTTGGCGAGTACCAACTCCAATTGAATACCAACGATTGGTGATTCCTGGACGTGCGGCAACTTTACAATTTTTCCCATCCACCCAAGAGGAAGATTATTGGACTGCTTGGTCTAACCAAGACGATTTACCAGGTGAAACGGCGTTTGCAATTTCGTTTGACCGCCAATCCTATGGAGTCCAAAAGTCTGTCGTAAAAACACAAAGGAATTATGTCCGTTGTGTGAGACAAGGTCCTTAATTTTACAAACCAATCAAAAACTCTCCTAATTTTGGGAGAGTTTTTACTTTTCAAAAAAGCAATTTCATACTAAACTTTTATCCATTCAGACCGAAGTACCCATTAGGTGGTTAGGTTTTCATGAGAATAGAAGAATCCACATTCAGCCGAATGAATGTAGATCTCCAAAGAGATCGAAGGGTGAACTATGTCGGTCATGGACAATTAGAAAGTGCCCCTGAAACAATGTCTGCCTTACATGTCATTTCGCATGAATTAGGACATGCACAGGAATTTAAAAATGAAGCCTTCCGAGAAGGAAGAGAAATTCAATCCGTTCAAGTCAAAATCAATTATGAACTTCGAGATGGTCGAATGGTTGCTGTCAGTGGTGAAACACATGCAGTGACAAAACCAAATTCCAAACAAGAAGACGATCCTAGTTTACAACCATATTCAGATGGGAAATCTATCCAAGATTTGTTCCAACAAAAAGCAGAAGAAGAGAAAAAGGCAAAAGAAAAATCTTCTGAACAAGTTGATCGAAATAATCCAAAAGAAATCCAAAAACGAAGTTATGAAAAAAACTTAGAATCAAAAATCAAAGAATTGGAAACTCGATTAGAATCTGAAAAGAGTAAAAAAACATCTGATATAACTTCGACAGAACGTCAAAAAGAATTGGAATCTGAAAAAAAACGATTAGAAGAGGAAGTCCGAATGCTTCGAATCAAAGAACAATTAAAAGAAACCTTTGCTCTACTGACTGATTTTCGAAAAATGATGGCCTCCAATGTTTTTGGAATGCTCAATTATAAAATGGAATCAAATTACGGTTCCACTTTGGATACGTTTGTTTGAATTCCAAGTGTTTCTAAGATAAATTCTCGTAATTCTCCAATTCCTCTTCCCGTAGTCGCAGAAATATAAAATACGCGAAACGGAACTCCTATTTCATTCATAGCATCTTCCATTTCTGTTCGTACTTTGTGTTGCCCACTTTGATTTAATTTATCAATTTTCGTTCTGATCACAACGGGTTTAATTTTTTTTTCCATTGCAACTTCGATTGTAGACAACTCCTCTTCTGGAAACTCCCTTTGAGAATCACATAGTATAAATAAAACTTTAAGTTGTTTCCATGAATTGAGAAATCCTTCTAAAAGATTCATCATATCTTTATGTTCTTTGTGAGATGCTTTTGAATAACCAAATCCTGGTAAGTCGATCAAATTAAAGCCAACTTTGGTTCTGAAAATGTTGATTAGTTTTGTTTTTCCAGGAGTTTTTGATACTTTTGCAAGACCTCTATGATTGGATAACGCATTGAGCAAACTAGATTTTCCAGAGTTGGATCTACCCATAAATGCAATGGATTGAACCGAGTCTAAATCTTCCTTTTCTTCCAATTTGGCAATAGACGTGAAAAATTTAGTTTCGGGAAAAGGAATTTCTTTGGAATATTTATGCATCTAGATCACCTTTCCAAATAGATTCGTTTGGGATAATTCTTTTCGTTTTTGGAGAAGAGCGAAAATAAAATTTGAATCGGTTCATTTTCAAAATAAAGGATGGGAATAAAAGTTCTAAGGAAAAATGGAATACCATTCTCCCGCATACATTCTGAAATTTCCTTGTTCCCTGAGCGAATTTGAATTTTTTGTCCATGATGCCATGATCCAAGTGAATACCTTTCTTCAGGGTCTTTGATTCTAAATTGGTTTTGATTCCATTCAATCGTAAGTTGGTTTCCTTCACGATAAGAGATTGCTTTTTTAAATGCGGAAGACTTTTTATCAATGATAAAAAGATCACCAAACTTTGATTTGTATAAATAGCAATTTTTGTTTTCTAAAAATGCTCTTTCTCCTTCTGATTGTAGATGAAAATTTTCAAATCCGGATTTATAAAGTGGATACATTCCCATTAATTTTAAATGAAAGTCGATTAATTCTTTTTTTGCAGGTAATTTTAAACTCATCCATGTTTCATGTGGGATCCGAAACATTTTGGGAGATGTCGTTTGGTTTGGACTCGCGAGTCCATCAAATTGGATATTGAGTTGTGATCGATCATGGAAATTCCAATATGTTTTATGAAAATTCCATTTCTCTCGTTCCAGTATCGGTAACAATTCCATTCGGATTCGATTTCGTTTGTAAATGGGATCTGAATTTGACTCATCTTCAAAAATTCGCAGATGGTTTGATACATATTCATAAAGATCCTTTAGTTCTTGGTCTTCTAGGAATACTAATGGTAAAAATCGTTCGCCATCAAATGGAGGAAGTGTATAAAACGATTTTTTCCCACCACCTCTTGTTAGGTGTAAGAAAATAGATTCGGTGTAATCTTTACAGTGGTGGCCTGTCAGAATCACAGAAGGGTTTGTTCTCGTGATTTTTTTCAGTTCATGGTAGCGGACCAATCTACCAGTTTCTTCGAGTCCTTTTTTAAGTTTTAAAGCGAGATTTGGAATTTTTTTTTTACAAACGAAACGGGGAAACCAAAGTTTTCTAAATAAACTAACATTTCGTTTTCTTCCTTTTGGATCTCTCTAATTCCATGGGAGAGATAAAACAAATGTGGAGTTTCGATTTTGTATTTGTCGTTTAAGTATTTTAGAAATAAGAGAAGGATACTGGAGTCTTTTCCACCAGAATAGGAAAGTAAAAATCTAGTTTTATTTGAAACCCAATGATGTGGTAAATTGGTTCCCATTCGTTTGAGCATTGATTCAAAATGAGCGGAGATGGAGACCGGAATTTCAAGATTCATATTTTTCTCACAGCCACCATAGTGATATCATCGTGTTGTTCCTGTTCTTTGACAAATGCTTTTAGATCCAAATATATATTCTCCAGTATCTTTTTTGGTTCAAATTCTATATTCGAAAGGAAACTTTTTTCTAGACTTGGTTCACCGTATTGTTTTTCCGATGCATTGCGTGCTTCCGTTACCCCATCTGTAAAAAGTAAAATTGTATCTCCCGCATGGAATTGTAATTTAGATTCATTTTTGAATTTTGAAATATCGGGACTAATTCCTAAAATGACTCCACCTGTTTCGATAGAATGTAAAGACTTTTGATTCACTTGGTAATGGTAAAAATTTCCATGACCGGCTCCAGACACATCAACTTCATCGGTCACCAAATTCCAACGAATCAAAATCATACTCATAAATCGCGGTGTAATGGCTTCCTTATAACTAGAATAGAGATAATTGTTTATATCGTTTAAAATTTCCCAAGGTGAGTCTTTGACTCTCACAAGAGAATGTAATATGGTTCTGACAGTCGCCATCACAAGGCCTGCAGCAACACCTTTTCCACTCACGTCTCCGATACACACAAACAATTCATTTCGATTCGGTGACAGGATAAAATCGTAATAATCACCACCGATTCCGCGCGCAGGAACCATGAATCCACCAAAGGAAAAACCCTCTGCTTCAGGTGCATGTCTAGGTAAAAGATTACTTTGGATTTCTTTTGCAATTTCAATTTCTTTTTCCAATCTTTCTTTGTTCGAAAGGTTTTGGTACAAATTGGAATTTTCCATTGTAATTCGAGCGAGGGAAACAAATGCATTTAAAGCTTCGATTTCTTCATTTGGAAATCTAGTATCTTGTTTTGCTAATATAAAAATACAGATGGTTCCATTTTCTAATTTGACTGGAACGATTATTGATTCTTTCCCAACGATTCCTAAAGTTCCTAAGATTGGAATCTTAATGGGATCAATTGTCATAATTTCTTTTGTTTGTAAAATTGAAGTTAATTCTTTTGATTCAATGGAGTCTGTATGAGTTTTTAATTCATAATTATCCAAATCTCGATACACTTTAAATACTTTAACCTTAGAGCTATCAATTGGGTATTCAATTAAACAGGAAATGGAAGAGTCTACAATTCCAGACAAGGTGAGTAGGATCATACGTATCATTTCATTATGATTGTTTAAATACAATTGGCTAAGTGTAAGAGCAGCTGTATGCAAACTTCTGAAATGTTTTGACTGATTTTTTGATTTGGAGAATAAAAGAGAATTTCTTAGAGATACAGCAAATTGTCCGACTACAATTTTAAGTATTTCCTCATCTTCGATGTATTCAGTTGGATCCTCTTCATCGTAGTCAATTGTAATCATCCCTACAGCTATATTTGCATATAAGATTGGTAATACTAATTGTGACTTTGTTCCTGTAAGTTTTGAATAAAAAGAATAAAAAGGATGAGTTTGGTCACTGAACTTATAAAAACAAGGCTCACGATTCGCCATAGCTTCCACTAGGATTCCATAACTCAAATCATAATCTAGGGTAAAACGTTTGATGGCTCTTTGTAAGTATTTTTGTTTTGAGTAATAATGTGCTAATTTAATTTCACCTAACTCGAGGTTGGTGATAAATATTGCGATTTTATCTTTTTTTAATCGATCTGCAATCAGTTCACTAAATCGAAACATTAGGTCTTCTAAACCAAGTGATGAATTAAAGAGGGAAAGGTTTTCTAAAAGGAATTCTGTCTTTTCTTCTGAATTGAGAACATTTTTACCAACACGAGGAATTTTCCTTTTTTCTAAGATCCATTCCCTTTGGCATGTTTGGCAAAAAAAACGGCCTTTTTGGGTGAGTCCGCTGGGTACCCGAGGTTCGGCGCATAACAGACAGATCCTTTCAAAATCCGATTCCTCGTTCATCACAGAGCCAGGGTATCCGATTTCTTTTTTCGTCTGCTACAAGAATTTCGTGTCGATCCAAGAAACCTGGTACGATTTGTGCTTAATCTATAAGCAAATGTTGTTTTTTCTGCTGAAATCGAAAGGAAGGCAAGTGAAATGTTGAAAAAATCGTTTAATTGTTTGCTTACCGTGCATTGTGATGAGAAAATAAGCAAATTGAATCTGTGTTCCTTTCCAGCAATCCGTAATAACAAAGAGCAAAACCTATGAGCGCGAAAAAATTCAATCCCATCCAATCCATCCACGAAGTAGCTACGGCAATGAATTCCACCCAAGACCCCGATGGCCTTTTGGAACTCATTTTGGACCGTTGTATTCAAATCTGTGGGGTGGAATCGGGCTCTCTTATGCTCATCGATGAGAAACAGAGTGTCCTCGATGCCGTTACTTCTCGTGGCATGAACCAACAATTACTCAGGGAAACCAAATTGAAAATTGGCCAAGGGATTACAGGGGTGGCCGCATCCACTGGAAAGGCAAAATTGGTTAATGATGTTTCTAAAGATCCGGATTACATTCAGGTCAAAGAGGAAATCAAATCCGAATTAGTCGCTCCAATGATTGTAGAAGATGATATCATTGGTGTGATCTCGCTCGATTCAAATCGATTGAATGCATTTACACCAGATATGTTGGAGATTGTAAGTGTCCTTGCAAACCAAGCGGGACAGATCTTTAAAAACTTACAAACGATTCGCTCCCTAGAACAACGAACAAAAATCCAAGCAACCCTCATCGAAATATCAAAGGTTGTCAGTTCTACATTAGACCAAAATGAAGTGTTTGATTCCATCATGGTGACAATGGAGAAATCACTTCGTTTGGAGAAGGGTAGTATTGTCTTATTCAATAAAGAGGAAGCCTTATTACGCATTGTCGCTGCATCAGGTTTATCTCCAGAAGAAATTGAAAAAGGCACCTACCAACCTGGAGAAGGTATCACTGGTAAAGTATATGAGTCAGGAGAACCAATCATCATTGAATCAGTTGCATCACATCCTGATTTTTTAAACCGAGTTGGTTATTTATCTCATTTTAAACATGATCCACAAAACGTAAGTTTATTGTGTGCACCTATTTTAAGTGAACAAACAACACTTGGGGTAGTGAATGCTTTTATTGTTCAAAATAAACATACTGATTTAAAATCGTTTTTAGATTTTTTGCAAGTTGTTGCATCAATCATTTCACAATCGATTAAAATTCAAAATCTTGTGGAAGAAGCCAAAAAGGAAATCTCTCGAGAGAATATCCAATTAAAGAGGGAACTCAAAAATAAATATAAATTTGGATCACTCATTGGAAAAGCTGCAAGTATGGAGAAGATGTTTGAAAAAATCCAACTCGTCGCAGATTCAAGAGCATCAGTTCTCATTACTGGAGAATCTGGAACTGGAAAGGAAATGATAGCGAATGCAATTCATTACAATAGTTCTCGTTCAGAAAATCCTTTTATCAAAATCAATTGTGCAGCAATTCCTGAAAATTTACTCGAAAGTGAATTGTTTGGACACAAAAAGGGATCCTTCACGGGAGCCGTGACTGATAAAAAAGGAAAGTTTGAACTTGCAGATACAGGTACAATTTTCTTAGACGAAATCGGTGAAATGGATTTAAATTTACAATCGAAGTTACTCCGTGTTTTACAGGAACGTGAGATTGAAGCCATTGGATCTACCAAGGCTAAAAAAGTAGATGTCAGGATCATTGCTGCAACAAATGCCGAATTAGAACAGTTAGTTGCTGAGAAAAAATTCAGAGCAGATTTGTTTTATCGTTTGAATGTTGTCAAAATCAATACTCCACCACTTCGTGATCGAGTAGAAGACATTCCACTTTTAATGAATCACTTTTTAGAAAAGTACACTAAAGATAATAATAAAGCGATCAAAGGCATCTCACGAGAAGCATCCCGACTATTACTTAAATACAGATGGCCTGGTAATGTGAGAGAATTAGAAAACGTAATCGAACGTGCTGTTGTACTTGCGCAAGATGAGATATTGAATGAAGAAGATTTTTCTGATATTCTATCGAATATGGAAGAGTTGCCTGAAAGTACGGTAGAAGTATCCAATACAAATCACGTAGAATCAGTTTCTGGTATGGAACCACTGGATTTAGGGTCTGGTCGATTGACCTCAGGGCAACTGGATGGATTGGATGGGCGAGCAATGGAAATCGTTGTGAGTGAAGTTGAGTCTCGTTTGATCCAATATGCTATGAAAAA
Organism: Leptospira limi; assembly: GCF_026151395.1. Classification (NCBI taxonomy): domain Bacteria; kingdom Pseudomonadati; phylum Spirochaetota; class Leptospiria; order Leptospirales; family Leptospiraceae; genus Leptospira; species Leptospira limi. The sequence goes on from NZ_JAMQPV010000001.1 coordinate 1,184,293, forward strand.
GTTTCGTTACACCAAAACGAGAGTTGCGAAATTTTTAGGCATTAATCGTAACACATTGGATAAAAAAATCAAAGAACTCAATATCGAGTATTAATTTTATATTGAGTCGATTAGTTACTTGGTTCCGGGAAATGATTTAAATGATGCGTGGGCCCAGTTACAATATCATCTTCCAATGTTAAGTGTAAGTATTCCTTAGCGGAACCAACAGCTTCTTCTAAATTTTTACCATGAGCTAAGAAGGCTGTGATCGCTGCTGAATAAGTGCACCCAGTTCCATGGGTATGTTTGTCTTTGAGAAAGGTTTTTGAAAATTCATAAACAGAATTTCCATCAAATAAAACATCAGTTGCTTCACTAGCGTTTGGTAAATGACCACCTTTTAACAAAACTGGCACATTGAATTTTTGGTATAATTTATTTGCCATTGGCACTAATTGATCATATTGATTGATTGTTTCACCTAACAAAAGCGAAGCTTCGTCTAGATTGGGTGTGATTAACTTCGATAGCGGGATTAAATCTTCAACGAGTGATTGAATGGCATCATCCTTGAGTAGTTTGGCACCACTCGTTGCCACCATCACAGGATCCAAAACCAATTGTATGTCTGGATTTTCGTAAAAAAATGCCGCAACTGCTTTGATGATGTCCTTAGAATATAACATTCCTGTTTTGGCAGCTTTGATCGGGAAATAATTGGAAACAGCTTGTAGTTGGGAAGAAACAAAATCAGGAGAGATTTCATAAATCCCGGAAACACCATCAGGGTTTTGTGCTGTTAAACAAGTGAATACTGTGGTTCCAAATGTCGCTAAGGATGAAAACGTTTTGAGATCGGCTTGGACTCCTGCGCCACCACCCGAATCTGAACCTGCGATCGTTAGTGTGATCGGGAAATCTTTTTTCATTTTATGGAAACCATCCGTACTTGCCAAAATCCAATTGATCACCAGCTAAATCAAAGAAAACACCTTCTGTTTGTAAGATTTTTTTTTGTAAATCTGCGCGAAAACTATCTCCTTTAAACGAAATCCTCCCTTCGCGGTTGATCACTCGTTGCCATGGAATTTTTGACTCCCTATCTTTTTTGAGAGAATTCAATGCATACCCAACGGCTCTAGCTGCTCTTGGGTTTCCTAGTAATAATGCAATATGTCCATACGTAGTCACCTTACCCTTTGGTATTTTTTTTACGATGTTATAAACGGATTCGTAAAAATTCGGACTTTTCGAATTGGAAGTGGTCATTGAATTTGGATTTATCTATCAATGAAAATGGATTTTTGTAAATCCCTTTTCTTCGTATAAAAGTATGAAACTTTCCGAATACGCAAAACATCTGTTACTTGCTCCAAATTTGGAAGATAAATTACTTGCTCCCGCAAAACATTGGGAGGAAGAATTAGACGATAAACCCCTTCGCCTTCAAAAACCTGGAAGAAGTCCGCTACTTCAGTTTTCTGATAAAAAGGTGAAAATTCCACGACTTGAGCATTTGAATTTAGAATCCAATAAAGGACTGACTCTACATCATTTTGCAAACCATGAGCTTATGGCAATTGAACTGTTTGCTTGGGCAATCTTAGCATTTCCAAACGCGCCAAAATCCATCCGAAATGGATGGGTGAAGACAATAGAAGAAGAACAATCCCATCTAAAATTGTACATAGATAGGATGAATGATTTTGGTGTTCAATTTGGAGATATCCCGTTAAATTATATTTTTTGGAAACAAATGGAACAGTTTCACACCTTAGAGTCCTTTTCAGCAGTTATGTCATTGTCGTTTGAAGGAGCTAACTTAGATTATTCGCAAGTGTATGCAAAAGTATTTTCCTATTTTGGGGATTTAAAAACATCCGAAATCATGCTCACCATTTTTGAGGATGAAGTGAAACATGTTAAAAGAGGAGTGCGTGCGTTTGAAAAATCAATTCCTCCCGAAAAAAACTCTTGGGAACATTACCTGACTCTCATTCAATTTCCATTCACACCAAGACGGGCAAAAGGATATTTGTTTTTTCCTGAAACTAGATACCTGGCAGGTTTGGACCAGGATTTTGTGAACCATTTGTCCCAATATGAGGATGAATATACAGGTCGGGTCAATTTGGAATCAGTCAAAAAATTTGGTCTTGGATCAGAATTGATGCGCAAAAACAGGCTTGATTCTCATACCAATCAACTTTAGAATTTCGCAAGAAGGTAGATATGAAATTAAAATTATTTTTGAGTTTGGTGATGGTTTTTGTTTCTTTCGGGTTTGTACTAAACGCTGAAAAAAAAGCAAAATCAGTCACAGAGATGAACCTCCATGATTTTATGGAAGAGTATACAAAACCAGCGACGAAGTTATATGACAAAAAGGATAATGCTGATTATCTCAATAAAATTCTCACAAAAGTTCCTGACATGGCTCCAGAAGACCAAAAAGCAGAATGGAAAGAAATCATTGATTCCAAACTTGCTGTGGGAAAACCAGATGAGACTTGTAAATCTTGCCATACAAAATTTAAGAAAGAGTACAAGAAGAACTATCGTAAAAAGTTAATCCAAGTCCCTGAAGAGTTACTACCATTTCCAAAAGAGATCAAAGAACTTCTTAAAAAATGAGTTTTAAACTCCGCTCGTAATGAGCGGAATTTCATGCCAACACGGAATCAATTTTTTTCATTACTCTTCATTCTTTCCTTTTTTTTTCTGCTCTCAGGAAATGTATATGCTGAGGAAACGAATGAAACAAGTCAAAATAAAGAGTCAAATCAAATCGTTCAAAAGAGCCAAAACGATTCATCCAATCAAAATCAAGAAAACCCAAATATATTACCTAAAAGTTTAAAATTCGGCGCTTTTGTTGATACTTATTATTCGCATAATGCAAATCATCCTCGCTCAAAAGAACGTGCTTATACAACACAAGCGGTTCGGAATGATGAGTTTAATATCAATTTAGGATTTGTCGATGCAAAGTGGCAGGAAGAAAAAATCCGAGGTAGAATTGCTTTACAATTTGGAACTTCAGTCAATACGAATTATGCGGCAGAAAGTAACCGGGAATTAAGTTCGAATCAAAATGCCGTTAAACATATCCAAGAAGCCTATATAGGTTTTAAGTTAACCAAAAACACTTGGTTAGATGCTGGGATTTATTTCGGTCATATTGGACATGAATCTTGGATTTCGTCCGATAACTGGAATTATACGAGAGCAATGGCACTCGACTATGTTCCTTATTATTCCTCAGGGGTAAGACTAACAACTAAGTTCAGTGAAAAATTCCAATTTCAATTTCATGTGATGAATGGTTGGCAAAATATAACAGAACAAAATAAAGATAAAGCATTTGGAACTCAATTTAAATACCATTTTACTCCTAATTTTATACTGACTGCGAATCAATTTGTAGGCAATGAAGCACCAGACTATGAACGAAAACAAACCAGGTTGTACAATAATACAATTGTTGAATGGAAAGTTTTAGATTGGTTGTCCTTTGCTATGTCTGGTGACATCGGAGCACAAAAGACAAAGGAATCATTATCTTATGAACCTTGGTGGAAAGAAATCAATCCGGTTTTGCCAATGTACATCAGCCGAGAGTCTAGAGTTTATAACCAATGGTATCATGGTACATTCTGGACAAGCTTTCGGTATGAAGATATATTTAGGGTGAGTTTGCGTTTAGAGAGATTTTACGATCCAAAACAGGTGTTAGCTCCCACATATACACGAAATGGTTTTTTAACTAATGGGTATACAATCACTTTTGATTTATTGAATTGGTTACCTGGACTATTACGTTTTGAAGCCATCCAAAGGGAATCGATGGATGCAGTTTTTGAAACGGATCATAATAGAAGGACGAGAGTGGAACGATTGTTTGTGGTCGCGGCAACGGTTAGGATATAAAAAAACCTCTGGAATTTGTTTCCAGAGGTTAGTTCTACACTCTACTTACTTTTTTATGATAGTTTCGTATTTTAAGATTTTTTCCTTTTTTTAGAAGGTTTTTTCTTCTTCTTGGAAGGAGTATCATTGTCGTCATCATCTTCTTCTTCTAAAGGTTCTTCACTCAGTTCGTTCACAAAATCTAGAAATGGAATGTGTTTTTTGTGACTCATTTCTTCTAATTCTTTTGCATCTGGTTTCCTTTCCCCAACTACAACTAAGTAAAGAGAAGGTAGGATGGTTAAAACGAGGCACATAGCTGAAAATAATCCACCTACAATCACCGTTGCCAATGGCCTTTGTACGTCTGATCCTACTCCTGTTCCTAAAGTTGCAGGAATTAAACCAAGTAACGCGAGTAACATGGTCATAAGCATTGGACGTAATTGAATGACTGCAGCTTTTTTAACTGCGGCCTTCGTTGAAATATCTGGTTCTTCAATGAGAAGGTGGTTGGTCCTTGAAACAAATAACACCCCTGCCATAGTTGCAATTCCAAAGAGTGAAATAAATCCAACTCCACCAGACACGTTGAAGTAATACCCTCGAAGTAATAGTGCATAAATTCCCCCAAGTAAGGAAAGAGGTATACAAGCAAGTGCAACATAGACATACTTTAGGTTGCGATATAACAAGTACAATACTCCGAAGATGATGAGGATTGTAATAGGAATGACGATTGCTAATTTTTTCCCAACCCTAGAAAGGTTTTCATATTGTCCCCCAAATCGGATTTCATAACCGTCTGGCAATTTGATTTTTTTCTTAACACGTTTTTGGAGTTCAGAAACAAATCCACCTTGGTCTCGCCCTCTAATGTTTGTTCTAACAGTTACAACCCGACGGCCTTCTTGCCTAAAGATCATCGTTGGTCCATCAATGACTTCAATATCAGCTAACTGAGATAATGGGATCCTTTCTCCTTTGGGAGAGATGATTGGCATATTTTCAATCGCTTGTTTTGATGCACGGTAATCTTTTGAAAATCGAACTACGATTCCAAAACGAGCTGGAGTTTTTGGCGGAATGTCAGAAGGACCTTCATACAAAGTACTAATTCTTTGCATCCCGATCGCGGCCTCAATCATTTGTTGGATATCAATTACATTGATACCAAAACGTGCCGCAGCTTCTCGATTGATATTGATTGTTAACTGAGGACTTTCCGCCTCTTGTTCGATACCATATTCACTGGCACCTTTCATTTCTTTGATTTCTTTTAGAACTTCATTACCAATCCCACGCATGATTTTTAAATCATTTCCTGATACAAACACAGCAAGGTCGGCAATCGTACCCATGATTGCTTCTGACAAGTTGTCCATAATCGGTTGAGAAAAACTGATCCTTGCACCTGGTAAAGTGGCTTCCAAATCATTTTTCATTCTGAGTAATAATTCTTGTTTGGTGATTTTTTCTTTCCACTTACTATAGTCTTTTAAACCAATCAATACTTCGAGTCGGTTGGGCGGAAGTGGGTCAGTTCCATCATCATTCCTTCCTAACTGGGAAATGACCACGCTAACTTGTTCATTTTTATAGATCGTTTGCCTGATCTTTGGCATAAATTTTCTAGCTTCTGGAAGTGAAATTCCCACTGGAAAAAAGATACGAATGTTAAATCCACCTTCGTCCATTTCCGGTAAAAATTCTGTTCCCAAGGTAAACATACCAATGGCTAAGAAGATGGTCACAACACTGAATGTATAACGAACTGCTTTTTTAGAACGATTGACAATGAATTCAATGAGACGTTTGTATTTTCCCTCAATCCAATCATAAAATGGATTGTGCCATTCAATTGGTCCTGGATTTGCCGATTCAAAATAATGTTTATAGATGATCGACATGATCACAGGGATCACTGCCATTGCGAAGATGAGCGCTCCTAAAATCGCAAAGGAAATGGTAAACGCCATTGGTTTGAATAATCGACCTTCGATTCGTTCGAATGAGAAAATTGGAAGATAGGCTAAGATGATGATTAAGATGGAAAATAGAATTTCTGTTCCAACTTCAGATGCAGAATCTCTTGTAAATGCGAGGATCCCATGCGATTTTTCTTCAGGTGTTGCATCACGATAACGCCGCATGATATTTTCCACCATGATGACGGCACCATCAACGATAATACCGAAGTCAATGGCACCTAACGAAAGTAAACTTGCAGGAATTCCTGACATGTTCATGAGTAAAAATGCAAACAACATGGCAAATGGAATGGTTGCCACAACGACAAGACTTGCTCTTACACTTCCAATAAAGAAAATTAATACTAAACTTACGACAACAACACCTTCAACCAATGTTTTTCCAATCGTTCGAAGAGTATAATTTACTAAATCTGTTCTGTCATATGTGTTACGAAGTTGAACTCCCTTAGGAAGGTAGTTTTCATTGATTTCTTTGACTTTTTCACGGATACGTTCTCCCATTTCATTGGGATCTCCCCAACGTCGCATCGCCACCAAACCTTGGACAGATGAGTCAACATCAATTAAACCTTCTTCTTCGTTTTGGACTGTATAACCCAAAACCCCACTTGGAATCGGATGAGAAATTTCAACCGAACCCAAATCACGGATAAACACAGGAACTCCATTCACAGTTTTGACTACGATGTTTTCAATGTGTTTAGGATCCCGAATGGCTCCGAGAGAACGGATAGGAAAACCTTGTTCCCCTTGGAGGAGTAAATTCCCTCCTGTATTTAAGTTGTTCTCTTGAATGGCTTTGATCACATCACCGATTGTTAATTTAAAACGAATCAGTTTGTCTGGAGAAGTTACAACATGGTATTGTTTGGGTAATCCACCGAATGTGACAACATCTGCAATCCCAGGAATTTGTAACATTTTAGGCATTACAATCCAATCTTGGATGGTTCGTAGTTCCATTGGGGTGTGATTCTCGGAAGATTCTAAAACATATCGATAAATCTCACCCACAGGTGAACTCATGGGTCCTAATGCAGGGTGTACATCTTCTGGAATGTCGGCATCTGCCACACGTTCCATAAGTCTCATACGTGCAAAATAATCGTCTGTTCCATCTTCAAAAACAAATTGGAATACAACGAGACCATTGATGGTTCTTGAACGTCGCACCGCAACCTTAGGAATTGCGTTTAATACACGTTCTATGGGAAGAGTTACCCTTTCTTCAACTTCTACAGCTGCTTTCCCAGGAAATTTTGCAATCAATCGAACTTGAGTGTCAGCGATGTCGGAATATGCTTCTTTACGAATGTCTATCCATGCCCAAATTCCAAATAATACTGCAACAATTGCTGCAATGATTGTGGTAATTCGATTTTTAAGTGCTGTTTCGATAAAATCTTTAATCATGATACTCCCTCGTATTGAAGAGGTAACCCATTTGTAGCAAAAGCTGAGGGTTTCTATAATCGCCTTGGCCAATTCCTCCACCTAACTGAAGGAAGAAGTTTCCAAGTAAAAAGTCGTACGTAACTCCAATATATCTTTGAGTTAAATGAACTCTTTGTCTCTCTCTACTTTCGTATTCGAGATAAGTAGCCACATTGGAATCGATGGAATTAATATAGGAGCGAATGAGTAAATCTTCCTGTGTTGGATCTCGTCTATTGTATCCAGGAATGTTTACTCCAGTTGGGTATGAGGATTGACCACCACGACCCACTTCAGGTGCAAATGGATTTACTTCAAAATAACCACCTACAATTGAGATACTGTGAGTTATGACAGGTGTTTTCCAAAAGGTATAACCCAAATCGATTTGGCCACCTTTCCATTGTGGTCCCCATACACCACCAGACCCTCGTAATACGATGTCTTTCCAGTAATAACCTAAATTAAAATTAATACTCGCAGGAGAACCAATCGATGCACCATAAACCCAAAAGTTAGTCGTTTTTGGTAATCGTTTTTCATCTAAACTATTTTGATTTAGTTTTTCATCATCACCAAAAGCAGATTCATTTGGTTTAGAAGGAGTCCATTCTGGTTTGATTTCATTCCCATTTTTATCCTTTGGATAAGGAGATGATTGAGAATATAAATTGGTTCCTAGAACAGTAAGAAATAAAAGACTAAAGATTATCTGCTTCATCTTAGAAACCAAAACTGAGACCTTTTAACAATATGGAACCTTGGATCGCAACTTTTTCACCAGGAGAAAGTCCTTCGATGATGTTCACTCGTTCTTTTGTTGAGATTCCCAAAACAACTTCACGTCTTTTGAATGTTAATGGTTTTTCTTCGACAAACACATAGTTTTTACCTTCAACAGTTACAATTGCAGTATAAGGTAATACAACACTATCTCCACCAGTTTGTTCGGGGAATTTTACAACACCAAACATACCTGGTTTTAATCTGTATTTTTCGTTCACAACGATAATACGCATTTTTGCAGTTCTCGTTAATGGGTCTACGTTATCCCCGATGGCTTCAGCAGTTCCAATAAACTCTTCATCAGGGAAAGAGGCAAAAACCACTTTTACTTTTCTTCCTTTTTTTAAGGTAGAGATTTGTGATTCAGGAACATCAGTAATGATCCAAGCTTTTAAACTTCCTGCCGTGCTTAACTCACTTGGATTTAATCCTTGTGCCCGAAGTTTTCCTTCGAATTCTGCGAGTTCTGCTGCATCGTTACCAGCATCAGTTTCAGATTCTACCAAATCTTTTTCTGTAGCAACTCGGTGAACAAACATATCTTTAATACGATTTAGGTTTTTATTGGATCTGTGGAGTTTGTTCTTTGCATGGACATAACCGACATACAAATCGTTTAACTCGGCTGATTCGAAGAGAATGATTCTTGAGCCATTACTAACTGAAGGAGAAGTGGAAGCAATAAGCCTTGCAGGTGCTTCTAAACTTACAAACTCTCCACCTCCACCAATGACGGTTGATCTAACGATCTCAAGGCCTGGACTGTTGGGTTTAAATTCAATTCGTAATCCATCATCAAATACTTCTGCCTTTTCAGGATGTTTGTGAGCAGGTTTTGCACTTTTGGAAAACACCAAAAACAGAACAGCGACTACAATCAATACAACTCCAGAAATCAGGAGGATTTTTGCTTTTTGATTTAACGATTTTAAGGTAACTAACATTTTATTCCTCAGATTTTGGATAAGTTTGGTTTTCGGACTTGGGGATGAAGATTCCTTTTCCCACGACATAATTTACATTTTCAATGGCTTCCATACGATCCGTTTGGAGTTTTAACATCTCAACAACACTTGATCGGTAAGTTTCAAAGAAGTCAGCGAACTCGAGGATCGTGATGTATTTCTTTTCATAACTCATAATCATATCTAAAGATAAACTCCCGTAATCCTTGATATAAGCATCGATGAATCGTTTGTATAAAGCGTCTTTGATACGAGCAGATTGGTAAGCAACAGCCACTTCGTTTTCTACTTCCAAGATATTGTTTTTTAGTTCTTGTTTACGAACTAAAATTGCTTTTTCCGCTGCTTGGATATTCCCTTGGTTTCGATCAAATAATGGAACAGTTAACTGTGCAGTTACTCCCCAATAATTTTGAAAAGCCGTTCCTCCTCTGTTATATACAGGACCAAAGGATAAATCAGGAATGGCATTTGCATATTGGAGTTCTAGATTTGCTTCTTCATAACGTAATGTTTGTAATGCTTTTTTAAGGTCTGGTCGATTCTCACGTGCGATCTCAACTAAATCTTCGAGTTTTACATTATTTGGAACTATGGAATCCAAATGTTGTTCATTGATTTTAGGTGAAAATTCAACCCTAGCATCGCGATAAAAATCATCATTCAATAGGATTTTTAATTCTGCTTCTTTTTCGTAGACTTTAATAGCTAAGTCTTCTCTCTCTTTTTTCAGAAAGAATAATAAAGCTTTAAGACGTAAGTGTTCTGCTTGTAAGAGAGCTCTTCGTTTGTAAGCGAGTTCAGAGGACTCTACTGTTTTTTCAATAGAAGCTATACTTTGGTCATAAAAAACCACTGCCTTTTTATAGAAGTAAATTGTATAAAACGTTCTTCTCAGTTTTGTAATGAGTGCTCTGGTTAAGTCATAAAATTCTTGTTCAGAAATTTTAGCATTTAGTTCTGCGACTTTAACTCGTTTATCAATTTTACCACCGAGCAAAAAAACTTGTTGTATTTGGACAACAGATTGACCCGAACGAGTTGTATCAAAATACCTCTGTGTAGGTTCAGCATAAATACTTTGGTCAATGGCTATGTTTGGGTTTGCATATAACCCTGCTTGTAATATTCCCGCTTTTTTAACATCGATTTGGAATCTAGATGCAATGAGGAGTAAGTTGTTTTTCCATAACAAGGATTCAGCTTTTTCTAAATCAATGTCTCGGGTGTATTTTTGGTCATCTGGATACAGACTAGATCCAAGGGAAGACCTTGGATTATCATCCGTTAGTTGTCTCCTGAGAGCCTCACTTGCTTGTGCGACTTTCATTTCTTCTGAAAGAATGGATGTCACAAACAGAAGGGATAGGTAGATGCCGATTTTGTAATAAGCGTTCATAAGTTACCAAATTTTTTAAATTCTTGAGTGCAACGAATGCAGGTATACCATCCTTGTTAGGTGGTTTACTTCCGGATTCGTAAGTGCCGATAAAGGTTTAAGCGAGAGAAATTGGGGGAGGAATGTTGAGCAGTAGAGAAGAAAGTAAATTTGGGATTAGTATCCCGATAGAAAGTAAGTCAATATAAGAGATGATTAAATCTTCTGAGAGATCATAGTTTTTGTACTCATTGATAAAATCTAAAAAGTCAGCTCGTGAACGGCTTAAAGTAGCATTATCATCAATCGACGTGATCTGAGGGACTTCAATTGTAGTGTCCTCAGGTGCTTCTAGGGCATTGGTGTATGATTTTTTGATCTGTTGGAGGTTTGCTTCGAAGTATTCGGAAACGGCGTCTGAGTTGCTATCAAATGGGAAACCTACGGTTGCCACAAGTAGCAGTGCAATCAGTTTATTTGACCAGTTTCCCGTCATAATGTCCACATATTCCTACCGAAGTCTATACTCAATCTTTTAATCGGTGCCAAATTTTGAGAATGTGCAATGGATTTCACATTCTGCACAATTGTTAGTGGATGGGACGAAAAAGTATGAAAAAAAAGACTGCCCAGAGCGCGAAACCACTCTGGTACAGTCGGTTAAGTTTTGGCAAATGAGAAACAATTCTATTGGAATAAAATAAAAACATCCTGTGCCCCTAACGGGACACAGGTTAAAGCGGTAGAGAGGAGTTATACAGGTGGAGGTAAGTTTAGATATTGGTCAGAAAGGAGTTTTGAATTCCATTGTGTAGCTTCAAATGGTTCTTGGGTGACAGTGATGGCCCAAAATCCAGTGATTCCCTTTCCATTCCAAGTGAGGATGTCTTCTAAATCTTTTGTGCCAGTCCCTTCTTCTGAAGTTGTATTTTGGCTCACAAGGAAATGAGATCCCGAAAGTTGGGACTTTCCTGTCACTCGGCTGGATTTAGCCCCGCGAGTGCGTACCAAAACATTTTCTTCCGAAAGGAATGCACTGCCCAGAGAGATTGTTAGGAGAGTGACTCCAACGATTTTTGTAATCTTTCTGAACATAGTTACAGTTTAGACCATCTCTGATTAAAATCTAGCATTTTTTTGGCCATTGCTTACCAAATAAGCAGAACGACCAAAAAAAATATCAATTCGAAATGCTTTGTCTTTGTTTACAGCACTTTTCCTGGGTTCAATATCCCTTTGGGGTCAAATGCCAATTTGATCGCTTTCATGGTATCCAATTCCCCTTGGGAACGGGAAAATCCCAAATAGTCTTTTTTGAGAAGTCCAATTCCATGTTCTGCAGAAATGGAACCTTTGTATTTTTGGATCAGTTGGAACATCTCAGGGTCCACTTGTTTGCATTGTTTGAAGAATACTTCATCCGACAGGTCTTTTGGTTTCACAATGTTTAAGTGAAGGTTTCCATCTCCGATATGACCAAAAAGAGCAATGGAAAATCCTTGGTATTTTTGGGAAAGAAGAGCAGTCATTTCCCCTAAAAAGGCCTCCATATTTCGGAGTGGGAGGGAAATATCATTTTTATGAACGGTATAAGCAAGAGAAAGTGATTCCGAAATTCCCTCTCTATACTTCCAAAAGGTTTCATTTTGCCTTGAGTTTTGTGCAATGGATCCATCGGTGATGAGTTCTTTTTCTGTGATGGATTCTAAAATCGAATAGAGTTTTTCTTCATCGGTTTCGTTGTTTACTTCAAATTCCATTAGCACATAGTACTTGCTAGTTGCCTGGAATGGGTCTGGAACACCTAAGTGTTCTTTCACTTTATCCAAACAATAATCGGTTAAAAACTCAAACGCTAATAAAGGTAAATCGAAGTTATGTGTTTCTTTGAAAATTTCCAAAATGTTTTTGTATTCTGGGACTGCTAAGAAAATCACACGAATGTCTTTGGGTGGTTTAGTGAGTTTGACAACAGCTTCTGTGATGATACCAAGGGTTCCTTCCGAACCAATGAATAAATGTTTTAGATCATAACCCGTATTGTTTTTCAAAATTTCGCCGTTAAAACGAAAAACTTCTCCTTTACCTGTAACAACCGTTAGCCCTAAAATCCAGTCTCGGATGAGTCCATAACGTACAACTCGAACACCACCAGCGTTTGTTGCAATGTTTCCGCCGATGTGGCTGGATCCTGTTGCAGCAAAATCTACTGGAAAATAAAACCCTCTTTCTTCTGCTTCTTTGTGGAGGTTTTTTGTGATCATCCCAGCTTGGATGTGTAAGGTGCCAAGAAAAGGATCAAAATCCATCACTTGGTTCATTTTCGACATTGAAATCACAATTTCCCCGTCCTTTGCAACAGCACCACCAGCATAACCAGTCCTTCCACCGGATGGGACTATAGAGATTCCATTTTGGTATGCATAAGAAACAATGGATGCTACATCTTCAGTCGATTCAGGGAATACTAATACTTGGTAATTCGGAGGGTATACTTTTGTGCGATCGGTTCCGTAAGAATCGAATAAGGCATCATCCATGGTTCCATCGTTTTTTTGGATGACTTTTTTTTCTCCGATGAGTTTTCCTAGTTCAGTTTTTGTTTTTGTAAAATCCATTTTGATTCCTTTAGATATCTACCATATCAATTTGTGAGTTCACAGCAGGATCATCATCACCTGGAGTGAGTCTCGTATAACTTCCGTCTGATTCCAATACACGCGCTTGTGTATTGTCTCGTAGGAGTAATTCTAGTATTTTTGCGATTCGTTTTTTATGTTTGTCTTGTAAGATCGGAAACATGACTTCAATTCGGCGAAGGAAGTTTCTTGGCATACAATCTGCAGAGGCTAAGTAAACTTCTGGTTTTCCACCATTTTCAAAACTATAAATCCTGGAATGTTCCAAGTACCTACCAACAATCGAACGAACATTTATACGATCGGAAACACCTGGAATTCCTGGTCGCAAACAACAAATTCCTCTGATAATCAAATCGATTTTTACACCTGCTTGGGATGCTTCATAAAGTTTTAAAATCACATCTGGGTCAACAAGAGAGTTCATTTTGAAAATGACACGAGCCTGTTTTCCTGATTTTGCGTTGTCAGTTTCTCTTTGGATGAGTCGTAAAAACTCTTCTTTTAGAAATGTTGGTGCTGCATAAATTTTAGAGAGTCTAGGCATTTTGCCTGAACTTGTGATTGTGTTAAAGAGAATGGCAACATCTTCTGTGATCTCAGGATTTGCTGTGAACAAACTAATGTCTGTGTAATACCTTGCTGTTGTTGAGTTATAATTCCCTGTTCCAAGGTGGACATAACGGTTTAGTTTGTCTTCTTCTCTACGAACGATGAGTAACATCTTACAATGGATTTTAAGACCCACAACACCATAAACAACGTGAACTCCACTATCTTCTAATTTTTTTGCCCAACGTATGTTCCTTTCTTCATCAAATCGAGCTTTGAGTTCCACAAGTACTGTTACTTGTTTTCCATTCTCAGCTGCTTCACCTAAGTATTGTATAATGGGAGAATCTCCAGAAGTTCTGTACAAGGTCATTTTGATTGCAAGGACCTTTGGGTCTTGGCTTGCAATTTTTAACATGTCTTCTATCGATTTAAAACTTTCATATGGGTGGTGGAGTAAGTGATCGTTTTTGCGAATCTCAGAAAATATCGATTCACTTTTTTTGGCTGCAAAACCAGATTTTGGAACTGGATACGAATACTTTAAATGGCTTGTTTTTTCCAAACTTTGGAAAAACATCATGTCGTTTAAACTAAGTAAGGTGGGAATCTCCATTACTTGGTATTCTTCGAGTTCCAATAAACCCCGGAGTAGTTCCTTGATATGGCCTGCACCTGAGTGGACATCCAAACGAACAGCATCTCCCCACATTCTGTTTTTTAATTCGTTTTTCATTGTGGTGAGAAGGTCACCAATGTTTTGTTCTTCATTGATTGAGATATCAGCATCTCTTACAATCTTAAAGGTATGGATTTGTTTTACGTTCATTCCATAAAACAAATCACCTAAGTGGAGTTTAATGATCTCTTCTAATGGAAAATACCTTCTAGTATCACTTTCTAGGTTGGGAGGTAATTGCAAAAATCTAGGTAATACACTTGGCACCTGGACAATCGCAAAAAGTTCCTTAATTTTGTTTTTGTCATCATCTGAATACAATGTGATCCCAAGATTTAGAGTTCGATTGAGAATATGGGGAAAAGGGTGAGATGGATCGATGGCCAGTGGAGTGAGAATGGATGATACTTCGCGTTTGTAATAATTTTTCACAAACTGAATGTCATCACCTGCAAGTTCACTTGGATCTTGTACGACTACAATTTTGTTTTGTTTGAGTTCAATTAAGATCTCATCCAGTGATTCATATTGTTTTTTAACAAATTGGCCAACTTTAGAATAAAGTTCTGCGATGGTTTCTGATGTTCTTTTTCCATTCAGGCTTTTTTCTTCGATCCCCGCATTTTTCAAATTGAGAAGGCCCGCCACACGCACCATAAAAAACTCATCCAAATTGGATTCAGTGATGCATAAAAATTTTAGCCGTTCTAAGAGTGGATTTTCTTTATCAAAGGATTCTTCTAGTACACGGTAATTGAAGTCGATCCAGGAAAGTTCGCGGTCGAAAAAGATATTTTGGTTCCCCATTTCTATTTTTTCTGTAGGGTTAGCAGTCATAATTCTAGGATTTGGGAAGGAAAAAATTCTGTAAATTCCTAATCCTTTTGTAGAATTCGACGACACTAGATTCAGAGGGATTTGGGACGATATGCCAGCATACACCATGCCGGGTCTGATGACCGGGCAAAACACAAACGATATCGTTAAAAAACTGGTCGAATTGGAACGCCGGCCCATCAAACGATGGGAGACCGAAAATGAATATGCCAAAATGCAGATTCAGATTTGGGGAGAGGTCAAAAATCTAACGACCAACTTACAAACCAAAACCAGAGCCCTTGTTTCGTTTACGGCTCCATTTGCTACCAAATCCGTGTCCTCTTCTGTGGAAGGAGTGATCACTGGAGAAGCATCCCGTGCTGCCAAGTCGGGAAATCGCTCACTTGAAATCATTGAAATGGCAAGTAAACACCAGTTATCTGGTGTTGAAATTGATACAGACATTCGACTTCCTGAAGGAAGTTTTACCGTATATTCTGGTAAATCCAAAGAGACAGTGACTTTCCCAGGTGGGGGGCTTTCTGAACTTTCGAGTGCCATTAAGAATATG